>CAWKOA010000022.1:0-506840 GCA_963851025.1 uncultured Actinomycetes bacterium
TCCGGCCTGAAGTGGACGATCCTGCGCCCGACCATGATCTACGGCGCGCCGGGTGACCGGAACCTGTCCCGGCTGCTCACGCTGCTGACCCGGGTGCCCGTGCTGCCCGTACCGGGCGGCGGCCGCCACCTCCAGCAGCCCGTCCACGTGGACGACGTGGCCGGCGCCGTGCTGAGTGCGGTCGAGCGGCCGGTGTCCGCGGAGGTCACCTACGACATCGCCGGCCCGGAGCCACTCAGCTTCGCCGAGCTTCTGCGCAGCTGCGGCCAGGCGGTCGGCAGCCGGACCCGTTTCGTCCCGGCGCCGCTGAGTCCCCTGGTCGCGGCCGCGCGCGCCTACGAGCTGCTCGCCACCCGGCCGAGGATCCGGGCGGAGCAACTGCAGCGGCTGGCCGAAGACAAGGCGTTCGACATCCAGGACGCGGCCCGGGACCTGGGGTACGCGCCCCGGTCATTCGCCGACGGCATCGCCGCCGAGGCCCTCGCCCTCGGACTGGCCGGGAGCCCGATACGTGACTAACGCGAACTTCGTGCTGCTGGCGCGCACGGCGGCCCACCTGCAGCCCAGTCAGGTCACCCATCGGGCACGGCTGCGGGCGCAGCGCGCGGCCCTGCACCGCTTCCCCCCGGCCCGCTGGTGGCTGATGTCCGGTCCCGACCCGGCGGCTGCGGTCGGCTGGCCTGACCGGTTCAGGCCGCTCGACGCCCGGCTGTGGCGGAACTGGCCCGAATTCGGCCTGCTGCGTGAGGGGCGCATCGAGCTGCTCGGCATGACCAGGCGCCTGACCAGCCTGGCGGAGACGGCTGACCCCGGCTGTGACCACGGCGACCCGTCGGACGCGGACTGGGCCGAGGCCCACTGGACCCGGGCCGACTGGGAGCAGGCGGACTGGGAGCAGCCGGACGCGCCCGCACTCTGGCGCTTCCACCTGCACTACTGGGACTGGGCCTGGCGGCTGGCCTCCGAGCCGGACCGGGCGGAGGCGCGGGCCAGGTTCGCCGCGATGTGGCGGTCCTGGCAGGCGAAGGTCAGGGCGGGGCGGGGCGATGCCTGGCTGCCCTACCCGGCGGCGCTGCGGGCCTGGTCCTTCTGCGGGCTGCACGGTGACCTGGTGGCAGGCAGTCCGGTCGAGGCCGCCTTCCTGTCCAGCTTGTCCGCTCACGCCGGGTTCCTGCGGCGGCACCTGGAGACTCGATGTCGGCGGCAATCACCTGATCAAGAACCTCAAGGCGCTCGCCGGGCTCGCGGTGTTCTTCGGGGACGAGCGGCTGCTGCGCTCGGCGCTGGACACCCTGACCGCTCAGCTGGCCGTGCAGGTGCTGCCCGACGGCGGTCACTACGAGCGGGCGCCCGCCTACCACTGCCAGGTGCTGGCCGACCTGATCGACGTCGCGGAGCTGCTCCGGGTCGGCCGGCCAGGCGCCCGCCCCGGAGCTGCTGCAGGCGATCGCCCGGATGCGCCGCTGGCTGGGCTGCGTGCTGGCCCCGGACGGGCGAGGTGCCGCTGCTCAACGACGGCTACCCGGTTCCCGCGCGCTGCATCGCCGCGCTGCGCGCCCGGGCTGCCGCCGGCGGATCCGCTGGTGACCTGCCCGACACCGGCCTGGTCCGGGCCGCGGCGGGCGGCTGGCGCCTGCTGGCCGACGTCGGCGCGCCGTGCCCGGAGGAACTGCCCGCCCACGCCCACGCGGACACACTCAGCTGCCTGGTGCACGTGGACGGCGTGCCGCTGCTCGTGGACACCGGCACATCCACCTACGCGGCGGGCGCGGTCCGCGGCTACGAGCGGTCCACCGCGGCGCACAACACCGTCGGAGATCGACGGCGCCGACTCCACCGAGGTGTGGGGGGCGTTCCGGGCTGCCCGGCGGGCCCGGGTCACGGATGTCGCGACCTGTACCGCGCACGGCGGCGTGCTGACCATCGAGGCCGCCCACGACGGGTACCGGCACCTGCCCGGCCGGCCGGTGCACCGCCGCCGCTGGATCGCTGACCGAAGCCGGGCTGCGGGTGGAGGACTACATGAGCGGGCGCGGGCGGCACGCGCTCATGCTGCGCTGGCATCTCGCGCCCGGCGCACAGCTGCGGCTGGCCGGTGCCGGCGCCACGGTGACCACGCCCGCCGGTGAGTTCCGGGTGATCGTCAGCGCGACCGGCCCCATCACGCTCGCCGCCGGGACAGGCCAGGTCGCCGACGGGCTTCGCGCGGACGGTCGAGGCGCCGGTCCTGGAATGCCGGGTGCGACGCGATCCTGCCGGTGCAGATCAGCACGAGCTGGCAGCAGACCAGCGGACCGGGGCCCGGGCCCGCGGGCCAGGCGCAGGTGGCCATGACCGGCGGAATCCCGATCGGGGGAACCAGGTGAAGCAGATCGTGCAGCCGCTGGCGGGCGGGCCGTGGAGGTACTCGACGTGCCCCGCCCGGTGCCCGGCCCGACCGAGGTCCTGGTCCGCACCGTCGCGTCGGTCATCTCCCCCGGGACCGAGCGGGCCGTGACCGCGCTGGCCCAGGCCAGCCTGCTGGCCAAGGCCCGGGCCCGGCCCGACCTGGTCCGCCAGGTGGTCCGTAAGGCGCGCACCGACGGGTTTCGCGGCCACCCGCCGGACGGTCCGCAGCCGGCTGGCCGAGGACCTGCCGCTCGGCTACTCCGCGGCGGGCATCGTGCTCGAGGCCGGCGCGGCCGTGACGGGAGTCCGGCCGGGACAGCTGGTGGCGACCGGCGGGGCGGGCAACGCGAACCACGCCGAGTTCCAGGCCGTGCCCGGGCTGCTGTGCGCGCCCGTTCCCGACGGAGTGCCCGCCGAGGACGCGGCGTTCGCCACGATCGCCGCCATCGCCCTGCATGGCCTGCGGATCGCCGAGGTCGGCCCGGGGGCCAAGGTCGTGGTCCTCGGGCTCGGCCTGATCGGCCAGCTCGCGGCCAGGCTGGCGATGGCGGCCGGCTGCGACGTGGCCGGGATCGACCCGGCCGGGCACGCCCGGCGCGCCGCCGTCGGCCAGCGGGGTGCTGGCCCTCGACGAAGCCGGGGAGGCCACCACCGACCAGGTACTCACCTGGTCCCGCGGCCGCGGCGCGGACGCCGTGCTGGTGTGCGCGGCGGGACGGTCCTCGGACGCGGTGATGCGGGTCCCCGCGCTGTGCCGGGACCGGGCCGCGGTCGTGATCGTGGGGGACGTGGGGCTGCACCTCGACCGCACCCCGTTCTATGAGCGGGAACTCTCGGTGCGGTTCGCGCGCTCCTACGGCCCGGGCCGCTACGAACCCTCGTACGAGGCGTGGGGAGTGGACTTCCCCGCGGGCCAGGTGCGGTGGACCGAGGGGCGCAACTTCGAGGCCGTCCTCGACCTGCTGGCCCGCGGCCGTCTCCAGGTCGCTGACCTGGTCACGCACACGTTCGGCATCGCCGGGGCGGAGGCGGCCTACCAGCTGATCGAGCGGCGGGCCGAGCCTTACCTGGCTATCCGCCTGTCCTATCCCGGGCCGGCCGGTGCTGGGCAGGCCGGTGCCGGGCGAGCCCGGTCCGGGAGGGGCCGTCCGGCTGAAGGACCCGCCCCGGTGAACGCGTCCCCCGGGATCGGCTGGGCCGGGGCGGGCGCGTTCTCCACGGGCACGCTGCTGCCCGCGTTCCGCGCCGCCGGGTTCGACCATTTCGTCGCCGTGGCCTCCGCCAGCGGGCTGTCCGCCCGCCGGGCCGCCGAGCGGCACGGCTTCGAGAAGGCGGTGCCGGGCGCGGCTGCGCTCATCGCCGACCCGCAGGTCCAGGCGGTGGTGATCGCCACCCCGCACGACACGCACGCGGACCTGACCGCGCCGGGCCCTGGCGGCCGGGCAGCACGTGTGGTGCGAGAAGCCCCTGGCGCTGACCGAAGACGAGCTGGACATGGTGGAGAAGGCCTGGCGTGAGTCGGGCCGCCAGCTCGCGGTCGGCTTCAACCGCCGCTGGTCCCCGGCGGTGCTGACCGCGCAGGCCGTCCTGGCCCGCGTGACCGCGCCGAAGCTGGTGGTGTACCGGGTCGCGGCCGGGCCGGTTCCTGACGGGCACTGGTATCACGACCCGCGGCAGGGCGGGCGCGTGCTCGGCGAGGTATGCCATTTCGTGGATACGGCGCAGGCCCTGGTGGGAGCGCCGATCGAGGACGTGACTGGCCTGCCGGGGGGCGGCGCACCGGGAGCGCAGCACGGAGACGACGCGGTGGTGTCGCTGCGGTTCGCGGACGGGTCCCTGGCCGCGATCGCCTACGGCAGCGCGGCGCCGGTGGCCGGCAAGGAGTGGATCGAGATCAAGGCCGGCTCCCGCCGGGTGGTGATCGACGACTTCCGCTCCGTAGCGGCGGGTGGCAAGACGGTCTGGAAAGGCCGCCAGGACAAGGGGCATCTCGCCGAGGCCGTCGCGTTCCGGCAGGCGATCGCGGGCGGCCCGGCCATGCCGACCGAGATCATGCTGGCCACGATGCGCGCCACCATCCAGGCCGCGGCCTCGCGGGAGGTGCGGCCATGACTGAACAGCTGACCGGGCAGTCCCGGGCCGGACATGCCCAGGCCGGGCATTCTCACCAGGTCAGGCAGCTGTTCGACGCGAAGGCGAGCGGCTGGCAGGCCAAGTACGGGCCGGATGGCCGGCTCACCGGACGGCTGAACAAGCTGGCCGACGCGGTCGGCTACCACGTCCCCGCGGGCGGCCGGGTGCTCGATCTCGGCTGCGGTACCGGCGACCTGGCCCGGCACCTGGCCTCAGCCGGCCTGCACGTGACCGGATGCGACATCTCCGCGAACATGCTGAGCCGGGCCGCCGCCAGTGACCCCCGCGGGGTTATCGAGCTGCGGCGTCTCGACCCGATGTGGCGCACGCTGCCCTTCCCGGCCGGCCGCTTCGACGCGGTGGTCACGTCGAGCGTGCTGGAGTACGTCGACTCCCCTGCCGTTGTGCTCGCCGAATGCGCCCGGGTGCTGCGGCCGGGTGGGGTGATGCTCTGTACCGTCCCCGACCTGACCCACCCGGTGCGCTGGCTGGAAGGGCTGGCCAGGCTGGCGGCCCGGGTGCCATGGGCCCGCAATGCCGGCCAGCGCTGGCCGCGACTCGGCCGGTACCTGACCTACCTGAATATCTCGCGGCAGCGGCATACCGCCGGCTGGTGGAAGTCGGCCGCGGCCCGCGCCGGGCTGATCACGATTCCCCGCTCCGCTGACGAGACGGAGCACTCAGCGCTCCGCCTGTTCACCTTCCAGCGACCCAATGAAACGAGGGACAAATGAGTACGACCGTATTCGTTGATGCCGCCGGGGGGACAGTGGGTGGCGCCGGGCGGTTCAGGGTGGAGCTCTATCAGTATCTGGCCCGAACTGGTCGTGACGATGTCCGCGTCATCGGAGCATTCCGGCGGATCGATCCAGCCTGGCTGATCCGCCGCGAGATGGTCAAGCCCACACACCGCCGGCGAGTCGCACTCAATAATCTCAGCTTCCTCACCCCAGGCAGCGAGCGCTGGACCCGATTGGGAAACCCGCTGGATTTCCTGACGGACGAGGAGTGGTCCAGACTGCATCCAACGCTGAAGTCCGAGACCAGGGTGCGGGCTCCAATCGTCCGCATGGCCGCGCGTCACTCGGACGTAATCGTGACCCCATCGACCGCCATGGCCGAACGCGTAGCTCACATACTCCCCAGCGTGCGGAATAGGATAATCCCGCATCTGAACCCGTGCACTCCGGTTCAGATCCCTGGCACGCCACGCGACCACGTCATTCTCTGCCCCGTGATCTTCTCGCCCTACAAGCACATGATCGACAGGCTGCGCGACTGGATCGAGGCCGCCGATGAATACATCGACCCCTCAATCACGATGCTGGTGACTGCCACTCCCGCCGAAGTACCGCCAGACCTCGCCAATAACCGCCGGATCGAACTGGTCGGCCAGCTCTCCCATGCAGAGCTGAGACCCTTGTGGGCACGCAGCATGGCCATCTTCTTTCCTCCCGGGCTAGAGTCATTCGGCTTTCCGCTGGCTGAAGCCCGGGTCAACGGGCAGCCAGTAATCGCCCAGGACACAGAGCAAAACCGGGAGATCGCCGGGCCCGCCTTGTGCGGCTTCACCGTCGGCGACACGGATTCATTGCGGTACGCAACCGAACTCGCCCTCAAGGCAGATCTAAAGCCGGACACGGAGCCATTCGAGCCCGACGCCTACTTCAACTGGCTCCTTGGGGGCCCTCGCTGAGAGACTGGCTTCGCGGCGGATCAGCGTGAGTGAACACTTTGAAAGGTAGCAAGAACGGTGAATCCTATACGAATGCTCCCATGGCAAGCGAGGAACGGGGAACTCAACCGAACCGAACAGCTCTCTCGGCGTCCCCGCCTAGGCGTCTTGGCGACTCACGCAATCCAATACCAGACGCCCTCTATACCAAGAGATCTCACGTAGGACAAAGTAGATCTTGAGGTGGGTTTCTTCAGCGCAAAAGGCGCATCCGCATCACGACCCCGACTTCGGAATAACACTTACCTGGGATCTAGATCTACTTAGCGGATACCGATGGACCCTGCTGGAACTCGATACGCAGGACTAAAGTCCGGTGGCCATCAACCTTATCAGCTGGCTGAGACGACAAGACATCGTGGTCATACACGGACATTCGGATCCGAGAATGCTGATTGCGGCCGCTGCCTGTGCCGCTCCTCAAGATACCGTACCTACTGAGGGGAGAGTCACATGCTGAGACCTCCGCGACCGGCATGCGGCGCCTAGGACGTCATACGCTGGCTTCATACACGGTCAAGGGCGCGGCAGGGGCGCTTCCTATCGGGCGCCTCAACCTCGACTTTTATAACCGTTACGGCCCTGTTCCTTCTTTCTGGGCACCTTATAGCGTCGACAATGAGCGTTTCCGTTCCGTGGCGAAGGCAAAGCTCGAACGCACGGAGCGCCTCACATCACTCGACCTGGATCCCCAACGCCAGTAGTAATTTTCTCAGGAAAGCTGATTCCGCGAAAGCGACCACTTGACGCGGTAGAAGCCATCCAACGATGCGAGGGAAAGGTTAGCCTTCTAATTATTGGCGACGGCCTCCTCCGAGATAGAATCCGCAGTTCGAGGCACAGCTGCCCATCCGATGTGTCGGGTTCGTCAACCAAGCTGATCTACCTCGCTGGTATGCGTGTGGCGATGTTCTCGCCTTGCCCAGCGAGAAAGAACCTTGGGGAGTAACGGTCAACGAGGGCATGGCATGCGGCCTTGTCCCAGTGGTGAGCGACGCCGTCGGTTGTGCCCCTGACTTGGTGGAGGGCGTCGGTGAGGTCGTCCCTACTGGGGACATTGCCGAGCTATCTGCCGCTTTCCTCAGAGCCGCATTCGATGCCCCCAATAGAGCAGCAAGATACGAAGCAGGCTCGATAATTTTACCGTAGCTGAGACGGCTGACGGTTACGAGCAAGCCACGCTCACCCTTCATCGTCAACGCAGATGATTATCGATCCCTTTCACGTCACCACACGACGACGTTCAAAGAATTGTGGCGAAACAAATGATGTCTCACAGCGGCCTGGCCTCTCCACCCCGGCGCAACGCCCTCTTCACGCTGGTAGTTCTTCTTTACATGGCCTTGCTGGTCACCGACGCGGTTCGCAAGCTCACAGGCCTGCCTAGTGGCCTGATTGGAGTCGTGTACTTCCTTACTGCCGCAATCTACATTCTTTACGCCGGCAGGTCCCAAGGGTGAGAGTCAAATAGCTCCACGCTACTTGCCAGTTTGGCTTTTCCTCTTGACCCTTTGGTGTGTTATCGAAGCCATCATCCCGAGGATTCCTATAGGAATGGCACTGCTTGGCTGGTCATCATACGCCTTCTTCGTCCCACTCTTCTATGTCGGAGCGGAACTCCTGAGTGACGATCAGTGCGCCACGAGGATGCTGCGTATCATCGCGGTGGCAGGCGGCTTCATCGGGATCGGCTCGATAGCAAGCGCTCTCCTAGTGCCTCTGCCCCAGCCCTTCTGCAGCCCATCGTTCCCAGCGTTGGATTCCATAGCTTTAACACAGGAAATATATTCCTCGCACCATCCATCTTCGCCACCGCAGAAGAGGCTTCAGAACAATTGATGGTCGCCTTCTTTGCATTGATTGCACTGACCCAATTCCCGCCTAGCCGACTCGGACGGACATCCTCAGCAATCCTCGGCGTAGCCATAGCCGGTGGTCTCATAGCTGCCGCCCGTCGCGCAGACCTTACGGTGATAGTCGCCGGTGTGGTCACGTTGGCTATACTCCGTCTCGCATCTGCTCCTGTCAAGCCAGAGTCAAACGTGTCACCCCGCGCGACGACATCAAACGGGCGGTCGGCGGTCGCCGTTGTCTTGCGGCTGTCGGGTCGGGAGCCATCCTGTCCGTACTCGGCGCAGGCGAGCTCATCTCGTTCCTGACCTCCGGCTCGCAACTCGGCCGACTTTCACTGATGTTTTCGCCTCTAATCCAGGCTCGCTCGCGGGTCAGGGTACAGGGACATCTGTACAAGGCGCCACTCTGGTGGGGGCCAAACCCTTCTATGGCGCGACCAGCCAAGACGCCTACATCGGTTACATCCTGAACGGAAGAACGTTCATTACTGCTGAAGGAGGCCTCACAAAGACTGGCTGGAACTCGGTATTGTAGGGGTAATTCTCTATGCGGGCGTATTTTTCTCGGCACTCGCTCCGCTCATCCGCAATCTAACTCGTCTTGACGGCACCTCCCACGCACTCACCGTGCTGGCAATCGGGCTAGGAGTCATCTTCCTCAAGGGTCATCAGTCCCTAGATGATGTGCTTGTGCAGCCTCTATTCTGGCTAGCTGTGGGTGGCGCGTGGGGGAGGATGCGGTCTAGCGCAGCTAAGCCGCGCGACGAGCGTGTAACCTGGCTATCACCCCCTGCCGCGGATGCTTACTCGACTGCATGACCGGGGGGCCCGACCGACTCCGTCTGACGACGTGTCCAAGCATCGACGCGGGAACATACTGTCGCGTGCGACGCTGGCCACGGCCACGGCCACGGCCAAGACCACGCTCGCCAACTTGATGATTATTGGCGGCAGCGCACTCGCTGGGATCGCGAGTGCCCGGGCTCTGGGCCCTGACCGGCCGGGGGCAGGTCTCGGTAGTCATCCTTTGGACAGCCCTGATTCACATGGTGGGTAGCCTCGGGCTCCTGTCTTCATGCTCGTATCACGTGGCCCGGTGGCCCGAGCGTCGCTCGGCTCTATGCAGGTGGTTCCGCCGCATCGCCGCACGCCAGGCGGTCGGAATGACGGTAGTCAGCGCAGCGCTCCTCACGTGGCTGCACTTCCGCCTCCACCTCGCTGCGATTCTGACTTTCGAGTACATGACCTGGGCACCAGCCGCAACCATCACTCTCTATGGCACATGCTACGTCCAAGGATTGGGTGACTTTCGTCGCTTCAATTTGATCCGTGTGATACCAGGGGCAGTCCCGGCACTCATAATGATCCCCATCCCCCTTCTGGTACGTCTCACCCCTGCGGAGGCGGGTGCTGCGTATCTTCTCCCTATATGGTGCAGCGCGTTTCTTGCTTGGGCATGGCTTCTACGGGCAACGAAACGACCGCTATCGCGCCCGCTGTCATCAACCGAGCGACGCTCCGTGTGGTCTTATGGATGGCGCAGCCTGGCCAGTTTCTCGGGGCTCGCCCTCAACCGGAGCGCTGACCAGCTGGCCCTTGGGCTACTCGTTCCCGTGGGCACACTCGGTCTGTACAGTGTCGCTGTCTCTGCTTCTAGCCCGTTGCCTTCCCTCGTGGCATCCTTCGGGATGGTGGGACTCCCCACTGTTACTGCGCTAAAAGGTAAGGCAAAGGCTAGGGCCACTTGGACTACACTGCGTCGCTCCACATATCTTCTTGCCATCCTTTCGCTTCCTCTGGCGATCGTACTTCCGCGTGCCATACCCCTGGTCTATGGTGATCAGTATGCTAGGGCGGTAGTCCCCGCAGAACTACTACTTGTGGGCGCTATATTTGCAGCTTTGGCATCAGTGACTGACGACCTTCTGAGGGCACACGGCTATCCAGGATTCGTTAGCCTCACTCAGGGAGCCGGCGGCATTATTACCCTCATCGGCACGATGCTCTTGGGAGGACGTTCTCTGCTCGCTGTGGCACTAGTAAGCTCGCTGGGCTATCTGATATCTTTCGGGTTCGCTCTGGTCCGTTTGACAGTTGCTACTCAACAACTGCGACTGGACTACTATCAGGAAGACAAGCCTACAATCATAGAGATGCAGATTCCGGAGTGAGACGTCGCGCGGGACACATGATAGTGGCTGTTCTTGGAGCGCGCAAAAGTCAGTCTTGAGGTGGAAGAACCAAGAACCGGCCGCCCTCAGCAGAAAGACGTTCCATAGAAGCCACAGCCACGCCCACGGCAGAGCGCGCAATCGTCGGGTGCGTGGAGACGACAGGCCAAGCCGTCGCTAGGACGAACTACTCCCGTTACACATACCTAATGCTTTCCATGACCGTTTCATATCGAGTCCGCACCAGTGTATCTGCCGGTACATCAAAATCGACTACACAACCACATCCCACGACAGCATTCATTCCTATCTTGCAAGGACCTATCAGTACCGCCCGGCTCGCGATCCACGCACCGGCTCCTATTGTGATGCTACGATCAGCATCGTCGCGGATCCTTTGACGATCCGTACCAGTCTGCCGAAATTCATGTGTCCCGGTCAATAGCATCACGCCGTGCCCAAAGAAAACATAGTCACCGATCTCGACAACGCCACCTGACGTGTTGATGAGCACATCGGCGAGACCAACCTCCACTCCGAGTCGGAGGCGCGACCGCGGGCCACTAATAACTGGGCCCGCACCACGCAGCCTTCGACGGTAATTTAGTCCGCGTAGCCGACGATCTGAAGGTTTTCTCTCTTTCATGGAGGATTATCACATCATCTTTTTACATGCTACGAACGTCAAGTTCTGAGTCAGGATGTGACCGCTGAACGTTCCAGTTTCAGCGGCGAGCGCAATTCGGTAACCCGCACTGATGGCTTTCCACACAACGGCTCGACCAGCGCTCATGATTCCATGCTTCACAGGTGGACAAGGCTGTATAATAACCGAGTCAAACCCTGTCGCTGCGGCGATCTGCCGGATGCTTCGTGCTGTGAATACCGTTTCGTGCGTAAAGTCACCATACTGGATATGGCCAGCGAGTGGACTTACGGCATTAGGCACTCTCGCCACAAACGCACCCCCCGGCATCAGAGCGGCTGCGACGCAGTCGAAGGTGGACAGAACCTCCGGCTTTGTCAAATGTTCAAGCAGGTCTGTGGCCGTAACCGCAGCGTAGCGCTCGCGACACTCGTGAAGGATCTCAGAGTAATCACCCTGGTGAACCTGACCTATGCCCGCCTTATGCGCGATGGCCACCTGCTCCTGGCTGACGTCGATCCCTTGAGCGTCGTACCCGTCATTGACGAGCAGTCGGACTAGTTCTCCCTGCCCGCAACCCAGGTCAACCACAGGGCCTCTATCCGGGGCAGGCAATGCTGGCCGAATATCACGGCGATAGGTCAGGATCACAGACTCGCGATGGCCGTAGCCAGCATGCTGAGAGGCATAGGTTTGATACAACCGATCGCGAATTGTTCTCTGGCCTGCCGTTATGGTCATGGTCAGATCCTATCTGAGTAGCCTAGCCGGTCAAGGCATCCGTCACAGGCCAAGGGGAGTTCTATGCAGGTCTTCCCCTCGCCTCCAAACGTCCATCCTTGAATCCCACCGTTGCTCAGGATATGCGATATGCGCGACAATACACTAAATGGCCGGTTTGGGTGATTACGCCTTCCTAAGGTCACTAGAAACGCCATCGATTCAATCGTCCGTTCCCCACGAATTGAGATCCTTCATGGCCGAATCAGTAGGCGACCTTAGAGTAGTTTTCGGGAAGCCTGTTGAGCGTACCAATCTGGTCGGAACGTTTCCCGGGCCCACTCGAGTGCACGCTTGCTCATCCATTCCAACCGCGCTGGATCCTCCAGCAGCTCACGAAGAGCCACGGTCAGGGCCTGCGCCGTCTCATCTGCCGGGGCGAGTCCAGTCACTCCTTGGACGTAGGCATCCGAACAGCCACCGTACGCAGGGGCGATCACCGGAGTACCCGCGAGTTGGGCTTCCAGCAGGACCAAACCGAAGCCCTCTCCTGACGCTCCCTTGCCAGATCTCATTCGAGTAGCCAGGACAAACAGATCCGCAGTGCTGAAGAGTCGCGCTAGCTCTAGGTCAGAAGCATCTTGATGCACGGTGCACCAACTCTTGTCTGCGACATGACGCCGCAGCTCTGAGGGTGCCTCACCCCCACCACAAATCGTGAGATGGACGTCCGGACGCCCCAGGGCTGCCACCGCTTCCACAAGCTGCGGAAGCCCTTTCTGACGCCAACGGGCCAGCGGGAATGCGGTAAGAAGCCGGATGCCCGAGTTCCGGTCGTGCTCCTTACCCCCAGCGCTGACGAGCATCTCAAACCACTGTCGTGATGGGGCTGGAGGCAACACAGACGCTCGCAAACCACGTGCAGGAGTGCCGGCGTGAAACTGTCACAGCCACCGCTCGTACGTCGGGCCGTCGCATCAACATCCGTTCCAGGCTCCGCCGCGGCCGAAGCCGTGTATCCCATCCTTCGCTGCCGTGGCACACCACGGACATGCCATGGACATTGGGTTCACGTGCAAGGGCTGTGGCAACTGGAACAATGGCCGGTGACAGACGACCAGACGTGTGCGCTCGGTACTTCCTCGCAGCAGCCTACGCCCATCCGTCAGCATGGCCACATGCCCACGAACGCCGGGCCTGCTGAGGTCGAGTCGCTGACATGCAAAACCCTGCTGCGCAAAAACCCACTGAAGAGTTTCTGCGTACCGCTCAATACCTCCTCCAAGCCCCCGGGATGGGACAAGAAGGAGCACCTGCCCTGATCCATCTTTGCCTCTTCGTCCCTGCTGTAGACCGTCTGAGGCCATGCGAGGTCTGTTCACGTGCGCACTCAATGTCTGACTACCGCTCGCTCGGATTCCGAGCTCCAGCTCGCTGCCGCAAAAACATCCGACCCCAATTTCTCGTCTTTAATAGGCTAGAAGGCCACATGAATTGGGACGATTCTCTGTACCCATAGTTTCTTAGTAGCTCAGCAACTGGAGCTCGGTCTGTTCCAACTGCCGTCTTCGAGGTTGATTCCACTCGAGCTGGATCAATTTAATACGCTGCTCTGCTAGTGCGCGGCTACATCCAGTAAAACATTGATCTCAAAACCTTCAACATCGACCTTCATTCCTGCCACAACTCTGTCACCTATTACGGAATCTAGCGCGACCACTCTGATCTGCACGACTCCTGCTGGATCAAATTTATTTACACAGTCCCGACCGTTTGTAAATGCGGCGAACCCGCACTCTGCACCAGCCGCTGCTTGCATCGCGAAAACCTGATAGTGGTTAAGCGAGATATTTTCGGCGAGAAGAGTGAAGGTATCCTCTGCTGGCTCAAGGGAGATAACTTCTGCCCCGCACTCCGCAGCCCATATTGTGTAGCTGCCAATGTTGGCCCCAATATCGAGGAAAAGATCTCCGGGCTTCAGAAACCTCCGCCACATCATCATCTCAATATAATCAGGCGGATTCCCACACCACTCGGGATGCGCCTGGCCGATGCAAATATGCCCATACGGAGGAATTGTCTCCCAGCCGAGCCAGGGTTCGCCTCCTGAAGATTCTGGCCCGAACCTGGAATCGTGCTGCGCGCATCAGGGCCCGTCCCTTGGCGCTGTTGTTCGCGGGGTGAGTCCAGACATGTTTAACTACTCTGCACGCATTTGTGATCATGAATGCCGACCTGTGACGTTCGTTACTTTCGTTGAGCTACCCAAAATCCTCTTGTCCCGTCTCGGGAAGATCTCTACTTACAACGTTCATATACGAAAAAGTCAGCCCTTCGAGCGCCGACTCCCGGACCGGGCGTTACACGTGTCAGCCGCCATTGAGGACAGTGCCTTTCTACCCAAATCGAGAAGTCTCGGTGAAGCACATGAGGTGCATCGTCTCGGGTTTCACCGTTAGTTGAATATACAATTACGTAGCGTTGTCCCGCAGCAAAAAGATGGGTCATATATTGTTCAAAGACTACATCTTCTACGAGATGGTAGATTACGTCGAGGGAGATTGCCGCGTCAGCTGTAAACAGGCCTGTACGGTCAACGAAGCAACTTCCATCGTAGAGGAAGAAACTCTTTGTTGCGTCATGAGCAAACCGGCGCTTACACCTCTCGGTTGCCGCCCTGGACACGTCGAGACCTATATAGCGAGGATACTGCGCCAGCGACAGTTGATTTCCGTCGCCGCAACCGAACTCTATGACCGACCGAACGTCATGATTCACCACGAAGGAATTCAAGAAGTCCGCCTTGCCCAGGGCGAGGTTGCCATAGGATCCCGGGCCGCTTGTACCGCCAGTCGCGTATCTCTCCTCCCAGAACATGGCAGATCCCGAAAAATGTAGCCGCTGGCGCAAGAGGGATATTGGGCGGACGACGTCCTTGAAGGCCATAAGTACCCTTCTTTACTTAAACGGGCAACGGTAGCTAAACATGCTTTGGCTAACTTGTTCGTTACATGTGCATGGATAAAGTATGTCGGATTCATCTAGTTTGGAGTTCCGAGTCCGCCGCCTGATCACACAACGCGTCCAGGCATGCCTGCGACGGTCGGGTCGTACATGCTCTTAGTCTAGCTTCGAATCAGAAGGGTTTTAGTCACCAAACTGCTGAGCCTCAAGAATTGTTGGGGACGCCCCGACGATTGGATGCCTTTTGACCAGGTTCGCTTTTTTGTCAGGGCCTGGCGCACCTCAAACCGCGCTCGGTTTGCGCCAGCCGATGCCCGGTGAGTCTGCGGGTGATCTGGATGGCCGAGATCAGCACCTGGAAGGTGTTAGAACCGGGACAGGGCGTGCCCGAGCGCGTTCACTAGCCGACCACGGTGCGGAACCGCCACAGGTCTGCCGGTTGAGCCTGCGCCTGAACTTAGGTCGAGCCGACGACCGGGATCGCCGAACATGTACCCGGGTCGGCGCACACGTCGAGGCAGTTGGCCGTAGGCCAACCGGCAGGTCGATCGCGCCGATGATCGTACTGGCTAAGTCGCCCGTGGCCGAAAGTCACTGATCTAGCGCGAGAGACGCGGCGTTGCGCGCGTCTCCCTCACCTGTCCCCCCTGTGGAAGGTAGCCCGCACCAGTAGACCATGGAGTGAGCGCACGCCTGCCGTGACCGACGCGGGCCGTCTTCGCTGTAGTTGACGATCAACCCACACCTGGGTCCGGGGAGCGTGGCCGCGATTTGTCCGGGTCGCCGATCACCCGCTCCTCATTCGGCGCGCGAACATGTGCCAGGCTAGCCTGGCTGCTCCCACCCGATAAGGGCTTATACCGCAGGTAAGGTATGACGATGAGCGCGTAGCTCATGAAGGCCGCGCTCATCAGCAGCGCGATGGCTTAGCCACCGGCAGCCACAAATGATCGTTCATGTCGGACAGTTGTTCGGTCTTGCCCGAACAAGCTCACGGCTCATTCCCGGACCGGCCCGCGAGGGGGAAACCCGGCCCGAAATGACCTCTTCGCGACGCCTCGCCCAGCCTGAAGAGGTCCCCGTGGACAGCAGTCCGGCAATGATTGACTTGCCTGCGAGAACGCATACCGAACGCCGCGGAAGGCACCTCATGGACGCGACGGCACTGGCCGGGCTGAACCCGTTCGGCATCTTTGATGTGGAAGCGGCGCGGCTTGACCATTTCTTCTCCGGCCTCGACGAGGCCGGCTGGGAACGGCCGTCCCGGTGCCCGGGCTGGACGGTCCGCGACGTCCTGTCCCACCTGGCCGGCGAGGAGCTGTACAACCACGCCTGCCTCAACGACGACATCGAGACCTTCCGCGCCATGGTCCGCGCCGCGGGCATCACCGGGGGCTACGACGAGTTCAACCAGTGGTGTGTGCGCCAGCGGCGCGGCCTGCCGGTCAGCGAGGTGCTGGCCGAATGGCGGGAAGCCAACGGCGAGACCCGGCACCGGATGACCATGCTCGGCCGGGACGCGCCGCTGACTACGGCGGCCGGCACCTATCCGGCGGGCCTGCAGGCCTTCCACTACAGCTCGGAGTACGCCACCCACGCGGACGACGTGGGCGCGGCCGTAGCCCCCGGCGAGCGGCCGGGGCGCACCGCGTGGCGGGTCAGCTTCGGCCGGTTCGCGCTGACCGAGCAGGACGCCCCGCTCAAGACCTGGATCAGCCACGACAGCCTCGTTGTCCAGCTCGGCGCCCTGACCACCGAGCTCTCCCCCGAGAATTTCGTCGAGGCCACGGTCGGGCGGCTGCCGGGCACCTACCCGATCGAGCCCGCGCTCCGCGACGCGCTGCGCTGCCTGGCCTGATCACACCTGCCCGTGATCAGGCGGGGGCGGCTGGCAGAGGATCAGGCCGGGGCGGCGAGCTTGCGGCGTCGCCTGCTGAGCTGGTACGCGATGCCGCCGAGCACCAGCAGCCCCACCCCGCCCAGGGTGAGCCGGATCAGCCGGCCGTTCACCGGCGGCGTGGCGGCCATGTCGGCCCGGACACAGACCGAGGTCGCGAACACGAGCTTCTGGTGATGGTGGCCGTGCCGCATCCGGATCCACAGGGCGTCCGCGGTCAGTGTCCCGCGCGGCCCGGTGTACTGCCGGTTCAGGATGATGACCGCGACGCCGGGGACGACGATGCGGGTGTTCGCCGCCGCGTTGGCCGGCAGGGTCATCGGCTTCCCGCCTGGCCGTGTCACCTGGCCCCCGGTGACACTGCTGTGCGCCGTCACCGCGCTGGTCTTCCGGTTGAACGAGCACGATGAGGACACGGCCGGGGCGCGCAGCGAGTGGTGCCCGGGCAGCAGGACGGACAAGGCCGTCACCCTCGACGCGGCGCTGACCGCGCCCGCTGAGTCGGTGATGATGCCGGTGTGCAGAATCCCCGCGGTGTCCGCGTTGGGCAGGATGACCGGCGAGCCGCCCGAGTAGGTGGCCTGGCCGACCATCTGCGCGCTGAAATGCCCCACCGCGTTCAGCGCGTAGGACTCGTTGACCGGCGCGCTCGCCGCGGCGGGCGTCGCGCCTGCGGTGAGAATCCCGGTTAGCAGGGCCAGTGGTCCGGCCAGCCCGGCCGCACCCCGGATCATCCGATTCATCGGCCGTCCCCCGCCGGACACTCTTGAACGCCTGAACTAACTTTTGGTAGTCGAACGATAGCTCAAAGTCATTACTCGCGTGGGCCAGAGCTTCTTTAATGCCTGCCGCACGTGGGGACGCTCACGCCGCACGTGGGGACGCTCAGGCCTGGACATGCGAGAGGGCGCCGACCGGAGCCGGCGCCCTCTGCGGTGACGGCAACGTCAGCAGCGGCTGACCCCGACCGACAGGGTCTGCAGGAAGCTCTGCACGTAGATCGCGGTCACCGTGCGGACACCACCCGAGACCGTCTGCCGGTTCAGCGTGATCGTGTAGCCCGGCAGGAAGATCTTGGTGTTGGGAGCCGGGTTACGGAGGAGCGGAATGTTCGGCAGGTTGATCCCGGTGATCGCGCCGGCCTGGATGGTCGTCTCGCCGAGCTTGAAGCCCAGGATGTTGCGGCACGAGGACATGACATTGGAGGAGTTGAGCTGGTTGTACTGCGAGCCCAGGTAGATCTTCGGCGAGCCCACATTGGAGAAGGCGTCCGTCGCGCTGGCCCGGTCCAGGATCCCGCCCGTGGTGATGAAGCCGGGCACGATGAAAGCGGACGACGTCGCCGGGGTGAAGAAGAAGTTGGCCTCGGCGACCGGGAAGATGTGGGTGAGGCCGAACGCCGCAACCCCGTAGGACAGGGTGGGCGGCGCCGCGCCCGCGGGCATGGCGGCGGCCACCAGTGCGCCACCGGCCACCGCCAGCGATCCGGCAACCTTGACGGCTCTGCTGAGAATTCGGTTCACAGATGTCCCCTTCATTGTGGTTATGACTGTGCTGTTCCGGCTGCTGGCGGAGCGGGTGCGGCAGCCGTCCCGGCGCGAGCTTTTGCCGCGGATCAGAGTCCGCACACTGGGGTTCGCCCCCGCGACCGCGACGAGACCATTGGTCACTTGAAGTAATCGTGACGGAGCTTACAGTTACCGGCTGCACTCAGCAAGCGCCATGGCGTTCCTCGGCGATCACGATTTCCCAGGTCGCGGCGGGACCGGCAGACTTGTCCTATGACCGCCCCCGTTGGACACGGTCAGCTCATCTCCTCGGCCCGCCGACCGTGATCCCGCAGGTGCTGACCGCGAGCGAGAGGTCCTGTGCGCCAGCTGTGATGTAGATGCCGGTCACCTCGAGGACGCCGGCCGTGCTCACCTGCTTGTTGAGCGTGACCGTCAGCCCCCCTACACCGGTGTTGATCACCGTATTCGGGGCCGGGTTACGCGGCAGCGGGATGGGCGAGAAGCCCGGCACGCCGGGCGCCACGATCGAGCCGGCCTGGATGGTCGTCGTGCCGAACGTGCCGAGGATGCCGCCGGACCGGCACGAGGACGAGAGCAGGGAAGCCCTGAGCTGGTCGACCGGCTGGGTGGCGTAGTACACCTTGGGCGAGCCGACCTGGGAGTAGGCCGAATCCGAGCTGGCCCGGTCCAGGATCCCGCCCGTGGTGAGGCCGGGGTACACGACGCCCGCGGACACACCGGGGGTCGCTCCGGTCTCCGCCAGGGCGACCGGAGCGATGGTGATCGGGCCGCTGGCCGAGACCCCCCAAGCGCTGGCGAGCGGATCGGCACCGGCGGGCGCTGCGGCGGTCGCTGTTGCGGCGCCGATCACCGCCAGCGATCCGGCCACCTTGACGGCGTTGCTGAGAATTCGGTTCACAGCTGTCTCCTAACTCCTAGTAATCGCCCGGGAGCATATAGTTATGACCTGCGGGTCAGCAAGCCCTCACAGCCGTCATCAGTCGTCACGATTTCCCAGGTCACAGCGGGACCGGCAGACTTGTCCTATGACCGCCCCCGCGCGCTACCGCGAGCCGCCCGCCCCGGCGTTCCTTTTCGACCTGGACGGCACCCTCATCGACAGCGTGTACCAGCACGTCATCGCCTGGCACACCGCCTTGTCCCGGCTGGACATCGACCTGTCGGTGTGGCGCATCCACCGGCGGATCGGGATGAGCGGCGGCCTGTTCGTGTCCGCGCTGATCCGCGAGACGGGGGTGACCCTGTCCGAGGACGACGTGGCCATGCTCCAGCGGGCCCACGCCGAGGGTTACCTGGCCCAGGCCAGTACGGTGCGCGCCCTGCCGGGAGCGGCGCAGCTGCTCGCCGCGCTGACCGGGCGCGGGGTGCGCTGGGCCATCGCCACCAGCAGTTACCGGGCGACCTCCGGTCACGCGCTGAGCCTGCTCGGGCTGCCCGAGGACACCCCGATGATCACCCGCGACATGGTGCAGCACGCCAAGCCGGACCCGGACCTGTTCCTGGCCGCGGCCTCCCTGCTCGACGTGGACCCCCGGCACGCCTACGTGGTCGGGGACAGCGTCTGGGACCTGCTGGCCGCCCGCCGGGCCGGCGCGATCGGCATCGGCCTGATGTCCGGCGGGTACGGCCGCGAGGAGCTCGAGCGCGCGGGCGCCTACCGCGTCTACGCCGACCCTGCCGACCTGCTGGCCCGCGCCGACGAGCTGGGCGTCCGCGACCTGGTCTGACCTGGCCCGTGCCGTCTGCATGGGTTCTGTTAGGAACGGTGAGGGCCGCGCATGGGTCCTGTTTGGACCGGACTTCTCCGCGTTTCCTGAGGCTTGACTGAATCAGTCAGCGGCCGCATACGGCCCTGGCCGCCACCTGATAAGCGCCTGACAGGCCGCCCGCCATCCGCCTCCCCCGAGCGGATGGCGGGCCAGGGGGCGCAAGCAAGCAGGAAGCCTTGGAGGGCCCCGTGCTCGACCTCGTCTATATCGGGCTGACCATCGTGGTTTTCGCCGCGCTCTTCCTCCTCGTGAAGGGGGTCGAGCGCTTTGAGCGCTGAGAACCTGATCGGCCTGATCGTCGGAGTCATCGTCACCATCTACCTGTTCGTAGCCCTCGTGCTGCCTGAGAGGTTCTGATGAATAGCGCCCTCGCGGGCTGGCTGCAGCTTGCCCTGCTCGTGGCCGCGCTGGCCGCCTGCTATGTGCCGGTCGGCAATTACATGGCCCGCATCTTCACCACGGACAAGCACTGGAAGGTCGAGCGCGGCATCTACAAGGTGATCGGCATCGACCCGAAGGCCGATCAGAGGTGGAGCTCCTACCTGCGCAGCATGCTCGCCTTCTCCTTGGTCAGCGTGCTTTTCCTGTACGGCCTCCAGCGGCTGCAGCACTACCTGCTGCAGTTCGTCGGGCCGCACATGGCCAACGTCCCGCCCGCCCTGGCCTGGAACACGGCGGCCTCGTTCGTGACCAACACGAACTGGCAGAACTACTCCGGCGAGTCCACCATGACCTACCTGGTCCAGATGGGCGGCCTCGCGGTGCAGAACTTCATGTCCGCCGCGGTCGGCATCGTGATCGCCATCGCGCTCGTGCGCGGGTTCATCCGGTCCAGGACCGACAAGCTGGGCAACTTCTGGGTGGACGTAACCCGGATCACGGTCCGGTACCTGATCCCGCTGTCGATCATCGGCGGAATCGTCCTGATGGCGGGCGGCGCGATCGACAACTTCGCCACCTACCACACGGTGCACACCCTGTCCGGCGCGCACCAGACCATCGTCGGCGGGCCGGTCGCCTCCCAGGAGGTCATCAAGGACGCCGGGAACAACGGCGGCGGCTTCTTCAACGCGAACTCCTCGCACAGCTTCGAGAACCCGAACCCGTTCACGAACTGGTTCGAGATCTTCCTCCTGCTGCTCACCGCGTTCGCCCTGCCGCGCACCTTCGGCAAGATGGTCGGGGACAACCGGCAGGGCTACGCGCTGCTGGCGGTCATGGTGGTCATCTGGCTGGCCGCGGTCGGCGGGATCAGCTTCTTCGAGGCTCAGGGCGCCGGGATGGCCCCGCAGCTCGCGCACGGCGCCATGGAAGGCAAGCAGGTCGCGTTCGGCACGCCCGGCTCGTCGCTGTTCGCGGCCTCGACCACGACCACCTCGACCGGGTCGGTGAACTCCTTCCATGATTCGTTCACCCCGTTCGGCGGCGGCATCGCCCTGTTCGACATCGCGCTGGGCGAGATCGCGCCCGGAGGGGTGGGCGCCGGGCTGTACGGCATCCTGGTCCTGGCCATGGTCACGGTGTTCGTGGCCGGGCTGATGGTCGGCCGGACCCCGGAGTACATCGGCAAGAAGATCCGGCCGGCCGAGATGAAGTACGCCGCGTTGTACTTCCTGACCCTGCCCGTGATCACCCTGGCCGCAGCCGGGCTGTCCATCGGGCTGAAGACACCGCAGGCGTCGATCAGCAACCCCGGCCCGCATGGCCTGACCGAGATCATGTACGCGTTCGCGTCCGAGGCGAACAACAACGGCTCGGCCTTCGCCGGCCTGACCACGAACACGCCCTGGTACAACACGGTCGGCGGCATCGTGATGCTGATCGGCCGGTTCGCGCCGGAGATCTTCGCGCTCGGCCTGGCCGGGTCGCTAGCCCGGCAGAGTCCCGTGCCGGCGAGCGCCGGGACGCTGGACACCAGGACACCACTGTTCGTCGGCTTGCTCGTCGCCGTCATCCTCATCCTGGTCGGCCTGACCTATTTCCCGGCCCTCGCGCTGGGACCATTCGCAGAAGGACTGCACTGATGTCTGTAACCACGACACCTGAGGCCCAGGCGGGCACGGGGCGGACGACCGCCGGCACCGATCGCCGGGTCGGGGGCGGCCTCCTCGATCCGAAAATGCTCTGGCACTCGCTGCCGGACGCCTTCAAGAAGCTGGACCCGCGGGTCCAGCTCCGGAACCCGGTCATGTTCGTCGTCGAGGTCGGCGCCGTGCTGACCACCGGCACGGCCATCGCCCACTCGTCGGTCTTCAACTGGACCATCGTCGTCTGGCTCTGGCTCACCGTGGTCTTCGCCAACCTGGCCGAGGCCGTGGCCGAGGGCCGGGGCAAGGCCCAGGCCGAGACGCTGCGCCGGACCAAGCGGGAGACCGTGGCCCGGCGGCTGACCGGCTGGCAGCCTGGCCAGGCCCCAGCATCGGCGCAGAGTCCGCGAGGAAGAGGTGCCCGGCACCCAGCTCACCCTGGGCGACTTCGTCGTGGTCGAGGCGGGCGAGATCATCCCCGGCGACGGGGACGTCGTCGAGGGCGTCGCCTCGGTGGACGAGTCGGCCATCACCGGCGAGTCCGCCCCGGTCATCCGGGAGTCCGGCGGCGACCGGTCCGCGGTCACCGGCGGCACCAAGGTGCTGTCCGACCGGATCGTCGTGAAGATCACCTCCAAGCCCGGGGAGACCTTCATCGACCGGATGATCGCGCTGGTCGAAGGGGCGAAGCGGCAGAAGACGCCGAACGAGCTGGCGCTGAACATCCTGCTCGCCGCGCTGACCGTCATCTTCATGCTCGCGGTGATCACGCTGCAGCCGATGGCGTTCTACTCCAAGGCCCCGCAGAGCCTGGTGGTCCTGGTCGCGCTGCTCGTCGCGCTGATCCCGACCACGATCGGCGCGCTGCTGTCCGCGATCGGCATCGCCGGCATGGACCGGCTGGTCCAGCGGAACGTGCTGGCCATGTCCGGGCGTGCGGTGGAAGCCGCGGGCGACGTGAACACGCTGCTGCTGGACAAGACCGGCACGATCACCATCGGCAACCGGCAGGCGACCGAGTTCCTCCCGGTGGACGGCGTATCCGCGGAGCAGCTCGCGGACGCCGCGCAGCTGTCCAGCATGGCCGACTACACCCCGGAAGGCCGGTCCATCGTGGTGCTGGCCAAGGACCAGTACGGCCTGCGGGAGCGGCACGAGGGCGAGCTGAAGGGCGCCGAGTTCGTCGAGTTCACCGCGCAGACCCGGATGAGCGGCGTGGACCTGGCCGACGGCCGGCAGGTCCGCAAGGGCGCGTCGGCCTCAGTCCGGCAGTGGATCCGGGACAACGGCGGCACTCCGCCCGCCGGGCTGGGCGAGATGGTGGACAGCATCTCCGGTGTCGGCGGCACGCCCCTGGTGGTGGCCGAGAAGGCGAATGGGACCGCCCGCGCGCTGGGCGTGATCTACCTCAAGGACATCGTCAAGGAGGGCATCGCCGAGCGGTTCGCCGAGATGCGCACCATGGGCATCCGGACCGTCATGATCACCGGCGACAACCCGCTGACCGCCAAGGCCATCGCGGACGAGTCCGGCGTGGACGACTTCCTCGCCGAGGCGACGCCGGAAGACAAGATGGCGCTGATCAAGAAGGAGCAGGAAGGCGGGCACCTGGTCGCGATGACCGGGGACGGCACCAACGACGCCCCCGCGCTCGCCCAGGCCGACGTCGGGGTGGCCATGAACACCGGGACCTCCGCGGCCAAGGAGGCCGGGAACATGGTGGACCTGGACTCCAACCCGACGAAGCTCATCGAGATCGTGGAGATCGGCAAGCAGCTGCTGATCACCCGGGGCGCGCTGACCACGTTCTCCATCACCAACGACGTGGCCAAGTACTTCGCGATCATCCCGGCCATGTTCGCCAGCGTGATTCCCGCCCTGGGCAAGCTCAACATCCTGCACCTGCACAGCCCGGATTCGGCGATCACATCGGCGATCATCTTCAACGCGCTGATCATCGTCGCGCTGATCCCGCTGGCCCTGCGCGGTGTCCGGTACCGGCCCTCGTCGGCGTCGGCCATGCTCCGCAGGAACCTGTGGGTCTACGGCGTAGGCGGCCTCATCGTCCCGTTCATCGGGATCAAGATCATCGACCTCATCATCATGAACATCCCAGGATTCGGCGGTTGAGCCAGTCATGAATCGTCTTCCGAGCATTGTCCGGCAGCACATCGCTGCGCTGCGCGGCCTGCTGCTCTTCACCGTGCTCACCGGGATCATCTACCCGGTGGTCATGTTCGGGGTCGCCCAGGGGGCCTTCCACCACCAGGCCAACGGCTCGCTGGTCAGCTACAAGGGCCACGTGGTCGGCTCCAGCCTGCTGTGCCAGGAGTTCGTGGACGCCAAGGGCAACCCGCTGGTGCAGTACTTCCAGCCCCGGCCCTCCAACGCGACCAGCGGGGCGAAGACCGACTACGGCTGCGACCCCGGTTACTCCGCCGCATCCAACCTGGGCCCGAACAACCCCACGCTGGTGCAGCTGATCAAGCAGCGGCAGAAGGCGTACGCCGCGCTCAACCACGTGAAGATCTCGCAGATCCCGCCGGACGCGGTGACCGCGTCCGGGTCGGGCCTGGACCCGGACATCTCCCCGCAGAACGCCTACCTCCAGGTGAACCGGGTGGCCGCGGCGCGGCACGCCAGCCCGTCCGCGGTCCGGGCCCTGGTCAGCCGGTTCGTCCAGGGCCGGACCCTGGGCTTCCTCGGCGAGCCCCGGGTGGACGTGCTCACCCTGAACATCGCCCTCGACCAGCAGTTCCCGCTGCCGGCCGGGCACTAGACGGGAGGCAGGCAGATGGCGGCGGGCGCGGCAGCACCGGATCAGGACCGGGGCACAGCCGTGCCCGCCGCCCGGCCCGCACCCGGGGAACCCGTGCCCGCCGCCCGGCAGACCATCCTCGTGGTCGAGGACGAGCCCGCCCTGCTGCGCGCGCTGCGGATCAACCTCCGGGCCCGCGGCTACGATGCGGTCACGGTGCAGGCCGGCCGTCCGGCTCTGGAACAAGCTACGCAACGAGAACCAGACGCGGTGATCCTGGACCTGGGGCTCCCCGACCTGGACGGCATCGACCTGATCCGGGAACTGCGGCTGGTGACCTCCGCCCCGGTCATCGTGCTGTCCGGCCGGACGGGGCCCGGTGACAAGATCGGCGCCCTGGACGCCGGCGCGGACGACTACGTGACCAAGCCCTTCTCCATGGAGGAACTGCTGGCCCGGCTGCGCGCTGCGCTGCGCCGGGACGGGCCGGCCCCGCCCGCACGGCCGGTGGCCATCGGCCACGCCACCATCGACCTGGCCGCGCACCTGGCCACCCGGGACGGCGAGCAGATCCGGCTCACGCCGACCGAGTGGCGGCTGCTGGAGATCCTGATCCGCCACCCGGGCCAGCTGGTCGGCGGCCGGCGGCTGCTCACCGAGGTGTGGGGGCCCGCCTACCCGAGCAGCACCCACTACCTGCGCTTCCACATGGCCGGGCTGCGGCGGAAGCTGGAGGACGACCCGGCCCGGCCCCGTCACCTGCTGACCGAGCCCGGCATGGGCTACCGCTTCCAGCCCTGATCACCGAGTGACCCAGGTGAGTGGGCACACTGATAGTGGGCTTCGTTGAGGAAAAGGAACCGAACCATGGCCGAGCAGGAGCGTGGGCAGCTCCGGATCTACCTGGGCGCAGCGGCGGGCGCCGGGAAGACCTTCGACATGCTCAGCGAGGGCCACCGGCGGGCCGAGCGCGGGGCCGACGTGGTCGTGGCCTACGTGGAGACGCACGGCCGGCCGCATACCGCGGCCCTGCTGGACGGCCTGGAGATCATCCCCCGGGCCGTGATCCCCTACCGGGGCGGGACCTTCGAGGAGATGGACCTCGACGCCGTGCTGGCCCGCAAGCCCGAGATCGCGCTGGTCGACGAGTTCGCCCACACCAACGTGCCAGGATCGCGCCACGCCAAGCGCTGGGAAGACGTCGAGGAACTGCTGGCCGCGGGCATCGAGGTCATCTCCAACGTCAACATCCAGCACCTGGAATCCCTCAACGACGTAGTGCAGAAGATCACCGGGGTGCCGCAGCGGGAAACCGTGCCGGACGCCATGGTCCGCGCCGCGGACCAGGTCGAGCTGGTCAACATCACCCCGGAGGCGCTGCGCCGCCGGATGGCGCACGGGAACATCTACCCGCCGGAGAAGATCGACGCCGCGCTGACCAACTACTTCCGCACCGGCAACCTCACCGCCCTGCGCGAGCTGGCCCTGCTCTGGCTGGCCGACAAGGTGGACGAGGGCCTGCAGCGGTACCGGGCCCAGCACGGCATCCACGGCACCTGGGAGGCCCGCGAGCGGGTCGTGGTCGCGCTGACCGGCGGCGCAGGAGGGCGAGACGCTGATCCGGCGCGGGGCCCGGATCGCCGCCCGGTCCACCGGCGGGGACCTGCTCGCCGTGCACGTGACCCGGTCCGACGGCCTGACCGGCGCGGACCCGGCCGCACTGGCCGAGCAGCGGCGGCTCACCGAGTCGCTCGGCGGGACCTACCACCAGGTGGTCGGGGACGACATCCCCGAGGCCCTGCTCAGCTTCGCCCGGGCCGAGAACGCCACCCAGCTGGTGCTGGGCGCGAGCCGCCGGTCCTGGCTGTCGTCGGTGCTGACCGGGCCGGGCTTCGGTTCCCGGACCATCCGCGGCTCGGGCGATATCGACGTGCATATCGTGACCCACTCGCACATGGGCCGGGGCCGCGGGCTGCTGCCCCGCTCCCGCGGCGGCCTGACGCTGCGCCGCCAGCTGGCCGGCTACGCGCTGGCGGTGGCCCTCTGCCCGCTGCTGACCCTGATGCTGGCCAGCCTGCGCGGCCAGCTCAACCTGACCAGCGACGTGCTTGCCTTCCTGGTTGCGGTCATCGCCGTCGCCCTGGTCGGCGGGCTGATCCCCGCGGTCCTGGTCGCGATCGCCGGCTCGCTGCTGCTCAACTACTACTTCACCCCGCCTCTGCACCGGTGGACCATCGCCGAGGCCAACAACGTGCTGGCCCTCGGGGTGTTCGTGGCCGTCGCGCTGATCGTCAGCTCGGTGGTGGACACCGCGGCCCGGCGGACCCGGCAGGCGGCCCGGGCCAGCGCCGAGTCGGAGCTGCTGGTCACCACCGCGGGCAGCGTGCTGCGCGGCCAGCGGGCCGTGGAGGCCGTGCTGGACCGGGTCCGCGAGGCGTTCGGCATGGAGTCGGTCACGCTGCTGGAGTGCCGGGGCCGTGCCCGGGCACGGCGGCCGCACGGGCCCGACGACCGGGTGGCACGCGGTGGCGCACTCGGGCGAGGCGCCGGTGGCCCGGCCGTCCGACGCGGACGTGGAAGTGCCCGTGGGCGAGACCCTGTCGCTGGCGCTGCGCGGCCGCTCGCTGCCCGCGGCCGACCGCCGGGTGCTGGGCGCGTTCGCCGCCTACGCGGCGGTGGCGCTGGAGCAGCAGCGGCTGGCCGCGGAGGCCGAGGCGGCCCGCCCCATCGCCGAGGCGGACCGGATGCGCACCGCGCTGCTCGCCGCGGTCAGCCACGACCTGCGCACCCCGCTGGCCTCGGCCAAGGCCGCCGTGACCAGCCTGCGCTCGGACGAGGTGCAGTGGGGCCAGGAGGACCTGGACGAGCTGCTGGCCACCGCGGACGAGTCACTCGACCGGCTGGCCCACCTGGTGGACAACCTGCTCGACATGAGCCGGCTGCAGGCCGGCGCGCTGTCGGTGTTCCCCCGCCCGGCCGGGCTGGACGAGATCGTCGCCCGGGCGCTCGATGACATCGGGGTCCCGGCGGCCAAGGTCACCGTGGACATCCCGGACTCGCTCCCCGAGGTCCGGGTCGACCCGGCCATCCTGGAGCGGGTCATCGTGAACCTGACCCAGAACGCGCTGCGCTACTCGCCGGCGGACACCCCGCCGCTGCTGGCCGCGAGCTCCCTCGACGACCGGGTCGAGCTGCGCGTGGTGGACCGCGGGCCGGGCATCCCCCGGTCCCATCACGACCGGATGTTCGTGCCGTTCCAGCGGCTCGGCGACACGGACAACACCACCGGGGTGGGTCTCGGGCTGGCCCTGTCCCGCGGGCTCACCGAGGCCATGGGCGGCACCCTGGACCCGGAGGAGACCCCGGGGGGCGGGCTGACCATGACGCTGACGCTGCCGGCCGTGCCCTTGATCACGGGGCCCCAGCCCGACGGGCCTGGCAGGCTGGTGGAGTGACCCGCGTCCTGGTCGTCGACGACGAACCGCAGATCCTGCGCGCGCTGCGGATCAACCTCCGGGTCCGCCAGTACGAGGTGGACACGGCCGCCACCGGAGCGGAGGCACTGACCGCGGCGGGCCGGCACCCCCCGGACCTGGTGCTCCTCGACCTGGGCCTGCCCGACCTGGACGGCGTCGAGGTCATCGAGGGACTGCGCGGCTGGACCCAGGCCCCGATCATCGTGCTGTCCGGCCGGGCCGACAGCACCGACAAGGTCGAGGCGCTGGACGCCGGCGCGGACGACTACGTGACCAAGCCGTTCGGCATGGAGGAACTGCTGGCCCGGATGCGCGCCGCGCTGCGGCGGGCCGTCCCCGCGGCCGACGACCCGGTCGATACCACTCGGCGGCCTGGTCATCGACCTGGCCGCCAAGACCGTCACCCGGGACGGGGGCGAGGCGATCCGGCTCACCCCGACCGAATGGCACCTGCTGGAGGTGCTGCTCCGGAACCCGGGCAAGCTGCTCACCCAGCGCCAGCTGCTGACCGAGGTGTGGGGCCCGGGCTACGCCGACGCGTCCGGCAACCTCCGGCTCTACATGGCCCAGCTGCGGCGCAAGCTCGAGCCGGACCCGGCGCGGCCCCGGTGGCTGCTCACCGAGCCGGGGATGGGCTACCGCTACCAGCCCGGCGGTGCGGCGGGGGACGGCGGGCCAGCCGTCGGCTGATCCGGCCGCGTTTATCGATCTTAATTCTGAGACAGAACATTAATGGCGCTCCAATACGTGAGCGCGCGGATCCGCTGAGGCACATCGGGCGTGGCGGTGAGCGGCCAGTGGTGAGTGGCCAGTGGTGTGCGGCCAGTGGTGAGTGATGAGTGGTGAGCCGGTGAGCGGAAGTCATGAACGTCCCCACTCACCAGCTTTCGGCCGGGACGCTGGCCGCGCTCGGCACCGGCGGCGGAGGGGCCGCGGCGGTCAGGTCGCTGGCGGCCGCGCAGTACAGCAAGCATCTGCTGCTCGTGTGGGCGGTCCGGGACACGGCCCGCAGGACGGGGCACCCGCAGGCCGGCCAGGCCAGCCGGGGTTACGACCTGCTGGCTGACGTCCAGCGGCACGCGCCCGGCGCGGTCGAGGCCGTGCTGCGGCATCCGTCCGTGGGAGCGTGGGCCGAGCGGGCCCTCCGGGCCCTGCTCAGCGGGGAACCGCCGGCCGGGACCGGCGGGCCGGGCGGCAGGCGGGCCGGCGCCGGGCCGGCCCAGCTGGCCGCGCTGGCGGCCGCCGCCGCGATCAGGGCGCGCTACCCGTGCGCGATCGAGGTCCCGGTCTACAGCGGCGCGGTCACCCTGCCGTCGGTCGGGCAGGTCACGCTCTCGCCCGGGTGGGCGCCGGCCGGCCAGGCCGCAGGCGGGCCGCTGGCCAGCGGCCCGGCCTCCCCCGCCATGGCCAACGTGCGGTGCACGGCGGAGGGCATCCGGGTCATCGCGGGCCGCCGCCTGGTCCTCATCCCCGCGGACACGCGGGCGGACGCTCCCGGATGGCGGGGGCTGCGGTCCCTGCGCGCCACGGCCCGGGGGATGACCCTGCGTCTCGTGCTCGATGACCTGGACCCGGACCGGATGCCGTCCGCCGGGGACCTCGGCGGGCGGCTCAGCCCGGCGGAGGCCACGCGGTGGCAGCGGATCCTGCCCCCGGCCTGGGATCTGCTGGCCGACCAGCCCGGGACCACGGCCGAGGAGATCCAGGCCGCGATCGGTGTGCTGACCCCGCTGCGCCGCCCGGCGCACGGCCAGGTCAGCGCCAGTTCGCGGGCGGCGTTCGGCGCGGTGGCCCTGTCACCCCCGGCCGGGCCGCTCGCGCTGGCGGTGACCCTGGCCCAGGAGGTCCAGCACGTGAAGCTGGGCGCGCTGCTGGACATGGTCACGCTGACCGAGCCCGACGACGGCCAGCGCTACTACGCGCCCTGGTGTGACCATCCGCGCTGCGCCGACGCCTGGTGTGAGGACGCCCGGCGGGACGGCGGCCGATGTGACGGCGCCCGGCCGGCCGGGGCCCTGCTCCAGCGGGCCTACGGCTGCCTCGGCGTCTGCGGCTTCTGGCGGTGGCAGCGCCTGGCGGAGGACCACGCGGCGGCGGCCCGGGCCCGCCTGGAGTTCACCCGCTGGTGCGAGGCGGCCGCCACGGCGACGCGGGTCCTGCGGGCCAGTGGCCGGCTGACGGCCGCCGGGCGCGCCTTCGCCGCCGGCATGGCCGCTACCCTGCAAGCCTGGGCGGACGAGAAGATGCCCGGGGCCGCGCCGTTGCCGTCCCGGGCGGGTCACGAACTCCCCCGGAGCCAGCTGACGGTCACCGGCCGGGGACTGCGCATGCGCGACGAGCCCACCGCACTGCGGGGCACGATGCCCGGCGGAGGGCCGGGCGGCGGGTCCGGCGGCGGCCCCGGGATCGGGCCGGTCCCGGGTCCGGCGCTCCCCGGCGACGGGCCCGGCCCAAGCCCCGGTCCCGGCACCGGCCTGGGCCCGGTGCTCCCCAGCGACCTGGCCGACGTGACCGGGATACCGCTGGGCGACCTGGACGGCTCCGGCCCGGCCCGGCTGGCCGATGCCGCGCGCAGGGTCATGAGCCGGGCCGTGGACCGCCGGTGAGCGGCGGGCGGGTGGCGGTGCGCTACTCAACGATCAGTCCGCGCGTTTATCGATCTTAATTCGGGCGACAACACCAATGGCGCGCCATTCATTTGAGCGCGCAGGTCCCTCATGGAAAAACTGACGTGGCGGCGGGCGGGCCGGTGAGCGACGGCGCCGCGCGAGGGTGGCCATCGACGCTCGACGTCGAAGCGTTGCTGGCCGGAGGCTGGCAGCCGACCCCGTTCCGCGAGTTCGTCGTGAAGATCCACAGCCGCTGCGACCTGGCGTGTGACTACTGCTACATGTACGAGATGGCGGACCAGAGCTGGCGTCAGCAGCCGCTCAGGATGTCGCGGGCCGTCCTCGGCCAGGCCGCCCAGCGCATCGCGGAGCATGCCGAGGCTCATGGGCTGGCGAAGGTCACGGTCGTCCTGCACGGCGGCGAGCCTTTGCTGGCCGGTCCCGACCTGATCACGTACGCGGCCGCGGCCATCCGCAGCGCCGTGCCGGTGCATACCCGGGTCGATCTCAGGATCCAGACCAACGCTGTCCGGCTGGATTACGCGTACTTGCGGCTGTTCAGCAGGCTGGGCATCCGCGTCGGGGTCAGCCTGGACGGGGACCGGGCCGGCCAGGACCGGCACCGGCGGCGGCGCGGCGGGCAGGGCAGCCATGCCGAGGTCAGCGAGGCGCTGCGGCGGATCTCTTCCGGCGAATTCCGGCATTTGTTCAGCGGACTACTGTGCACCATTGATATCCGCAATGATCCGCTAGCTACCTATGAGGCTCTGCTGGCTTTCCAGCCGCCCACTATCGATTTCCTGCTGCCGCACGGCAATTGGACGTCCCCGCCCCCAGGCAGGCAGCCCGGTACCGCAGACACCCCGTACGCCTCGTGGCTCATCCCGGTCTTCGACCGCTGGTACCGCTCCCCCGGACGGCCAGCCAGCATCCGGCTGTTCACGGAAATCCTGCACATGCTGCTCGGAGGGGCCTCGGCCACCGAAGCGGTCGGCCTGTCTCCCGTCGCTGTCCTCGTCATCGAGACCGACGGCAGCATCGAGGGCGAAGACGTGCTGAAGTCGGCCTACCCCGGGGCCCCGGTGACCGGGCTGCACATCAGCCGGAACCGCTTCGACGAGGCGCTGCTGCTGCCGTCGGTGGCCGCGCGGCAGATCGGCGTCCGCGCCCTGTGCGAGGTCTGCAGGTCCTGCCCGGTGCACCGGGTCTGTGGTGGTGGCCTCTATGCGCACCGCTACCGCTCCGGTACCGGCTTCGCCAACCCCTCCGTGTACAGCCCTGACCTGTTCCGCCTGATCAGCCACATCCAGCACATCGTGGAGGCGGATGTCGCCTCATGGCGTGCGCGGCGGCCATGAACTTCCCCACGCACCAGGTCTCCGCCGAGGCCCTGGCCGCGCTGGCCACGGGCGGCGGCGGGGCAGCGGCGGTCCGGACTCTCGCGGACGCGCAGTACAGCAAGCACCTCCTGCTCGTGTGGGGAGTCATGAACGAGGCCCGCAGGACCGGGCACGCGCGGGCCGCCCACGCCTGCCGGGGCTACGAACTGCTGACCGACGTCCAGCGCCACGCGCCCGGCGCGGTCGAGGCGGTCCTGCGGCATCCGTCCGTGGGAGCATGGGCCGGGCGGGCCCTGCGGGCCCTGCTCGGCGGCGGACAGCCGAGCCCGGGCCGCCGGCGAGCCCGCCCAGCTGGCCGCGCTGGCGGCCGCCGCCGCCATCAGGGCGCGCTTCCCGTGCGCGATCGAGGTCCCGGTCCATCACGGGACGATCACCCTGCCGTCGGTCGGGCAGGCCGCCCTCGCCCCGGAGTCTGCGCCGGACAGCATGGCCAGCGTGCGGTACACGCCGGAGGGAGCCCGGGTGATCGCGGGCCGGCGCCTGATCCTCATCCCCGCGGACACCCGGGTTGACGCTCCCGGATGGCGGGGGCTGCGCCCCATCCACGCCGAAGCCGGGGGAATGACCCTCCGGCTCGTGATCGACGACCTGGACCCGGACCGGATGCCGTCGGCCGGGGACCTCGGCGGACGGCTCAGCCACGTCGAGGCGCTGCGCTGGCAGGATGTCCTGCCAGCCGCGTGGGACCTGCTGACCAGCCAGCCCGGGACCGCCGCCGAGGAGATCCAGGCCGCGATCAGGGTCCTCACGCCCCTGCGCCAGCCGCCGCACGGACAGATCAGCGCCAGCTCCCGGGAGGTGTTCGGCTGCGTGGCCCTGTCACCTCCCGCCGACGGCCTGACCCTGGCGGTTACCCTGGCGCATGAGGCTCAGCACGCGAAGCTGGGCGCGATCCTGGACCTGGTCACGCTGACCAAGCCCGACGACGGGCGGCGCTACTACGCGCCGTGGCGTGACGATCCCCGGCCGATCGGCGGCCTGCTCCAGGGCGCCTACGCTTACCTCGGCGTGAGCGGTTTCTGGCGGTGGCAGCGCCAGGCTGACCAGGGCGCGGCGGCGGCCCACGCCCACGTCGAGTTCGCCCGCTGGCGCGACGCCGCAGCCATGGCTGCGGGGACCCTGCTGGCCAGCGGTCAGCTGACCGACGCTGGCCGCACCTTCGCTTTGGGTATGGCCGCTACCCTGCGCAGCTGGGCGAGCGACCAGGTGCCCCCGGCCGCACTGTCGCAGGCCCGGGCCGACAACCAACTCCACCGGCTGGCGTGGCTGCAGCGCCACGGCGGCACCAGCCGCCCCGGCGTCCGGCGGGCATTTTCCCCGGAGCTCTAGATAGGCGGCGGGTCGAAGTCGAAGTCGAGGCGCCGTCCTTGCTCGGCGACCTTCACATCGGGGTGCTCCGGGCCCAGCGTCCGGTAGTAACGCTCAAGCGTGTCCTCAGCCAGGGATGCCGCTTCTTCCGCTGCCCCGTCTTTGCCCATGTCGACGGAGAGGTTGGCGGCGCACCCGAGGGTCATCGGATGATCATCGCCCAGGAGGTCGCGGAGGCGGCGCAGCGTATCCTCGCCCAGTTCCCGCGCGGCATGAGTCTCACCGAGGACGGCCAGATCACTGGCGAGATTGGTCGCCACGGTCAGCGGATAGTGGTGGTCGCGGCCGAGCCGGGCATGCAGGCCGGCCAGTGACGCCTCGTCCAGTTCGCGGGCGCCCGCCGCGTCCCCGCGCTCCCGGCGCAGCAGGGCCAGGTTCCCGGCACAGCCGTGGTAGTAGGGGTGCTGGTCGCCGTACACGGCCGGGTAGCGTGCCGTGGCGTCCTCGGCGATGGCGAAGGCCTCCTCGGCCTGGGCTATCGTCCGCAAGATGTTGGACAGGCTGGTGGCCGCGGCCAGGGTGTCGGGGTTACCCCGGCCGTACAAGCGCTCGCATCGTTCGTAGACGCTCCTGGCCAGCTCGAGCGCGTCATCGTAGGCGCCCACCCGGCGCTGCGCGATGGACAGGTCCTTTCCGGTCCGCAGGGTCCAGGGGCGCTCCGGCCCGATCTCCTTACGGCCGTAGTCATAGGCTTCCTCGCCCAGATCCCGCGCCTCGGCATACTCACCGCTCAGCCGGACCGCCCGGGCCAGCCCGTTCCAGGAAGCCAGGACCTCCGTCTTGCTGACCCCGGCGGCGGCGGCGCTGCGCAGCAGGTAGGTCTTCTGGTCCAGCTCGCGCGCGTCCCGGTAGCGGCTGATGAGGCCGTAGTCGAGGGCCAGGCTGTTCATGACCCGCAGGGTCCGCCAGTGCTCAGGGCCGAAGACTTCCTCGTGCAGGCGGAGGGACTGCTCATCGTGCTCCCGCGCGACGGCGAAGTCGCCCCGCGCGCGCAGGTCTGCACCGAAACCGTTGGTCAGGCTCAGGGTGACATCATCCTCGGGACCGAGCTTCAGCCGCGCCTGCTCCAGCGTCGCGCCGGTGAGCGTGTAGCTCTCCTGGAACTCACCCAGCTCCCGCAGGATGTTGCCGAGGTGCAGGCGAGCGGCTATCACGTCACGGTCATCCGGGCCCGAGTCAGCCTCCCACTGCGCGAGGAACGTGTCCACGAAGGTTCGCGCCGACTGACGGTCGCCCGACTGGTACAGGTAGCGCACCACGTTGAGGGCGAACTTGCGTACATCCGGGTCCTGGCACCTGGCTACCCGGGACGGCATGATGTGCGAGACGAGTTCGGCGTACCTCGGCCAGTTGGCTTCGTCATTCGGGTCTGCGGGGGCGGCGCCCGCGAGCAGCAGGTGCACCTCGTGGCGGAAGCGATCTTGCTCAGCGTGGGTTAGCTCGTCGCGCAGCAGCGCCTGGATGAGCCGGTGCACCTGGACGGTCCTGCTCACGGTGTCGATCTTCGCCAGCGCAAACCGGCCTAGTTCCCGGATGGCCCGGGTCAGCAGGATCGGGTTTCCCAGGATCCCGCTCAGCTGCGGGAGGTCTGACTTGACTCCCTGCCGGAACACGTCGCGGGGAATCGGTTCCGGGCCGAAGAAAGCCCAGCAGTGCAGGAGTTCCAGGGCCGCGGGCTGCTTGTCGTTGAGCTTGCTGACCGATAGCTTCCAGGCGGCCGTCATCGGGACCGGGTACTCCGACGGCTTGCTCTCCGCCAGCAGGTCACTGGTTTGCTCGCGAAGCAGCCGCAGGTATTCGTCGACCGGCATGCCAGTTTCCGCCTGGAGCGCCCCGGCCTGTTCCAGGGCCAGCGGCAGGTCGCCCAGCTCCTGGGCCAGCCGGTTGGCGTCAGTACCGCCGATCGACTTGGGCACCCGCTTGTTCAGGAACTCCACGCTCTCAGTCCGGCTGAAGACGTCAACCTCTACCGTGTCGACCACTCCCTGCCAGCGATGATTACGTGACGTTATCAAGACATGGCCGGACCCACGCGGGAGGAAGTCGTTGATGTCCTCAGGCTGGTCGGCATTGTCGAAGATGACCAGCCAGCGCTCGTACGGATCACCGCGCCGGAGCGCGTCGATCACCGCGCCGGCCGCCTCCTGGATCCCGGTGGCCGTGGCCTCGGGGAGGCCCAGCCGGGGCGCCAGCGACGCCAGTGAGGAGGGAACCAGAACGGTCTGATCTGCGGAGATCCACCAGACAAGATCATATTCGGTGCGATAACGGTAGGCGTACTCGATAGCCACCTGCGTCTTGCCCACACCGCCGATACCGTGCAGCGCGTGCGGCAGCACGGCAGTCACGTCGGTGGTGATGCTAGCCCGGAGTTGGGCCAGCAAGTCGTCGCGGCCGGTGAAGTTCTTGTTCCGCTGCGGCACGCCGCCCCAGACCTCGGGAACGTGTCCCAATGCCCGGGTCCTGGACAATTGCGCGTCTGTCACAGGACGCCTCCGGCCTCTCGCTTTACGGTCAATGGTTGGGGCGTACCCTTGCTCAGCAAACACTGCGCCACCAAGAAAGACTATCCTCAGTCAGCAGTCAGGTGCCATCCGAAACTAACCTCTAAAGAGTAGATCAAGGTGACGTCCCGCCCGCGGAAGCGAGGTATAAGCAGCCGTCGGCGTGCGGGCCACGGGTGGCCAGGCCAGTCCCCGGGTTATAGGATCGCGGGGGCTGCTGTAAAGACTGCCCGTTGCCTAGCGGTTCAACCGGCGTCTAGCAGGGAAGATCCCTCCGGAACCAGATGACAGTTGATCGCCAAGGAGCACGCATGCGTGACGAGACCGCCGTCGTCCGGAACGACGTGATCGACGTGACCGGGCTGTCCCTCGGGGATCTCGATAGCTCCGACGAGTCCCGCCTGGCCGATGCGGTGCGCAGGATACTGAGCTCAGCTGGGGACCGGGACGAAGCCTTCTCAGGCTTCACCAACACTATTTGACCTCTTTCTCGCGAATGGTCTGGTCACACATGGGACTGCCCTCATGACCGTTGGCGCATCGGGCGGCGGAAAAGATCTAGGCCCCTTCGTCGGCCTGCGTCCGTTCCGCCGGGAGGACGCCTCCCGGTTCTTCGCCAGGACCGCGGAATCCGCCGAGGTCGAGGCACTCTGGCGGGCTAACCGGGTCACGGTGCTCTGCGGGCCCCCTGGAGTGGGCAAGACATCGCTGCTCGAGGCGGGCCTCCTGCCGCGGCCCGGCTTCGCGACCACGGATGTACTGCCGGTCGGCCGCCTGTCACGGGTTTCGGCCTTTCCCATCGCCGCCCTCCCCGAGCACAACCCGTACACCCTGGCCTTGCTGACCGCCTGGTCCCCCGGTGAGCCCGCCACCCGGTTGTCGGGCCTGACCGTGCGCGAGTTCCTGCGCCAGCGGGGCTACCGGACCGACAGTTACGGCGGACCGCAACCCATCTTCGCCGCCATTGACCAGGCGGAAAAGCTATTTCTCGACCTGGGCCGCCGCGATGCCTATCGCCAGGCTTTCGTCGATGAACTCGCCGATGCTCTAGACGACCAGCCGGGCCTGCGCCTGCTGCTGTCCATTCGCAGCGGCTACTCCGAAGATCTGGCCCGCTATCATGGCGATCTCGGAAATCCCGTAATATACACGCTCGGGCCGCTGACCCCTGGTGCGGCAGTTGCCGCGGTCCAGCAGCCAGTCAGGCAGTTTGGCACGTCGTTCGCACCGGGCGTCGCAGAAGAACTCGTTGGTAACTTGCAGGCCAGCAGATCAATCGCGATCGCCGCGAACTCCGGTGCACCCTTGATCGCCGAGGACGATATCGAGCCAACGTTGCTCCAGGCCGTTTGCGCTGGATTCTGGGCGGCGCTTTCCCGGCCGATCGAGACTATTACCCCAGATCAGCTCCATCGGTACGGCGATACGTCCAGACTGCTGGGTGATTTCTGCAGCCGGGCCGTCGGGGCCGTCGCTGACGAGCACGGCCTATCCGCCCCGGAACTGCGTTCCTGGGTCCAGCAGACTTTCACCACGCCGCTCCGCACGCGGGGAATGGCTTATGAGGGGCTGACCGAGACCGCCGGCCAGCCGAATGCCATCCCGCGGGCGCTGGAGGACTGGCATCTCCTCAAGGCGGTCCGCCGCTCTAACCTCCGCTGGTACGAGTTGCAGCACGAATGCCTGGTCGGTCCCGTGCTGGGGCCGGACAAGGTGCCATACACCGACTCTGACGCCTTCCCGCCGGCCAGCGCCGCCGATCACCTGCGGACGGCCGAGGCCGCGATGGCGGACGGCGACCTGGCCCTGGCCGAACGGCAGGCGGTGGCGGCGGTAGACGCCACCAAGGAGACTGACCTCAGGCTTCGCGCCGAAGCCGAATCGCTGCTCGGCAACGTCGAACACGCACGCGGGCAGCCCGCGAAGGCTGAGGCCCGCTACCGGCACGCCGCGGCACTGTTCGAGGCGCTGCAGGACACGTCGGCCGTCGCCCGGCTGCTCGCTGCGATCGGCCAGACGCTGCTGGCCCAGGGCCGTGCCGCCGAGGCAGTGGAGAAGCTGTACGCCGCCATCCGGCGGCTCCCGAACGACCTCACCGTCCAGACCGAGCTGGGACAGGCGCTCTGGCAGCAAGGACAGCACGCGGCGGCCGTCGCCGTGCTCACCGGGGTACTCACGGTCAACGGGCACGCGCTGAATGCCCTGCGGGCCCGGGGTGAAATCCTCGCCGACCTCGGCGAGGCCGAGAAAGCACTCCGGGACCTGGACCGGGTCCGCCGCCCACGGTGGCCAACCGTCCAGGCGGCGCGCGCGCTGGCCCTCGCCACGCTGCGCAGGCCGGGCGCGGCCGATGAGGAGATCGGCGAGGCGCTGAGCGAGGCACCTGACAACGGCCAGGTGCTGCTGTACGCCGCCCGGGTCGGTGAACTGGGCGGGGACCGGGTCATGGCGGCGAATCTGGCCCGGCGGGCCGAGGTCGCGGAGAACCCGGCCTTGACGCCGCACCAGCTCGAGCAGGCGCGCCGCCTGCAGAAGCTCGGCGAGGGAGTCTTAGGGCACGGCGGCAACTCCGCAGCGTGAGCCCATGATCAGGGCAGCCTGGGCCCAGCGGTGCCGCGACGTGGTCAGCCCGGCGGTCCAGGAACCGCTGGCGTGCCCCCGGCCGGCTCCCCGCTCACCGCGCCGGCTGCGGCCTCCCGGAAGGCATCGACCCGGGCGTCGAGAACGCGCAGGTCTGGAGCCGCGGGCAGTTCGCCGCCCCGGAACATCTGGGCCGGGTCGCCGTGCACAGCGAGCCGCGCGTCGCGGGCGACGGTGGCCGCCATCTCACCTGCGGTCAGGGAGAGGGCGATGGCCGCATCAGCCACCTGGCCGGGGACGAGCAACGCGACCCGGGACGCGCACAGCCCGACAGATGTCACTTGATCTTGAGCCGTGGCCAGCTTGACGTTCATGTCGGCCCAGTAGCTCGAACCGATGATCTGGATCTGGATCCGGAACTGGGCGGCGGCCCCGAGCAGGTCCGCACAGGCGGCCCAGCACGCCTGGGCCCGCGCCTCCGCCTGCTGACGATCCGCCCGGCGCTCCTCCCGGCGGGCCTGGCGCTCCTCCTGGCGGGCACTAGCCCCGCTGGCCAGCGCGACACCTCCGAGGGCACCGAGTAACGTGCCGACGGTTGAGATGGCGGCGGCCAGCACGTACGGGTTGGCCATGGCCGAAGTCTGCCATGACCGGGCCGCGCTGTGCTGACCAGTGCCGCCAGCACTGCCCGGAATGACCGGTACGCTGCGCCTGTGAGTGTCGAGAAGGTGGCGGTGCGCTACTCCAAGTGGGGCGGGGCCGATCACTGGCACTTCGAGGTCGAGCCGCTCGGACAGGATCAATTCGGCTCGTGGTTCTTCGCCCGCCGGGGCCTGACCCAGCAGCGCGGCGCCGAGTCCCCGGTCCTCCTGCCGCGCGACTGCGTGCTGCTCGTCCCGGCCGCGGGCTGCTGGACCGCGTACTTCAACGCCGAGGATGAGCTGGAGATCTACGTCAACGTGACCACCCGCCCGGTGCTGGACGGGGGCACGGTCACGGCGGTCGACCTGGACCTGGACGTGGTCCGGTACTTCGACGGCCGGGTGGAGATCCTCGACGAGGACGAGTTCGCCGAGCACCAGGTGCAGCTGGCCTACCCGGCCGAGCTGATCAGCCAGGCCCGGCGGACCTGCGACTGGCTGGTCGGCGCGGTGTCGTCCCGGGCCGAGCCGTTCGGCCAGGCCGGGACGGCCTGGCTGGCCCGGGCCCGCCAGGAGGCCTGACTGCCAGCCGGCCCCGCACCAGCCGGCCCCGCACCGGCCGGCCCGCACCGGCCTGCGCCCGCGGTCACTAAGGTGGCAGGGACAAGGGGAGGACGGATGTCCGTGACACCAGAGCCAGCCCACCTGAGCAATCACCACCGGAACACGCTGCGCCAGATCTTCGAGCATCCGGTCAGCCACAACATCGAGTGGCGGGCCGTCGTATCGCTGCTCGAAGCGGTCGGCACCACGGTGGAGCAGCCCGGCGGCAAGCTGGACGTGACGATCGGGACCCAGAAGGAGTTCATCGAGCCTCCGGCCGGCAAGGACCTCGACACCCAGACCGTGCTCGACCTGCGCCGGATGCTGAGCAGCGCCGGCTACCAGCCGGACGGTGGCCCCGCCTAGACCGGTGGCCTAGGTCGCTGGCCGCCAGGCTGGCCGCCGCGGAGCGCTCAGCCGCGGATGTGCTCGCGCACCGTGGCGGTGATCTGGTCCGCCCGGCTGATGACGCTGTCCGCCTTCCCGGTCTCGGCGATCATTTCCAGGCTGGCCCGCTCATCCGAGATCGAGGCCAGGTTGATCTCCACGTTCACCCGGGCCGTGGACGCGGCGGCCCGGGCACACTCGGCCGCGGCGGCCACGTCGCTGATGACGTTGCGGTTGCCGATCACGACCAGCGCCTCGGCCAGGTTGACCACCATCCCGGCCAGGCTGATGACCTGGGCCGGCGGCCAGGCCGCGTTGGCCAGGGCCTGGGCGACAGCCGTGGCCCGGGCGGCCTGCTCCGCTTCCGTGGACCGGGGCAGCTGATAGGCGTCGGCCACGGCCAGGAACGCGTCGGCGTCCGCGTCCGCCAGCCGCAGCGCGATGTTCCGCAGCTCGTCCACCTCGGTGATGATCCGGCCGATGGTCACCTGGTGCTCGGCGTACTTCTCGCCGGTGGTGTACCGCGCCACCATGCCGAGCAGCGCCGCACCCTGGGCGGCGAGCAGCGCCGCCGCGGCGCCGCCGCCCGGGGCGGGGACGCGCTCGGCGAGCTGATCCAGGAACTCACCGATGGTCTGGTCAGGGATGGGCACGTGTCCTCCGGGTCAGGTGGGGGCGGGCTCTATGCGGACCGGCTGGCCCCGGCCGGGGCGTCGCCCGGTTCCTCGTCCGGCGCGAGATGCCTCAGCCGGAACCGGAGCCGGCAGACCACCACGTTATCGGTGCCGGTCACGATGGCCCGGTTCAGCACGAAACCGCGCTGGTTGTGCAGGAACCACCGCCACCAGTGCTCGGGCTGGACCTCGGGGATCACCACCACGACCCGGCGGTGCGGGTCCTCCTGTTCCCGGGCCCGCAGGTAGTCCACGATCGGGGGGCCCAGCGCGCGGTGCACGGTGTGCAACGTGACCAGCGGCACGTCGGGGTCCCACGCCTCCCACTGCGCGCGGAAGCTGGCGTCGGCCTGCACGTCCTCGGGGTCGTGATAGCAGATGGTCACCGCGACGACCTCGTCGGCCAGGGACAGGGCCGCGGAGACCGCCTCCCGGGTCAGCCGGGACAGGCCGCGGACCGGCACCACGGCCAGGGCCGGCGTCCGCTCCGGCGGATCCGGCGTCGTCCCGAGCTCGAGCAGCCCGCCGATCTCGGCGTAAGCCCGGTGGATCCGGGTGAACACCAGCACCATGGCCGGGATGATCAGGACCACCAGCCAGGCACCCTCGGTGAACTTGCTGACCAGCTCGATGGCCAGCGCGGCCGTGGTGAGCACCGCGCCCAGCCCGTTGATGAACGCGCGCCCGGCCCAGCCCGGCCCGTGCTGCTCGTGCCAGTGCTTCACCATGCCGGTCTGGGACAGGGTGAACCCGACGAAGACCCCGATGGCGAACACCGGGATCAGGGCCTGGGTACTGCCCCTGGCCACGACCAGCAGCACCGCGGCCGCGGCCGCGAGCACGCCCACCCCGTACCGGAAGACCTGCCGCTCGCCCTTGAGCGCGAACAGGTGCGGCAGGAAGTTGTCCCTGGCCAGCAGGCTGGCCAGGACCGGCAGGCCGCCGAACGACGTGTTCGCGGCCAGGGCCAGCAGGACGGTCGTGATCAGCTGGATAGCGTAGAAGGCCACGCCCTTCCCCACGGCGGCCGCCGCGAGCTGGGCCAGGGTCGTCTCGGTCGGCGACGGGGTGACGTGGAACTTGCGGATCAGGATGGCGATGCCGATCAGCATCAGGCCGAGGATGACCCCCAGCATCATCTCGGTGTGCTGGGCCCGCCGGGCCCGCGGCTGCTTGAACTCGGGTACCGCGTTCGCGATCGCTTCCACCCCGGTCAGCGCCGAGCAGCCGGACGCGAACGCCTTGAGCAGCAGCAGGATCCCGACCGACTCGGTCACCTGGGGCAGGTGGCCGGACGGCGCCACCACGGGATGCGAGCGGAGCAGGCCACCGACGATGACGACGGCGATGGCGAAGATGAACACCAGCGTGGGCACGATGAACAGCCGGGCGGACTCCGCCACGCCCCACATGTTGGCCGCCGTGATGATGGCGAGCACGCCGAGGCAGAGCCAGACCCGGTCGCCGTACAGGCTCGGGAAGGCGGACGTGAACGCCTCGACCCCGGCGGACACGCCGACCGCGGCGTTCAGGACGTAGTCGACGGTGAGCGAGGCCCCGGCCACCAGGCTGGCCTTCTGGCCCAGGTGCCGTTTGGCCACCGCGTACGCGCCGCCGCCGCCCGGGAAGGCCTCGATAACCTGCCGGTAGGAGATGACCAGCACGGCGAGCAGCACGACGATCGCGATCGTGACCGGGAGGGTGTAGGCCAGGCCCGCGGTCCCGGCCGCGGCCAGCACGATGACGATCGCCTCGGGGCCGTAGGCCACCGAGGACAGGGCGTCGAGGGAAAGTGCGGCCAGCCCTTCCAGGGCGGTCAGCCGGTGCTTGTCGTCCTGGTCCTCCGCCGCGGGCGGCTGCGGCGTGGCGTCACGGACCGTCATGACTGCCCATCTTGCCTGGTACCGCGGGCGGCCACGGCCCCGCCCCCAGGACTACCTGGTAACGCTGCGGAAGCTAGCCGATGACCAGGAGGGCGACGATGAACAGGACCACGGCCACGGCGACCACCGCGGCCGCGAGGATCGCCACGCGGTTACGCGGAGCACGCATCGACCACGGCGCGGTGTCGGAGCCGGAACGCCCGTTCGCGAAGGCACGGAACTGGGCAGTGCTGGCCGACGGATCATGCTCGGGGTTGGGCATGCCCCGACTGTACCGACCCTGACCTGGCCGTGAGCGGCTTTATCAGGGATTGCGAGAATTTCGCGCCGGGTCTTTGCTATCCGCCGGCATTACTGGCCGGCAGGATGTCGGCCCGGCTCACCAGCCGCGAGAGCACGATGACGCTGCGCGTCCGGTCCACGAAGGGCTCGGCGACGATCCGCTCCACCACCTGCTCGAAGTGCTGCACGTCCGCCGCGCGGATGTGCAGCAGTGCGTCCGCCTCCCCGGTGATGGTGCAGGCCCCGGTCACCTCGGGATACTTGCTCAGCGCGGCGCCGATGGCGCTGGGTGAGGTCCGCCCGCGGCAGAACAGTTCCACGTACGCCTCGGTCGTCCAGCCCAGGGCCGACGGATCGACGGTGACCGTGAACCCGGTGATCGCCCCGGACGCGCGCAGCCGGTTGACCCGCCGTTTGACCGCGGACGCGGACAATCCCACCGTGGCCCCGATATCGGCGTAACTGGCCCGGGCGTCCCCGACCAGCACGGCCACGATCCGCTCGTCCAGTTCGTCGAAAGCAGCAGGTCTTCCCGGCACGCCTCGATCCTGCCAGTCCCGGGCCCCCGGCGGCCATCCCGGCCCGGCGGGGCCGCGGTCATGCCCCGGGCGGTGGCCGTTCCGGGATCTCCGTGCGGTATCCCGCCATACCCTCCGGTTCTGCTTAGTGAATTACACGAACAGTTCCGTTTTCTCCTATTCTACTTCGTCATAGACGCACGATTACGGGCCGTTCCGTATTACTCCGGGCGAAATCCCGTCAATGGCGCCAGCCATGTGGTGATAATCCTGCAGAAAGCCTCACGCCCTGATTACGATCCCCACCTGGGAGCAAGGGGAACGTGATGAGAATCTGCCCGACGTGCGGGGACCCGGTGGCCGCGGCGCTGCGTTCCTGCTCCCGGTGCGCCGGGCCGCTGCCGGATCCTCGATACCCGCCCGACCCCGGATACCCCGCGGAGCCCGGGTACCCGCCGGAGCCCGGATATCCCGCGGAGCCCGCGTACCCGCCGGAGCCGGGATACCTGCCGGCGCCCTGCTACCCCCCTGAGGTGTGCTATCCGCCGGAGTCCATTTACCGGCCGGCCCCGGGATACCGGACGGAGCCCGGATATCCCGGGGTGCCCGCGTACCCGCCCGTGCCCGGCTATCAAGAGCCTGCCCGGTATCAGGAGCCCGGCTACCAGGAACCCGGCGCGGCACCGGAGGATGACCCCGACGGGCCGGAAGTGTTCGGGGACCTGTTCGCCGGCCGGGGCCTGGGGACCCGGGTGTTCCCCGCCCGGCCGGCCCTGGAACCTCAGCCCGGCCGGGACGGGGAGGACACGGCGTCCCGGCTGGTCTACCCGCTCTCCCACCCCCGGCGCCGGGTCCCCGGCTACCGGGCCCTGGGCGCCAGGTGCCGCGCTGGCCGCCGTGGCGCTGCTGGCCGGCGTGATCACCGCCTGGGCCGCGTCCGGCCCGGACCAGGCCGGGCCCGGGTCCCGGCTGGCCGGCCGCCAGACCACGGCGGCAGGCCGGGCCAGTCCCGTCCCGCCTGCCCGCGCCGCCTCGCCCTCGTCCCCCGCCCCCTCCCCGCCGGTCCCGGCCCCGGGCCCGGCCGCGGCCGTGGTGACGATGGCGCCCGGGCTGAGCCAGGTGCCGGAGGCCGCCCAGGTCGACGGCTTCCTGGTCAGCTACTTCACGGCCATCAACTCCCGCGATTATGAGCAGTACGCACGGTTGCTGGTCCCGGCCCGGCGGGCGCAGCTCACCGCCGCGGACTTCGCCCGGGGCTACGGGAGCACCACCGACTCCGGGGCCAGCATCGTCGGGATCTCATCGACCGGGCCCGGCGTGGCGGCCACGGTGACCTTCACCAGCCAGCAGCGGGCGGCCCCGGGCGCGGACGTCACCAGCTGCACGGACTGGGACATCACCCTGTACCTGCGGCGGGTGGGCGGCACGCTGCTGCTCGGCAGCCCGCCCCGCGCGTACCATGCCTACCACCACACCTGCCCCTGAAGCGGCCGGCCGGTCTGGTCAGATCAGCGGCTACGGTCACGGCACGGCGACCTGAGGAGGCGGCATGGCCCGGCTCGGCAACATGTACGGCCCGGATGCGACGTTCCTCGGCGTGCCCCCGGCGGACCTGGCCGATCCGGGCTCCTGGGCCGGCGCGGACATCCTCATCATCGGCGCCCCGTTCGACGGCGGGACCTCGCACCGGCCCGGAGCCCGCTTCGGCCCGCAGGCCATCCGGTTCACCGACTACCTGCCGCACGACGGGTCCCGGCCGCATCTCGCCCTGGGCGTCGACCCGCTGGCGGAACTGCGGATCGCCGACGCCGGTGACATCGAGATGCCGTCGGGGGATACCGAGCTGTCGCTGCGGCGGCTGGAAGAAGCGGTCCAGCGGGCCAGCGAGGCCGGGGCCATCCCGGTCATCCTCGGCGGCGACCACACGATCGCGTTCCCGGACGCGACCGGCGTGGCCCGGCACGTGGGGTGGGGACGGCTGTCCGTGATCCACTTCGACGCGCACGCCGACACGGGGGACACCCAGTTCGGGTCGCTGTACGGGCACGGCACGCCGATGCGCCGCCTCATCGAGTCCGGCGCGGTGCGCGGCGACCGTTTCCTGCAGATCGGGCTGCGCGGCTACTGGCCCGAGCCGGAGACGCTGGCCTGGATGGCGGACCAGAACATGCGCAGCTACGAGATGACCGAGGTCGTCACCCGGGGCCTGGACGAGTGCCTGACCGAGGCGTTCGGCATCGCCACCGACGAGTGCGACGGGGTCTTCCTGTCCGTGGACGTGGACGTGGTCGATCCGGGCATGGCCCCGGGCACCGGGACACCCGAGCCGGGCGGGCTGACCGGGCGGCAGCTGCTGGACGCGGTCCGGCGGATCGCGATGGAGCTGCCGCTGGCCGGGGTGGACGTGGTGGAGGTCGCGCCGCCGTATGACCACGCGGAGATCACCGCGTTCCTGGCCGGCCGGGTGGTGCTCGAAGCCCTGTCCGGGATCGCGTGGCGGCGCCGCCGGGCGGCGGGCGACCCGGCCCGGCCGGCCCGGGACCCGGCGTCGCCGCTGCTGGAAGGCCGCGGCTGAGCAGCCCCGGACCACCTCCGGGCCCCTCGCGGCCGCGCCGGGCGTGGCGCCCCGGGCGCGGGTCACGTACCTTGACGGCGTGGGACCGCTGAACGGCGCCGCGACCAGGCCGCGCCAGCTGCTGCAGGCCCTCGGCATCAGGTGGATCGATGCCGGTGCGGCCGCGCTGGTGGCGCTCCTGGTCGAGCTGAACGTGGTGGTGGGCGGAGGGCCGGGCGCGGCCCCGCTCAACGCGGTCGCCTACGTGTTCGGCGCGGCGCTGGCCCTGCCCATCCTGGTCCGCCACCGGTGGCCACTCGGCTCGCTGATCGGCTGCGCGGTGCTGCTGATGCTCTACTACAGCCTGGACCGCCGGAACATCTCCCCGGCCCCGCTGCTCTCGCTGCCGCTGTATGACGCGGCCGTGGCCGGGTACCTGGCCGTGGCCATCGCCATCCCCGCGTTCTACATGACGGTCGGCCTGTTCGTGGTGGACGTATCCACGCACCAGAGCCTGGTCTCGCTGGCCGCGGAGTTCCTGCCGAGCATCGCGGTGCTCGTGCTGGCCATCATGCTGGGTGAGGTGGTCCGCAGCCGCCGGGCGCTGGCGGCCGAGACCGCCGACCGGCTGCGTCTGGCCAGCGAGGAACGCGAGGCCGAGGCCGGCCGCCGGGTCGCCGAGGAGCGGCTGCGGATCGCCCGGGAACTGCACGACACCGTGGCGCACAGCATGGCCACCATCACCGTGCAGGCCGGATCGGCGCTGCACGTGCTCGGGCCCGATGACCAGGCCGGCGGCCCGGACGGCCAGCTGCGCGAGCGCGCTCATCGCCATCCGGGAGACCAGCAAGGCGGCGCTCACCGAGATGCGGGCCACGCTAGGCCAGCTCCGCCAGGAGACCCCGGACGATTCAGCCGAGCTGCGCGCGGCCGGACTGGACCGGCTGCCCGCGCTGTGCGAGGCGGTGACGGCCGCGGGCGCCCCCGTCACCCTCACCACCGAGGGGCAGCCACGGCCGCTCCCCCCGGCCGTGGGCCACGCGGCCTACCGGATCCTGCAGGAGTCCCTGACCAACGTGCTGCGGCACGCGGGCGCGCAGGCCCGGGCGACGGTCTGCCTGGGCTACGAGCCCGGGGCCCTGGCCATCCGGGTGACCGACGACGGCGACGGCCCCGCCGGCCGCCGGACGGGACGGCGGCCGGGCCGCCAGCGGCCACGGGCTGACCGGGATGGCCGAGCGGGCCGCGGCGGTCGGCGGGAGCTTCGCGGCCGCGGCCGGCCCGGACGGCGGCTTCGAGGTCGTGGCGCGGCTCCCCACCGCCGGTGCAGGCCAGGCCGCGGCCTCCGGGACCGCCCCGCCGGCCGCCGCAGATCTCGCCCGATGATCCGGGTCCTGCTCGCCGACGACCAGGCCCTGGTCCGCGCGGGCTTCCGGATGCTGCTCGAATCGGCCGAGGACATCACGATCGTCGGTGAGGCCCCCAACGGGGGCGCCGCGGTGGCCCTGGCCCGCGAACTGCGGCCCGACGTGGTGCTGATGGATCTCAGCATGCCGGAAGTGGACGGGCTCACCGCGACCCGGCGGATCACCGCCGACCCGCAGCTGGCCGCGGTCCGGGTCGTGGTGCTCACCACGTTCGACGACGACGAGCACGTGTTCGGGGCGTTGCGGGCGGGAGCGAGCGGGTTCCTGGTCAAGGACGTCGAGCCCGAGGAACTGCTGCAGGGAGTCCGGGTGGTGGCCCGCGGCGATGCGCTCCTGGCCCCCAGCGTGACCCGTTCCCTCATCGCCGCCTTCACGACCGGGAACGCGGGCGCCGGGCAGCGCGGGCCCGGGCAGCGTGGGTGCGGGGACGGCCGCCACGGGCGCGGGGGGAGCGGGCCCGGGTACGCCGGCCGGCACCGGGCCGGGCCGGTCAGCCAGCCGCGGGCGGGGGAACCTGCCCCGGCCCGCCGCCCCGGCCCCCGGCGTGGCCTCGCTCACCGAGCGGGAACGCGAGGTCGTGGCGCTGGTCGCGGCCGGGCTGTCCAACGACGAGATCGCGGCGGAACTCGTGGTCAGCCCGCTGACCGCGAAGACCCACGTGAGCCGGGCCATGATCAAGCTGGGCGCCCGGGACCGCGCCCAGGCCGTCGTGCTCGCCTACGAGAACGGGCTCGCCGAGCCCGGGCACGGCTGACCGGCCCTTCCCGGCCAATGCTTACGAGGGACTAACAACACGCCGCCCCGCATTCCAAAATGGCCGCCAGGCCGGTCAAATGGTGCCGGGGATCAGTCGCGGCCGTTCGACGGAGCCAGGGAGCGCCCATGCGGTTCTGCCCGAACTGCGGAAATCCGCTTGGCGGGTCGCCACGGTACTGCGCCGGGTGCGCGACCCAGGTGAGCCCGGAGGACGAGCCGGCCTCCGGGTGCGCCCGCCCCGGCGGCCCCCGGCTTCGCGCGCCCGCGGACGTCCGCCCCGGCCTGGTCCCTGGATGACCCGCCCGCTCCTGGGGTCACGGGCGGCCCGCCGCCGGCCGATCCCTGGCACGCCAGCCCCCCGCCGTGGACGGCCAGCCAGCCGCCCTGGACCCCCAGCGACCCGCCCTGGATGGCCAGCGACCCGCCCTGGATGGCCAGCGAACAGGCCGGGCCGGCCAGCGCCCGCCCGGCCGCCCGGGATGCGGCCGCGCCGCCGGAGCACGCGCCCCGGCGGCCGGCGGGCCGCTGGCCTCGGCTGGCCCCGGGCCGCTGGCCGTGGCCGCCCCCCGGCCGCTGGTCCCGGCTGTCCCGCGCCCGCTGGTCCCGGGTGTCCCCCGGCCGCTGGCCGCGGCTGTCCCTGGGCCTCCGGTCCCGGCTGTCGCCGGGCCACGGGATGACGATCACCGCCATGGTGACCACGGTTGCCCTGCTGGGCACCGGCGCCATCGCGGCCTGGCAGGTCGGCCAGATGCAGTCCCGCCTGCCGGTCACGAACACCAGCCTGGCCATGCATGGCGGCGGCACGGCCCGCACACCGGGCCCGGGCCAGACCCCGGCCCGGGCGCCCGCTTCCCCGTCCGCTGCCTCCCCCGCCACGGATTCGCGGGCCACGGGTTCGCAGCCACGGGTTCCCCGGCCGCCGGTCTCCGGCCGCCCGCGGCGCCGTGACGGTCACCCCGGCCGTGGCCGTCCAGCCGCACGTGCACCGGGTCGTGATGCTGCTGAACACCTATTTCTCGGCCATCAACCAGCATGATTTCCAGGCGTACAGCAGCCTGTTCATCCCGGCCATCCGGGCCGGCATGCACAATTTCGGCGCCGCCTACCAATCCACCCGGGACTCGCGGGCCAGGCTGACCGGGCTGGCCGCCACCGGCCCGCACGGGCTGGCGGCCATGGTCACGTTCGTCAGTCACCAGAACCCGGCCGAAAGCCCGGACCACGCCGCGTGCGACCGCTGGCACATCACCCTGTTCCTGAAGCGCAAGGGCGCCAGTTACCAGATCAGGCGTCATCAGCCCGGGTTCCCGGCGGATACCTTCCGCGCCTGCCGCTGAGCCAGGCCCCGGTCATGCAGGCCCGCTGACCTGGGCCCGCCGCACCGCCTACTCCGCCGGGAGTACTCCGGCGGCCCGGCCGGAGTACTCCCGGCGGGCGCACCCGGCCGCAACTGCCTCCCCCGGTAGGACGCGCTGGCCGCCGCCGGCCGCGAGCATCGGAGCAACACCACTCCTCCGGCTCGCAGGAGACCCACATGTCCGGCTCATCCACCCCCCAGCCACCCTCCACCCGGCAGCACCGGGCCCGCCCCGCGATCCTGGGCCCGCTCGGCCGCGCCTGCTTCCGGCACCGCCGGCTCACCCTCATCACCTGGATCATCGGGGTCGCGTGCCTGATCACGCTGTGGACCAGGTTCGGGGCGCCCGCCCAGGACAGCTTCGCCGGCAGCGACCCCGGGCAGACCCTGCTCAACCAGCACTTCCACCAGCAGTCCGGTGACACGCTGACGCTGGCGATCCGCTCTAACGATCCGATCGGCTCGCCCGCCGTCCGGACCCGGATCACCAGCGCGCTCACCCCCTTCGCCCGGGCGCCGCACGTCACGTCGGTCACCAGCCCGTATCAGGCCACCGGCCAGATCTCGGCGCACGGCCACGTGGCCTTCGCGGTCGTCCAGTTCGGCGTGCCGTCCAGCAAGATCAGCAACGGGGAAGCTCTCGCGCTGATGCACGACGCCAGGTCGGTGTCCGGCCGGGGACTGAACTTCTACCTGGGCGGCGACGTGGTCAACCTCGCCGAGACGCCCTACGGCGGGGCCACCGAGGGGGTAGGCGTGCTGGCGGCCGCGATCGTGCTGCTGATCGCGTTCGGGTCGCTGCTGGCCATGGGGCTGCCGGTGCTGACCGCGGTGCTCGGCATCGGCGCCGGGCTGTCGCTGATCGCCCTGCTGGGCCACGTGTTCCCGGCCCCGTCGTTCTCCCCGATCGTCGCCTCCATGATCGGCCTGGGCGTCGGCGTGGACTACGCGCTGTTCATCGTGACCCGGTTCCGTGAAGCCCTGCACCAGGGCCACGACCCGGAGGACGCGGCGGTGACCGCGATGAGCACCGCAGGCCGGACCGTGGTCATCGCGGGCACCACCGTGATCATCGGGATGCTGGGGTTGCTGGTCCTGCGCCAGTCGCTGCTCAACGGGGTGGCCATCGCCGCGGCCGCGACCGTCGCCATGGTCCTGCTCGGATCGCTCACCCTGCTGCCGGCCTTGCTCGGCTTCACCGGCACCCGCCTGGCGAAGCCGTCGCGGCTCCGGCTGCCGCGGTGGATGGGCGGCCGCCCGGCCGCCGCAGCCGCCGGCCAGCAGGCCGGACAGCCTGGCCTCCCGGCGGAGGGCCAGTCAGCCGCGCAGTCCGGCGGCCAGCCCGTCCGCCGGCCGCCGCCGAGCGGTGGGCGGCACTGATCCAGCGGCGGCCCGCGCTGGCCGCGCTGCTCTCCACGGGGCTGATCCTGCTCCTCGCCGCCCCGGCGCTCGGCATGAAGCTGAGCATGCCGGATGAGTCCAGCCAGGCCCGCGGGACGATGGGGTACGCGAGCTACGCCACGATGGCCCGGGGGTTCGGGCCCGGGTTCGACGCCCCGCTGATCGTGGCGGCCGCGCTGCCCTCGCCCACGGCCAGCACGGCCCGGCTGGCCGGCGCGATCGCGGCCACCCCCGGCATCGCCCGGGTCAGCCCCGTCCGGGTCAGCCCCGATGGCCGGGCCGCGCTGATGATCGCGTACCCGGCCACCGGTGAGCAGGACGCGGCCACCAACGCCCTGGTCAACCGGATCCGCTCGTCCGTCATCCCGCGCGCCACGGCGGGCACCGGCATCCGGGCCTACCTGACCGGGCCGAACGCCGGCAACGTGAGCTTCGCCAACCTCGTCGGGCAGCGCCTGCCCTGGCTGATCGGCGTGGTCGTCGCGCTGTCCATGCTGCTGCTGGTGATCATGTTCCGGTCGGTCACGGTCGCGGTCAAGGCGGCGATCATGAACCTGCTGTCCATCTCCGCCGCGTACGGCGTCCTGGTCGCCATCACGCAGTACGGGTGGCTCGGCCACCTCTTCGGCTTCCCCGAGAAGATGCCGGTGACCACCTGGGTGCCGATATTCCTGTTCGTGATCCTGTTCGGCCTGTCCATGGACTACGAGGTGTTCCTGCTGTCGCGCATCCGCGAGTCCTACGACGCCACGGGCGACAACGCGGCCTCGGTCGCGACCGGGCTGGCCCGGACGGCCCGGGTGATCACGGCGGCGGCGGCCATCATGGTGGTGGTCTTCCTGTCCTTCGTGCTCGGCGCGAACGTCTCGGTCAAGCAGGTCGGCCTGGGGCTGGCCGTGGCCGTGCTCATCGACGCGACCGTGGTCCGGATGGTCCTGGTGCCCGCCGTGATGGAACTGCTGGGCCCGGCGAACTGGTGGCTCCCCCGGCCACTGGCCCGTGTCCTGCCCGCGGCATCCCCCCGCGAGGGCGAGCCCCTGGCCGGCGTGCCGGCACTGGTCTCCGCGACGGATTCCCGGGCGGACGGCTGAGGCCTCGCGGAGGGAGAACGCCCGGCGCCACCGGAATCCGGTGGCGCCGGGCGTGGCCTTTTTGCGCCAATTCTGCCCTATCCGTCAATCGCATGATCGCATTCGCGACCCGCCAAATTCTTTACTGTGACCATGATCGGTTTTCCCATTCGCAGAGTTGGTAAGTTACCTGTGGCGCGGCAGAACGGGCGCGCCACATGTCCGATAATCCCGGACCGAGCGAAGGATTGGCCGATGTGGGAGAAATGCGTCGGGTGCGGCGAAGGCCTTTTCGCCGGGGACGCGTTTTGCGGTAATTGCGGACGGCCGGTCGGGCCGGCCGTCCCCGCCGCGCGGGAGCCTGACGGGTTAGAGTCGGCCCACCTCGCCGCCCCCGCTGATGACCGGGCCGAGGTCCGCATCATCCCGGCCTCCCACCAGTCCGGCGTCCCGGAGCGAGCCCGGCCGGGGCACGCCACGCCAGGCCCGCCAGGAGCACAGCCCCCAGGAGCAGAGACTTCCGGAGCACAGCAGCCAGGAGCAGAGCGGTCGGAGGCACCGTCACCGGGAGCACGGCCGTCAGCGCAGCCCCGGCCCGGCGCGGACGCGACGGCACCGGAGAACGCGGACGCCCTGAGCAGCCCGGCCCGGCCGTACGGTCCGGGTCCGTCGCCCCGCGCGGCCCAGGCCGCCGGGCTCGCCGGGCAGAACGGCACGATCCGCCGCGGTGGCCCGGGGCGCCGGGACGGTCACGATGGCCCGGAGCGCGGGAACGGCCCGGCCCCGCGTAACGGCGCGCACCCCGGAGACGATGCGGGGCGGGCACCCGGCCGGGAGACCGCCGGGGGACCCGCCCGGCACACGGCCCCGAGGCTTTCCGGCCCAGCGACCCTCGACCCGGTCCGCAACCCGCGCTACCTGATGTACGTCCTGCGCCAGGCGGGCGCGTTCGGCGGCATCTACCTGCTCATCGAGACGGTGCTGCTGCTGGGCCTGCTGCTCGACGCCGCGGCCGGGGCCAAGCTCGGCCCCGCTCTCAGGCTGGAAGTGGGCAGCCTGTGGCTGGTCGCGCTGGTGCTGGCCATCCTGTTCTGGCTGATCCCGGTCCCGGCCCTGATGGCCGAGTGGAGCCTGGTCATGGAGCAGGGCGCTGAGGCCGCCCACACGGCGTTCGAGCACATCAATTCCGCATTCCAGGCCGAGAGCGCCCCGGTCGATTCGCTGCGGGTGCGGACCGCCTCCCGGCCTGAAGAAGGAGATCGTGAAGACCTGGAACTGCGCCGCGGCCATTTCAGCGGCTACATCTCGTGTTTCGCGCATGGGCGTGATTTGTACGTGGGCTGGACTTTCTGGCTGCACATGTCCCCCCTGCGGCTGCTGATGCTGCTCATCGGCCGGAATATGCAGGACGTGACCAGCCGGGGAGACGGGATCCACCGCTCGCTCCGCTTCGAGTCCACCCGGGCGCTGATGGCCGCGATGCACGAGGCCACCCGAGCCGGGATCGACGCGGCCAGCAGCGAACTCGACCCGGCCGACCCGCAACTCACCAGGGAGACCACCATCGACATGAACGCCAGGCTGGGCTGACCGCCGATGAGATTCTGCACGAAATGCGGATCCCCGGTCAGCGGGCTGCTGCACTTCTGCACACGGTGCGGGGCGCAGATCAGCGCCACGCCACAGCGCGCCTCCGACGACGCCGCCGCGGAGGGCGGCGCGGCTGAAGCCGACCCGTTTGCCGCCGGCATGGGCGAAGCGAGCCCGGGCCAAGCCAGCACGGGTGGAACGAGCCTGGGTGAAACGAGCCCGGGTGAAACGAGCACTGGCCAGGCCGGCGCCCGCCAGGCGACCGCAGTCCAGTCCGGCCCCCCGGGGGCCAGCGGGAGCCCGGGGGCGCCCGAGGTCTCCGGCCCGCCGGCCTCTGGCCCGGTCATCCCGGCCCAGGTGGGCGTGGCCGAGGCCGACTCCGGAGACGTGCCGGCCGGCGAGCCGGCCCCGGCCTGGGCCGCTCCGGCCTGGGCTGCTGCGCCAGCGGAGAGCTTCGCCGGGGAGGAGGAGTCCCTGGATGGCCCCGCAGCGGATCGGGCTGACGTAGATCAGGACGGCGCAGATCGGGCCAGCGCAGATCAGGCCAGCGCAGACCAGGACCTGGTTCAGGCGACCCCGGACGAGGGCGCCGCGGACCACGCAGCCCTGAACCAGGCGACCCCGGACCAGGCCGCCGCAGACCACGCAGCCCTGAACCAGGCAACCCCGGACCAGGCCGCCGCGGACCACGCAGCCCTGAACCAGGCAACCCCGGACCAGGCCGCCGCGGACCACGCAGCCCTGAACCAGGCAACCCCGGACAAGGCCGCTGCGGACGAGCCCGCGCCGGGTCTCGGGGATAGCCCAGCCGGGCCGCCGCAGGCAATAGCGCCCGCCGCCGGAGACGGCGAGCCGGTGACCCTGGTCCGCATCGGCGTCGAGGCCGAGCCCGAACCCTACCCCGAAGACCCGTGGCTCCCCGGAAGCCGGCGGCCGGACCGGCGGGTGCTGGTCATTGGCGTGGTGGTGATCGCCGGGCTGCTCGCCGTGGCCTCGACCGCGTGGCTGGTCGGCACCAACCAGCCGCAGGCCGGCGGCGCTCACTCCAGCCACCAGTCCCGGCCCGCGCCGCTGGGGTCGGGCCACGCCCAGCCCAGCCAGGCGCTGTCCGGTCATCCCGCGCCCAGCCTTTCCCCGGCCAGCCCGCCCGCGCGGACCGGGACGGCCCCGGCCCGGACCGGCCAGAGCGGCGCGGCCCACAACGCCCCGGGTCACAGCAGCACCGGCCACAGCAGCCCGGGCCACACCGGCACCGGCCACACGGGCACCGGTCGCAGCAGCGCAGGCCACAGCAGAACGGGCCACGCCAGCACGCCGCATCCAGGATCGGGCCAGGCCGGAACGCGGCACACGGGATCCGGCCAGTCCGGAGCCAGCGGTTCGGGGAACGGCCAGCCCGGCCCGGGCCGGGCGGGTGCCGGCCGCCGCCGGTTCCGCCCACCCGGGTTCCGGCCAGCATGGATCCGCCCATTCGGGTTCCGGCCCGTCGCGGTCCGGCCCGCCGGGAACCGTCCGCAGCACCACCCCGCCGCCGCATCAGCCGGCTCCCCCCTCCGGCGGCGGCGGGAAGACCAGGCACGCTGCCCACGGCATCGTCTCCATCGGGCCGGGGCTGGCCAGGCGGGCGGGCGTCCAGCGGGTCGCCGCGCTCCTGGAGCGCTACTTCGCGGCCGTCAACCACCGCCAGTACCAGGCGTACGCGCGCCTGTTCGCCGAGCGGCACCAACTGACCCCGCGTGAATTCGCCTGGGGCTACCGGACCAGTCACGACTCGAACGCGACGCTGGTGGGTGTGGCCGCGCTGAAAGGCGGGCTGAAGGCCACGGTGACCTTTACCAGCCACCAGGATCCCGCCCGGAGCCCCGACCACTCCAGCTGCATCGACTGGAAGATCACCCTGTTCCTGCACCGGGCCGGCCCGGTCTACCTGATCGGCATGCCGCCGTCCGGCTACCGGGCGGGGATGCACGCGTGCCGTTTCGCCCCCCGGCACGCGGCCCATTCCAATTCCCAGCACGGGGGTGCCCAGCACGGAGGTTCCCAGCACGGGGGTTCCCAGCACGGGGGTGCCCAGACCCGGGGCTCCCGGCACCAGGGACGAAAAAATCGTTAGGGCTAATCAGGTCGAATAGGCGGCACCCCGGTCAGCGGGCAGTTAGATCGAGCGGATCTATACTTGCTGGATGCTGGATGTGACCCGGCTTCGCGTGCTCGTCGCGGTGGCCCGGCACGGCTCGGTGACCGCCGCGGCCCGGGCTCTGAACTACGCCCAGCCTTCGGTGAGCCATCACCTGTCCCGGCTCGAGGCGGAGACCGGGGCACTGCTGACCCAGCGGGCCGGGCGAGGCGTCCGGCTGACCGACGCGGGCCGGCTGCTGGCGGAGCGGGCCGAGGAGATCCTGGGCCGGCTGGACGCCGCGGAGAACGAGCTGGCCGCGCATGTGGGCCTGCGGGCGGGCCGGATCCGGCTGGCCGCCTTCCCATCGGCGCTCAGCACGCTGGTGCCGATGGCCGCGGCCCGGCTGGAGGCGGAGAACCCCGGCCTGGACCTCACGCTGGCCGAGGCCGAGCCGCCGGAAGCGCTGCGCATGCTCCGGGCCGGGTACGTGGACGTGGCGCTCGTGTTCCGGCATTACCAGGACGGGGTGACGGTGAGCCCGCCCGGTGACGCCGACGTGGGCACCCGGTCCCGGCTGCTGCTCGACGATCCCATCCACCTGGTGACCCGGGCTGCCACGGCCGGCGCTGACGGCCGCGCACCCGGGACTGCGGCCGACGAGCCGCCCCTGCCGCCCGGTCCGGACCTGGCCGACTATGCCGGGTACCGGTGGATCGGCGGCTGCGAGCGGTGCCGCAGCTACCTGGTCTGGCAGTGCGAGCTGGCCGGCTTCAGCCCGAACATCGCGTTCACCACCGACGACTTCGTCGCGGTGCAGGCTCTCGTGGCGGCAGGCCTGGGCATCACGACGCTCCCGGGCCTGGCCCTGCGGGCCGCGCGTCACCCAGGCATCCAGGCCGCGCCGCTCCCCGGGTCGCACCGGCAGGTGCTCGCGGTGACCTACGGCGAGGCGCCCGAACCGCCGGCCGTGGCCCGGCTGCTCGACGTGCTGAGCGTGACCGCCGGAGCCGAGCGCCCGACAGTTCCCGCGTGACCTCTGCTAGCTGCGGGACGGCCTAGATCGAGCGGCTTAGATCGAGCGGCCTTGCGCCTGCCAGTAAGGGTCGCGCAGGCGGCGCTTGAGCAGCTTGCCGCTGGGATCGCGGGGCATCTGCGAGGTGAAGTCGACCGCCGACGGCCACTTGAGCCGGGCCAGCTTCCCGTCCAGTGACCCGAGGATCTCGGCGGCCAGGTCCGGGCCCGGGGCCCGGTCCGCTGCGGGCTCGATCACCGCCATCACCCGCTCCCCCCATTCCTCGTCGGGCACGCCGAACACCGCGACGTCGGCCACCGCGGGATGCATGATCAGCTCCGCCTCGACCTCGGCCGGGTAGATGTTCACCCCGCCGGAAATGATCATGTCTGCCTTGCGGTCGCAGAGGAACAGGAACCCGTCCTCGTCGAGATAGCCGATGTCGCCGACGGTGAAGAAGCCGCGCAGCCGGTTCGCCTCGGTCTTGGCCGGATCGCCGTTGTACCGGAAGCTGGTGGTGGTCATCTTCATGTAGACGGTCCCCGGCGTGCCGGGCGGGCATTCCTGGCCGTCGTCGTCAGCGATCATGATCTCGCTCAGCGGCCACGCCTGGCCCACCGTGCCCGGGCGGTCCAGCCAGTCCTGCGGGGTGGCCAGCGTGCCGCCGCCCTCGGTCGCCGCGTAGTACTCGTACACCCGCGGCCCCCACCAGTCCAGCATGGCCCGCTTGAGCGGCACCGGGCACGGGGCCGCGGCGTGGATGATCCAGCGCATGGACGACAGGTCGTACCCGCGCCGGGTGGACTCCGGCAGCGACAGCATCCGCTTGAACTGGGTGGGCACCATGTGCGTGCTGGTCACCTGGTACCGCTGCACGCAGGCCAGCGCGGTCTCGGAATCCCAGCCGTCCATGTAGACCAGGGTGTGGCCCAGGTGGATGGCCGCGCCGCCGAACAAGGTCACCGCGGTGTGGTAGTTCGGCGAGGTGACCAGGTGCACGTGAGGCTGGCCGGGCGGGACGCCGAAGATCTGGAGCAGGGCCGTGGTCGTCTCCGCCGCTTCGTCCGGGTCCATCCCGGACAGGTCCCGGCGGACGCCCTTGGGCCGCCCGGTGGTCCCCGAGGTGTAGTGCATGGTCGAGCCGGCCACGCGGTCAACGGGCAGGGTGTCGGGCTGCCCGGCCAGCAGGTCCGCGACGGGCATGAACCCGGGGACCGTGCCGTAGCTGAACCGGGCGCCGGCGGGCAGCCCGGCCAGGTCCGCGGCCGCGGCTCCGGCGCCGCCGTGCCGTTCGTGCACGAAGAACGCCTTGGCCTCGCTGTCGGCCACGATGTAGGCGATCTCCGGCGGGGTGAAGTGCCAGTTGACCGGGGTGTAGTACCAGCCGCCCTGCAGCGCGGCCAGGTAGATCTCCAGCGCCGCGCCGCCGTTGGGCAGCAGCACCGCGATGCCGTCGCCGGGCCGCAGCCCCAGCCCGCGCAGGGCGTGGGTGAGCTGATTGACCCTGGTGAGCAGCTCACCCGCGGTCCGCTGGGTGCCGTCCGGCTCGACCAGCGCGGTCCAGGCGGGATCCGCCTCCGCCCGGCGCCAGAACGCGAGCGCCATCGCCCACCTCCTCGGGAACTACCCACGAGTAGATCACGGACGGCAGGGTTCGCCCATGCCCTGCGGCGCTTTGCCGGCCGCCGACCCGTGACACGGCCGTACCTCGCGCACCGCCCGCTGCCATACGGTACAAGTTGAGCCGAGGGCAGCGCGGGACGAGAGGGCAGGCATGAGGCGGATGCTGGTGCGCGGCGGCCGGGGCGCTGCGGCGCTCGTGGCCGGGGCGATGCTGGCCGGATGCGCCTTCGCGGTCGTCCCGCCGAAGAAGAACGCCGCCAGCGCCAGCCCTTCGGCATCGCTCCGCGACCCCTTCGGCTACCGGCTGGCCGACGCGCCCGCGCTGCTGACCCAGTGCGCGGTGGACACGGCGGGCCTGCGCCCCGGCACCGGCCTGGACTGGTTCAGCCACGGCCAGGTCACCGTCAACACCACCAACGCGGACGACTTCAACAGCTGGTGGATCACGCACGACAAGCCGGGCCCCTACCCCCAGACGTTCACCATCGACGGGCACCGGACCCACTACCTGGAGTTCGGCACCACCTGGGTGAAGCGCGGCAGCCTGTGGGTGCCTGCCCATGTCGGCAACAGCAACCCGCTGGCCCTGGACTACTCGCTGGTCGCGTGGACCCACTGGACCGCGTACAACGGCAAGCTGCCTGCCACGGTGTGCGGGACGGCGCTGACGGCGGGCCAGCTCCAGGCCCAGATCTTCGGCGGCGGAACCCCTAACCCCTGGTGACGGGGGACCCATCCGGTGCCCATCACCCTGCAACTGCTGGTCTTCTTCGTCGCCGCAGCGGTCAGCCTGGCCACCAGCTATCTCCTGGTCACCAGGCTGGAGCGGATCGGCGAGCGGCTGGGCCTGTCGGAGGCGCTGCTGGGCATGGTGGCCGCGCTGGCCGCGGACGCCCCTGAGATCACCTCGGCGGTCACCGCGCTGGCCCAGCATCAGCAGAAGGTCGGCGCGGGCGTCATCATCGGCTCCAACGTGTTCAACCTGGCGGCGCTGCTCGGCCTGGGCGGGGTCGTGGCGGGCAGCATCGCCCTGCACCGCCAGGTCGTCGTCCTGGGCGGGGTCATCGCCCTGTGGGTGGCGGCGGTCTGCCTGGTCACCGTGACCGGCACCATCCCGCCCGCCGCCGGGCTTGTCGCCGTGCTGGCCGTCCTGCTGCCGTATCTCGTCCTGCTCGGCGCGGGGGCCCGGCGGCTGCACCGGGTGCCGGTAGCCCGCCGCTGGGAAGCCTGGCTGGCCGTGGCGATCTCCGAGGAGGAGCAGGAACTCGAGGAGATCATCCACCCGCCGCACGGCCGGCGCCGGGACGTGGTGATGGCCGTGGCCGCGCTGGCCGTGGTCGTGGTGGCCAGCGTGGTCATGGAGCGGTCCGGCACGTCGATCGGCACGCACTTCGGGGTGCCGCAGATCGTCACCGGCGGCGTGGTGCTGGCCGCGGTGACCAGCCTGCCGAACGCGGTCGCGGCCGTGTACCTGGCCGCGCGCGGGCGCGGCGCGGCCATGCTGAGCACCACGCTGAACAGCAACGCGCTCAACGTCGCCGCCGGGCTGCTGCTGCCCGCCACCATCACCGGGCTGGGCCCGCCGTCCGTCCACTCCGTGCTCATCGCCGTCTGGTACCTGGGCCTGACCGCGGCCGCGCTGGCCTTCGCCTTCCGGGACGGCGGGGTGCGCCGGGCCACCGGGGCCTTCATCATCGGGGCTTACCTGGTCTTCCTGGGATCGTTGCTCGCCACCGCGCATTCCGCGGCCCCGGGGGCTGCGCTCACGATCGGGCCGCTGCTGGTCACGGCCGTGGCCGCGCTGGCCGGGCTGGCCCGGCGGCCGGACCGGGCGGCGCGGCGGCGCGGCCGGGCGGGCGGCCGGGTCGGGGCGGCGGCGCCGGGCGGGCGATCCCGGCCGGATCAGCCGGGTACCGACCCGCCCGCCGGGGCCAGCACGACCTCGGATGAGAGCAGGTCGTAGGCGTCCAGATCGACCTCGCCGATCAGGTCGGCGGACGCGCCGAGGGCGACCGCGTGGCGCAGCGCGTCCGGCCACGGCCAGCCCTGCGTCACGGCCGGCAGCAGCCCGGCCACCACGGCCTCCGCGGACAGCGACAGCCCGGGGTAGCCCTCCAGCGCGGCCCGCCACTGCCCGCCCGGGCCGGTCGCCGCCGCGGCCAGGAGGGCCGCGCCGGACAGCATGACCGCCGCCTTCGAGCCCCGGGCCAGCAGGGCAGCCGGCCCGGCAGATACGCCGGCCCCGGGCACCCCGGCCGTCGAGGCGATCAGGACCAGGGCCGGGTGCCGGTCCAGGCTGCGCCACAGGGCCGGGCCGCCCGCGTGCACGATGGCTGGCACCGAGGCCTCCGCCGCGTAGCTGGCCAGGGACGCGTAGATGTCCAGCGGCAGGCCGGACGGGAGCCCGCCGCTCAGCACCACGGCGTCCATCCCCGGCACGCAGCTTGCGGAATTCGCCGGCGAACCGGCCGAGTTCCTCGGTGGTGATGAACGGCGCGGGCTCACTCAGCCGGGTGGTCTCCTCCCGCGCCTCGTCCAGCACCTCGATGACCCGCCGTGATTCGCGGCCGATCCGGGTGAAGGCCGTGGCCACTCCCGCGCGGGCCAGGTCGGCCTCGATCAGGTTCCCGGCGCCCCCGCCCGCGAAGCCGGCCACCAGCACCTCCTCGCCCAGGCCGGCCAGCACCCGGGCCACCGCCAGGCTCCCGCCCCCCGCGCGGCAGGTCATCCGGCTGACGTGGTTGGGCGCGCCCCAGGCGATCTCCTCCGCCTCGTAGCTGACGTGCACCGTGGCGTTCAGGGCGACGGTGAGGATCACGAGGCCAGTTCCGCGGCGAGGGTGGCGCCCAGTTCCCAGCAGGCTTCCAGGTCCCCGGGCCCGACCTCACCGACGACCGTGACCGGCGGCCGGGCGCGGTGCCACCGCAGGCCCGTCGTGATGGCCTCCACCGCCCGCACCGCGCCCCCGGTGTCGTTGTTGCCGTGCACGTACAAGCCATAGTGCCTGCGCTGGGTCGCGTCGAGGCACGGGTAGTAGATCCCGTCGAAGAAATGCTTGAGCGCTCCCGACATGTACCCGATGTTGGCCGGGGTGCCCAGCAGGTAGCCGTCCGCGCTGAGCACATCGACGGCGGACGCGGTCAGCGCGGGCCTGGTCACGACCTCGACGCCCTCGATCTCGTCGGTGCCCGCGCCGGCCAGCACCGCCTCCAGCATCGCCTGCATGGACGGTGAGGCAGTGTGGTGGACGATCAGCAGCCGGGCCATCGCCCTCGGACAACCGCGCTCGCCGGCCCATGATCTGGCACCCGGCGAGTGTACGCCCGGAGTGGGCCGGGGCCGGGCGGCACTACCCTGGCGCCATGCGTTCTGCTGGCGCGGCCCTCGCGGATTTCTGCTGTGTGCTGCTCTTCGTCGTGATCGGCCGGGCCAACCACCATGCCGGCGGCGCCCTGGCCGGGCTGTGGGATACGTTCTGGCCGTTCGCCGCGGGCGCGGCCGCCGGCCTGCTGGCCACGCGGTTCTGGCAGCGGCCCACCGCGCTGGTGCCGACCGGCCTGGGCGTATGGCTCGGCACCGTGGCCGTCGGCATGGCCCTGCGGGTCCTCGCGGGCCAGGGCACCGCGTTCGCGTTCATCGTGGTCGCGCTGGCTTTCCTCGGCCTGTTCCAGCTCGGCTGGCGGCTCGTGTGGCGATGGGCCGCCCCGAAGTTTCTGACAGTTGACGCTAACGTTCGCTCTCGCTAACGTTAGTCTCAGCTTTCATTAGCCGCCCGAGGGCATCACGAAAGGGAGCCAGCCATGGGTCAGCCAGTCGCGTTCTTCGAGGTCATCAGCCCGGACGCAGAACGGGCCCAGAAGTTCTACGCGGAGCTGTTCGGATGGCAGATCGCCGCGGACCCGGCCATGGGCGGGTACGGCCTGGTGGACACGGGCGGCGGGGAGGGCGCTATCGGCGGTGGTATTGGCACCGGCGAGCCCGGCGAGAAGAACGTGAAGATCTACATGCGCGTCGACGACCTCGACGCCTACCTCAGCCGGGCTGAGGAACTGGGCGGCCAGCGGCTGGTCCCGCCGACCGACCTGCCCGGTGACTTCGGCCGGTTCGCCGTGTTCGCCGACCCGGACGGGAATCCCGTCGGGCTCTGGGCCTGAGCCCGGTCATGACCAGCGCGCCGCAGGCTGGCGACGGTGGGCGGGCGCCCGATGAGCAGGCGGCCGGCGAGCAGGCGGCCGGCGAGCAGCGCGGCGGCGGGCGAGCAGGCGACCGATGAGGCCCTGAAGGCGATCGCCGAACCGCGGCGGCGCGCCATCCTGCGCCTCGTCGCCCACGACGAGCTGGCGGCCGGCGAGATCGCCGCGGCGTTCGACGTGACCAGGACCGCGATCAGCCAGCACCTCACCGTGCTGAAGAGCGCCGGGCTGCTGAGCGAGCGGCGGGCCGGTACCAGGCGGCTCTACCGGGCCCGGCCCGAAGGTCTGGACGGGCTGCGCGAGTTCCTGGACGACATGTGGGCGGCATCCCTGGATGCCGCCCGCCAGATCGTCGAGGCGGAGCGGGGTCTCAGCGACGCCAGCCCGTCCGCCCAGGCCGGATAGAGGGAGGACGCCATGAGCCAGGCGCCCCAGCCGGACCGGGCCGCGGTCTTGCGCCGGCCGCCGGTACGCCAGTCGACCATGGTCCGCAGCGACCCCCGGCACACGTTCGACACGTTCGTCGCGACCATCGGTGCCTGGTGGCCGGCTGTCCCGTTCTCGGCCGGGCAGGACCAGGTCCGTGACGTGACCGTGGAACCGCGGGCCGGCGGGCGGGTCTACGAGACCTGGGCGGACGGCACCGAGCGGGACTGGGGTGAGCTGCTGGCCTGGGAGCCGCCGGAACGCTTCGTGATGACCTGGAACCAGACGCCGGTGCCCACCGAGGTCGAACTCAGCTTCGCCGGCCTCGGCCCGGCGCTGACCCGGGTCACGGTCGAGCACCGCGGCTGGGAAGCCATGACCGACGAGCAGCTGGCCCGGGACTGCGCGCTGCCCGGCGGCTACGCCTCCGGCGGCTACTCGGCCGGCTGGACCGCCATCCTGGACCGTTTCGCGGCCGCCATCGGCGCCGGCGACCCGGGCCAGGCCCCCGCGTGAAAGGACATCCGATGGCCGGACCCGAGCTCGTCTCCTACCAGGTCGTGCTGCTGCGGCACACGACCGCGGGCCGCGACTTCGACGAGGAGACCACGGAGCGGATCTTCCGCGAGCACCTCGCGTACACGCTCAGCCTGGTCGCGGGGGGAGATCAGCTCGCGGCCGGCCCGGTCGGCGACAGTCCCGCCGAGGACGAGGACATCTGCGGGCTCGGCGTCTACCAGAAGGACTCCCTGGACGAGGTCCGCCGGCTGATCGAGCAGGATCCTGGCGTGCGGCAGGGGCTGTACCGCTTCGACGTGATGACCTGGCGCACCGCTCCCGGCACCGTCACTCCCCCGGCCGCGGCCTGGGTGCGCGGCTGACTGAGGGGGCGGGCCCCGGCGGCAGGCTCAGGCCGGCCGACGGCAGGCTGAGATATCACGCGGTGCGGCAGGCTCAGGCCAGACGGGCCGCAGGCTGTGACACCACGCGGTGCGGCTGGCGGCGGGCGAGCCGCCCCCGGGCCGCGTCGGCGTTGTGCTGCAGCCGCGCGGCTTCCTGCTCCAGCAGGGCCGCCCCGGCGTCGGTGAGCCGGTAGTAGCGGCGCAGCCGGCCGTCGACCACTTCCTCGCGGTCCGGCTCGAGCAGCCCTTCCTCGGCCAGCCGGTCCAGGGCGCCGTACAGGGTGCCGGGCCGCAGCGTCATCCGCCCGCCGGATAGCTCGGCCACCTCACCGATGATCGCGTACCCGTGCAGCGGCTGGGGGGCCAGCGCGGCGAGGATCAGGAACGTGGGCTCACGCAGGGGGTCACGCATACCCCGCAACGTATCGGTGATCAACGTATCCCGGCAAACCCCTGGTCCGCGTTTTCCGGGACCATCTGCCCTGCCCCCGCGCGCTGAACGGGCGCACCGTTGTACCGTTCCGGCAGGGTTGTGCCGTTCCAGCAGGCCAATCGGCAAAATCGAGGGTGGGCCATGACGCGATGGCGGCAGCGCACGCTGAGCATGGCGGTGGCGGCCGGGGCCAGCACGCTGGTCCTGCTCGCGGCCGTGGCTCCCGCGGAGGCCCAGCCCGCCACCACGGTCAGCTATCCGGCGTGGTCGTCCGCGACCAGGTATGTCGGCGCCGCCTTCGACACCTGCACCGCACCCCCGCTGGCCTCCCTCCAGGCCTGGAGCGCCTCGCCGTACCGGGCCGTCGGGGTCTACGTCGGCGGGGTCAACCGGACCTGCGGCCAGCCGGAACTCACCCGGGCATGGACGGCCCAGGCCGCTGCGCTCGGCTGGTCGCTGGTGCCGGTCTACAAGGGCCTGCAGCCACCGTGCGGCGGCAAGGCCACCGACCAGAAGATCATTCCTGCCCAGGCCGCCAGCGAGGGCACGGCGGCGGCGGACGACGCGGCCGCCCAGGGCAAGGGGCTGGGCATGCTGCACGGCAGCGCCTTCTACAACGACATCGAGAACTACTCGGCCACGGACGCGGCCTGCCGGACCGCCGTGCTCACCTACCTGTCCGGATGGACACGGGAACTGCACCGGCTCGGGTACATCTCCGGCGTCTACGCGAACCTCAGCTCAGGGGCCCCGGACCTGTCCAGGGTCTACACGTCGGCCTCCTACGCCCGCCCCGACGCCCTCTGGATCGCCCGGTACGACGGGAACTCAGCCCTGACCGGGTGGGCCGGGCTCCCCGACCAGCAGTGGGCCGCCCATCAGCGGGCCAAGCAGTATCGCGGCGGTCACGATGAGACCTACGGCAGCGTGACGATCAACATCGACAACGACAACCTGGACACGCCCGTCGCCACGGTGGCCCACCCCTACACCGCGACCGGGAACAACCCGGTGAAGTCCCGGACCGGCCCGGGCACCTCATACCGGGTCACCGGCACGCACTCTCCCGGCTCGCCGGTAGCGGTGCTCTGCCAGGCGCATGGGTCGCAATTCGGGACCACCCCGGTATGGGACAGGCTGACCGACGGCACGTTCGTCACGGACTACCGGGTCAGCACGCCGTCCAAGACCGGCTACAGCACAGGCCTGCCCCGCTGCACGTACCCCTATCAGGTCACGGCCGCCAGCGGCCTGACCGAGCACACCGGCCCGGGCGTCTCCTACCCGGCGGCCGGCCTGCTGCCCGCCGGGGCGCTCGGCTGGGTCACCTGCCAGCAGGCCGGCTCGAAGAGCGGCACCTCGCGGGTGTGGGACAAGCTCAGGGATGGCCACTGGGTGGCGGACTACTACCTGGCCAGCCCCAGCCAGACGACGTACACCGCGTCCGTGCCCCGCTGCTGACCCCGGCCCCGCCCCGCCGACGCGGCCTCCGCCGCTGACGCCGGCCCCGCCCCGCCCCGCCAGCGACCCGGGCCCCGCCCCGCTACTGACGCGGGCCCCGCCCCGCCGCTGACCCGACCCCGTGCCACCTCCGCGCCCTGCGGCCCCTTGCCAGCCCTGCGCGCGCCAATTAGACTGAACGTTCAGTCAGCGTGAAGGAGCGCCTCGTGCCGAGTCAGCAGGACAGCCCCCCGCGGCTTTCCGACGATCTCACCAGCGTCATCGCCCAGCAAGAAAAGATCTTCGTCGAGCGGCAGCCGGAGTCGGCCCGGATGGCCCACCGCGCCGCGCACAGCCTGGCTGGCGGCGTGACCTCCAGCTGGCAGATCACGGTCCCGCAGCCGGTCTGGCTCAGCCACGGCAAGGGTTCCAAGATCTACGACGTGGACGGCAACGAGTACGTCGACCTGCACGGCGGCTACGGGGCGGCCCTGGCCGGCCACGCCCACCCGGCCATCGTGGAGGCGGTGCACAGCCAGGTCGGCCTGGGCACGCACTTCGCCCAGCCCACCCAGAACGCGGTGGCGGTCGGCGAGGAACTGGCCCGGCGGTTCGGCCTGCCGCTGTGGCGGTTCGCCAACTCGGGCACCGAGGCCACCATGGACGCGGTGCACCTGATGCGGTCGATCACCGGCCGGGACCTGATCATCAAGGTGGAGGGCTGCTACCACGGCCATCACGACTCGGTCCAGGTGTCGGTGGCCCCCGAGGCCGACGAGGTCGGCCCGGCGGACCGGCCCGCCCAGGTCCCGTCCAGCTCGGGCATCCCCGAGGCGATCATCAAGCTCACCCTGGTGGCCACCTTCAACGACCTGGCCAGCGTCGAGCGGCTGCTCGACGAGCACCCCGGCCAGGTCGCCGGGATGATCATCGAGCCGATCATGATGAACGCGGGCATCATCGAGCCGGAGCCGGGCTTCCTGGCCGGGCTGAAAGACCTGCTGCACTCCCGCGGCGCGCTGCTCACCTTCGACGAGGTCAAGACCGGCCTGACGGCCGGTTACAGCGGCGCCATCGGGCTGACCGGGGTGACCCCGGACATCATCTGCCTGGCCAAGGCCATCGGCGGCGGCGTGGCCATCGCCGCGGTCGGCGGCTCGGACGAGGTCATGGCGCACGTCGCGGACAACGGCTACGAGATGGTCGGCACCTTCAACGGCAACCCGCTCGCGGTGGCCGCCTGCCGGGCCATGCTCACCGAGGTGGCCACCCCCGAGGCGTACCAGCGGATCGACGCGCTGCGGCAGCGCGCGGTGAGCGGCATCGAGCGCGAGATCGCCCGGACCGGGCTGCAGGCCCACGTGGTGGCGGTCGGGGCCAAGGGCTGCGTCGTGTTCTCCCCCGAGCCGGTCCGCAACTACCGCGGCTTCCTCGGCATCGATGACCGCTACAGCCACGCGCACTGGCTCTTCCAGCACAACGGCGGCGTGTTCCTGCCCCCGTGGGGCAAGATCGAGCAGTGGCTCATCTCGGTCCAGCACGACGAAGTCCGACATTGACCTGCTGGTGTCCAACTTCGGGGCGTTCGCCACGGCCGTGACGACCTGACCCCCCGCTGGGCGAACGCTGAACGCGGAGGTTTCGGTCGTGTTTCGCCTGCTGGGTGACCCTTTTGCCGGGAGGGCCTTGCGCCTATGCTGTCGCAGTAGTACCTCTTATTGACGGACCGTTCAGTCAGGATTCACCGGCTGGGCGGGAGCGATCCACGGCCCCGGAGGAAGAAGCGAGCTGGTGCATCCGCGAGAAGGCTGGCCAAAGGACGGGTCACGCCCGCCGCTGTTCTCCCGCCGCGGCTTCCTGAAGGGCGCCGGGGCCGGCCTGGCCGCCCTCAGCGGCGGCGCGCTGCTGGACGCCTGCGCACCCGCCCTGGCGGGCTCGGGCACGGTACCGCTGCCGCGCCCGGACAATCCCGTCAAGTGGCCCATCTACAGCGAGAACAAGGCGATCGCCAGCGGCCTGCAGCCCGAGACCGGGGCCACCCTGCAGATCTACAACTGGGTCGCCTACGTCAACCAGGCCTGCCTGAACCACTTCGCCAAGAAGTACAACTGCAAGGTCCAGGTGACCACGTTCAACACGATGAACGAGGCCCTGGCCAAGCTGCGCAGCGGGCTGTCGTTCGACGTGTTCATGGGCGTGACCGTGGACGTGCTCGGCCAGCTGATCGAGTCCAAGCTGATCCAGCCGCTGAACCACAGCTACATCCCGAACATGCAGCCAGGCCTGGCCGGACTTCACCAACCCGTTCTACGACCAGGGCTGGCAGTACACCGTCCCGTACACGATCTACACGACCGGGATCTCCTGGCGTAAGGACCTGGTGCACGAGAACCCGTACGCGATGCGCAACCCCTGGGCCATGCCGTGGCAGTCCAAGTACAAGGGCAAGGTGGCCATCCTCGACGACTACCGCGAGGGCATCAGCCTGGGGCTGATGAAGAACGGCATCTTCGACCTGAACACCACCGACCGGAACCAGATCGCCCTGTCCCGGCGGTCGCTGCAGGAGCTGTCCAGCCTGGTCGACGTGCACATCGACAACAACGACTACACCGAGATCCCGAACGGCCAGACCTGGATCCACACGGCCTGGTCCGGTGACATGGCCGCGGCCCCGTACTACATGCCCAAGGGCGTCCCGGTGGAGACCGTCGGCTACTGGTTCCCCACCGACGGGCGCGGCCCGGTGGCCAACGACACCCTCACGGTGCTGAAGTCGTCGACCAACCCGGTGCTGGCCCACCTGTTCCTGAACTACATGCTGGACCTGCCCAATGTGCTGGAGAACATCAGCTACAACGGCTACATGCAGCCGCTGACCGCGGTCACGCCGCAGCGCCTGGTCCAGGAGAAGCTGCTGCCCAAGAGCCTGATGTCCACCGCGGTGCTGCCGTCCTACTTCCGGCGCGGCGTCAGCGAGCTGCAGCTGCCGGTGGACGCCGACGCCCTGTGGCAGCAGGCCTGGCTCGTCGTGAGCAACGGGATTTAGGGGGCGGCGGACATGGCCTCAGCCACGCAGCAGACCGGGACCCCGGCCGGCGCCCCGCGGGCTGGCGGCCCCGCACCGGACAAGAAGCAGAGCAAGGTCTTCTGGATGCTGCTGGCCGCCGCCCGGCATCATCTGGCTCATCCTGCTGTTCATCGTGCCGTTCTACGCGGTGCTGGCCATCGCCATGGGCCAGCTCAACCGGCTCTTCGAGTCCCCCATCGCGGTCTGGAACCCGTTCGGGTGGAGTTCCTCCAACGTCATCAACGTCTGGCACGACCTGTTCGGCGCGAGCTCGTTCGCCGGGCCCATCGTGCTGCGCACCATCTTGTACGTGGCAATCGCGTCCGTGCTGTCCCTGGTCATCGCCTACCCGGCGGCCTACTTCGTGGCCCGCTTCTCCGGCCGCCGCAAGGCGCTGTTCCTGATCCTGCTGATCGCACCGTTCTGGATCAGCTACATGATGCGCATGCTGGCCTGGATCGACCTGCTGCAGACCAACGGCTACGTGAACCGCGCCCTGTCGGCGATGGGGCTGATCTCCCAGCCGATCAACTGGCTCGGCGGCAAGTGGTACACCGTGGTGCTCGGCCTGGTCTACGGCTACATCCCGTACCTGATCCTGGTGCTCTACGCGGGGCTGGACCGGATCGACCCCTCCCTCATCGAGGCCGGCCGCGATCTCGGCCTGAACCGGGTCCGGACCTTCACCCGGGTGACCCTGCCGCTGTCCCGGCAGGCGATCCTGACCGGCATGCTGATCACGGTGCTGCCGATGGTCGGCGACTACTTCACCAACCAGCTGCTGTCCGGCGCGGCTAACACGTCCATGGTGGGCAACCTGATCCAGGGCCAGCTCGGCACGCCCGGGCTGGAAGGGCAGGGCGCGGTCCTGTCCCTGCTCTTGCTCCTGGTGCTGCTGATACCCATGGTCTACTACGTGATCGCCACGAACCGGTCCACCCGGGAGGCAGCGTGACCGCGACCAGCGCCCCGGCCCGGCCCGCCGAGTCCCCGGGTAGCACGGCCCGCAGCGGGCTGTCCCGGCTGATCCCCCGCCGCAACCCGTGGGGTCACCCGTGGTTCCTGGAGGGCTTCACCTGGCTGTACCTGATCTGGTCGCTGGTGCCGATCGGCATCGCGGTGCTGTTCTCGTTCAACAACGGGAAGTCGCAGAGCGCCTGGCAGGGCTTCTCCTGGCGGTGGTACTTCAGCGACCCGGTCAACTCGGTGCTGCACAACCCCCAGCTGCACGCGGCCGTCATCCAGACCGTCCGGCTGTCCGTGCTCACCACGCTGATCGCGGTCCCGCTCGGGGTGGCGTTCGCGCTGGGCATCAACCGCTGGCACGGAGTCACCCCCTCGACGTTCAACTACGTGATGATCCTGTCCTTCGTGATCCCGGAGCTGATCTTCGGTGTCGCGATGTTCTTCGTCTTCACGGTGCTGTTCACCTCGGTCCACCTGGGCACCCTGGCGGAGGTCCTGGGGCTGGTCACCTGGAACGTGAGCTGGCCGGCCATCATCGTCCAGGCCCGCCTGGTCACCCTGGGCCGCCAGTATGAGGAGGCGGCCGCCGACCTGGGCGCCAGCCAGCTCTCCACCATGCGCCGGGTGATGATCCCGCTGCTCGGCCCGGCCATCTTCGCCAGCGCCGTGCTGGTGTTCTCCGGGGTCATCGACGACTTCGTGATCGTCAACCTGCTGTCCTCCAACGCGAGCAACACGCCGATGTCGGTGATCATCTACTCCACCCAGCACGGCGGCAACGGTGGCCCGGCCCTCAACGCGCTGGGCACGATCATGCTGGTGATGTCCCTCGTCATCGCCTTCATCGGCTATCTCGGCTACCGCTGGATGACCCGGGGCGAGCGGGGCAGCCGGATCGACGCCCTGACCACGATCGCCGGCGGCGACTAGCCCCGCGCCCCTCTGCGACCCCGCGCGTCCCGCGCGCCCGCGCGCCCCGCGCCCCCCCGCGCGGCCCGCCCCCGCGCGGTCCCGAGCCGACTTATCACCTATCTGGTGCACATGAGCGCCCGTTTTGTCCCGGTATTCGTGCACTAGATAGGTGATAAGTCACCCTGGCTCATGATCGATGTGACCCATGATGCCCAAGTGGCGGACGTGGGCGCGCGCCCACGCCCACCCCACGCCCCACCCACGCCCACCCGCGTCCCACCGGCCCAAGCCCCGCCCGCGCCCCACCCTGGCCCGCGCCACCCCGCACCACCCCGCGCGAATTTGCTAAGGCTAGGCTTATCAGTTTAGGCTTAGGGGCATGGCCGAGGACTTCCAGGAACCGGACGTGACCGAGGTGGCCGCCGCGCTGCGGGTCAGCATCGGCCTGCTGCTGCGCCGGCTGCGCCAGGTCCAGCCCGACGGGGAGCTCAGCCTGCCGGAGACGTCGGCCCTGGCCCGGCTGGACCGCTCCGGCCCGGCCGCGTCCAGCGAGCTGGCCAAGCTGGAGCAGATCAGCCCGCAGTCGATGGGGGCCACGCTGGCCGCCCTGGAGGCCCGCGGGCTCGTGGCCCGGCGTCCCGACCCGGAGGACGGCCGCCGGGCCGTGCTCTCGCTGACCGCAGCCGGGCAGCAGGTGCTGCGGGACAAGCGCAGCGCCCGGGTGGCCCAGCTGGCCCAGGCCCTGTCGGGCGAGCTTCACCCCCGCCGAGATCAGCCAGCTCAGGGAGGCCGCCCCGCTCCTCGAGCGACTGGCGCGGTCCATCTGACAGGGCATATGATGGAGGCGGCCGATGACCTCACACCGACGAGCGCTACCAGTGGGTGGCCCTGGCCAACACGACCGCGGCCATGTTCATGGCCACGCTCGACGGCTCCATCGTCATCATCGCGCTGCCGGCCATCTTCCGCGGCATCCACCTGGACCCGCTGGCGGCCGGGAACATCAGCTACCTGCTCTGGATGATCATGGGGTACCGGCTGGTCCAGGCCGTGCTCGTGGTCACCCTGGGCCGCCTGGGCGACATGTTCGGCCGGGTCAAGATCTACAACGCCGGCTTCGCGGTGTTCACCGCCGCGTCCATCCTGCTCTCGTTCGACCCCTTCCAGGGCAGCCGCGGCGCGCTGTGGCTGATCGGCTGGCGGGTGCTGCAGGCCGTCGGCGGGTCCATGCTGATGGCCAACTCGGCCGCCATCCTGACCGACGCGTTCCCGGCCGAGCGGCGCGGCTTCGCGCTGGGCACCAACCAGGTGGCCGGGCTGGCCGGCCAGTTCGTCGGCCTGGTCGCCGGCGGCCTGCTGGCCACGATCGACTGGCGGGCGGTGTTCTGGGTCAACGTGCCCGTGGGCGTGTTCGGCACCCTGTGGGCCTACCGCAAGCTCCGCGACAACGGGGCCCGCAACCCCGGCCGGATCGACTGGTGGGGCAACATCACGTTCGCGGTCGGCCTGAGCGCCGTGCTGATCGGGATCACCGTGGGCATCCAGCCGTACCGCCACTACAGCATGGGCTGGGAGAACCCCACGGTCCTCGGCCTGCTGTTCGGCGGGGTCGCGCTGCTCGCGATCTTCACCATGATCGAGGCCAGGATCGCCGACCCGATGTTCCAGCTCAGCCTGTTCCGCATCCGGGCCTTCACCGCCGGCAGCATCGCCGGGCTGCTGGTCGCGATCGCCCGCGGCGGCATGCAGTTCATGCTCATCATCTGGCTGCAGGGCATCTGGCTGCCGCTGCACGGCTACAACTACAGCGACACCCCGTTGTGGGCCGGGATCTTCCTGCTCCCGCTCACCGCGGGCTTCCTGGTCTCGGGCCCGGTGTCGGGGACCCTGTCCGACAAGTTCGGTTCCCGCGGCCTGGCGACCGCCGGCATGGTCGTGTTCGGCGGCAGCTTCATCGGCCTGATGCTGCTCCCCGTGAACTTCCCGTACTGGGCGTTCGCCGCGCTCATCGCCGCGAACGGGATCGGCAGCGGCATGTTCGCGGCCCCGAACTCCTCCTCGATCATGGGCAGCGTCCCGGCCCGGCACCGGGGCGCGGCCTCCGGCATGCGTTCCACCTTCCAGAACTCCGGCACGGCCCTGTCCATCGGGGTGTTCTTCTCACTCATGATCGCCGGGCTGGCCAGCAGCCTGCCCCAGTCGCTGACCAGCGGCCTGGTCCGGCACGGCGTGCCGCACAGCGTGGCCGCTCACGCCGGGTCACTGCCGCCGGTGTCGTCGCTGTTCGCGGCGGTGCTGGGGGTGAACCCGATCCAGCACCTGCTCTCCGCGGCCGGGGTGCTGGCCACCCTGCCCGCGGCCGCCCAGCGGGTCCTCACCGGCCGCGAGTTCTTCCCGCAGCTGATCGCCACGCCTTTCCATAACGGTCTGACCGTGGTGTTCGCCGTGGCGGCGGGCCTGGCCGCGCTGGCCGCGGTCGCGTCCCTGCTGCGGGGCGGCCGCTACGTCCACCCCGAACTCAAGCCCGGCCCGGCCAGCGCCACCAGCCCGGGAAAGCACCCCACCGAAACGGAAGAGGAGCACGATGACCCTGACCACCCTGGACCCCAAGCCCGCGCTGGTCGTGATCGACCTGCAGAAGGGGCTCACCGCGGTGCCGACGGTGCACCCTCTCGATGAGGTCATCCAGCGGTCAGCGGACCTGGCAGCGGCCTTCCGCCGGCACGGGCTGCCGGTCGTGCTGGTCAACGCCACGGGTGGCGCACCTGGGCGCACGGACGTCAGCAGGCCCGCGTTCACCCCGCCGCCGGGCTGGGCCGACATCGTCGGGGAACTGGACCAGCAGCCCGACGACCTCCTGGTGACCAAGCAGACCTGGGGCGCGTTCCACGGCACCTCGCTGGACACCCTGCTTCGTGAGCGCGGGGTCACCCAGATCGTGCTGACCGGGGTGGCGACCAGTGCCGGGGTGGAATCCACCGCCCGGTCCGCTCATGAGCACGGATACCACGTGGTCCTGGCCACCGACGCGATGACCGACCGGGATGGCGAGGCGCACCATCACAGCATCCAGCGGATCTTCCCCCGCCTCGGCGAGACGGCCACCACCGACGACATCCTGGCCATGCTCGGCAAGACCCGGTAGCCGGGCCCGCCTCACACGCGCTGCGCGACCCCGCAGTACCCCCAGCGCGAGCCGTCGCTGTCGGCCAGCACGGGATCCTCGCAGCCCCACAGGCCCAGGTAGGCCACCTCGGCCGCGGCGTCCTCGTAGGGGGGCTCGAGGCACAGCCCGGTGAAGAACTGCCGCACGGACGCCCGGTCCCGCAGGTGCAGCTGGACCGGCGCGTCCGTGTACACCTCCTGCCAGCGCTGCACCGCGGTCGGCGGCATGCCGTCCGCGGTGGCATGCGACAGCGCCAGGTAGCTGCCCGCGGCCAGCGGGCGCAGGTACCGGCGCACCAGCCCCCAGGGGTCCGACCCGTCCGCCACGAAGTGCAGGACGCCGGTCATGATCAGGCCGACCGGCTCGGTGAAGTCGATCAGCCGGGCCAGCTCCGGCTGCGCTAGTAAGGCGTCGGGGTCGCGCAGATCAGCCTGGATCAGCGTGGCCCCGTCGTCACCGTCGAGCGCGTAGCCGGACCGCGCGACCACGGGGTCCATGTCCACGTACACGACCCGGGCGTCCGGCTGTACCTCCCGGGTCACCTCGTGGGTGTTGCCGACTGTGGGCAGGCCGGAGCCGAGGTCGAGGAACTGGGTGACGCCCTGCTGCGCGATCCAGCGCGCGGCGCGCTGGTGAAAGCCCCGGTTCGCCCAGGCGATCTCGTGGAACTCCGGGACGGCGTCCTTGAACTTGGCGACCGCTTCCCGGTCCACGGGGCGGCTATGGCAGCCGCCCAGCATGTAGTCGTAGATGCGGGCCGGACTCGGCCCGCCCACATCGACATCCGGCGGCAGCTGCGGAACTCCCGTCACGGCGCCTCCAGATTGCCCGCCCACCCCAGGTCTGGCATGCGCTGTGCTGACGAGGCAGCAGCGCCAACAGCCTCACGGCCTGTAACCGCTGGTTCGCAGCTACGTCGCAATCTTAACCCCTGAGCACGGCAACGCGGGCGCCACATCGTCGCTACGCCGGGACACCTTTGACCGGCAGGACATATTTGCCCGGGGGTCAGGACACCTTGAGCTGCTCCGCCTCTTCGTCGGCGGGCTGGGCGCTGCCGCGCAGCACCCGCAGCGCGTCCGGGGCGAGGTAGACGTCCACCGGCGTGCCCTGGGCCAGGTGCTCGGGATGGCCGCCGTCGTTCTGCACCAGGGCCTGCAGCTGCGGGCCGGCCGCCAGCCGCAGCATGACCTGAGTGGCCGCGCCGAGGAACACCAGCCGCTCGACCATGGCCGGCACCCGGTTCGGCCCGGCCGTGCCGTGCTGCTCGACCCGGACCCGTTCCGGGCGGATGACCGCGTGCGCGGTGCCCAGCGTGTCCACGTCACCACGCTCCACGTCCAGCGCGGTCTCGCCGACCTTGACGGAGCACCGCGTGCCCGGGCCGCGCTCCACCACGTCCACTTCCATCAGGTTCGACACCCCCAGGAAGTCGGCCACGTAGGTGTCCGCGGGCTCCTCGTAGATGGTGCGCGGCGCGCCGATCTGGACGATCTGGCCCGAGTTCATCACGGCCAGCCGGTCCGACATGGTCAGCGCTTCCTCCTGGTCGTGGGTGACGTAGAGGAACGTGATGCCGACCCGCTCCTGCAGCGCCTTGAGCTCGACCTTGAGGGAGCGGCGCAGCTTGGCGTCCAGCGCGCCGAGCGGCTCGTCGAGCAGCAGCACCGCCGGGCCCAGCACCAGCGCCCGGGCCAGGGCCACCCGCTGCTGCTGGCCGCCGGACAGCTGCCCCGGGCGGCGCTTCTCGTACGAGCTCATCTGGACCAGGTCGAGCGCCTCGTGCACCCGCTTGGCCGTCTCCGCCTTGGAGAGCTTCTGGTAGCGCAGGCCGAAGGCCACGTTGTCGAAGACCGAGAGGAACGGGAACAGGGCGTAGCTCTGGAACACCGTGTTCACGTTGCGCTTGTGCGGCGGCACCCCGGACATGTCCGTGCCGTCCAGCAGGATCCGGCCCGCGGTGGGCTGCTCGAACCCGGCGATCAGCCGCAGCGTGGTGGTCTTCCCGCACCCTGACGGCCCGAGCAGCGAGAAGAACTCGCCGCTGTCCACGGTCAGGTCGATGCTGTCCACGGCGACTTCCGTGAACCGCTTGGTCAGCGCGACCAGCTGGATATGTCCACCAGGCACCGGGTGACCTCCTTTATTTCACCGGCCGGGCGACCGCCCGGACCATTCGAATCCCAGCTGACCCGACGCGAACCGCATGCTGAGCTCGAACGCGCGGGACGCGTCCACCGAGGGATCTTCGAGCGCGATCTGGATGGCCAGCCCGTCCAGGAGCGCGGTCAGCGTCACCGCGAAGTCCTCGGCGTTCACCAGGCCGAACTCGCCGGCCGCCTGGCCCTCCAGGACCAGGGAACTGATCATCTCACGCCAGCGCTCGTCGAACTTCTGCCGGACGCTGGCCACCTCGGGCAGCCGCACCGACTGGGCCCACAGGTCGAGCCAGAGCAGCCAGGAGCTGGTCGGCTCGCCCTCGACCTCGGTGAGGAAGTTCATCGCGACCAGTTCCTCCAGCCGCCCGGCGGCGCTGGAGATGGCCGCCATCCGCCGGGTGCCCGCCTCGTACCAGGCGTCCTCCGCGTAGCGGAGCGCCTCGGTGAGCAGCTGGTCCTTGGTCTTGAAGTAGTAGATGACGAGGGCCGGGCTGGTCCCCGCCCGGGCCGCGACGTCCGCGATCCTGGTCTCCGGGAAGCCCCGCTCCTCGATGACCGCGATGGCGGCGCGCAGCATCTGCTCGCGGCGCTGGTCGGCGGTATCGGCGACGTCGCCGGCGCGTTCACTCATGCGGACATCCTCGCCCAACTCTGCGCCCCGGCGGGGCCGATTCACCGGCCACCCCACTGATGTGGCGCTCGCTCTTGTGGCTACGGTACCAAATTTCTAGACTGAACATTCAGTCAATGTCGGCGAAGTTTCTCTGGAGGACGGATTCATGGCCGCAACACCCACCGCAGCAGGGGCCGGGGCGACAGCCGCGGCCTACGATGCGATCGTCGTCGGCGGGGGGCATAACGGCCTGGTCGCCGCGGCCTACCTGGCCCGGTCCGGGGCGCGGACCCTGGTCCTGGAGGGGCGGCACAAGACCGGCGGCGCCGCCACCACCGAGGCCCCCTGGCCGGACGCGCCGGAGTTCAAGGTCACCCGGCTCTCGTACGTGATGAGCCTGCTCCCGCCGACCATCATCAAGGACCTGGCCCTGGACCGGCACGGCTACAAGATCTACCCGATGGGCCCGTACTACCAGGCGTTCCCGGAGGGCGGCTCGATCAAGCTGTACGCCGACGACGCCCGCCGTAACCACGAGGAAGTCTCCAAGTGGTCGAAGAAGGACGCGGACGCCATGCCGCGCTGGGACGCCTGGCTGGCCGGGCTGGCCGACGTGCTCGGCCCGCTGCTGCTCACCGTCCCCCCGAACCTCGGCTCCCGCAAGCCCCGTGACCTGCGTGAGACGCTCCGGCTGGCCTGGAGGAACCGCGGCCTGGACGTGCGGACCATCGCCGACGTGACCCGGCTGATGACGATGAGCATCGCCGACCTGCTCGACGACTGGTTCGAGTCCCCGCAGGTCAAGGGGGCGCTCGCGGTCAACGGCGTGATCGGCACCTGGGCCTGGCCCGTACGAGCCGGGCACCGCGTACGTGATGGCGCACCACTCGATCGGCGACGTGGGCGACGGCCACCTCGGGAACTGGGGGTTCCAGGAGGGCGGCATGGGCGCGGTGTCCAGCGCGATCGAGGCCGCCGCCCGTGAGCACGGCGCCGAGGTCCGGCTGAACGCCAAGGTGGCCCGCGTCCTGGTCGAGGACGGCCGGGCCGCCGGGGTGGTGCTGGAGAACGGCGACGAGATCCGCGCCCGGGTGATCGTGTCCACGCTGCACCCGCGGACCGCGTTCCTGGACCAGATCGGCCGGGAGCACCTGCCGCCGGACTTCCTGGGCGACATCGAGCACTGGAAGACCCGCAGCGGCGTGGTGAAGATCAACCTGGCCCTGGCCGAGCTGCCCGACTTCATCGCCGACCCCGGCTCCGGCCTGCAGGAGCACCACACCGGCTCGGTGGAGATGGCGCCCACGATGGACTACATCGAGCGGGCCTTCCAGGACGCCCGGGACGGGAAGGCCGCCGTCCGGCCGTTCAGCGACGGCGTGATCCCCACCGCGTTCGACAAGACGCTGAGCCCGGAGGGCACCCACATCATGTCGCTGTTCACCCAGTGGGTGCCGGCCGACTGGAGCGAGGAGCCGCACACCGCGGAACTCGAGGCCTACGCGGACCGGATGATCGACTGCTACAACGAGCTGGCGCCCAACTTCAAGGCGTCCATCCTGCACCGCGACATCGTCGGCCCCTACGAGATGGAGCAGGAGTACGGCCTGGTCGGCGGCAACATCTTCCACGGCGAGCTGTCCCTGGAGCAGCTGTTCCACATGCGGCCGGCCCCGGGCTACGCGGACTACCGGACCCCGCTGCCCGGCCTGTACTACGGCAGCTCGGCCACGCACGCGGGCGGCGGGGTGTGCGGGATCCCCGGCTGGCAGGCGGCCCGGGCGGCGATCGCGGACCAGAAGAGCGCGAAGCGGGCCGGGCAGGTGCGCAAGCTGACCCGCCGCGCGTGACCGGCCGCTCTTGTCCGCAACGAAGCCCGTGAGCGGCGCCGCGGCCGCCGGGCCGGTACCTGGTCTTCCGGGAGCCGGCCCGGCGGCCGCGCCGGGGACCGCGGTGACCGCGATGCTGGAGGCCCGCACCGTGGCCCTGGTCGGGGCCAGCCCGCGGCCGGGCAGCCTGGGCGAGCGGATGGTCAGCGAGGTCACCGGAGCCCGGCGGCCCCGGAGGTCTACCTGGTCAACCCGCGGCACGGCCAGATCGCCGGCCGGCCCTGCCACGCCTCCCTGGCCGACCTGCCGCGGCCGGTGGACCTGGTCCTGCTGGCCGTGCCCGATGCGGCCGTGGAGGAGCAGCTGACCCTGGCGGCGCGCCGGGGCGACCGCTCGGCGGTGCTGTTCGGCAGCGCGCATGAGCCGCCCGGCCAGCCGGCCGGGCGAGGCCGGGCCAGCCCCCCGGAGAAACTGGGCCGACGCTGCGGGCCCGGCTGGCCGCCACGCCCGCGGGGCGGGCATGGCGGTCTGCGGGGCAGGCTGCATGGGCTTCGTCAACGTGGCCCACGGCCTGCGCGCGGTGGGCTACGTGGAGCCGGATCCGCTCCCCCGCGGGCCGGTCGCGCTGATCACGCACTCGGGCTCGGTGTTCTCCGCGCTGCTGCGCACCCGGCGCAGGCTGGGCTTCACGGTCGCGGTGTCGTCCGGCCAGGAACTGGTCACCAGCGCGGCCCAGTACGCCGAGTACGCGCTGAGCCTGCCGGAGACCCGGGTGCTGGCGCTGGTGCTGGAGGCCATCCGGGAGCCGGGCCGGCTGCGCGCGGTGCTGGCCGCCGCGCGCCAGCGGCGGCATCCCGGTGGTCATGCTCACCGCGGGCCGCTCGGCCGGCGGCCGGGCCCTGGTGTCGGCGCACTCCGGCGCGCTGGCCACCGCGGACGGCGGATGGGAGGCGCTGGCCGCCGCGTACGGCGTGCACCGGGTGGCGACCTGGCCGAGATGGCCGACACCCTGGAACTCTTCGCCCTGGCCAGACCCACCAGCCCGGCACCCGCACCCGGGTCAGCTCACCCCGGCCCCGGCCACCCGGCCCCCGCGGCACCCGGCCCCCCCGACCTCAGCCCCAGACCAGCCCCAGCAGCCCCAATAGTCACAACGGCCTCGGCATCCCCACCCTCCGCACGGGCATCGCGACCGTGCACGACTCGGGCCTGGAGCGGGCCCACGTGGCCGACGTGGCCGACGAGCTGGGCGTCCCGTTCGCGGCGATCAGCCCGGCGACCACGGCCCGGCTGGCCGCCCTGCTCGACCCGGGCCTGGAGCCCGCCAACCCGCTCGACGTGTGGGGCACCGGCGCCCGCGCGGAGGAACAGCTGTCCGGCTCGCTGACCGCGCTGGCCGACGACCCGGCGGTGCAGGCGGTGGCGCTCGCCGTGGACCTGGTGCACGAGTTCGACGGGGACGAGTCCTACCCGCTCGCGGTGACCGAGACCGCCCGCCGGACCACCAAGCCGGTCGTGGTGCTCAGCAACGTGCCCGCGGCCATCGACCCGGACACCGCCGACGGCCTGCGGGCGGGCGGCATCCCGGTGCTGGAGGGCACCCGGACCGGGCTGCTGGCCCTCAAGCATCTCCTCGACCACGCCGCGGACCCGGATCCCCCGGCCCCGCCGCCTGTCCCGGACCAGGCCCGCCAGCAGCGCTGGACCCGGGTGATCACGGCCGGGGAAGCGCACGGCGCCCGGCTGGAGGACCTGCTCCGCGACTACGGGATCGCGGCGGCGCGGACCCGCGCGGCGGACACCAGCGCCGGGGCGCTCGCCGCGGCGGCGCAGATCGGCTACCCCGTGGTGCTCAAGACCGGCGAGCCCGGGATCGCCCACAAGTCGGACGCGGGCGGCGTCGTGCTGGGCCTGCGTGACCCGGACGCGCTCCGGGCCGCCTACCAGGACCTGGCCGAGCGGCTGGGCCGCCGGGTGCTGGTCTGCGAGACGATCCCGCCCGGCCCGGAGCTGTCGCTGGGCCTGGCCCGCGACCACGAGCTGGGCCCGCTGCTGGTGGTGGGGGCGGGCGGGGTGCTGGTGGAACTGCTCGCCGACCGGGCCGTGGCCCTGCCCCCGGTCAGCGCCGGCCGCAGGCGCGCCGGATGCTGGGCACGCTCCGGGCCGCCCGGCTGCTGGCCGGGGTACGCGGCCAGCCCCCGGCCGACCTGGACGCGGTCGCCGCCGCCATCACCGGCCTGTCCCAGCTCGCCGCCGAACTCGGCGGCGTGCTGGAGGCGCTGGACATCAACCCGCTGATCTGCGGCCCGGCCGCCGCGGTGGCCGTGGATGCCCTGGCCATCCCGCGCCGGGGCACCCCCGTGCCACCCGGCCGGAGGGACCAGCCGAGGTAGTTGAACGTCAGCTTGAACCGCCTGTCACCTGACTTGTGACCCGCTTGGCGGGGCCTCATCCCTGATCAGGTCAGCTATCTGCCTGGATCCGGCCGCGGCAGTCACATCGCTTCCCTCTCAGATGTACTCTTTAACTAAGGTCTTAGTGGATGCAATGATTAGTGGAAGGAGGGTGAATGATCGAATTCCAGCTCGATACCACATCGGGTGTCGCCACCTACCTGCAGCTGGTCCAGCAGGTCCGCCAGGCACTGCAGCTCGGCATCCTCGAGCCAGGAGACCAACTGCCGACGGCCCAGCAGGTCGTCGCCAAGCTGGCGATCAACCCGAACACGGTGCTGAAGGCCTACCGGGACCTCGAACGGGAGGGCCTGGTCCGCCCGCGTCCCGGCCAGGGGACGTTCGTTGTCCGGACGCTTCCTCGTAGCGACCCCGCCGTGCAGGGGCGCTTCCTCGCGTCGATGACCGCCTGGTTGCGGGAGGCACGTGCCGCAGGCCTCGGGCCGGACGACATCGAGGCGATCTACCGCACCGCCGTCCGCAACTCATTCGCGGAGGGAGCGGCATGACCGTCGTCATCCAGACCAACGGTCTCGGCAAGCGGTACGGACGACAATGGGCGCTGCGTGACTGCACCCTGGGCATCCCCGAAGGCAAGGTCGTCGGGCTCGTGGGCCCGAACGGGGCAGGCAAGACGACCCTGCTGAACCTGGCTGTCGGACTGCTCGCGCCGACCTGCGGGGCGATCACGGTGCTCGGCGGACGCCCCAGCGACGGGCCGGCGCAACTGGAGAAGGTGGGCTTCGTCGCCCAGGACACGCCGGCCTACGCTGGGCTTTCGGTAGGCAAACACCTCCTGATGGGTTCGTACCTCAACGCGAACTGGAACCAAGAACTGGCCAGGGACCGGATCGACCAACTCGGCCTGGACCCGCGGCAGAAGGCCGGCTCGCTGTCCGGCGGGCAACGGGCCCAGCTAGCCCTGACGATGGCCATCGCAAAACAACCCACGCTGCTTCTCCTCGACGAGCCAGTGGCCAGCCTGGACCCGCTGGCCAGGCGCGAGTTCCTCCAGGGGCTCATGGAAATCGTCGCCGAGCATGCGGTCAGCGTGGTCCTGTCCTCTCATCTCATCGCCGATCTCGAACGGGTCTGTGACTACCTAGTCCTTCTCGTCGCCTCACATGTTCAGCTGGCCGGCGAGGTCACCGCGCTGCTCGCAAATCATCAGCGCCTGTCTGGTCCCCGCCGGGACCCACGCTCCTTGCCCTCTAGCCACGAGATCATCGAAGAGAGCCACACCGCCAAGCAGAGCACGTTCCTCGTGCGCACGGACCAGCCGATTCTCGATCCGGCATGGACCGTCAAGCCGGTCACGCTGGACGAGCTGGTGCTTGCCTACATGGGCCGAGCACGTAACCCGAGCCCGGGTCGCCGGTCCGGATTGGGGGTTGCGCCGTGATCCGGTTCGCGTGGCTTCAGTTCCGGATGCAAGCCGCCGTAGCCGCCGGCGCACTGACGATCGTCGCCGTGGTCCTGGCGCTGACCGGACCGAACCTTATCCACCTTTACGACACGACCGTCGCCAGCTGCGCCGTGCATCACGACTGTTCGACGGCCACGAACGACTTCACCGACACCGACGGCCCGCTGCAGGTGTTCCTGGACTTTCTCCTGCTCACCGTGCCCTTGCTCATCGGCATGTTCTGGGGCGCGCCGCTCATTTCCAGGGAATTCGAGACGGGGAGCTTCCGCCTGGCGTGGACCCAAGGTGTCACACGTACCCGTTGGCTGGCGGTGAAGCTCGGACTGGGCGCCGTGGCGAGCGCAGCCATCGCCGGGCTCCTGAGCCTCATGGTGAGCTGGTGGTCCAGCCAGCTCGATTACGTGAGCGCCAACCCCTTCGACTCCCTGCGCTTCGGGGTTCGCGACGTCGTCCCGATCGGCTACGCCGCCTTCGCCTTCGCACTCGGCCTCAGCGCCGGGCTGCTCTTCCGGCGGATGCTGCCAGCGATGCTGGTCGCGCTCGTCGGCTTCGTCGCGGCCCGCGAAGCCGTCAGTGCCTGGGTGCGCCCGCACCTCTTTACCCCGCTTCAGCAGAGCCTGCCGATCACCACTGCCACCCCGGTGAGCATCGATCAGACCTCGCCCGGGGTTATCAAGGCCTTCGAGAACACCCGGGGGATCAGCCTTCCGGGCGCATGGGTCTATTCGGTCCAGATCGTTGACCAGGCCGGCCATACCCCCACGGCATCCTTCCTCAGCCGAGCATGTCGCCTAGGCAGCTACGGTCCACTGAATCCCCGGGACTGCACTGCCAGGCTCGCCGCCACATTCCACCAACTGGTGACCTATCAGCCAGGCAGCCGCTACTGGCCCATGCAATGGTGCGAACTGGCGATCTTCCTCAGCGTGTCCATCGTGCTCGGCGGCTTCTGCTTCTGGCGGATACGCCGGCCCGTCATCTGAAGGATCTATCCTTCCCTGAGCGGAGGACCCATGAATCTTCGGATCCGGAACCGCCTCGCCGCGCGCGGATTTAGCGCTGGGCTGCGGGGTACTCGCAGCCACCGCCGGCTGCGGCGCGGCAGCCACGAGCGCTGGCCGCCACGCCAGCCAGGCCGGCCGTGAGGTGAAGTCTGCGGGCCTGGCGGCGCGGTGGCCGTGAATGCCCTGGCCATCCCGCGCCAGGGCACCCGGCTCAGGTCGTGACCTTCGACGCGAGGACGTCCGCCGGGCTGATCGACGGCGGCTCGGCCAGCAGCCGGTCGGCGTTAGCCATGAGCGCCGCCGCGATAGGACCGTTCAGGTGAGCCTGGCGATCGGCGTCGCCAGGAAACGCGTTGACGATCCAGAACGTGCGCGCGTCGGTCCGCAGGGCGAACCACACCGGGGTGCCAGCCTCTGCGTTGGCCATCTCGACGGCTCCGCCTAGGAAACTGGCCACCTCGTCCTTGGTTTCGTCCTTCGCCACCATCCTCACGACCAGTGCGACCGTCAGCATCTCGTCATCCCCTTTGCGGCCCGACCGGCCGACCTCCAGCCGGTTCTTCTCCCGAACTTATGCCCGGGGCACGGCACGGGGCGGCCGGGTCGCCTACGCCCGGGCCCGTTCCGGGACGGTCGCGGCCGCCCGGAGGTCATAGGCGGCGCGCGCCTGGGCGACATCGGAGATGTGCGCCTCGGCCCACGTTTCGAGGGCGCTCACCAGCCCGAGCAGGCTACTGCCCAGCTCTGTGAGGGCGTAGTCCACCCGGGGCGGCACCACCGGGAACACGGTCCGGCTGATCATGCCGTCGCGTTCCAGGCCGCGCAGCGTCTGGGTGAGCATCTTGGGGCTGATCCCCTGGATCCGGGTGGCCAGCTCGGAGTAGCGGCGCGGACCGCCGGACAGCGCTCCCACGATCAGGACGCTCCACGTGTCGCCGATCCGGTCCAGCACCTGGCGGCTGGGGCAGCCACTCTCGTACACATCCGCGCTCACCTGCTTACTATCCCACGGGTTAGTACAGCACTTCAAGGTGCCCACTCTCCATCAGGAAGTGATCGCTGAGCTGCCCGGTTAGTGCAGGCATCCGGCCAGCGCGGCCGGGAAGACTATTGAGGAGTGATCTGATGTCCATCGTCGTCACCGGGGCCACCGGTTCGTTCGGCCGTCTCGCGATCGAGGCGCTGCTGCGCCGCGGCCTCCCCGCCGGCCAGCTCGTGGCCGCAGGCCGCAACGTCGGGAAGCTCGCCGACCTGCAGGAGCGCGGCGTCACCGTGGTCCGCGCTGACTACGGCGACCCGGCGTCGCTCCGCAAGGCCTTCGACGGGGCTGACCGGCTCCTGTTCGTGTCCGGCAGCGAGGTCGGCCAGCGCATCCCCCAGCACCAGGCGGTCGTCGATGCCGCGTCGGACGCGGGTGTCAGCCTCGTCGCCTACACCAGCGCGCCCAAGGCCGACACCTCGGACATGGTCCTCGCCCGCGAACACCGGGCCACCGAGGAGGCCCTGATCCGCTCGGGCCTCCCCTACGTCTTCCTGCGCAACGGCTGGTACATCGAGAACTACACCGCCAGCCTGCCGGTAATCCTGGAGCACGGCCTCATCGGCGCCGCAGGCGACGGCCTGATCAGCGCGGCCGCGCGGGCCGACTACGCGGAGGCCGCAGCGGCGGCGGTGGCGGGTGAGGAGCACGGGAACCGGGTGTACGAGCTGGGCGGCACGCCGTTCACCCTGACCCAGCTTGCGGCGGAGATCTCCCGCCTGTCGGGCCGCGACGTCCGGTACACCAACCTTCCGGAGGAGGCCTACGCCCGCGCGCTCACCGGCGCCGGGGTCCCGGAGCCCGTGGCCGCCGTCCTGGCCGACTCGGACCGGGCCGCCGCCCAGGGTGCCCTCCACGTGGCGGGCGACGATCTGCCGCGCCTGCTCGGCCGGCCCGTCACGCCGCTCGCCGACGTCCTGCAGGCCGCGCTGTCCAGCCTCGCGTGACCGGGCCGGGGGCCGGGCGGAGCGGGCCGCCTACGCGCCGGCCAGCGGCCGCCCGGCCCCGGACCCGGCCGGATCGCGCCGTTCACGCGGGCCGGCCACCTGGAAGCGGCAGTGTGGTCGCTGCTGGCCTCAGCCGGCGCGGCGGGCTGACCGGTGCGACGCCACCCACGGGTGGAGGGTGCTCGGGTGGCTGGGTACGCCGCGGACCGGCCCCCGGGCGTTGATGACGTCCTGGAAGGCCCGCGGCGGCTTCGACTGCGAGCACCGCCCCTTCGCGTTGCGCGCGAACACGGCCCTGACCCGGCTGGTATAGGTCCCCCGGCCGCTGATATGCCGGTATTTACCGGTCCCGTCGGCCAGCTTGTACGTGCCGTGCTCCACGGAAACCAGCAGGCAGGTCCTCCGGTTAAACTGGCCGACGCCGCCGGTCCGGTGATGAATGGCCCGGAAAGTCCCGCGCGGAAAGCGGATGAGCCCGGTATTGATGTTAATGGTGCCACCCGCGGTGAACGCGCCCCAGGCGATGGCGCTGGCCCGCGGCGACGTGGCGGAAACGCTCACGAACTGGTAGTGCTCGATCCGGCTGCTCGTCGTGCTGGCGCTGGCGGCGGTGACGCTGGTGCCCGCGATAACCGCGGCGAGGGAAAGCGTGCCCGCCGCCGCGCCCAGAAGTCTGCGCATGATGCCCCCTGTCATTAGTGCTGCTGATTGCGGGGGGACGCTAGCACGCGGCGCAGCGCCGGGCCTTTACTTTGACGGTCATGATGCACAGCCGGTTACCCAGCCGCCCGGCAATTCCCGGCCTAATACGGTGCATCAATTTATTTAGCCAAACTTCAGCGGCTTCCCGTTACCGCGCCCGGTGAGTGTTGAACAGCCTCCTGGCCCACAGGTAGCTGAGCAGCGTGATGGCCGCGCACCAGGCCACGGCGATGACCGCGTCACGGCCGGGCGGGCGCCCGTTGAGCAGGGCGCGGAGGGTCTCGATGATGGGCGTGAACGGCTGGTACTCGGCGAACCACCTCAGGCCGGGCGGCATCGAGCTGGTCGGGACGAACCCGCTGCTGAGGAACGGCAGCAGCAGCAGGAACATGGGCGAGTTGCTGGCGGTCTCCACGCTCTTGGCGGCCAGGCCGAGGCCGACCGACAGCCAGGTGAGGGCGAAGCTGGTCATGAGCAGGATCCCGAGGGCCTCCAGCCAGCCCAGCGCGCCCGCGGTCGGCCGGAATCCGGTCAGCAGCGCGATGCCGGTCACGAAGGCCAGGCTGAGCAGGCTCTGGATGGTGCTGCCCAGGACGTGGCCGGCCAGCACCGAGGCCCGCCAGATGGCCATGGTCCGGAACCGGGCCATGATGCCCTCGGTCATGTCTGTGGCCACCGAGATGGCCGTCCCCTGCGCCACGGCGGCCACGGTAATCAGCAGGATCCCGGGCGCGACGTAACTGGCGTAGGCGGCCCGGTCCCCGGGCACGCCCGCCAGCCCGGCGCCCAGCGTGCCGCCGAAGACGTAGACGAACAGCAGCAGGAAGACGACCGGCATGCCCACGATCAGCAGCGTCATGGACGGGTAGCGCCGCATGTGCCGGAGGTTGCGGCGCAGCATCGTGGCCGAATCGGTAACGGCGTAGGACAGGGTACTCATGCGCGGGTCTCCATCTCCTGGCCAGGCGCCCCGGTGAGGGCGAGGAACACGTCGTCGAGATCGGGGGTGTGCAGGGACAGGGCCTCGATCTCGACCGATCCGGCGTCGAGCCGGGCCAGCAGGGCCCGCAGCGCCGGGACGCTGCCGTCGCTGGGCACCTGCAGGGTGAGCGCCTCGTCTTCGCGGGCTGCCCCGTCGATGATGCGGGCGGCCGAGTCGAGGTCGTGCTGGCTGGCGAACTCCAGGCGGATGTGACCGCCGGGGATCCGGCGCTTGAGCTCCCCGGGGGTGCCCTCGGCGACGAGCCTCCCGCGGTCGAGTACGGCGACCCGGTCCGCGAGCTGGTCCGCCTCGTCCAGGTACTGCGTGGTCAGGAAGATCGTGACTCCGCCGGCGACGAGGTCGCGGATGATCTGCCACATGGTGCGGCGGCTGCGCGGGTCGAGGCCGGTGGTCGGCTCGTCCAGGAAGATCAGGCGGGGGCGGCCGACCAGGGTCATCGCGAGGTCGAGCCGGCGCCGCATGCCCCCGGAGTAGGTAGCGGCCGCCTGGCCCGCCGCGCCGGAGAGGTCGAACTGGCCGAGCAACTCCGCGGCGCGGCGCCGCCCGGCGCTGCGTCCCAGGTGATGCAGGTCGGCCATGAGCCGCAGGTTCTCCTCACCGGTGAGGAGGCCGTCCACTGCCGAGAACTGGCCGGTGACCCCGATCGCGGCGCGCACCGCGTCGGGATCGCGGGCCAGGTCGTGGCCCGCCACGCGGATCTCGCCACCGTCGGCGGGCAGCAGCGTGGACAGGATCTGCACCATGGTGGTCTTGCCCGCGCCGTTGGGGCCGAGCAGGGCGAACACCGTTCCCTCGGCCACGGCGAGGTCGACGCCGTCCAGCACGAGGTGGTCGCCGAACGACTTGCGCACTCCGGTGGCGGAGATCGCCAGCCGGGCCGGGGCCCGGGCGGGGATGGTCGCGGTCATTTCCTCTCCTTCGATGAGTTCACTCCGGGCGTCCCGGGGAACGGCGGATCACGATGTCGCCGTGGCTGGTGCGGGCCCGTACCTCGGCGGTCTGGTCGGACGGCCCGGGGCCGTCGGCGGTCTCCATCTGGTTGTGCACGGCGCCGAAGTGCGTGTACAGGTCCAGCCGGGCGGCGGTGCCGGCGCGGATGCCGATCTCGACATCACCGCTGGCCGTCTTGAGCGATGTCACGCCGCGGGCCAGGTCGCCGATCCGGACGCTGCCGGTGGCGGTGCTGGCCGTGACGCCGGCGTCCGCGTGATCGACGGAGATGTCCCCGTTGGACGCGACCACCCGCAGGTCGCCGGCGGCGCCCCCGATCCAGCAGTCTCCGTTGGAGTTCTTGATCACGGCCGTGCCGTCGACCTCGCCCAGGCGTATCCGGCCCGAGCCGGTGCTGACCTCGGCGTGCCCCGCGACCCGGTCCACCACGATGGCGCCGGTGGCGGTGCTCGCGTCCAGCGCACCGGTGGTGTCGAGCTGGATGTCGCCCACGGAGGTCTTGACCTGGCAGTCGCCCAGCCGCCCCACCCCGCGGAAGGCGGCGACGGCGGAATGGCCGTGCAGATGTGAGCCGGCGGGCACGCCGATGGCCAGGTCGATCGAGCCGCCGTCACTGGAGAAGCTGTAGCGTCTCCAGCCCTTCGGCGCCCTGATCAGCAGCTGGCCGTCCGTGTACTCGACCCGGGTCTGCTCCGCGGCCCGCACGTCGTCGCGCGCGCCGCTGTCGCTCGGGCGTACCTCCACGACGGTGTCGCTCCGGTCGGTCGCCGTGATCCGGGCGTCGCCGACGCCGATCTCGATCACGACCGTGATGGGGCCGGGAGTATCGAATGCAGGCATAACAGTCCCTCCGAAGGGGTCAGGCTGGGCGTCCGTGTTCCGGGACGCGGAAGGAGTAGCTGTGGGCCGCCGCCGGGTGGCGGGTAGTGCACTCAGCCCGCCGGCGGGCTGTGGCTAGTGCACCCAGCCGGTGAAGCGCTGGCCGCCTCGCGGTGCGCGGCGGCCCTGGTCGCGGACGTCGTCCGGGGACTGCACCGCAGCGGCGGCGATCCGGACGAGCCAGGCGTTGACCGAGAGCCCCTCCCGGGCCGCGGCGTCCTCGATCCTGGCCTTGAGGTGTTCGGGCAGGCGGAAGTTGACCCGCGACGTCCCGCCTTCGTCGCCCTCGGGCGGCGCGGCCGGGGCGGTGCCGCCCTCAGCCGGGCCGGCCGGGCTCTCGTACGGCTCGTCCGCGGGCGGCAGGGTCACGACGAAGGTGGGTTCACGCCCGCGCAGGCGCACATCCACCGAGCCGGGCGCCAGGTCACGGGTGATCTCCGCGGCCGCGGCCGACAGGGCGTCGAGCAGCGCGAGGCGGGCCGCCGACTCCAGCGGCGCGGTGAGCCGCTCGGCCAGGGCCCTCGCGTCATCCCCGCCGGCCTCGGCGGCCACGGCCAGCTGATGCCGGAGGTCGCTGACGTACTGGGTGAGGTCCATGACGCCATCATGGCATCATTATGGCGCCATATCAAGTCAGGGTGGCTCAGTATGGTGCCACCATGGCGTCTTCCCTGGTCAGCGGCGCCTGGTCAGCGGCGGCCCCGGCGGGCGGTGGAGGCGAGCCCTGCGGCCCGTTCCCTCAGCCGGGCCGCCTGGCCGCGGAGCCGGTCGGCGCGGCGGTCGGCCAGGACCTGGTGCACCACGTTGCGGCCCGGGATGCCGGTGACCCCGCCGCCGCCGTGGGTGGCCGATCCCGCCTGGTACAGCCCGGTCACCGGGGTGCGCAGGTCCGCGTAACCGGCCGCGGGACGGGCGTGGAACATCTGCCCCAGGCTGAGCTCGCCGTGGAAGATGTTGCCGCCGACCAGGCCGTACTCCTCCTGCATCCGGTGCGGGCCGATCACCTGCCGGTGCAGCACCGAGCTGGTGAACCCGGGCGCGACCTGCTCCATCCGGGCCATGACCCGGTCGGCGTAGGCGTCCAGCTCCGCCTCGTGCGGCTCGGCGGCCCAGCCGTGCGGCACCCACTGGGTGAACATCGACATGACGTGCTGGCCGGGGGGCGCGAGCGAGTCGTCGAACACGCTGGGGATGCAGATATCCGCGAACGGCTGGTCCGACGGCCGCGCCTGCGACCGCCTGCTGGAACGCGGTCTCGATGTCGTCCAGGCTCTCGGCCAGCACGATCGTGCCGCCGTGGATCTGCGGGTCCGGCGCCGGGTGGCTGGTGAACACGGGCAGCCGGTCCAGGGCCAGGTTGATCTTGACGGTGCCGCTGCGGGTCTGCCAGCGCCGGATGTCGGCCACGAAGTCGCCGGGCAGCGCCGCCGGGTCGAGCAGTTCCAGGAACGAGATCTGCGGGTGCGCGGTGGTGATGACGGTGGCCGCGTCGATCTCCTCGCCGCTGGCCAGCGTCACGCCGGCCACCCGCCCGTCGCGGGTGCGGATCTCGCCGACCGGCGCACCGGTGCGGATCTCGGCCCCGAACGACCGGGCCGCCGCGGCCAGCGCGCTGGTCACCCCGCCCATCCCGCCGCGCGGGAAGCCCCAGGCGCCGGCCTGCCCGTCCACGCCGCCGATGTGGTGGTGCAGCATCACGTACGCGGTGCCGGCCGAGCGCGGCCCGGCCCAGGTGCCGATCACGCCGGACACCGAGAGCAGGCCGAGCATGGCGTCGCTGGAGAAGTACTCCTCGATCAGGTCGGCGATGCTGCCGGTGAGCAGCCGGGTGACGTCCACCACGCCCCGCTCGTCCAGCCCGCGCAGGTGGCGCAGCAGCAGGCCCTGCCGCCACAGGTCCAGCGGCCGCCGGGAGCCGAGCCGGGGCGGCACCTCGTCCAGCAGCGGGCCGAGGACCTGGCCGAGGGCGGCCAGGTGGGCCTCGTACCGCGGGTAGGCGTCCGCGTCCGCGGCGGAGAACTTGGCGATCTCGGCGTGCCGCTGCGCCGGGTCGTCGGGCAGCCGCAGGTAGCGGCCGTCGGCACGGGGCGCGAAGTACGGTCCCTGCGGGAACACGTGGTAGCCGTGCCGGGTCAGGCCCAGGTCGGTGACCAGGTCCGGGGGCAGCAGCGAGACCACGTAGGACAGCGAGGTCACGGTGTAGTCGGGGCCGAACGGGTGCTCGCTGACCGCCGCGCCGCCGACCACCGGGCGCCGCTCGCAGACCGTCACGTCCAGCCCGGCCTTGGCCAGGTAGGCCGCGGCCACCAGCCCGTTGTGCCCGCCCCCGATCACCACTACGTCCCGGCTCGTCGCCACCAGCGCGATCCCTCCTGTCCCTGATCACGGCGCCAGGACCTGCCCATAGCGCCTGGAAACGGGTCTATCACGTTTGGCCGGGCGGGTAGCACCAGCGGCCCGGCTGCGCCGTCATGGGCGGGCCCGGACCGCGCGCGGGCCGGGGCCGGTCCGGGAGGTATCACCGGGAAGGAAGGGCAATGCTGCTCAGCTGGGGATTTCGGGTCTTCTACCACACGGTCAGCCAGGGAACGGCCGGGCTGCCGCACGTGCGGCGGCGACCGGCAGTACCGGCGGCGCGCCGGGCGCCGCTTCTTCACCCTGTTCTTCATCCCGGTCATCCCGCTCACCAAGACCGGCGCGCACGTGCAGTGCATGACCTGCAAGACCCGCTACGTCACGGACGTTCTCAGCCTGCCGACCGCCGCCCAGATGCAGGCGGCCTGCCCGCGGGGATGCGGGCGGCGGCGGCCGCCATGCTGGCGGCGGGTGACCCGGCGCAGCGCCGCCGCCCGGCAGCGGGCCGTCGCCGCCGTCCAGGGGGCCGGGCGCCGCGGGTGTTCCGACGCGGACCTGGAGGCCGCGCCGCCCAGCCCGCCGAGGCCACCCGCAGCGCGCTCGAGCCAGGTTGCGCGGCAGCTCACCCCGGACGCCGAAGGAGTGGTTCCTGGCCGAGACCGTGCGGGTCGGCATGGCCGACGGGCCGCTCACCGACTCCGAGCGGCGGATCGCCGGGCTGATCGCCGCGGACCTGGGCATGACCCAGGCGCAGGCGGTCGGGGTCGTGACCATGGCCGAACGGGCCGCGCAGCAGAACTGAGGTCCGGGGCACGTCAGCCCGCCGGCCCGGCAGCCGGGCTGGCCGTATCCAGCCGCGCGGCCACGTACCGGCCGACGTCGGCGCTGGGCTGCTCCATCGGGGCCAGGTAGCCGACGGAGAACCGGCGCGAGCCCATGCCGTCCTGGACCTGCTCGCAGATGGACCAGTCCTGCCGGTTCACCAGGTCCCAGAAGCCGGCCGCGTCGGACGGGTCGAAATCCGGCCGGGCCAGCTCGGCCGGATGGAACAGGATGTCGCATAGCACCGTGGTCTGCCCGGCGGAGCGGGGCCACACGGTGAACGCGGCCACGTGGTCGGCGGACAGGCTGAGCATGAGGTTGGGCAGCACCAGCTCGCCGAAGTGCCGGGTCCGCTCCGCCCCGGACAGGCCGGGGAACGGCGCGCGGCGGGTGGTCCCGGTCGAGGTGAACGTGGTCGCGCCCGGGCGGTGCGGGATCCCGGCCGCCCAGTCGAGGTCGCCGCCGCCGCGCCGGAAGGCCGGCACCAGCTCGCACAGCTCCGGGTGGACCGGCCCGCAGTGGTAGCACTCGTTGTAGTTCTCCAGGATGACCTTCCAGTTGGCGGCCACCTCGTAGCGCAGCCGGGCCCCGGCGCGCAGGCTCGGCCAGGGGATATCTGGCCACCCGGGCCGGGATCTCGCCGAGGGCGGCCTCCAGCGGGGCCGCCGGGCCGGGGCCGCCGCCCGGCTCGAGCCGGGCGAACACGAACCCGCCCCAGGTGGCCACGTCCACCCGGTGCAGCGACAGCGCGGCGCGGTGCTCGCGCAGCTCAGGCAGGAACGGCGCGGCGCGCAGCGTCCCGTCCAGCGCGTAGGTCCAGGCGTGGTACGGGCAGCGGATGGCGCCGGGGAACCGGCCGCTGGTCACCGGCCCGGCGGGCTGGCCGGCCGGAGGCGGGCCGGGGCCGGCTCGCGGCCGGTGGGCCGGGGCACCAGCCGCGAGCCCCGGTGGCGGCACAGGTTGTAGTGGCCGGCCAGGCCGCCGTCCCCGGTCCGGGCCACGATGATGCTCTCCCCGCACACGTCGGCGGCCAGGTAGCAGCCCGGCTCGGTGAGGCCGTCGGCCCGGCCGACGCAGAACCAGCCGGGCAGCAGGACCCGGTCCCGTTCGCGGGCGAACTCGGCCTCGCTGGTGTAGCTGGGGCCGGGCAGGCTCCGCTCCAGCGGCACGCCGTCGTCGGGTGGCCTGGCCGCCTGTGCCACGCTCGCCTCCGGGCCGCGCTCCGCGGGCCCCGCGCGGCTGACGGCCGATCTCCGCCCCTGACTGCCTGGCCGCCCGCTCACCGCCGTCTGCCACGCCCGCCTCCTCAGTCGTCCGAGTACGGGTACGGGGGCGACACCGGCTGCCCCTCGGCGAACCGGCCCGGGCGGAACGCCGTGATATCCACGCTGCCCGCGACCGGGCGGCCGGTGACCAGCGCGGCGACGGCCTCGCCCACGGCCGGGGAGATCTTGAAGCCGGTGCCGGAGAACCCGGCCGCCAGCACCAGCCCGTCCAGCCCGGGCCACCCGCCGAGCATCGGCCGGCCGTCCGGGGTCATGTCGTACACGCCGGTGATCCCCGTCACCAGGCCCGCGTCCGCCAGCGCGGGCACCCGCCGGCTCGCCGCCCCCACCAGCCCCGCCAGCCCCGCCAGCCCCTCGGCCCCGGGGGCCCCGCCCCCTGGGGCCATCATCGTGGTGGGTTGTGCCCCGCCGGCGGCGTACAACGCACCACGATGAGCCGGGCCAGCGGTGGGCGGGGGGGCGACGCGGTCGGGGTCGATGCCGCGGGGGCCGGTGAAGCTGCCCACCAGGGTCCTGGTGTCCGGCCGCCTCGGGGCGGAAGTAGGTCTGCGTGGTGGAGTCGATGCAGGCCAGCGGGGTGCCCTGGCCGGGGGCGTGGCTGAGCACGGCGACCTGGTGGAACTCGGTCTCGATCGGCAGGTCCACGCCGATGCTGGCCAGCAGGGCCGGGGACCACACCCCGGCCGCCGCCACCACGATCCCGGCGTGCTCCGGCCCGTCCGGGGTCTGGATGCCGGTTACCCGGTCACCCTCGCGCAGCAGCGCCCGGACCGGCGTGTGCGGCCGGTAACGCACCCCCCGGTCCCGGGCCGCGGCCAGCAGGTCCCCGGCGACCAGCGCGCCGTCCCCGTAGCCGCCGTCCGGCTCCCAGGCCACCTCGGTCAGGTCATCGGTGCGCAGCCCCGGCGCGAGCGCGGCGAAGTCCCTGGCCGCCAGCACCTCGGCGCGGGCCCCGCAGTCGCGCTGCATGGCCACGTTGGCCCGCAGCGCCTGCTCCTCGCCGGGCAGCACGAGGCGGGCGAAGCCGGTCCGGCGGACGAAGGCCGGCCGGCCGGTCAGCTCGGTCCAGGACGCGAACATCCGGTCGCTGCGCACGGCCAGCTCGACCTCGGGACGGAACGTGTAGTGCATCCGGATCATCGCCGACGACCGGCTGCTCATCCCCGACCCGGCCGTGGCCGCGGTCCACCACGAGCACGTCGCCGGCCCCGAGCCGGCTCAGGTGGAACGCGATCGAGGCGCCGGCCACGCCGGCCCCGATGACGATGACGTCGGCGCTCACGCGGCCCTCCTCCGCCTGGCCTTCCGCTCCCGGCGCAGGTCGGCCAGGACGCGGTGCGCGGCGTTGTAGCCGGGCGCCCCGGTCACGCCGCCGCCCGGGTGGGCGCCGGCGCCGCACAGGTACAGGCCGCGGACGGGGGTGGCGTAGCGCGCCCAGCCCGGCACGGGCCGCATGTGGAACAGCTGGCCGGGCTGGATGTCGCCGTGGAAGATGTTGCCCTCGGTCAGCCCGTAGGTGCGCTCCAGGTCCAGCGGGGTCAGCACCTGCCGGGCCAGCACGGCGCCGGGCACGTTGGGCGCGAACCGCGCGATCCGGGCCAGGACCCGGTCACCCAGCTCGTCGCGGCGGGTGTCCCAGGTTCCCTCGGCCAGCCGGTACGGCACGTACTGCACGAAGCAGGTCATGATGTGCCGCCCCGCCGGGGCCAGCGACGGGTCCACGGCGGACGCGACCACGCAGTCCACGAACAGCTGGTCGGCGCCGGCCAGCTCACCGCGCTTGGAGCGGTCGTAGCAGGCGTCGGCCACGGCCAGGTCCGGCGGCAGCGTGAACAGCGCCCGCTGGCCCGGGCCGGCGCCGGCGGGCATCCCCCGGACCTGCGGCTCGGCGTCCAGGACCAGGTTGACCTTGGCGCAGGGGCCGTCCATGGTGATCCCGGCCACCGCGGCCCGGAACTCCCCGGGCAGGTCGGCCTGGTCCACCAGGTGCAGGAAGGTCCGCTTGGGGTCGGCGCCGGACAGCACCACCCGGGCGGTCAGCTCCTCGCCGCCGGCCAGCGTGACGCCCCGGGCCCGGCCCGCGGCCACCCGGATCCGGGCGGCCGGCGCCCCGGTGCGGATCCGCATCCCGTGCGCCTGCCCGGCCGCCGCGATCGCGTCACTGATCGCGCCCATGCCGCCCATCACGTGCCCGAAGAACCCCTGGACCGCGTCGTCGCCGCCGGTGAGCAGGTGGAAGAGCAGCCCGATCAGGGTGCCGGGCTGGTACGGGCCGCCGTGCTTGCCGTACAGGTTGTTGGCCAGCGAGCAGGGCCCGGGCCTGCCGGGACTCGAACCGCTCGTCGATGAACTGGCCGAGGCTGCCGGTCAGCATCCGGGTCAGGCCCTCCACGTCCGTGCCGCGCAGCCCGCGCAGGTGCCGGCCGACCCGCAGTGCCTCGCTCACCCGGCGCAGGCCGGTGGCCCGGGTGTCCGGGGGCAGCTCCATGAACAGGGGCTGCAGCCGGGCGGCCAGCCGGCGCAGCTCGTCGTGCACCTCGCTGAACGCGCGCGCGTCGGCCGGGGAGTACCGGGCGAGCCCGGCCGCGGTGCGCTCCGGGTCGTTCCAGTCGGCGACGACCTCGCCGTCATCCAGGGCGACCTGCAGGGCGGGCTCGCAGGGCACCATGCGCAGCCCGTGCGCGCCCAGGTCCAGCGCCCGGATCACCTCGGGGCGGAGCATGCTCGCGATGTAGGAGGTGGTGGAGGCCCGGCAGCCGGGCGCGATCTCCTCGGTGACGCAGCATCCGCCGGCCGCCTCGCGGGCCTCCACCACCAGGGTGGACAGGCCCGCCCGGGCCAGCAGGGCCCCGGCGGTCAGGCCGTTGTGGCCGGCGCCGACCACGATGACGTCCCAGCCCGGTGTGGCAGTCACGCGATAAGTTCCGTTTTCTGACTAAAGGTCATTTAAGCGCTCCCGTGAGCTGAGTATGGTTAGCTCAGCTCCGGAAAGTCAATGAAGCCGAACCAGGGAACACGGGCAGGTCGCTATATGACTACTGGTCAGGGAACGGTGGTGCGGCGGGCGCCGGAGCGGCAGCGGGCCCGGCAGGAGCGGATCCTCCAGGTGGCCATGGAGCACTTCGCGCGCCGCGGCTACGAGGACGCGCGGGCCGAGGAGATCGCCGCGCAGGCGGGCGTGTCCAAGGGGGCGGTGTTCGGCTACTTCGACACCAAGGCCGGCCTGTTCCTGGCCGCCTACCAGGCCGCGGCCCGGTCCTTCCCCGCCTACCTGGACGCGCCGGCCGAGGTCTGCGGCGCGGGCTTCTTCGCGGTCCTGCGGTACTGGATCGGCGCCACCCCGCACCTCATCCACGAGGACTGGATCCCCTACCGGGTCACGCTGATCGGCAACTACTGCGCCGGGCTCCAGCTGCGCCGCGAGATCACCCAGTTCCTGGCGCGCGAGGACCCGTACGGGACGCGGGCGTTCGTCCGGTTCGGCATCGACCGCGGTGAGGTGCGCCGGGACATCGACCCGCGGATGATCGCCTCCATGGTCGACTGGCTGACCGACCGGGTCCAGGACGCGATGGTCACCGAGGAGCTGGACCCGGGCCTGTTCGGGGGCGCCCCGTCGGCGCAGGAGCGGGACCGGCGGGTGAACGAGTTCCTGGAACTGCTGCGCGGCGCGGTGGGCGCGCGATGATCGTGCGCCCGGCGGGCATCCCGATGCCGGACGGGGTGGAGCTGGCCGCCACCCTCTACCTGCCCGACGGCGCGGACACCGCGCCGGTCCCGGCGCTGCTGGAGTACCTGCCGTACCGCAAGGACGACGCGATGCTGGCCCGCGACCACGACCTGTACGCGTACCTGGCCCGGGCCGGCTACGCGGGGGCCCGGGTGGACATCCGCGGCACCGGGCGCAGCGGCGGGACACTGCCCGGGGGCGAGTACACCGAGACCGAGCAGCGCGACGCGGAGGCCGTCATCGCCTGGCTGGCCGCCCAGCCGTGGTGCACCGGCGCGGTCGGCATGCAGGGCATCTCCTGGGGTGGCTTCAACGCGATCCAGGTCGCGCTGCGGCGGCCGCCGGCGCTGAAGGCGATCCTCGCGGTGGACGCCTCCGACGACCTGTTCCACGACGACGTGCACTACATCGACGGGCTGCCGCACCTCGACGAGTACGCGCTGATGATCGACCACCTGAACATGCTGCCGCCCGCGCCGGAGTTCCGGCTGGACGACGAGGCGCTGGCCCGGATGGACACCGAGCCCTGGCTGATCAGCTTCCTGGCCCAGGGGCAGGACGGGCCGTTCTGGCGGCGCGCCTCGCTGCGGCCGGAATACGGGCGGCTCACCGTGCCCGCCTACCTGATCGGCGGCTGGTACGACGGGTACCGGGACTCGGTGCCGCGGATGCTCGCCCACGTGCCCGCCCCGGTCAGGGTGCTGATCGGCCCGTGGAACCACAGCTACCCGCACAACGCGGTGCCCGGCCCGGCCATCGAGTGGCGCGCGGACGCGGTCCGCTGGTGGGACCACTGGCTCAAGGGCACCGAGAACGGGATCATGGCCGAGCCGCCGGTCACCGTGTACGTGCGGGACTGGCATCCGCCGGACGTGGAGCTGGCCGCGATCCCCGGGCGCTGGCGCCACGAGAACGCCCTGCCGCCGGAGCGGGCCGAGCTGCGGACCTGGTTCTGCGGGCCGGACGGGTCGCTGTCCGCCTCGGCTCCGGCCGCGTCGGCCCGGTCGCTGCGGTACGTGCCGTCGGCCGGGATCGCGGCGGGGCACTGGTGGGGCGAGCTCACCGCCGACCAGCGGGGCGCGGACGCGTGGAGCCTCACGTTCGACTCCGCGCCGCTGGAGGCTGACCTTGAGATCCTGGGCTTCCCCCGGGTCGAGCTGTGCGGCAGCGCGGACGCCGGGCCGGATGGCGCGGGGCCGCCGCACTGGTTCGCGCGGCTGAGTGACGTCGCGCCGGACGGGACGGTCACCCTGGTCACCGGGGCGGGCCGGGCGGGCGTTCCGGATCCGCTGCGCGATCCGCCGCCGGCCGCCGGGGAGGCCGCTGAGGGGGGGCTGCCGCTGGAGCTGCACGTCACGTCCTGGGTGTTCCCGCGCGGGCACCGGATCCGGCTGGCGGTGTCCAACGCGCTGTGGCCGATGATCTGGCCGACGCCGTCCCCGGCCACCTCGCAGCTGCGGCTCGGGCCGGCCGGGACGCGGCTGGTGCTGCCGGTGGTCCCCGCGGCGGAGCCTGGCCTGCCCGAACCCGTGTTCCCCGGGCCCGGGCCGGAGGAGCCGCCCGGCGGGGTGCGGCACTGGGGCGAGATCCTCCCGGTGCGGTGGACCGTGCAGCGCGACGAGTCCGGGACCGCCGCCGTGTCCTGGCGGGGCACCTCCGGGTCGCAGTTCCCGTGGGGCCGGGTCGTGGACGAGGAGTACCTGCGCTACGAGGTCCACGACGACCGGCCGGCGGAGGCGTCCGCGCACGGCGAGGCCCGCACCGAGGTCCACCTGGCGGGGCGGCTGCTGGTCACGTCGTCCACCCTGGACCTGGACGGCGACGCGACGTCGCTGCGCTACCGCTTCCGCCGCGAGCTGCGCTCGGACGGTGCCGTCATCCGCGAGCGCAGCTGGGAGCGCCGCTTCCCGCGCGGCCCGTGGTGACTCCAGGCCCGGTGAAATCCGGCCCGAGACTTAAGTCCGATCCGGCCCGCAGACCGCTCTAGCCGTTCGCCCGGTGGCTGGCCTGGTCCGCTTCCGACGCATGTGCGATGCGGATGAACTGCCAGATCGCCACGCTGAATCCGATGGCCGAGACCCCCAGGCCAGCCAGGCTGATCCAGTCCCCCGCCCTCATCTTCACCGGTTCCCCAACCGTGATCTTCGAGAAGGGAAGGGCAACGTTCACTTTGTTCCTCGGTGCTATCACCCTGGGTGCCGAACGTGACCTTGGTGCCCGGGCGGCGCCCTTGCTGTCGGCCATCTCACAACCTCCGGTCGGCCGCACGACGGGCAGCCAGGGCGCGTACGTGCCCCCGGTCGCCCGCCTACTCGGCACCACGGTAGGCGGCCCCCAGGCGGGGAGCCAGAGCCGAACCTCACCCGCCAGCAGGCCCTACGGCCTGACGCGGCTCACGGCAGGGCGATCTCCCTCGGCCGGGGCGCCACCGGGGTCGCCGGGGTCGCCGCGCGCCAGACCCACTGCTTGTAGGACCAGTAGCGGAAGAGCGTGGCCGCCGCGATGCCGCCCACCAGGGCGACGTTGTAGCTGAGCTTCCCGTGCAGGCCCAGCAGGTACGTGGCGAACCCGAGGCAGGCCAGCTGGATGCCCAGCCCCACCCCGTTGAGCAGGAGGAACAGGATGCCCTCGCGCCGCACGCCGGTGCGCTGGCGGTGCCGGAACGTCCAGTAACGGTTGCCCGCGTAGGAGACGGCCATGGCCACGATCGTGGCGATCACGTTGGCGGTCAGCGGACCCTGCCCCGCCCGGAAGTGCAGCAGGTTGGTGCCGGCGTCGGTGACCACGAAGGCCAGCACGCCGACGATGCCGAACTTGCCCAGCTCGCTGGCGATCAGCCGGAACCTGGCGTACAGCGCGGAAACGAGACTCACACGGCCGAGGCTAGCCGCCGGTCAGGCGCCCGCTACCCGTGGAGCCGGACCCATAAGCACACCGTAATCAAATCTCAGCGCGGGCCGGACTGGCCGGTCTTCACGCGGGCCACGAAGGCCTGCCACTGCGCCGGGGCGAAAACCAGCGCCGGCCCATCGGGAGCCTTGCTGTCGCGTACCGCGACCATGCCCGGCAGGTTGCTCGCCACCTCTATGCAGGCACCGCCGTTCGCGCTGCTGTAGGAGGACTTGCGCCACATGGCGCCGGTCACGTCCGCCATGTCTCATCAGCTACTTTCATGATCAATTCCGTGGACGCCCCAGGTGAGAGCGCCACGCTCCTGAGTGAATCATAAAGAAGCGTGATCCGCGCAACCTGATTACGCCGTTCGGTGACCTGCCCGTCCAGGGCGTTGTCCAGATAGGCGGAGTCCCGGTCGCTGTCGAAGCTGGCCACCAGGAACGGGCCCAGCATCCCGGGGTGCGCCGCCGCGCCGAACGGCAGCACCTGGACGGTGACCCGGGGGTTCCCGGCCATTTCCGCCAGATGGCCGAGCTGGTCACGCATGATCTGTGCGTCCCCGACGCGCTGGCGCAGGATCGCCTCCCCGAGGACGGCGAACAGCATCGGAGGCGGCGGGTCTTTCCGGTCCCAGATCGCCTGGCGGGAGATCCGGGCGATGACCATCTGCTCGACCTCGGCGTCGCTGTCACCTGGCCGCCCCGCGCGGATCATGGCCCGGGCGTACGCCTCCGTCTGCAGCAGCCCCGGCACCACCAGCGGCTCCCACCACCGCAGCACCGTGGCCCGGTCCTCCATCTCCAGCAGGGCCCGGACCCAGGACTCATAGGAGCGGTTCAGCATCGCCTGCCGCAGGCGGCGGAACGTGCCCGGCGTGCGCAGCGCCTCGTCGGCCTGGGCCGCATGCTGCGGGGACGGGATGGTCCGGCAGGTCTCCAGCTTCGCGACGACCGACTCCGAATAGCCCATTAACTTGGCCAGCTGCACCTGGGTCAGCCCGGCTGCCTCGCGCTGGGCGCGTAATTCCCCGGCGAAGGCCTCCACACCGGTGATCGGCCCGTCGTCATCCTTACTTCTGGCGGCCACTCCTTCCTCCTTCTTCCCGTTGCCCCGGCCAGCCGCCCGGTAGCGGCCGGCCTGTAGCGCACGTTACGCGCTGCGACGAAAGCTTGCACCTACGTGCCCGGCCGACGAAGGGATACCCATGGCAGAGCAGACGGACGGCGACGGCCTGCGCGGCGATCTGGAACGCGACCAGGCCGTGTTACTGGCCCGGCGCCGGGCCCAGAAGCAGCTGAACGCCCTCGCGGCGCACTGCCCGGGCCACACGATCACCGTCGAGACCTACCCGGGCCGCGAGGACCGGTACGTGGCGCAGGCGGTCACCGGATCGGCCCGGCCCTACCTCGTGATCACCACCGACCTCAGTGAACTGCTCACCGAGCTGTGCGGCCCGGGTGAGCACCCCTGGCTAACCCCGCTGCCGCGGGCGGGCGGCGGGTTCCGCACCGGCCGGGCTGACCCAGACTGAGGTGTGGGCGGGCTCCAGGGCCTGCTGGACCAGGCTGGCCAGGTCGGCCCGGACCCAGTCGAGTTCTACCGCGTCCTTCAGGCGGGCGGCGAACTCGGCCACCATCCGGTCGGCGTCGTAACGGGCCCGGTTGAACCGCCGGTCCACGACGTGCTGCACCCGGCGCCGCAGGGGTGCGAACAACGCCGCCGCGGCCAGCGTGGACGCGGCCACCGCGACCGGGGAGGACAGCGCCAGCACCTGCGTGGCCAGCAGGACCAGGCCGGCGTAGACACCGACGAGGAGCCCCGTGACCAGAGCGTAAGCCAGGGTGCGGCTGATGATCCGGTCGATCTCGTAGAGCCGGTACTTCAGGATCCCCACCGCGATGCTCAGCGGCAGGGCCACCACGCCGAGCGACAGCACCTGGCCGGCCGCGGTGGTGAAGCCGGCCACGGTGGCCCCGATGAACGTGACCAGGGTGACCGCCCCCCCGCAGGCGAGCCACTTCAGCTGCTGCCGCCGCTCACCGGACGCCCTCCGCCAGCGCAGCACCTGGTGTGCGGCGAACGACAGCCAGATGGCCAGGACCGCGACCACGATGGTTCCCTGGATCGTGTCGCTGGCCGGGTGGCCCCGGGTGACGACGTCACCGGTGCCGTCGAGCCGGACATGGTGCCCGGCGAGGACAGCGATCGTCTGGGCCAGGGTGGCCGCGGTGGCCCAGGCCACCAGCCCGGCGTAGGCCCAGAGCACCCAGCGCCACCGGGGCGAGGCCATCCTGCCGTCCGGGAACAGCAGGATGACCACCGGGAAGAGCGCGATCCCAGGCAGGAAGAGCGGCACCAGGGCGGCGGCCGCCGCGGCCAGCGGGAGACCGGGGTGACCGAGGCGATAGCTGTACACCGCGTAGTAACCGGCGTCGTTGCTGATCATGGTCAGGAGGACGAAGCCGATCAGGGCCCAGGCCACGGGGTTACCCGGCTGACGCCGGGCGATGACCACCCCGACCCCGGCGTAGCCGAGGAAGACCGGGATCCCGGCCCAGGTATTGAGGAGCGTGAGCTGGTGAACCAGGTCAGCCAGGATCACGCCTAGGGCGGTCAGGATCACCGCGGCCGCCCCGAGCACGGTAGCGGTCGCGGGAGAGGCCAGCCGGGAGCGCCGGGCCAGGATGCCCGGCCCGGCTGCCCCCGGTCCGCCTGCTGGCTGCGGCTGCTCCATGAGACACCACGCTACGCAGTGATCGTTCCGGGAACGTTACCGCGGCCTGCTCCAGGCTTAGAACAGGACGTAGAGCTTGCGGATGGTCTCGTGGATCTGCCAGGTCCCGGCCCAGCCGACCGGGAACACGGCGCTGTCGCCGGGGCCGATGTCCTGGGGCTCGCCACCGTCCGGGGTGACCGTCATCCGGCCGCTGACGATGTGGATGGCCTCGTTGGTCTCCAGCTTCCAGTAGGAAGGGCCGGCGGTGCACTCCCAGACGCCCACCTCCAGGTCGCCCTCGGCCCACGTGGTGGTGCCCGACGTCTGCATCGGGTCGCCGGTGGCCTCGGCCAGGGGACCCCAGTCCTCCAGTTCCCCGTGCAGCGCGGCGGCGGACAGGAAGGGGGTCAGCGGGGTGGTATCGGTCATGGTGCGTTCGGTCCTCTCTAGGGATACGTCAGGCTGACGGCGGGAACGGCAGCGCGATCGGGTCGGTGGGGACCTTGCTGCGGCCCTGCTCGTCGAAGCGGTCCAGGCCCAGGCCCGCGGTGTCCACCACCGCGGAAAAGCCGGACTGGACCAGGTCGGCCGCGGCGCGGGCCACGCCCGGGCCCCACATCATGCCGGCCCCGCCCGGCGCGGCGACCGTCACCCCGGGCACCGGGCCGTCCCGGCCGAGCGCGGGCCCGATGATCGGCAGGTGGTCAGGGGTGTAGTCGATGGTGGCCGCCCACAGCCGCCGCAGCCCCAGCCCGGCGGTCACCGGGACCAGCCGGTCCAGCCGGGCGCGCATCAGGGCCAGGTAGGGCTCATCCACCTCGGTAGCCCAGCCGGGCGGCTCCTCGGGGTTGCTCATCCCGAACAGCAGGCCGCCCTCTTCCGGGCGCCAGTACAGGCCGGAGGCCAGGTCGAAGACCATGGGCACCCGGGAGGGGTCCAGGCCGGGGTGGGGCTGGGTGACCGCGATCTGGTGCCGGGCCCCGCCCACCGGGATCCGCAGCCCGGCCAGCCGGCCGACCTCGGCCAGCTTCGGGCCGCCGGTCAGCACGACCGACCCGGCCGTGATCGGCCCGGCGCTGGTCTGCACCCCGGTGAGCCGGTCCCCGTCGCGCCGCAGCCCGAGGAACCGGACCTGCTCGCGGACCGTGACCCCGGACCGGGCCAGCGCTACCGCGTAGGCGGTCACGTTCCGCGGCGGGGTGATGTAGCCGTCGTCCGCGCAGAAGGTGCCGCCCAGGGTCCGGCCGGGGGCCAGGGTCGGGTTGCGCTGGTCCACTTCGTCCGGGCTGAGCCATTCGACGTCCAGTCCCAGGTCAAGCTGCATGGCCATCCGCTCCCGGGCCGCGGTGACCTCGGCCTCGGTGAAACACGGCAGCAGGTAGCCCTGGGCCACGAAACCGGAGTCGATGCCGAGTTCGTCGCGCTGGCGGCGGTAGAAGCTCTGCGACCACTGCCCCAGGCGCACGGCCTCGGGAGTACCGCCCTGGGCCCGGACCACGCCCGCGGCCCGGCTGCTCGCTCCCTGGCCGAGCATCCCCTTCTCCAGCAGGATGACCTGCAGGCCGTCGCGGCGCAGGAAGTAGGCGCACCAGGCGCCCACGGTCCCGCCGCCGACGACGACGACGTCGGCGGTATCCGCAGGGCCGGTGTGGGGCATTGGCACGAACCCGATGCTGACATAAACTGAACAGTCAGTCAAGACGTTCGGCAGCAGCGGACCGGCCCGCGGATGGGCCCGGGCGAACCCGGCGAGGAGCTCAGCGTGTACGGATTGTCAGACGAGGATCTTGCCCTCCAGGCGCGGGCCGCGGCGTTCGCGGACGAGCTCATCCCGTTCGAGGTGGAGGCCGAGATGGGTGGCGGGGACCTGCCCGCTGACGTGGTCGCCGGGCACGCGAAGCGGGCCCGCGAGCTCGGGCTGGCCTCCACCAACATGCCCCGCGAACTCGGCGGCGGCGGCTGCAGCACGCTGCAGCAGGTCCTCGTCCAGGAGCAGATGGGCCGGGTGACCAACGCGCTCGGCTGGGTGGCAGCCACTCCCCCGTCGTGGCTGCCACCCGTGGCCACCCCGTACCAGATCGAGCACTTCGTCCGCCCGGCCATCGCCGGGGAGCGCGAGGAGTGCTACGCGATCACCGAGGAGGGCGCCGGCTCCGACGTGTCCGCCCTGGAGGCCACCGCCCGCCGGGACGGCGGCGACTACCTGCTGAACGGGGTCAAGTGGCACGTCACCTCGTACAACTCGGCTGACTTCGCGTTCTTCCAGGCCGTCCTGGACGGCGGGCCGCACGCCGGCGAGCACGCGATGTTCCTGGTCGACCTGCCCAGCCCGGGGGTGAGCGTGGTCCGCACCCCCGCGTACTCGCACACGATCAGCCACCACCACCCGATCGTGGCGTTCGCTGACGTCCGGGTGCCCGCCGCCCACCTGATCGGCGCGGAGGGGGACGGGATGTCGTTCGCCTACGAGTGGTTCCGGTTCGAGCGGCTGATGGTCGCGGCCCGCTGCCTGGGCGCCGCGCAGCGGCTGACCGCGGAGATGACCACGTTCGCCACCGGGCGGCAGGTCCAGGGACGGCCGATCGCCGAGTTCGGCACGGTCGCGGCCATGCTCGCGGACAGCCTGACCGAACTGTTCGCGGCCCGGTCACTGGTCTACGAGACGGCCCGCGGCATCGACCGCGGCATCGACGTGAAGATCGCCCACGCGCAGTGCTCGATGGCCAAGCTGTACGCCTCGGAAATGGCCGGCCGGGTCGCCGACCGCGCGGTCCAGGTCTTCGGCGGCCGCGGCTACATGCGCGAGAACGTGGCCGAGCGCTTCTTCCGGGAACTGCGGGTCGAGCGCATCTGGGAGGGCACCAGCGAGGTCCAGCGGGCCATCATCGCCGCGCAGATGACCAAGCGCGGCCCGGCCGCTCTCGCGTGACCGGCGCTGGCGGCCAGGGTGTCGGCCAGTGGTGCCTGGGACTGAACTGGATGAACTAGAGGCCGGGCCCGCCGTAACGGCCCTGGACGTCCGCGCCGCCGACCCCGCCGTGCGACTCGGCGGCCCCGCGCGCCGTTCGTGCCTCCAGGCCGAGGTTGCGGCGGGCAGCATCCAGGCGGCGCCGCCTCACGTCATACACGACCCCGCAGGCCAGCAGGACGATGAAGACCACACCAATCACCAGGACGGGATTCATGGCGTCTCCTCCCGGGAGCACATTCACTGTACGTCCGGCAGCCAGCCCGTCGCGGTCCGAGACGGCGCGCCCGGCCCGGCGATACGCAAACCTGGCCTTCTGGCCATGACCAGGCCGCGAGGCCAGGGCAGCCAGGAGCGGACCGGGCCGGGGATCAGGTCCCGGGGACGTGATACGCCACGAGCGGCACCCAGCGGACGTCGGGGACCACGGTCACGCCCGCGGCCCCGAGCGCCGGGCCCAGCCGTGACTCCATGAACGCGGCCTGGTCGTCCCGGGACGACCACACCTCGGTCACCACGAACGTGCCCTCGTCGCTCCGGCCGCCCGCGTGCGACAGCAGGCCCGCGGGCCAGTCGCCCTTGCCGGTCTCCATGTCGATGCCGAGGTTGCCGTTCACTGCCGCGTAGTCGGCATCGCTCAGGCCCGCGAACTCCAGGATCAGCAGTTCAGCCATCAAAATCCCCCCCGTGTGTGACGTCTGTCCCCCCGAGCATGTCACTGCTTGCGGCAACAGCACTACCCCCGGGCCGCGGCCAGCCTGCGCACCGTCGCGAGCCGGCGGCACCGGCGCTGGCACGGTCTTCGTTGCGGAGGGAATTTCCGTGCTGGGCCTGCCGCGGCGGATTCCCGGCCGGTGATCAGCCGATGGTGGCGGCGGTGGGGCTGCCGGTGTTCCAGACCGGCTGGCCCAGGTAGCCCCGGGCGATCATGGTGACGAACTGGTAGACCGCGTCCTCCTCGGCCGACAGCGGGCCCGGGATGGCGTGCGGCGAGGTCAGCCCGCGCTGCACCGACTCACAGGCGTGCCAGTCCTGCTGGTTGGTGATGTCCCAGAAGTCCACCGCGTAGCCGGGGTCGAACCCGGGCGCGTCCACCGCCTCGGGCGCGAAGGCCCAGGTGCACTCGATCCGGGTCCGGTCCGCGGCCAGCGGGGTGAGCCGGTGCATCATCACGTAGTCCGGGTGCAGGCTGAGCAGGATGTTGGGGAAGACCTGGACGTAGATGACGGTGCGCAGCCCGGTGGCGTCGAGGTGGCGCAGCGGTACCCCGCGGCTGGTGCCGTCCAGCGACATCGTGGTCATGCCGTCGCGCAGGTCCATCCAGCCGCCGATCCAGGTCCCGGGGGCCGAGTAGTTCTCGCCGCTCTTCGGCGGGCTGACCTTGCACAGCTCCGGGTGGATCTGCGGGCAGTGATAGCACTCGTGGTAGTTCTCGGTCAGGATCTTCCAGTTGGACGCGACCTCGTAATCGTGCTGGCCGCGGACCACGAGCCTGCCTGCCTCGTACGGGGCGATCAGCTCATCGAGGGTGCCCAGGGAATCGGCCAGCGGCCCGGCAGTTCCAGATCCATCAACGAAAACCAGCCCGTGCCACTCCTCCACCGGGAGTTCGACGAGGCCCCAGGCGTCGGCGTCGAAGCCGGGCCGGTTCTTGAAGCCGGCGGCGGCGCGCAGGTTCCCTTTCAGGCCGTAGGTCCACGAGTGGTACGGGCAGATGATGACGCCGGCCTGGGCCGAGGCGCCGCAGGGCAGGAGCTCGTGACCGCGGTGGCGGCAGAAGTTGGCGAACGCGCGCAGCGCGCCGTCGTCGCCGCGGACGATGAGCACGCTGCCCTCGCCGACCGGCTCGGCGCGCATGTCCCCGGCGGCCGGCGTCTGGGCACTGCGTCCCACGCACATCCAGCTGCCGCCGAAGAAGTGCTTGCGCTCCCAGGCGAACACATCCGGGTCCACGTAGGCGGCGCGGGGCAGCATCCGGCTGCTGCCGAACGGCCGCAGCGATTCCTGGACGGCGGCCTCATCGAGCGGGGCCGGCGGGCGGACCGGGGAGGCGGCGGGCGAGGCAAAGTCCTGACTGACCATACAGTCAAGGATAGGGGCGAGCGGCCCGGCGTGTCCAGGGGCCAGGGCATCCAGAAGCCCGGGGGCTACAGCAAAACGTCCCCGGCGCTACAGCAGCCGGGCGAACCGGCGCAGCGACGAGGCCAGGCTCCACTCGGCGATGGGCCGGATGACCAGCCCGGCCAGCCGGCCCAGCGTCAGGCGGCAGGGGCAGGTCCAGGTCCTCGGTCCAGCGGAAGTCGCACTCGGTCCCGTCCGGGATCACCTCGAATATCCCCGAGCCGCGCACCACGCGGCCGGTGTGCCGGACCACGCACCGGCGCGGCGGCTCCCACTCACTGATGATCATGGTGTCGGTGAAGCCGACCGGGCCGACCCCGGTCCAGCCGACCACGGTGGCGCCGAGGCCCTGGCCGCCGCGGACCCGCGTGGCCCAGATCCACTCGTGCTGGCGGGACCAGTCGGTCACCAGCCGCCAGACCTGCTCCTGGGGGGCCCGCACGTGGACCTGCGCCGTGACCCGGAGGGGGGTTACCTGGCTGTTCACGTCCGTCATGCGTGATCACCACCGTTATCGGAGGAGCCGAACCGCAGGTAGACGGTCAGCGCGAGGATGAAGACCGCGACGCCCGCGGCCAGGTAGAGCACTTTTAGCTCGTTACCGAACTCCAGCAGCACGTCGGCGAAGCTCACCGCGGACACCAGGATGATCATGGAGATGACCCGCGCCTTGAGGTCGTTCAGGTCGTTCATCACCAGCCAGTCCGGCATCGGGCGGCGCGTGCTCGCGGGGTCGATCCGGGCCACGAACAACTCGTAGAGGCCGATGGCCGCGATGATGAGCGTCGCCCCGATCAGGAACAGGTCGATCTCGACGAGGAACAGGCGGAGGTTGTGCTCCAGGAACGGATGATCAGCGATGTCGGCCACCGAGTGCACCGCCACCGCGGTTCCGTAGATGTACGCACCGATCCCGGACAGCACCAGGACGGCGACGGGCAGCACCACGGTGAGCCGGGCCAGGGACAGTCCCCGCTCGAAGTCGCGCTGGACGCGGCGGCCTCCGCCCGTCCCGGACCCCGCTCCGGCGGATCTGCCCGGCCGGAAATACGCGGTGTCCTCCCCGTCATCATTCGCAGGCTTCGGCTCAGTCATCGGCCCCCGCTGCACTAAAGTTGGCGGCGAAGGGGAGTAGCCCCCGATTGGTAATCGACATGCTGGCGCCAGCGGCGCCCGGTTGCCAAGCCTGCGCTCGATGCAGGCGGGCGAGACCTTCATCCCATACGTCACGGGGCTGTCCGTGGGCGGGATGAAGGCGTGCCCTCATTCTGGCCGGCGGACAGGTCCCGGGACCGGCACAGAAAAGGGCCAGCGTGAACCTTGGCGTCCTCGCCGCGGTCTTCCCCGTGATCTTCCTCGGCGAACTGCCCGACAAGACCATGTTCGCCTCCCTGGTCATGGCCACCCGGGGCCGCCCCTTCGCTGTCTGGCTCGGGGCGACCGCGGCGTTCGCCCTGCATGTGGTGATCGCCACCACCGTGGGCGTGCTGCTCATCGACATCCTTCCCCACGGGGCCGTCGAACTCGCCGTCGCCCTGACATTCTTCGCCGGAGCCGGGTTCGCGCTCTACGACGGGCTCCGGGGCGGGGACGACCAGGAGCAGGACGATGCCTCGCAGGCCGTGATGCGCCGGCGGCGCAGCGCGATCACCACGTTCGTGGTGATCTTCCTGGCCGAGTGGGGTGACCTGACCCAGGTGCTCACGGTCAACCTCGCGGCCCGCTACCACTCGCCGTGGTCGGTCGGGGCCGGCGCGCTGCTGGCGATGGCGGCGGTGGCCGGCATCGCGGTGGCCGGCGGGCAGGGCCTGCTCCGGTTCGTCAACGTCAGCGTGGTCCGGGTCATCACCGCGGCCGTGCTCGTCATCCTGGGGTGTTACGCCAGTTGGGCCGCCCTGGCCTGAGCAGCGTCCCTTATGCTCAGGGAGCATGAGAGGCCGCAACCCGGAACACTTCGGACAGTCGCTTTCCCGCCGGGGGAAGTGGGTTATCGGAGCGATCTGCGCGGCTGCGCTGGTGATCTTCGCGGGTGTCGGGGTGTGGTCCGGCCTGCATCAGGGCAACTACGACCAGTCCAGGAACGGGTGCATCAACCTCTCGGTGGTCAGCTCCACCGGAGGGGCCGTCATCCACGCGTGCGGCGGCAAGGCCGCCGCGATCTGCCGCAGCGCCTACGCCCACACCGACAGCCAGTCCCGGCAGACCCGGGTCCAGTGCAAGCTCGCGGGCCTGGGCTCCAGCCAGGGGGGATGACCCCGCTCAGGCCGTGCGGATGCCCGCGGCCCCGGCCGGCCACCCGGTGACGGCTAACGCGCGACGCCGGCGATGACGGTGGTCACGACCTTGCGGACGGCTCCGTCCCCGGGCGGCCCGCCTTCGCGGTCAGCGAAGAGCAGGTGCCCGGCCCCGATCAGGGTGGGCGCGAGCGCGCCGATGTCGGCGTCCGCGGCGATGCGGCCCAGGTCCCGCTCGGCGGTGAGGTAGGAGGCGATCATGGCCGTGGCTTCCGTCAGGAGCGGGACACCGACCGCCGGCCTGGCCTGGCGCAGCCGGGCCCGCAGGTCATACCGAAAGGTGATGAGGGCGACGACCGCCACCGCGACCGGCCCGAACACGTCCGTTAGCGCGGCGGTGAGGTTGCCGGCGACCGTGCCGGTCCCGGCGGACTCGCGCAGGGCGGCGGCCTGGCCGCCGATCCGGGCGATGCGATCGAGCACGAGTTCGGCCAGGAAGGCGTCGAAGTCGGCGAAGTGGCGGTGCAGGACACCCTTGGCGCAGCCGGCCTCCGTGGTGACGGCCCGGCTGGTCAGGGCGTTCGGCCCGGCCCGGAGCAGGACGCGCTCGGCGGCGCCGAACAGTTGCTCGCGCGCGTCGCGGATGGCTACCCCGGTGGGCACCGTGCCTCTCTTCCCCTGGCCGGCCCGGCTGACGAGTGGGCGGATGCCCATTTATAGTGGGCGCATGCCCACTGTAGCGCCGGAGCCAGCGCCCGGTCCCGAACCTCACCACCAGCGGCAGGTAGCGGAGTCGTTCGGCACGGACCCCGAACGTTACGACCGGACCCGGCCGCGCTACCCCGACGCCCTGGTGGACCGGATCGTCGCCGCCAGCCCCGGGCCCCGCGTCCTGGATGTGGGCTGCGGCACCGGCACGGCCGCCCGGCAGTTCCAGGCGGCGGGCTGCACGGTGCTCGGCGTCGAGCCCGACGCGCGGATGGCCGGCGTCGCGCGGCGGACCGGGGTGGCGGTGGAGGTGGCGACGTTCGAGGCCTGGGACCCCGCGGGCCGGGAATTCGATGCGGTGGTGGCCGGGACCGCCTGGCACTGGGTGGACCCGGTGGCCGGTGCGGCCCGGGCGGCGCAGGTGCTACGGCCCGGCGGCCGGATCGCGCCTTTCCACCACGTGTTCCAGTCCCCGCCCGAGGTGACGGAAGCCCTCGCCACGGTCTACCGGCGGGTGGCGCCCGACTCGCCGTTCAACCTCAGCGGACCGGCATCGAGGCCGGCTCTCGACCTCTACCAGGCGCTATTCACCAAGATCGCCGACGGGATCCGGGCGGCAGGCGAGTTCAGCGAACCCGAGCAGTGGCGCTTTGACTGGGAGCGGTCCTACACCCGGGACGAGTGGCTGGACCAGCTGCCCACCCTCGGTGCCCTCACCCAGCTCGCGCCGGACCAGCTGGCGCAGGTGCTGGAGGGGGCCGGGGCCGCCATCGACGCGATGGGCGGCAGTTTCCTGATGGAGTACGCCACGGTGGTGGTCACCGCGTCGCGGACCGGCGCCGGCTGACCGGCCACCGCCCGGCACATGCAGCCTCGGGGGTCCGGGGGTGTCCCCCGGAAAAGCACTGCGGGCCACGCCGCGCCGGCCGTAGGCCGGCGAGCAGCGTGGCCCGCCTCGTGGAGGTGGCGGGAATCGAACCCGCGTCCTTCAGTACATCACCAGGGCTTCTCCGAGCGCATCCTGCGTCGCTTTTCTCGGCCCCGGCAGTCCTGCAGGCAGGCTGCCGACGGGCTCAGTCGCTGTTAGATGTCCCGACCAGTCCCGCGACCGGGCTGGGCGGTGGATCCCCCTAGCTGATGCCAGACACCGGGTCGGAGGCATCCCCGGGCTGACAAACCTCATACCCTGCGGTTAGTTAGGCCGCGAGAGCGAGGTTAGTGCGCTTAACCTTGGCACTTATGAGGTTTGCGGTCACAGTGTTAACGAGGTTATGTCCGCCGTCCTCGGCTCGCTTCCCCTGGATCAACCACTGAAGTCGAAGCCTGTCACCCCCTGTTGAGTTGTCGTCCATCCGGACGCTACAGGATCCAACGCTGAACGACCAAGCGAGATTCCGCCCTGCCCCGGTGAACGCAAGATGCCCGATGGGCGGCCCGCAAAGCGGGCCCCATCGGGCACCCCACGTGGTGATGAGACACCCCCGTGGGCGCTGGCGGTGGCCGAAGTGCGCCCACGGGGGTCGACCGGCAGGGTCGGGGCCGGTCTTCATGCCCGGACCTCCCCCGAGATGAGGTCCGGTTCTCATCACGGCGACTGGGGCGCAACCCCCCAAGCGGCTCCCAGTCATTAGGTAAGACGTCGGAGAGTAGTCATATGGTTGCTCTGAGTCACAAAAATCTTGGATTAGTTCACGCTCCGCAATCGCCGGCCGCCGGGAAGCCTGGTGGCGCAGGCATTCGCGGCCCTCCGCGGCTCCCGGAGCAGGGCGGAATCAGCGGGCGGTCAGCCCAGGCCGGACAGGAACGAGGCGCCCAGCGGGACGGCGGACGTGGACGGGGACTTGGTCAGCTCCAGCACGGCGAACGCCACGCCACCCCGGTAGCCCACGAACCAGTGCGCCCAGTACTTCGAGCCGATCGCGGCCCGGGCCGTCCCGACCTGCCCGTACACCGGGGCGCCGCCCAGGTTGGCGCCGCGGGCGGCGCCGGAGGTGACCGCGTCACGCATCAGCGTGCGCAGGGAGACCACGGTCTGCGCGCTGGCCACGACCCGCGGGGCTCAGGCCGGGATCCGGCGGCGAGGTCACCAGCACCGGGGGACGCCACTTCCCCGAGTCCACCCCGGCCGCGACCAGGGCCATGGCCAGCGGGCTGACCTGGACTCCCTGTTCGCCGATGGTGTCCGCGGCGAGCCCGCCCTGGGTCTGGGACGCCCGGAACGACCCCGAGAACGCGCTGAGCGGCAGCTTCCACTGGGCGCCGAGGCCGAAGGCCGTCGCGGAGCTGGCCAGCCGGGAGCCGGTCAGGCCCTGCGACAGGGTGGTGAAGGCGGTCCCGCAGGACTGCGCGAAGTCCATGCTGAACAGCGGCTGGGTCGCCGAGGCCCGACACGGCCGGGACGTTGGTGAAGGTCCGGCCGCCGACCCTGGTGCTGGGCAGGCAGGGAATCTGCTCGTCCAGCATGGTGCGGTTGGCCAGCAGGGCGGCCGCGGACACGATCGTGAACGCCTCGCCCGGCTGGTAGCGCCCGGCCAGCGGATCCACCCGGGTCCCGCCGCCGGGGTGGTCGGCGACGGCGATGATATGCCCGGTGGAGGCCTGCACCGCGACGATGGCGGAGGCGGCAGGCTGGCCCGCGACCGCGCTGGTCGCGGCCCGCTGCACCCCGGCCTTCGATGGTGGTGCGGACCGCGGTGCCCTTGGTGCCGTCCCACTGCTTGAGCGATCGCCACCTGGTGACCGGCCTGGTTCTCGGCGATCACCTCGGTCTCCGCGGAACCCGCCAGCCGCCGCTGGTACACCTGCTGCAGCCCGGAGACACCGACCGTGGTTCCCGGCCGGTAGGTGACGCCCTGCGCCTGGAGCACGGGCGCCAGCTCGGTGCCGACCGTGCCGGTGACGTCGGCGGCGCTGGTGTCGAACAGCCGGAGCGACACCCGGCGCATCATCAGCCCGGGCACCCTGCCGAGCTTCTTGCGCAGCTTGGCGTAGGCCGACGGGGAGAGCGTGACCAGCGTCAGCGGGTGGGTCTGCGGGGCGGCGTCGATCACGCTGAGCACCTGCTGGTCATCCAGCCCGGTCACCGTGGCGAAGTTGTCCGCGGTCTCCTCCGGGTGGGCCAGCCGCCCGGGCCGGACCTGGGCGACCCAGGCCGGGGACGGGTGGATGAGCGGGGTGCCCTCGGCGTCCAGCAGGGGGGCGCGGGCCGGCATCCGGCTGACCACGGCCATCCGCAGTCCCTGGCGCAGGCCGGGGTTGATGACCGAGGGGCTCCACAGCACCCGCCAGCCGGACGGACGTCTTGCGCATCGCGAAGCGCCCCTCATAGCTCCAGGGCGCGCCGTCCTGGCCGAGGTCCACGGAGGCGAAGAAGTGGGCCTCGGCGGTGCCGGAGTGCTGGTCGATCGGGCCCATGGTCAGGTAGTAGGCCGCCGCCCCCAGCTGCTGGTAGGCGGTGCGCAGCGCGGTGGTCACGGTCGCCGGGGTCGCCGGTGGTCAGGGCCGCGGCGGTCTTGTACTGCCCCTGGGCCCAGGCCAGCAGGAACTGCTGCGCGGCCGGCTCGGCGGATGGCTCGCCGCTGGCGAATCCGCCCGCGACCCCGATGATCAGCAGGAGGACCACCAAACCGGCGGCACCCAGCTTCAGCTGCCGCGACCTCAATCGCAGGCCGCCCACCAATCCCCCGATGCCGCCGCTGCCGGGTACGCGCCCGCCGACGGCAGGCTGCGGAACGCGTTTGACTCCGACGAAGGGCGTGGCGTGCCTGCGTGCGGCCGCGTGCGCCCCACGTCTACGGTAGGAGGCCACGGCCTGCTTCGCCATCACCCGCGCCGCCGGAAGGCACGTTCTACCTCCCGGGCGGCGTCGCGTTCGGCCAGATCATGACGCTTGTCATAGCTTCGCTTGCCACGGGCCAGGGCCAGTTCGACCTTGGCCCTCCCGTCCTTGAAGTACAGCGACAGCGGAACGATGGTGAGCCCCCGCTCGGCCACCTTGCTGGCGAACCGGTCGATCTCCTTGCGGTGCATCAGCACCTTGCGGGGCCGCCGCGGCTCGTGGTTGGTCCAGGTGCCCTGGGTGTACTCCGGGATATGCACACCGTGCAGCCAGACTTCCCCGTCCTGGATCTGCGCGAAACCATCGGTCAGCGAGGCCCGGCCTGCCCGCAGCGACTTCACCTCGGTGCCGGTGAGGACCAGCCCGCCCTCGACGGTGTCCTCAAGGTGATAGTCGTGCCTGGCCCGCCGGTTGCGGGCCACAACGGTGGACTGCTGCCGGGATGTCACTGCCTTGGATGCCATGTCTTAGCGTCCGCTGGCGTCACGCGCGAAGGTAGCGCCTGAGGGTGAGGAAGGACGTGACGCCACAGAGCACCACTCCCATGACCATGGCCAGGACGATGACCTCGATGAGGTCGGCGAGGCTGAGCCGGACGTTGTACGGGAAGTACTGCTGGAGCGCGTCGAGACCCAGGGTCTTCACGGCGATGAGCAACCCGGCGGCGATCAGCCAGCCGAACATTCCCGCGATGATGCCTTCTAGCAAGAATGGTAGCTGAACATAGAAATTGGATGCGCCCACCAGCCGCATGATGCTGGTCTCCCGGCGGCGGTTGAACGCGGACAGCCGGATCGTGTTGGCGACCAGCAGGATGGCCGCGATGACCAGGATGATCGCGACCACGATGACCGCGTTCCGCGCCCCGTCGAGCAGCTTGTAGAAGTTGGACAAGATCGACTCGACGTTCACGATGTTGTCCACCCCCTGGCCGCCCCTCCACGGCGCCGGCCACCACGGGGAAGTCGGCCTGCGCGTTGCGCAGCTTGACCTGGAAGGAGTCCGGGATCTCGTTCGGGGTGACCAGGCTGGAGAACGACCGGTCCTGCGCGAAGTCCTGCTTGAACCGCGCGAAGGCCTGGGACTGCGACTCGTAGTACACCGCCTCCACGCCCTGCGACCGCAGCGCGGTCAGGTCGTGGTAGATCGAGTTCCGCTGGGCCTGGGTGGCCGGCCCGTTCTGCTTGCACTGCGGGCTCACGCTGGTCGCCGTGCACAGGTAGATGGACAGCTGGACCCGGCCCTGCCAGTAGGTCCGGGTGTTGTCCACCTGCTTGACGAACAGCAGCCCGGTGCCCAGCAGCGACAGGCTGATCGCCACGACGACCACCAGCGCCACCGTCATGGTGAGGTTGCGCCGGAGGCCGGTCCAGACCTCTTGGAAGACAAACTGTGCACGCATGGTCGCTTGATCCCTCGGTAATTCCTCGGTATCGGTACCGCCCAAGCCCCCGTCAGCGGCCCGGGACGGGCCGCTGAGCTGGTCAGTACGCCTGGCCGTACACCCCGCGAGACTGGTCGCGCACAACTTTCCCGTACTCGAGCTCGATGACGCGCTTGCGCATGGAGTCCACGATCGCCGCGTCGTGCGTGGCCATGACGACCGTGGTCCCGGTCCGGTTGATCCGGTCGAGCACCTTCATGATCCCGATGGAGGTGGCCGGGTCGATGTTCCCGGTCGGCTCGTCGGCCAGCAGGATCATCGGCCGGTTCACGAACGCCCGGGCCATCGCGACCCGCTGCTGCTCGCCGCCGGACAGCTCGTCGGGCATCCTGTCGTGCTTGCCCTCCAGCCCGACCAGGTCCACCACCTCGGGGACGACCTTGCGGATGAACCGCCGGGGCTTGCCGATGACCTGGAGCGCGAAGGCAACGTTCTGGTACACGTTCTTGTTGGGCAGCAGCCGGAAGTCCTGGAACACGCACCCGATCCTGCGGCGCAGATACGGGACCTTCCAGTTGGTGAGGCGGGCGAGATCCTTGCCGGCGACATGAATCTTGCCGTCGGTCGGCTTCTCCTCCTTGAGGATCAGCCGCAGGAACGTCAACTTGCCCGAGCCCGAGGGCCCGACCAGGAAGACGAACTCACCCTTCTCGACGTCGATCGTGACGTTCTCCAGGGCCGGGCGGCCCTGGTTCGGGTACGTCTTAGTGACGTTATCGAAGTGGATCACAGGCCCATCACAACGCTCGACAGAATGCGGACGCCGCAGCCGGAATCCGGCCGCCGTATGGCCCTCCCGGCTCTGGCGGACTGTCCGGTTTGGCCAGGGGCCAGTCTAGGGGGGAAACTGGCTCCGAACGTCCAACACCGCGGAAGTGACACCGGTGCCTGCTGAGGGAGGGACCCAGATGAGTTGCGAAGACCTGATCTGCGCCAGCTGTGCGGGGCCGGTGGTCGAGGCACGCTGCCCTGCCTGCCAGTCGGCACGGGCCCAGATGCACCATCACTCCGGCGGCCTGAGCCTGCCCGTGATCGCCATGCTGCTGCTGGCCGCGCTGGCGCTGGCCGTCATGCTGCAGGTGACCCACTAGGGGCCACCCCGTCACTGCTCGGTGGGCTGCTTGCGCAGCCAGCGGATCTCCGCCTCGATGAAGTCGTCGATCTCGCCGTCCATGACCGCGGCGGTGTTCCCCGTCTCCAGCCCGGTGCGCAGGTCCTTGACGTTCTGGTACGGGTGCAGGACGTAGTTCCGGATCTGGGTGCCCCAGCTGCCTGAGGAGTCACCGCGAAGCTCGGCCATCTTGGCCGCCTGCTCGGCGCGCTTGCGCTCCAGCAGCTTGGCCTGGAGCACGGCCATGGCGCTGGCCCGGTTCTGGATCTGGCTGCGCTCGTTCTGGCAGGAGACCACGATCCCGGTCGGCAGGTGGGTGAGCCGGACCGCCGAGTCCGTGGTGTTCACGCCCTGGCCGCCGGGGCCGCTGGAGCGGTAGACGTCGACCCGGATGTCGTCATCGGGGATCTCGATGTGGTCGGTCTGCTCCACGACCGGGATCACGTCCACCCCGGCGAACGAGGTCTGCCTGCGGCCCTGGTTGTCGTACTTGGAGATACGCACCATCCGGTGCGTGCCATGCTCGCCGCGCAGCGTGCCGTAGGCATAGGGCGCCTTGATCGCGAACGTGGTGGACTTGATGCCCGCCTCTTCCGCGTAGGAGGTGTCGTAGATCTCGCTGGAGTACCCGTGCCGCTCCGCCCAGCGCAGGTAGATGCGCCGCAGCCCCTCCGCCCAGTCGGCCGCGTCCGCCCCGCCGGCCTGCGCGTTGATCGTGATCAGCGCCTCGCGGGCGTCGTACTCGCCGGACAGCAGGGTGCGCACCTCGAGCTGGTCGATCTCCTTGCGGAGGACCGCGAGATCACGGGTCGCCTCCTCACGGGTGGGCTCGTCGTGCTCGCTCTCGGCCAGCTCGAACATCACCCGGGTGTCGTCGAGGCGGCGGCGCAAGCTGTCCAGCCGGCTCAGTTCCCCCTCGAGGTAGGACAGCCGGCGGGTGACCGCCTGGGCCCTCTCCTGGTCGTCCCAGAGTCCCGGGTCGGCCGCGCGCTCCCTCAGGTTGTCTGCTTCGCGCCGCATGGCTTCCGGGTCGAGCACGGACTCCACGCTGGTGAGGGTGGACGACAGTTCCGAGATTTCATTTACGGGATCGGTACCTGCCATGCGGGAAAGCCTACGCGAGCGCGGGCATTCGAAAGGACGATCGCCCGCCAACGGCGTGGCCGGATCTACGCTCAATGCGAAATCAGGGATGTTCCGGTAGCGAACTGGCATCCACCAGAGTGCGAATTGCACGCACGGCCACCGAGAGCATCGCGACAGTGAACCTGTCGCTCTCCCAGATCTCGGTCAGGGTCTGCCCGGCGCGCTGGACCGCGGACTCGTTGCGCCGGGCCCAGTCGGCGAGGCGCTCCTCGGGGCTGCCCGGGCCGGTCACCTGGAGGACATCCCGGGTGATGGCCGCGTGGGCCGCGTACAGGTCGTCGCGGAGCGCGGCGCGGGCCATCGTGTTCCACCGGTCGTCGCGCGGCAGCGCGGTGATCCGGTCCCGCAGCCTGGTGATCTGCAGCCGCTCGCCCAGGTCGAAGTAGACCTCGGCGGTCTCGTCCACGCTGCGGCCGGTCGCCGCGGCGATCTCGACCAGGTCGAACGCCGAGTAGGCGGGGACCATGGCGGCCACCCGCTCGGCGATCCCTTCCGGCACCCCGCGGGCGGTGAAGGACTCCAGCCGGTCGGCGAAACCGGCCCGGTCCCGGCCGGTGAGCAGCTTGGGCAGGCCGGACGAGACGGTGAGCACCCCGCCGGAGAAGAAATCGATGGTCTCGGCGATGTCGAACGGGGGCCTGCGGTTGTAGAGCAGCCACCGGGTGGCCCGCTCGGCGAGCTTGTGCCCCTCCAGCAGCAGGGCCAGCTGGGTGGCCACGTCCACCTGGCCGTCCAGCGCCTCCACCTGGGACCAGAAGCCGGCCAGGTCGAAGACCCGGCGGGCGACCAGCCAGGCGCAGGTGAGGTCGGGTACCGACGCGCCGGTCTCCTCGTTCATCCGGAACAGGAAGGTCGTCCCGGAGCGGTCCACCATGTCGTTGACGACCTCGGTGGTGATGATCTCCCGGCGCAGCGGGTGGCTGCGCATCTGGCCGGCGAACGACTCGCGCAGCGGCTCCGGGAAGTAGGCGGTGAGCACCGACTGCAGGTAGGGGTCGTCCGGCAGCGTCGAGGCCAGCATCTCCTCCTCGGCCGCGATCTTGACCTGGGCGAGCAGGACGGCGAACTCGGGCGTGGTCAGGCCCAGGCCGGCCGACCGGCGCTCGGCGATCTCCTTGTCCCCCGGGAGCACTTCCAGCTTCCGGCGGAGCCGCCCGTCCCGGACCATCTTGCGCATCATCCGGCTGTGCACGTGCAGCATCTCCGCGGCCTGGGCCCGGGACGAGGCCAGGGCGCGGTTCTGGCTGTAGTTGTCCTGCAGGACCAGCGCCGCGACCTCGTCAGTCATCTCCTGGAGCAGGTGGTTGCGCTGCCCGGCGCCCAGCTCGCCGCGGCTGACGCTGTCGGCCAGCAGGATCTTGATGTTCACCTCGTGGTCGGAGGTGTCCACCCCGGCGGAGTTGTCGATGAAATCGGTGTTGATCAGGCCGCCCGCGAGCGCGTACTCGATCCGGGCCGCCTGGGTCGCGCCCAGGTTGCCGCCCTCGGCGATCACCTTGGCCCGGACCGCGGTGGCGTCGATGCGGACCGCGTCGTTGGCCCGGTCCCCGGCGTCGGCGTGCGTCTGGGTGCTGGCCTTGATGTAGGTGCCGACCCCGCCGTTCCAGAGCAGGTCCACCGGGGCGGCGAGGATCGCGGAGATCAGCTGGTCCGGGGAGAGCGCGTGGACGTCGCTGTCCAGGCCGAGCGCGTCGGCGGCGGCCGCGGAAATCGGGACGGACTTCATGGTCCGGGACCACACGCCGCCGCCGGCCGAGATGGCCGTGGGGTCGTAGTCGGCCCAGGAGGAGCGGGGCAGGCCGAACAGGCGCCGCCGTTCCGCGAAGCTGGCGCGCCGGGTCGGGGGCAGGGTCGATGAAGATGTGCCGGTGGTCGAACGCCGCGACCAGCTTGATGTGCTCGGAGAGCAGCATCCCGTTGCCGAAGACGTCGCCGGACATGTCCCCGATCCCGGCCACCGTGAAGTCCGTGGTGGCTACGTCGAGATCCAGGGTGGCGAAGTGGAACTTGACCGATTCCCACGCGCCGCGGGCGGTGATGGCCATCTTCTTGTGGTCGTAGCCCTCGGACCCGCCGGAGGCGAACGCGTCACCCAGCCAGTACCCGTAACTCTGCGCGATCTCGTTGGCGGTGTCGGAGAACGTCGCGGTGCCCTTGTCCGCGGCCACCACCAGGTAGGGGTCGTCCCCGTCGTACCTGAGCACCCCGGGTGGCGGCACGACCCGGCCCGCCTGCAGGTTGTCGGTCACCTCCAGCATGGCGCTGATGAACGTCCGGTAGCAGGCCAGCACCTCGGCCTGGTAGGCCTCCCGGTCGGCGGCGTCGGGCAGCCGCTTGCAGACGAACCCGCCCTTGGCCCCGGACGGGACGATGACGGAGTTCTTCACCTCCTGCGCCTTGGCCAGCCCGAGGATCTCGGTGCGGAAGTCCTCGCTGCGGTCCGACCAGCGCAGCCCGCCCCGGGCGACCGCGCCGAACCGCAGGTGCACGGCCTCGAGCCGCGGTGAGTAGACGAACAGCTCGTACTTCGGCCGGGGCGCGGGCAGGTCGGGCACGGCCGCCGCGTCCAGCTTGACCACCAGGTACGGGACCTCCCCCGGGCCGCCGGGCGCGTGCCCGGCCGCATGGCCGGCGTAGTAGTTGGTCCGCAGGGTGGCCAGGATCAGGCCCAGGTAAGCGCGCAGGACCCGGTCGTGATCGAGGACGGCCACGTCGTCGAGCTCACCGCGGATCTCCTCGGTGATGGCCTCGCTCCGCTCGGCCTGCCCGGCCTGCCGGGCCGGGTCGAACCGGGACTCGAACAGCCGGACCAGCAGCCGGGTCACCGTGGTGTTGGAGCGCAGCACCCGCTCGATGTACGCCTGGCTGAACCGGGTGCCGGCCTGCCGCAGGTACTTGGCGCAGGCGCGCAGCACCATGACCTGGCGCCAGCTGAGGTGGGCGTCCAGGACGAGGGCGTTGAACCCGTCGTCCTCGATCTGGCCGCGCCACAGTGCGTCGAGCGTGTCCTCGAGGAGGCCCTTGACCGGGCCGGGATGCGGTGGGCGGGTGGCGGGCGCCTGCGTGGCCGGGGGACCCGCCGGTGCCGCGCTCGCGGCGGGGGCGGGCCGGGCGCTGCGCGGGCGCAGCCCGAAATCGTAGATCCAGAACGGGGCGGGGAGCCCGGGCCCGGAGAACTCGTACGGGTGCTCGTCCACCACCTCGACCCCCAGGTGCTGCAGCCGGGGGAGCACGTCGGTGAGGGTGATCGGCGATCCGGTCCGGTAGATCGTCAGCCGCCAGACGCGCGGCCGGTCGTCCGGGCCCGGCTGCCCGGTGTCTTCCGCGGGTTTCCCGCCGGAGAAGCCCTCGGCCTCCCACAGGTCGAAGGCCACCGGCGTGCCGGACTGGAGCATGCCGCGCACCCGGGTGAGGTCGCTCACCGCGTAGGCGGCGGGCACGTCGGCCTTGTAGGTCTCCGGGATGGCCTGCGCCCAGGGGCCGAGCAGCTCCGCGGCCTGTTCCTCACCCAGCCGGGCCAGCGCCTCGGCGGCGAGATCCTCATCCCACGAGCGCACCGCGGCGGCCAGCTTGGCCTCCAGTTGGGCCGTGTCCACCTGGGGCAGCCGGTGGCCCCGCTCGGCCCGGACCACCACGTGCAGCCGGGCCAGCGCCGAGTCGCCCACGGTCGCGCTGTATTCCACGGCCGCGCCCTGGAACGCGTCGCGGAGGATCTCCTGGGCGCGCAGCCGCACCGCGGTGGTATAGCGGTCCCGGGGCAGGTACACCAGGCACGACATGTACCGGCCGTAGACGTCGCGGCGCAGGAAGAGCCGGGTCTGGCGGCGTTCGCGCAGGGCGAGCACGCCCAGCGCGATGGGGGTCAGCTCGGGCACGGAGATCTGGAAGAGCTCCTCGCGCGGGTACCCCTCGAGGATCTCGGTCAGGTCCTGGCCGTCGTGGCTGTCCGCGGTCATCCCGGCGGCTTCGAGGACGCTGGCCAGCTTGCGCCGGAGCACCGGGATGCGGGTGATGCTCTCGTGGTACGCGGCGTGGGTGAACAGCCCGAGGAAGCGGTGCTCGCCGACCACCTCGCCCACGTCGTTGACCCGCTTGACCGCGATGTAGTCCAGGTAGTTGGGCCGGTGCACGGTGGACCGGGAGTTCGCCTTGGTCAGGATCAGGCGCTGCCGGTCCCGGGCCCGGGCCCGCACCTCGGGCGGCAGCGCGGCGAAGGATGCGGAGCCTGTCTTGTCGTGCCGCAAGATCCCCAGGCCGGTCCCGGGCAGCGCCAGCAGCGCCATCCCATCCGGCCCGTCCACCAGGTCGTACTCCCGGTAGCCGAGGAAGGTGAAGTGGTTGTCGGCCAGCCAGCGGAGCAGCGCCACGGTCTCGGCCGGGGCCCCGGCGCCTTCGGCGGCCAGCCGGTCCGCCAGCCAGGTGGCCTTGGCCTGCATCCGCGGGTAGTCCTCGACCGCGACCCGGACATCGTGCAGCACCCGGTGCAGGTCCTGCTTCGAGCGCGGCGGCGGAGTTGCGGGTGGCCGGGCCGTGTGCGGGCGCGGTGTCGCCGCCCGGCCCGCTGATCTCGATGTGGGTCCAGGATTCGGCGATCTCGTCGTGGTCGCCGCCCCGGGCGGCGAGTGTCCCGCACACGTCGTGCAGCGCCCCGGCCACGTCCCGGCGGACCAGCAGCTGGGGATGCAGGATGTGGTCGCTGTCCAGGCCGTGCCGGGCAAGTTCCAGGGTCAGCGAGTCGACCAGGAAGGGCATGTCGTCGGTGACGATGTCGATCACCCGCCGCGAGGCGTCGAACGCGCCGGGCGACCCGGCGGGCCGCACCCGGACCAGGGCCCGGCCCTGCGGCCGGTCCGCGGCGAGCCGGGCCTGCTCCACCGCGGCCGCCGCGACCGCGGCCGGGCCCGGCCGCGGCCAGGTCCTCGACCGGGACGTGCTTGTAGTACGCCCGGAGATAGCAGAGCAGGTCCCCGACGTGCAGGCCGGCCGCGTCCCCGGCGCTGACCGCCTGGGCCGCCTCGGCTAGCAGGGCTTCCCTGTCCGTGGACGAGGCGTCACTCACGGGCGCCGCACCACGCCGTTGTGGTGTTGTCACGCGTTTCCCTCAATCGCCGTTGATTGCTGCGCATCGGCTGATCCCGACTCTACGCGGGGCTCCTGCTGGGGCGCGAAGAGCCCGAGTACCTCGGGATTGGCCAGCGCGTCCGGGTCGGCCGCCTCCGCGACGGGGGTGCCGAGGAGGATCTTGCGCACCGGAACTTCCAGTTTCTTACCAGACAGCGTCCGCGGGATCCCGGGCACCTGGTGGATCTCGTCGGGCACGTGCCGGGGCGACAGCTCGCCGCGCAGCGCCCCGCGGAGCCGGCCGATCAGGCCGTCGTCGAGCGGCTGCCCCTCGGCCAGCACCACGTACAGCACCAGCCGTCCCGGGCGGCCCAGCTGCCCGGTGTCCACCACCAGGCTGTCGGTGACCTCCGGCAGCCGCTCCACCACGCGGTAGAACTCGCTGGTGCCCATGCGCACGCCGCCCCGGTTCAGGGTGGCGTCCGAGCGTCCGTAGATCACGCATCCGCCATCCGGCAGCATGGTGATCCAGTCACCGTGCCGCCAGACTCCAGGATATGCGGCGAAGTAGCTGGCCTGGTATCTCTCGCCGCCCGGGTCGTTCCAGAAGCCGACCGGCATGGACGGCATCGGCGCGGTGATGACGAGCTCGCCGACCTCCCCGGTGACCGGCTGGCCACCGGCGTCGAAGGCCTCCACCCTGGCGCCCAGGCAGCGTCCGGCGATGAGCCCGGCCCGCACCGGCAGCAGCGGGCTGGGCCCGACGAACCCGGTGCACACGTCGGTGCCGCCGGAGAACGAGCCGAGCTGCGCGTCCTCGCTGACATCCTGGTAGACCCAGTGGAAGCCCTCGGGGGGCAAGGGCGATCCGGTGGACCCGATGCCGCGCAGGGCAGACAGATCCAGCTCGCGGCCCGGGGCGAGCCCGGCCTTGGCGCAGGCCAGCAGGTAGGGCGCGCCGGTCCCGAAGTAGGTCACGCCGGTCTGCGCGGCGAGCCGCCAGAGCGCGTCGGTGCCCGGGTAGGTGGCGCTGCCGTCGTAGAGCACCACGGTCGCCCCGGCCAGCAGGCCGCCGGCCAGGTAGTTCCACATCATCCAGCCGGTGGTGGTGTACCAGAAGAACACGTCACCGGGACCGAGGTCCTGGTGCAGGCCCAGCGCCTTGAGGTGCTCGAGGACGATCCCGCCGTGCCCATGCATGATCGCCTTGGGCAGCCCGGTGGTTCCGGACGAGTACAGCACCCAGAGCGGGTGATCGAACGGGACCTCCACGAACTCCGGCTGGCCGTTCCCGGCCGCGGCCGGGAGGTCGGCCCAGCCCAGCGTGCGCACCCCGCCCTGGCTGGCCGCGGCCCGGGTGGCCGGTCCCGGACCAGGATCGGCGGCGCCCGGGCTGTCCACCATGATCAGGGCGGCCAGGCCGGGCAGCCCGGCGACGATCTCGCTCACGGCCTCGTCCCGGCCGAACTCCTTGCCGCCGTAGCGGTAGCCGTTCACGGCGAGCAGCACCGTGGGGCGGATCTGCGCGAACCGGTCGATCACGCTGTGCGCGCCGAAGTCCGGCGAGCAGGACGACCAGATGGCGCCGAGGCTGGCCGTGGCCAGCAGCCCGATGAGCGCTTCAGGGATGTTCGGCAGGAACGCGGCCACCCGGTCGCCCTGGCCGACGCCGAGCGCACGCAGCGCCCCGCGGACCCGGCCCACCTCGGCGGCCAGCTCGCCGTAGGTGTAGGTCCGCGGCGGGGCGTCCTCAGCGCAGGCGATGATGGCCGCCCGGGCCGGGTCGGTGCGGGCCGTGCGCAGCGCGTTCCGCGCGTAGTTCAGCGTGGCGCCAGGAAACCAGCTGGCTCCGGGCAGCTGCCCGCTGAGGGCGGGACCGTCGCCGCGCTGCCCGAGCACGCCGAAGTACTCCCACAGTGAGTCCCAGAACTCGCCCGGCTGGCCGACCGACCACTCCCAGAGGTCCTGGTAGTCAGCCGCGGCGACGCCCCGGTGCCCGGCCAGCCAGCGCAGGTACTGGGTGATCCGGGCCTGCTCGACGACCTCCGGTCCCGGCTCCCACAGAACCTCGCCGTAATCGCTGCCGAGCAGCCGCGTCACCTCGTCGTTTCTTGGCATAGGCCCCAGCATCAAGGGTCAGCCCGCGCATCGCAACGCCAGGCGCGCGGCCCGCGGTGTGGTCAACGTCACCCCACCGGGGCACCGGCGGCGAACGCCAGCATCCCGAGGCCCGCGCCGCCCACGATCGCGCCGACCACGCCGCGGCGCAGGCCGAGCAGCCAGGCCGCGGCGAGCGCGAGCACGCCGAGCTGCCACAGGTGGGCCAGGGCCAGGGCCAGCGGGATAGCGGCCCCGGCGATGGCGCCGATGGCGGCCGGGCCGGCCCCGGTCAGGAAGGCCTGCACGGCCGCGCTGGCCCGGAGCCGGTCGAAGTACCGGCCGCCGGCCAGCACGAACAGGAACGAGGGGGCGAACGCGACCAGCGCGGCGAGCAGCCCGCCGCCCACTCCGGCCGCCGCGTACCCGACCACCGCGACGGTCTGCACGACCGGCCCGGGCGTGACCTGGCCGAGGGCGACCGCGGTGAGGAACTGGCCCGCGGTCATCCAGTGGTAGGTGTGCACCGCGTCGTGCTGCATCAGCGGGATGATCACGAAGCCGCCGCCGTAGGAGAGGGCGCCGACCTTGAAGCCCTCCCAGGCCACCGCGAGCAGGCCGGCCGCCGCCGGCACCGCGACGGCCAGCGGCAGCATGGCCGCGGGCAGCCCGCGCGGCCCCGGGTCGCGGGGCGGGCGGCGCGCGCTGCGCGCGCACCGCGACCTCGATCAGCCCGCAGGCGGCGAGGACGAGCACCAGCCAGGGCCCGACCGTGGCCGCGGCCACGCCGCCGGCCAGCAGGTAGCCGATCCAGCGGCCGTGCGCGGCCCGGATCCGCGGCTTGCGCTCCGCCGCCCCGGAGTTACCCGCCCCTGAGCCGCCCGTCCGGGAATCGCCTGTCAAGGAACCACCGGCCGGGGACTCACCAGCCCGGAACTCGCTGACCGGGGACTCGCCAGTCGGAGGCTCGCCAGCCCGGGCGCGGGCTGCGCCCGGACTGGCCCGTCCGGCGCCAGCTGGACGGGATCAGGCCCGCCGCGGCGGCCACGGCCACCGCGGGCACGGCCGCGCCCGCCCCGGCCGCGGCGCCGGCGATCCAGCCCGGCGGGCGGGGCGCCAGGAACAGGGCCGCGAGCCCGAGGATGATGATCAGGCCGGGGACGATGAAGAAGATCCCGCCGAGGATCGCCCCGGCCGGCCCGCGCAGCCGCCAGGCACAGAAGATGGCCAGCTGGGTCGAGGCCGGGCCGGGCAGCAGGTTGCAGGCGGCCAGCCCGTCCTCGAAGTCGGCGGGCGGAAGCCAGTGCCGGTCCTCCACGCACAGCGTGCGCAGCAGCGCGATGTGCGCGGGCGGGCCGCCGAACCCGATGCAGCCGATCCGGCCCCACTCACGGACGATCGTGCTCAGCGGGACCCGCGGCGCTCCCATGGCGGGCGGCTCGGCCGCGGCCTGCTCGGACACGCGGCCACCTTATGCCGTCCGGGCCGGCGCCCCGCAGCCGGCCGCCACCACCCGGCGGGCCGCCCGGCGGCCGCCCGCCGCCGCCGCCGGCTGGCCCGCCCGGCTCAGCCCGCGGCGGCCAGCGTCAGCCGGTCCACCGCCTGCCCGATCGCGGCCGTGTCGCAGAGATCGTCGAAGACCACGTCGGCCCCGGCTTTGCGCAGCTCGCTAACGGTGGACCGGCCGCTGGCCACCGCGAGGCAGCGGGCACCGCCGGTCCGGGCGGCCGCGACGTCGCGAGTGGAATCGGCGATGTAGACGGTGGAGCCCTCGTCGAACCGGGTGCCGTACTTGTCGGCCGCCCGGCTGCGGGTCATCATCAGCTGGGCGCCCTTCGGGTACACCTGCGACCCGTACCCGCCGACCTCCAGGTCGAAGAACTGCTCCAGGCCGAACGCACGCAGCTTCTCGACCGCGTTCGGCTTGATCGCTGCCGGTCAGCACGGTCTGCACCACCCCGTGCCGGGCGGCCAGCCCGGTGACGGCCTCGGCCGCGCCGGGCAGCAGCCGTCCCTGCTCCGCCAGCAGGCCGCGCCGGGCCGCGAACGCGCTGGCCAGCTCGAAGCTGAACCGGGCCAGCAGCTCCTCGCCGCCCAGGCCCGCCACGCTGCCCAGGCCCGGCACCGCGTCAGCCACGGCGGCCGCGCCCGCCCCGGCCTCGTTCAGCGCCAGCGCGTCGAAGAAGATCTCCGATTCCATCCGCCCGGGCATCTGCGGCAACTGCCGCAGCGACCGCCCGGTGACCCGGCGGAAAGCCTCCGCGTACGCCTCCCGGGTGACCCGGCCGACGTCGAGGAGGGTCAGATCGATGTTCCACAGGACCAGGCGGTTAATGAGTACCTCCGGGGTTGGCATCCCCTCGCGGCGGGCAGCGCCAGCCTATGCCCGGACGCCTCCCGCGTTCGCGCTAACGGCCGGGCTCCGCGGCATGAGCCCGGCCGGCGGTTCCCCGACGGCCCGCAGACCTCGCTCCCGTCAGCCCATGTGCGGGTAGCGGTAGTCCGTCGGCGGCGCGAACAGTTCCTTGATGGCCCGCGCGTTGACCCACCGGGTCAGGTTGAAGATCGAGCCCGCCTTGTCGTTGGTGCCGCTGGCCCGCGCCCCGCCGAACGGCTGCCGGCCGACGACGGCCCCGGTGGGCTTGTCGTTGATGTAGAAGTTGCCCGCCGCGAAACGCAGCGCCTCGGTGGCGGCGGCGATCGCCTCCCGGTCCTGGGCGATGATCGCGCCGGTCAGCGCGTAGGGGGCCACGTCGGCGGCCTGGGCCACGACCTCGTCGTACTTCGCGTCGTCGAACACGTGCACGGCCAGGATCGGCCCGAAGTACTCGGTCCGGAACACCTCGTCCTCCGGGTCGGTGCACTCCAGCACGGTCGGCCGGACGAAGTACCCCTGGGAGCCGTCCGCGTCGCCGCCGGCCAGCACCGTGATCGACGGCCGGGACCGGGCCCGGGCCAGCGCGTCCGAGAGCTTGCGGAACGCCCGGGCGTCGATGACCGCGCCCATGAACAGGGACAGGTCGGCCGCGACGTCGCCCACGGTCAGCCCGTCCACCTGGGCCAGGAAGCCGTCGCGCATCCGGTTCCAGACCGACCGCGGGATGTAGGCGCGGGACGCGGCCGAGCACTTCTGGCCCTGGTACTCGAACGCGCCCCGGATCAGCGCCACGCTCAGCACGTCCGGGTCGGCCGAGGGGTGCGCGATCACGAAGTCCTTGCCGCCGGTCTCGCCGACCAGCCGCGGGTAGCCGCGGTACCGGGCGATGTTCTCGCCCACGGTGCGCCACAGGTGCTGGAACGTGCCGGTGGAGCCGGTGAAGTGGATGCCGGCCAGGTCCCGGTGCGGGAGCGCCACCTCGGACACCGCCTGCCCGTCGCCGGTGACCAGGTTGATCACGCCGGGGGGCAGCCCGGCCGCCTCCAGCAGGCGCATCGTGTAGTGCGCCGAGAACTGCTGGGTCGGGGACGGCTTCCAGAGCACCACGTTGCCGAGCAGCGCCGGGGCGGTGGGCAGGTTGGCGGCGATCGAGGTGAAGTTGAACGGGGTGATGGCCAGCACGAAGCCCTCGAGCGGGCGGTACTCCAGCCGGTCCCACTCGCCGGTGACGGACGACGGCTGCTCGGCCAGCAGCCGCCGGGCGAAGTGCGCGTTGTAGCGCCAGAAGTCGATCAGCTCGCAGGCCGCGTCGATCTCGGCCTGGTAGACCGACTTGGACTGGCCGAGCATGGTGGCCGCGTTGATCGTGGCCCGCCAGGGCCCGGCCAGCAGCTCGGCGGCCTTCAGGAACACCGCGGCCCGGTCGTCGAAGGACAGCGCCCGCCAGGCCGGCGCGGCGGCGGCCGCCGCCTCGATCGCGGCGGAGACGTCCGCGCCGGTCGCGTTGCCCAGGTGACCGAGGACGTGGGCATGGTTGTGCGGCTCGACCACGGCGATCCGGTCACCGCCGCCCATCCGCTGCTGGCCGCCGACGGCCATGGTCAGCTCGACCGGGCTGGCGGCCAGCTCCTTGAGCTTGGCTTCGACGGCGGCCCGCTCGGCGCTGCCCGGCGCGTAGGCCCGGACCGGCTCGTTGAGCGGCGGCGGAACGTTGCTGACGGCGTCCATGAGGATCTCCCCGGAAATGAGCGTTATTCAGATGCGGTGACCCCATGGTGCCACGCCGGATCACCCGGTCAGATCGCCCAGCTCCTGGGTGGCGTACCAGAGCAGCTCGTGCCCCTCCGCCCCGTCCACCAGGAACTGGGCGTCGTCGTCCCCGGCGTCGGCGGCGGCCAGGGCCGCCACCGCCGCGGTCGACGTCGGGGACGGCCGCGAGGTCGTCCACGTGCCCGGAGACCACCCGGGCCAGCGGGACCGGCGCGGACAGCAGCACCAGGGTCGGCTCCTCGAACCCGCCGCCGGAACCCCCGGCCCGGCCGGCCTGCTCGTCGGGCACGTCGGCGGCCAGCACCACGCGGCGGCGCGGCGCGTCCGGGTCGGCCAGCAGCAGCCGCAGCGAGGCCCGCGCGGCGTGCATCATCGCGGCGTACTCCAGCTCCTCGATGTCCGCGCTGGCGTACCACTCGCGCAGCGCGGGCGTCACGGTGAACGCCTGCACCGGGGCCGGGCCGATCTCGGCCGCGCCCAGCACGCCGGCGAGGGCCGGCAGCGTGGCCGGCAGGTAGACGCGCATGATTCCCCCACGGGTTACGCCTTGAGGACCTCGACCACCATGGCCACCGCCTCGTCGAGGGACTGATGCTCCCACACCCGGACCACCCGCCAGCCCGCCTCGGCCAGCGCCGTGTCCGCGGCCCGGTCGCGCTCGACGTTGCGGCGCAGCTTGGGTGACCAGTACGACTCGTTGACCGCCGGGTCCCGGCCGTGCTGCGGGCAGACGTGCCAGAAGCAGCCGTCCACGAACACGGCGACCCGGCGCGCGGTGAACGCGATGTCCGGCCGGACCCGCGCGCCGCTGTCCAGGTCGAGCCGGAAGTCCTTGCGGAACCGGTAGCCCTGCCGGTGCAGCGCGCTGCGCAGCGCGAGTTCGGGCTTGGTGTCGGTGCGCCGGTTGGCGCGCATGTTCGCCGATCGTCCCGGGGTGGGGGGAATCAGGCTGGGCTCGGACGGCCACGGGGCCAGGCTAGAGCAGCCGGCCCCGGCGTGCGGCTGTGTCGGCCGGCGCTAGCTGAGGCCGAGCAGCTCAGCCAGCCGGGCCACGGTCTCGGCCGGCCCGGTGTGCAGCACGCCGGTCATCCCGAGGGCCTCGGCGGCCTGCACGTTGGCCTCGATGTCGTCGATGAACACGCACTCGGCCGGGTCCAGCCCGAGCAGGCCGGTGGCGTGCCGGAAGATCCGCTCCTCCGGCTTGCGCATGCCGACCTCGGCCGAGATGACCACCGCGTCGAACAGCTCGGCGAGCACGTCGGCCGGGTAGACGCCGACGCCCCAGGAGTTGGAGAGCAGGGCCGTCTTCAGCCCGGCTCCGGCGGACCTGGCGGAGCAGGCTCAGCATGGGCTCGCTGAGCACCGTGGCCGCGAACATCCGGTCCAGCAGTCCCTCGGCCGCCACCGGACCGGCCGTCCCGGCGCAGGATCTGGGCGGCGAGCATGTGCTCGAACTCCGCGTCGCTGCACTCGCCGCGTTCCAGCATGTGGATCGGGTTGTCCTCACCCGCCGCGTCGTACGCGCCGGTCACCCAGGCCTTCATGACCGCGTGGTAGCTGTCGTAGTCGATCTCGTCGGCGGCGATCCAGGCCCGCACGGTCTCCGTGATCGGGTTGGTCATCACCCCGCCCCAGTCCGCGATCACCCCGCGCAGCGGCGGCCGGTCCCCGGCCGGGGCGGGGGCGGCGTCCCGGGACGTGGCGGCCGGGCGGGAGGTCAGCTGGGGGTCAAACACGCTCCCGATCGTAAGCGCCCGGCGGTGTCGCCAGGTGGCCGGCCACCCAGACACGTGCTTAATAGGACAGACCGGTCCCGTAGCGGAACGCGGTCCCGCCGGGCCCGGCCGGGATGGTCACCGGCAGCAGGCCGTGCGGGCGCAGCCGCCCGGTCAGCACTCCGGCCGCCGCGCTCAGCGACACGCCGCTGCTGGAGTAGCTCGCCACCGCCGCCCTGATCCCGCCGAACAGGCCCAGGTCGTAGGGCAGCCCGGTGGCCAGCAGCACCACGGGCGTGCCGGTGGCGACCAGCCCGCGCACCAGCCGCTGCTGGGCCGGGTCGCTGACCGCGTCCTGCGTGGCCGCCACGATCACCTGGGCGTCCGCCGCGCTCGCGACGATCCGCCCGCCGCTGGCCGCCAGATCGGGCTGCAGGGCCGCGGTGAGCCCGGCGGCGGCCGGCCCGGCGACATAGACCCGCTTACTTCCCAACGGCAGATAACGATCCTGACCGGCCGCGGCACGCCCCCTCTGGGACTGATTCGCGACCACAGTGATAGATCGGTTGGCGAGGTGCTGCGATAGGTCCCGTTGCGGAATTGTGTTCTCGGCGCCCGCCACCGCGGACGGGGAGACGGCCGGCTCGCCCAGCAAACCGCGGCCGGCCTTGAGGCTGACCACCCGGGTCACCGAGGCGTCGAGCTGGGCCAGGCTGATCCGGCCGCGCCGCACGGCGCGCAGGATGGCCTGGTAGGCCACCCCGGGATCAGTGGGCATCAGCAGCTGGTCGCAGCCGGCCTGGACGGCCTGCACCGCGATCTGGGCCGGGGTGTGGCCCTGCAGCACGCCGCCCATCTGCAGCGAGTCGGTGACGACCACGCCGTGGTAGCCGAGCCGGTCCCGGAGCAGGCCGGTGACGATCTTGCGGGACAGCGAGGCGGGCTGCCCGGAGTCGTCGAGCGCCGGGACCTCGATGTGCCCGATCATGATCTCGTCCACGCCGGCCCGGATAGCCGCCTGGAACGGCGGCGCGTCCAGCTTCCACCACTGGCGCAGCGTGTGATGGATGACCGGCAGGCCGGTGTGGCTGTCGGTGCCGGTGTCCCCGTGCCCGGGGAAGTGCTTGGCCACCGTGACCTCGCCCGCCCGGTGGAAGCCGTCCACCGCGGCGGCGGTCATGCTGGCCACCAGGGTGGGGTTGGCCCCGAACGAGCGGATCCCGATCACCGGGTTGGCCGGGTCCACGTTGACGTCGGCGACCGGGGCGTAGTCGAGGTTGATGCCCAGCGCCCGCATGGCCGCCCCGGTGGCCTGGTCCTGCGCCCGGATCAGGTCCGGGTCGCGGGTCGCCCCGGCGGCCATCTGGCCCGGGAAGACGGTGGCCACCCCGGCCAGGCGGGACACGATGCCGCCCTCCTGGTCCGTGCCGATCAGCAGCGGGAGATGCGGCCGCTGGCGGCGGGCGGCGTCCTGGAGGCCGGCGGACAGCGCCGCGACCTGGGCCGCGTCGCGGATGTTCTGGCCGAAGTAGATGACGCCGCCGACGTGGTAGCGGCGGACCAGGGCCGCCCCGCCGTCGGCCGCGCTGGGTCCGGGCACGGTCGGCACCAGCAACTGGCCGACCTTCTGGGGCAGCGTCATCGCCGCCACGATGGCGGCGACCTGCGGGGACACCGCAGGGCCCGGCGAGGCGGAGGCCGACGCGGTGCTGCGCTGCGGCCCGGCGGACGTGGCGTCCGCGGACGGGCCGCCGGCGTTCCCGGCCGGGCCAGCCGCGCGGGCGACGGGGCGGCCGGCGCAGCCGGCGAGGGCCATGGCCAGGACCATACCCGGGACGACGAAAGCCGCCCCGGAGGGGACGGCCCTGGTGGTGCGCTGGGGATGGCGGCGGGGGCGGCGGAATCTCATCGCCGTGCGAGACTACCCGCCCTTATGCAGCCTTTGTCCTAAACATCATTTTTGGTTGGTCCGTAGCGGGCTGAGCTGGTATCAGACGGTCCGGGAACGTGCGACACGGCGGGAGCTCACCGATCTCCCGCCGTGTCGCCGTCATGCTGTGCTAGGTCGTGATCCCCCCACACCGTGGACTACCGGGCGTCGGTGGAGCCGGCCGACTGGGCGGTCCGGGACGCGGTGTTCCGGGCCGGGGTGCCCTGGGCGTGGGTCCGGACGGACGTCCCGGCGGTCGCGTGGCGGCGGCCCGGAACCATGGTCCGCGGGGCCAGGTGCTGGCGGGCGACGGTCAGGCCGTCCACCGCGGCCACCCTGGTCGTGGGCACGAAGTCGCTGGTGTGAGCCTCGGCGGCGGCCTTGGCCCCGAAGTGCGCGCTGGCCTCGCTGTAGTCGGGCTGGCGGTCCGGGTGCTTGAACGTGATCCACAGCGGGATACCGACCATGGCGGCCACGATCAGGGCGATGATGGGGAAGTTCGCGATCACGATGCCGGTCACGGCGTCTCTCCTCGTAGTTCCTCGCCGGCGGCGGCCCCAGCCGGCTTCTGATGTTCTGAGGTTGCCCGGCGGGATTCTGCTGCCGGTTGGCAAAGCTTCTGCGGAACCTCTGAATGTGGTAGGCCAGGGTTAATTTCGGTTAACCAGACGGGGACCGGCGCGATCGGCAAGCCAGAGCGCCGGCACCGATCATGGTGCCGGCGCTCTGGCCGGGGCCTGCCGGGCTGGGCTACGTGCCCGGGACGATGTTGACGTCGAACGCGGTGCCGCCCGCGCCCAGGTTGGACGGAACGACGCGCGGGACGCCGGTCTTGGTGCCGTCACTGGTGACGATCATCTTCGAGTGCTGGTACCAGCCCCAGAGGCTGCCATGGAATCCGCTGTAGGTGGTCAGCTTGACCGTGGTGAAGTGGCCGAGCTTCACGGTGGACGACGGGGGCACGAAACTGCTGCCCGGGTCGATGCCGCCGATAACGCGCGGGCTCGTTGAATGCCACCTTGGTGCCGACGATGGCGGAGCCGAAGAACACGTTGCCGCCCGCACCTATCACGCTCACGTGCACCAGGCCGGTGCCGCGATCGTAGTAGATGCTCTCGGTGATGGTCTGGCCGGCGGCGAACTGCGTGGTGCCCCCTGTGGTCATGGGCGTGCCGTTAACGGACGCCGCAGCCGCATATGGGGTGGTGAGACTCTGCGGGTTGCCCCCGACCGCCACGACGACCTGCACCGGCTGGCTGGTGGCGGTGTCAGTGCCGTACAGGTGGGTCTCCCAGCTCACGCCATCGTCTATGGCTGCGAAGCCGGACTGTGCGCGCAGGTACACCGAGTCCTGCACGTAGCGGAACTGCGCCTGCGAAGCGAGGTAGCCGCCGCCTTCCGTGGAACCGTTGTTGTAGGTGGGCGGCCCCGTACTTGCCGAGGCCGCAGTCGCGCCCAGCGTGACTGCGAGGGCGGCAGCCGGGATGGCGGCCAGGGCCAATATGCGCTTGATCATCGTTGATCCTTCCATTCAGCCGTGACGTGCACGGCATTACCGCAGGCCCGCGCACCGACTGTGATGGTGGCGGCGGTATGGGCGGTAATTCGTTCGTGGGGGCTATCGGAATACCCCCCACGTGTGCTGGCCCAGGCGGCCATGAGCCACGAAACGGAATGCTTACCGGCCACCCCTGGAACGCCACTTGTGAAGGTCCCCCACGCAAAGGACAGCACTTATGGTGACCCGGTCCCCCTCCTCATCCTTCATCGCAGCACTAATCCATTCCTGCGGCCAGTGCCGAAAGGCCCTGCTCAAGGTCCCTGCCCCGCGGTCTGACGGTGTACCGGGGGCGCGGTGCCGCCGGGCGCCAGGCGTTGCGCCGGGTTCACCTGGGAGCCTTGCCGCGGTCACCCGGGTCTGAGATGCTCCCCGCGTCAGCGGGCCGGAGAACTCCGGCCCGCCCCTTGGAGGCCAGCGTGAGCAATGCCGCAGGATGACCCGGGTGGTCCCACCCGGCGGGGGCTGCTGAAAGCAGGATTAGCCGCCGGGGCCGCCGCCGGGGCGGGAGCATGGCGCAGCGGTCCCCGCGGTGATGCCCGGCGCACCGGCCGGGCGCTGCGGCAGCCCGGTTCCCGGCCGTACCCCGGCCTGGCCGCGGGCACGGACACGATCCCGCAGATCAAGCACGTCGTGGTGCTGATGATGGAGAACCACTCCTACGACAACCATCTCGGCATGCTCGGCCGGGCGGGCGCGGACGGGTTCACGCTCTCGGGCGGCAGGCCCACGGCGGCGAACCCGTATCCGGACGGCCGCATCCAGCACGCGTTCCGGATGCCGACGACCTGCCAGCAGTTCGGCAAGCCCAGCCAGAACTGGACCGACACCCACACCCAGCTCGACCGCGGGCGGCTCGACGGGTTCGTGAAGTCGGGCAGCGGCCCGGTGTCCATGGGCTACTGGGAACGGGCGGACCTGCCCTTCTACTACTCCCTGGCCTCGGTGTTCCCGATCGCCGACCGCTACTTCTGCTCCGTGCTCGGGCAGACGTTCCCCAACCGCCGCTACCTGCTGGCCGCCACGTCGATGGGGATGATCAACGACACGGTGCCCGGTCTTACCGAGTACCCGGCGAACGGGACCATCTTCGACCGGCTGCACGACGCGGGCGTGACCTGGAAGGACTACTACTCGCTGCTGTCCGTCGCGCCGACCATGGCGCTGTTCCCGCCGTTGCTGGCCAAGTACCCGAGCCATCTCGCCCCGGTCGCCGAGTTCTTCTCGGACGCGGCGGCCGGCACGCTGCCGGGTTTCTCGCTGGTCGAGCCGGACTACGTCGTGTCGTCGGAGGAAGAACCGCAGAACATCACGCTCGGCGAGCAGTTCGCGGCGTCGGTGGTCGAGGCGGTCATGAACGGGCCGGGCTGGGAGAGCACGCTGCTCATCTGGACCTACGACGAGCACGGCGGTTACTACGATCACGTCGTCCCGCCTGCGGCGATCCCGCCGGACAGCATCCCGCCGGCCACCGGTGGCGGGCCTTCGTACACGGGTTTCGCCCAGTACGGCTTCCGGGTGCCGTGCGCAGTGATCTCCCCGTACGCGCGGCCCGGCTACGTCTCTCACACGGTGTACGACCACACCAGCATCTGCGCGCTGCTGGAGGCCAAGTGGAACATGCCCGCCCTGACCCGGCGGGACGCGAACGCCCACGACATGCTGGACATGCTGGACCTGAACCACGCCACGTTCAAGACGCCGCCGAAGCTGGCCAGGCCGCTGGTCGACACCGATCCCCGCGCCCTGCTCTGCACCGTGACCGGGCCGGGCACCATCCCGCCGCCCGGCTCGGTCTCCCCGGCTCCGTAGGCGGGAGCCGGATCACGGCCTCCCGCGGCTCCGCCAGCCGGAAGCGGGGCATCGGTGAGGGCAGCAGGAACAGGAAGCCCAGGGTCCCGCCCGCGGCGGCGATCCAGAGCGCCGGGTGCAGCCCGAGCAGCGTGCCCGCGGCCCCGCCGGCCAGGGACCCCAGCGGGCGGGTGCCGTAGTTCACGGCCATGAAGGCGCCGGACACCCGGGCCCGGAGCGGGTCGGGTACCACGGCGGCCAGGATCGTCCCGATGCTGACGTCCAGGATCATCACCCCGAACCCTGACCCGAACTCGGCCGCGAACAGCATCCCGAGGATCAGCGGCCGGGGGCCGCCCGCCAGCGGGACGAGCAGGACCGGGGCGGGGTACACGACGCAGCCGATGAGGTAGGCCCGTCCCACGCCGGCCCGGGCCGCGATCCGCCGGGTGAGCAGCGACCCGAGCACGCCGCCGACCGCGCCCGCGCCCAGCACCAGGCCGAGCGGCCCGGGCCGGACGTGCAGGGACCGGGTTGCGTACAGGACGAACAGGGCCATGAACATGAAGCTGAAGAAGTTGATCAGGGTCACGCAGGCCAGCGACGGCCGCAGGAGCGGCGACGTCCAGATGAACCGGGCACCGGCGCTCAGCGCGCCCCGGCCCTCGTGCCCGGCCGGGGCGGGCTCGTCCGGGCGGATGCGGCCCAGGAAGAACGCCGAGCCGAGGAACGACAGCGCGTCAGCGGCCAGGGCGAACGGCGCGGACAGGGCCTGCACCAGCAACCCGCCCACGCTGGGACCGGCCACCGCGGCCAGCGCCCGGCTCTGGTAGATCAGCGCGTTGCCCTCCACGTACCGCGCGCCAGGCACCAGCGCCACGAACAGCCCGGCGTCGGACACGGTGAAGAAGATGCTCAGCGTCCCGGCCGCGAACGCCACCGCGAACAGCTGGGCCAGGGTCAGCACGCCCAGGGCCGCGCAGACCGGGATGCTGGCCAGCAGGGCGGCCCGGCCCAGGTCCGCCGCGATCATCGTGACCCGGCGGTGGCCGCGCCGGTCCACCCAGGCCCCCGCGTGCAGGGCGAACAGCAGGCTGGGCAGCCAGATGAGGGCGCTGAGGTAGCCCATCTCGGCCGGGCTCGCGTGCAGCGCGAGCACCGCGGCGAGCGGCAGCGCGATCGAGGAGATCTGGTCGCCGGCCATGGAGACGCTCTGCGCCCCCCAGTACCGGCGGAACGCGGTCTCGCGCAGCAGCGGGGGGATCCGGGACGTGAGCCGTCCGGGGGCGATGGCGATGCTCATCCCGCCGCCTCCGGCGGGGCTGGGGGCACCTCCGGCGGGCTGGGGGCCGCCTCCGGCTGGCGCCCGAACGGCCGCAGCAGCGGGAAGGCCAGGTGCAGGTAGGCGACCAGCCGGGCGTCCGGCGGCCGGAGTTCCGGATGAGCCTGCCGGTCGATGAACTGATCCATCATCTGCTGCGTCTGCTCGCCCAGCGCGGCCATCTCGTCCGGGGTGACGTACAGGAACGTGTCACCGAACTGGGCCACCCGCTGCCACTGCTCCGGCTCGCCCTGCCGCGCCTCCAGCCAGCGCATCAGGTCCTCGAAGTACCGTTCGGCGATCACCGAGGTGAGCAGGTCCGCGGCCACCGCGACATCCGGGTTCTCCGCGACGTCGGGCAGGTTGGTGAACATGGCCGTGGCCCGCCACGGCCGCTCCCGGCCCTTGCCCCCGCCGGCCTCCTCGACCAGCCCGTACTTGGCCAGCTGGCGCAGGTGGAAGGACGTGCTGGCCGAGCTCTCGCCGAGCAGCTGAGCTGCCCGGGTCGCGGTGAGCGGGCCCTCGACCCGCAGCAGCCCGACGAGCGACAGCCGGATCGGGTGGGCCAGGGCCCGGAGCGCCCGGGGGTCGCGGAGCCGCGTGACCGAGCGGTTCGCGGGCCGGTCCCCCGCCCCGCCTTCGGGCTGGCCGCCTTCGGGCTGGCCGCCTTCGGGCTGGCCACCTTCGGGCTGGCCGCCGGCGGGCGGCGTAGCGGAGTGCCCCGGGGCCGTAGGATCATCTGCCATAGATGCAAAGATAGCTTTGCAAAGAGTCCTTGGGAAGAGGCTCGACCAAGATGCAAAGCTTTCTTTGCATGAGCTGCCGGCCCCGGCGGCGGATCGCCTCCTGGCAGAATCACCCCATCACCGGACGAGGCCGGAAGGCCACCGGAGGCGGGAACGCCGGACAACGCCGGACAGCCGGACGGGCTGGAAGGCTGACGAGCTCGAAAGGCAGGCCCATGCCATCAGTTGCGGTCGTCACCGGGGCGAGCAGCGGGATCGGGGCGGCCACCGCGATCAAGCTGGCCGAGGCCGGCTACCGGGTGATCCTGGCCGCGCGGCGGGCCGGCCGGATCGAGGATCTGGCCCGCCAGATCCGCGAGAAGGGCGGCCTGGCTGACGCGGTCGTGCTGGACGTGACGGACCGGCCCGCGGTCGACGCGTTCGCCGCCGGGCTGGAGCGCTGCGACGTGCTGGTCAACAACGCGGGCGGCGCGTTCGGCGGGGAGACCGTGGCCGAGGGTGACCCGGCCGACTGGCAGGCCATGTTCGACGTCAACGTGCTCGGCACGCTGCACGTCACCCAGGCCCTGCTGCCCCGGCTCATCGCCAGCGGCGACGGCACCATCGTGGTGATGTCCTCGACGGCGGGCTTCGTCGCTTACGAGGGCGGCGGCGGGTACGTCGCGGCCAAGCACGCCGAGCACGCGATCGCGGGCACGCTGCGGCTCGAACTGTACGACCAGCCGGTCCGGGTCATCGAGATCGCGCCTGGCATGGTCCGCACCGACGAGTTCGCGGTCAACCGCTACCGGGGAGACGCCGGGAAGGCCGCCGCGGTCTACGCCGGCGTGTCCGAGCCGCTGACCGCCGAGGACGTGGCGGACACCGTCGCCTGGGCGGTCACCCGCCCCTCGCACGTGAACGTGGACCTGCTGGTCCTCCGCCCCCGGGCCCAGGCCGCCCAGCACAAGGTCTACCGCGAGACCCACTGACCTGGAGCTCCCGCCGCCTTCCCGGCCGGCCGCCAGCTGATGCCGCCGCCCTCCCCCGGACCCCTGTCATGACCATCCCGCTCCACTGCGACTCATGATCATCCCGCTCCACGGCGACTTATCACCGATCTAGTGCACAAAACCGTGGTGTTTTGTCCGTTTCGGTGCACCAGATCGATGATAAGTCGCTGCCGGCCATGATCAATGTGACCAATGATGCCCGTGGGGTCGTGCGCGCGGGGGGACCACCGGGCGGGGCGCGGGCCAGCGGCCGGGGCGGGGGGCCGAGCGGCGCCGGGGGCGAGCGGGGCCGGGGGCCGGGCGGGCGCTGGGGGCCGGGCGGGGCCGGGGGCCGGACGTGGGGGAGGCGGCTGGGACGAGGGCGGCGCTGGGACGGGTCAGGGTCCGGTGAGGGGCCAGGTGACCTTGGTCAGGTCGGGGACCACCTGGTCGGCGGCTGTAAGGTCCTCCGGCGGGTGGGTGGTCGCCACCGCGACGCAGTACATCCCGGCCGCCTTCGCGGCCGCCACGCCCGCCGGGGCGTCCTCGAACACCACGCACGCCGCGGGCGGCACGCCCAGGCCCCGGGCCGCGGCCAGGTACCCCTGCGGGTCCGGCTTGCCCACGGTCACGTCCTCGGCCGTCACCACCACCGAGAACAGCGGGCGCAGGCCCAGCTCGATCCAGGTTCTGCTCGGCGTAGCGGCGGCCGGCCGAGGTGACCAGGGCCAGCGGGACAGCGGCCGCGCCGATCAGCCGGACCAGTTCCACCGCGCCGGCCAGCGGCCCTAGCGGCGGCTGGCCCGGCCCATGGAAGTGCGCGCTGGTCGCGGCCATCAGCTCGGCTGGGTCGTGCCCGGGCACCCGTTCTCTCAGCAGGTCATGGACGTCGATGCCGCGGCGGCCGACGAACGCGCGGATCAGTGCGTCGTCCGGGACGATGCCGCGCGACCGGAACACGTGCCGCCAGCTCTCGTGGCTGCGCGTCTCGCTGTCCACCAGCGTGCCGTCGAGATCGAACACGGCGGCCTGGAAGCGGCCGCGGCCGGTCTCTCCGGCCGGTGCTCATCGGTCGTGCTCTCCGGTCAGGCTCCGGCCGTCACGCGGTCTGGGTGACCTTGCTGAGCCCGCGCGGGCTGTCCGGGTCGATGCCGAGCCGCCGGGACAGCGCCTCGGTCAGCAACTGCCCGGGCACGATCAGCCCGAGCGGCGCCAGCCATTCGGGCAGCCGGGGACCGGGCACCGCGAGGCTGCTCGCCTCGGCCAGGCCGGGACCGCCGCCGATCGCGTAGGCCCGCGCCCCGGCCGCGACCACCCGGCGGGCCAGCTCGATGCTGCCCGGCAGGGCGGGCCCGGAGTCGGCCGCCACGATGATGGCCGGCGTGCTGGCGTCCACCACCGCGATCGGGCCGTGCAGCAGGTCCGCCCAGGACAGCCCCATCGCGTGCAGGTAGCAGGCTTCCTTGAGCTTGAGCGCGAGTTCCAGCGCGGCCGCGTAGGCGTGCCCGCGCCCGGACACCACCACACCGCCCGCGCCCGGCCAGTTCGGACACCAGCGGGGCCAGGTCGGGCGGGCTGGCCAGCATCCGCTCGATCTCGTCCGGCACGCTGAGCAGCAGGCCGGGGTCCAGGCCGGCGCCCAGCGCGATGGCCAGCACGGCCAGCGCGGCCAGCTGGGTGGTGAACGTCTTGGTGGCCGGGACGGCCAGCTCCGCGCCCGCCGCGGTCACGAAGGCCACGTCGGCCACCTGGGTCAGCGGCGAGCCGCCGCCGTTGGTGATGGCCAGGGTCCGCGCGCCGCAGTCCCGGGCCCAGGCCAGCGTCTCGACGATCTCCTCGGTCGCCCCGGACTGGGACAGCGCCACCGCGAGCACGCCGGACAGGTCCAGCCGGGCGTGGTACTCGGTGGCGATCGACGGGGAGGCCAGCGTGGCCAGCATCCCCGCGTGCGCCTGCAGCAGGTACGACCCGTAGACCGCGGCGTTATCGGAGGTCCCGCGGGCGATGAACAGCACCTGGCGGCAGTCGCGGGCCAGCGCGGCGGCCTCGCCGCCCCGCGGCATCAGCGTGTCCAGCGTGGCCCGCAGCGCCGCGGGCTGCTGCCCGATCTCGGTCCACATCGCGGTCGGCTCGGTCGTCATCGGCAGGCCCCAGACATGCTCACGGGTACACCCTCTCACCATCGATCCAGGTCGCGGCAGCCTGCAGGTCGTCGTCGAGCCACACCAGGTCGGCCGCGGCCCCCGGCGCCAGGCGGCCCAGGTCCGGCCGGCCGATCAGGTCGGCGGGGACCCGGGACGCGGCCGCCACCGCCTCGGCCAGGTCAGCGCCTACCCGGACCATGTTCGCGACGGCCCGGTCGATCCGCAACGCCGATCCGGCCAGCCCTCCGTCCGCCCGGCGCGGCGGCACGCCGTCACCGGGCGGCAGCGTGATCGGCTCGCCGCCGAGCTGGTACTCCCCCGGCGGCATGCCCGCGCACGCGGCCGCGTCGGTGACCAGGCAGATCCGGCCCGGCGCGGCCGCGAACGCCAGCGAGCAGTTGGCCGGCGCCACGTGATACGTGTCCATGATCAGGCCGCTGGTCAGCCGGGGGTCGGCCAGCGCCTGGCCGGGCACGCCCGGCTCACGGGACTTGATCGCGGGCTGCGCGTTGAACAGGTGCGTGACCATCCGGGCCCCGGCATCCGCGGCCGCCGCGACCTGCGCCCCGGTGGCGTTGCTGTGCCCCACGCTGGCCAGCACGCCCGCCCCGGCCAGCTGGCCGACCGCGGCCAGCCCGCCGTCCACCTCGGGAGCCAGGGTGACCAGCCTGACCAGGCCCGCCCCGGCCGCCAGCAGATCGTCCAGCGCCCCGGGGGACGGCGGCACGATCCAGTCCGGGTTGTGCGCACCGCGCCGCCTCGGCGAGATGAACGGCCCTTCCAGATGCACGCCGAGCACCCGCGCGCCTCGCCACCTCCGCTGCGGCAGATACTCCGCAACGAGGCCCAGTGCCGTGGCCAGTCGCCCCACCGGGGCGGTGATGAACGTGGGGAGGAAGGCCGTGCACCCCGTCGCGGGCAGCCGCTCACTCACGGTGGCCCAGCCGTCGGGCTCGGCGGCCTGCATCTCGATCCCGAAGTAGCCGTTGACCTGAAGGTCGACCAGGCCCGGCCCGAGCACGCCTGCGGCCAGCCCGACGTCGGGAGGACCGGGCGGCGGGCCCTGGCCCACCTCCGTGATCCGGTCCCCCTCGGTAACGACGTACCCGGGTTCCAGGATCGGGGCGCCGGGCAGCGCGGTAATGACCCGGGGGGCAGTGATGATCACAGGCGCCGATTCCAGTCCTGTCCGCTACAGGCCGATGCTGGCCATGAACGCGGCCGGGTAGCGTTCCCCGGCGATCGCGTCCCTGCGGCACCGCCTTGCCCAGCGCGATCAGGTCCTCCGGGGCCGAGCACGATGTCGGCGGCGGCCACGTTCTGCTCCAGGTAGCTGCGCCGCTTGGTGCCCGGGATGGTCACGATGTCGTGGCCCTGGGCCAGCACCCAGGCGATGGCCAGCTGCGCGGGCGTGACCCCCTTGCCCTCCGCGATCGCGGCCACCCGGCCCGCGACAGCCAGGTTGTGGTCGTAGTTGTCCCCCGCGAAACGCGGGTGGCCGTTCCGGAAGTCTTTCGCGCCGAACCCGCCCGAGGTGTCCAGCGACCCGGTCAGCAGCCCGCGGCCGAGCGGGCTGTAGGAGACCAGGCCGATGCCCAGCTCGCGGAGCACGGGCAGCAGCGCGTCCTCGGGTTCCCGGCTGAACAGCGAGTACTCGTACTGGGCCGCCGCGACCGGGTGCACCGCGTGGGCGCGCCGCACCGTGGCCGGCGCCGCCTCGGAGATGCCCAGGTACCTGACCTTGCCCGCCTGGACCAGCTCGCTCATCGCGCCCCAGGTGTCCTCCACCGGAACGTCCTTGTCCACCCGGTGCTGGTAGTACAGGTCGATGTGGTCGGTGCCGAGCCGCTCCAGCGACGCGTCGCAGGCCTCGCGCACGTACTCCGGCCGGCCGTTGACGGTCCGGCTGCCGTCCGGCCGGCGCTCGTTACCGAACTTGGTGGCCAGCACGATCTCGTCCCGGCGGCCCTTGATCGCCCCGCCGACCAGCCGCTCGTTGGTGAACGGCCCGTAAGCGTCCGCGGTGTCCAGGAACGTCACGCCGAGGTCGAGCGCCCGGTGGATGGTGGCCACCGACTCCGCGTCATCCGGGGTGCCGTAGGACTGGCTCATGCCCATGCAGCCGAGGCCCACTTCGGTGACGGAAAGGCCCTGGCCGAGCGTGCGTTGTCTCATCAGCTCCCGCCCGATCGTGGACTCCTGGCGCAGTCAGGGTACTGGGATGGTTTTCGTTGCGGAGAAGTTGGGGGTTCAGGCACTGGCCTTCCGGCCTGGCCCGGCGCTTGGCCGGGACCGGCCCGCGGTCCCTGGTCGCCGCGTCCAGGCTGGCCTGGAGCGCGTCCAGCAGGCTGGCGGGCTCCGCGGGGGCGGCGGGCCCGGCGGGCGCGGACACCTCGCGGCCCTCGGCCTTGGCCTCGACGAGCTGCTCCAGCGCTTCCCGGTACCCGTCGTGGTACTGGTCCGGGTCGAAGTCCTCGGTCATCGAGTCGATGAGCGAGGTCGCCATGCGCAGTTCCTGGGTGCGGACGTCGATGTCGGCGTCCAGGAACGGGAAGTCCGGCACGCGCACCTCGTCCGGCCACAGCATCGTCTCCAGCACCAGCAGGCCGTCGCGGCTGCGCAGGACGGCCAGCGACTCGCGCTGGCGCAGCGCGACGCGGGTCACGGCCACCTTGCCGGAGCGTTCCAGGGCGTCCCGGAGCAGCACGTAGGCCCGGGCGCCGGCCTGCTCCGGCTCCACGTAGTAGCTGCGGTTCCACAGGATCGGGTCCACCTGGTCGGCCGGGCTGAAGTTCAGCACCTCGATGCTGCGCGTCGTGGGCAGCGGCAGCTGGCCGAGATCGTCGTCGGTCAGCACGATCATCTCGCCGTCCGGCAGCTCGTATCCCTTGGCCACGTCGGCGAACGGCACCTCCTCGCCGTCCAGCGAGCAGATCCGGCGGAAATGGATGCGGCCGCCGTCCTCGGCGTGCACCTGGCGGAACGCCACATCCCGTTGCTCCGTGGCGGTGTAGAGCTTCACCGGGATCGTGACGAGCCCGAACGAGATGGACCCCTTCCACATGCTGCGCATGCTGTCTCCCTACCCAGATGCGAGGAATGTGCCCCTCTGGGGGCCCGGCTTTGGGTATGGCTGTCATGATGAACGGACCGCGCAGTCCAGCGAGTCGGGGGATGATCAGCACATGCCTGACTTCGACGTCGTCGTGCTCGGCGGGGGGGCTTCCGGCAGCCTGATCGCTGTCGAGGTGTCGCGCGCCGGGCGGTCCACGGCCCTGGTGGAGGCGGGCCTCGTCGGTGGCGAGGCACCGTACCTGGCCGATATGGCCTCCAAGTCGCTGCTCCAGTCCGCCCGCCGCGGCGAGACCTGGGAGCACGCGGTCGCCCGCCGGGACGAGGTCGCCGGGCACCTCGATGACGCCGCGGCCGCGGCCCAGCTGGCCGAGGCCGGGGTGACCCTGATCCGCGGCACGGGCCGGATCAGCGGGCCTGGCACCGTGCGCGTCCAGCCTCACCCGGCCAAGGCCGGCCTGAACGGGGTGGCCCCGGCCGGCCCGCTGACCCTGCACTACCAGGACCTGGTCGTGTGCACCGGGAGCGAGCCGGTCGCGCCGCCGGTCGAGGGGCTGACCGACGTGCCCGCGTGGACCAGCGCGGAGGCGCTCACCTGCCCGGACCTGCCCCGGCGGCTGGTGGTGCTGGGCGCGGGCCCGGTGGGCTGCGAGCTGGCGCAGATCTACGCGGCGTTCGGTTCGCAGGTCACGCTGGTCGAGGCCGAACCGCACCTGCTGCCCGGCGAGGCCACGTTCACCGGCGAGATCCTGGGCGACGCGCTCCGCCGCACCGGGGTGGACCTGCGGCTCGGGTCGGCCGTGGTCAAGGCGGAGACCACCGACGACGGGCTGGCGCTCACGCTGGCCGACGGGACCAGGATCGAGGCCGACCGGGTGCTGCTGGCCAGCGGCCGGCGGCCCCGGCTGTCCGGGCTCGGCCTGGAGGAACTCGGCATCACGGCCGGCCCCGGCGAGATGCTGCCGCTGGACGAGACCTGCCGGGTCGTCCCCAACGCGCCGGGGGCCCCCGGCGCCCAGGCGAAAGCGGGGCCCGGCCCGGCGGGAAAACCCGCCAGGCCGGGGAAGAAGAACCCGGGACGGGTCTGGGCCGCGGGTGACGTGACCGCGATCGCCCCGTACACGCACACCGCCCGCTACCAGGCGCGGATCGTCGCGGCCAACCTGCTGGGCGGGCACCGGGCCGCCGACTACCGGGCCATCCCGCGCACCGTGTACACCTCGCCCTCGGTCTACACCGTGGGCATGTCCCCCTCGCTGGCCGCGGCCACCGGGGTGGACCTGATCACGGTCAGCTACGACCTGGCCGAGACGGCCCGGGCCACGGTGGAAGACGACGACCGCGGCCGGGTCGAGCTGTACGCGGACGCCGGGTCGGGCGACGTCCTGGTCGGCGCGGCGGCCATCGGGCCGGACGCGGAGGAATGGATGGGCGAGGTGACGCTGGCCATCCGGGCCCGGATCCCGCTGGCGGTCCTGGCCGACGTGGTGCACGCGTTCCCGACCTACGGCGAGGCGGTGGGGACCCCGTTGCGGGGCCTGGCCCAGCGGTCCGCGGGCCAGGCCAGCGGGCCGGGCGCGGACGCGGGCGCGCCGGGGCCGGGCGCGGGATCGGGGCCGGACACGGGCGTGACGGAGGGCTCAGGCCCGGACGGGGCCGCGGGCACGGAGACGGGCGGGAGCGCGGGGCCAGGCGCGGGCGGGACCCCGGCCGCGGACGGTGACGGGAACGCCGCCGCGGCGGACGTCGGTAACGCCGGCGCAGGCGGGGCCGCGGCGGGCGCCCAGCCAGCCCGGACCCTGCTGGGGCAGGCCCGTGCCGCGAACCCCGGGCCGGGCACGGGGGCGGCCCCCGGGGCACTACCCTCAAGGAAACCGGCCGCGCCGCCTGCGGCGGAACCCGGCCGGGTGACCACCCAACCGTCACACAACACCTGAGGGGCGCTGATGAGTGACATCAGCCCGGAATCCATAGAGGACCCCGAGGTACCGACCGAAGACGCCCTCGAGCAGCACCAGCCCCTGCCGGGCGTGGACGAGGACGAGGAACCGGAAGACTTCGAGCTGCCCGACGAGGCGAACGTGGCCGACGCGGTCGAGCAGCACCAGGAGGCCGGGGGCGACGATGAGAACGAGGACGGGCGCCGCTGACCCGCGCGCCCGATCCTGCCTGATGTAGCCCCTGAATGGCCCCCAGGGTCACCCTCCGTTACCCCCTTCCCGGGGGACGAGCGGTCGTAGGATGGCGTGCATCAGGCGGAATTGCCGCCCGACTGACGCAACGGAGAGTCTCGTGACAGCAACACCGCAGGCCCGTACGGCCGGTACGCGGCTGCCGAGGCAAGCCCGGCGTCGGCAGCTACTGGGTGCGGCCCAGGAAGTCTTCGTCGCGCAGGGCTACCACGCGGCGGCGATGGACGAGATCGCCGAGCGGGCCGGGGTCAGCAAGCCCGTGCTCTACCAGCACTTCCCGGGCAAGCTGGACCTCTACCTGGCGTTGCTGGACGACAGCGTCGCAGGCGCTGACCGGCACCATCCGCGACGCGCTCGCCTCGACCACCGACAACAAGCAGCGGGTCAGCGCCACGTTCCAGGCGTTCTTCGACTTCGTGGCCAGCACCGGTGAGGCGTTCCGTCTCGTCTTCGAGTCCGACCTGCGCAACGAGCCCGCGGTCCGGGACCGGCTCGACGCGGCCATGCGGGTGCACGCGGACATGATCAGCGAGTTCATCCGCGAGGACGCGGGGCTGGGCGACGACGAGGCTCACCTGCTCGGCATCGGGCTGGTCGGGATGGCCCAGATCAGCGCGACGTACTGGCTGGGCACCGACCGGGCCATCCCGAAGGACGCCGCGGAGCAGCTCATGGCCCGGCTGGCCTGGCGCGGGATCAGCGGCTGGCCGCGCACCGTCTGAGCCAGCGGGTCTACTGCATAGTCCGAGCCCAGCCCATAGTCCGAGTCCAGGAGCGCCGTGGAAGTCAAGATCGGGATTCAGAACATCCCGCGCGAGATCCTCGTGGAGACCAACGTCTCAGCCGAGGAGCTGGAGCGAGCTCTCACCCAGGCCATGACCTCCGACGACGGCGGGCTGTTCGTGCTGCCCGACGACAAGGGCGGCAAGTTCCTCGTCCCGGCCAGCAAGATCGCGTATGTCGAGTTGTCTGACGTGGAGCAGCGCCGGATCGGTTTCCGCTAGGTCAGCTGGCCGGGGTTGGCCGGCTGGGTAGCCGACTGCGGTTAGCCAGCTGGGGTTAGCCGGCCGGGGTCAGCCGGCTGCGGTTTAGCTGGCCAGGCCGAGCGAGGCCATCCGCTGCGCGTGCGCGTCGGTCATCCGGGCCAGCATCCGCCCGATGTCGCCGAGCTGGGCGGGCGGAGCGCCGCTGGCCCCTTCTTCGCTGGTCTTGTCCTCGCTGGCCGCTGGCCTGGCGGCACTGGCCTGGGCGGCACTGGCTCCGGCGAGCAGGCCGGCCAGCGAACGCCGGTCCGCGACGACCCGGTACGCCTGGGCCAGCGCCTCGCCGACCAGCCGCCGGGCCCACAGCGCGAGCCGGCCGCCCAGCTGCGGGTCGGCCGCGATGGCCGCGCGGACCCGGGCGATCACGAACTCCGCGTGCCCGGTGTCGGCCAGCACCTGCAGCACCAGCTCGCGGGTCTGCGCGTCGACCAGCTCGGCCACCGCCCGGTAGAAGTCCGCCGCGATCCCGTCCCCTACGTACGCCTTGACCAGGCCCTCCAGCCAGTCAGCCGGGGCGGTGCGGGCGTGGAAGGCGTCCAGCGCCGGGGCGAACGGCAGCATCGCCTGGTCCGGCTGGGCCGCCCAGCGCCGTCAGCTGGTCGCACAGCAGCCGGAAGTGGCCGAACTCGGCGACCGCCATCCCGCCCAGCGCGGCCTTGTCCGCGAGCGAGGGAGCGAGCGCCGCGTCCTCGGTCAGCCGGAAGTACGCGTCCAGTTCCGCGTAGGCCAGCAGGCCGAGCAGGTCGATGATCCCTTCGCGGGAAATACCGGCCTGCTCGCGGCTGGCCGCTGGCCCGGCTGGCTGGCCTGGCCTGGCGCATCGTCGCGCCGCTGTGCTTCGGTCACCCGCGAAGCGTAACAACCGGGGCACCGCGAGTTGGTCCGCCCGCAGGCCAGGACACATTGGTACACTGCGAGTCAGAACTTGGAATGGAATGCGGCAACCCCCTGCCGTGTTCCTGTAGCAGTAGGGTTCGTGGCCAGCCTGGCGCGCAGGCGCGACGGCGATGGCAGGACACGGCGTTGGCAGGACACAACGGCGAGACCGCCAGAGCAGGGCTGGCCGGCTGCCTTATTGCGCTGGCGGGCGCGGCCCGCCGGTAGAGCCGATAGCCAGGTCCGCAGTGGCAAGGACACGCGTATAGGGCGTGCCCAGACAGCGGGCCACTGATGGAAGCTGATTCAACTGACAACCACACTGACATCGTCCGTAGCAGAACCGCCGGCCGAGGATAACCCGGCCGCAGGTTCTCCGGACGTAACGCAAACGTTCCGTGACCTGGGCGTGGATGAGCAGATCTGTGCGGCCCTGGAGGTCGCCGGCATCACCACTCCCTTCCCCATCCAGAGCCTCGCTCTGCCCATCGGGCTGAGCGGGCACGACATCATCGGCCAGGCCCGCACCGGCACCGGCAAGACGCTGGCGTTCGGCATCCCGCTGCTGCAGCATGTGGCGGAGGCCCCGGCCACCCAGCCGTCCGCGCCCGGTGTCCCTGGTCGTGGTACCGACCCGCGAACTCGCCGGCCAGGTCGCCGAGGACCTGCGCGTGGCAGGCCAGGCTCGGGGGCGCCCGGGTGGTGACCGTCTACGGCGGCCGCGCCTACGAGCCCCAGATCGACGCCCTGCGCGCCACGGTGGACATCGTGGTCGGCACCCCCGGCCGGCTGCTCGACCTGGCGGGCCAGCGCCACCTGGACCTGTCCGGGCTGCGCTCCCTCGTCCTGGACGAGGCGGACAAGATGCTGGACCTCGGGTTCCTGCCCGACGTCGAGCGCATCCTGGAGCTCACCCCGCCCACCCGGCAGACCATGCTGTTCTCGGCCACCATGCCGGGCGACGTGGTCCAGCTGGCCCGGCGGCACCTGCGCCAGCCGCTGCACGTCCGCGCCGAGCACGGCGACGAGCCGGACCTGGTCCCGCTGACCGTGCAGCACGTGTTCCGGGCCCACCAGATGGACAAGATCGAGATGCTGGCCCGGATCCTGCAGGCCAACGGGCGCGGGCTGAGCATGGTGTTCTGCCGGACCAAGCGGTCCGCGGACCAGGTGGCCGAGGCCCTGACCACCCGCGGCTTCGCGGCCGCGGCGGTGCACGGCGACCTGGGCCAGGGCCAGCGGGAACGGGCCATGCGCGCGTTCCGCAACGGCAAGATCGACGTGCTGGTGGCCACCGACGTCGCGTCCCGCGGGCTGGACGTGGACGACGTCACGCACGTGATCAACTACGAGTGCCCGGAAGACGATAAGGCCTACCTGCATCGCACCGGGCGCACCGGCCGGGCCGGCCGGGACGGCATCGCCGTCACGTTCGTGGACTGGCGCGACATGCCCCGCTGGAAGCTCATCAACGAGGCCCTCGGCATGGGCATCCCGGAGCCGCCCGAGACCTACTCCACCTCGGAGCACCTGTTCGAGGCCCTGGACATCCCGGCCGGCGTGAAGGGCAGCCTGCCCCGCGCCGAGCGGGGACGGGCCGGCCTCGACGCCGAGGAGCTCGAGGACATCGGCGAGACCGGGAAGGCCCGCTCGCCCCGGCGGCCCGCCCGCCGCCCCGATCAGGGCTCCCGCTCCGATCAGGGCCCGCGCACGGATCAGCCGCGCAAGACCCGCGTCCGCAAGCGCACCCGGTCCGGGGTCTCGGTGCGCGGCACCGGACACGGCCCAGCCGCCGAGCAGGCCGCCCCGGCCAACGGCCGAGGGATCCGCGGACAGCCCGGCCCCGCCGCCGCGGCGGCGCCGGTCGGGCCGCGGGCCGGAAGGACAGCACGGCCAGCTAGCAGGTTTCAGGGGAACTTCCAGGATTCGTCAAGGCCGGGTAAGGCGTAGCCCGAGCATCCCTGGGTAGGCTGGCCGCCTGTGAGTACACCAAAAGCCCTGCAATTGCCCTCCGGGGTGCGGCGGCTGACCATCGAGACCGGCCGCGGCAAGTTCGCGGCGCTCGAGGCGTTGCCGCTCAGCGGGATACATGAGCGGCAGCCTGCGCTGCTCGTCCCCGGCTACACCGGGAGCAAAGAGGACTTCCTGCTGATCCTGCAGGCCCTGGCGGCCGCGGGCCGGCAGGTGATCGCGATCGACATGCGCGGGCAGTTCGAGACCCCCGGCGCGGACGACGCGGCGGCCTACCAGCTGCCCGCGCTGGCCGCGGACGTGGCCATGGTCGCCGACTGGCTCAGTGAGGGGCACGACGGGTCGCCCGGCGCGGCCGAAGGCCGGGGCGTCCATCTGCTCGGCCACTCCCTCGGCGGGCTGGTGGCCCGCGAGGTCCTGCTGGCCCGCGCCGCGCGGGTCAGCTCGCTCACCCTGATGAGCTCCGGCCCGGGGGCGCTGAACGGCCCGCGGGCCCGGATCCTCCGGGAACTCCTGGCCGAGCTGGACGGGACCGCCCCGGCGGGGCTGGGCCCGGAGATCGAGCGCATCTGGAACACCCGGCTGGAGCCGGAGGCCGTAGCGGGCGGCGTCCCCGTGCCGATCATCGACTTCCTCCGCGCGCGGATGCTGAGCAGTTCCCCCACCGGGCTGCAGGCCATGGCCCAGGCCCTGCTCAGCTGCCCGGACCGGACCCCGGCCCTGGCCAAGCTGGACGCGGCCCCGGTCATGGTCCTCTACGGCGAGAACGACGACGCGTGGGAGCCCGCCGCCCAGGAGGACATGGCCGCCCGGCTGCGAGCCCAGCGGGTCTGCATCCCGGCCGCCGCCCACTCTCCCGCCGTGGAGGCGCCGGAGACCACGGCGAGCACGCTGACCACCTTCTGGAACGCGACCGAGTGCCACCAGGCCCGGGCGTCCCGCCCGGCCTGACGGCCGGGGGCTAGCTGTCCCGGGCCGCGGGGCAGCTGTCCCGGGCCGGGGGCAGCAGGGCAGCCGGCGGCCCGCCCGATCACTCGTCCAGGTCGCCCAGGCCGTCCCAGGGACGCCGGGCGGGGGTGGCGGCGGAACCTTCCGGGCACACCGCGCGGAAATCGCACCAGCCGCAGCCCGGGCCCGGGCTGGGCGGGAACACCTCGTCCTGGCCGCCAGCCGGCAGCCCGTCCCGGTAGCGCTGGTCGGCCGCCGCGCACTCGGCGGCGATGTCCTCGGCCCGGCCCAGGTGCCGGTCCAGCGTGGCCGGCGTGTGCTCCCAGGCGTGCACCGTCCCCGTGGGCAGGTGATGCAGCTCCACCCGGTGGCAGGGCCGGCGCAGCACCCGCCCGGCGGCCACCGCGTACAGCGCCAGCGGCAGCGACGACCGGGCGTCGTCGGTACTGAGCGGGCGGCGGCCGGTCTTGTAGTCCACCACGGCCAGTTCCCGGCCGCCGGCCGCGGACCGGCGGTCGTCCAGCCGGTCGATCCGGCCGGAGAACGTGATCCGGTCGGTCCGGGCCCCGACCGTCCGCTCCACCCCGGCCGGCTCGTCGGCCGGGTCCAGCCCGGCGACGTACTTCTCGACCATGCCGAGGGCCCGGTCCCGCGCGGCCGCGGACTGCGCGTCGCTGGCGAACCCCTCGTTGATCCAGCCGCGTTCCAGCAACCCGGCGGCGGCCGGCACGGTCCGCGCCGCCTGCGGCAGCCGCCACCATCCGGCCAGCGTGTTGTGCACGCTGGCGCCGAGGCTGTTGTGTGCCCAGGGCGGCCCCTTGCGCGGCATGGGCCGGTCCAGGTAGGTCATCCGGTACAGCCGCCGGCAGCTCAGCCAGGTACTCAGCCGGGTCGGCGTGCACGAGTACAGGCGGCTGGGCATCCCGTCCAGCCCGAGCTGCTCGTCGCCGGGCACGGGGTCAGTCCGGGTCCGCGGGCAGGAGCACCGGGCCCGCCGTTACCCACGAGTCGAATTTCTTCTGGGCCGTCGACACGGTGGTCTCCTCGCCGTGGCCGGGCAGGACCCGGGTCGGACCAGGCAGCGTCAGCAGGTGCTCGCCGATCGCGCTGAGCTGCGCGGAGAAGTCGGGGAACTCGCCATCGTGCGGAACCGGGCCGCTGACCCACAGGGCGTCGCCCGCGAACACCGCCTCCAGTTCCTCGCTGTAGAGGCACACCGAGCCCGGGCTGTGCCCCGGCGCGTGGATCACTTCCAGCGTCGCGTCGCCGACCTCGAAGATCCCCCCGTCCTCCATCTCGATCTCCGGGTCGCCGTCCTGGTGCGACTCCCGCCACAGCAGCCGGTCCCGGGGGTGCAGCGCGACCGGGGACTCGTCCCGCGCCGCCACCTCGTTGGCCGCGGCGACGTGGGCGGCGTGCCCGTGGGTGCAGATCACCGCGAGGATCTCCCGCTCGGCCACGACCGTGAGCACCGCCCCCGCGTCGTGGCCCGGGTCGACCACGATGACCTCGTCATCGTCGCCGACGATCCAGGCGTTGCCTTCCGGCGCGTCCGCGTCCCCCGGTGACGCCACCCGCTCTATCCGCGCCTCCATGGCCAGCCTTCCTTCCCTCATCCTTGTTTCACGAACGCCCGCACGGCCTCCGCCACCAGCTGGACCGCGATCGCGGACAGCAGCAGGCCGGAGATGCGGGTGAGCAGCTCCACGCCGCTGTCCCGCAGGACGCGCTTGACCAGCCCGCAGAACCGCATCGCGAGCCAGAGCACCACGATGACGGCGCACAGGGCGAGCCCGAAAGCGGCCACCTGTGCCCCATTATGGATCCGCTGGACGAACAGCATGCTCGCAACGATCGCGCCCGGGCCGGCCAGCAGCGGCGTGCCCAGCGGGACGAACGCCACATTGATCTGCTCGCACTCCGCCTCGGTGGGCTCAGCGGATTTGCCGGTCAGCAGTTCGAGCGCCACCAGCAGGAGCAGCAGCCCGCCGGCGCCCTGCAGGGCCGGCAACTCCACGCCCAGGTAGGTCAGGACCTCGCGGCCGAACAGGGCGAAGGCCAGGATCACGCCGAACGCGACCAGCGCCGCCTGCCAGGCCAGCCGGTGCCGCTCCCTGGGCTCCTTACCCCGGGTCAGCGCGATGAACAGCGGCACGGTGCCCGCCGGGTCGGTGATGACCAGCAGGGTGACGAAGACTTCCCAGAAGAACTTCATGGCGTGCCCCTGACCAGGGGATCAGTGTCATACCGCACCGCCTGAGCGCACATCGGGGGCACTTCCCTCGTCTCCGCTCGAGCCACGCGGCCACGGTATCGGCCCCGGCGCAGGCGCCACCCTTGATACTGATCTTTCCCCGGCAAGACCCGGCACCCATCTGAGGACCGGGGGCCATAGCTGCCCTAACCGCCAAGACACAATGCCTGCTGAATGCCCCGGGCGATGGAACGGCCAGCCCACAGGTCGCGTCCAAGAACCAATCTCCGCTGAGAGGGTGGACGCATATGCGCGCCTATCGCAAGCCTGGCCGCCTCGTCGCTGCGCCTCGGCACGTGACAACCTGGGCGGCGGCCATCCTCGCTCTGCCGCTCGCGGCCGGGATCATCTCCTGCGGCAGCTCAAGTCATGGATCGTCCACTGGTTCGTCTGCTGGTTCGTGCGCTGCCGGTACCCCGGCCGGGTATTTGGCAGGCGCCCGGGTGGCCCTGCTGGGTGCGATGTTGCCTGGCCGGGCCGTGGACCTCGGCGGCCACCGCGTCCTGCTGTCCCCGGCGCGGGTACGGGTGATCCGCTACCTCAAAGGCTATGGCCCGCGTGTTGTCAGCGTGGTGACCGGCGTAACCTCGGGAAACGTCGTCAGTGAAGATGGCATCGAGCCGGTGGCTGGGCAGCACTGGAAGATCTACACAGAGTCGCAACGAATGCCGTACCAGACGTCAATTTGCCAGGGCACCGAGCCGGCAGGCAAGACGCCGTGATTGTGCCCGAACCCTCATTCGTAAGCTGCCAGTCTGCGCAGAGCATATCCGGGGCATATGCGGGAGCGAACTCGCCGCAAAAAGCGAGAACTGGCGAGACACCATTTCGCAGGTGAGGCTTCGGGCTGACGGCCAGCCGCAGATGGCCAGCGGTGCGACGACTCTACTGATGGCCCGGCTTGCTGACCCGGCCCGCAGCCGAGCTCGCCAGCGTGTGGGAGAGTATCGCGTCCACCACCCGGTCGAGGGGCTGTCTGGCGTCGATGGGGATCGCGCCGGAGGCGCGCAGGCGGTCCTGAAGTTCAGGCAGCTTGCGGCATAGGTACTCGCGAGTGTCCCCGATACGGCCCCAGTCGTTGTCCTGGCGCGCATCTATCCGGGCCAGCATGGTGGGCTCGTCGATCTCCAGCAGGAACACGTGAGTGAAGCGATCGGCCAGCTGGAGCTCATTGTCCGCTCCGCCGCAGACGTACAGCGTCGCCGGTGCTGCGGCGCGGATCAGTTCGTCGAGGCGGGCTGGATTCCATTCCCAGCTGTGCCGGGAAAGCCAGGCCATGTCCGGCTCGGCCGGCTCTTCCACCACGGCGCCCGTGCGGTCAACCTCCCGGGCGAGCCACGGGTCGTCGTCCGCATCGATGGATAGCAGGCCCCGGCGGGCCAGCACGGGGGCGATCGTGGTCTTCCCGGCGCCGGAACAGCCTGTGATCTGGACAGCGCTCATCGGTGCCTATCGTCAGCCACGCCTGCAAGGCCGCGCAACCGGGTTTGTACCGCATTACCGGAAGGGGTCGCCCGCCTCATAGAAGAGCACGCGAGGGCCTAGCCGGCCAGCGCCATCAGCTGCCCGAACGCGGCGGGGCTGGTCGTCTCGACGCCGAGCCGGTGCCCGGTGAGGTCACCGTGGTCGTCGCTGCCCCCGGTCGTCACCAGGCCCAGGCCGGCCGCGAGCGCCCGGAGCCGGGCCCGTTCCGCCTCATCGTGATCGGGGTGGTCCACCTCCAGGCCGGCCAGCCCGGCCCCGGCCAGGGCGGCGATCGCCTCGTCGGGGATCCTCCAGCCCCGGGAGATCGCCCCCGGGTGGGCCAGCACGACCGCCCCGCCGCTGGCCCGGACCAGAGCGATCGCGCGGGCCGGGTCCAGCGCGTACCGGCTCACGTAGGCCCGGCCGCCCGCGCCGATCCAGTCCGGGCCGAACGCCTCCCGCGGTGTGGCGATGGCGCCGGCCGCGACCATGGCCCGGGCGATGTGCGGCCGGCCCACGCTGCCGCCGGCCGCGAGCGCTGCCACCTGCTCCCAGGTGACGTCCACGCCGAGGTCCCGGAGCCGCTCCACCATGGCCTGGCCGCGGCGGACCCGGTCCTCGCGGATCGCCTGGCACTCCGCCGCGAGCTCCGGGCTGGCCCCGGCCGGGAGGTAGCTCAGCAGGTGGACGCTGTGCCCATCCAGCCGGGCGGACAGTTCCATGCCGGTGACCAGGGACAGCCCCTCCGGCCGGGCGCGGCGCGCCTCGTCGTGCCCGGCCAGGGTGTCGTGATCGGTCAGGGCGATCACGTCGAGCCCGGCGGCCCGGGCGCGGCGCATCACCTCGGCGGGCGGGTCGGTGCCGTCCGACGCGGTGGAGTGGGAATGCAGGTCGATGCGCACGACGGCTCATCGTACGGGGGCCGCGGCAGCCCCGGGGCTGGCTGTGCCCGCCGGCCCCCGTCAGCGGGGCAGGCGCGGTGACAGCGCGCCGAACGGAACGTCCAGCTCCTGCCCGGGGTCGCGCAGGTCCCGCAGGGACAGGGTCTCCAGCAGGAGCGTGCCGGCGGTGTCCGGCCACAAGATCATCCACAGCCAGCTGGCCAGCACCTCCCCGGCGAACACGGCTGCCCCCGGGCGACTCCACGCTCCACAGCGGGAACTCGTGGTTGCCGAACTGGACCAGCGCGTGCGGCGGGCCCGCCGCGAACCCCTCGCCTGGATCCGGGCCCTTCAGCCCGGCGAGGCCCGCCCCCAGGCCGAGGCCCGGCTCCTCGGAGATGACCAGCATCTCCGCCAGGCCGCCGACCGGGCTGGGCCCGGACAGGGCGACCACGCAGCCCCGGGTCCCGCTGCGGTCATCGCCCGCGCCGGTGAACCCGGTGACCAGCCAGCCCAGCGGGATCGGCCAGGGCAGCCAGACCGGCACGGCGGCCGACTTGAGCAGGGCGTGCAGCCCCTCCGTGGAGGGGACGTGGGCCGGCCGGAGCGGCTGCACCGCACCGTGCCGGGCGCACTGCCAGGAACTGTGCCAGGCGCTCGGCTCGCTGAGTTCGCCCTGGCAGCGGGGGCAGATCGGAGCCTTCATCATGAGTAATGACGTTGATCTCCAGCCGCGCCCACGTCAAGCACCAGACGGCCCCAATCATCCGGACTAGCGGGCCCGCCCCCGGTTGAGCCCCCCGGGTCCTGGCCGGGATACTGGCCGGGTGCCAGCGCCGCGGGTTCCCTGCGTGGGAGCGATCATCAAGGACGGGGCGGGGCGGCTGCTGCTGATCCAGCGCGGACACGAGCCGGAGGCGGGCCGGTGGTCGCTGCCCGGCGGGCGGATCGAGCCCGGGGAAAGCGACGAGCAGGCGGTCGTCCGGGAGATCCAGGAAGAAACGGGGCTCCGGGTGACGTGCGGGCCCCTCGTCGGGTCGGTGGAGCGGCCGGGCCTGCGCGGCGCGGTGGTGGACATCCGGGACTACGCGGCCACGGTGACCGGGGGCACGCTGGCCGCGGGCGACGATGCGGCCGATGCACGCTGGGTGAGCCCGGCGGACCTGGCGGGGCTAACCCTGACCAGCGGCCTGGCCGAGACGCTCACCGCCTGGGGGGTGCTCGGCTGAGGACCCGGCTGAGCCCGGGCCGGGAGCCTGGTGCGGTGCGGGCCAGCCCGGCCGCGCGGCCCTTGGCCGCGGTGACCAGGGCCAGCTTGCGGGACGCCTCGTCGATCATCTCGTCGCCGAGCATCACGGCACCGGTCTGGCGGACGTCGGTGGCGTGCGCGTAAGCGTCCAGGATCAGCTCGGCCCGGTCGTAGGCGTCCTGGTCCGGCGCGAAGACCTGGTTGACCGGCTCGACCTGCCCGGGATGCAGCACCCACTTGCCGTCGTAGCCGAGGGCCGCGGCGCTGGCCGCGTCCTGGCCCAGCCCGTCGAGGTCGCGGATGGCCAGGTAGGGGCCGTCGATGGCGGCGATCCCGCGGCTGCGCGCGGCGACCAGGATCCGCATCCGCGCGTAGTGATAAGCGTCACCGCGGGTGTACCCGGCCGGCTGGGCCCCGACCTGGAGGGACCGCATGCCGATGCTGGCCATGAAGTCCGCCGGGCCGAACACCAGGGCCTCCAGCCGGCCGGACGCGGCGGCGATGGCGTTCACGTCGGCCAGCCCGCGGGCGTCCTCGATCTGGGCTTCGATGCCGATCCGGCCCCGCTCCAGCCCGGTGGCCTGCTCTATCTGGGACAGCAGCAGGTCCAGCCAGGTGACCTGGGCCGGCTCGCTGGCCTTAGGCAGGATGATCACGTCGAGGTCCGCGCCGGCCCCCTCCACCACCTCGATCACGTCGCGGTAGGCCCACGGGGTGGTGGCGTCGTTGATCCTGACCGCGCGGGTCTTGCCTGCCCAGCCGCCGCCGTTCAGCGCCGCGACCACGGCCGCCCGGGCCGCGGGTTTCGCGCCCGGCGCGACCGCGTCCTCGAGGTCGAGGAAGACCTCATCCACCGGCAGGGCCCGGGCCTTGTCCAGGAAGCGGGGGTTGCTGCCGGGCACGGCCAGGCAGGTTCGCCGGGGGCGGTACGACGACGTCATTCGGTCACAGCCTCCCGACTCGTTCTGGCACGCTGGCTGCGTGAGCGATACCCAGCCGGATGCCGGACGGACCCAGCCGGACGCCGGCCAGCTCGCCCTCATCGCGGAGGCTACCAAGCGGGCCGGCCTGATCTGGATCACGGTCCCCGGCCAGGGCGAGGCGGGCCAGGGCGGCCCTGGCCCGGGCGGGGCTGGCCAGCAGCGGGCACGCCCGGTGTGGCACGTCTGGCGTGACGCCGCCTACGTGCTGACCGGCCCGGGCGAGCAGGACGTCCCCGGGCTCGGCGAGGCCAGCCAGGTCACCGTCGAGGTGGCCAGCAAAGACACCGGGGGCCTGCTGGTGCGCTGGACGGCCCGGGTCAGCCGGGTCGATCCCGGGTCCGCGGAGTGGCCGGTCATCATCGGCGCGCTGCTGGGCGGCCGCCTGAACGAGCCGGCCAGCCCCGGCGCGGGCTCCCCCGCGCAGCGCTGGGCGCGGACCGCGACCGTCTACCGGCTCAGCCCGGCCACCCCGTTCGCCCCAGGGTCTGGGGCTCCGTAGCATGAGGGCATGGTCATGCCGCCCGCTGTTTCCTCACCCCCCACCGCCGAGCAGGTCACCCAGGCCCTGGCGGGAGTGAACGACCCCGAGATCCACCGGCCGATCACCGAGCTCGGGATGGTCAAGAACGTCGCCGTGGATGACCGCGGGGTAGTGCAGGTGGATATCTACCTCACCGTGTCCGGCTGCCCGCTGCGCGACACCATCACCCGGGACGTGACCGCGGCGGTCAGCAAGCTGCCCGGCGTGGCCGAGGTCCGGGTCGAGCTGGACGTGATGAGCGAGGAGCAGCGCCGCGAGCTGCAGACCAGGCTGCGCGGCGGCCGCCCGGAGAAGGAGATCCCCTTCGCCCAGCCCACGTCGCTGACCAGGGTGTTCGCGATCGCCAGCGGGAAGGGCGGGGTCGGCAAGTCCTCGGTCACGGTCAACCTGGCCGCGGCGCTGGCCAAGGCCGGGCAGAAGGTGGGCGTCCTCGACGCCGACATCTACGGCCACTCCGTGCCCCGGATGCTGGGGGTCACCGACGCGCCCACCCAGGTCGAGCAGATGATCATGCCGCCGACCGCGCACGGCGTGAAGGTGATCTCCATCGGCATGTTCACCACCGGCAACGCGCCGGTGGTCTGGCGCGGCCCGATGCTGCACCGCGCGGTGCAGCAGTTCCTGGCCGACGTGTACTGGGGCGACCTCGACGTGCTGCTGCTGGACCTGCCGCCGGGCACCGGCGACGTGGCCATCTCCGTGGCCCAGCTGGTCCCGGGCGCGGAACTCATCGTGGTCACCACCCCCCAGCTGGCCTCCTCGGAGGTGGCCGAGCGGGCCGGGGCTATCTCGGTGCAGACCCACCAGCGGATCACCGGCGTGATCGAGAACATGTCGTCGCTGGCCTGCCCGCACTGCGGCGAGCCCGTCCCGGTGTTCGGCTCAGGCGGCGGCCAGGCGGTGGCCGACGCGCTGACCCGGGTGACCGGCGCGCCCGTGCCGCTGCTCGGCCAGGTGCCGATCGACGTCCGGCTGCGCGAAGGCGGCGACCGGGGCGTCCCGCTGGTGCTGGCCGACCCGGAGTCCGCCGCCGCCCAGCAGCTGAGCGGGATCGCCAGCAGCATGGCGAACCGGTCACGCGGGCTGGCGGGCCGGCGGCTGGGGCTGACCCCCGCCTGAGTTCAGCCCCCGCCTGAGTTCAGGTGGCCTCGGGGTCGAAGGGCGGCATTTCCTCGCGGGCCAGCGTGGCCGTGGCCGTCTGGGCGGCCAGGTAATCCCCCTCGGATTCCGCCGTCCCGGGGCCGGCCCCGTCGGCCTCGTCGTCCAGCCCGTCGAACAGGTGCTTGCGGACGAAGTTACCCGGGTGCAGGTCCCGCACGTCGAAGTCGGAGAACTCGGGCCCCAGCCCCTCACGCAGGTCCCTGGTCGCCCCGTCCGCCATCTTGCGCAGCTCGCGCAGGGTGCGGCCGGCCTGGGAGGCCATCTTCGGCAGCTGGTCCGGCCCGAAGACCACGAGCGCGATCACGCCGAGGACCAGGATCTTCCGATCGACAGATCGAAAAACACGTCAGCTCTCCAGGCGGGGTGCGGCCGCAGCGGCACGCACGGTCTTTCCTCACTGTAGACCGTCGTCTGCCCGGCCGCCTCCTCCGGAGCGCGCGACCGCGCCCGCAAGACGGCCGCGGGCGCCGGGCTGCGTCACCCGAACGGGTTGAGCCAGGAGATCAGGCGGCCCAGGCCGCGGCCCATCCGGCCGAGGAATCCTGGCCCGGCGGCATTGTGCGGCAGCACGCCCACGACCTGGTCCAGGGTCTGGTCCGGGGCGTCAGCGATCAGCGTGTAGACGAAGCCGCGGGCGGACCAGGCCACGCTGCGCTGGTCGGGCCCGGCGGCGTACACCCGGTCGCCGCGCAGCGCGACCTGCGACCACCCGCTCAGCCGGGCGGGCAGATGGCCGCGCTGCACGAACAGGGAGATCACGGACAGGCCGTCGGAGTAGGCCAGGTCGACCACCGTGCCGGCCGGGCCGCTGGTCTGACTCGCCCGGACCAGGCTGAGCTGGCCCGGCAGCTGCACGGGAAGCGGCCAGCCCGCGGTCCGCAGCCGGGCCAGCTGCACGCTGGCCAGCGGCCTGCCGCCGGACACGGACGTGGTGCGCGGCGCCGCCGCGGCCGCGGGTGAGCCGAGCCTGAGGCTGACGAACACGTTTTCGCTGACCATCCGGGCGCTGCCGTCGAACGTCTCCCGGCGCAGCGGCAGCTTGGTCGCGATGTCCACCCAGAACCGGGCGGCCAGCCGGCCGTTCCGGTGCCGCAGCACCAGTTCCTGGGCGGGGCGGCCGGCCACCTGGCCGCGGCCGGCCAGGGACACCTGGTAGTTCTCGGCCAGCAAGGCGACCATCTGCGAGGTCATGGTCATGATGCCCTCGGGATCGCGCTGGCCGCCGTCGTCGTCCCCGTCCCCGTCCGGGTCGGCGGTGCCCCCCCGCTGCCGCGGCCCGGCCACGGCAGGCAGCGCCGCCGACTGGATGAGGGTCTGGTGATCACGCTGGTGCCACACGTTCACCACGGAGGTCCAGCTGCCGTCCGGGCCCCGCCAGGCCGTCAGCTGGACACCCTGGTAGGGCACCCGCGCGGCAGGCGGCGGCCGCCTCGCTGAGCAGCCGCAGGCCCGCGGCCGCCGTGGCCACGCCCGCAGCGGGCCGGCCCGCGGGCGACTGGGCCGCCGGGGACTGGGCTGCGGAGGCCTGGCCCGCCCCGGCGGAACCGGCCGCGCCCGCCGCCGCGGACTGGCGCAGCCCGCCGTGGCTGGCCGCCAGGGGCATCAGCTCCCCGCCGTGGCCGGCCATGTCCCGCCAGATCACCGTGACGCCGGTGGCGATCAGGCCGAGGACCACCACGGCGGTGGCGAGACGCAGGGGCAGCGGGTCGTGCTCAGGATCTGCCCCCTGGTACGGAGGCGTAGTGCGCGAGAACATCCGTCAGCTCACGGCCCCGGGCTCGCGGACACGGTCACCCTCGCGGTGGCCGCGGGGGCCGGGGTGGTGACCCCGGGGACGGGCTGCCGCAGGCCGCGGAGCACCGTCCCGGCCGCCTGGCCGCTAGCCGCCCGGCCACTGGCCGCCCCGCCACTGACCGCCTGACCACTGGCCGCCTGCCCGCTGGCCGCCCGGCCGCTGGCCGCCCGGCGCGCCATGCGGGCCACGGCGCCCGCGGCGGCCGCTCCGGTCACGCCGCTGGCCGCCACGCCGACCGGGATGCGGCTGGCCGGGGTGACCGGGGCCGCGCTGGCGGACCCGCCGGAGCTGGCCGGTGTCCCGCTGGACGAGGTCACGGGCAGGTCGCCGGTGACGATCGCGTGCTGGACGAGGAACGTGTCGACCGCGGGGGTGACCTTCGGGCCGGGCGCCTGCTGCTCACCGCCAGCGAAGAACGCGACCGCGCCGAGCCCGGCGACCGCCGAGGCCAGGATGCCGGCCGTCAGCATCCGGGCCGCCGGGAACACGCCCCGGGACCGCCACGGCGGGCGGGCGGTCCACGGCCGGCCGTCCGGCGGTATGGCCATGGCCATCAGCCGGCCGGTCAGCGCCGCGTCCACCATGGCCTCGCCCAGGGAATGCATCCGCTGCTTCAGCGCGCGCAGGGCGACCGCCTCCTGGCGGCAGTCATCGCAGCCCGCGATATGGGTCAGGACCCGGTCCCGCTCGGAATCACTGAGCTCGCCGTCGATCAGGGCGGAGATCCGCTGCCCGAGATGATGACTCATAGGTCACCGGCCAGGGGCACGGCAGCAGTCTCCTCCGCGGCGGCCACGGCCGCCGGGGCTACAGCCACGGGGGCTACGGCTGCAGGCGTCACGGCCGCCGGGGTCACAACCTTGGCGGCGATGCCGGGGCGGCGGGGACGGCGGTGGTCGAGAGCGGTCCGGAGCTGGGCGCGGCCACGGTGGATGCGGCTGCGCACGGTGCCCAGCTTCACGCCCAGCGTGTCCGCGATCTCCTCGTAGGACAGGCCCTCGATGTCGCACAGCACCACCGCGGCCCGGTACTCGGGGGCCAGCGCCTTGAGCGCGGCCTGGATGTCGCCGTCCAGGTGCCGCTCGTCGAAGGCCTGGGCAGGCGTGGGCTCGTCGCCGCGCAGCCGCTGCGCCGTGTCGTCGCCCAGGCCCTCGAACCTGATGCGCTGCCGGCGCCGCGCCATGTCGAGGAACAGGTTGGTGGTGATCCGGTGCAGCCAGCCCTCGAAGGTGCCCGGCGTGTAGCTGGACAGCGAACGGAAGACGCGGACGAAGACCTCCTGGGTGAGATCCTCGGCGTCGTGGGTGTTGCCGGTCAGCCGGTAGGCAAGCCGGTAGACCCGGGCGGAGTGCTCACGCACGATCTCTTCCCAGGTCGGCGGCGTCCAGCCGGATGCCGCATCCGGCGTGGTGCCGGGCATGTCCACGATCTCGCCGTCCCGCCGTGTGCCGTCTGCCTCTACCACCATGGTGCCCGGGCATCCCCTTCCCGCACCATACTGCTCGGATTCTGCTGTGCACCGCGGCTGGCGCCCCGCCGGCCGGGCCGGCGTGCTCGATCAGCGCTGGTACGCGGGTTTCTCGCCTGCGTCAGTAGATAACGCCGGAACAGGCCTCGCTGGTTCCCGGGTCACGGCGCGTAACGATAGGCTGCCGGACTGGGATAAGCATGCACCGGAAGGCACACATTGTGAGCGCTGAGGCCAACCTTGCCTACGTCGAGGGCTACCTCACCGAGGACGAGCCGCTGCTGGCCGCACGCCGCGAGGCGGCCGAGATCGGCGGCGCCCCGCCGATCGGGCCGGGCGGCGGGGCGGCGCTGCGCTTCATCGCGGCGGCCATCAACGCCAGGTCGGTGGTGGAGATCGGCACCGGCTGTGGCACCTCGGGTATCTGGCTGCTCCGCGGCATGCGCCCGGACGCGGTCCTGACCAGCGTGGACGCCGAGCCTGAGCATCAGCGGCTGGCCCGCAAGGCGTTCACCGAAGCGGGATTCCCCTCGAACCGCTACCGGCTGATCAGCGGGAAGGCCCTCGACGTGCTGCCCCGGCTCACCGACGGCGCGTACGACCTGGTGTTCTGCGACGCCGACAAGCAGGAGTACCCGGACTACCTGGTCGCCGCGCTGCGGCTGCTGCGCCCGGGCGGGGTGGTGGCGTTCGACAACGCGCTGGCCGGCGGCCGGGTGGCCGACCCCAGCCGGAACGATCCCAGCACCATCGCCATCCGGGACCTGGCCGAGCAGGTCCGGCAGGACGACCGGCTGGTGCCCGTGCTGCTCCCGGTGGGCGACGGGCTGCTGGCCGCGGTCAAACGCGGGTAGCCCGCCCGCCGGGCGTCACGGCCCGGGCGAATTCTTTCCCGATTACGGTCCGACCGGCGAACCCGCCAGCCACCGGAGCAGCAGCCGGGTGCCGAAGCCGGTGGCGCCCTTGGTGTTCTCCCCGTCGTCGGCGGTGGCCCGGGCCGCGCCGGCGATGTCGAGATGGGCCCAGGCCCGCCCGCCGGTGAACTCGCGCAGGAACAGGGCGGCGTCGATGGATCCGGCCCGGCCGCCCGCGCGGGCCACGTTGGCCAGGTCCGCGACGGGGGAGTCCAGCGCCGTCCCGGTAGTCCTCGGCCAGCGGCATCCGCCACAGCCGGTCCCCGCTCGCCGTCCCGGCGTCCAGCAGCGCCGCGGCCAGCTCGTCGTCGGTGGCGTACAGCGGCCGCCATGGAGCTGCCCAGCGCCACCCGCGCGGCCCCGGTCAGCGTGGCCAGGTCGACCATGAGGTCCGGGGCGAGCACGTCGTCGGCGTAGGCCAGCGCGTCGGCGAGGACCAGCCGGCCCTCCGCGTCGGTGTTGAGCACCTCGACCGTCTGGCCGCCGTAGTGGGTGATGACGTCGCCCACCCGCAGCGCCGTCCCGGACGGCATGTTCTCCGCCGCCGCCACCAGGCCGGTCACCCGGGCCCGGACCCCGAGCCGGCCCAGCGCGGACATCGCGCCGATCACCGCGGCGCCGCCCGCCATGTCGGTCTTCATCGGTCTTCATGCCGTCGTTGGGCTTCAGCGACAGGCCGCCGCTGTCGAACGTGATGCCCTTGCCGATCAGCACCACGTGCCGGTCAGCCGGCCGGCTGATCCTGGGCGGGCTGATAGCTGAGCTCGATCAGCCGGGGCGGGTGAGCCGACCCCGACGCCGACGCCCAGCAGCCCGCCGAAACCGCCCGCGGCGAGCTCGGCTTCCCGCCAGATGCGCGAGGACAGGCCGTGCTCCGCGGCGACCGTGGCCGCCTCGGCCGCGAGCCATTCCGGGCGTCTTGATCATCGATGGCGTGTTGGCGAGATCCCGGGCCAGGGCCACGGCCCCGGCGATGGTGGCGGCCCGGTCGACCAGGGCCGCCCGGCTGGCCGGGCCGGCCAGCAGCACGCGGACCTCCCCGGGCTCCCCGGCCTGCGGAGCCTGCGGACTTCATCGTGAACTGGTAGGAGCCGAGCAGGAGCCCTCCGTGAAGGCCTGCACGGCCTCGTCAGGCTCGTCGAGGACGGCCGTGGTCAGCGCGGTCCGGCCCGGCCGGGAGGCGGCGGGCCAGGGCCGCCCCGGCCCGGCGCAGCGCTCCCGGTGAGGCGTCGCCCACGCCGAGGAACAGCACCGTGCACGGCCTCCGCGCCGAGCCGGATCACCGTCTGGGTGGTTTCGCCCGCCCGGCCGGTCAGCTCGCGCGCTGGCGATGACCTGGGCCGCACTGACCCCCAGGTACGCGTCCAGGCTGGACGCGCCGGCACCAGGCACCGGGCCCGGGGACGCGCCCTCCGGGCTGCGTACGGGGACGGCGATCAGGGCCGGCGCGGCGGCCGTGCCCCGGCCCGGCCTCGGCCAGGTAGTCAGCCAGCGGTTCCAGGCCAGCCGCTGGCGCGACCGTAACCCTCGCCTTGACCGGCAAGGCTCAGCCGGTGACGGACTTGAGCGCGTCCGAGAGCCGGGCAGCCTCATCCGCGGACAATTCGACCACCAGCCGCCCGCCTCCCTCAAGCGGGACGCGCATCACGATGCCGCGGCCCTCCTTGGTGACCTCGAGCGGACCGTCACCCGTCCGCGGCTTCATCGCCGCCATTCCGCATCCCCTTCCTGCTCGGGGCCGCATGAGACCTCGCGGAGGCCTGCCCGCGCCGGAATCCCGGCGCCTGCGGCGGGTCCGGCCACCCACAGCCGTGTTGATCAGTACCTCTATTATCCAGAGTTCCGGCCTACAGTGGTAACGATCAGCACTCCCTTCCGCCCGCTGCCGTCGGTAACTGGTGTCTCAGGAGTCACTGAGGCCACCGCTCGCGGCCTGTCCCGAGGAGGAGTCCGGTGACCGACAGCGTCCGCTGGGACCTCGATGGAGCGGTAGCCACCATCACGCTGAACCGGCCCCAGGCCCACAACGCGCTGACCGCGGAAATGAAGACCGAGCTGCTCAGCGGCGCTGCGGCAGGCCGCCGCCAGCCCGGAGGTCCGCGCGGTGCTGATCACCGGCGCGGGCCAGGCTTTCTGCGCCGGGCCAGGACCTGCGCGAGCACGCCGGGCTGCTCGAGGCGGCCGCCTCGCGGGACGAAGCCGCATCCCCGGCTGGCGCGCCGCCGGCCGGCGCGCCGGCCGCGCAGATGCCTGCCGGAGGCGCGTCAGCGGTCGGTGCGCCCCCCGCCGAGGAGGCGCCGGCGGCGCTGGACACGGTCCGCGAGCACTACAACCCGCTCGTGCTGGCCATCAGGTCCATGCCCAAGCCGGTGATCGCCGCGGTCAACGGGGTCGCGGCGGGGGCCGGGGCGGGCCTGGCCTTCGCCTGCGACTTCCGCATCGCGGCCCAGGGGGCCAGCTTCCTGATGGCGTTCGCCCGGGTCGGGCTGGCCGCCGACACGGGCGTGTCCTGGACCCTGCCCCGGCTGGCCGGGGCCGGGCGGGCGGCCGAGCTGCTGATGCTCGCGGAACCCGTCCGCGCGGACCGCGCCCTGGAACTCGGCCTGGTCAACCAGGTGGTCGAGGACGCGGACCTGCCGGCGGCCGCGGGCGCGCTGGCCGCCCGGCTGGCCGCGGGCCCGACCGCCGCCTACGCGGGCATCAAGGAACAGCTCAACTACGCGGCCGGGCACGGCCTGGCCGAGGCGCTGGACAAGGAGGCCGAGGTCCAGACCGCCCTGGGCCGCACCGCGGACCACCAGGCCGCCACGCTCGCCTTCACCCGCAAGCAGCAGCCGCGGTTCCTGGGCCGGTGACGGGCCGGCGGGCCAGCCCGGTTAGCCCGCCCGGTTAGCCCAGCCGGATAGCCCGGCCAGCGGGCCAGCCCGGCCAGCGGCGGCTTACTACTGGGCCCGCCCGGCCGTGGCCGCGTCCGCGCTGGCCAGTTCCTCGTGGGCGCAGACGATCTGCTCGGCGGCATCGACCAGGTCGGAGAAGGCCCGCCACTCACGGTGACCGGCTGCGGCCGGTCCAGGACACCACCCGGCTGCGGCACCAGACGGTCAGGCCGCGCCGGATGGACAGCACCGACATGCCCGACGCCGGGGCGTCGGCCCGGACGATGTGCCCGATGCCGCGCTCGGAGAGCATCCGCTCCAGGATGCCGGCCGCCTGCACCGAACCAGGCTGGGGCCGGCGGAACCGGTCCAGGGCGCTGCTGGCCGGGACGGGCAGGGCGAACCAGACCGCCTTGCCGGGGACCTTCCAGCCGCCGAGCCGGGCCCGGGTCAGGTGGTGACCCCAGCGCCCCTGCAGACAGGCCGTCGATCACATGCAGCCCGCGCCCGCTCACCGCGTCCACTGGGACAGGGACGGCCGGATCGGGCGGCGCGTCGTCTTTCCAGCGCGGCAGGGCGTCGAAGACCTTGCAGACCAGTTCCTGCGTCCCGCCGACCGGCGCAGGTAGAGCCAGATTTCCGGGGCGCCCGCCACGGCGCAGCCGCGCGCGTCGAACTGGATTCCCGTCTGCGCGTGCATGCTGTTGGCGGCGAGCTCGCTGGCCATGGTGGCGCCGTCGTAGACCGACTCGGCGGGCAGCCCCACTCCGGCCGCCGCCGCGCGGAAGAGACGGCGGGCCACGGCCGCGCAGGTGGCGTCCAGCGGGAGCGGGGAGGCGGAGCAGCCGCCCGCCGACACGGTCACGGCTGGCGCGGGCACCGCTGCCGTAACGTGCGGCGTGTCCGCGGCAAGCGACCCTAACATGATCCTCAGCCTTCCCGGCCCGCAATCTGTGAAACACAGATTATGAGTCATGCCCCGGCCGCGCAACGACATCCGGGCTTGTCGGGCCGGGTTGAACGAGTCTTTACCAAACTGGCCGGCCGGTGACCGCCGCGTGGTAACGCTACGTAAGGTGACAGTGCTGTGGCTATCAGGTAACGAGGAGGGGGCCTGATGATGCCGGGCCGTGGTCCTGGCAGTACAGTCGAGCCCGCGGCGGCTGCCCAGCCGGAGCCGCCTGGCCTCGAGACAGGCCCTGCATGAAAAGAATCCCCCGGGCCGCCACCCGGGGGATTCTTCTCTCTGCCTGGCCGGCTGCGGCCTGGCGGGGCTTGCCTAGTCGGCTGCGCCGGCCCGCCAGCCGGCTGCGCCGGCGGGCTCAGCGGTCGAGGTCGTACCGGCCCGCCTTGGTGTCCGACAGGAACTCGGCGAACGCCGCCCGGCTGACCACGTGAGCGCCATCGCTGGGCCGGGTGCTGTCCCGGACCGCGACGACGTCCACGAAGTTGGCGGCGACTTCCACGCAACCGCCGTTAGAGGTACTGCTGAGGCGCGCCTTGCGCCACTGCGCTCGAGACAGGTCAGTCATTGTCTACTCCAGTTGTTGAGCGAGGTGTTCCAGGTAAAGCACGGTATCGCCAGGTTCCTGGGCCGAATCGCGGATCCGGCTGAAAGCCTGGACGTACAAGCTCACCTCCTCTGGTCGGCTTACCTCCTGGATGGCCGTGTCTGTTTCGGTGAAGACGAGGGGCTCGTCTCCCGGAAGGTCAAAGATGTTGATCGAGGACGACACCCCGGGGCTGGGGCCATCCGCGAAGCGCTGGATGCGCAGCTCGACATTGGGCCGGCGGCTCATCTCGATGAGGTGCTCGATCTGCTCGCGCCGCTCCGGCCTGCTGCCCCAGTGGTACATGAGGGACGCCTCGGTGATCACCGCCACCAGGTGGGGCGCGGTGCCGTTGCTGCGGTCCAGGATCTCCTGGCGGCGCTGCCGCGTCTCCATCGCCTTCCGGCGCCACGCAGGCGGCCGCGGCCCGGCCCGCATGAAGGCTTCCGCGTAGTCCTGGGTCTGCAGCAGGCCGGGCACCACCAGCGGCATGCAGACCTGGATCCGCTCGGCATCGTTCTCGAATCCGGGGAACTCGTTCTCGAAGATGTCGGTGTAGTCCCGCCACCAGGGCCGGGCCCGCGCGCGGATGGCGAGGTCCTCCAGCTCCTCCGCGGCGGCGGCATCCACGCCGTAGATCCGCAGCAGGTCCCTGATGTCGCTCATCTCAGGGCGCTTCCACTGGTTGGCCTCGAACCGGCCCACCTTGCCGCGTCCCCAGTTGAGGATGTCGCAGACGTGGTTGGCCGTGTGACCGCTCTCAGTCCGGAGTTCGGCCAGGCGGCGGGACAGCCGACGCTTGGCTACGGTCGCGCCGTAGGCATCGTCAGCCATCGGGATCTCCTCCTGGGCAGGATGATGCGTGCAGCATAGCGCTACCTAACTTGTGAATCGCAGATTACTTGGATACTCTCATGAGACTCCCAGGTTACGCCGGGATCGCCGGGCACGGAAAAGCCGCGTTACGGACGCGCTACGTGCCGCCAGCCCGGACCGTCCCTGGACCGCGTGCCCGGACCGCGGTCAGCTGGCCCCGTCGTCGAACTCGCCGCCCCGCGCGCCGTCGAGGAAGCACTCCCACTCGTGGCGGTCGTAGACGAGGATCCGGCCGTCCGGATCACCAGCCACGCGCATCAGCACCCACTCGGTGCTGCCCGCGGAACCCGCACCCGCTGTGGCCGCGGCCGGGACGAAAGCGATCTCGATGGCCCCGTCCCGGTCCCCGGACCGCTGCCACATCTGGCTATCCAGATCAAGGCCCAGCTCTTCGACGGTGGGCTTCCTGGTCACTGCATCCTCCTCAGGTGGCTCCCGGCCGCCAGGCAATCCCACACTAAGACAACCGGGTGACCAGTCATTGTGCCCAGTCGCCGGATGGTCAGGGGAGCCGCGCCACCCCGCACCACAGCCAGCGGGAGCCGTCGGTGTCCGCGGCCACCGGGTCCTCGGCACCCCACACGCCCGTGTAGCAGAGCTCAGGCCCGGCCCCCTGATACGGCGGCACCAGTTCCAGCCCGTCGAAGAACCGCGCCACCTCGGCCTTGGAGCGGAAGTACATGTGCTCGGTCGCGGTGTCGAAAACGGCCCGGAACCCCTGCACCGCTTGCGCTGACTTGTGGTCGGCGCTGAGGTGGGACAGCGACAGGTAGCTGCCGGGGGCCAGCTCGCGGAGGTAGCGGGCCACCAGCCCGTACGGGTCGGACTCGTCGGCCACGAACATGAGGACGCCGGTCATCAGCAGCCCGACCGGCTGGGTGAAGTCGATGAGCCGCCGCAGCTCGGGATGCCCCAGGATCCCGTCCGGATCGCGCAGGTCGCCGAGCAGCACGCTGGTCGTCCCGTCACCGGCCAGCAGCGTCGTGCTGTGCGCCCGCACCAGCGGGTCGTTGTCCACGTAGACGACGTGGGCCTCCGGCCAGACGCGCTGCACGACTTCGTGCGTGTTGCCCACGGTCGGCAGCCCGGATCCGATGTCGAGGAACTGGTGGATGCCCTGCTGGGCTATCCACTTGGCGGCCCGCTGGTGAAACCCGCGGTTGGACCAGGCCGCGTCCCTGATCTCGGGCACGGCCTTCATGATCTGCTCAGCCGCGGCGCGGTCGGCCGCGAAGTTGTTGTCGCCGGCCAAGAGGTAGTCATAGATGCGTGCCGGTGATGGCACGCCGGTGTCCACCCCTTGCGGGACAGGCTGAGCATCGGTCATGTCCACCCTCCCTACGCCCATCTGCTGCCAGTCTGGCAGGTCTTGTGCGAATCACAAATTGCTACCCGATTCCGCGGGTGGTCCCTCACGGCCGGGGCATGTCCCGGCCGGTCAACCCGCTCCGCCATCCGTGGCCGCCGTCACGGCGGGCGGAGGGCGGTATCTCCGGTCGCCTCCACCGGGCCTCCGGGACCCCGGCAGAAGCAATCAACCAGATGATCATCTACCACGCCGCAGGCCTGGAAGGTGGCGTAAACCGTGACCGGGCCGGTGAACGAGAACCCGCGGCGGCGCAGATCCTGGGCCAGCGCCTTGGAAGCGGGCGTCCGGGCGGCAATATCCGCGGTGGTGACGGGGGCGCCGGGCGGCCGGCTGGATCGTCGGCATAACTCCAGACCAGCGCGGCAATCCCGGCCGGGAGGGCCAGCGCGGCGGCGGCATTCCGGATCACCGCCTCGATCTTGGCCCGGTTCCGGATGATGCCGCTTCGGCCAGCAGCCGGGCCACGTCGGCCGGGCCGAATCCGGCCACCGTCGCCGGGTCGAAGCCGCCGAACGCGGCCCGGAAGTTTTCCCGCTTACGCAAGATGGTCAGCCAGGACAGGCCGGACTGGAAGCCCTCCAGGCTGAGCCGCTCGAAGATGCCCTGGTCGCCGTGGACGGGCCGGCCCCATTCCGCGTCGTGGTAGCCGAGATACTCGGGACTGCTGAACGCCCACGGGCAGCGCAGCAGGCCGTCCGGGCCCGGCCTGCGCCGGTCGGCCCGGGTCAGTCATCGTGGCTGGCGGCCGTTTCCCCGGAGCGCGGTGCTGACCCGCTGGGGGCTGGGCCGGAACCCGCCAGCCCGGAACCTGGCCCGGTATCCGCCGGCCCGGTGCCGGAACCGGGATCCGGGGCGAAGGGGTCCTCAGCCGCGGGCGGCGGCGTGTCCAGGCCGGACGGGTCCAGGCCGGACGGGTCCAGGCCGGACGGGTCCGGCGGCCGGGTCCGGCGGCGCCTCGGCCCGGGCTTTGGAGCGGGCCAGCAAGGCCGCGGCCGTGATGGCCGGATGGCTGCCGGTGACGGACCGGAGCTCGGCGAGCTGCTGGCGGAGCACCGCGATCTCCACCTCGCGCTCGGTGATGGCCTGCGCGATCCGGCCCAGCGCCTCGTCGGTGACCTGAACGTTGTAGCCCCAGAACGCGGACGGCGGCCGCAGCATCGCCACGTCGGCGGCGGTCATCACGTCAGGCGGGAGGTAGTCCATGGCGAACTCGGCCATCTCGCCACCGTGGCCCATGGCCACGCTGACCACACCGGCGAGAATGACCACCCCGGCAAGTAGCAACAGAATCGGCACAATAAGAATCGTCCCACGCCTGGCGCCCGCCGACACCCACGAACAGCCGGCGCGGTTCCCTGTTCCCGGTCATGGGGACCGGCCTGCTGGCCAGTCCCGGTGACAGGACCGGCCGGCTCAGTCCCCGGTCACGGGACCGGCCTCGGGCTCGGCCGGCCCGGGCCAGGCTGGCGTCGGCGCCGTTGTGCTGCGCGTGGGCCTGCTGGATGATGCCGCACCACCTCGGCCGGATCGTCCTCCACCGTGATCAGCTCTTCATCCCCGGCTGAGATGTACCCGTTGGCCAGCACCGTGTCCCGGATCCAGGCCAGCAGGCCAGACCAGTAGTCGCTGCCGACCAGCACGATCGGGAACTTCGTTATCTTCCCGGTCTGCACCAGCGTGAGCGCTTCGAACAGCTCATCCAGCGTGCCGAAGCCACCGGGCAGCACCACGAGGGCCTGCGAATATTTGATGAATACCGTCTTGCGGACGAAGAAGTAGCGGAATTCCAGCCCGATCTCGACGTAGTCGTTCAGGCCCATCTCCATGGGCAGTTCGATGCCCAGCCCCACCGAGACCCCGCCGACGCTGGTGGCCCCCTTGTTGGCCGCCTCCATGACCCCGGGGCCGCCCCCCGTGATCACCGCGTACCCGGCCTCGGCCAGCCCGGACCCGATGGCCTCGGCCAGCTCGTACTCGCGGCTGCCGGGCCTGGCCCGGGCCGAGCCGAACACCGAGACGGCCGGGCCAAGCTCAGCGAGCAGGCCGAAGCCCTCCACGAACTCGGCCTGGATGCGCATCACCCGCCACGGGTCGGTGTGCACCCAGTCGCTGGGCCCGCGCTTGTCGAGCAGCCGCTGGTCGGTGGTGGTCTTGGGGATGAAGTCGCCGCGCAGCAGGGCAGGCCCCTGGCGGCGGATCCGGCGACGTGACTCAGATTGCACCCTTCGATCCTGCCACGTGGAATGACCTGGTCAGCGGACCCGCCTCGGTATCGGGGACTCCGCGCCGCCCGGCGGCCGCCTCCGAGCCTCGCTGGCCATGATCCCGGCACCTGCGCGACACCGGGCCGTACGCCTGGCGTTCCCGGGCCGTCATCCACCGGCATGGCCGGGTCAAGGGTTCGTGTGGGCCCGGGCACATGCGGCCGACTCGGTCACTCCCGTCCGGGTCCGCCGGTAACTTCTGCATGTGCCCAACAGCCGGCCGCGCCCGCCACGCCCGCGGCGCCAGAAAGCCAGGCGCCGCGTGGTCATCGCGACCAGCCTGCTCCTCGTGCTGGCCGTCGGCACCTACCTGGCGGTGCGCAGCCTCGCGCCGGTCATCGGGCCGGTGCTGACCGGGTCGGGATGCTCGGCAGCCTCCGGGCACCAGTCGGTGCTGCTCGATACGCAGCAGGCCAGCATCGCGTCCACGATCGCGGGCGTGGCGCACCAGCAGTCGATGCCCCGGGCCGCGGTCACCATCGCCTACGCGACGGCCATGCAGGAATCCAAGCTGCACGACCTGACTACGGGGACATGGACTCGGTCGGCGTGTTCCAGCAGCGGCCCTCGCAGGGCTGGGGACCGGCCAGGAAGCTGGAGAACCCGGTCTACGCGACGACGAAGTTCTTCCGCGCCCTGAAGGACGTCCGCGGCTACCAGGCCATGCCCGTGTACCAGGCGGCCCAGGCGGTACAGCACAGCGCGGACGGGGCCGCGTACATCCAGTACGAGCGGATGGCGACCGAGATGGCCGGCGCGTTCACCGGCCAGCGCGGGCACGCGGTCTACTGCTGGTCCAGCGCGGCGGGTCCGCGCCACCCGGCTGCGGCCCTCATCACCGAGGGGCTGACCAGCACGTTCGGCCACGCCACCGCGGAACTGGCCGCGTCCGGCGCCGCGCCGCACCATGCAGGTCCGGATCGGGCACCCGAAGCTCGGCTGGGAGGTGGCGTCCTGGCTGGTGACCCACGCCAGCAAGTACGGCATCCACCAGGTCCGCTTCGGCGGGTACCAGTGGCGCGCCTCCGCCGGCACTCAAGGGCTGGGTCCGTGACGCGGGCGCACCAGCCGGCGGGCACCATCCAGCTGAGCTGATAGCCTGCGGCCGGCTGGTGAAACTGGCGGCCCCGGGCGCGGCTGCGGCCGCCTTCGCGACATACTTGCCGAGACCGGGATACTGGGATGCCCCAGACCCACCGGGATAATGCCGGAAGAGGAGTTCCGACGTGACGTACATCATTGCGCAGCCCTGTGTCGACGTCCTCGACAAGTCCTGCATCGAGGAATGCCCCGTCAACTGCATCTACGAGGGCGAGCGCATGCTCTACATACACCCTGACGAGTGCGTGGACTGTGGCGCATGCGAGCCTGTCTGCCCGGTCGAGGCGATCTTCTATGAAGATGACGTGCCCGACCAGTGGAAGGACTTCTACAAGGCCAACGTGGAGTTCTTCGGCGACCTCGGCTCGCCGGGCGGCGCCTCCAAGGTCGGGAAGATCAACAAGGATCACCCGATCGTGACCGCGCTGCCCCCGCAGGGAGAGGCGAGCTGACCCTCGCCGCACGGCTGCCCCGGTTCCCCTGGGACCTGCTAGCTCCCTACGGCCAGACCGCCAGGGCCCATCCAGGCGGGATCGTGGACCTGTCCGTAGGCACGCCCGTGGACCCGGTCCCGGAGGTGGTGCAGGACGCTCTCCGGGCCGCGGCCGACACCCCTGGTTACCCGGCCACCCACGGCACCCGCGCGCTGCGCGAGGCGGCGGCCGGGTGGCTGGCCCGCCGCCACGGCGTGACGGTCGAGCCTGACGCGGTGCTGCCGCTGATCGGCACCAAGGAGTTCATCGCCTCACTGCCCGCGCTGCTCGGCTGCGGCTCCGGGGACGTCGTGGTCTACCCGGAGCTGGCCTACCCGACCTACGACATCGGCGCCCGGCTCGCGGGCGCCCGGGGGGTGGCCGCCGACGGTCTCACGGCCCTGGGCCCGCAACCCGCCCGGCTGGTCTGGGTCAACTCGCCGTCCAACCCGACCGGGCGCGTGCTGCCCGCGGGGCACCTGGCCAAGATGGTGGACTGGGTGCGCGAGCGCGGCGCGGTGCTCGCTTCGGACGAGTGCTACATCGGGCTGGGCTGGACGGCGGAGCCGGTGTCCGTGCTGCACCCGGACGTGTGCCGCGGGTCGTTCGAGGGCCTGCTCGCGGTGCACTCGGTGTCCAAGCGGTCCAACCTGGCCGGCTACCGGGCCGGCTTCGTCACCGGTGACCCCGCGCTCGTCGCGCAGCTGCTGGAGATCCGCAAGCACGCCGGGATGATGATGCCCGCGCCGGTCCAGGCGGCGATGACGGCGGCGCTCAGCGACGACGGGCACGCGGAGCGGCAGCGCGAGGTGTACGCGGCCCGCCGCGACCAGCTCCGGCCGGCCCTGGAAAAGGCGGGCTGGACGATCACCCACTCCGAGGCGGGCCTGTACCTGTGGGCCTCGCGCCCGGGGCACGACTGCTGGTCGTCGGTCCAGCTGCTCGCCGGGGCGGGCATCCTGGTCGCGCCCGGCGAGTTCTACGGCCCGGGCGGGGCGCAGCACATCCGGGTGGCCCTCACCGCCACCGACGAGCGGGTCACCGAAGCCGTCCGCCGCCTCGCTGCCCTCTCCTGAGGCCTTTCGCCTGGTGGACCCGGGCCGGCGGGGCAAGCCGTCGCTGACCGCGTTCGAGCTGGCCGATGGCGCCTACCGGGAGATCGCCCATGTCGTGGGCGCGGAATCATGGACGGCCGCGCACCCGTTCCCTGTCCGGGTCGTGCCGGCCGACCTGATCCGCAGCCTGCAACCCTAGGCTGTCGGGTGTGCTCCGCCTCTACGACACCCGGACCCGGCAGGTCGAGACGATCGAGCCGGCCCGCCGCGGCCGCCTCAGCGTCTACACCTGCGGGCCGACGGTGTACCGCTCCGGCCCACGTCGGCAACCTGCGCTCCTACCTGCTGGCCGACCTGATCCGCGGACCGCCGGCGCGGCACCGGCTGCTGGTCACGAGCTGCCAGAACATCACCGACGTCGGGCACCTGGCGGACGACAGCGAGATCGATCCCGGGGGCGAGGACAAGGTGCTGGCCCAGGCGCGGGCCGAGGGGAAGAGCGCCCTGGAGATCGCCCGGCACTACGAGGAGGCGTTCCACGCGGACTGCGCCGCGCTGAACATCCACCCCGCCGACTCGTTCCCGCGGGCCTCGGAATCCATCGGCATGATGATCGAGCTGATCGCCCGGCTGATCGAGAGCGGCCACGCCTACCCGGTGCCGGGCGGCTCGGTGTATTTCGACGCCCGGTCGTTCCCGGGCTACGGCGAGCTGTCCGGCAACCGGCTCGCTGACCTGCGGCCCGGCCACCGCAGCAGCGCCCGTGGTGGTGAGCCCTGTGGTGAGCCCCGTGGTGGCCAGCCGAGCGTGGATCCGGACAAGCGCTTCCACGCGGACTGGGCCCTGTGGAAAGCGGCGCCTGCGGCGCGGGAACTGACCTACGCCTCACCCTGGGGCACCGGCTTCCCGGGCTGGCACACCGAGTGCTCCGCCATGTCGCTGCACTACCTGGGCGAGACCATCGACGTGCACACCGGCGGCATCGACCTGCGCTTCCCGCACCACGAGGACGAGCGGGCCCAGTCCAACTCGGTGACCGGGCACGAGGTGGTACGGCACTGGGTGCACGGCGAGCACCTGCTGTTCGAAGGCCGGAAGATGGCCAAGTCCACCGGCAACGTGGTGCTGCTGGCCGACCTCACCGCCCGCGGTCTGGACCCGCTGGCGCTCCGGCTCGCGTTCCTGGACCACCGCTACCGGCAGCAGCTGAACCTGACCTGGGCGGTGCTGGAGGCCGCGGACCGGACCGTCCGGCGGTGGCGGGAGCGGGTGGCCGAGTGGGCCCGCTCGCCGAGCCAGGCCATGTGCGCGCAGTACGTGAGCGAGTTCACCGCGGCGTTCGACGACGACCTGGACACCCCGGCGGCGCTCCGGGTGCTGCGCAGCCTGGAGAAGGACAGCGAGATCCCGCCGGGCGCCAAGTTCGAGACGTTCGCCCACGCCGACCAGCTGCTCGGGCTGGACCTGGCCCGCGACATCGGCCGGGAGCCCGCGCCGCGGCCGCTGCCGGACCGCGCGGCGGAACTGCTGGAAGCGCGGGCCGCCGCCCGGACCGCGGCCGACTGGGCCACTGCGGACCGGCTCCGCGACCAGCTCGGCACGCTCGGCGTCACGGTCACTGACACCCCGGACGGCCAGGACTGGACCGTCCGTACCAGGTGAGCCGCGGCGGCGGCGCTGGACCATCCGCCCGCTGAGCCGGCCCGCGGCCCGGGGCCGCCGCTGCCTCCTCGCTGACCTGCGCTGACGCCGGGACAGGAACAACCTTCCGTGTCGTCCGGGCTACGCGAATGTTACAGCGATGTATCCGCGCGCTTCCTCGTGTTAACACGCAACGATTCACTGGCTCTCCCTGAAACTTCACAATGAATCTCCGGGTACGCGCGGATCCTGCGCACTTCTGTGGCGTGCCGGAGAACATACGCTTGAGCAGCCGATCCATGGCACCCGAGAGGAGGCTCGATGACCGATACGTACACCCCCGCCACTACCGCAGCCCGGCCCGCCAGGCTGCCGCAGCCCCGGGCGTACCTGATGTGCCCCCCGGACCACTTCACGGTGGAGTACTCCATCAACCCCTGGATGGCCAGCGGGGAGCCGGTCGACACCGCCCGGGCCATGCTCCAGTGGCAGCTGCTGCGGGACACCTACCGCTCGCTCGGCCACTCGGTGCAGTTCATCGACGCCCGTCCCGGCCTGCCAGACATGGTCTTCGCGGCCAACGGGGCCACGGTGATCGGGGGCGCGGTGCTCGGCGCCCGGTTCCGGCATCCGGAGCGGGCCGCGGAAGGCCCGGCCTACCTGGACTGGTTCCGCGACCGCGGCTTCACGTCCGTGCACGAGCCACGGCGCATCAACGAGGGTGAGGGGGACATCGTGCACGCGGGCCGGGTGATCCTGGCCGGGCACGGCTTCCGCTCCGAGCCCGACGTCCGGCACGACCTCGAGCGGCTGTTCGGGCTGCCGGTGATCAGCCTCCGCCTGGTGGACCCCCGGTTCTACCATCTGGACACGGCGTTGTGCGTGCTCGACGCGGACACGGCCGCCTACTACCCCGCCGCCTTCGACGACGCCGGGCGGGCCGCCCTCGCCGCGTGCTTCCCCGAGCTCATCGAGGCCACCGGCGAGGACGCCGCCGTACTCGGGCTGAACGCGGTCAGCGACGGGTACCACGTCGTCCTGCCCGCCCAGGCCATGGCGCTGGCGGCCCAGCTCTCGGCGCGCGGGTTCGAGCCGGTGCCGGTGGACATGTCGGAATTCCGCAAAGCCGGGGGCGGCCCGAAGTGCTGCACACTGGAACTCCGGCCATGAGAGGGGGACACACCATGACCGTGGGAACGGAAGACCTGCGCGCCCTGTCCGAGGCGCACAGCGCACACAACTACCACCCGCTGCCCGTCGTGATCGCCGAGGCCGAGGGGGCCTGGGTTACCGATGCGGACGGCCGCCGGTACCTGGACATGCTCGCGGCGTACTCCGCGCTGAACTTCGGCCACCGCCACCCGGCCCTGATCGCGGCCGCGCAGCGGCAGCTGGACCGGGTGACCCTGGTCAGCCGGGCGTTCGACCATGACCAGTTCGGCCTGTTCTGCGCCGAGCTCGCGGACCTCGCGGGCATGGAGATGGTGCTGCCGATGAACACCGGCGCGGAGGCGGTGGAAACGGCGATCAAGACCGCCCGCAAGTGGGGCTACGAGGTCAAGGGCGTGCCCGCTGACGAGGCGGTCATCGTGGCGTTCGACGGCAACTTCCACGGCCGGACCACGACGATCATCAGCTTCTCCACCGACCCCGACGCCCGCGCCTCGTTCGGGCCGTACACCCCCGGATTCCGCGTCGTGCCCTACGGGGACGCCGCCGCGCTGGCCGCGGCGATGGACCGCAACGTGGTGGGTGTCCTGATCGAGCCGATCCAGGGCGAGGCCGGCGTGGTGGTGCCGCCGCCGGGTTACCTGGCCGCCGTCCGGGACCTGTGCACGGAGCACGGCGCGCTCATGATCGCCGATGAGATCCAGTCCGGGCTGGGCCGGACCGGCGCCACCTTCGCCTGCGAGCACGAGGGGGTGCGGCCCGACATGTACCTGCTCGGCAAGGCGCTCGGCGGCGGGATCGTGCCGGTCTCCGCGGTCGTGTCCTCCCGGGACATCCTCGGCGTCTTCCAGCCCGGGCAGCACGGCTCGACTTTCGGCGGGAACCCGCTGGCCTGCGCGGTGGGCCGTGAGGTGATCGCGCTGCTGGCCACCGGCGAGTACCAGGACCGCTCCGCGAAGCTGGGCAGCCACCTGCACGACCGGCTGTCGGCGCTGCCCCCGGACCTGGTCCGCCAGGTACGCGGTCGCGGCCTGTGGGCCGGGATCGAGTTCACCTCGCTGCCGGGCCGGGTCGCGTGCGAGCGGCTCGCCGCACGCGGCGTGCTGGCCAAGGACACGCACGGGACCGCGATCCGGCTGGCGCCGCCCCTGGTGATCAGCGAGCCGGACCTGGACTGGGGGCTGGACCAGATCGAGGCCGCGATCCGCGGCTAAGGCGTGTCTCGCGGATCCTGGCCGTCGCGGGCGGCCGCCGCCGGGACCCGGGGCGCCCGCCCGCCCCGGGTCAGTCGCCGGTCAGCGTGCGGTACCGGCCGCCGTAGTGGATCAGCGGCCGGCCGCCCGGCCGCGGCTCGCTGACCCCGATGACCTCGCCGACCACGATGCTGTGGTCACCGCCGTCGTGCACCGCCGTGGTCCGGCACTCGAGCACGCCGAGCGCCTGGTCCAGCACCGGCGCCCCGGTCTGCGGGCCCGGATGGTGCGCGATCCCGGCCAGCTGGCCGTCCAGCGGACGGCCCCGGGTCGCCAGCCAGCGGGCGATCTTCTCGGAGTCCTCATCGAGCACGGATACCGCCCAGCTCCCCGCGGCCAGCACCGCGTCGTGGAAGCGGGCGATCTTCTCGGCGCAGAACAGCACCCGCTGCGGTTCCAGGGATACCGAGGCGAAGGCGGTCACGGTCATCGCGTGGTCCACGCCCCCGGTGCGGGTGGTCACTACCATGATCCCGCTGGCGAACTGGCCTGCGACGCGCCGGAAGTCGGCGCCGTCGACCATCGTCATGAACTGATGCTCGGGCGCCGGGGCACGGAGGTCCTCCGGGGCGGGCCGGGGCGGGCCCGGCGCACGAAGGCCACCACCACGCCCGCGGCGGCGCACGCCGATCCGCCGTAGAGGTACCACTCGCCCGCCGCCGTGCTGGTGATGAGCACGCTCCCGCCGGAGGTGGGCAGGCTCAGCACCACGGACACGGCGAACCAGCCCAGCGCCGGGGCCAGGGCGCCGGCCGCCGACCCCATCCCGGCCGCGCCGAGCACGCAGGTGACGCCGATCGCGACGGCCAGCACCACGGCGGCCAGCGGGAACGGGCCTGCTGAGCGGGAGTACTGGAAGCACCCGACCAGCGCCTCCAGCGCGCCCAGCAGGAACAGCAGGGCGTAGGCGCCGCCGGTGACGAACGCCTGGTCGTCCCGCGGCGCGGGCGGATTGGGCAAGCTGTCCACGGATTGCAGGCTATACGCCAGGCCGGGCCCGGCTCGCGCCTGGCCCGCCGCAGGCTGAAGATCTACCGGACACGCCTTAATCCAGGCCGCCGAACAGGTCCGTTTCCCGGCCGTCCGGCCCGGCCGGGCCCCGGGGCCGGCCACCAGCGTGTAGTACTCGCGGGCCAGGATGCGCTGGCCCACCCAGTTGGACAGCGCGAAGAAGGGCTCGCGCACCGTGATCTGGGTGGCGTGCGCGCGCATCGCGGCCGTCTTGGCGCCGAGGTACGCGGACCCGTCGATCCCGGTGCTGACCTCATCGTCCGCGGCGCCGAACGGGACGGTGTCCGCGGCCGGCTCGGCGATGAAGCCATCCGGGGCGGCCACCCCGTCCCGGCCGGACAGGTCGGTCGCCGCGGCCAGCACCGAGCGCGGCATGGCCGTGGCGTAGAACTTGGCCACCGGCCACGGGTCCGCGGCCCCCCCGGGAAGCCCGCGGAGCCCGGGCTGGCCGGCCAGCTGGAAGGCCCGCCAGGCCACCCGGTGCGCCTGGATGTGGTCGGGATGCCCGTAGAACCCGCGGTCGTCGTAGCTCACCATGACCCGGGGGCGCACCTCACGGATGATGCTCACCAGGTCCCGGGCCGCCTCGTCCAGGTCCGCCTGCCAGAAGCACCCGGGGTCGTCGTTGCTGGGCAGGCCCATCATGCCGGAGTCGCGCCAGCGGCCCGGGCCGCCGAGGAACCGGTGATCCCGGACGCCGAGCGCGGCGCAGGCGGCCTCGAGCTCACCGATCCGGTACTTGCCGAGCAGGTCACCGCGCCCCGCGGCCAGGTAGGCCAGGTCGGCCGGGATGATCTCGCCCAGCTCGCCCAGGGTGCACGTGACCAGCGTCACCGGGATCCCGGCGGCCGCGTACCTGGCCATGGTGGCGCCGGTCTCGATCGATTCGTCATCGGGGTGGGCGTGGACCACCAGCAGCCCGCCCCCGGTCTCGGGTGTGCTCACACGGAGCGAGACTAGCTGGCGGCCGCCTGTGGCTTGCCCCGGTCCGCGCCGCCGGTCAGCAGGCGCTCCAGGTTCTCCACCGTGGCCCGGGACTCCCGGTAGAGCCGGACCGTGTCCAGGCCCTCATCCCCCACGACGGCCAGCAGCGCGACCGCTCCCACCGGGTAGACGGCCACGCAGCCGCCGCTGCCCCGGGTCATCGCCTCACGCAGCGCGCCCTTCCCGGCCTCGGAGGCCATCCGCTGCGCCAGTCCCTGGGATGCGGCCGCGAGGGCGGCGATGTTATCCGGGCTGATATCGACGGTATCCGCCCGGATGATCAGCCCATCGCGGCTGGCCAGGGCCGTGTCGGTGACCCCCACCACCCGGTCCCGCAGCGCCCGCAGCTCGGCAAGCAGCACATCCACACTCACTGATTCCCCTCCCATGTCGCGACTCAGGTCGCGTCTTTGCCCGCTCCGCGCTCACCCGTGGCGGAGCCGGGGCGCAGCAGCCGGAGCAGCGCGGGCTTCTCCGCGTGGCCCCCCGGCGGCTTGCCGTCCTGCGGCTTGCCTCCCGGCGACCTACCAGCCTGCGGCCCGGTCGCCTCCCCGCTGACCTGCAGGCCGCTGGCGGGCTGGCCCCGGCGGGGCAGCACCGAGGCGCCCCGGCGGCGCCGCGGCAGGCTGCCTGCGGGCCCGGCCGCGCCACCCGGGCCTCCCGCGCCGGTTCCGCCGTCCGGCCCGGCCCGCCCCTCCGGTCCGGCCGGGCCCGCCGCGCCCTCCGCACCGGGCGCCTCCGGCCTGGCCCGGGCCGGGCGCCGTGAATCGATCATGACCAGCCCGGCCTCGTGCATCCGGGCCAGCTGCAGCGAGACCGCGAACACGCCGCGGCCGAGGACGAACGCCATGTCCCGGGCCGTCCGCCGGCCGTTGGCCAGGGCCAGGATCTTGTCCTCCGCGGCGCCGGCCGTCCCGCCCGGAGGCAGCAGGCCCGGTACCGGCGTCATCCGGTCACGATCATGCTCGATCGGGGTGGGCAGCGCCTTCAGCGCCCTCATCCGCCGCGCGGCCTCACTGAGCAGCCAGCGCGGGTCGGCGGCGGGGCTCAGCGGCAGCAGGTGATCCGTGGGCGCCTTGTCCACCTCGCACGCCTCGGTGTGCCCGCTGGCCAGCACGAACATCCCGTCGGCCAGGACGACGCGGAGCAGCGCTTCCAGCTCGCCCGACCCGACCAGGCCCCGGGTGTGCAGTTCCGCACCCATCCGGCCGCCGGCCGCCCCGGCGGCGAAGGCGGCCGCCCAGGACTGCTCCCCGACCCGGCCCGAGCGGAGCAGGATCACCTCAGGGCCGGGCGCGCCAGGTGTGTCGATCGCGGTGATCGCCCCGTTGGCGAAGTAGATGGCGCCGCCCGGCTCGCCGGTGAGCCGCAGGGCCCCGGTCAGCGAGTCGGCCGCGCAGTCCAGCAGGGCTTCGCGCAGCATCGGGTGAGGCGCGCTCATGCCTAGGCCAGGATCGCCGCGGCAGCCTGGCCGATCTGCAGGTCCGCCAGGGCCAGGTTGGTCCGTTCCCGGTCCACGTCCACGCAGAGCAGCGTCCCTTCGCCCGGCCGGGCATCCAGGACCCTTAGCAGCTGGCAGGCGCCCGCGGTGAGCACGGCCACCTGCTCCAGGTCACCGCCTGGGCGGGCCGGCCCCAGGGCCGCGCTGGCCACCCGGTACTCCTCGGCCAGGGCGGCGTACACGGCACCCGGATCCCCGGCCGGCATGGCACCCGTCATGGTGCCGGGCGGCCCGGCCGAGCCCACCAGCATGCCGGTCCCGGCATCGATCAGGGCCGCGGCCCTCACGCCCTCGATGTCGAGGACGCGGCCCAGCGATTCATTAAGCCCCGGCACAATATCCCCCCTCGCAAACACGCGGCACGATACTTTGCCGTGCAGATCACCGCAACTGGAAGGGCACCAGAACCGGGGGCCCATAACGGCCCCGCCGCCCTTCGGGGGGCCACCGTGCATCGCGGAAACTGTTGCCCCGAACCCTGGGTAGCGATAGCGCTACCCGAAGTGAAATGACTTTTTGTTGCCGTTCTGGATGGTGGCAGGCCGCCAGCTTCGCTATCGTGGCCCCGGGAAAAATGTGGAGTAACTCGGGGAGGGGCAAGGCGCGTGAACATCGAGACAGCGCTTAAAGAGGCAATGACCATTGAGGGCGCCCTCGGCGTCGCACTGGTCGACTGGGAGAGCGGCCTGACGCTCGGGAGCCTCGGCGGCGGCAAGTACCTCGACCTGGAAGTGGCGGCCGCGGGCAACACCGAAGTCATCCGGGCCAAGATGCGGACCATGTCCTCGCTCAATCTTAACGACACGATCGAGGACATCCTGATCACTCTGAGCAAGCAGTATCACTTGATCCGGCTGATGAAGTCCGCGGACAACGCACAGGGCCTTTTCCTGTATCTCGTGCTGGACCGGCCGAAGTCCAATCTGGCCCTCGCCCGGCATAATCTCCGCCGCATCGAGAGCGATCTCAGCGTCTGAGTAAGTTCTGAGCACGAATGGCGGCCCGGCTTAACCGGGCGTCATTCCTGTTCCTGCCGCCGTGAATGCCCGGCCGCAGCCCCGCCGCGGCCGGCGCATTGCGGCAGGCCATACCCGGCCCGTTTCCACCCGGCTGGCCCGCGGGTGGCAGGATCGGGTCCATGACGGAAAGCTTCCCGCGGCAGCAGGCCAGGACCAGGCGGTTCTCTCTCGGCGTCCCGCGCTCGTTCACGGTGGCGCCGGACGGCAGCCGGGTCGCCTTCCTGCGCAGCCAGGGTGCGGGCGACCCGGTGACCTGCCTGTGGCAGCTGCACGTGGACACCGGGCAGGAAGAACTCGTGGCCGACCCGGCCACGCTGGAGCCGGCCGGTGAGGACCTCTCCCCGCAGGAGAAGGCGCGCCGCGAGCGGGCCCGGGAGCAGGCCGGGGGCATCGTCGGGTTCGCCACCGACCGCGCGCTGACCGTGGCCGCGTTCACGCTGGCCGGCCGGGTGTACGTGACCGGCCTGGGATCCTCCGGCGCCCCGGAGCCCGGCGGGCACCCGGGTCCCCGCGCGCTCGGCACCCGGTCCCCCGCCTTCGATCCCCGCCCCGACCCCACCGGCACGCGGGTCGCCTACGTCCATCAGGGCGCGCTGCACGTGGCCACGACCGACGGCGGCGCGGACACCGTGCTGGCCGGCCCGGGCGGCACCCCGGGGCTTTCCTACGGCCTGGCCGAATTCATCGCCGCCGAGGAGATGGGCCGGATGCGCGGCTACTGGTGGGCGCCGGACGGCGCCAGCCTGCTGGTCGCCCGGGTGGACGAGAACCCCGTCCAGCGGTGGCACATCGCCGACCCGGCCAACCCGGCGCTCCCGGCCGCCATCGTGGCCTACCCCGCGGCCGGCACCCCCAACGCCGACGTCTCCCTGCTGCTGGTCACCCTGGACGGCCGCCAGGTCGAGGTGGACACCGGCCGCGCCGCGTTCCCGTACCTGGTCACCGTGGCCTGGGAGGCGGGCGGCGACCCGCTCATCGTGGTGGCCAGCCGCGACCAGCGGGTGCTGCGGCTGCTGGCCGCGGACCCGGCCACCGGCGCCACCACCGTCCTGCGCGAGGACACCGACCCGCGCTGGCTGGACATCGTGCCCGGGGTGCCGGCGCGGACCGGGGACGGCCGGATCGCCTGGGCCGCCGACCACGACGGCGCCCGGCGGCTGCTGATCGGCACGCCGGACGAGCTGTCCCAGGGGGCCCGGTCCGCGGTCACCCCGCCTGGGCTGCAGGTCCGCGAGGTCCTCAGCGTGGACGGCGACGCGGTGCTGTTCACCGCGTCCGCGGACGATCCGGCGGCGATCGGCCTGTGGCTCTACCGCCCAGGGCACCCCGGCCGCCCGGACGTCCCCGGCGGCCCGGACGGCCCGGACGGCGGAGCCACGGTGGAGATCAGCCCGCCCGGCGGGGTGCACACCGGGACCCGGGCCGGCGGGACCACGGTGCTGGCCAGCCGGACGATGAGCCAGCCCGGGCCATCCGTCCGTGTCCTCAGGGACCATGCGCGCACAGGCACAGGCGCCCAGCCGGCCGCCGCCGAGGCCGCCCGGATCGCCGTGCTGGCCCAGACGCCGAACGTGCCGGCCCCGCACCCGGACCGGTTCGCGGCCGGCGTCCGGGAGATCCGCAGCGCACTGCTGCTCCCGTCCTGGCACCAGCCTGGCTCGGCCCTGCTGCCGGTGCTGCTCGACCCGTACGGCGGCCCGCACGCGCAGCGGGTGCTCGACACGCAGGGCGCGTTCCTCACCTCACAGTGGCTGGCCGAGCAGGGCTTCGCGGTGCTGGTCGCGGACGGCCGGGGCACGCCGGGCCGCGGGCCCGGAGTGGGACCGGGCCGTCTGGCACGACCTGGCCGGCCCGGTCCTCGAGGACCAGGTCGAGGCGCTGCAGGCGGCCGCCGCGCGCTGCCCTGACCTGGACACCAGCCGGGTCGCGATCCGCGGCTGGTCGTTCGGCGGCTACCTGGCCGCGCTGGCCGTGCTGCGCCGCCCGGACGTGTTCCACGCGGCGGTGGCGGGGGCCCCGGTCACCGACTGGCGGCTGTATGACACCTGCTACACCGAGCGCTATCTCGGCCTCCCGGACGAGCAGCCGGAGGTGTACGAGCAGTCGTCGCTGCTGGCGGACGCGCCCCGGCTGACCCGCCCGCTGCTGTTCATCCACGGCCTGGCCGACGACAACGTGGTGGTCGCGCACACGCTGCGGATGTCCTCGGCGCTGCTGGCCGCGGGACGGCCGCACCGGGTGCTGCCGCTGTCCGGGGTCACGCACATGACCCCGCAGGAGGACGTGGCCGAGAACCTGCTTCTCCTGCAGGTGGATTTCCTCCGCGAGACCCTGGGGATGGGCGCTTCGCTGAGCGGCACCGGGCCCGCGTAAAGGCCCCGTGTAAAGGAGCGGTGTAGTGAGAGTCACACGCACCGGGCACCGTCATCCGCCCTAGTGATGATATGCATTTGAATTAAGTTTCCAGTGCAGTGTTCCAGTGCAGGGCGCGGGCGGGTGCGGGGGCAGCCGGCAGACGCGGAAGCACCCCACTCAGCTCAAGGGCGGAGACGTCACCGATGACGCAGGTAAGCCAGGCGCCGGGCAGAACCAGGGCGCAGATCCCGGATCGCACGCTGCGCAAGGACAACTGGCGGCGCGCGCCGATCATCACCGCGACGCTGCTGACCATCTGGGTCGCGTACGCGACCGTCCGGGTCTTCATGGGTCACTGGTACTTCGTTCCGCAGTACCACTACCTGACCCCGTTCTACTCACCCTGCGTCAGCGGTGAGTGCGTGCCGGGGTCGTCCAGCCTGGGCACCTGGATCCCGGCCGTGCCGCCGATCATTCCCTACGCGTTCGTGTCGCTGCCGTTCGTGCTCGGGTTCCGGCTCACCTGCTACTACTACCGGCGGGCCTACTACCGGGCCTTCTGGCAGGCCCCCACCGCCTGCGCGGTCCGCGAGCCGCACGCCACCTACAGCGGCGAGACCCGGTTCCCGCTCATCATGCAGAACCTGCACCGCTACTTCTTCTTCATGGCCCTGCTCATCTCGATCCTGAACACCTACGACCTGACGCAGGCGTTCCGGGGACCCGACGGCAACTTCGGCCTCGGGCTGGGCACCCTGATCATCCTGATCAACGTGGTCTTCCTGTGGGCCTACACGCTGTCCTGCCATTCCTGCCGGCACATCACCGGCGGCAGGCTCAAGAACTTCTCCAAGCACCCGGCCAGGTACTGGGCCTGGACCCAGATCTCGAAGCTGAACGCGCGGCACATGCAGCTGGCCTGGATCACGCTCGGCACGCTGATGCTGACCGACCTGTACATCTTCCTGGTGGCCGCCGGGGTCTTCAGCGATCCGCGGATCTTCAACTGAGGCAGGCATGGCAATGACGGACATCGAACGGCTCCCCTACGACGTCGTGGTGATCGGGGCCGGCGGTTCAGGCCTGCGGGCGGCGATCGAGGCCCGCCAGGCGGGCAAGAAGACCGCGATCATCTCCAAGTCCCTGTTCGGCAAGGCGCACACGGTCATGGCCGAGGGCGGCTGCGCCGCGGCCATGGGCAACGTCAACCCCAAGGACAACTGGCAGGTGCACTTCCGCGACACCATGCGCGGCGGCAAGTTCCTGAACAACTGGCGGATGGCCGAGCTGCACGCCAAGGAGGCCCCGGAGCGGGTCTGGGAGCTGGAAGCCTGGGGCGCGCTGTTCGACCGGACCAAGGACGGCAAGATCAGCCAGCGGAACTTCGGCGGGCACGAGTACCCGCGGCTGGCCCACGTCGGCGACCGGACCGGCCTGGAGATGATCCGCACGCTGCAGCAGCGGGTGGTCGCGCTGCAGCAGCAGGACGCGAAGGAACTCGGCGATCCCGAGGCGATGATCAAGGTTTTCGCCGAGACCACGATCACCGAGCTGCTGAAGGACGGCGAGCGGATCGCCGGGGCGTTCGGCTATTTCCGGGATCGCGGGCAGTTCGTCCTCTTCGAGGCGCCGGCCGTGGTGCTGGCCACCGGCGGGATCGGCAAGACCTTCAAGGTCAGCTCGAACTCCTGGGAGTACACCGGGGACGGGCACGCGCTGGCCCTGCTGGCCGGGGCCAAGCTGCTGAACATGGAGTTCGTCCAGTTCCACCCCACGCACATGGTCTGGCCGCTGTCGGTGCGCGGGCTGCTGGTCACCGAGTCGGTGCGCGGTGACGGCGGGGTGCTGCGCAACTCCGAGGGCAAGCGGTTCATGTTCGGCTACGTGCCGGACGTGTTCCGGGCGCAGTACGCGGAGACCGAGGAAGAAGCCGACCGCTGGTACACCGACCCGGAGCACAACCGGCGCCCGCCGGAGCTGCTGCCCCGCGACGAGGTCGCCCGGGCCAATCAACGCCGAGGTCAAGGCGGGCCGCGGGTCACCGCACGGCGGCGTGTTCCTGGACATCGCCTCCCGGCTGCCCGCCGAGGAGATCCTGCGCAAGCTGCCGTCCATGTACCACCAGTTCAAGGAACTGGCCGACGTGGACATCACCAAGGAGCCGATGGAGGTCGGCCCGGCCCAGCACTACGTGATGGGCGGGGTGGAGGTGGACCCGGACACCGGGGCGTCCTGCGTGCCCGGCCTGTACGCGGCCGGCGAGGTGTCCGGCGGCATGCACGGCTCCAACCGGCTGGGCGGCAACTCCCTTTCCGACCTGCTGGTCTTCGGCCGCCGGGCCGGGATGGGCGCGGCCGACTACGTGACCAGCCTGAACGGCGACCGCCCGGCGGTGGCCGACGCGGAGGTGGCCGCGGCGCAGGCCGAGGCAGTGGCTCCGCTGGAGCGTTCGGGCGGGGAGAACCCGTACACGGTGCACGCCGAGGTCCAGCAGACCATGAGCGACCTGGTCGGCATCATCCGCCGGGAGGATGAGATCAAGTCCGCGCTCGCCGAGCTGGAGAAGCTGCGCGCGCGGGCGGCCCACGTCAGCGCGGAGGGCGGCTCGCGCCTACAACCCGGGCTGGCACCTGGCCCTGGACCTGCGCAACATCATGCTGATCGCGGACTGCGTGGCGCAGGCGGCGCTGGAACGGCAGGAAAGCCGCGGCGGGCACACCCGCGATGACTTCCCCGGGATGAATCCGGAATGGCGCAAGATCAACCTGATCTGCGCGCTGGACGGCGACCGGGTGACGCTCACCCGGCAGCCGCTGCCCGCGATGCGCGACGACCTGATCGCCCTGTTCGACGTGGCCGAGCTCAAGAAATACATGACGGAACAGGAGCTCGCCGGGCTGCCCGCCGCTGCTCCAGAGGAGACACACTGATGGCCTACAAGGCACAGCTCCGGGTCTGGCGCGGTGACGCCGGGCAGGGCTCTCTGGCCGACTACTCGGTCGAGGTGAACGAGGGCGAGGTAGTCCTGGACGTCCTGCACCGGCTGCAGGCCACCCAGGCGGGAGACCTCGCGGTCCGGTGGAACTGCAAGGCCGGCAAGTGCGGATCCTGCTCCATGGAGATCAACGGGCGGCCCAAGCTGGCCTGCATGACGCGGATGAACACGTTCACCGAGGACGAGACCATCACGCTCACCCCGCTGCGGACCTTCCCGGTGATCCGGGACCTGGTCACCGACGTGTCGTTCAACTACGCCAAGGCCCGGGAGATCCCCTCGTTCACCCCGGACCCGTCGATCGGGCTGGGCGAGTTCCGGATGCAGCAGGTGGACGTGCAGCGGTCGCAGGAGTTCCGCAAGTGCATCGAGTGCTACCTGTGCCAGAACACCTGCCACGTGATCCGTGACCACCCGGAGAACGAGCGGGAGTTCGCGGGCCCCCGGTTCCTGATGCGGATCGCCGAGCTGGAGATGCACCCGGCGGACGAGGCGGACCGGCGGGAGATCGCCCAGGACGACTTCGGCCTCGGCCTGTGCAACATCACCAAGTGCTGCACCGAGGTCTGCCCGGAGAACATCAAGATCACCGACAACGCGCTGATCCCGATGAAGGAGCGCGTGGTCGGGCGCAAGTACGACCCGCTGACCTGGCTCGGCAGCAAGATCAGCCGCCGCCCGCACCACGACACCCCGGCCGTCCCGGCCAAGAAGAGCTGAAACCCCTAGATTCTCCGCAACGAGAACCGTCGCCGGGCCGGTCTTCACGGCCCGGCGACGGTGCGCTGCGGCGCGGTAACACCGCCCGCCGCGGGCTGGCCGCTTTCTTAACCGAAACTTTGACCGGCCATCCCAGGGTGCGCTCATCAGGTCGAATACTGTCGGACAGGCTTCCGGAACCCCGCGGATGGAAAGGTCCACATGAGCCATCTGACGTACCTCGAGGCAGCCGTGGTCGGGCTGATCCAGGGGGTGACCGAGCTTTTCCCGGTGTCCAGCCTCGGGCACAACGTGCTGATCCCGGCGCTCATCGGCGGCAGCTGGGCCAGCGACCTGAACGTGGCCAAGCCCGAATCGCCGTACCTGGCCTTCATCGTGGGCATGCACGTGGCCACGGCGATCGCGCTGCTGATCTACTTCTGGCGGGACTGGATCCGGATCATCGGCGGCTTCTTCACCTCGCTGGGGCACTGGCAGGGCTGGCACCCGCGGGTGGCCACCCGCGACGAGAAGCTGGCCTGGATGATCATCCTGGCCACGATCCCGGTCGGCCTGGTCGGCCTGGTCGCCGAGCACACCTTCCGGGTCCTGTTCGGCAAGCCGATCCTGGCCGCGGTGTTCCTCATCGTGAACGGCGTGATCTTGTACTGCGGGGAGAAGTTCCGCTCCCGGGCTTCCCTGCGGGCCGACCAGGAAATCGCCGCCGGGCGGGGCGGGGCGCGGGCCGCCGCTGATCCCGGGCGGCCCGGCGGGGCGCCCCCGCCCGGTGAGCTCCGGCCCGGCGAGCCCGGACCGGGCGCGCAACCGGTGCAGCCGGTAACGGCGGCCCACCAGCCAGCGGGTCACCAGGCCGCCGGGCACGCGCCCGGCCATCAGGCGGTCCGCGCGGATGAGATCTCGCTCGCCCTGGCCTCCGACGAGCGGCTGTCCCGGATGGGCTTCGTGGAGGCGCTCATCATCGGCACGTCGCAGATCCTGGCGCTGCTCGCGGGCATCAGCCGCGACGGCGTGACCATGGTGACCGGCATGGCCCGGGGGCTGTCCCGGGAGGACGCGGCCCGGTTCGCGTTCCTGCTCGCCACCCCCGTCATCCTGGCCGCCGGGGCGCTCAAGGTGCCCGACCTGGAGGGCCCGCTCGGCAACGGGATCCGCGGCCAGATCCTGCTCGGCAGCATCCTGTCCGGGCTCGGCGCCTACGTCTCGGTCCGGTTCCTGGTCCGCTACTTCCAGACCCGCACGCTGTACCCGTTCGCCATCTACTGCTTCGTGTTCGGCCTGCTCAGCGTCATCTATCTCGGCGTGATCAAGTAGCGCTTTCCGGGCTTTGCTTTTCCGTACGATGGGTCCTGCCCGCAGGGCGCCCGCACCCTGGCACCCCGCAGACTGAAAGGCTCCCATGACCCATCTGACCTACCTCGAGGCTGCCATCGTCGGGCTCGTCCAGGGGGTGTCCGAGCTCTTCCCGGTGTCCAGCCTCGGGCACAACGTGCTGATCCCGGCGCTGGTCGGCGGCAGCTGGGCCAAAGACCTGAACGTGGCCGACGCGAACTCGCCCTACCTGGCCTTCATCGTGGGCATGCACGTGGCGACCGCGATCGCGCTGCTGATCTACTTCTGGCGGGACTGGATCCGGATCATCGGCGGCTTCTTCAGCTCGATCCGGGACCGCCGGGTGCAGACCCGTGACCAGCGGCTGGCCTGGATGATCATCCTGGCCACGATCCCGGTCGGCCTGGTCGGCGTGGTCGCCGACAAGCCGTTCCGGGAGATCTTCGGCAAGCCCATCGTGGCCGGGGTGTTCCTGATCATCAACGGGGTGATCCTCTACTGCGGCGAGCGGTTCCGCCCGGCGTCCTCCATCCGGGCCGACCACGACATCGCCGCCCAGCGGGAGCAGGCTCTGATGCCCGCGGCGGCCGGCGCCCGGCGGCCGCCCGTGCCCGCACCGCCGGGCATGGCCCGCCAGGCCCGGCACGCCTCCGGCCAGCAGGCCGTGCGGCAGGAGGAGCTGATGCAGGCCATCCAGGCCGACGAGCGGCTGTCCCGGATGGGTTACCTGCGGGCCCTGACCATCGGCGCGTCGCAGATCCTCGCGCTGCTGGCCGGGATCAGCCGGGACGGCATCAGCATGGTGACCGGCATGTCGCGCGGCCTGTCCCGGGAGGACGCGGCCCGGTTCGCGTTCCTGCTCGCCACCCCGGTCATCCTGGCCGCGGGCGTGCTCGAGCTGCCCAAGCTGACCGGCCCGGAAGGCCACGGCATCCACGGCCAGATCCTGCTCGGCAGCATCCTGTCCGGGGTCGGCGCGTACATCTCCGTGCGGTTCCTGATGCGCTACTTCCAGACCCGCACCCTGACCCCGTTCGCGATCTACTGCTTCGTGTTCGGCCTGCTCAGCGTCCTCTACCTGGGCTTCATCAAGTAGCCGGGGCCGGGCGGCCCTGGTCTGCGCCGGCGTGGTCCCCGGGGCCGTGGTCCCCGGGGCCGTGGATCGATTTCCACCAGCCGACCCCTTCGAGCGTGCCGTCGGCGATCTCCCCGGCCAGGGTGCGGACGTAGCCCAGCTCGGCCTCGCGCAGGACGGTGCGGTACTCCTCTTCCACCCAGGCCAGGCGGGGCACGTGCTGCTGCTCGGCCAGCGCACGGGACGCGCGGGCCTGGGCGATCTCCCGCTCCAGCTGGTCCGCCCGCTCCCGCAGCAGGGTGGCCACGTCCTCGGGCGGCAGGGTGGGCAGGAAGGAGAGCGCGGCCTCGAAGCTGGTGTAGTCCTTGACGGGCGTGGACAGCAGCTCGGTGAGCCAGTCGTGCAGCTCGATCCGGCCGGCGTCGGTGAGCCGGTAGACGGTGCGCTCGGGGAGACGGCCCTTGCGCTCGGTCTCCTGGGGGGCGATGAGCTTGCGCTTCTCCAGGGACGCGACCACGGCGTACAGCGAGCCGTAGTTGAGCCGGACGCTCTCGTGCTTCTGGCGCTGGCGCAGCGTGGTAGCCGCTTCGTAGGGATGCATCGGCCGCTCGGCCAGGCAGACCAGCACGGCGAGGGCCAGCGGGTTGCTGCGGTGGCGGGCGGGCATGCGCGTTAGCCTACTCGTTCCAGAGTATCTGCCCCAGAGGTCATGTGCGCAGGTCAGCGGGGCCGGTTCAGGCCCGCATGGTGTACAGCGCGGTGGCCGCCAGCATCAGCGCGAAAGCCCCCACCGCCAGCCAGACCCGGACGCTGTTCAGCCGCTCCCAGCGGTCCACCTGCGCGTGCCAGCCGGCCGGGGGCGCGGCCGGGTCCCACTCGAAGGCCGCCGCGTTGATCGGCACCGTGCCGCCCAGCGTGACGGCGAGCCAGCCGAGCAGGGCGAGGACCGCCGCGCAGCGGAGCGCCAGGCCGGGACCGGCCCCGCCGGCGATCGTGACCGCCACGGCGGTCAGCAGCGTGGGCAGGAAGATCGCCGGGACCAGGACACGCAGCGTGCGGATGAGCCCCTGCCGCATCCGGATGTGCGCCTGGTCGCCGAGGCTGGCCAGGGGTCCCCGCACCCCGTAGCGGATCACGAACTCCTCGCCCGCCAGCATCCCGGCGCCGAACAGGTTGATGAACCCCAGCACGTCCCCAGCGCTCATGCGCGTCTCCCAGCTGCTCACTGCCCCAAATAAAAGTACTCTAAAAAGAGTATCCCGACCAGACTGAGGTAGCCACGGGCGTGGGTGTAGGGGTGGGGTGGCGCGGGGATGGGGGTGGCGCGGGGGTGGGGGTGGCGGGTGGGGGTGGCACGGGGACGGGGACGGGGGTGGCGCGCCTGTTGGGTCGGGGGCATCACGCCCGACCGAGCCCCAGCCCCTGCCCCGCCGAAGTCACGTCCCACCGGCCCCACCAGTCGCATTGGCCACGCGACCGGCCCGCCCCCGCCGCAGCCGGCCCGCCTCCAGCCGGGCCAACCCGTCAGCAGTTAGGATCCGACCCCCTAGATGAGTGATTCCTTATGTGTTCAGTGGTCGTAGGCGATGAGCGATCGCTTGACGGGTTGCGCCGGTCGGCCCAGTTGTGCCAGATGGCGGCGGCCATGGCCAGCAGCCGCTGGGTGATGCGGGCGTGGACGCCCGCGGTGGTGCGGCCGCCGTGGCGTTCCGGGTCGAGCTGGCCTTTGAGGGTGTCGTTGACCGATTCGATCCACTGGCGGATCCAGCCGATGGACCCGTGCCGGGGTGCCTCGTCGCGGCGGTCGGGGCGGACCAGGCGCATGCCGTACCCGCTGGTGACCAGGTCCTCGAAGTCCCGCCCGGCGAAGCCTTTGTCGCCGATCAGGGTCAGCCCGGCCGCAGCGCGCCGGTGCGGGTGGCGTGCGCGAGCAGTTCGGCGGCGACCTCGCGTTCGCCGATCTTCGGGCTGGCCAGGCACCAGGCGGCAGGCATCCCGTCCGGGGTGGTGACCAGGTACAGCTTCAGGCCCCAGTACCAGCGCGAATGCGCCGCGCAGTACCCGTAGCCCGCCCACCCGGCCAGCTCGGACCGCTTGACGGTCTCCCGCGAGGTGCCGCACGGCACCGGGGTGGCGTCGATCAGCCGCACCTGGTCGTGCCAGGACGGGCACTCGCGGGCCAGGTGATCCATCACCGCGGCCAGCAGCGGCCCGGCGGCCTTGAGCCGCTTGTGGTAGCCGGGCTGTTTGGGCAGGTAGGGGAACAGGTGCCCGAGCCGGGCGTAGCAGATGCGCAGCCAGTGGTGCTCCGACCGGGCGCCCAGCAGCACCTGGGCCACCGCCAGGCACGCCAGCTCGGCGTCGGACAGCTGCTTCGGCCGGCCCGGCCGGCGCTGGCCAGAGGGGATCACATGATCGTCGATCAGCACATACAGTGCCGTCAGGAGGGTGTCGAGGTCTGCAGTCACGAGCGACCATCGATGCCCTCCACCCTTTTCATGATCAACCCGACACGCCGCACAGGCCCGGATTGGGAATCACTCATCTAGAGGGGGCCCAAATCGAACTGCTGATGGACGGGCCGGGCCGCGGTGACGCCAGCCATCACGCCCGACCGAGCCCCAGCCCCTGCCCCGCCGAAGTCACGTCCCACCGGCCCCACCAGTCGCATTGGCCACGCGACCGGCCCGCCCCCGCCGCAGCCGGCCCGCCCCCAGCCGGGCCAGCCCATCAGCAGTTAGGATCCGACCCCCTATAGGGGGCCCAAATCGAACTGCTGATGGACGGGCCGGGCCGCGGTGACGCCGGCCATCACGCCCGCCCGAGCCCCAGCCCCTGCCCCGCCGAAGTCACGTCCCACCGGCCCCACCAGTCGCATTGGCCACGCGACCGGCCCGCCCCCGCCGCAGCCGGCCCGCCTCCAGCCGGGCCAGCCCGTCAGCAGTTAGGATCCGACCCCCTAGAGGGGGCCCAAATCGAACTGCTGGTGGATTGACTACTCGCCGCGGGAGCGGCGGGCCCGGACGCGGAAGCGGTCCTTGGCGTCCAGCACGATCTTGCGCAGCCGGACGGTGGACGGCGTGACCTCGGCGCACTCGTCGTCGGAGCAGAACTCCAGGGCCTGCTCGAGGCTCAGCACCCTCGGCGGGACCAGGCGTTCCAGTTCCTCGCCGGTGGACTGGCGCACGTTGGTGAGCTTGCGCTCCCGGGTGATGTTCACGTCCATGTCGTCCGAGCGCGAGTTCTCGCCGACCAGCATGCCCTCGTAGACCTCGGTGCCCGGCGCCACGAACAGCGTGCCCCGCTCCTGCAGCGAGAACATGGCGTAGGCGCTGGCCACCCCAGTCCGGTCCGCGACCAGCGACCCGGTCGGGCGCATCCGCAGCGGCCCGGACCACGGCTCGTACCCCTCGAACACGTGGTGCGCGATGCCGGTGCCGCGGGTGTCGGTGAGGAACTGGGTCCGGAACCCGATCAGGCCGCGGGAGGGGACGATGAAGTCGAGCCGGACCCAGCCGGTGCCGTGGTTGGTCATGTGCTCCATGCGGCCCTTACGCAGGGCCAGCAGGGTGGTGACCGCGCCCAGGTACTCCTCGGGCACGTCCACGGTGAGCCGCTCGACCGGCTCGTGCAGCTTGCCGTCGACCTCGCGGGTGACCACGGTGGGACGGCCGACGGTGAGCTCGTAGCCTTCCCGGCGCATCGTCTCCACCAGCACGGCCAGGGCCAGTTCGCCACGGCCCTGGACTTCCCAGGTGTCCGGCCGGTCGGTGGGCAGCACCCGGAGCGACACGTTGCCGACCAGTTCCCGGTCCAGCCGGTCGCGCACCATCCGCGCGGTGACCTTCGAGCCCTTCTCCCGCCCGACCAGCGGCGAGGTGTTCACCCCGATGGTCATCGAGATGGCGGGCTCATCCACGGTGATCAGCGGCAGCGGGCGGGGGTCGTCGGGATCGGCCAGCGTCTCGCCGATCATGATGTCCGGGATGCCGGCCACCGCGATGATGTCGCCCGGGCCGGCACTCTGGGCCGGCACCCGCTCCAGCGCTTCCGTCCGGAAGAGCTCAGTGATCTTGACCTTCTCGATGGAACCATCGCGGCGGCACCAGGCGGCCTGCTGGCCCTTGATGATCTCGCCGGACTCCACCCGGCACAGCGCGATCCGGCCCAGGTAGGCCGAGGCGTCCAGGTTGGTGACGTGCGCGCGCAGCGGCTCGTCCGGATCGTAGGACGGCGCGGGCACGGTGTCCCGCAGCACCGCGAACAGCGGCTCCAGGTCGTCCGAGTCAGGCAGGGTGCCGTCCGCCGGGCGGTTCAGCGAGGCCCGGCCGGCCCGCGCGGAGGAGTAGACGATCGGGAACTCGATCTGCTCCTCGGTGGCGTCCAGGTCGAGGAACAGCTCGTAACAGGCGTCCACCACCTCGGCGATCCGCGCGTCGGGCCGGTCCACCTTGTTGATCACGAGGATGACCGGCAGCTTCGCCTCCAGCGTCTTGCGGAGCACGAACCGGGTCTGCGGCAGCGGGCCCTCGCTGGCGTCCACCAGCAGCAGCACCCCGTCCACCATGGACAGGCCGCGCTCCACCTCGCCGCCGAAGTCGGCGTGACCGGGGGTGTCCACGATGTTGATGGTCAGCCCGCCGTGCGCCACCGCGGTGTTCTTGGCCAGGATCGTGATGCCCTTTTCCCGCTCCAGGTCACCGGAGTCGAGGACCCGGTCGGCGACCTGGGCGCCGACGCGGAATGCCCCGGACTGCCAAAGCATGGCGTCCACCAGCGTCGTCTTGCCGTGGTCGACGTGCGCGACGATGGCCACGTTGCGCAGTTCGTCACGGGTGGCGAGCTGGGTCTGGCGAGCGGGCATACGGGAATCTCATTTACGTTCGGAAGTGGGAGCGGCGCATACTGGCGCCAGCCCCATTCTATTCGCTGCTGATCACCGGGTTATCCGACGGCTGCTGCTGGCCGGGCCCGGGGGTCGGGCGGTCCCGGCGGAGCACGGCGAGCAGTTCCTCGTAGGGGCCGATCAGGTAGGCCTCGTCCCCGGCCCGCAGCCGGGTGCCGCGGCGCGGCGGGTGCTCCAGGTAGCCCTGGTCGAACGTCCGGCTGATGGCCAGGATCCGGGTCCGGGCGCCCAGGTCCCGCATGGCCAGCCCGTCGAGGCCGCCGCCGCGGGTCACCTTGAGCCGCGCCACCAGCAGCGGCTCGTCACCCACGTAGAACGTGTTCAGCACGTCCAGGCCGAGGGCCGCGCCGACGAACCAGGGCGCGGCGAGGGCCGCGGTGGAGCGGACGTTGCGGAACCCGAAGTTGTGCCGGACCGAGCGGGCCAGCTGCGGGTCGAACATGCGCAGCACCACGGGCGTGCGGTCCCAGCGCGCCCCGAGCTGGTCGCGCACGGCCAGGCCTGTTTCCAGGTTGGCCAGGTCGTCGCTGGTCAGCACGGCCACGGCCGAGGCGCTGGCCAGGCTGACCGACTCCAGCGTCTCCGGCAGGGTGGCGTCCGCGATGACCACCGGCACGCCGAGGGACCGGGCCTGGCTGAGGTGCCGGTTGCCGTCGTGCTTCTCCACTACGACCACGTCGCTGCCCGCGGCGACCAGCCGGGCGGCGGCCTGCATGCCGACCGAGCCCAGCCCGATGACCAGCACGTGGCCGCGCAGCCCGGTGATCCGGCGGCGCCCCAGGGATTCCTCGATACGCCGGCTGACCAGCATGTTGGTGAGCATGGCGAAGAACACCGCGACGAACAGGGCGCCGAGCAGCATCAGCAGGATCGCCCCGCCGATCAGCCACGGGCTCTGACTCCGGAACGAGAAGTCGCCGTAGCCGACCGTGGTGACCGTCTCCACGGTGAAGTACGCCGCGTCTACCAGCGGGATGTGATGGCCATCGGCCAGCCGGAAGGCCAGCCGCAGGATCACCGTGGACCCGATGATGACGGTGAACAGCGCGAGCAGCGCGATCACCAGCCTGCGGTCCACGGCGTTGAGCAGCGACACGGCCAGGTGCCGCAGGTACGCCGCGGCCCTGGCGGGCCGGGCGGGCCGCCCGGCCGCGGCGCGGGGCTCCTGGTGCGGGCCGGTCACCCCCGACACCCGCAGCTCGTCAGGGGTCCCGATCAGCGTCACGCCGTCGCCGGGCCCGACCCGGTGATCCCGGCCGGGGCAGATCACCACATCGCTGCCGTCCGCGGGCAGCACGGCGATCGGGGCCAGCGCCCCGTACAGTTCACGCAGCGTGGCCGGGGCGGAGGCGATGGTCCGTGCGGCGGCGAACCGCTCGCCCGCCAGCCTGATCTCCTGGACCCCGGTCCGCAGGCACGCTTCGGTGATCGACGGGGCGGACAGCCCGGCGACGTCGAGCACCGAGATGGCGATCCGGGCCAGCGCCCGGCCGACGGCCGGGTTGCTGAGCTGCACGACGACCCGCACGTCGGCGCGCAGTTCCCGGGTCAGCAGGGCCGTCTCCAGCGTGCGGAGATCGTCTTCCTGGGCGCAGATCACCGCCTCGGCCCCGGCCAGCCCGGCCTCGGCCAGGACCTCGGCCGACCGGGAACTGCCCGCGATGTGCGGGATACCCCAGCCGATCAGGTTGCGGGCCTGCCTCAGGTCCGGGTGGTCATCGATGACGACGGTCGGCACACCGGAGGCGTTGAGCAGCTCGACGATGCGCAACCCGACGCCGTGCAGGCCGCAGACGATCACGTGCCCGCGCCACCCCGCGTATGTGCTGCTCACCCCGTGCATCCTCACCTGCGCAGATGTCATGGATGTTAACGACATGTCTCGCAGGGGGACAGCCTGGATCGTGCGCACCGGCGCGGCAAACGGCTCTTGAGCCATTCTTGGCGGGCTCTTAACCTGGATTCCGCTGGAATGACGTCCCATGCGTGACAGATATCCGCCGCACGGGCACGACCAGGAATGGCCTGGTGCCAGCTCGTCCCGGCCTGAGATACCCCCGCCCAGCGATCCCACCCTGCGTTTCGACGAACCGCCGGGTGGCAGCAGGTCCCAGGGCCTGCGCCGGCTTTCCCGGCTGACCTGGCGCACGACCCAGCTGAGCGCGATCGCCGCCGCGGCCTTCGCGGTGCTTTTCGCGCGCAGCGCACCGGTGCACACGGCCAGCAGCCAGACCGTGGTGAAGCCGTCCGCGGCCGCCACCCCCACCCCGACCCCCACCGCCACGCACACGCATGCGGCCAGGAAGCACAAGGCCCGCAAGGCGCCGGCCAGCGCGCAGGCGTCCCCGGCCGCGACCCAGCCGGCCGCCGCACCGCCGCCGTCGCCCACCCTGGCCCCGCCGAGCACGCCGCCCGCGCCGGCCCCGGCGCCGAGCCCGGTGCAGAGCACTTCCAGCGGATCGACTGGTGGCGGATGAGACGGGCCACCCACAGATCGCCGGGCCCGGACGGACCTGCCCCCGCGCCGTCCGGGCCTGGTGCCGGAACGCCCCGGCCCGTCCCCGGGACGTCCCGGCCCCCCGTCACCCCGGCCGGGCACGACACCGGCCCGGCTGGGGTGACCTTCCCGGCGCTGGGCACCGTGGCGTCGGTGCTGGTCACCGACCCCGGCGCGCGCGACGCCGCGGCGGCCATGCTGGCCGCTGAGCTGTCCGCCATCGACGCGGCCTGTTCCCGGTTCCGGGCCGATTCCGAGCTGTCCCGGCTCAACCGGGCCGGCGGCCGCGAGCTCACGATCAGCCCGCTGCTCACCGAGGCCCTGGCCACCGCGCTCACCGCCGCCCGGGCGACGGACGGCGACGTGGACCCGACGTGCGGCCGGTCGCTGATCGGCCTCGGCTACGACCGGGACTTCGCGGAGGTCCGCCGGGGCGCCGGGCCCGCCGGGATCGACATCACGCCCGCGGCGGGCTGGATGGCCGTGGAACTCGACGCGGCGCGGCGGGTGGCCCGGGTGCCGGACGGCGTGGTGCTCGACCTCGGCGCGACCGCCAAGGCCCTGGCGGCTGACCGCGCCGCGGTCCTCATCGCGGCGCAGGCCGGCTGCGGCGTCCTGGTCAACCTGGGCGGGGACATCCGGGTGGCCGGCCCGCCGCCGGCCGGCGGCTGGCCCATCGGGATCGCGGACGACGCGGACTACGGCGGCGTCCCGCCCGGCAGCAGGCCCGCCTGCGCGGTCATCATCACCAGCGGCGGCCTCGCCACCTCCAGCCCCCTGGTCCGGGCCTGGCGCCGGGGCACAGCGGAACTGCATCACATCGTCCAGCCCGCTACCGGCCTGCCCGCCGCCACGTGCTGGCGCGCGGTGAGCGTGACCGCCGCCAGCTGCGTGGACGCGAACGCGGCCAGCACGGCCGCGATCATCCGCGGCGAGCAGGCCCCGCAGTGGCTGGCCAGCCTGCGCCTGCCGGCCCGGCTGGTCCGCCGCGACGGGACAGCGCTGGCGGTGGCCGGCTGGCCGGCGGAGCCAGGCGGCGCCGGGCCGGCGCCGGCGGCCAGGTCCCCGCCAGGTGCCCGGCATGACGCTGAGCTTCAGCGGCCCCGGGCTGTGGTACGCCACCCGGGCCGCTGGCCTGGTCACCCTGCTGCTGCTGACCGCCAGCGTGCTGCTGGGCGTGCTGACCGCCGGGCGCTTCAGCAGTCCCCGGTGGCCGCGGTTCCTTACCGCGGGCCTGCACCGCAACATCTCGCTGCTGGCGCTGGCCTTCGTGGTGCTGCACGTCGGCACCACGGTGCTCGACTCCTACACCTCCATCCAGCTGAGCGCCGCGTTCATCCCGTTCATCTCCGGTTACAAGCGCATCTGGGTGGGGCTGGGCGCGGTGGCGCTGGACCTGCTCATCGCCGTGCTGGCCACCAGCCTGGCCCGGATCAGGCTGGGTCACCGGGCCTGGCGGCTGGTCCACTGGTGCGGGTACGCCTGCTGGCCTACGGCGGTCGCGCACGGCGTGGGCGCAGGCACCGACGCCCGCACCTCCTGGGCGGCCGCGATGACGGCCGGCTGCGTGGCCGCCGTGGCCGCGGCGGTCGCCTGGCGGATGCTGCAGCGCTGGCCGGAACGCCGGGTGCTGCGGCTCAGCCTGATGACCGCCGCCGCGGTGGGCCTGCCCGCCGTCCTGTCGCTGAGCGGGTACCACTGGTGAGCGCGCGGCTGGCCCGGTCCCGTCCGGCCCAGGCCGGGACGCTCGCGATCTCGCCCTACGGCCCGCCGCAGCAGCGGCTGCCCCGCCTGCTGGCCGGCATCCGCTACGACCGGCCGGCCAGCCTGCGCGACCACGAGCGGTACTACGGCCGGCTTCCGCTGCGCGGGCACAGCGGCCGGGAACGCCCGGAACGCCTGATCGACACGGTGGAGCGGTCCGGCCTCACCGGCCGGGGCGGGGCCGGCTTCCCGACCGGCCGGAAGATGCGCTCGGTGGCCGGCCGGCGGGGTCCGGCCGTGGTGCTGGCCAACGGGGCGGAAGGCGAGCCGGCCAGCGGCAAGGACCGGCTGCTGCTGACCCGCCTGCCGCACCTGGTGATGGACGGGATCACGCTGGCGGCGGACGCGGTCGGGGCGCGGTGAGGCCATCTTGTGCGTGCACCGCCAGGAGACCGGCCTGCTGGCCAGCCTGCAGCAGGCCGCCGCGGAGCGGCACAGCGCGGGGACCGACCCGGTGCCGATCGAGATAGCCGGGATCCCCGGCCGGTACGTGTCCAGCGAGCAGACGGCCATCGCCTCGTTCCTGGGCGGCGGCCCCGGCAAGCCGGCGTTCACCCCGCCCCGGCTGGACGAACGGGGCCTGCGCGGCCGCCCCACGCTGGAGAACAACGTCGAGACGCTGGCCCACCTGGCGCTGATCGCCCGCTACGGGGACGGCTGGTTCCGCAGCCTCGGGCTCCCCGCTGCGACCGGGTCGGCCCTGGTCACCGTGGGCGGCGCCGTCGCCCGGCCCGGTGTCTACGAGATCGGGCTCGGCACTCCCATCGGGGACGTCGTCATGATGGCCGGCGGGCCGGCCGAGAGGCCGCAGGCGCTGCTCGTCGGGGGCTACTTCGGCGCGTGGCTGCCCGCCGGGTACGCCTGGCAGATCCCGCTGTGCCAGCCGGCGCTGCGGGCGGCGGGCGGCGCCATGGGCGCGGGCATCGTGATCTGCCTGCCCGCGACCGCCTGCGGCCTGGCCGAGACCGCCCGGGTGGTGCGCTATCTCGCCGAGGAGAGCGCCGGCCAGTGCGGGCCCTGCGTGTTCGGGCTGCCCGCGCTGGCGGAGGCCCTGGCCGACCTGGCCTTCCATGGCGGCCGCGGCCGGGCCGTGGACCAGATCAGCCGGCTCCTGCCGGTCATCGAGGGCCGCGGTGCCTGCCGCCACCCCGATGGGGCCACCCAGCTGGTCCGCAGCGCGCTGCGGACGTTCACGGCCGACGCACGGTGGCATGACCAGCACGGGCCCTGCCACGGGATACAGCGCGGCCCGCTGCTCCCGGTGCCCGGGGACGACGAACGGGAATGGGACTGGAAATGAGCATCAGGCTGCGGGTCAACCCGATCGCCTGCACCGGGCACGGCATGTGCGCCGAACTGCTTCCGGAGATCATCTCACTGGACCAGTGGGGCTACCCGATCCTGGCCGCCGAGGCGGTTCCCCGGCCGCTGGCCGGGCACGCCCGGCGGGCCGCGGAACTCTGCCCGACGCTGGCCCTGCTCATCGACGAGAGCCGGCACCGGCCGCGCTGACGGTCAGTTGTCGCCCGGCTGGCCGCCGCCGCCGTCGTCATCGCCCTGCACCGGGCTGACGACGTCGGAGGGGACCGAGCCAGTGCAGGTCACGGTCAGGCTCACGCCGCTGCTCCCGGCCAGGAAGACCACCCGGGCCATGGCGGCGGGCCCGCGCACCACGTCGTCGGCCGCGTAGCCCTGCTGCGGGCTCCACGAGATCAGGTACGCGTCCGATCCCGCGCAGCCCGCCAGCACGCTGCCGCCCGACGAGCTGAGCAGCGTGCCCGCGGCGGACGTATCGGAGGCCGAGGCCTCCGGGGTAGCGCCCGCAGGCCGGTGACTCCGCGCCGGGGACGGCCGGGCCGCGGCCGATGGGTCAGGCTCCCGCCTCCCGCTGGCCAGCGCGTGATTGACCGCCGACACGGTCAGCTGCTGGGTCGGCGGGGCGGCGATGCTCTGCCCGATCAGGGAGACCGCGGCGAGGCTGCCGCCCGTCGCCGCGACCACGCCGAGCAGCCACGCCCCGGCCGCGAGGAAGACACGGGTGTGCACGGTGGCCATGGTCGCGGACCGCAGTTTAAGAATGGGTAAAGCCAGCCTCAAGAGACCGGCCGCTGGCCTGATCCGGCGGCCGGACAGGCTGCAGCACAAGGGGCTGGCGGATAACGTCGTGATCATGGCTCAGCTGCTCCTGGTGGAGGATGACGCCGCAATCCGCGGTGCGCTCATCAGGTCTCTCACCGAGCGGGGGCACGCGGTAACCAGCACGGCCAGCGCGATGACCGCGCTGCAGCACGTGCACAGCACACCACCGGACCTGGTCCTGCTCGACCTGGGCCTGCCCGACCTGGGCGGCTACGAGGCGCTGCGCATGCTCCGCGCGATCAGCCAGGTCCCGGTCATGGTGATCACCGCCCGGGACGACGAGGCCGAGATCATCCGGGTCCTGGACGCCGGGGCGGACGACTACGTGGTCAAGCCGTTCGGCGCCGGCCAGATCGAGGCCCGGATCCGCGCCGTGCTGCGGCGCGGCGCGGACGACCAGCGCGAGAGCCCGGGCCCGGTGGTGGTGGGCGGGCTGTGCCTCGACGCCGACGCCCGCGAAGCCAGCCTGGACGGCACGCCACTCGACCTGAGCCGGCGGGAATTCGAGTTGCTGCACTACCTGGTGGCCCACGCCGGGCAGGTGGTGACCCGCCGGGACCTGCTCACCCACGTCTGGCAGCTGCCCTACGGCGGCGCGGACAAGACGGTGGACGTGCACATCTCCTGGCTGCGCCGCAAGCTGGGCGAGACCGCCCAGCAGCCCCGGTACCTGCACACCGTCCGCGGCGTCGGGGTCAAGCTGACCGCCCCCGCCTGAGGCCCGTCATGAGACTGCGGATCATCCTCCTGGTGGTCGCGATCACCTCGATGGTGCTGATCGCGTTCCTGGTGCCGCTGGCCCTGGTGCTGCGCACCTCGGCGGCCGACCGCGCGGTGAGCTCGGCCACGGTCCGGGCCCAGTGGATGGCCCCGCTGGTGGCCACGCTCAGCGGCGCCAGCCTGAAGGCGGCCGTCGACCAGGTGAACGCCGAGGACAAGACCCAGGCCATCACGGTGTTCCTGCCTGGCGGCCCGGTGCTCGGCCAGCCCGCGGCCCGGTCGGCCGGGGTCCGGCTGGCGACCAAGGGACGCAGCTTCTCCACCCCCTTCCAGGGCGGAGTCGAAGTGCTCGTCGCCGTCCAGGGCCTGCCCCGGGGAACCGCGGTGATCCGGGCGTTCGTGCCGGGCGCGCAGCTGCGGGCCGGGGTGGACCGGTCCTGGCTGGTGCTGGGCGGCGTGGGGCTGGGCCTCCTGCTGCTCAGCGTGGCGGTCGCCGATCAGCTGGCCCGGTCCCTGGTCCGCACCCTGCGCGCCCTGGCCCGGGCCGCTGACCAGCTCGCGGCCGGGAACCTCGGCACCCGGGCCCAGGTGGCCGGGCCGCCGGAGATGCGCCAGGTGAGCACCGGGCTGAACCGTCTCGCGGCGCGCATCGGGGAGCTCCTGGCCCACGAGCGGGAAACCGCCGCGGACCTGTCCCACCGGCTGCGCACCCCGCTGACCGCCTTGCGGATCGACGCCGAGTCGCTGCAGGACCGCAGCGAGCGCGCACAGCTGCTGAGCGACGTGGACGGCCTGCAGCGGACCGTGAACGAGATCATCCGTGAGGCCCGGCGGCCGGCCGGCCAGGGCACCCGGATCGCCTGCGATGCCGCCGAGGTGGTCGCCGGGCGGGCGGCGTTCTGGCAGCCGCTCGCCGATGACCAGGAGCGCCAGCTGGGCATCAGGATCGCCGCTGGTCCCGTCCTGGTCGGGGTGTCCCGCGACGACCTCGCCGCCTGCACGGACATCCTGCTCGAGAACGTGTTCTCGCATACGGCGGAAGGGACGGCCTTCTCGGTACGGGTCAGCCACCGGGCCGGCGGCGGCGCCTGGGTGGTGGTGTCGGATGGCGGGCCCGGGTTCGCTGACCCGGACGCGGCCCGCCGGGGCCGGTCCAGCGCCGGCTCCACCGGCCTGGGCCTGGACATCGCCCGGCGCATCGCCGAGGCCTCGGGCGGGACACTGACCGTCGGCCGCTCAGCCTCGGGCGGCGGGGCGGTCACGGCCGGCTTCGGGCCGCCCGCGGGGGCCGGCGGGCCGCCCCGGCGCGGCCGGCGGGTCCGCCCGCAACTGCTCCGGCGCCGGCCGGGCGCCGCGGCCCCCGGCGACTGGCCCGACGATCCCCCGCCCTGGGCGGTCCTGGCGGACCAGGGCCGCCGCCCGGCCGACCCGGGAGACGGCTCAGCCGGGCCGGGGTCTTAGCCAGGCCCGTGTCTTAGCCAGGCCCGTGTCTTAGCCAGGCCCGTGTCTTAGCCGGGTCCGGGTCTTAGCCGGGGTGCGGCCGCCGAGATAAGGCATCTTCCCGATGTGCGGCCCGGGGCCTTACGACGAACCTCAATGGTGTGCGGTCATGACCGTGGCCGCCAGCCAAGGAGGAAGTCGTGCATCCAGTGATCCAGTCGGCGGTGGCCGCCCAGCACGTCAAGGACATGCTCGACCACGCCGCCGAAGACAACCGGGCCCGCGAGGCCCGCCGGGCCCGGCCAGGCCGCCACTGGCGGCGTCACGCGGACCAGGCTGCCCTGGCCCGCGCCGCCCGCCGCGACCCGGCCCCTACCCAGTGCTGCGCCGAGTAGCCATCCTGGCCCGGTCCTGGGCCCGCGGCCCGCAGCCCCGTCCCCTCCCCGGCCCCGCCTGCGGGTCCGGGGAGGGCCGGAGGCGGCGGGCGGAACCCTGAGTACTACTTTCAGTGACGGCTGGCTTCCTGGCCGTTCCGGGCATGTCCTGGCTGGTCCGCAAGCCGTCCACCGAACAGACCGTTTGGAACGCGTGTTCGATTATTTGCTATTGTCGTGGCATGGCAGCGTACGTTCCGCCGGGCTGGCCGACTGGGGTGCACCCGCCCGGCAGTACCGATTTCGAGGCCACCGCCGTGGCCTGGCTGCTCGACGTGGTGCCGCCCGACTACCGGCTGTACGGGGTGCTGCGGCGCCACCCCGTCGCGCTGGCTGCCATGGCCCGTCATCATGTGGCCGCGTGCGTGCAGGGGGCCCGCGAGGGGTACCGCACCGCCCGGACCGAGCTGGGCGGGGCGCTGCCGGCGCACGGGGTCAACGCGGTGCTGGCCGCCTACCGCAGTGAGGGACGCAGGCTGGTGGACACCGCGCGGGCCGTCGACCTGATCGGGCGGGCCCTGCGCGGCGAGGTGTTCAGCCCGCGGCTGCGCGCCGAGTAAGCCCCGGGCGTTCAGGTGGCGGCGCGGATGACCAGCACGGCCATGCCGTCCACCGCGGGGTGACCGCCGAAGGTCCGGACTTCCTCGTGGACCTTGTCCGCGACCACGTCTGCGGTCAGGCCGGTGCACGCGGCGAGCAGCCGCGCCAGCCCGTCGTCGTCGTCGAGCAGCCGGTCGCCGTCGCGCCGCCTGGTCACCCCGTCGGTGACGCAGAGCAGCAGGTCCCCGGGGCCGAGCCCGACCTGCTGCGCGGTGAACTCCTGTCCCTCGATCACGCCGAGCACCGGCTGGGGGGCCGCGGCGGTCTCGGGGCGCCCCTGGCCCCGCAGCGCCAGCGGCAGCGGCTGCCCGGCGCAGGCGAGCGAGATCCGCACCGGGGGGCCCGCCACGATCTCCCCGTGCTCGATCTCCCCGTGCACCAGGGTCACGAAGGTTCCCGGCACGCGCTCGTCCAGGATGAGCTGGTTCAGCTGGCCCAGCACGGCGGGGATGCCGAGCCCGGCCGCGCCCAGGATGCGCAGGGCGTTGCGGGCCAGCGAAGTCAGCGCCGGGGTGGCCGGCCCCGTCCCGCACACCTCGCCGATGGCGAATCGCCAGCGTCCCCCGGCCACCGGGAACACGTCACAGAAGTCGCCGCCGCCCGCGTCGGGACTGGTCAGGCCAGCCCGGCCCAGGTCGGCACGGGCCGGGTCAGCCCGGGGCAGGTCGTGCGCGAAGGCCAGCTCGGCGCCGGGGATCCGGGGCAGCTCGGGCGGCACCAGGGTGGCCCGCAGCGCCTCGCTGGCCTGCCGCTGCTGCGCGGCGAGACGGGAGTTCTCCAGGGCCAGCGCGATCCGGCCCGCCAGGTCCTCGGCCAGCCCCTGCACCTCGCGGGACGGCCGCCCGCCGTGCGGGCCGCCCAGGATGAGCAGCCCCAGCGGGCCGCCCTGGGCGGTGAGCGGGAAGCACCAGGCGCCCCGGGCGGCCAGGTCAGCCACGCCTGCCGGGGCATCGGCCGGGACCACCGCGGCCAGCGGCCAGGAGCGGGCGGCGCGGCCACCCGGGGTGGTGGCCGGCGGCGCGAGGTCACAGCCCTGGTTCAGCAGCCAGGTCAGCGTGCCGGCCTGCGACTCGTCCGCGTGGCGGGCCACGGTGAGCCGCAGATCACCGCCGGGACCGGTGAGCAGCACCGCACACCAGGCCGCGAGCCGGGGCACCGCCACCTGCCCGGCCACGGCGAGGATCCGGTCCTGGTCCAGCGGGCCGGCCAGCAGCGCGCTGGCTTCGGCCAGGACCCCCATCCGGGCCCGCCGGGCCCGTTCCAGGCCGGCCAGCCGGGCCCGTTCCAGGACCGGCCCCATCTGGTCCGCGAGCTGCTGGAGCCGCTGGACGTCGCCGTCCGCGAACCGGCCGGGACGGGCGGCCGCGACCGCCAGCACGCCGGTCACCCGGCCGTCCACGATGAACGGCACCGTCGACACGGACGGCGCGGTACGCAGCCACGCGGCCGGGCCGAGCCCGCTGGAGGCGCGGACCCCCAGGTCCCCGTCCTCGTCGGCGACCAGGGCGTAGGCGCTGTCCGCGGACGCGATCACCCGGGCCGACGCCACGCACTGGGCTAGCAGCACGTCATAGCCGGGCTCGCCCGGCGCCGCCGTGGCCGGGGGCGCTGTGCTGGCCTGCCCCGTGCTGGCCGGCCCCGTGCTGGCTGGTACAGCACTGGCTGGGCCGGTGCTGACTGGCACAGTGCCGACGCTCCACGGGCCGGCCGGCACCACGGCGTCCAGCGCCTCCGGGCCGGTCCCGGCTTCCGGCACGCCGCCCGGGCCGCCGGGCAGGCCCATCCGGAACCAGACGGCCTTGGCGTCGGTCCCGTAGCTGACTCCCCAGGCCGCCGCCAGGGCGGAGGGCAGCAGCAGGCCGCGCCCGCCGGTGCGCTCGGCGGGGACGGTGTCGTCGGGCGCGGGACCGGGCACCATCCGGGCCGGGTGGCTGTCCCGGACCACGACCTCCACCGCACCCGCGGCGAGCTTGCAGGTGACCTGGACCTGGGTGCCGGCGTGCACTACGGCGTTGGTCACCAGCTCGCTGGTCAGCAGGACCGCGTCATCGACCAGCCCGCCGTCCGCGGCCGCATCCGCGGCCGCGCCGGGACCGGCTTCCAGCCAGGAACACAGCGTGTCGCGCACGAACTTGCGGGCCGCCGCGACGGCCGCAGGCTCAGGCAGGTACGCCGCACTGGCGACGAGGTCCTTGCGTCCCTTCACGTGCCCTCTTGGATTCCCAACGATTAGGTACGGTCGCCCACGATCGGCGCCGGCCGTGACCAGCCATCACCGGCGATGTACTCCCGCACCACCTTCGCGGGGACACCAGCGATCACGCAGCGGTCAGGCACCAGCCCGCGGACCACCGAGCCCGCGGCCACCACCACATTACGGCCGATCTGCGCGCCTGGCAGCACGATCACACCAGCTCCTAGCCAGGTTCCCGGGCCGATGGAGACGGCGGTGTTACTCGGCCACTGCCGCCCGATCGGCACGTCGGGGTCGGCGTAGCCGTGGTTCTGGTCGGTGATGTACACGTACGGGCCGGTGAATACGTCGTCACCGATCACGATCGAATGGTGCGCGATGATGTGGCTGCCCCGGCCGATCACGCACCGGTTCCCGACCCGCAGCACCGGCGTGTCGCCCAGCTGGTGGCCGGGAACCATGCCCGCGGTCAGGCTGACCTCGGCCCCGATCAGCGTGCCGGCGCCGACCTCGATCCACGCTTCGCCGTAGAGCGCGCCAGTCGGGAACGACATGGCCGAGCCGGGGCCGAACGCGGCGAACCGGCGGCCGGCCGGGGTGGCCGGGGTGATCACGCCCGCCCGCTGGGCCGCCTGCCACGCGCGGTGCACCACCCGCCACGCCAGCGTGCGGTATCCCCTGGCGAGAGCCTCCCTGGCCGGCATGAACGACTACGGTACCCGGGCGCTGATCTGGAGCGTCTCAGGCACCCGGGCCCCGGGGGCCAGCGACGGCGCGGCGAGCTGGCCGCATGCCCCGTCGATCTGGCTGCCCCGGGTGTCGCGCATGGTGACCGGGATCCCGCGGTCCGCCAGCCGGTCCTCGAATTCGCGCATGGAGCCCGGCTCGGACGCCGTCCAGCGGGAGCCCGGGGTGGGATTGAGCGGGATCAGGTTCACGTGCGCGAGCCGGCCCGCCAGCAGCCCGGCCAGCGCGTCGGCCCGCCAGGCCTGGTCGTTGACGTCCTTGATCAGCGCATACTCAACGGAAACCCGCCGGCCGGTGGCGGCCGCGTAGTCCCAGGCGGCCCCGAGCACCTCGGCCACCTTCCACCGGCGGTTGACCGGGACCAGTTCGTCGCGCAGCCCGTCATCGGGGGCATGCAGCGAGACGGCCAGCCGCACCTGCAGGCCCTCGTCCGTGAGCCGCCGGATGGCGGGAACCAGCCCGACGGTGGAGACCGTCACCGACCGCTGGGAGATGCCCAGGCCGTCCGGGACCGGGTCGGTGATGCGGCGCACGGCCCGCAGCACGCTGGCGTAGTTGGCGAGCGGCTCGCCCATGCCCATGAACACGATGTTGGAGACCCGTCCCGGGCCGCCTGGCACCTCGCCCCGGGCCAGGGCCCGCGCGCCCGCGACGACCTGGGCGACGATCTCCGCCGCGGACAGGTTCCTGGTCAGCCCGGCCTGGCCGGTGGCGCAGAACGGGCAGGCCATCCCGCAGCCCGCCTGGGAGGACACGCACATGGTGACCCGCCGCGGGTAGCGCATCAGGACGGACTCGATGAGCGCGCCGTCGAAGGCCCGCCACAGCGTCTTGCGGGTCATCCCCTCGTCGCAGGTCAGTTCCTGCTGCGGGGTGAGCAGCCGGGGCAGCAGGCCGCCCGCCAGCTGATCGCGGGAGGCGGCCGGCAGGTCGGTCATGTCCGCCGGGTCATCGGTCAGCCGCGCGAAGTAGTGGCGGGACAGCTGATCGGCGCGGAACGCCGGGCCGCCCAGCTCGGCGGCGGCAGCGCGGCGCTCCGCCGGATCCAGGTCAGCCAGATGCCGGGGCGGTCGGGTGGGGGTTGCTCTGCCAGGCACCTGCGCTCCGTTGAAAGGCCGTTTCGAACGCTTAACAATATCCCGGGTGCGGCGGCGGTGATCTGCGGCGGCTCAGTAGATTTCGGGTATGCCGACTTTGCGCAGGGGCGGGAGAGAAGGCAATCTCGCCGCCCGGCCGGGTCGGCCAGAGATCCTGCTCACCAGTGACAGCCCGTACGGCAGCCGCCGGCTGGTCGTGGAGTACGACGGATTCACCACCGCCGCGTACGTCTACGACCAGACGGCCGTGATCGCCGCGGTGTGGCTCGCCAATCATCAGGCCGCCCCGGCGGCCGCCGACCCGGCGCAGGTCGAGGCGGGCCAGGCCCCGGTGATGCCGGCCGGGCACACCAGGCATCCCGGCGGCGTTCCGCCCCTCGACCCGCACATCCTCCGCCCGCTGTGGTTCGAGGAGGGCGACGGGGTGGCCCTGGTCGAGGGGGGCCGGCTGCTCGCGGTGATCCCCGGCTGGTCCGACATGTCCCGCGGCATGCCCGGCTACAGCCGGGAATGCATCGGCCAGACCCCGTTCGCCTGGTCCCTGGACGACGCCATGGAAGGTCTCGGCCCGAGGGCCGACCGGGCCACGGCCTTCTGGCGCTGGCGGGCCAGTGAGGGCTCATGGGCCGGCTTCCAGAAGGCGGCCCTCGGGCACCTCCTGGGCCGGCTCGGCCCGGGCGCCCGGTACTGGGACGTCAGCGGCGGCCGGCAGCCCCCGGCCGGGGTATCCGAACGGCCCCCGACCCGCAGCCGGCCGTTCACGGTGCTGTCCACGCTGGGCATGAGCTGCCAGCGGATGCCGGTCGTCGAGCAGTTCGCCGAGGATCCCACGTCGTCCGGGCGGATAGAGCTGGCCCTGGCCACCACGATGCCCAGTCCCGAGGCGGCGCGCATCTTCCTGTGGCTGGCGCACTACCCCTGGCGCGCCGTGACCTGGTTCGGGCCGGGGCACACGATCAGGTGGTACCACGAGCCGGCCACGTTCCCGCTGGGCGGGGGGAACACCGCGGTGCTGCTGCTCGACGACCCGGCCCAGCTGCCCGGGCCGGAAGTGCCGGACCTGTCCGGGTTCTCCTTCGGCGGCGACCCGGTGCGCTGGCTGTGGGTCATGCCCATCAGCGAGCGGGAACGGCTGTTCGCCAAGGACCGCGGATCGGCCAGCCTGGTCACCCAGATGGCAGCCCAGCGCCGGAATTGGGTGGTAACGCCGTAGGGCGCGGCCCGGCGGCCGCGCCCTGGGAATGGCGCTTTCGGGCGGACCAGGGCGGTCAGTGGATATGCAGGTTGACCCCCAGCAGCGCCAGCCACCAGAGCAGGATCGCGAGCAGGGCGGACAGTAGCCCCTTGAGCAGGCTCACCGTGATGTAGTGCTTTTCCCAGGCGACCACGAGGCCGATGATGATGTAGACCAGAAAGACCAGGCCGAAACGACGTCTGAACATCCCGCTGCGCTCCGCATCTCCCCCGACTGATATGTACGAGTCGCCCGCCAAGTCCCCCGGGCGGATGCGGCCAAACGCCAGTATGCGGATCAGTGCGAGAGGAAGATCACCAGCAGCAGCCACACCACCGGCGCGGTGAGCAGCAGGGAATCGGCACGGTCGAGGATTCCCCCGTGGCCGGGCAGCACGGTGCCCATGTCCTTGATCTGAAGGTCGCGTTTGATCATGGATTCGGCCAGGTCGCCGAGGGTCGCCGCGGCCACTGCGGCCACGCCCAGGAGCACGCCCTGCCACCAGGACCCGTGCAGCAGCAGGGTCAGCAGCAGGACCCCGGCCACGACGCACGCCAGCGCCGATCCGGCGAAGCCTTCCCAGGTCTTGTGCGGGCTGATCACGGCCGCCATCGGGTGCCGTCCCAGCAGGCTGCCCACCAGGTAGCCGCCGATGTCGCTGCAGACCGTGACCACGATCCAGGCCAGGACCCGCCGGGAGCCATCCGGCGCGGCCAGCATCAGCGCGACGAACGAGGCCATCAGCGGCAGGTAGACGAGGGTGAAGACCCCGGCGGTGACGTCACGCACGTACCCGGCACTGCCGCCGGTCAGCCGCCAGGCCATCACGGCGATCACCGTGACCGCCAGGGCAGCGACCAGCGGGCGCTCGCCGCTGTAGTAGGCCAGCCCCAGCATGACCGCGCCGCCCGCGGCCACCGGGACCAGCGGCAGCCGGATCTCCCGCACCTCGAGGGCACGGGTCAGCTCCCACAGCCCGAGGGCTATCACGGCGGCCATGTAGACCAGGAAGATGATCTTGACGGTGAACAGCGTGAGCAGGGCCAGGCCGCCCATGATCACGCCCACCGCGATCGCGGCACGGAGGTTGCGGCCGGCCCGGGATGGCTTGAGGATCTCGGTGGGCGGGGGCCCCGCGTCTAGCTCAGCGGTCCCAGGCTCAGCGGCCTGGGGCTCGGCGGCCGGGGCTCAGCGGCCTGGGGCTCGGCCGGGGCGGAGTGACCGGCCTGACCCGAGCCGTTAGGGAACCCGGGCCCGCCGCCCTGCTCCGGGGCGTGGCCCGGTTCGGGTAGCTCGTCGGGGCCCAATCTCAGACCTCGAGGAGTTCGGCTTCCTTGTGCCGCAGCAGTTCGTCCACCTGCCCCACATAGGTGTGGGTAAGGTCGTCGAGTTCCCGCTCCGCCCGGTGTACCTCGTCCTCGCCCGCCTCGCCGGCCTTGACCATCTTGTCCAGGGAGTCCTTGGCGTGCCGCCGGATGTTGCGGATGGAGACCCGGCTGTCCTCGGCCTTGTGCCGGGCGACCTTGATGAACTCCTTGCGCCGGTCCTCGGACAGCTCCGGGAAAACCACCCGGATGATGGCGCCGTCGTTGGTGGGGTTGACCCCGAGATCGCTGTTGCGGATGGCCTTCTCGATGGCGGCCAGCGAGGACTTGTCGAACGGCTGGACGATCACCATCCGGGGTTCGGGGATGTGAAACGAGGCCAGCTGGTTGACCGGGGTCTGAGTTCCGTAGTACTCGGCAGTGATCTTGCCGAACATGGACGGGTGCGCACGCCCGGTACGGATGGTGCCAAATTCTTCCTTGGCGACCACCACGGCCTTTTCCATTTTCTCCTCAGCTTCGAGGAGAGTGTCGTCTATCACGGCGGCTCCTGTGCGTTCCTGTGCCTTCACGCTTCCGCGGCTGACGGGTCAGTAGTCCCCCGACCGGCATATCAGCGTGCCGATCCTCTCACCGCGCACCGCCCGCGCGACGTTGCCCTCTTCCATCAGGTCGAAAACGACGATGGGCAGGCCGTTGTCCATGCACAAGCTCACGGCGGTCGCGTCCATGAACTTCAGCTCGCGGCGCAGCACCTCGCCGTAGTCGATCTGGGTGAACCGTGTCGCACCGGGAATGGTCCGGGGGTCCGCGTCGTAGACCCCGTCCACCTGCGTGCCCTTGAGCACCGCCTCCGCACCGATCTCCAGCGCGCGCTGCGCGGCGCAGGTATCGGTGGAGAAGAACGGGGCCCCCAGGCCCGCACCGAAGATCACCACGCGGCCTTTCTCCAGGTGCCGGATGGCCTTGCGGGGGATGTATGGCTCAGCGACCTGCCCCATGGTGATCGCGGTCTGCACCCGGGTTTCCACGCCCAGCTTCTCCAGCACGTCCTGGAGCGCCAGGCAGTTGATGACCGTCCCCAGCATGCCCATGTAGTCGGCCCGGGCGCGGTCGATGCCGCGCTCGGCCAGCTGTTTACCGCGGAACATGTTCCCGCCGCCGACCACAGCAGCCAGCTCCACCCCGTCGGCCACCACGGCCGCCATCTCCTTGGCCAGGTGGAAGACCACATCCGGCGAGATGCCCAGCGGCTCGTTCCCGGAGAAAGCCTCCCCGGAGAGCTTGACGACCACGCGGTTCCAGCGGCGGTGCGCCTTCGGCTCCGGGTAGTTGTCCGCCTCGGCGGGAGCATGCCCCGGGCCGGCCGCGGCATCCGCGCGCACGGCAGCGCCCGCGTGGTGCGTGGCGCTGCCGTCCACGGGATGTTCTCCTTCGCCCCCGCTCATCAGCTGGCTCCGGTTCTCATCCGGCCTGGCCGACCTGGAACCGCGCGAACGCGCGGACGGTAACCCCCTGATCGGCGAGCAACTGCTTGATGGACTTCTTCGGGTCCCGGACGAAGGGCTGCTCGGTCAGCACCACGTCCTTGAAGAACGCGTTGAGCCGGCCCTCGACGATCTTCGGGATCGCCTGCTCGGGCTTGCCCTCGTCCCGGGTGATCTGCTCCATGATGCCGCGCTCGTGCTCGACCACGTTCGCGGGCACCTCGTCGCGGGTCAGGTACTGCGGCCGCATCGCGGCCACCTGGTGCGCCACGTCCCGGGCCGCGTCGGCCGACGGCTTGTCCAGCTGGACGAGCACGCCCACGGTCGGCGGCAGCTGCGGGTCGGACTTGTGCAGGTAGGTAGCGACGTAGCCACCTTCGAGCAGCGTGTACCGGCCGAGCTCCAGCTTCTCCTTGAGCGAGGCGCTGGCCTCCTCGATGTGCTGCTGGACGGTGGTGCCGGACCGGACCTCCAGCCCGAGCAGGGTCAGCCGGTCGGCGGGCCGCTGCTGCAGGGCCACGCTCACGATCTGCGCCGCGACGGCCTGGAACACGTCGGTCTTCGCGACGAAGTCGGTCTCGCAGTTGAGCTCGAGGAGCACACCGGCGTCCGTGCCGTCGAGCTCCGCGGTCACCAGGCCGTTCGCGGCGGTCCGGGAGGCCCGCTTGCTCACGTCCTTGGCGCCCTTGAGCCGGAGGAGCTCCACCGCGGCGTCGAAGTCGCCGTCCGCTTCCTCCAGGGCCCGCTTGCAGTCCATCATGCCCGCGGACGTCTGCTCACGCAGCCGCTTCACGTCCGCGGCGGTGAAGTTCGCCATTTCCTCATCTCTCGCTATGTCATGGTCGTGGGCGCGGGGCCGGTCACCCGGCCCCGCCCGCCCGCTGTCTCAGGCCTGCGACTCGCCGGCACCGGCGGCCACGCCCGCAGCTTCCGGCTGTGCCTCCGGGGCGTCGCCCTGCTCGGGCGCCGTCCCGTTCGCCTGGTCGCCGGCCGCTGCCTCAGGGGCCTGTGCTTCGGCAGCCGGTGCTTCAGGAGCCGGGGCCTCGGCAGCCGGGGCCTCGGCAGCCGGCGCTTCGGCAGCCGCTGCTTCGGGAGCCGGGGCCTCGGAGGCCGGGGCCTCAGGAGCCTGCGCCTCGGCGTTCTGGGCCGCGGCCTCGTCACTGGCCTTGCCCTCCAGCACCGCCAGCTCCCATTCGGCCAGCGGCTCTTCGGCACCGATGTCGCCGGACGCGGGCGCCGGCTTGGCCTCGCCGTCCGCCGCCCCGGCCCGGGCGATCAGGCCGTCGGCCACGGCGTCGGCCACGACCCGGGTCAGCAGCGAAACGCTGCGGATGGCGTCGTCATTCCCGGGGATCGGGTAGGTGACCTCGTCCGGATCGCAGTTGGTGTCGAGGATGGCGATGACCGGGATGCCCAGCTTGCGGGCCTCGCTGACGGCGATGTGCTCCTTCTTGGTGTCCACCACCCAGATGGCGCTCGGCACCCGGGCCATGTCGCGGATCCCGCCCAGCGACCGCTCCAGCTTGTCGCGCTCGCGGCGCAGCTGGAGCAGCTCCTTCTTGGTCATCCCGGAGCCGGCCACGTCGTCGAAGTCGAGCTCCTCGAGCTCCTTGAGCCGCTGCAGGCGCTTGAAGACCGTCTGGAAGTTGGTCAGCATGCCGCCCAGCCAGCGCTGGTTGACGAAGGGCATGCCCACCCGGCGGGCCTGCTCGGCGACCGCTTCCTGGGCCTGCTTCTTGGTGCCGACGTAGAGGATGGAGCCGCCGTGGGCGACCGTCTCCTTGATGAACTCGTAGGCGGTGTCGATGAAGTTCAGCGACTGCTGGAGGTCGATGATGTAGATGCCGTTGCGCTCGGCCAGGATGAATCGCTTCATCTTGGGGTTCCAGCGCCGGGTCTGGTGCCCGAAGTGCACGCCGCTCTCGAGCAGCTGCCGCATAGTGACGACCGGAGCCATGCCCGCGGTCCCCTTCCTGTTGCGCGCCGTGCCTGATCGCACCGACGCTCTCGGTTGTGGCCTGGCGCCCGGGCGCACCCCGCCGCGGTGTGGGAAACCGCGGACCGGTGGGATGCGTCCCGCCGGGGGCCGAACCGGCACCTGGCGGCGAGCGGACGCGCGAATTTAGCCGGGAACCCGTCTGCGAAACGCGGGCAGACTCCACGACCTGAAGGTAAGTCTACTCGCTGCGCTCAAGCCCCGGGTTGCGCTCGCTCCGGTCAGGCACGGGGGCTCAGGCGCGGGGGTGCGCCTGCCGGAACGCGGAGGTGAGCCGCTCGACCGAGACGTGCGTGTAGATCTGGGTGCTGGCCAGCGAGGCGTGGCCGAGAATCTCCTGCACGCTGCGCAGGTCGGCGCCGCCTTCCAGCAGGTGGGTGGCGGCCGCGTGGCGCAGGCCGTGCGGCCCGGTGTCGGGGGCAGCGGGCACGGCGGCCAGCCTCGCGTGCACCACCCGCCGCGCGGTCCGCGGATCCAGCCGCCGCCCGCGGGCCCCCAGGAACAAGGCGGCGGCGCTGCCGGGGGCCGCCGGCACCGTGTTGGCCGGCACCGTGTTGGCCAGCACCGTGTTCACCGGCGCCGTGTTGGCCAGCGCCGTGTTCGCCAGGACGGGCCGGCCGTCCCGGGCCCAGCGGGCCGTGGCCCGCTCGGCGGGCAGGCCCACCGGCACCGTGCGCTCCTTCCCGCCCTTGCCCAGGACCCGCACCGTCCGCCGCTCATGATCGAGGTCGCCGAGGTCGAGCCCGCACAGCTCGCTGACCCTGATCCCGGTGGCGTACAGGAGCTCCATGATCGCGGTGTCGCGCAGGATCAGCGCCTGCGCACGGGGATCCTGCTCGCCGTCCGCAGGGTCGCCGCCGTCCGCAGGCTCCCCGCCCCCCGGTGGCTCCCCGCCGTCCGCTGACAAGCCGTTTCCCTGCGGCCGGCCACGCCGTCCCGGCCGGCGTCCTGGCTCGGCCAGCACCGCCGCCATCTGGTCCTGCCGGATCACTTCGGGCAGCTTCCGGCGAAGCTTCGGCGTGCCCAGCAACGGCCCCGGGTCGCTGCGCAGCCAGCCGCGGGCATGCCCGAACGCGGTGAAGGTCCGGGCGGACGCGGCCCGCCGGGCCAGCGTGGCCCGGGCCAGGCCGGTGGCGTGCTGGCCGGCCAGCCAGCCCCGGAGCACCGCGATGTCCAGGCCGTCCGGGCTGGTCACGCCCGCCTGGGCGGCGTGCTCCAGGAGGGCGCGGACGTCACCGAGATAGGCCCGGACCGTGTGCCCGGACACCCCGCGCTCGGCCGCGAGGTGCCGCCGGAAAGCCTCCAGCGCGGCCGCGAGCCGGTCCGGCAGCGGCTCGGCCTCGTCCTGCCTGGGCCGGTCAGCCATGAGGCCAGTCTGGGGCAGGACCGGCGCTCATTCCACCGTGACACTCTTGGCCAGGTTGCGCGGCTTGTCCACGTCGTTGCCGAGGGCCACCGCCGCGTGATACGCGAGCATCTGCAGCGGCACGGAGAGCAGGATCGGGTCCAGCTCGGGCTCGTTCTTCGGCACCCGGATCACCTGGCCGGCGAGCTTGGGATCCAGGTCGGTGTGCGCGATGGCGATCACCGGCCCGCGGCGGGCGCGGATCTCGCCGAGCGTGGACAGGTTCTTGTCGAGCAGGTCGTCGTCGGGGACGATCGCCACCGTGGGCAGCTCCGGGTTCACCAGGGCGAGCGGCCCGTGCTTGAGCTCGCTGGCCGGGTAGGCCTCGGCGTGCAGGTAGGAGACCTCCTTGAGTTTCTGGGCCCCCTCCCGCGCGACGGGGTAACCGCGGACCCGGCCGATGAAGAACATGCCCTGGGCGCTGATCAGCCCGGCGGCGACGTCGGCCACGTGCTGCTCGCCGGCCAGGATCTCCTCGATCTGCCCGGGCAGGGCGTGCAGCCCGGCGATGATCCGCCGGCCGTCGGCCGGGGAGAGATCGTGGATGCGGCCCAGGTGCAGGCCGAGCAGGGCGAAGGCCACCGTCGTGGCGGTGAACGTCTTCGTGGAGGTGACCGAGATCTCCGGGCCGGCGTGCAGGTATATACCGCCGTCGCACTGCCGGGCGATGGCGCTGCCGACCGAGTTCACCACCCCGAGGACGCGGCCGCCCTTGCGCTGCAGCTCCTGGATCGCAGCCAGCGTGTCGTAGGTCTCGCCGGACTGGCTGACCCCGACGTACAGCGTGTCCGCCTCCACCACGGGGTTGCGGTAGCGGAACTCCGAGGCCGGCTCGGCGGATGCCGGGATCCGGGCCAGATCCTCGATGAGCTGCGCGCCGACCTCGCCGGAGTAGTAGGCCGAGCCGCAGCCGAGCACCAGCACCCGGCGGATCTCGCGGAGCTCGCGCGCGTCCATGTTCAGCCCGCCGAGGTGCGCGGTGTGGAACCGGCTGTCCACGCGGCCGCGCAGGGCCCGCTCGACTGCGCGCGGCTGCTCGTGGATCTCCTTGCGCATGAAGTGCGTGTAGCCCTCGGCGTCGTACGAGCCCGCCTCGGTGTCGATGGTCGAGGGTTCCTTGATGGTGGTGCGGGCGTCGAGGGTGGAGGTCACGAAGCCGTCCGCGCGGACCGCCGCGACCTCGCCGTCGTCGAGGTGCACGACCTGGCGGGTGTAGCGGACCAGCGCGGCCACGTCGGAGGCCACGAACATCTCCTTGTCGCCCAGGCCGAGCACCACCGGGCTGCCGTTCCGGGCGGCCACGATGACGTCCGGCTGGCGGGCGTCCAGCACCACGATCCCGTAGGTGCCGACCACCGAGGTCAGCGCCTGGCGGACCGCCTCTTCCAGATTGTCGGCACTGCTGGCCGCGATCAGGTGGGCGAGCACCTCGCTGTCGGTCTCGGACGCGAACACGGCCCCGTCCACGATCAGCTTGGCCCGCAGCTCATCGGCGTTCTCGATGATGCCGTTGTGCACGATCGCGATCGGGCCGCAGACGTGCGGGTGCGCGTTGGCGTCACTCGGCTCGCCGTGGGTGGCCCAGCGGGTGTGACCGATGCCCGGGCTGCCCTTGAACCGCGCCGGCAGCCCTGCGGCCAGGTCGGCGACCCGGCCCTTGGTCTTGTGCACCCGGATCTCGCCGGACCGGCCGAGGACCGCGATCCCGGCTGAGTCGTAGCCCCGGTACTCCAGCCGGGCCAGCCCTTCCAGCAGGATCGGAACGCAGTCACGCCCACCGATATGAGCGACGATTCCGCACATGCTCTGCCCCCTCAGCCGTAGATGATGCGGCGCAGCTGGCGCAGCGTGTACTGAGGCGGTGCCACCAGCCGGTGCTGCAGCTCAACCGTGATCTGATCGAACGCGCGGTCGTTGGTCAGACCCCGTGACTTGAGTTCCCCGTGGCGCCTGCGGACGAAAGCGTCTGCTGGCTCGGAGAAATACCCGACCACGTCATCGATCAACCGCGCCGCCTCCCCGGGCCCCAGCGAGCTGCTCTGGGTCAGATGGTCGATCAGGTCCTCGAAAGGCCGTTGCGCGACTGCCACATGAGCCAGCATGCTCGATAATCCGGCCAGATGGCAACGGACTTGCCCGAAATCGGGCAGAATTTGGCTAATTGATCCGCCTAACCTGGCCCCGCTGGGTCATGCGGGCCGGCGGACCCGCCAGCCCCGCTCGCAGCGCTCGATGAATCCGGCCGCCGCCAGCTGACCCAGGCAGCGCAGCACGGTATCGAAATCCACGCCCGCCGACACCGCGATCCGGGCCGGCCCCGGCCCCCGCGGGCGGGCACGGCTTCCAGGACGCTCAGGGTGACCGGGTCCAGCTCGTCCCGGGGCAGGACGGGGCCGCGGGACGGGGCAGCCAGGTCGCCGGGGCTGAACGACAGGCAGGCGAGCACGTCGTGCACGCCGGTGACGCACACGGCCCCCCAGTCCCTGATGGCCAGATGGCAACCGGCTGAGGCCAGGGACGTCACGGGGCCGGGCACCGCCATCAGCGGGCGGTTCTGGTCGCGGGCGTGCCGGGCCGTGTTCAGCGCCCCGCTGCGCAGCGCGGCCTCGGCCAGGATGGTCCCGCGGCTGAGCGCGGCGATCAGCCGGTTGCGCACGAGGAACCCGGGCCGGGTCGGCGCCCGGCCCGGCGGCTGCTCGCTGACCAGCGCTCCCTGGGCGGCGACGGCCTCGAACAGGTCGTGGTGGCCGCGCGGGTACGGGGCATCCAGCCCGGACGGCAGGACCGCGACGGTGACCCCCTCGGCGGCGAGCGCACCGCGGTGTGCCTGGCTGTCGATCCCGAACGCGCCGCCAGACACCACCGTCCAGCCCCGCTCGGCCAGCGCCGCCGCCAGCTCGGCGGTCACGTGCAAGCCGTAGCCGGTGGCCGCCCGGGTCCCGACGATGGACACCGAGCGCAGGCAGGCGAACCGGAGATCAACCTGGCCGCGGACCCACAGGCCCCAGGGCCGGGCCGCGCCCAGTACCTCAAGCTGGCCGGGCCACTCCGGGTCGCCCGGGCACACGAACCGGATCCCGTCCCGCTGCCAGGCCTCCACCGTGGCCGCGGTGGGAGCGTCGCCCAGCCGTGCGGCCCACCGCCGCCGGGCCCGGCCCAGGGCCGCGGCGGCCGGCCCGGCGCCGGGAGCGGCCCCCGGGCCGAGAGCCGCCCCCGTGGTGAGCGCGGTGACCACCGCCGCCGGGGAACTTTGCCGCAGCACGGCCCCGAGCTGCGCGTCGCCGGGGTCGGCGATCCAGGTCAGCACGGCCCGGGCCAGCCGGTCGGGGTGCTGGCGGTCCAGTCCGTGGCTCACTGCGGCACCCCCAGCCACAGGCCGAGCGCGGCGCTGGTCTGGTCGGCCGCCGGGCGCGCCACCCCGGCCAGGTCGGCCAGGGTCCAGGCCACCCGGATCACCCGGTGCACCCCCCGCGCGCTGATCTGCCCCAGGTCCATGGCCCGCTCCAGCGGCGCGAGCGCGCCGGGCGCGGGCGCGTAGCTGCGGCGCAGCTCGCTGCCCGGGACCTCGGCGTTGAGCCGCCAGGGCGTGTCCCGAAGCCGGGCCGCCGCCCGGGCGCGGGCCGCCTCGACCCGGGCCGCCACCGTCGCGCTGGACTCCGCAAACGTCGCGTCGCTGAGCAATTCCCCCCGGCTGACCGGCATGAACTCCACCTTCACGTCGACCCGGTCAAGTAACGGCCCGGACAGCCGGGCCAGGTACCGGCGGCGGACCGCGGGCGTGCAGCCGCAGGCCGCCTGCCGGCCGGGCCCGCTGGCACACGGGCACGGGTTGGCCGCCAGCAGCAGCGTGAAGCGGGCCGGGAAGCGCGCGGTCACCCCGGACCGGGCCACCACGACCTCTCCCGACTCCAGCGGCTGGCGGAGCGCGTCGAGCACGTCCCGGCCGAACTCGGGGGCCTCGTCGAGGAACAGGCAGCCGCGGTGGGCCAGCGAGGCGGCCCCCGGGCGGATCACCCCGCTGCCCCCGCCCACGATCGCGGCTTTGCTCGCGGTGTGGTGCGGGGCGCAGAACGGGGGCGCGGCCAGCAGCGGGCTGCGGTCGGGGAGCACGCCCGCTACCGAGTGGATCGCGGTGACCTCGAGGGCCGCGGCGGGGTCGAGGCGCGGCAGCACGGTGGGAATCCGCTCGGCCAGCATGGTCTTGCCCGCGCCTGGCGGGCCGAGCAGGCAGAGATGATGGCCGCCCGCGGCGCAGATCTCCGCGGCCCGGCGCGCCGTCGGCTGGCCCAGCACGTCGGCCAGGTCGGGCCCGGAGCCCGCGGCGGCCCGGGGCGGTTCCCCGCCCTCCAGGGCCAGCCCGCCCTCGACCAGCCGGACGGGGCCGCCCGGGACGCCCTGCCCCCGCGCGCTGCCGTGCTCGAGGGGAGCGCCGTGCTCGAGGGGGCACCGTGCTCCGCCGGGCCACCGTGCTCCGCCGGGCCGCCGTGCTCCGCCGGGCCGCCGTGCTCCGCCGGGCTGCCGTGTTCCGCCTGGCCGCGCAGCCAGCCGAGCAGCCCGGGCAAGGTCGGGGCGCTCAGCACCCACAGACCGGGGACCAGCGCCGCCTCAGCCTCGTTGGCGCTCGGCACCGCGACCCGCCGGAAACCGCGGCCCGCGGCGGCCGCGACGGCGGGCAGCACCCCGCGGACCGGGCGTAACTGGCCGTCGAGCCCGAGTTCGCCCAGGAACGCCATCCCGTCGATGGCCGCCGCCGGGACGGAGCCCGGCGGCGCAGAGGATCGCGACGGCGATGCCGACGTCGAACCCGCTGCCCCGCTTGGGCAGGCTGGCCGGGGACAGCCCGACCGTGATCCGGCGTTGCGGCCACTGCTCGCGGCTGTTGACGATCGCGGCCCGGATCCGGTCCCGGGCCTCGCGCAGCGCCGTATCGGGCAGGCCCACCAGCAGCAGCCCCGGGAGCCCGTTCTGGATGTCAGCCTCGATCTCGACCGGATGGCCCTCCACCCCGACCAGGGCGATCGAGTGGGTCCGGGCGACCGGCACGTCAGCCCACTCCCCGCACGTGCTCGAGGGTGAACTCCCCCGACCCGTCCCGGACCAGCCCGATCACGTCGATCCGCACCTCGTCGAAATGCAGCCCCTGGACGGCCAGCCAGGTGGCCGCCAGCCGGCGCAGCCGGGCGCGCTTACGGTAGCTGACGGCTTCCAGGGGGCTGCCGTACCGGACGCCCGAGCGGGTCTTGACCTCGCAGACGACCAGGACCCGGCGTTCGAGAGCGACGATGTCGAGCTCGCCGGCCTCGCACCGCCAGTTCCGGTCGAGGATCCGCAGCCCGGCCCGTTCCAGGTACTCCGCGGCGGCCTGCTCGCCGCGGCGGCCCAGCTCGTCCTTGTCCTGCACCTGGCACCACCTCCGGTAACGACGGTGCCGGAACGGGAGGTGCCGCGCTGAACGAGCTGGCCTGCTGTGGACAGCGGGAACGAACCGGATTCTGTGGACGGGGAAGGCCGTTTTGTCGCCGCCGGGTGCTTCAATGCACGCGGGCCGCCCCTGGCCGGCTCAAGCCTGGCAGCGGCAGCGCCGGCTCAAGCCTGGCAGCGGCAGCGCCGCTCAAGTCTGACTGCGGCAGCGCGGCTCAAGCCTGGTCGCGCTGGCGCCAGCCTTACGGCAGCGTCAGAGCCGGATCACTTGGCGTCGTCGGGAACCTCGAGCTCGGCCCGGGCCAGCTCCTCGACGTTGACGTCCTTGAACGTGACAACCCGGACATTCTTCACGAACCGCGCCGGGCGGTACATGTCCCACACCCACGCGTCCTGCATGATGACCTCGAAGTAGACCTCGCCGTTCTCGGCGGCGCGCACGTTCAGTTCCACTTCGTTGGTGAGGTAGAACCGCCGCTCGGTCTCGACCACATGGGTGAACAGCCCCACGACGTCCCGGTACTCGCGGTAGAGCTGCAGTTCCATCTCGGTCTCGTACTTCTCGAGATCTTCTGCGCTCATGTCCTCCCCCTCCGATTGGCCTGCGTCGGGAGGTCCGGTCCGGATGCCATCAACGATAGGCCAATTCTCCGCTGAGCAATTCTCCGGACCTCATCTGGTCGTCAGCCATCTGGCCGGCCGCCACCTGGGTCACCGCCTGGCCTGCCTCCTGCGGGCCAGCCACCTCGCCGTTACGCGCCTCCTGGTCCACCACCCGCTCGTCCACTCCGGCCTCGTCCACCACGACCGCGTCCACGACCTCATCCAGCACGGGCACGTCACGGACCAGCCCATTGACGTTAGCGAACGACGCCCGGTGCTCTGGGCACGGCCCGTGCTGGGCCAGCGCCCGCATGTGGCTCCGGGTGGAGTACCCCTTGTGCCGGGCGAACCCGTACGCGGGATACTCCCCGTCCAGCCCGGTCATGATGCGGTCCCTGGTCACCTTGGCCACGATCGAGGCGGCCGCCACGCAGGCCGCCACCTCATCGCCCTTCCACATGGCGAGCGCGGGCACGCCCAGGCCGCGGACCGCGAACCCGTCGGTGAGCACGTAGCCCGGCTGGCAGGACAGCCCGGCCAGCGCCCGCCGCATCCCGGCGATGTTACAGACGTGCAGCCCGCAGGCGTCGATCTCGGCGGCCGGGATGATGACCCGGTGCCAGCTGAGCGCGGTCCGCATCACCTCGGCGTACGCCTCGTCCCGGGCCGCGGCCGTCAGCGTCTTGGAGTCGGCGATGCCGCTGAGCCCGGACAGCTTGCGGGGGTCCAGCACCACCGCGGCCACCACCAGCGGGCCGGCGCAGGCCCCGCGGCCGGCCTCGTCGATCCCGGCCACCGGGGACAGGCCCGCCCGGGCCAGGACACGCTCGTATCCCGTCAGTCCTGCCGCACGCCGGGGGGTATAGCCGGGATGCCGCCACCAAGGCATCGCCACCTCGTTACCAGCGCTTCGCCCGGCGCCGCCGCCGGTCCAGCCAGGTCAGGGGCAGGGCCACCGCCCCGGCCAGCGCGAACGGCGCGGCCGGGGTGGTGAGATCGCCGACCGCGCGGGCCCCGAGGGCCTGGCTGGTGTTCAGCTTGGTGAACGTGGCCGGGATGGGCAGCACCCGGAACCGGCTGGGCGGCCACAGGATCAAGAACGCCCGCCCGACCACCTGGCTCTCCGGGATCGTGCCGCCGCCCGGGTCGCCGACGTGGCCGCGGGAGTCGTAGGAGACGTTGCGGTGGTCGCCCATCACCCACAGGTGGCCCGCGGGCACCCTGATGCTGAACTTGGTCATGGACGGCGGGTTGTGCGGGTACAGGTAGGACTTCTCGTTGAGCGGGACGCCGTTCACGGTGACCCGGCCCTGCGCGTCGCAGCAGGCCACGTGATCACCGGGCAGCCCGATGACCCGCTTGATGTAGTCGTGCACCCCGGGGGAGATGCCGAACAGCCCGACGACCGCGTGCCCGAACTCGCTGGCCAGCCGGACGACCGGGTCGCTGGACTGCGGCGGGCTCGGCGGATCCCACGAGCCCTCGCCGTTGAACACGATCACGTCGCCGCGCTCGATCGAGCGGAAGTGGTAGATGAGCTTGTTGACCAGGACCTTGTCCCCGATGTCGAGCGTGTTCTCCATCGACGAGGACGGGATGTAGAACGCCTGCACCACGTAGGTCTTGATCACCAGCATGATCGTCAGCGCGAGAACGAACAGCAGGAGCAGTTCGGTCCACCAGGAGAGGCGCCGCTTCCGCCGGGCCCGGGCCGCGCTCGCCGGGCTGGCCTGAGCCCGGCCCGTGCCGCCGGGCCCCGCACCGCCAGGCCCCGTGCCACCAGGGCCCGTGCCGCCAGGGCCCGTGCCGCCAGGGCCTGAGCCGCCGGGGCTGGCCCCGCCAGGGCCCGTGCCGCCGGTGCCGCCGGTGTCGCCGGACTGGGCCGTGGCGTCACGGCGCGGCGGAGGAGTCATCGTCCCGGTGCCCCCTGGCATCTCCGGCTCTGCGGTCACTGCCCTGTCGCCGTCCTGGCCAGGCAGTTCAACACCTGGAGAGCCCGTCATCGCAGGCTCGCCGATACCCCGGTCGTCGTTCATTGTGTCCGAGCCTAACGCCGGTCCGCTGCTACGTGTGCGCTCTGCCGGCGGCACGCCCACGCCAGCGGCAGCATCCCGGCCAGTCCCACGGCCATCGGCGGGGGCACCAGCCCGCGGCGCGGCGGGGCCGCCAGACCGCGCTGCGCGAAGGTGGCGGGGATCGGGATGTCCCTGAACTGCGCCGGGGGCCATGCGACCAGGAACGCCCGGCCGATCACGGCGCTCTCCGGGATCGTCCCGTCGCCGGGATCGTCGCCGTGGTAGCGGGAATCGGAGGAATTCAGCCGGTGATCCCCCATGACCCAGAGCCTGCCGGGCGGGACCCGCGCGCTGAACCGCTGGGCTGACGGCCGGTTCCCGGGATACAGGTAGGACCGCTCGTCCAGCGGCACGCCGTTGACCGTGATCCGGCCCCGCGGGTCGCAGCAGGCCACCCGGTCGCCGGGCAGCCCGATGACCCGCTTCACGTAGTCGGTTCCGCTGGACGCCATCCCGGTCAGCCTGAGCACCGTGGCGATCGCCGCGGGCACCGGCCCGGAGGGCCGCGCCGCCGGCGGCGGATCCCAGGAACCCTGCCCGCTGAACACGACGACGTCGCCCCGGTCGATGCCGCGGACCCGGTACACGAGCTTGTTGACCAGCACCCGGTCACCGGCGTGCAGCGTGTCCTCCATGGACCCGGACGGGATCCGGAACGCCTCCACGGCCCAGGCCTTGATGACCACCGTGATGACCACGGTGAGCCCGGCGGCCAGCAGGAGCAGGAACGCTAATTCCCGCCAGAACGGCATCCGGCGCGCAGGTGCCGGCGGGCGGACGGCTGGAGCCGTGCCCGCGTCACCGAGAACCTTCCCGGCCACCGGAGGAGAGCGCGGTCAGCGCGGGGACTAGCGCCGCTCCCGGATGCGGGCGGCCTTGCCGCGCAGCTCGCGGAGGTAGTAGAGCTTCGCCCGGCGCACCCGGCCCCGGGTCACGAGCTCGATCTTCTCGATCGAGGGGGTGTGCACCGGGAACGTCCGCTCCACGCCGACGCCGTAGCTGATCTTGCGGACGGTGAACGTCTCCCGTGCCCCGCCACCCTGGCGGCGGATCACAATGCCCTGGAAAACCTGGATCCGGGACCGGGTGCCTTCCGTGACCCGCACATGGACTTTCAGCGTGTCCCCGGGCCGGAAATCGGGGATGTCGGAGCGGATCTGGGCCTGCTCCAGCTCGGCGATCGCGGTGTGCATGGCTGCGGTTCCTCAGTTGTCCTCACGCGCGCACAGGCCAGCGAACGCGTGGCATCGTCTCGTCGGTGTCAGTCTGTCTTCCTGGGCGCTGAGGGCACCAGGACGCGCACCCGCAGGGTCGGCCTGGTGTGGGTGGCAGACTTCAGTGTGCCATATCTTCCGCACTGATCGGGAAGCCAGCGTCAATGAGCACCTGCCGGTCCCTCGCGTCGAGCCGCCCCGCGGCCGGGTCAGCGGCCAGCCGGGCGGCCAGGTCCGGGCGCAGCGCGGCGGTCCGGCGCAGCGCCTGATCGCGCCGCCACCGGGCGATGGCCGCGTGGTCCCCGGACAGCAGGACCGGCGGGACCTCCCGGCCGCGCCAGACCCGGGGCCGGGTGTAGGAGGGGCCTTCGAGCAGGCCAGCCATGGGGCCCTCACCTGCGCCGAACGAGTCGTCGGCCGCGGAGTCCGCGTTGCCGAGGACGCCGGGCAGCAGCCGGCCGACTGCGTCCACCATGACCAGCACCGCGGGTTCGCCGCCGGACAGCACGTAGTCGCCGATCGATACCTCGTCGACCGGCATCCGCTCCCGCGCCTCGTCGACCACGCGCGCGTCGATGCCCTCGTACCGGCCGCAAGCAAAAACCAATGATCCGCAACGGGCCCATTCGGCCGCCATCGCCTGCGTGAACGGGACCCCCGCGGGGGTCGGGACCACCAGCCGGGCCGGTGCCGCCGGGCCGGGACCGGCCACCGCGTCCAGCGCCTCACCCCAGGGTTCCGGCGACATGACCATGCCCGGCCCGCCGCCGAAGGGGGCGTCGTCCACGGCACGGTGCACCCCGTGAGCCCAGTTCCGCAGGTCATGCACCTGGAGGTCGATGTCGCCGCGGGACGCCGCCTTGCCGATCAGCGAGACGCTGAGCGGGGTGAAGTAGTCCGGGAAGATCGTGATGATGTCGATGCGCACCCGGCTCACCTCAGGTTCCCGCGGCCGGCTCCGGGCCGGGTTCCCCGGTGGCCAGCTCGAGCAGCCCGGGCGGCGGGTCGATGACGAGCCGTCCCGCGGCCACGTCGACTTCGGGCACGAGCGCGGCCACGAACGGGACCAGCAGCTCGCTGTCCGCCGCCCCACGCGGCCGCTGGCCGCGAGCCAGCGCGGGGCCACGGCCTGCCGGCCCGGTCGGGGCGAGCCCGGCCGGGGCAGGCCCGACGGGGCCGGCGGGCTGTGGCTCGATGACGAGCAGGTCCTGCCCGAAGTGCCGGACGTCCGTGACCCGGCCCACGGGCTGGCCTGAGGTCGTGACCACGGCCAGCCCGATCAGCTCCGCGTCGTGGAACTCGTCCGGGTCATCAGACGGGCCAGCCTCGGCCGAGTCGAGGGTGAGCCAGGTCCCGCGCAGGTCCTCGGCCAGGCTCCGGTCGGTGACCCCGGCGAACTGGACCAGGAGCCGGCCGGAATGCCAGCGCAGCGCCTCGACCGTGAGCGGGCCGGCCGCGGCCGGGTCGGTGGCCAGCACGCGGCCCACGGCGAATCGCCGGTCTGGCTCGTCGGTGCGTACTTCCACCGACACTTCGCCGCGGACCCCGTGCGGCCGGGTGATCCGGCCGACGACCAGTTGCATGGTGAGTTAGCGGACCTCGTCCACGTCGAGCAGGTCGACCCGGACGTACTTGCCGCCGGCCAGCGAGCCGATCACGGTACGCAGCGCCTTGGCGGTCCGGCCGCCCCGGCCGATGACTTTGCCGAGGTCCTCGGGGTGGACCCGCACCTCGAGGACCCGGCCCCGGCGCAGCCCGTGGCTGTCCACCCGGACCTCGTCCGGGTGCTCCACGATGCCCTTCACCAAGTGCTCGAGGGCCTCTTCCAGCATGTCAGGCTCCGTCGCCCTGCTCCGCGGCCACCGGCTCGGCCTCAGCGGGCTCCGCCGCCTTCTCCGCGCTGGCCTTGGCCGGCTTCTCGTCCTTGGCCGTGTCAGCCTTGGCGGACTCAGCCTTGGCGGACTCAGCCTTGGCGGACTCAGCCTTGGCCGAGTCAGCGTCGGCGGAGTCAGCCTTGGCCGGCTCAGCCTTGCCAGTGTCGGCCTTCGCGGTGTCAGCCTTGCTGGTGTCGGCCTTAGCCGTGTCGGCCTTAGCCGTACTCAGCCTTAGCCGGTGTCGGCCTTCGCCGGTGTCGGCCTTCGCCGTGTCAGCCTTGGCCGTGTCAGCCTTGGCCGTCTCGGCCTTGCCGCCCTTAGCGGCCGTGGCCTGCTTGGCGCCCGCCCGGCCGCCCGACCGGCCCGCGCCGGCCTTCGCGCCGCTCGCGTCCGCGTCCGCCTGGTCGCCGTCGGCCTTGGCCCCGGGCTTGCGGCCCTTGCCCTTGCCGGCGTCACCGACGCCGACGGCCTCGGCCACCGCCGCCGCGTAGGCATCCTTCTTGTCGGCCTTCGGCGCTGCGGCCTTCAGGGTCCCGTCGGCACCCGGCAGGCCCTTGAACTTCTGCCAGTCGCCGGTGATCTCCAGGATCTTGCGGACCGGGTCGGTGGGCTGAGCGCCGACGGACAGCCAGTGCTGGGCCCGCTCGGAGTCGACCTCGATGAAGGAGGGCTCATGCTTCGGGTGGTACTTGCCGATCTCCTCGATCGCGCGGCCGTCCCGCTTGGTGCGGGCGTCGGCCACGATGATCCGGTAGTACGGCGCATGGATCTTGCCCATGCGCTTCAGCTTGATCTTGACAGCCACGGGTGTGGTCTCTCCCAGTAAAGCTCGGATTGCAGGAGCGCTCGCGCCGGGTGAGGACCACCGCGTCGGCCTGCTCGGTCCCGGGGCTGGCGAGCGTGAGAGGGCGTCGCCGGACCCCGGGGTGACCGTCACATTGTGCCAGACGCACGGGGGCAGGGCGTAATCGTGGCGGAAACCCCGGGGTGCGCAGGTGGCTTTTCCGCCCCGGTTCCCCGGGACTTCCCGGCGTGATCACGACGATCAGACCGTTAGAGCGGCTCTTAGGTAACGGGCGGGAGGGAGCCCGGGGTTACTTCTCGTCGTCCTTCTTGCGGTTGCGGCGCAGCAGGCCGAAGCCGGCGGGCAGGCTGGCCGGGCCGGACGTGCCGCCGGTCAGTGAGTCCGGCGGGGGCAGCTGGCCAGCTACCTTGCCCGCGGCCCGCAGCGCCGCCGGGTTGGAGGTCAGCGCCTCCAGGCTCGCGGCCAGTTCCTCCTGGGAGGCGGGCATCCCGCCGCCGGCCCCGCCGAGGCCGGGGGGCAGGGCCGGCCCCGCGCCGTTGCCGGCCCTCGGGGCGCCGGCCGCCTTGGGGGCGGCCGCCTTGGCCGGGTTGCCGCCGGGACGGCCGCCCTTGGGCTTCTTCTTGTTGTTCTTCTTGCCCTTGGCGCTCTTCGTCGCGGCCCGCCGCATGCCCGGGATGGCCGGCATGCCGGGGATCCCGCCGCCGCCCATCATCTGCCGCATCATCTTCTGGCCTTCGAGGAACCGGACGACGAGGTTGTTCACCTCGCCCACGGTGACCCCGGAGCCGTTGGCGATCCGGGACCGGCGGCTTCCGTTGAGGATCTTCGGGTTGCGCCGTTCCGCGGGCGTCATCGAGTTGACGATGGCCGCCGCGCGGTCCAGGTCCTTGTCGCTGATCTGGCTGAGCATCTCGCGGTTCTGCGCCGCGCCGGGCAGCATGCCGAGCAGGTTCCCGATGGGGCCGAGCTTGCGCACCATGGCCAGCTGCTCGACGAAGTCCTCGAGCGTGAAGCCCTCGCCGGAGGCCAGCTTGTTCGCCATGGAGGCGGCCTGGTCCTCGTCGAAGGCCCGTTCCGCCTGCTCGATCAGCGTGAGCATGTCGCCCATGTCGAGGATCCGCGACGCCATCCGGTCGGGATGGAAGACGTCGAAGTCCTCGAGCTTCTCGCCGGACGACGCGAACATCACCGGGCGGCCGGTCAGCTCGGCGATGGACAGCGCCGCGCCACCGCGGGCGTCGCCGTCCAGCTTGGTCAGCACGACGCCGTCGTAGCCGACGCCGTCCAGGAAGGCCTGGGCGGTGGCCACCGCATCCTGGCCGATCATGGCGTCCACCACGAACAGGATCTCGTCCGGGTCGGTCGCGTCCCTGATCGACGCGGCCTGGCGCATCATCTCCTCGTCGATGCCCAGCCGGCCGGCGGTGTCGATGACGACGACGTTGTGCTGGCGGCGGCGGGCCTCCTCGATCGAGTCGCGCGCCACCTGGACCGGATCGCCGACCCCGTTCCCAGGCTGCGGGGCGTACACGGCCGCCCCGGCCCGCTCGCCCACCACCTGGAGCTGCTGGACCGCGTTGGGACGCTGCAGGTCCGCGGCGACCAGCATCGGCGTGTTGCCCTGCTGCCGCAGCCAGAGGGCGAGCTTGCCCGCCAGCGTGGTCTTACCGGAACCCTGCAGGCCCGCCAGCATGATCACGGTCGGCGGGACCTTGGCGAACCGCAGCCTGCGGGCCTCGCCGCCGAGGATCCCGATGAGCTCCTCGTGGACGATCTTGATGACCTGCTGGGCCGGGTTGAGCGCCGCGGAGACCTCCTCCGACGACGCGCGCTCCTTGATGCGGGCGATGAACTCCCGCACCACGGGGAGGGCCACGTCCGCCTCGAGCAGGGCGATGCGGATCTCGCGGGCCGTCGCATCAATGTCAGCCGGGGACAGCCGCCCCCGCCCGCGCAGGGAGGAGAAGACCTGGGTCAGCCGGTCGGAGAGAGTCTCGAACACGCATCCCAGGCTATCCGGTCACGACCACAGGGTCAGTGCTCCTGGCGGGCCCGGCTGGGTTAGCCAGTCCGTGCTAGCCAGCCCAGTGCTAGCCAGCCCGTGCTGCTAGCTAGTGAGGGCGGCCAGCACCTGGGCGGCGATCTTGCCCCGGATCCGGGAACCGCCGACCGGGCCGCCGGACGCATCGACCACGTAGAACACGTCCACCGCCTCGGCGCCGAGCGTTTCCACCCGGGCCGCCTTCACGTCGAGGCCGCAGTCGCCGAGCGCGCGGCCGATCCGCCACAGCAGCCCCGGGGCGTCGTGCGCGCGTACTTCCACCACGGTCGCGGTCCGCGAGGCGTCGTCCAGCAGGGTGACCTTGGGCGGGGCCACCGGCACCGGCTGCGGCGATTCCCGGTAGGCGCGCATCCGGCGCTCCAGCCGCTCGGCTACGTCGAGCCGCCCTTCCAGGGCCCGGCGCAGGTCGCTGGTGACCAGGTCCGCATCGGGCGGGTCGCCGTATTCGGGGGCCACGGTGAAGGCGGCCACGGCCATGTTCCCGTGCGAGGTGGCGTTCGCGGAGCGCACCGCCAGCCGGTGCGAGGCGAGCACCCCAGCGGCCTGCCACAGCAGCCCGGGCCGGTCCGGGGCCACGATGGTGACCTCGGAGCCCTTCAGCCGGGCGGCGGGCGCTCCCTCGTCGGCGAGCGCGGCCTGGTCCGGGCGCAGCGGCAGCGGCTCGGCCGGCACCTCCCCGGCCAGCCGGGACTCGACCCGCCGGACCAGGTCGCCGACCAGGCCTTCCTTCCAGTCGTTCCAGGCGGCGGGGCCGGTCGCCTGCCCGTCCGCGATGGCCAGCGCGTGCAGCAGCTCGAGCAGCCCCCGGCCGCCGACCACGGAGGCCACCTGGGCCACGGTGACCGGGTCGTCGAGATCACGGCGCGTCGCCGTCTGCGGCAGCAGCAGGTGATGCCGGACGGCCCCGGCGACCAGTTCCGCGTCGGACGGGCCGAGCCCGACCCGGCGGGCCACGTCCCGGGCCACGACCTCACCGGTGACCCGGTGGTCGCCGGGCCATCCCTTGCCGATGTCGTGCAGCAGGGCGGAGAGCAGCAGCAGGTCGGGCCGGGCCACGTCGCGGGTGAGGACCGCCGCCCGCGCGGCGGTTTCCACCAGGTGCCGGTCCACCGTGTAGGTGTGCAGGGGGTTGCGCTGGGGCCGGTTGCGCACCCGGTCCCAGTCCGGCAGCAGGCTGGCGACCAGGCCCTCCTGGTCGAGCGCCTCCCAGACCGGCACGGCGGCCGGGCCCGCGCCCAGCAGCGCGACCAGGGCATCACGGGCGTCCGGCGGCCATGGCACCGGCAGCGGCGGGCACTCGGCCAGCCGGGTCAGGGTGCGCGGCGCGAGGGCCAGCCCGGCCTGGGCGGCCGCGGCCGCGGCGCGCAGCGGGAGGGCCGGGTCGGCGGCCGGATCGGCGGCCCGGGCCAGCACTACCTCGCCGTCCTGCTCGACCAGCCCGTCCGCCAGCGGGCGGCGCTGGGCCTTGCTCCGCCGCCGGCCGCCGCGGCTGCGCTGGGCCTGGCGGAAGGCCTGGTCCACCGAGTAGGCGACGGCCCGGCCGGACCCGGCCAGGTGGCGCATGAGCGCGTCCGCGTCCAGCAGCCCGAGCACCCGGGCCACCTCGTCCTGTTCCTGCAGGACGAGCCGGTCGGTGGGGCGGCCGGTGATCTCGTGCAGCGCGTGGCGCGCGTCCATGATGGACTCGTACGCGGCCCGGACCCGGGGCCCGGGGCCGGGGGCGACCCAGGCGGCGGCGATGGCCTGGATCGCGTGCACATCCCGCAGCCCGCCCCGCGCTTCCTTGAGGTCGGGTTCCAGCAGGAAGGCCAGCTCGCCGCTGCGCTGGGTGCGCTCCACGTGCAGCGCCTGCAGTTCGGCGAGCCGGGTGCCGGCCGAGGCGCGCCAGTCCTCCAGGGCGCCGAGGCGCAGCGCGTTGGTGAGATCAGGATCGCCGGCCACGTGCCGGGCGTACAGCAGGCCCAGGATCACCTTCAGGTCGGTCCGGGCCACCCGGCGGGCTTCCGCGGTGGTGCGCACCGCGTGGTCGAGGCGGGCGCCGGAGTCCCAGATCGGGTACCAGATCCGGTCGGCCATCGCGGCGATGCCGTCCCGCCCGTCGTGCAGCAGGAGCACATCGAGGTCGCTGCCGGGCAGTAGCTCACGCCGCCCGTAGCCGCCCACGGCGACCAGGGCGACGCCCGGCTCCGCGCCCAGCAGGGACGCCAGCCAGCGGTCGGTTTCCGCACTCCGCCGGGCGCGGTCGGCGGCAAACGATGTCAGGGGTGGCCCGTCAGACTGCGGACGGGCCGAGGGTGCGGACGTCACGACTGCCCAACCCCCCGACCCGTACTGCGCACTCCGATCAGACCTCTATCGCTGCTAGGGGGCTAAAGCGCGCCTGAACCGCGCTCACCAGTCCGGACCCGGACAACCGTCTCAACCGGAACGGCCCAGACCTTCCCGTCCCCAATGCGTCCAGTCTGAGCGGCCTTGACGATCACGCCGATCAGGTCGTCGGTGTCCTCGTCGTCAGCCAGTACTTCCAGCCTTACCTTGGGCACCAGGTCAACCTGGTACTCCGCGCCTCGGTAGACCTCGGTGTGACCGCGCTGGCGGCCGTAACCGCTAGCTTCACTCACGGTCATCCCATGGACACCAAAGGCCTGCAACGCCGCCTTCACCTCGTCCAGCTTGAACGGTTTGATCACGGCAGTGATGAGCTTCATGCGACCACCTTCTCGGGGCACCCTGTCCTGTGCCGACCCTCTGCCTAAGGCGTTTCGCCCGCCATCACAGAGTGTTTCGGGGGAGTGAAAGACGTGTGTCACATGTTACGGGCAAGTTTCGCCCCTGGACTGCGGCGGGGCAGCCGGGAGTTTCCGGTGATGCCGGGCGTAAGCCGGGCGCAGTTCCGCATCTGAGTAGTAGCGGTGGAACACGTCGGTGGCCGAGCCGGAGATCGGCGGGACTATCCACGTCCAGTCGGCCGGGCAGGCCCGGCCGGCCCGCTCTTCCCGGGCCAGGTGGGTCAGGAAACGGCGTGACTCCGTGTGGTGGTCGGTGATCGTCACGCCGGCTGTCTCGAACGAGTGCAGCACCGCGAGATTGAGCTCCACCAGGGCCAGGTCGCGCCAGAGCGAGCGGTCCCGGGTGGTATCCAGCCCCATCCGGGCCGCGATTTCGGGCAGCTGGTTGTACCGGCCGGAATCCGCCAGGTTGCGGGCGCCGATCTCGGTGCCCATGTACCAGCCGTTGAACGGGGCGGCCGGGTAGCAGATGCCCCCGATCTCCAGGCACATGTCGCTGATGACCGGCACCCCGTACCAGCGCAGGCCCAGTTCACCGAACCAGGGGAAGCGCGGGTGGATGAGATGGACCTCGGTGACCGCGTCCGCTGGCAGGGCGAAGACCTGGGGGTCCTGGTCAGCGGTGGAGATGACCAGCGGCAGCACGTCGAACCGGCCCTGGCCGTCGGTGGCCCAGCCGAGCGCGCGGGCCAGGTCGGTGAGTTCCGTGCTGCACGGCTCACCACGCACCGAGCCGTCCGGCAGCTGGTAACCGGCGTACCGGACCAGCTGCTCGTTCCAGATGCGCGGGCCGCTGCGGGCCGGCGTGTCCGGGGCGAACACCGTGATCGTAGGACGCACCCGGCCGTGGTTCGTGGCCGCCCGCATGTGGCCGGCGCATTCCGCCGCGATGCCCTCCGCGGTGCCGACGTCCCGGCGGTCCCGGACCTTGAGGCTCTTCCAGTAGAGCCGGCCGATGCAGCGGCTGCTGTTACGCCACGCCACCCGCGCGCCGAACTCCAGTTCGTCGAGCGTGTGCTGGTACGTGCCGGTCAGGCTGATCTCCCGGCGGATTTCCCGCAGCCGTGGCCCGGCCGGGCCCGCGCCCGGGACTTCGCGGCGGTGCAGCTGGATGAACTCGGCGGCGGCATCCATGTCCACGGGCCCGGAGGGGCGACCGGGCCGGGCGGGCCGGCCGGGCCCGGAGGGCCGGAACATGCGGCCTGGCCACCGTGACCGGGCAGGCCGGGCGGGCCCGGCGGGCCGGGCGGGCTCGGCGGGCCGGGGAGCGGGGCCGGCGGCCGGCGGGCTGTCCGCCGGTGGCCGGGTGGTCTGCGGAGCGTCCTGGACCGGGCTTCCTGCCACCGGGCAGGTGAGCACCGGGCTGGCTGCCACCGGGCCGTTCGCTGCCGCGCCGTCTGCCGCCGGGCCCTCTGCGATCGGGCTGTCCACCACGGGGCTATCCACCACCGGGGTATCCATCACCGGGCCGGCCAGCATGAGGCTGTCCGCCCCGGGATGGTCCGCGGCCGGGCTGGCTGCCGCCCGGCTGTCCGTCTCCGGGTTAGGCCCCCCGGGGACGGCCACCACACAACTCTCGACCATGGAACTGGCTCCCGCCGGACTGGCTTGGGCTGGACTGGCTTGGGCTGGACTGGCTCTGGGCTGGGCTGGTCAGCACAGGGACGGCCATCACTGGGACCGCCATCACCGGGCTGGAGACCGTGGAACCGGGCCGGCCCGGACTGGTCATCGCCGGACCAGCCATCACCGGCCTGGACGCGGCGGATCCGGCCCGGCCCGGGCTGGTCATCGCGGGACCGGCCATCACCGGGCGGCGCACCGGACCGGGCGCCACTGGCGCGGATAGCAGGGGCCCGGAAACCAGCGGGCCGGACACGAGTGGGCCGGGCACCAGCGGGCCGGGCGGCAGCGGGCCGGGCACCAGGGGGCCGCGCGGAAGTGAATTACCCGGCACGGGGCCCACCGCGGCCAGGACCGGGCCGGGATTGGCGCGCGCGGCCACAGCCGAGGCTGCCCAGCGCGTAAATAGGCCCCAGCACAAAAGGGTTCTCAGGGCTGACTTCATCGCCGCGCCATCCCATTAAACGAAGCGTGCGTTTATTGCAGCTATAAGCTGGCGCACTCATGACCGATGGAGTCCTCTACCGCGCTGCCTGTTAACTCACTGGGAGGATCCACCGGGTCCGCGTGAATGCGCCAATTACCCCGCCCTGTGGTGCGCAGCACCTGGACACACTTAGCCACCATCGGCGAGGGACCGCTGATGTAGACATCGTCGTCTTTTTGCGGTAGCTGGCGCGCGATGACATCGGGGAGCATCCCCTTCACGCCGGTGTAGTCCGGATCGCACGAGATGGCGGTGCTGATGCGCAGCCACGGGTAGTACGACTCGAGCCGCCACAGGTCGGGAAGGTCGTAGAGTTCCGACTCACGGCGGGCGCCGACGATCAGGCGGATCCGGCGCCTGCGGTCGGGCTGGCTGTCCGCGATGGCCTGCTCGATCAGCGCCTTGAGGGGCGCCAGGCCCGAGCCGCCGGCCACGCAGAACATGCCTCCGCCGGACCCGGCGGACAGGGTCATGCTGCCCTGGGGCGGCCCGAGATTCACCCGGTCCCCCAGCCTCGTGTGACGGACCAGGGCCGAACTGACCCACCCGCCGGGCACGGCACGGATGTGGAAGGTGAGCAGGCCGTCCGCGCGCGGCGCGTTGGCCACCGAGAACGGCCGCCACACGCGGTGCCAGTGGGCCGACTGGATACTCACGTACTGGCCGGCCAGGTACGGGAACGGTTCTTCCGGGCGCAGCGTGAGGACGGCGAGGGTGGGGCTGCGCAGTTCATGCCCGACTACTTCCGCCGACCACCAGGGCGGCGAGTGCTCCGCGGACTTGTCCGCGGAGGCGGTCATGATCTGCGTCGCCCGTTCGTAGGCGCCCGCCCAGGCCGCCTCCGCGCCGGGGGTCCACGCGTCGCCGGAGAACCGGCAGAGCGTGGCCAGCAGGGCCCGGCCCACCGCCGGGTAGTGCTCGCTCTGCACGCCGTACTTGCGATGATCCAGCCCGAGCTGGCTGAGGTACGGCTCCATCTGCTCGGGCGTGCCCAGGCTGTGCACGATCCGGGTGAGAGCATGGAAAAGGCGGTCGCGCTGGGCGTCCATAGCGGCCGGGAACATGGGGCGCAGTTCTGGGTTCTCTGCGAACAAGCGGCCGTAGAAATAGGCCACCGCGCGGTCCCCGGCCTGATTAACAAGAGAGAAAGTATGGGTGATGGCCTCGGTACTCGATAGGACGGGCGGCTCTGCTTCACTCACCACGTTGTCAAGCTCGCGGGAGCTTGGATTGGGACTGCCGACACCGTTATTCCCCATCAGAATCGCCACGCTGGGCAGTTTGCCACATGCGCACCGTGACCACAACTAAGTCGCACAAACATGCGCGACCAGCGCGCCCCCTTCTACTAATGTATTTAGAACATTAGTTAGGTTAAGATCCCTAGATAAAGGGCTAACCTGGTCAAACCAATTCGCGCAAATCGCACATAAGACACCTCCCCATCGCCCACCCCCGACACGCCAGTGCCCACACCACCCGCCCAGCGATCCAGCCAACCCGCCCCGCATCGCCGCGTGCCCCACTCGTTCTCCCCGGAATGCCCGACCGGGAAGGTCCCACCCAGGCGCCACGGGCGAGCCAGGGCGCCAGGGCCAGGAGCCCCGGCCCGGGAGCCGGGCCGGGAGCCGGGCCGGGGAGCCCGGCCCGGGCCTGGAGCAGGAGACCGGGCCAGAGGGCCGGGCCGGGCCAGAGGGCCGGAGCCCAGGGGCCAGGCCAGGAGACCGGGGCCAGGGCCAGGAGACCGGGGCCAGGGCCAGGGACCGGGGCCAGGGCCAGGAGACCGGGGCCAGGGACCAGTGACCAGGCCGGGGCCAGGGAGCGTCCAGGGACCGGGGCAGGAAACCGGGCCGGGGCCAGGGGCCGGGGGCTAAGACCAGAGCCGAGGTTCGGTCTGGGGGTGAGGCGGGGTGGGCCAGGGGCCAAGACCGGGGCTGGGGCCCGGTCTCCGGCCCGGACCGGGGTGAGCCGGGGCGCTGCGGGTGAGCCGGGGTGAGCCCGCCCAGACCGTTCGTGATCATGGGATTGGTGTCGCTATAACAACACCAATCCCATGATCACGAACCGTGAGCAGATACCCATGGGACCCCCCGGACCCAAGGGATCTACGGGGCCTATGGGGAGTAGGGGGACGGGCCTAGCGGCTCAATAGGCGCGGGGACGATGGGTGGCGCGGGCGAGGGCGAGGAGACGCGGGACGCGGCGCGCGCGGATGGTGGGTGGCGCGGGCGAGGGCGAGGAGACGCGGGACGCGGCGCGCGCGGATGGTGGGTGGGCGGGCGAGGGCGAGGGATGCGGAACGCGGCCGAAGGACAGCGCGAAGGGGCGGGCGCGCGGCCCGGGAAGCGCTGGGGGCCCGGGGTAGGAGGCCCAGGAAGCAGGACGCGGGCGCGGGGCGCGGGAGGCCAGAAAGCAGGGGCGCGGGACGCCCGGGGAAGCCGGAGCCGGCAGGCGCGGAAGCGAGGCGTACAGGGCGCGGGAGGCCGGGAAGCGAGGCTTACAGAGCGCGGAGGCTCAGGAATCTGGAGCTCGGCAGGCGCGGAAAGCGGGGTGGGAGACGCAGGAAGCCGGAGCACAGAGCGCGGGAGGCGCTGGCAGCCGAGCACGGGAGGCGCAGGGAACGGACGGTGGGCGGCGGGGACGCGGCAGAGGCGTGGCCGGGGACGCCGGGCCGGGGTGCGAACGGGGGTGGCGGCGGGCACTGGAGGCGGGGACAGGGCCGGGGGACGGTCATCGGGGCGCGGCGTTTGGTGTGCCGCGACCCGATGACTGCCCCCGGAGCCGCCCGTGGCAAGCCCCCGCACGGAATGCCCCACCCCTGCGCGCCGCCGCCGGCGGGAGTCAGTCAGCGCGCCACCGCGGCGGCCGCTACGCCGCAAGGCAGGGAGTCGTTAGCTGCCGATGATGGCGTCGACGAAGGCTTCGGGCTCGAACGGGGCCAGGTCGTCGGGACCCTCACCGAGGCCGACCAGCTTCACCGGGACCCCCAGCTCCCGCTGCACCGCGATGACGATGCCGCCCTTGGCCGTCCCGTCCAGCTTGGTCAGCACGATCCCGGTCACGTCCACCACCTCGGCGAACACGCGCGCCTGGCGCAGGCCGTTCTGGCCGGTGGTGGCGTCCAGGACGAGCAGGACCTCGTCCACGGTGGCCCGCTTCTCGATAACCCGCTTGATCTTGCCGAGCTCGTCCATGAGGCCGGTCTTGGTGTGCAGCCGCCCGGCGGTGTCCACGATGACGGTGCTCGCCCGGTTGTCGATGCCGGCTGTGACCGCCTCGAACGCCACACTGGCCGGATCCGCGCCCTCCCGGTCGGACCGGACCACCTGGGCCCCGACCCGTTCGCCCCAGGTCTGGAGCTGGTCGGCCGCCGCGGCGCGGAACGTGTCGGCCGCGCCGAGCACCACGGTCTGGCCCTCGCCGATGAGCGCCCGGCTGAGCTTCCCCGCGACCGTGGTCTTGCCGGTGCCATTGACCCCCACGATCAGCAGGATGGAAGGCCGGTCCCCGCGCCAGCCAGTGTGCAGGGTCCGGTCCATATCCGGCCCGATCTGGCGGACGAGCTCGGTGCGCAGCATCGTGCGCACCTGGTCCGGATCGCGGGTTCCGGTCACCTTCACCTGGGTCCGGAGGTCCTCGGTGATCTGGCGGGACGGCGCGACCCCCATGTCCGCGGTGATCAGGGTGTCCTCGATGTCCTCCCAGGCCTGGTCGTCCAGAGTGTCCCGGGAGAGCAGGTTGAGCAGGGCCGAGCCGAACCCGCTGCGGGAAGCAGCCAGCCTCCCGCGGAGCCGGGTGAGGCGGCCGCGGAGCGGGGCCGGGGCCTCCTCGCGCAGCGTCGGCTCGGGTGCGGGCGGGAGCACCGCCGTGCCGGCGCCGCTCCCCTCCCCTTTCTCCCCGGTCTGGCCGGCCGGGGGGGCTGTGGTCTGCCCGGCCTCGGGCCCGGGAACGGGCGGCCTGGGCGGTGCGCCGACGCGGCGGCGGCGCGGGAGCACCAGGAACGTGGTCCCCAGCCCGGCGACCACCAGGACGGCGATGGCGATGAGAATGATCACAAGTTCCATAACGGCCCCAGTCTGGCAGACGGGCCGGGCTGAGCTGTCCGGGCGCTGGCGGGATGGGGCCCCTGGCCATGGTGGGACGGCCTCGTACGCACGCGACCGCTGGCGCCCGGAGCCCGGTGGGTCAGGCGGTCTCGCGCTCCCGCAGCCGCTGGCTGACCACGGCCGAGACCCCGTCGCCGCGCATGCTGATCCCGTACAGCGCGTCGGCGATCTCCATGGTGCGCTTCTGGTGGGTGATGATCAGGAGCTGGGACACCGACCGCAGCTCCTCGAAGATGTGCAGCAGGCGCTGCATGTTCGTGTCGTCCAGCGCGGCCTCGACCTCGTCGAGCACGTAGAACGGGGAGGGCCGGGCCTTGAAGATGGCCAGCAGGAAGGCGATGGCGGTCAGCGACCGCTCGCCGCCGGACAGCAGCGACATCCGCTTGACCTTCTTGCCCGGCGGCCTCGCCTCGAAGTCGATGCCGGTGGCGAGCATGTCGTCCGGCTCGGTGAGGATGAGCCGCCCCTCACCGCCGGGGAACAGCCGGGAGAAGATCCCCTCGAACTCCCGGGCGGTGTCCTCGAAGGCCGACGCGAACACCTCCTGCACCCGGTCGTCAACCTCCTTGACCACCGTGAGCAGGTCGCGGCGGGTCTTCTTGAGGTCCTCGAGCTGGGTGGCCAGGAACGCGTGCCGTTCCTCCAGGGCCGCGAACTCTTCCAGCGCGAGCGGGTTGACCTTGCCGAGCTGGTCGAGCTGGCGCTGCGCGGCGGCCGCCCGGCGCTCCTGCTCGGCCCGGACGTACGGGATCGTCCCGGTCAGCACCTGCTGTTCCTCGCTGGGCGGGGCGGGCGGCGGCACCAGGAGGCTCCCGTTGCTGGCGCCCTCAGCGGCCTCCTGCCCGTCCAGCGGGCCGTCCAGGGGATCCCCGGCGAGGCCGGCGCCCTCGGGCGCCTCAGCGCCCGGCGCGGGGCTGCTGGGCGGGGAATCGGGGCTGATGACCGGGACCGGGACGTCGGGGCCGTACTCGGCGACCAGTTCTTCGGCCGAGACCGCGAACTCCTCGGCCGCCCGGGCCGCCAGCTGCTCGAGCCGCATCCGGTGCTCGGCCCGGGCCATCTCGGTGCCGTGCGCGGCGTCCACGACCCGGTCGAACTCGGCGGCGAGCTCACGAACCTGGACGCGCACTTCCTTCAGCGCCACCGCCCGGCCCTTGCTGGCCTGCTCGGCCGCCTGCCGCTGCTCGCTGGCGGCGGCCAGCGAGCCGGCCAGCCGGGCCAGCGCGTGCGCGGCGCCGTCAGCCACGGCCCGGGCCACCACGGCCTGCCGCTCACGCATGATCCGCCGCGCCGCGGCACGCTGCGCGGCCTGACGCTCGGCCGCGGCCGAGGCGACCAGCGCGTCGGCCCGGCCCGCGATGGCCCGGAGCCGTTCCTCGGCCGTCCGGACCTCCAGCCGCGCTTCCATCTCGGCGTTCCGCCCCGCCTGCACCTGCCCGGCCAGGATCTCCCGGTCGGGGGCGGCGTCTGCTTCGTCCTGCTGGTCGCTCGGTCCGGCGGGCTGCGGGCCGGCCGTCCGCGTCCGGCCCGGCTTCGGCCTGGGCCAGGCTCGCCTCCAGCTCGGCCACCGTGGCCTGGCTCGCCTCGTGGGCGCGATGGGCCTTCTCGATGGACGCCTCGAGCCGCTGCGCCTCGTCGCGGGCGGCCCGGGCCGCGCCCGAGAGCCGGCCGAGCCGGCCGGAGACTTCCGCGGCGGCCGCGTCCACCTCGCGCAGGGCCGCCTGGGCCTTGGCCACGGCCTGGCGGGCCTGGTCCTCGGCCTCCACGGCCAGCGCGAGCTGGTCGGCGGCCTCATCGCAGCGCTCGTCCACGGCTTCCAGCCCGGCCGCCGCCTCGTCGGCCACGCTGCGCAGGGTGAATTCACTGGCGGGCCGGGCCGAGCCACCTGAGGCCCAGTGCGCGCCGAGCACGTCGCCCTGCCGGGTGACCACGCGCAGCGCGGGGTGGGCGCGGACCAGTTCCCGCGCCTGGGCCAGGTCGGTGGCCACGACGATGCCGGCCAGCAGGCCAGCCAGCGCGGGGGCCAGCCCGTCCGGCGCCCGGACCAGCGCGAGGGCGGGCTGGGCACCGTCCGGGAGCGTGACGCCGGGCGGGAGCCCGCCGTCCGCGGCCGGCGCCGGGTCAGCCGGCGCGCCGGACGCGATCATCAGGCCTGCGCTGCCCGTGTCGTCGTCCTTGAGCGCCTTCAGGATGGCCACGGCCGCGTCGAGGCCGGTGACGGCGACCGCGTCCGCCGCGTCGCCCAGCGCCGCCGCGATGGCCTCCTGGGCGCCGGCGTCCACGCTCACCAGGGCCGCGACGCCGCCCAGCACCCCGGGGTACTTCTCCGGGTCGGCCAGCAGCGTCCCGGAGGCGTCCTTGCCGGTGCGCAGCGCGTGCACGCCCTCGCGGAGCGCCTGGACCCGGGCCTGCAGCGCGGCCCGCTGGGCACTGGACTCACGCTCGGCCGCGCGCCGGTCGGTGACCAGCGCGGACGCTTCCTTCAACTGGGCTGCGGCCCGCTCGTGCTCCCCGGCCAGCCCGGCCCGGTCGTCGTCCCGGCCCGCGCAAAGTTCCTGCAGCTCCTCGAACTCCTGCTGAGCCTGCTCGGCGCGGGTGCGGGCCTGCTCGACCGCGTCGGCCAGCCGCCCCGCTTCCTCCTGCGCCGCGGATGCCTTGCTGCGCGCGGCTCCGACCTGGGCCCGCAGCCGGGACAGGCGCTCGGCCCGCACGGCCTCCGCGCGGGCACTGGCCGCGAGCCGCCGCTCTTCGTCGGCGAGCGCGGTTTCCGCGGCGGCGCGCTGGGCGGTGGCGGCGGAGAGCTGTTCCCGCGCCGTCTCCAGCCGCTCGCCGAGGACCGCTTCCTGCTCCCGGAGGGTCTCCGCCTCTAGCTCCAGTTCCTGCGGGTCGCGGCCCGGGCGCGGCGCGTCGGGCTGGGCCGCCAGGTGACTGTGCCGCTCCTGGGCCAGGCTGGCCACGCCGCGGAGGCGTTCGGAGAGTGCGGACAGTGCGAACCAGGCTTCCTGCGCGGCGGCCAGGCGGGGAGCGTGCTGCTGCTCGTCGTTGTCCAGCTCAGCCTCACGCTGGCGCGCCTGGGTCAGGACGCGCTCCAGTTCCGCGCGGCGGGCCAGCGCGGCCGCCTCGTCGGTCTGGTCACGCTGCAGCCTGGTGGACGCGGTCACGTAGTCGTCGGCGAGCAGCCGCAGCCGGGCGTCGCGCAGGTCGGCCTGGATGACGGCGGCCCGGCGGGCGATGGCCGCCTGGCGGCCGAGCGGCTTGAGGCGGCGCTTCAGCTCGGCGGTCAGGTCCACCAGCCGGGTCAGGTTGGCCTGCATCGCCTCGAGCTTGCGCAGCGCCTTTTCCTTGCGGCGGCGGTGCTTCAGCACTCCGGCCGCTTCCTCGATCAAGGCTCGCCGGGCCTCGGGTCCCGCGTGGAGCACCTGGTCGAGCTGGCCCTGGCCGACGATCACGTGCATCTCGCGGCCGAGGCCGGAGTCGGACAGGAGTTCCTGGACGTCGAGGAGGCGGCAGTGGTCACCGTTGATCGAGTACTCGCTCTGCCCGGACCGGAAGAGCAGGCGGCTGATCGTCACCTCGGCGTACTCGATGGGGAGGGCGCCGTCGCTGTTGTCGATCGTGAGCGTGACTTCGGCGCGGCCCAGCGGGGGCCGCGAGGCGGTCCCGGCGAAGACCACGTCCTCCATCTTGCCGCCGCGCAGGTTCTTCACCCCCTGCTCGCCCATGACCCAGGAGAACGCGTCCACCACGTTCGACTTGCCTGACCCGTTGGGGCCGACGATGCAGGTGATGCCGGGCTCGAAGCGCAGGGTGGTGGCGGAGGCGAACGATTTGAAGCCACGCAGGGTGAGGGTCTTCAGGTACACCGGCCGGCTCCCCTCCCCCTCCGGGCACTTGCCACGTCCGTGGGCCCCATCCGAAAGCCCCCGTCTCCTGAATGCTCAGTCCCGTGAACGCCCTGTCCCTGAAAGCCCTGTCCCAGAAAGCCCTGTCGCATGAAAGCCTGCCGCCTCGAGGCCCCGTCACCTGGGGCCTTTCGCCTGAGCACCCGGCAGGGGCGCGGCACCTGCCCCACCCACCCACCCGGGTCCGCCGGAGCCCCCGTGCAACGCTGCTCCGGCACGCCAACTGTCCGCACCCTACCGTGAGGAGCCGACGTTCCCGGGGATTCGCGGCAACCCCGCAGGTCCGGGCGGTCCTGCTTTTCTGGCGGAGGGAGGCCACGGGACCCCGGAGCTGCCACCAAGGCCGCCGCACACGCCGCCAGGACCGCCGCGACCGCGCCAGGGCGCGCCAGCGCCGCCAGGACCGCCAGGAGCCACCGCGGCGACCGCGAGGGCCGCCAGGCGCAGCGTGCGGCCCCGGCCCAGCGTGCCGCCCAGAGCAGACAGGTATGCCCGCCTTTGCGCGGAAATGGCGCGGCGACGGGTGCGGCCCAGGACAGGACGCAGCCCGAAGTGGCAAGAAAATTACCCGAAGAACGCCAAATTTTTACCGGCGTAGCAACGAATAGGGACGCCGACGGGGCGTCCCTGGTTCGTCGTGACTACAGCGGCACGGTGACTACAGCAGCACCTCAGGTGAGGGCCGGCTCGCGCTCCCGATCAGCAACGAGCAATTCAGGTCCGACTTCCGCAGCAAGCGCATCGTTTACGTCCTGGAGCCTGACAAGCTCAGCCTCCAGGTCGCGTACTCGCTGCTGAAGGCGGCGCATCTCAGAGACGATGCGGGGATCTGGCCCGCCGACGTGGCCGAGTAGAGCCTTCGCCATTGTAATGGGTCCTCCACACTGAGTGACCAGAGTGGGCGCACAAGCGAAGAATCGCGAGAGTGCGCGCGCGGGTGACACCTCTAGGGTCCCACCGCGCGAGTATCCGGTCAAGTTGAGCGATCGTGCAGGTCACCATGATACCGCCGGGAGCGCGGTCGCCGCTGGCACTGCGGGCAGCTATAGGCAGATCGGTTCATGAACGGATCGCGGCGGATGGGTGTACCGCACCTCGGACAGGGTTCGCCCTCCTGTCCGTATACGCAGAGTGACCGCGAGAAGTAGCCGCTTTCCCCGTTGACGTTCACGTACAGGCTGTCGAACGAGGTCCCGCCGGCCCGAAGCGCGTCCGCCAGGACGTCGCGGACCGCCACCAGGACACCGGCCGCCTCGGCCCGGCTGAGCGTCTCGGTCGCCCGGGCCCAGTGCAGCCGGGCCCGCCAGAGTGCCTCGTCGGCGTAGATGTTGCCGATCCCGCTGACCAGGGACTGGTCGAGCAGGGCCCGCTTGAGGCCGGTGCGCCGGGCGCGCAGCCGGGCGATGAACACGCCGTCATCGAAAGCGGGCTCGAACGGGTCCGGCGCGATGTGCGCGATCAGCGGCGGGAGGTGCGCGCCGCCAGCGGCCCAGACCAGGTGGCCGAACGTCCGCTGGTCGGTGAAACGCAGGTCCGGTCCCTGATCGGTGAACGTGAACCGGGCCCGGACGTGCCCGGACACGGGACGGCCCGGATCGCCGACGAGCAATTGCCCGCTCATCCCCAGATGAGCGAGCAGGGCATCCTCGCCGACCGGGAGCCACAGGTACTTGCCCCGGCGGCGCGCCCCGGTGACGGTCCGGCCGCGCAGCACCGCCTCGAAGTCGTCCGGCCCGGGCAGGTGGCGGCGGACGGCGCGGGGATGCAGCACCTCGACGGTGTCGATGGTGCGCCCGACCACATGCTTGTCGAGGCCGGCCCGGACGGTTTCGACCTCAGGGAGTTCCGGCACAGGTCAGTCGCTGGCTGGCTCGTCCCCCGCCGGGACGGGGGGAGGAGGCGCCGCTGCATCCTTCGCGGCCGGATGGGCGCCGTTAGCCGGATGACCCGCATCGGCGGCCGCCCCGTTCCCGGCCCCCGCCCCGTTCCCGGCCCCGGTCGCGGCGTCCGCGGCGGCCGTGGCTTCATCCGCGCCGTCGTCGCTTCCGTTGCTGATGGCCTTCCAGGCCGCCTCGGCCGCCTGCTGCTCGGCTTCCTTCTTCGAGCGCCCCGATCCGGACCCGTACGTCCGGCCGCCCACGCGGACCGACGCACGGAAGAACTTCTGGTGGTCCGGGCCGCTCTCCTCGACGTGGTACTCGGGGACACCGAGGAAGCCGGAGGCGGTGAGCTCTTGCAGCGAGGTCTTCCAGTCCAGCCCGGCGCCCAGCCCGGCGGAGCGGTCGATGACGGGGTCGAACAGCCGGTGCACGAGATCGTTCGCGGCGGACAGGCCGCACTCGTTGTACACCGCGCCGATCAGGGCCTCGAGCGTGTCGGCCAGGATCGAGGACTTGTCGCGCCCGCCGGTGCCCTCTTCGCCGCGGCCGAGCCGCACGTAGGACCCGAGCCGGAGGGACCGGGCCACGTCGGCGAGGGCCCGCATCTGGACCACGGCCGCCCGCAGCTTGGCCAGCTGGCCCTCGGGCAGGTCGGGATACTTGCGGAACAGGGTGTCGGTGACGATCAGGCCGAGGACCGCGTCGCCGAGGAACTCGAGCCGCTCGTTGGTGGGCAGGCCGCCGTTCTCGTACGCATAGGACCGATGCGTGAGGGCGCGCTCCAGCAACCCGGGGCTCAGCCCAGTGTCGATCGCCCGCAGCAGTTCCGAACTATCCGGTTCGCTGGCTGCGCCGCCGTTTGACCCGCCTCTCACGCCGTGCCCTTTCAGCGCATCAGGTTGGTGTGATCACCTGACGACGGTTGTAGGTTCCGCATGTCGGGCAGGCCGTGTGCGGAAGCTTCGGGTCCCGGCACTGCGGGCAGCGCACCAGGGCGGGCGCGGTCGTCTTCCACTGCGCCCGGCGGGACCTCGTGTTGCTGCGTGACATCCGCCGCTTGGGAACAGCCACCTTAACTCTCCTTAGTTCTGAACTCAGTCGTCCGGTTCGCCCGCGGAGGGTGCCCCCCGGCCGTTCCCGTTCATTTCCGTTTCGCCTGCTGCATGACACCGGCTGGATGACCACCGGCTGGATGACCACCGGCTGCCTCGAGACCACCGGGCCGTGAGACGGCCTGCTGCAGGCTGGCCCACCGCGGATCGATGGCCGGGCCGTGCCCGTGGTCGGGCCCGGCCTGGGCGAGCGGCACGCCGCACTCAACGCACAGTCCCGGGCAGTCCTCCTGGCAGAGCGGCGCCAGGGGCAGCGCGAGGACGAGCGCATCGTGCAGGACCGGCTCGAAATCGAGCAGGTCTCCCTGCAGAGAGTACCCTTCGGGATCGGCCGTGCCGTCGTCCGTGGGATAGGCGAACAATTCCTGGGCCCTGACCTCCACCGGCTGGCTGATCGGCTCCAGGCAGCGCGCGCACTCCCCGGTGACCTGGGCCTGGGCCGTGGCCGTGACCAGCACCCCCTCCGACACCGCCTCCATGCGCACGTCAAGCTCGACGTCGCTGCCCTCGGCCACGCCAGCAAGACCGGCCTCCACGTATGCGGGAGCCGGGACCGTGCGCTGCTGCGAGTACTCAGATCCGGGGCTGCGGCCGAGGTCGAGGATGCTGAAGACCAGGGGCTTGCGCGGATCGAGTCGCGCTGAGGAGTTTTTTCTTGACTGTGGCATAGCAAGTACGGTGTCTGGCGAGGTTGGAGCGATCAGCCTACCCGGGTAGCAGCTGATTCCCAACTCAGGGCGCGGCGCCCCGTGGTCAGGGCCCGTGGTCAGGGCACCGTGGTCAGGGCACCGTGGTCAGGGGCCCGTCCTCACGGCCCGTGGTCAGGGCCCGTGGTGAGGGGTGAGCCGAGCCGCTCCTGGAGGCGCTCGAACACCAGCTCCGGGACCAGGGAGGTCACGTCCCCGCCGTACCGGCAGATCTCCTTGACCAGGCTGGACCGCAGGAAGCTGTACACCGGGTTGGCCGCGATGAACAGCGTCTCGACCTCCGCGAGACGGTAGTTCATCTGGGCCATCTCCATCTCGTACTCGAAGTCGCTGACCGCCCGCAGGCCCTTCACGATCGCCGAGACCCCGTTGACCCGGCAGAACTCGACCAGCAGCCCCCGGAACGTCCCGACCTCCACGTTCTTCAGCCCGGAGGTCACCTCGCGGAGCATCTCGACCCGTTCCTCCACCGTGAACAGGCCCTGTTTGGACTGGTTGGCCCCCACGACGACGAGTACCTCATCGTGCAGCAGCGCCGCGCGGCTGATGATGTCGAGGTGACCGTTGGTCACCGGGTCGAACGAGCCTGGACAGACGACACGACGCACGCGGTCACGCCCTTCCGTCACTACATTTGCGCTGCCTATCACGGTTCTTCCGCCAACTGGGCGCCTGCGGCGAGACCGTACCAGAACGTCGTGTCGCCATACCGACGGGACCGGTCTGGTGCGTATCCCGGCGGCCAGCCGACCGGCCCGGAGCGGGTGGCCCGCTCCACCGCGACGACCGCGCCGGGGGCGAGCCAGCCGCCGCTGGCCAGCGCGGCCAGCATCGCGGTGACCTCGTCCCCGCTGACGGCGTACGGCGGGTCGGCGACGGCCAGGTCGTAGCGGTCCGGCCCGGCGGGCCCGCGGCCCAGCAGCCGCTCCACCCGGTCGGTGACGAGCTCGGCGCCGCTCAGGCCGACCGCCTCGATGTTGCCCCGGATCACCCGGGCGGCCCGCGCGTCGGCCTCCACGAACAGCGCCCGCCGCGCGCCGCGGGAGAGCGCCTCCAGCCCCACCGCCCCCGAGCCCGCGTACAGGTCGAGCACGCAGGCGCCGTCCAGCGGGCCGTACAGCGCCACGAGCGTGCCGAACAGTCCTTCCCGGGCCCGGTCACTGGTGGGCCGGGTCAGCCGGCCCGCCGGGCACGGCCAGGCGGCGGCCGCGCGCCGCGCCGGCGATGACCCGGGTCACCGCGGCGTCTTCGGCGGGCGGCGCGCCCCGCTCCCGCGGCCCGCCCCGCACCCGCGGCCCGCCCGGCTCACACGGGGCGCCCGGCTCACGCCTTCTCCAGGAACTTGGCCTGTTCCTCGTCCAGCAGCACCCGCATCGCGCCGGCCAGCGCGGGGTGGCCGTCCAGCCGGGGATCCGCGTCCACCAGCGCCTGGGCCTCCGCCCGGGCGTCGACGATCAGGTCCTCGTCCTGGAGCAGGGTCAGCATCTTCAGCCCGGACTTACGGCCGGCCTGCGCGGCACCCAGCACGTTCCCCTCACGGCGCTGCTCCAGGTCGAGCCGGGACAGCGCGAACCCGTCCACGGTGGCGGCGACCGCGTCCAGCCGCTCCCGCGCCGGGCTGCCCGGCGGCGAGTCCGTGACCAGCAGGCACAGCCCGGGCTTGCCGCCCCGGCCGACCCGGCCGCGCAACTGGTGCAGCTGGGACACGCCGAACCGGTCCGCGTCCATGATCACCATGATCGTCGCGTTCGGGACGTCCACCCCGACCTCCACGACCGTGGTCGCCACGAGCACGTCCACCGACCCGTCGGCGAAGGCCCGCATGGCCGCGTCCTTGTCGTCGGCGGGCATCCGCCCGTGCAGGATGCGCATCCTCAGCCCGGCCAGCGGTCCCTCGGACAGCTCGGCGGCCACCTCCAGGACCGCGCGCAGCGGGCGGCCGGTGTCCTCCGCGGGGACCTCGTAGTCCCCGTCGGTGCCGTCGTCAAGGCCCGCGCCCCCCGCGTCCCCGCCGGCGCTGCCCGCGTCCCCGCCGGGGGCGCCCGCCGCCCCGCCCGCCTCCGCGCCCGCCTCCGCGCCGCTGGCATCGTCCTCGGCGCCGATGCGCGGGCAGACCACGTAGGCCTGGCCGCCGCCGGCCACCTCCTCACGCAGCCGTTCCCAGGTGCGGGCGAGGTAGTGCGGCTTGTCGGCGGCGGGCACCACGTGCGTGGTGATCGGCGCGCGGCCGGCCGGCAGCTCGCGCAGCGTGCACACGTCCAGGTCGCCGTAGACGGTCATGGCCACCGTGCGCGGGATCGGGGTAGCCGTCATGACCAGTACGTGCGGGCGGCTGCCGCGGGCCTTCTCGCGCAGCGCGTCACGCTGCTGGACCCCGAACCGGTGCTGCTCGTCGATCACCACCAGGCCCAGATCATCGAAAACGATCTGATCGTCGAGCCGTACCCGGTGATACAGGAGGGTGTGGGTGCCGATGACGATTCCGGCTGCCCCGCTGGCCACCTCGTCCAGGGCGGCCCGGCGTACCCTGGCGCCCTGCGACCCGGTGAGCAGGGCCACGCGGGTGGCCTGGTCCGCGCCGTCGAGTTCGCCGGCCCGGCCGAGCGGGCCGAGCAGCTGCGTTATGGAGCGGTAGTGCTGCTGGGCCAGGACCTCGGTCGGCGCGAGCAGGGCGGCCTGCCCGCCGTCGTCGATGACCTGGAGCATGGCCCGGACCGCCACCAACGTCTTGCCGGAGCCGACTTCACCCTGCAGCAGGCGGTGCATGGGGTGCTCACGGCACAGCGCGGTGGTGATCTCCTCGCCCGCGGCGAGCTGGCCCTTGGTCAGCGAGAACGGCAGCCGGGCATCGAACGCCTCGAGCAGCCCGCCGCGCCGCGGGATGCGCGGCGTGGCCGGCAGCGCGTCCTCGGCCCGCCGCCGCTGGGCCAGCACGGCCTGGAGGACGAATGCCTCGTCCCACTTGAGCCGGAGCCGGGCCTGGTCGGTGTCCGCCATCTCCACCGGCCGGTGGATGCCGTGCCAGGCGGCGAGCTGGTTCTCCAGCCCGTACCGGGTGCGAACGTCGGCGGGCAGCGGGTCGTCGGTGATGTCGAGCGTGTCCAGCACGGTCCGCACCGCCTTGGCGATCTTCCAGGACGGCATCTCCCGGGTGGCCGGGTAGACCGGGATGATCTCGGCCGCGTGCTCGGCGGCCATCTCGGTGCCGGGGTCGGCCGTGCCGAGCAGCTCGCAGTCGGGGTGGATGAGCTGGCGCTTGCGCCCGTAGGAGGACACCTGGCCGGCGAACAGGCCGTGCAGGCCGGGCTTCATCTCCTTCTCCCGCCACGGCTGCCCGAAGAAGGCGAGGGTCAGCGTGCCGCGGCCGTCGGTGACGGTCACCTCGGTCAGGTTTCCCCGCCGGTTCTTCATCCTGCGGCTGGTGACCGCGGAGATCTGGGCCAGCACCGTCACGTGCTCGCCGTCGCGCAGCGCGGCCAGGTCGGTCAGGTCGCCCCGCTGCTCGTACCGGCGCGGGTAGTGCCGCAGCAGCTCGCCCACGGTGTGCGCGTCCAGCGCCCGGGCCAGGGCTTTGGCCGTCCGCGGGTCGAACTCCCGGTCGAGCCGGTCATCAAGCCTCGCCATGGCCTCACAGGATAGGCTGCGCCTGCGACATGAGCGTCCGGCCACGCGGGCCAGCCCTCAGTCCTGGCGCTGATTCGCGTTCCGGGGCGCCGGTCGGTTATTCTGAGCGCTGCCCGAGGGCACGGCTGCGCGCAGTGTCTCCGCACGGACCGCCTGGGCCCGGGCACATTGGTCATCATCCGCGTTCATGCAAGGGAGCATCCCGTGTCTTCTGTCTGCGAGATCTGCGGCAAGGGGCCGGGATTCGGCAACAACGTCTCCCACTCCCACCGCCGGACCCCCCGCCGCTGGAACCCGAACATCCAGGTCGTCCGGACCACCACGGGCGGGACCAGCCGGCGCGTGCGCGCCTGCACGTCCTGCATCAAGGCCGGCAAGGTCACCCGCTAGGCGGATCCCGCCCGGCAGCGCGCTTACGGCGTGCTGAGGTTGCCGGGCCGGGCGAACGTGCACGGCGCGCCGTCGAAGTCACAGCCCGACGGAGCGCTCGGCTGGCCATTAACGATCACTATCAGCCGCACCGGGGCCGGGGAAGTCTGGTCCTGACCCCAGCCAGGCCAGCTGACGCCCTTGGCCACCCCTGCACCCGTGCTGCCCGGCTCCCAGCGCGCGCCCTGGACGCCGGCGATCCGCGCCCCGGGGTAGCCGAAGGCCAGGCTCCACGCGCGGGCTCCCGTGCCGCTGAGCCCGCTGATCGTGATCCGGTCGGCGAAGCCGCCGGGCCACTGCCCGACCTGCTGGAACCGGATGCTGAGCGGTTGACTGCCCGGAGTGGGCTGCGGCGTGCCGCCGCCCCCGAGAGCGGACGCCGTGCCCCCGGACTGGATCCCGGGGGCCGGGCTGGTGCCGGCCGGGACGCTGGGCGTGATGTGCACGCCGGGACGGGCCGAGGCCAGCGCGCCGCCGTGCGGCTGCTGGGCGTGGCAGTCCCCCGCCGAGCACTGGTTGCCCGGGATGGGGGCGCTGAAGTGCAGCACGGTCCGGGACATGTTGGCGGCCAGGAAGGCCGCCACGACCACGCCGAGACCGGCGGCGAACGTCGGGGTAACCACCAGCCTGCGCAGCGCCGGGCTGATCCGCCCCCGGCCCGGCCGCATCCGGCCCGGCCGGGCCTTCTCCGGCCGCCCCGCCTCCGGCCGGTGCCCGCCCGGCCCGGGCCCGTCCACCCGGCGACACCGTCCACCCGGGAACCGTCCACCCGGGAACCGTCCGGCCCGGGGCCGTCCAGGCGGGGCTCGTCCGGCTGGTAGCTGTCCAGGTGGGACCGGTCCGGCTCGCGGCCGGCCGCCCGGCCCCTGGCCGTCCGGCGGGTCACCGGACGGCGGGTCGCCGTCCGCACCGCGCAGCCTGCGGGCCGTCTCCGCCCGTCCACGGGCGGCCACGGACGGCGCCCGGTGCCGGGGCGCTGCTCTCCTGCCCGGTGATCGCATTGGGGGGTTTATACCTACGAAAAGGGCGGGCTAACTATAGTGACATGCTTGTAATTTGATAGATACAGGGAGTGACGGCTGTTCGGGGATCAAAAATGATTCCATCCGGACAACCTCTCGGAACGCCGCGAATCCACCCAGACCCCCTGACCTTCACCAGCGTGCCCCACCACAGTCCAGCGCCCGGTCAGCGCGGTGTCCGGCGGGAAGGTGGCGACCAGGCCATGGTCTTCACCGCCGTGCAGGACCCAGTCCAGGGGATCCTGGCCACCCAGTGCATCTGATGCGGCAAGCAAAGTGTTACTCACGGGCAGGCCCGCGGACGAGACGTCGATCCGCACCCCGCTCTGCTCGGCCAGGTGCCCCAGATCCTGCGCCAGGCCGTCGCTGACGTCGATCATCGACGTGGCCCCGAGCCGCGCCGCGTCCGGCCCTGCGGCGTAGTCCGGATGCGGCCAGCGGTGCGCGGCCAGCAGCGCCGCGGGCTCGGTCAGCCCGGCCCGGAGCAGGGCCAGGCCGGCCGCGGACTCCCCGAGCACGCCGGATACGGCCACCAGGTCCCCGGGCCGGGCGCCGGAACGGGTGACGGGAGCCCGGCCGCCCAGGTCACCCAGCGCGGTCACGGCCAGCATGATGAGGGGCGCGCCGGAGAGGTCCCCGCCGGCCACCGTGGCACCCGCCCGGGCGCATTCCTCGGCCAGGCCCGCCGCCATCTCCTCGGCCCAGGCCACCGGCAGGTCACCGGGCGCCGCGAGGCCGACCAGGAGCGCGGTGGGCACCGCACCCATGGCCGCGATGTCCGCCAGGTTCTGCGCCGCGGCCTTGCCGCCGATTTCCCGGGCTGATGACCAGTCCCGGCGGAAATGACGGTCCTCGACCAGCAGATCGGTGCTGGCCACCACCCGCCCGTCGGGGGCGGGGAGCACCGCCGCGTCGTCGCCGATGCCCACCACCGTGGCGGGGGCCTGCGGCAGGCGGGCGGCCAGCGACGCGATGAGCCCGAATTCGCCCAGGTCAGAGACGGTGATGGGGCCCTCCCGGGTGCCGTCTTTGCGATTAGGGTAGCGTGGCTCTTCCGGCCGAAGGCAATGAGGCCCCCCGGGGAGGACGCATGGTCCAGGCATACATCCTCGTGCAGACCGAGGTGGGTAAGGCCGCCGAGGTCGCTCGCCGCATCGGGGACATCAAGGGGGTGACCCTGGCTGAGGATGTCACCGGGCCCTACGACGTGATCGTCCGGGCCGAGGCGGGCAACGTGGATGACCTCGGGAAGCTCGTGGTCGCCCAGATCCAGTGCGTGGCCGGCATCACGAGGACGCTGACCTGTCCCATCGTGCACATCTAGCCGCACGCCCGTCGCCGCGGCGCGTACCCGGGAACCCCGGGCCTTCTGCATGCCTGCGCAATCCGTGCGATATCCCCGGATGAGCAGGGAGACGCTGGGTACAAGGGGGGCAGCGAGGACGGGAGGATCATGATGTTCGAGGCGGCTGATATCAGGGAGTGGCGCGGCCACGACGTGGTCGACGACGGTGGCCACAAGATCGGCTCGCTCGAGTCCGTGTACGTGGACACCGTCACCGATCAGCCCGCGTTCGCCACGGTGACGGTCGGCCTGCCGACCCGGCACCGGCTGGTGTTCGTGCCCCTCGACGCGGCCACCGTGGGCCCCGGATACCTCAAGGTCAGCCATTCGCGCAGCCAGGTGAAGGGCGCGCCGTCCATCGACACCGACGGGGAACTGCCGGCCGAGGACGAGGCAGCGATCTTCAAGCACTACAACCTCGACTACCAGCCCGGAGCGAGCGGCGAGCGCCGCCTCGCCCGCCGTTGATTAGCTGGCACTGATCAGCCAGATCGGAGTCCTCGGATGGTCCTGTTCCTGCTGCTGGTCATCGCGGCCATCGCGCTGGGCATCGTCGGCGTGGTCGTGAAGGGCCTGTTCTACCTGCTGATCATCGGCATCGTGGTCATCCTCGTGGACCTCATCCTGGTCGGGGTACGGCTGGGCCGCCGGCGGCGCGTCACCCGGTAGGCCCGGTCACTGGCAGGCCGGTAGCTGACGGGCCGGTCACTGACGGCCGGCCACCTCAGCGGAGCTGCGTGGCCAGTTCCGCGGTCCGCGGGCCCACCCCCAGGCTGATCGCGTTCCGCAGGTCGGCCGGGGTATCGACGTCCGAACGGAGGCTGGGCACATCCGCGAGCATGATCTCCCCGGCGCCCCCTTCCCGGTAGCGCGCCGCCGACCCCGGGCCGAAGCGCGGCCGGAACGCGGTCCCCGGCCGCACCGCGTACAGCGTGGTGCCGCTGCCCTCCGCGTCGGCGACGAACGCCTCCGGCCACTGCGCGGCCGCCTGGAGCCCCCGGCTGAGTTCCCCGGGCCGCAGCGCGGGCAGGTCGGCGGCCAGGGCTACCGTGCCGCAGTCCGGCCAGGCCGCGGCGGCTACGGCCGCGCCGTGCGCGAGGGCCGGGTTGAGCCCGTCGTCCGGCTCGTCGGCGACCACCCGGGCGCCGAGCGCGCCCAGCGTGCTGGCGGCCGCCGGATCGTCCGTCACCACGACGACAGCCGCCACCGCGGGACAGGCCGCGGCCGCCCGGACCGTGTCCGCCGCCATGGCCAGGGCCAGCTCGGAGCGCGCGGGCCCGGCCAGGCCCGCCAGCCGCGATTTGGCGAGGGCAAGTACCTTGACGGGGATCACCACCGACCAGGTGAGCGGCATCTCGGTCACACCGGCGACCATACTGTGCTCACCCGCGGGTGCGTGATCTGCCTCGGCCGGGCCAGGCCGGACCGGGTTTATCTCGACAGGGCACCAGGCGGAACGGGAGACTGACGGCGATGACGAGCGGCCTGATGAGGGCGGGAGAACCCCGATGACCGGGCAGGACCGATGAGCAGGTGGCAGCGATGAGCGCGCGGCAGGGCCGGCGTTACTCCCAGGCGTGGCGGAACGGCACCAAGGTCGTGCTCCCCCCGCTGATCAAGTCGGTGATGAAGCGGGACTGGGAGGGTTACCAGCATTTCCCCCGGGAGGGCGGCATGCTGGTCGCGTCCAACCACCTGTCGTACGCGGACTGGCCGGCCATGTCGCTGTTCGTGCACGAGGCCGGCCGCTACCCGGCCTTCATGATCAAGTCGTCCGCGTTCGACGTGAAGCTGATCGGGCCGTTCCTGCGGGTCCTCGGCCAGCTGCCGGTGCGCCGGGGCGAAGCCGATGCGGCGAACGTGCTCCAGGTCGCCGAGCAGGCGCTGGCCGACGGCGAATGCGTGATCATCTACCCGGAGGGCACCGCCACCCGCGACCCGGACCAGTGGCCGATGGTGGCCAAGACCGGGGTGGCCCGGCTGGCCCTGGCCACCAGAGTCCCGGTGGTCCCGGTCGCCCAGTGGGGGGCGCAGGCCATCCTCCCCTACGGCGAGGTCAAGCCGCATGCGGTGCCGCGCAAGCTGGTCCGGATGCTGGCCGGGCCGCCCGTGGACCTGACTGACTACGAGGGGAAGCCGCTGACCCGGGACGTCCTGCGCGGCGCCACGAACGCCATCATGGGCGACATCGCGGGCCTGCTGGCCGAGCTGCGCGGCGGGCAGCCGCCGGCCACCCCCTACCACCCGGCCGTGGCCCGCAGGGCCGCGCGCCAGGCGGCCCGGGAGCAGGACGGGCCCGCCGGGCAGGATCCCGCGGCGCAGCCAGCCGCCGGTGACGACCCCCGCGAGGCGACGCCGACGTGAGGGCGGCGGTCATGGGTGCCGGCATGTGGGGCACCACGTTCGCCCAGGTGCTCTGCGACGCGGGCACCCCGGTCACGCTGTGGGGCCGCCGGCCGGACCTGGTCAGGGCGATCAACGCGCGGCACGAGAACCCGGACTACCTCCCGGGCATCACGCTGCCCGCGGAGCTGACCGCCAGCGCCGAGGCGGGCCGGGTGCTGGACGGGGCCGACCTGGTCGTGCTGGCCGTGCCCGCCCAGACGCTGCGCCACCATCTGGGCCTCTGGCACGATCAGCTGCCGCCCGGCGCGGCGTTCGTCAGCCTGATGAAGGGCATCGAGCTGGGCACCCGGGAGCGGATGAGCGAGGTGATCGCCGACGTGACCGGGGCCGGCCCGGACCGGATCGCGGTCATCAGCGGGCCGAACCTGGCGCGCGAGATAGCCGAGCGCCAGCACGCCGCCACCGTCGTCGCCTGCGCGGACGACACGCTGGCCAAGCGGCTCCAGCAGGACTGCCACACGCCATACTTCCGGCCCTACACCAACCCGGACGTGATCGGCTGCGAGCTGGGCGGCGCGGTCAAGAACGTGATCGCGCTCGGGGTCGGGATCGCGGTCGGCATGGGCTGCGGCGACAACACCCGGGCCACCCTGATCACCCGCGGCCTGGCCGAGATCACCCGTCTCGGCGCGGCGCTCGGCGCGGACCAGCACACGTTCGCCGGCCTGGCCGGGCTCGGTGACCTGGTCGCCACCTGCAGTTCGCCGCTGTCGCGGAACCGGGCGTTCGGCGAGATGCTGGGCCGGGGCATGGCGGTGGCCGACGTGGCCGCGGTCACCACCCAGGTCGCCGAGGGGGCCAAGTCGGCCGGGCCGATCCTGGAACTGGCCCGCGGCCACGCCGTGGAGATGCCCATCACGGAGGTGGTGGTGGGGGTCATGCACGGCCGGGTCACCCTGGACCAGGCCGCGATGCTGCTCACCTCGCGCTCGGCGAAACCGGAGCGTTATGGCGTCTGACCACCCACAGCCCAGCGGGCCGCCAGGCGAGAACCTGGCCCAGCCCAGCCGGCCGCTGGGCGAGAACACCCGCGCCGTGCACCTGCCGCCCGCGCCGGTCCCGGCGCAGCACCCGCTCGGCACGCCCGTCTACCGGACCGCGGCCTTCGCCTTCGCTTCCAGCGCCGAGTACGCGGCGCTGCTGAACGGGGAGACCGCGGGCTACAGCTACAGCCGGATCGACAACCCGACCGCGGACGCGTTCGCCATCGCGGTCGCCGCGCTGGAGGGCCAGAACCTGCCCGGGCCGACCGCCGCCCAGGCCTTCGCGTCCGGGATGGCCGCGATCAGCGCGGTGTTCTGGACCTTCACCGGGGCGGGCGCGCACGTGGTCGCGCCGGCCGCGGTGTACGGGGGCACCTACGGGTTCCTGCGCCACGTGGCGGCCCGGTTCGGGGTGCAGGCCGATTTCGTGGACCTGACCGACACCGGCCAGGTCCGCGCGGCGCTGCGGCCGGAGACCAGGATCGTGTACGCCGAGACGGTCGCCAACCCGACCACGGCCGTGGCCGACCTGCCCGCCCTGGCCGAGATCGCGCACCGCCAGGGAGCCCTGCTGGTGGTGGACTCCACCATGGCGCCCCCGGTGATCTGCCGGCCGCTGGAACACGGCGCCGACCTGGTGCTGCACTCGGCGACCAAGTACCTGGGCGGCCACTCGGACACGACCGGCGGGGTGGTGTCCGGCGCGCCTGGCCTGATCAGCAGGGTCCGCGCGGTGCGCGTGGACACCGGCGGCGCACTGGCCCCGGACGAGGCGTTCCTGCTCCGCCGCGGGCTGGAGACGCTGCCGGTGCGGGTGCGCCGCCAGTGCTCCACCGCGGCGCTGTTCGCGGCCGCGGTGGCCCGGCACCCGGCGGTCCGCAGCGTGGACTACCCCGGCCTGCCGGGGCATCCGGGACATGAGACCGCGGTCCGGCTGTTCGACGCGGGGCCGGAGGGCACCCGCTTCGGCGCGATCGTCACGGTGACGCCGCATGGCGGCCGGCAGGCCGGGTACGAACTCGCGGACCGGCTGCGTGTCGGCCAGGTGGCCACGTCGCTGGGGGGCACGCACACCGTGGTCAGCCACGTGGCGTCCACGACCCACCGGCAGTTCGACGACGCCGCGCTGGCCGCCGCCGGGATGGACCCGGGCGCGGTACGGTTCTCGATCGGCCTGGAGGACGGCGAGGACCTGATCGCGGACGTGCACCAGGCCCTGGACTGTATTAGCCCGGGGGGACGACCCCCCGGAACCCCCCGCGATTCGCCGGCTCGGCGAGGACACGCCTCCGGCGCGCCTCCCCTCCCCGGCGAAAGCGCAAGCGCAGGAGAGGAGCGGGCGTGAACGAAGGACGCAAGACCCGCGTCGCGGTCGTGTTCGGCGGCCGGGGCCCGGAGCACGCGATCTCGTGTGCCAGCGGCGGGACCGTGCTGGCCTGCATCGACCGGGACCGCTACGACGTGGTCCCGATCGGCATCCTGCCCGACGGCCGGTGGGTGCTGACCGCGGACGAGCCCGAGCGGCTGGCCATCACCGGCGGGCAGCTGCCGTCGGTCGAGGCGGTCGCCGAGCCCGGCGGGCAGGTCATGCCCTGGACCGCCGGCTCCCAGCCGGACCCCGGCGCGCTGACCACCGCCGAGCCCGGGGCCATCCCCGGCGAGCTGGGCGAGGTGGACGTGGTCCTGCCCATGCTGCACGGCCCGTTCGGCGAGGACGGCACCATGCAGGGCCTGCTGGAGATGGCGGGCGTCCGCTACGTCGGCGCGGGGGTGCTGGCCAGCGCGGTCAGCATGGACAAGGAGTACATGAAGCTGATCTTCAGGGCGAAAGGGCTGCCGGTGGGCCCGTTCGTCGTGGTCCGTGACCGGGACTGGCCCGAGGCGGACAGCAGCGGGTCCGCCGCGCTGGCGGCGGCCCGGGCGCCGCCCCGGCCGCCGAGACCGAGCGCAAGCGGGTGCTGGACGCGATCGGCGAGCTGGGCTGGCCGCTGTTCGTCAAGCCGGCCCGCGGCGGCTCCAGCATCGGCACGTCCCGGGCGGATGACCTGGCCGGGCTGTACGCGGCGATCGAGACCGCGCGGCGCTACGACCGCAAGGTCCTGGTCGAGAAGGCCATCACCGGGCAGGAGATCGAGTGCGCCGTGCTGGAGGGGCTGGACGGCGCGCCCCCGGACACCAGCATGCCCGGGCAGCTCATGGTGGACGGCGGCGAGCAGTTCTTCGACTTCGAGGCCAAGTACCTGGACGACGCCAACGGGATGGCGATCCCGGCCCCGATACCGGCCGGCCACCTGGAGGAGGTGCGGCGCCTGGCGGCCGCCGCGTTCGACGCGGTGTCCTGCGAGGGACTGGCCCGGGTGGACTTCTTCTACACGCCCGAGGGCGAGATCGTGCTCAACGAGATCAACACGATGCCCGGGATGACCGCCGCCTCGTACTTTCCCAAGATGTGGGCGGCCAGCGGGTTCTCGTTGGGTGAGCTTATCGACCGCCTGATCACCACGGCCCTGCGCAAGCCGCCGGGCCTGCGGTAACCGGGCGGCCCGGGCGGTGCGCTTGGTCCGTCGCAGCCCGTCGTACTTGCTGTTATCACAGGCAGCCGGTAACGCTGCGACGCCGGGTCCCAGGCCAGACATGATCATGGGATTGGTGTTGCCATGGCAACACCAATCCCATGATCATGAACTCACGGCTGGATTAGCGCTTCTTCGCGGCCGTGGCCTTCTTCTCGCCGTTCACGATCGCCTTGAAGTCCGCGCCCGCGCGGAACTTGGGCACCGACGACTTGGCCACCTTGATGGTGGCGCCCGTGGCCGGGTTGCGGGCGGTGCGAGCCGGGCGGACGGCCTTTTCGAAGACGCCGAACCCGGTGATCGCGACCTTGTCGCCCTTGGCCACGGTGCTCTGAATGGTGTCCAGCACCGCGTTCACCGCCTCGGTCGCGGTCTTCTTGTCCCCCAGCCGGCCGGAGATCGCATCGATCAGGTCACGCTTGTTCATGAATCACTCCTGCGGTTCCCCCACGGGAGGTCGCGCGGACAGGGAGCCGTAGCCGCGACCTCTGACCTGCCTGAAATTAGGCGATCCAGCGCTGGCGCACAATCACCCCAGCGTAAAAACACGGCGTGTCGGCCTCTGAACGCCCGAATTTCCTGTCCTGCGGGGGCTTTCAGGCCACCGCGTCCGCCGTGGGCAGCCAGTGCGGCCGGTGCTCCTCGAAACTGGAGATCTCATCTGCATAACGCAGGGTGAGCGAGATATCGTCCAGTCCCTCCATGAGACGCCACCGCGTGTAGTCATCGATATCGAATGGTGCCCGCAGTTCCACGGGGCCGCCGGGGGCGGCCGCGCGCACTTCACGGGCGACCAGATCCACGGTCACCTCGGTGTCCGGAGTCACCTCGAGAGCGTCCTGCAATGACTCCGCGAATTGCGGCGAAACCGGGACCGGGAGCAGGCCCGCTTTTGTCGCGTTATTGCGGAAGATGTCGCCGAAGCGGGACGAGATGACGGCCCGGAATCCGTAGTCACTGAGCGCCCAGACCGCGTGCTCGCGAGATGATCCGATCCCGAAATCGGGACCGGTCACGAGTACCGTCGCGCCGTCCGCGACAGGCTGGTTGAGGATGAATTCGGGATCGGCCCGCCAGGCCGCGAACAGGCCGTCGGCGAACCCGATGCGGCTGACCCGCTTCAGGTATTCGGCCGGGATGATCTGGTCGGTGTTGACGTTGCTCCGGCGCAGCGGGATCGCCCGGCCGGTGTGCGTGGTGAAAGGCTCCATAGTCAGTCTTCCCTCCCGGTTAGAGGTCGGCGGGGGCGGTGAGGCGGCCGGTGACCGCGGTGGCCGCGGCCACCTGCGGGGACACCAGGTGGGTACGCGAACCCTTGCCCTGGCGGCCTTCGAAGTTGCGGTTGGAGGTGGACGCGCTGCGCTCACCCGGCGCCATCGTGTCCGGGTTCATGCCCAGGCACATGGAGCAGCCCGCGGAGCGCCACTGGGCGCCCGCCGCGGTGAAGACCTCGTCCAGGCCCTCCCGCTCGGCGGCGGCCTTGACGTCCATCGAGCCGGGCACGACCAGCATCCGGACCCCGTCGGCGACCTTCCGGCCGCGCAGCACAGAGGCCGCGGCCCGCAGGTCCTCCAGGCGCCCGTTGGTGCACGAGCCGACGAACACCGTGTTCACCTCGATGTCGCGCAGCGGCGTGCCCGCGGTCAGCCCCATGTAGGCCAGCGCGCGCAGCGCCGTGGCCCGGTCCCCCGCGTCGTCCATCGCGTCCGGGTCGGGCACCGACGAGGTGAGCGGGGCCGCCTGGCCCGGGTTGGTGCCCCAGGTCACGAACGGGGTCAGGGCGGCCGCGTCCAGCGTGACCTCCTTGTCGAACGTGGCGCCGGAGTCGGTCGGCAGCGACCGCCAGTAGTCCAGGGCGGCCTCCCAGTCGGCGCCGCGCGGCGCGTGCGGGCGGCCTTCGAGGTAGCTGAACGTGGTGTCGTCCGGGGCGATGAGCCCGGCCCGGGCACCCGCCTCGATCGACATGTTGCAGACGGTCAGCCGCCCGGCCATGGACAGGTTCCGCACCGCGTCGCCGCGGTACTCGATGACGTGGCCGACCCCGCCGCCGGTGCCGATCTTCGCGATCACGGCCAGGATCAGGTCCTTGGCGGTCACCCCGTAGGGCAGGTCGCCGGTCACGTTCACCGCCATCTGGGCGGGAGCCTGCTGCGGCAGGGTCTGGGTGGCCAGCACGTGCTCGACCTCGTAGGTGCCGATGCCGAACGCGAGCGCGCCGAGGGCGCCGTGGGTGCTGGTGTGCGAGTCACCGCAGACGATCGTCATGCCGGGCTGGGTCAGTCCCTGCTGCGGGCTGATCACGTGCACGATGCCCTGCCCGGCGTCGCCCATCGGGAAGAGCCGGATGCCGAACTCGGCGCAGTTCTTGCGCAGCGTCTCGACCTGGACCCGGGAGACCGGGTCGCTGATCGGGCTGCCCGGGCCGACCAGGGGCAGTCCCGGGCCGGAGACCCCCAGCGTCGGGACGTTGTGGTCCTCGGTGGCCACGGTCAGGTCGGGGCGGCGCACGCCGCGTCCCGCCAGGCGGAGGCCGTCGAACGCCTGCGCGCTGGTCACCTCGTGCACGAGGTGGAGATCGATGTACATCAGGTCGGGCTCACCGTCGGCGCGGTGCACGACGTGCGAATCCCAGATCTTCTGCGCGAGCGTACGTCCCATGCGTGAACCCCTTTCAGCGGGCGCCTCGTCGCGGTCCGTGTAGCTGGGGCCCCTGGTCCTGCGAGTGTCACACTGCTCCGAGTGTCACTCCCGGGGGGCCCGATCTCCGATTTGCGTCTCGCATTCCGAGACGGCAATATCGGACCATGGACAACTCTAGCGGAGTCGGCGTGCTGGACAAGACAGCGGCCGTGCTCGGCGCCCTGGAATCGGGCCCGGCCTCGCTCGCCCAGCTGGTCCAGGTCACCGGCCTGGCCCGGCCGACCGCGCACCGGATCGCGGTGGCCCTGGAACGGCACCGGCTGCTGGCCCGGGACGCCCAGGGCCGGTTCATCCTGGGCCCGCGGATCGCCGAGCTGGCCGCGGCCGCGGGCGAGGACCGGCTGCTCGCCGTGGCCCAGCCGGTCCTGGTCGCGCTGCGCGATCTGACCGGGGAGAGCGCGCAGCTCTACCGGCGCCAGGCGGACAGCCGGATCTGCGTGGCCGCCGCGGAGCGGGCGACCGGGCTGCGCGACACCGTGCCGGTCGGCAGCGCGCTGCCCATGTCCGCCGGGTCGGCCGCCCAGGTGCTGCTGGCCTGGGAGGAGCCCGAGCGGCTGCACCGGGGGCTGCGCGGCGCCCGGTTCAGCGCCGCATCCCTGGCCCAGGTGCGCAGGCGCGGCTGGGCGGCCAGCGTGGCCGAGCGCGAGGCCGGGGTCGCCTCGGTCTCCGCCCCGGTCCGGGGCCAGGGCGGCAAGATCATCGCGGCGGTGTCCGTGTCGGGCCCCATCGAGCGGCTGACCCGGTCCCCGGGCCGGCTGCACGCCAACGCCGTGGTCACCGCGGGGGACCGGATCAGCGCCGCCCTCCGCCGGGCGAGCTAAGGCGTGTCCCGCAGATCCTGGCCGTCGCGGACGGCCGCCGCCGGGCCCGGCTGCTGCCGCCCGGAACGCGGCTCTCCCCCGCCCGGGGGAGTCCGGGGGTGAGGTCTTCAGGCGATACTGGAGTGGGAGGGTGATCTTGTGCGATCATGCCCGAAGGTCCCCCGTGCGGCGGGACGGTGGCCTCTGACCGCCGAGCCGTACGCGGACGAGGCTACTTCCCGACCACGCCCATGACATCGTGAGGTCGCGTCCATGAAGGTAGCTGTCGTCAAGGAGTCGGCACCCGGTGAGCGCCGGGTGGCACTCGTCCCGGAGATGATCGCGCGGTTGCGCGCGCGCCGGGCTCGAGGTACTCGTGGAGTCCGGAGCCGGGGACGGCGCCTGGTTCGCGGACAGCGCGTACGCGGAGGCCGGTGCGAGCGTGGTCAGCCGCGAGGAACTGCTCGCCGCGGCGGACCTGGTGCTGACCGTGGGTAAGCCAGACCAGCAGATCCTGGCCGGGCTCCGGTCCGGCCAGGCGATCCTGGGCCTGCTCAACCCGCTGGCGGACCCCGGGCTGGCCGCCACGCTGGCGGCCCGCGGGATCACCGCCATCAGCCTGGACGGGCTGCCCAGGACGCTGTCCCGGGCCCAGGGCATGGACGCGCTCAGCTCGCAGGCCAACGTGGCCGGGTACAAGGCGGCCCTGGTCGGGTCGGCCGCGTTCGGCCGGTTCTTCCCCATGCTGACCACCGCGGCGGGCACCGCACGCCCGGCCAAGGTGCTGATCCTGGGCACCGGGGTGGCCGGGCTGCAGGCGATCGGCACCGCCCGGCGGCTCGGCGCCGTGGTGTCCGCCTACGACGTGCGCCCGCAGACCAGGACCGAGGTGGAATCGCTCGGCGGCACCTTCATCGAGCTCACCTCGGTGCGCGACGCGGCGGGCGAGGGCGGCTACGCCCGGGCGCTGACCGACGAGGAACGCCAGGCCCAGCAGGCCGAGCTGGCCGGCCACATCGCCCGGCATGACGTGGTCATCACCACGGCCCAGGTGCCGGGGCGCAAGCCGCCGCTGCTGATCACCGAGGACGCGCTCAAGGCGATGACCGCCGGCTCGGTCGTGGTGGACATGGGCTCCGGCCCGCTCGGCGGCAACGTGGCCGGCTCCGTGCCGGACCAGACGGTCGTCACCGGGAACGGGGTCACCATCATCGGGGCCGGGAACCTGGCGGCCACCGTGCCCGCCGCCGCCTCCGCCTTCCTGGCCCGCAACATCAGCGCCCTGCTGCTGCACCTGGTGGCCGACGGCGCGCTCGCCATCGACCCCGCCGACGAGATCCAGGCCGGGGTCGTCATCACCCATGACGGCGCCGTGATCCAGCCCGCGACCGCCGCCCTGCTCGCCGAAGCCAGCCCCAGTGCCGCAAACACCAGTGCTGACACGTCCGGAGGTACGACCCCGTGACCACGGTTCTGCTCACTGACATAGTGATCTTCGTGCTCGCCCTGCTGGTGGGCTTCGAGGTGATCAGCAAGGTGCCCGCCACCCTGCACACGCCGCTGATGTCGGCGGCCAACTCGATCCACGGCATCGTGCTGGCGGGCGCCATGCTCATCGCGGTGACCGCGCACGACGCGCTCGGGTACATCCTGGCCTTCATCGCCTGCGCCTTCGCGGCGATGAACGTGGTCGGCGGCTACGTGGTCACCGGCCGGATGCTGAAGATGTTCCGCCGGTCGCGCACCCCGGTGCCGGCCGCGGATACCGCGGCCGCGGTCGGCGGCAACGGGCAGGCCCCGGCCCTCAGCAAGCCGGGCGGCCAGGCATGAGCGCCTTCGACTGGATTACCCAGCTGCTCTACGTGGCCGCCGCGACCTGCTTCGTGCTCGGCCTGCACCTGATGAACTCCCCCGCCACGGCGCGGCGCGGCAACCAGGTGTCCACCGCGGGCATGATCCTGGCCGTGGCGACCACGCTGGCCCTGGTCGCCCACGCGGGCACCGTCACCACCACCGGCTGGATCGTGATGATCGCCGGCACGCTGCTCGGCGGCGGGGCCGGCCTGTACGCGGCGCGCACGGTCGAGATGACGGCCATGCCCCAGCTGGTCAGCATCTTCAACGCGGTCGGCGGCGGGGCGGCCGCCCTGGTCGCGATCGACGACTACGTCCGGCTCGCCTCCGGGGGGATCGCCGAGTCGACGACGATCTTCACCATCCTGGACGTGCTCATCGGCGCGGTGACGTTCTCCGGGTCGATCATCGCCGCCGGGAAGCTGCAGGGGCTGATCGAAGGGGCCCCGATCACCTTCCCCGGCTCACGGGCCGTCAACATCGCGGCGGCGGTCGTCGCGGTCGGCGCCGGGATCTTCATGATCGCCACCCCGAGCGTGGTCGCGCTGATCATCGTCATCCTGGCCTCGCTGACCTTCGGCGTGACCATGGTGCTGCCGATCGGCGGCGCGGACATGCCGGTGGTCATCTCGCTGCTGAACGCGTTTACCGGCACCGCGGTGGCCATGGCCGGCTTCGTCATCGGCAACTGGGCGCTGATCATCGCGGGGGCGCTGGTCGGCGCGTCCGGCGGGATCCTCACCAAGCTGATGGCCGACGCCATGAACCGGTCGATCCGCAACATCATCGTGGGCGGGTTCGGCACCGGCGACAGCGGCCCGGCGATCGAGGGGCCGGGCGGTGACGTGCGGTCCATCCAGGCCGACGACGCCGCCATCCAGCTCGCCTACGCGCAGAAGGTCATCATCGTGCCGGGCTACGGGCTGGCCGCCGCGCAGGCCCAGCACCAGGTAGCCGAGCTGGCCGCGGTGCTGGAGGAGCGAGGGGTGGAGGTCAGCTACGCCATCCACCCGGTCGCGGGCCGGATGCCCGGGCACATGAACGTGCTGCTCGCCGAGGCCAACGTGCCCTACCCGCAGCTCAAGGAGATGGACGAGATCAACCCGGAGTTCCCGCGGACCGACGTGGCCCTGGTCATCGGGGCCAACGACGTGACCAACCCGGCCGCCCGGCGGCCCGGGAACCCGGTCTCCGGGATGCCCATCCTGGACGTGGACCAGGCCAAGAGCATCATCGTGATCAAGCGGTCCATGGGGCATGGCTACGCGGGCATCGACAACGAGCTGTATGTGAACCCGAAGACCAGCATGTTCTTCTCTGACGCGAAGTCCGCGCTGGCCGAGCTGACCTCGGCGGTGAAGACGCTCGTCGGCTGACCAGGCTGCTGACGAGGCTGGCTGGGCGGGCTGCTAACCGGGCTCTGGTCAGGAACTGGCCAGGTCCGGCACGGGCGGGAGCGGGGTGTCGTCCAGCACGTAGCTCAGGTTGCTGGCCGCATCCACCACCCCGTCGATGGCCCGGCACAGCGACACCGCCAGCGGGATCATGCTCTTGTTCTCGACCACGCCGGCCAGCGTCACCTGCCCGCCGGTGACGCTCACCCGGATCAGGGCCGGGTTGGTGCCGAGGCAGCGGGTGAACACGTCGCGGATGATCTCGTACTGGATGTCGCGGTCCGGCCGCAGGAAGACGCGCCCCAGGTCACCCCAGCTGACGATGCCCGCCAGGTGCCCGGCGGAATCGGTGACGGGCAGCCAGCGAGTCCGGCGGCGGTCCATCGCCCGGGCCGCCGCGGCCACGGAGGCATCCGCCGGGATCGCCTCGACCGGCGCCGTCATCACGTCCCGGGCACAGGCCGCGCGGCCGCCGGCCTGGGGAACCCGGGGGCGGCGCCAGCGCTTCCGTTGCGGAAAAGAAGTGCGGGCCGCCGGCCTGGACGGCCGGACCTGCGCCTCGGTGATCAGCCCGGCCAGCCGTCCTGCGGGGTCCAGCACCGGCAGGGCACCGAACCCGGTGGCGTCGATGACCGCGGCCACGTCGCGGACCGGCGTGTCCTCGGCGACCGCCACGACATCGGCGGTCATGACCTCGCGGACCTTGCGACGAGACATCAGGGCCTCCTTGACCAGCCAGTCCCCCAGGAGGCAGTTCAGCAGCCCGCCGGCCGCCGATCCCAGGGCTGGGCATCCCCTGTCTTAGGGCCCAAAGTCCCTTCCCCGCCGGCGCCGGGCGCCCGGAGGGTGAAGTTGCACTCCGTAACCGCCGAAGTGGGTGAGTGTAGGCAGCATTGGGTATTTGTACCTCCGGCAGCAGGACGCGGCGGGTAGCGCGCTGGACGCCGGCCCTCCTGGCTGACTCTGCGAAGGAGGTGCGGGCCCTGAACCAGAACCTGGCGCTGCCGCGCATCGTGGTGGGCGTAGATGGCTCATCGGCCTCTCTGGCCGCGCTGCGCTGGGCAGTTCGCGAAGCGGGGTTGCGGGGGACGGCTCTGCACGTGGTGCGGGCCTGGGAGGACACCGCGAAGCGGGTGGCCCCCTACGCCTCGCACGCCTATCCCCCGGAGCACGGGGAAGATCTCCTGGACGCCAGGCAGCGGCTCGAGACCGAGGTGACCGCGGCGGTCGGGTGCACGTCCCTGGCCGCGGTGACCGTGGAGATCGCGGAAGGACTGGCGGCGCGGGTGCTGCTCGATCACGCCGACGGTGCCGAGATGCTGGTGCTGGGCAGCGCCGGGTGCACCCCTGACGGCATCGGCCCGGTGGCCCGCGCGTGCCTGCGGCACGCACCCGGCCCGGTCGTGGTGGTCAGCGTCGCGATGAGCGGCGTCCCGGTCCCGGCCTGAACCCTGCCTCTCGAACCCTGCGGCTCTCGAGCCCTGTCTCCTGAGCCCTGCGTCGCGAGCCCTGCGGCCCGGGTTCCTGCAGCCCGGCCCGGGGTCAGCGCAGGCTGCCCCACCGCGGCCCGAAGGCCCGCCATTCGGCGTCCCAGGCGGCCAGCCGCCGACGGTCCACCGCCTGGAGGGCGAGCGCGCTGACGCAGAGCAGGATGCCGCCCAGCGCGAACGGGGCGAGGACCATGGCCAGCCCCTCCTGCCCGGTCACCTGCTCGGAACGGAGCGGGGGCCCGGTCAGGTGGCCGGCCTGGTCCACCCAGATCGGCACGGTCCGGCCCGCCCGGGTTCCGGTGGGGGCCTGGACGTAACCCCGGTGCAGGGTCCCGTCCGGCGCGGTCCAGCGGGCGCGGACTTCGGGCAGGGCCACGCCGCCGTACCCGATATCCACGTTGAGCGGGGCCCGCTCCAGCAGGACCGCGGGGACCTGCCGCCAGCTGGCGTGCTGGGCCCTGGCCACCTGGACGGCGGCCGCCCGGGCCCACCGCGCGGCGGCCAGCGCGACGACCGGGGCTCCGGCCACGAAGGTGAGCAGGGTCGCCGCCACGATGAGCGCGGCCAGCCGGTCGGAGCTGCGCCGCAGCGGGTTGCGGTCTGGCCACAGCCCGCGCAGCCATCGCCAGCCCAGCGATCGCCCGCGCCGCGGGCTTGGCTCCGCCACGACTCGTCTCATCTCGTCTCGCCTCCACCTCTACTGTCCGTCGGCGGAGCGCGGCGGCGTAGGGGCCTTCCGCCTGCCCCGCCGGGACCATGGTCGCGGCGCGGGCAGACCGCGGGCGGAGCGCAGGCGGGCGCCCGCGCGGCGGAAACTGGCGATCCGCGCATCCCGTGCCGTGTCCGGCGCGTCCGAGCGGAACAGATCGTTATCGTGGAAATTGACGCCCTACGCGCCGTCAGCCCTTGACCGCGCCGGTGAACCCGCCCACGAGGTGGCGCTGGGCAAAGATGAAGCAGCCCAGCGCGGGCAGCATGGACAGGGCCGTGAACGCGAGAATGCTCGCCGTGTTCTGCGCGTACTGCGTCTGGAAGTTGGCCACGGCCAGCGGCAGGGTGAAGCGTCCCTGGCTGGTGAACACGAGCAGCGGGATCAGGTACTGGTTCCAGCTCTGGACGAAGGCCAGCACAGCCACCGTGACCAGCGCGGGCCGGGACAGCGGCAGCAGGATGCGCAGGAAGAACCCGATCCGGGTCGCCCCGTCCACCACGGCGGCGTCCTCCAGCTCGCCGGGGATCTCCCGCATGAACGGGCGCAGGATCACGATCGTGATCGGCAGCCCGAACGCGGCTTCGGGGAGGGCCACGCCCAGCGGGCTGTCGAGCAGGCCGAGCTTGCTCAGCATGAGGTACAGCGGCAGCGCGGCGGCGTTGAGCGGGAACAGCAGCCCGACCGCGAACAGCAGGAACAGGCCCTCCCGCCCCGCGAACTCGTAGCGGGACAGGGCGAACGCGGCCATCGAGCCGAGCACGACCACCAGGACGGTCGCGATGGCCGCGATCACGGCGCTGTTCCCCAGCGGCTGCCAGAACAGCGACGAGGTGAGCATCTGCGCGTAGTTGTGCGTGTCCCAGGGATGCGGCAGCCCGGTGGCGGAGCTGTTGATCTGCGCGTTGGTCTTGAACCCGTCCACGAACACGAACAGCAGCGGGACGACGGTCACCCCGATCAGCAGGACAGCGGCCAGGTAGGTGACCGGGGTGAGCAGCGAGATTCGCCGGCCGGCGCCGGGCGGGCCGCGGGCCGGGGCGGGCCGGGCCGGCCGCGGGCCCGGCCGGTCTCCAGGATCGTGGACACGCCTGTCACCCCACCGCGCGGGTCAGGGCGCCGCGGGTGTCGCGGCGCAGCACGAAGCGCTGGTAGAGCAGCGCGAAGAGGAAGCAGATCAGGAAGATGATGACGGCCACCGCGCTGCCGTAGCCGAACTCATAGCTCTGGAAGCCGTGCTGGACCAGGTAGGTGACCATGGTGCTGGACGCGTTGGCCGGGCCTCCCCCGGTCATGATCCACACCTGGTCGAAGACCTGCAGCGAGCCGACGACCGACAGGAACAGCCAGATCCTGATCGTCGGGCCGAGCAGCGGCAGCGGTGATACGCCAGGTGGCCTGCCAGCCGCTGGCCCCGTCCAGGGCGGCCGCCTCGCGCAGCTCGCGGGGGATGCCCTGCAGGCCGGCCAGCATCAAGATCATCGCAAAGCCGAAGAACTGCCAGGTGAGCACGGCAATCATCGTGTAGAGCACCAGGTGCAGGTTGGCCAGCCACAGCTGGACCAGGCCGCCCAGGCCGGCCGCCTTCATGACCTGGTCCAGGAACCCCCCGGGCTGGAGCAGCAGCAGCCACATCACGGCGGTGGTGGCGTACGGCAGGACGAACGGCGCGAACGCGAGCGTGCGCAGGAACGCCCGGCCGCGGATCGGCCGGTTCAGCAGCAGGGCCATCCCGAGGCCGAGCGGAAGCTGGATGAGGATCGAGGCGACCACGATGATCAGGTTGTGCACGAACGCTTCGCGGAACACCGGATCGGACAGCACGAGCCGGTAGTTGTACAGGCCCGCGAACGGGCCGAGGGAGCCGAAGCCGGTCCACCGGTGCATCCCGTCCCAGGCGGCCAGGACGATCGGCAGCAGCACGAACCCGACGAACAGCAGCAGGGCCGGGGCCAGCAGCACCACCAGTTCGGTCCGGCGGCGCAGCCCGGGCCGGTGCCGCCGGGGCCCGCGCGGCTGGCGCCCGGGCCGCCGGAGCCCGGCGGCGGGGCTGGTCCTGCCGGGGCTGGTCCCGGCGGGACGCGGCATCGGCGGCCGGGCCGGGCCGCGGCCCGGCCCGGGGGCGTCGAGATCCTTGTCACCTGCGACGGCCATCAGAACCTCCCTCGTGCGCCAGAGCCACGGCCGGGCCACGGCAGGGCCCACGCCAGGGCCAGGCCGCAGCCGGAGGCAGGGCCCCGGCTGTGGCGGAGCGAGCCGCCGCAGCCGGAGCCCTGCCCACGCTTACTGGTTCTTGGACTGGCTCACCGTCGTGATGATGGACTGCGGCGTGCCCTGGCCGGCGAAGTACGTCGCGATCGCGGCGTCCAGGGCCTGGCCCACGCTCGTGGGGAAGGCGATGTCGAAGTAGGTCTGCACGTACGGTGCCGCGTGGTTGTAGGTCAGGACCTGCTTCAGCGCCGGCAGGGACAGCGCCGGGGCGGCTGCCGGGTTGGCGGGCAGGCCGACGTTCGCCGCCACCACCTTCTTCTGCACCGCCGTGCTGTCGATGTACTGCAGGAACTGGGCGCAGGCCGGCTCGGCGGCCGGAGTCGTGCAGGAGAAGCCGTCCCCGCCGCCCAGCGTGGTCGTGGGGGAACCGGCGCCGCCGCTGATGGCCGGGAACGGGAACCAGCCCAGCTCGGAGTTGAGGCTGCTTGTCCGACGTGAGCGGGGCCATGACCCCGGGGTCCCAGTCGCCCTGCAGTTCCATCGCGGCCTTGCCGTTGGCGACCATGCCCGCCGAGCTGCCCGCGCCGACCTGGGCCGGGGTGCCCAGGAACCCGGACTGGAAGGGCTTGGTGGCCATGAAGGTCTGGAGCTGGTTACCCGCCTGCACGAAACACGGGGCCGACAGGTTCACGCCCTTCATCGCCGTCTTGAGGGTGGCCGTGGGGCACTCGCGGAGGGCGAAGTACTCCCACCAGAACGCGTCGGGCCACTTGTCCTTGCTGCCGACCGCGATGGGCACGATGTGCGCGGCCTTCAGCTTCGCGTCGTCGGACTCGAGCGCGGCGAGCGTCGTCGGCGGGGTGGTGATCCCGGCCTTCGCGAACAGGTCCTTCCGGTACCAGAAGCCCACCGTGTGCAGGTCGTAGGGCACGCCGTACTGCTTGCCGTTCACCTGCCAGGCCTGGGCCGCGGAGCCGACCTCGCCGATCCAGCCCGAGCTCAGCTTGGTCAGGTCGGCGACCTTGCCCGACGGGATCTGGGTGGCCTCCTGGCCGCCACCCCACTGCTGGTAGATGTCCGGCGGGTTGCCAGAGGCCAGGGCGGGCGGGACCTTGGTCGTGAAGGCCTCGTTCTGCAGCGGCTCGACCTGGATCGTCACGTTCGGGTGGGTGGCGTGGAAGGCGGTGGCTGCCTGCTGCCAGACGGTCTTGAGCTGCCCCGCAGTGGCATTGGTCCACCAGGTCAGGGTGACTTTCCCAGTGCTCGAACTGGCGTTGCCGCCGCCGCTGCTGCCGCAGGCGGCGAGGGCGAGCGCGGCCGCCGCCGCCATGGCGGCGAGAGCCGGCTTTCGGGGGCTGCGCATGTTGGTCATCTCCTGACGACGTTGGCGGAAGTGTTCCGAACCTGGCCAACCTGGGCTTGCCGCAGAGTTTCGCGCGTTGTCTCAGGCATGTCAATCGTTGTCGATAACGTTTTATACGCTATCCTCGCGGCGTGGACTCCACCCCGCGTATCACCATCCGCGACGTCGCCGCGCAAGCTGGCGTTTCCGTCGCCACCGTCTCCAAGGTCATTAACGGCCGTTACGGCGTGGCGGCGGACACCACGGCGCGCGTCCAGGCGGTGATCGACGATCTGGGCTACGAGGCCAGCCTCGTCGCGCAGAGCCTGCGCAACCACCGCACGAACGTCATCGGCATCCTGGTCGCCGACCTCGAGCCGTTCAGCGCCGAGCTGCTCAAGGGGGCCGCGGACGCCATCCGCGGCTCGGGCTTCGAGATGGTGATCTACTCCGCCGGCGGCCATGCGGCCAGCCACGTGGGCTGGGAGCGCCGCTACCTCTCCCGGCTGAGCGGGACGCTGATCGACGGGGCCATCCTGGTCACGCCGACCGTGGTCGACGTCAACTACGGCGCCCCCATCGTCGCGATCGACCCGCACACCGGCCAGTCCGGGCTGCCCACGATCGACTCCGACAACCTGCGCGGCGGCCAGCTGGCCACGAACCACCTGCTCGGGCTCGGCCACCGCCGGATCGCCATGATCTCCGGACGGCCTGACCTGCAGTCATCGCAGCTCCGCGAGCAGGGGTACCGCGAGGCCCTCGGCGAGGCCGGCGTGGCGGTGGACGACGGGCTGATCCTGGTCGGCGACTACGACCCGGAGGTGTCCGCGGCGTGCACCCGCCAGCTGCTGACCAGCGCCCACCCGCCCACGGCCATCTTCGGCGCGAACGACGTGTCGGCCATCGCGGCCATCGAGGCCGCCGCCGGGCTCGGCGTGCGGGTTCCTGAGGATCTGTCGGTCGTCGGGTTCGACAACATCCCCGAGTCCGCCCTCTGCTCGCCCCCGCTGACCACGGTCAACCAGCCCATCCGGCAGATGGGTGAGCGCTCGATCCAGCTGCTGCTGCAGCTCATGCGGGGCGACCACGTCCGCTCCACGCACATCACCCTCGCCACCGACCTGGTCGTGCGGCAGTCCACCCGCGCGGTGTAGGGCGCGCCCGCAGGGCCCGGCCGGCCAGGCCCGTCGGCTGCCCCCGCCCGGCCCGGCGCGCGGCTGCCCCCGCCCGGCCCGGCGCGCGGCTACCCCCGCTCGGCCCGGCGCGCGGCGGGCCCCGCCCAGGCCCAGCCCCTCTCAATCGTTGTCGATAACGTTTTATAGCGCTATTCTCGCCCGCGTGGACTCAACGCCACGCCCTCACGAGACGCTGCCGCCCCAGGCGGACGGACGGGATCACACGTGACCATTGAGCGCAGCCTGGCCACCGGGATCTGGCGCGACCCGTCAGCACCCGTTGGTGAACGGGTCGCTGACCTGCTGGCCCAGCTGACCACCGCGGAGAAGGTCGCCCAGCTCTACGGTGTCTGGGTCGGGGTGGATGCCACCAGCGGCGACGTCGCCCCGCACCAGCAGGACTTCGTAGTCCCCCCGGCCAGCTGGGACGACCTGATCCGGGACGGTATCGGGCAGCTCACCCGGGTCTACGGGACCGCCCCGGTCGCCCCGGCCGACGGGGCCCGCGCCGTCGCGCGCAGCCAGCGCCAGATCATGGCGGCCGGGCGGCACGGCATCCCGGCCATGGTGCACGAGGAATGCCTGACCGGGCTGGCGGCCTGGCAGGCCCCGGTCTATCCCTCGCCGCTGTGCTGGGGCGCCACGTTCGACCCGGACCTCATCGAGCGGATGGCGGCACAGATCGGCGCGACCATGCACCGGCTCGGCGTGCACCAGGGCCTGGCCCCGGTCCTGGACGTGGTGCGCGACCTGCGCTGGGGGCGGACCGAGGAGACGATCGGGGAGGATCCTCACCTGGTCGGCATGATCGGCAGCGGGTACGTGCGCGGCCTGGAGTCGGCCGGCGTGGTAGCGACGCTGAAGCACTTCGCGGGCTACTCAGCCTCGCGCGGGGGGCGGAACCTGGCTCCCGTTTCCATCGGCCCCCGGGAACTGGCCGACGTGCTGCTGCCGCCCTTCGAGATGGCGCTGCGGGCCGGGGCCCGCTCGGTGATGAACAACTACACGGACCTGGACGGGGTGCCGGCGGCGGCGGACCCCGCCCTGCTGACCACCCTGCTCCGCGAGACCTACGGGTTCACCGGCACGGTGGTGGCGGACTACTTCTCGGTCGCGTTCCTGTACGCCCTGCACGGGGTAGCCGGGAGCCGGGCCGACGCGGCCGGGCTGGCGCTGCACGCGGGGATCGACGTCGAACTGCCCACCGCGGACTGCTACGGCGGCCCGTTGCTCGCCGCGCTGGAGGACGGGACGATCGATCCCGGGCTGGTCGACCGGGCGGCCCGGCGGGTGCTCACCCAGAAATGCGAGCTGGGCCTGCTCGACCCGGACTGGTCCCCGGACCCGGAACTCGCTTCGGCCGGCGGCGGCGCCCTCGACGGCGCCCTCGACGACGCCGAATCCCGCTCCCTGGCCCGGGACATCGCCCGCAGCTCGGTCGTGCTGCTCGCCAACACCGGCGCCCTGCCGCTGACCCCGGGGCAGCGGATCGCGGTCGTCGGGCCGCGGGCCCACGAGGCCAGCGCGATGCTCGGCTGCTACTCGTTCCCGCAGCATGTCATCGTGCACCACCCTGGCCTGCCGTTCGGGATCGAGGTGCCGACCGTGCTGGACGCGCTGCGGGCCGACGCGGCCGGGTACGCGGTCAACTACGCGCAAGGCTGCCCGGTGCTCGGCGGCGACGACGCCGGCCTGGCCGCGGCGGCCACCGCGGCCCGCGCCGCGGACGTCTGTGTCGCGGTGCTCGGCGACCTGGCCGGCCTGTTCGGCCGGGGCACCTCGGGTGAGGGCTGCGACGTGGCCGACCTGCGGCTGCCGGGCCGCCAGGAGGAACTGCTCGAAGCCCTGCTGGCCACCGGGACGCCAGTGGTGCTGGTCCTGCTGTCGGGGCGGCCGTACGACCTATCCCGCCAGGCCGACCGGCTGGCCGCCGCGCTGTGCGGGTTCTACCCGGGCGAGGAAGGCGCGGCCGCCCTGGCCGACATCCTGAGCGGCCGGGTCAATCCGTCGGGCCGCCTGCCGGTCAGCTTCCCGGCCGCGGGCTCGAACCAGCCGGCCACCTACCTCACGGCCCGGCTGGGCCAGCACAGCGAGGTCAGCGTCATCGATCCCACCCCGCTCTTCCCGTTCGGTCATGGGCTGTCCTACACCCCGGTCACCTGGCTCAGCGTCCTGTCCCGCTCGCCGGCCCAGTGGCCGGCCGACGGATACTGCCAGTTCACGGTGACGCTCCGCAACGAGGCCGCCATCCCGGCGGCCGAGGTCATCCAGGTCTACCTGCACGACCCGGTGGCCGAGGTGTCGCGCCCGGTCCAGCAGCTCATCGCGGCCGCGAAGATCGCGATGCCCCCGGGCAGCACGCGGACCGTCCAGTTCACCCTGCACGCCGATCTCACCTGCTACACCGGCCGGGCGGGCCACCGCCAGGTGGACCCGGGCGACGTGGAGCTGAGGGTCGGCCGGTCGAGCACGGATATCGAGGTCACGCTGGGCTACACTCTCACCGGCCCGCGCCGGGAGGTGGCTTTCGACCGGGTGCTGCATCCGGAAATCACGCTGCTGCCCGCCGACTGACTGACCGACTGACCGACCGCGAGGACCCTATGCTCCGCGATCTCCCCCTGCCCGAACTGCGCCAGTACCGGCCGGCCGTGGAAGAGCCCGCGGACTTCGACGAGTTCTGGGCCGGCGAACTGGCCGCCGTGGCCGCGCACGGCACGGAGCCGGTCTTCACTGCCGCGCAGACGCAGATCCGGCACGCGGACGTGCTCGACGTGACGTTCCCGGGCTACGCCGGGGACCCCATCAAGGGCTGGCTGCTGCTGCCGCACGAGAGCCCGCCGGACCGCGCGTTCGTGGTCGAGTACATCGGCTACGGCGGCGGCCGCGGCGACCCGTTCGAGTGGCTGGACCTGGAGCTGCGCCGGCCACCCGCACCTGATCATGGACACCCGCGGCCAGGGCGGCGGGTGGCGCAGCGCCGACACCCCGGACCCCAGCGACCCGGGCGCGCCCAGTACCCCGGGGTTCCTCACCCGCGGCATCGCCGACCCCCGCACGCACTACTACACCCGGCTGTTCATCGACGCGGCGCAGGCCGTGGCGGCGGCCCGGCGCCACCCGGCCAGCGCCGGGCGGCCCGTGGTCACGACCGGCGGCAGCCAGGGCGGCGCGCTGGCCATCGTCGCGGCCCACCTGGCCGGGGACGTGGCCGCGACCCTGCCCGAGGTCCCGTTCCTGGCTCATTTCCGGCGGGCCGTGGAGATGACCGAGAGCCGGCCGTACCTGGAGCTCATCGAGTACCTGAGCGTGCACCGCGGCGAGGTGGACCAGGCGTTCAGCACGCTGTCCTACCTCGATGTGGTCAACCACGCCAAGCGGGCCACGGCGCCGGCCCTGTTCTCCGTCGGCCTGGTGGACGACATCACCCCGGCGTCCACGGTCTTCGCCGCGTTCAACCACTACGCCGGGCCGAAGCAGATCGAGGTCTACCCGTTCAACGGGCACGACGGCGGCGGCACCCAGCATTTCCTGGCCAAGCTCGCCTTCCTCGCCACCCTGCCCGCCCCGGCCTGACGGGCGGCCGGGGCCGGGGCTCACGATCCCGCTCTATAACGGTCATATCGTCCGTCTCGTCTTGACCGTGATTCACGGGCGCTGGCGGCCGGCGGCAGGGTGGCCGCACCGCACAGGCCATTCGTGTGCGGAAACCGCTGCGCCCACGGCGGTTTCCGCACACGAACAGGCCAGCCGAACGGCGGGACCCGGGACCGGGATCAGGTGACGGGGGGCGGGGTCCCGGCGGCGGTCGCGGCCAGGGCCGGGTCCCAGGAGCAGGCCGCGCAGGCCTGCTGGAAGGCGGAGCGGGCGAACTCCACCGCGGTCGCGTGCGGGTCACCGGCGGCCCGGACATCGTCCCAGTCCAGTACGTACTCTCCCAGCGTGCCCTCCCACCGGGCGGCAGGCGGGGACAGGGCCAGGCCTGCCGAAACCCTCCGGGGCCGGGTGCGCGTAGGCGTAGAACGCCGCCCGGCCGTAACGGCCGTCACCGGGCCACCAGCCGAGCGCGACCTCCTGGGCGTCCATCGCGTTGCGCATGATGAAGTCGGCGGAAGGCGGTTCCGCGGGCCGGCCGGAGAACAGGCTCACCGCGAGGTCGAACGAGCCCCACCAGGCGTTGACCGGCGTGGAGCGGCCCCGGTAAGGGGCGCGATAGTCCGCGAGGACCAGGGCCGCCTGGGTGGCCGCGGCGAAATAGTCACGGACCTGCCCCGGATCGTAGGCCGCGTGCTCCTGGTCCTCGTCGAGCGGCACGCTCCAGGGGACCTCCTGCGGCGTCGGGTCGATCTCGACCGGCCCGCCCAGCCGGCGGACCGCAGCCAGCACCTCACGGGTCACGTCCCCGACGGGACGGTCCGGGGTCAGCGGGACCCGTTCGGCCTGCCCTCCGCTGTGCTCGACCACGGCCTCGTGGGTCCGCAGGTCCAGGGCGGCGACCAGCGCCCCGGAGCCGTCCGGTGCAGGCAGCGGCGCGGTCTCCCAGCCGCGGGCGGTGAGCCGCAGCGCCGCGTGCTGAAGCTGGGGCTCGGGCGGGGCAAGCCGGACGGCCAGCTTGCCGAGCACCTGGGTGTGCGCGTGCAGGGTGTCGCAGGTCTCGCGCCAGTCCTGATACGAGCAGGCCGGCCAGTTACTGGTCATGATCGGCACCTTACCCAGCGCGCGGTGCCCCACCAGCCCCGCCCACGCCGGGCGGCCGCCCGGGACCGCAACACCGCCCGCTACGGCCTGGTGGCGCTACCGGCCGCCTGGTTCCCCGCCCAGCCCGTGCACGGTGACGAGGCCGGCCAGGCCGGAAATCGTCAGTACCGGCGCGATCAGCGGCGAGGCGATCAGCTCGATGCCCGGCGCGCACGCGAACAGGGCGGTGAGCCCGGCCGAGTCGAGGTACTCGACCGCCTGCAAGTCCACGACCAGGCGGCCCTCACTCTCCTCCGCCTTCACCCGGGCCTGGGCGAGGCTTTCCCGGAACACGCCGGCGTTGCTCATGTCGATCTCGCCGGCCACGGTCACGATCCAGGTGCCGTCGGCACGCTGGTGCGTGGACAGCTCCAGCGGTGTGCTCATGGGGTGATCGCGACCTCCATGCCTACGGTCGTGCCGGCTAGGCCGGGCTCGATGGTGACCTGCTCCATGAGGGCGCGCATCAGGGCGATGCCGTGCCCGCGGAGCGGATCGGCCGCGGGCCGGGCGGCCCGCCAGCTTCCCGTGTCCGTGACGGTCACCCGGAGCCGGGTGACCGTGGCCTCGGCCCGCAGCCGGATGCCCTGGCCCGGCGTGTCGCGGTGGCCGTGCTCGATGGCGTTGGCGCAGGCTTCTCCGGCCGCGACCAGGACGTCCTGGATCATCCGGCGGTTCAGGCCACCGCGCGCCAGCCAGCCTCGCAGCGCCGCGCGGACCGGGGCGAGCTGCCCCCGGTCCGCGGGGAAAGTCAGATCGAGGGGCTCGGGATGACGGAACAGGACAAGGGCCACGTCGTCCTCGTACCCATCTGGTGGCGCCATACCGTTCATCACGCTGGTGGCCAGATCTTCCACACCCCGGTCCTGGCCGTCCTGGAGGGCAGCGCCGGCCCGGGCTATCCCCGTGTCGATCGACACGCGGCGGCGTTCGGCCAGGCCATCGGTGTAGAGCAGCAGGGTCAACCGGCCGGGCAGCGCGCAGGTCGCCTCGGCCCGCGCCGCCGCGGCCCGCACGGCCAGGGGAAACGAGCGGCCCCCGCCCAGCAATTCGGTCCGGCCATCCGGGTGAGCCAGGATGCCCGGGGGATGCCCGGCGCTGCTGTAGGTCAGCCGGCCTGCCGCCCGGTCGAGGACGCCGCAGAAGACCGTGCTGCAGAACGCGCCGGGGATCAGGGCGGCGAAACGGTCCATGGCGGACAGCGTCTGTGCCGGGCCCGCGTCCTGCAGCAGCAGCGCCCGGCAGGCGCTGCGCAGCTGCCCCATCACGGTCGCGGCCTCGAGGCCGTGCCCGACGCAGTCGCCGACGACGATCCCGATCCGCCCGTCAGGCAGCTCGACCACGTCGTACCAGTCGCCCCCCACCTCGAGCGGGCGGCTGGCCGGCTCGTAGCGGGCCGCGAAGCCGGGGGGCAGCCGCGAGGGGCCGAGGATGGCCCGCTGCAGGGCCAGGGCGGTTTCCCGCTGCTGATCGGTCTGGTGGGCCCGGTGCAGCGCCTGGCCGAGGTAGCCGCACAGCAGCGCGAAAAGTGTCCGGTCCTCGGCGCTGAGCGGCCGGGCGGGATCGGCGTCGATCCAGACGGCCAGCTGACCCTCGGGGTGCTCGATGCTGACCCCGACGTCCGGTGACGTCCCGCCGGTCGGGGTCAGCAGGGGCCGCTGCCGCAGCCCGCCGATCGTCTCGCGGAGCTCCGCGGGCAGGTCGCCCCAGCCGACGGGGGGTCCGGTGGACGTGAGCGACGGCTCGGCGCCGCCGGTCCAGGTGGCCGCGATCACCCGCCGGGCACGCCACAGCCGCTGCAGCTCGTTGAGGGCGCCCTGCAGCGCCTCCGGCACGCTGTCCGCCCGCGACAGGAGCAGCCCCATCGCGGCCAGGGCCGCCTCGCGCTGCCCGGCGTAGTGCTCGGCGGTGATATCACGCAGGCTGCCGACCACCATCCGGCGGCCGGTGTCCGGGTCCTGGACCTCGTTGAAGCTGGCCGCCACCCACAGCCGGTGCCCGTCCCGGTGGGTGACCGGGGCGGCGAAGCTGCCCTTGCTGCGCCCCATCAGCTGGCTGAAGGCCTCGCTGGCCTGGCGGCGCGCGTCCGGGTCAGCGTCCTGGCTGGGCCACCACGGGTGCGGGGCCGGGTAGGGCAAGTCCTCCGGGCCGTACCCGAGGATGTCGGTGAAGGCGGCGTTGATCTCGACCACGCGCCCGGCCTCGTCGCACAGGAAGAACGCCTCGTGCAGCGAGTCGATCAGCGCGGTGCGCCACCGGGCGTGCTGGTTGCGCAGCCGGGCCAGTTCCACGTTCGCCCGGACCCGGGCCAGCAGCTCGGCCGCCGAGAACGGCTTGACCAGGTAATCGTCCGCGCCGGCTTCCAGGCCCTCGATCGCGGCCTCCTGCCCGGCCCGGGCCGACAGCAGCAGCACCGGCAGGTCCTGGGCGTGCGAGTTCCCGCGCAGCGCGCCGACCAGCTGCAGGCCATCCAGGCCCGGCATCATCACGTCGCTGATCACCAGGTCGAAGGGCTGCGCCCGGACCGCGTCCAGCGCCGCCTGCCCGTCCGCCACCGCGGTGACCTGGTAGCTGCCCTGAAGCAGCCGTTGCAGGTACCCGCGCATGTCGGCGTTGTCGTCGGCGAGCAGCACCCGGGGCGGGGCGCCCCGCCCGGCCCGAGCCCGCCGCGGGGTCCCTGGGCCGGGGCCGGCGTCCAGCGCGGCCTGGTCCGGCTGATCGCCAGGCAGCCACCGGAGGGCCTCGGCCAGGAAGGGATCGGCCGCCGCGGAGATCGTTTCCGGGCCGGCGGCGGCCAGGTTCTCGTCCGGCAGGTGCTCGTGGCCGAACGGGAGCCGGACGGTGACGGTGGTGCCCGCCCCCTCGGTGCTCTCGGCGGTGATGCTGCCCCCGTGCAGCCCGACCAGCTCACGCACCAGCGCGAGGCCAATGCCGCTGCCCTCGTTGGACCGGGAGCGTGTGGTGGGGATGCGGTGGAAGCGCTCGAACAGCCGGGGCATCTCGGCGGCGGCGATCCCGCTCCCGGTGTCGCTGACCCGCAGTGCCGCGTGGGAGTCCTCAGCCCGCAGCGTCACGCCGATGGTGCCGTCGAAGGTGAACTTCAGCGCGTTGCTCAGCAGGTTGAGGACGACCTTCTCCCACATCTCCCGGTCGATGTAGACCGGCTCCGGCAGCTCCCCGCAGTCCACCTGGTAGACCAGGCCGGCCCGGTCGATCGCCGAGCGGAAGACGCTGGCCAGGTCGGCGGTGAAGCTGGCCAGGTCGACCGGCTCGTAGCGAGCCTCCATCCGGCCGGCCTCGATCCGCGAGAAGTCCAGCAGCGTGTTGACGAGCTTGCCCAGGCGCAGGCCGTTGCGGTGGATGACCTCGAGCTCCTCCCGCGCCACCGGGTCCTGCCCGGCCGGCCCGGCCCGGAGTTCCTCCACCGGCCCCATGATCAGGGTGAGGGGGGTCCGGAACTCGTGGCTGATGTTGGAGAAGAACGTGGTCTTGGCCTGATCCAGCTCGGCGAGCTCCTCGGCCCGGCGCTGCTGGACCTGGTAGGCGACCGCGCCGTTGACCAGGGCCGCGGTCTGCTGGGCGACCAGGCGGAGGAAGGATTCGTAGGCCTCGTCCAGCACATGCCCGGCGCTGGCCGCGAGCACGATCGCGCCGGTGGCCTGGCTGCCGGTCTCGCCCACCAGGGGCAGCACCATGGCCTGGGCCGGCGGGGCCGGCCACCCCCCGGCGGGCAGCTCACCGAACCGGGCGGTCACGTCGCTCACGGTGGCCGGCTGCCCGCTGCGCAGGACCTCCGCGACGGGCCACCCGCCCGGGCCGCCCGGACCGCCCGGACCGCCCGGGAGCGGGACGGGCACGGCCTGCTGCGGGGCCGCGGCCGCCAGGACCGGCTCACCGGTGCCGGGCCTGCGCAGGTAGATCGCGGCGAACGGGACGTCCTGCCGGGCCCGTTCCAGGGCTGTCACCACGAGCTGGCACGCTTCGGCCACGCTGCGGGCACTGCCCGCCTGGGCGCCCAGGTCCTGCAGGGCGGCCAGCCGCCGTTCGCCGATGACCCGCTCGGTGGTGTCGCTGACCGCGGTGAAGACCCCGCGCACCACCCCGTCGTCGTCGTGCAGCGGGCTGTAGGAATAGGTCCAGTAGGTCTCTTCCCAGTAGCCGTGACGGTCCATCGGCAGCAGCAGGTCCTCAGACCAGGTCGCCTGCCCGCTGCTCATCACCGAGTCCAGCATCGGGCCGATGACATCCCAGATCTCCGGCCACACCGCCTCGCCCGGCTTGCCGAGGGCCGGGTGCTTGGTCCCCAGCAGCGGGAGATAGGCGTCGTTGTACAGGAACCACAGTTCCTTGCCCCACCACACGATCATCGGGAACCTGGAGGTGAGGCAGATCCGGACGGCGGTGCGCAGGCTCGCGGACCAGCCGCGGGGATCCCCCAGCGGCGAGTCTGCCCAGGGATAGGCGCGCGCACGCCGCGCCATCTCGCCGTCCCCGGGGAAGATCACCTCCCCGGGTCCGGCGGGCTCCGTACCGCTCACGAGTGCCCCTCCTGGCCGCCGTCCGGGTGAGACCGGCAAATCCCCCGGCAGCGTACCCTGGCCGCCTCATCGTCCTCAGCCGGAGATCGCCGCACGCTACGATCGGGAGGCACGCGATAGCCCGGTGCCGGGAACGCGGGGAGAGTCCATGACCGGGCAGGAATTCAACGTCAGCTGGTCAGGCCGCCATGCGGTCGTGACCATGCCTGAGGAGATCGACCTGGGCAACGCGGGCGATGTCGGCGAGCAGCTGACCGCCCTGGCGGGCCAGTCCCCCGATCTCGTCACGGCCGACCTGACCGGCACCGTCTTCTGTGATTCGGCCGGGGTCTACGTCCTCACCCGCGCGCACGAACTGGTCGCCGCGCAGGGCGGGGAACTCCGGCTGGCCCTCGGTGACTCGCCGGTCGCCCGGATCTTCCAGCTCACCGGCCTGGACAAGATCATGCCGGTCTACCGCGACGTGCAGCAGTCGCGGGCTACTCCCCGGGCTCAGCCTGGCCCGGAACCGGCCGGCTGACGCGGCGGCGCAACGTCACCGTGGTCCCCTGCGGGCCCGGGGCGATGTCCAGTTCGTCGGCGGCCTGCCTGATGACCATCAGGCCCTGCCCGCCAGGCCACCTCCGGACGGGATCCTGCGGCCCCGGCGGCCGCCACCGGCCCCGGTCGCTCACCTGGATCACCACCCGCCCGGCCATGTCCAGGCCCGCGCTTACCGTGACCGTGGCGGGTCCCGCCACCGGCCGGCCGTGCACGATCGCGTTCACGGCCGCTTCCCAGACCGCCAGCTCGACGTCGGTGCGGTCGGATAGCGATACCCCGAGGCCGCGCAGCCAGTCCCGGAGCCGCGACCGCAGGCCGCGCAGCGCCAGCGGGTCGGCGGGCAGGTTCATCGCCCAGCCGGCCACGGGGGCCAGCAGCCGGTGTGCGGCAAGCACGGTGGCGGGCCCGGCTCTGCCGTCACCGCCGAGCCCGGCCAGGACCGCCGGGACGACCTGGTCGGCCAGATCAGCTGCGGCCGCGCCGCCGCTGCCGGCCAGGACCGACGCGGCCCGGGCCGCCACGCCCCGGGCGGCCGCGCTCTGGGCGGCCGCGCTCTGGGCGGCCGCGCTCTGGGCCGCGCCGCCTGGCCCGCGCACCGGGCCGGAGTACAGGAGCAGGACCGCGCCGGACGGCAGGATCGCGGTCCCGGTGTCCCGCTGTCCGGCCGGGCCGGCCGCACCGCCGGCTGCCGCGCAGATCACCGGCACCGGCAGGCCGGTGGTCGCGTAGCGAAGGTTCCCCGTCAGCGGGTCCAGCACGGCCACGCAGACCGCGGCCCCGCGGCCAGGCGCAGGGCCCGGCACGGCGGAGGCAGGCGCGGGGCCGGACACGGCGGGGCCGAGCGCGGCCAGGGCTTCCGCCGGGGCCGCCCGGCGCCGCAGCGCATCCCGCAGCCCGGCCCGCAGCCGCGCCGCCGCCGCCCCAGGCGGCCCGCCGTGCGCTTCGGCGTGGCCGATGACCAGCGCGGTCGCCCCGTCCGGCAGCACGATCACATCCAGCCAGTCACCCTCCGCACCCGGCTGCGGGTCAGCGGGGCGCCGGCGCGCCGAGAGCCGCAGCCGCGGCAGCACCGGGAGGGCCCCGGGGATGAGCGGGTCCGGATGCGGGCCGTCCGGCAGGTGGGCGTCGGACAGCTGCGCCCCAGGGGGCAAGTCAGCGGGGACCGGCATTTCCGGGTTCGTGGCGGCTGAAGACGGCTGATCTTCCGGCAGCGGGCCCGCCACCCGGCTGGCCGCACGCCAGACCGGCGGCCACGGTTCCCCGCCGGAGTCCTCTGGCATGCCTGCGCTCCCCGAGCGTCGCTCACGAGCTTCCTCGCCCGTGGCTACCCCGAATGAGGGGCCCGAATCACGGCCATGACACAAACCGGATCACCGGCCCGCCGCAGGTCCCGCCGTGGCCCGCCGCAGCAGCCCGCCGCAGGCCGCCGCACCGGCCGCACGGGGCGGCCCAGGGCCCGGACGTGCGGCGCCGCCGCCGCCCCCCGGCCGGCTGAACTAGCCCGCGATCATGTCCGTCATAAGGGGTAAACCCGGGCCTTCCGCATCTCCGGATCCGGCCCGGCCACCCGGCGCCGCGGACGCGGCGATCCCCAGCCGGGCGGTTCCCCCTGCGGACGATAGGACGCTGCCGATGTCGCTTGCTGCCCTGTTTTCCTGGATGATCACCGCCGGCGGTGGGCTCTACCTGCTGACCATCTGGCTCATCGAGTACGACCACGAATTCCAGTCCGGTGCGGCGACCCGCCTCCCGGTGCCGGTGATCAGCACGCACGCCCTGCTGGCCATCATCGGGATGGGCCTGTGGGGCTACTACCTGTTCAGCGACTCCACCCGGCTGGCCTGGGTCGCCGTGGCGGTCCTCGCCGTCGTCGCGACCCTGGGACTGATCATGGCGGCCCGCTGGGTCGTGGTGTACCGGACCCACCGCGCCCCGCGGGTGGCCCTCGCCGCTTCCGGCGCGCATAGTGCACCGGTCAGTCTTTTCTCCGCAACGCAGCGGTCCGGCGCTGGCCGGGATCCGGCCCCGCGGGCGGCCGGGCCACCCGAACGGCATTTCCCGCTGCCGGTCGTCATCGGGCACGGCCTCTTCGCCACCGTCACGATCGTGCTCGTCGTGCTGACCGCGCTGAGGGTGCGGGGAAGCTGACGTCGGCCCCCGGCCTGCCGGGTAGCGCTCAGGGCATGCCGTAGCGCAGGCCGGGGGCCGACGCGGCGATCTCCATCAGGCGGTTGTACTTGGTGATCCGCTCGCCGCGGGCGGGGGCGCCGGACTTGAGGTGCCCGCACCCGGTCCCGACGGCCAGGTCAGCGATGAACGGGTCCTCGGTCTCGCCGGACCGGTGGGACACGAACTGCCGGTAACCCGCGCGGCGGCAGACGGCCATGGCTTCCAGCGTCTCGCTGACCGTGCCGATCTGGTTGAGCTTGATCAGCGAGGCGTTGCCGATGCGGCGGCCGATGGCCCTGGTGATGATGGCCGGGTTGGTGCAGAAGATGTCGTCACCGACCAGTTCCACGGTGGCGCCGAGCCGGGCGGTGAGCGCGATCCAGCCGTCCTCATCGTCCTCGCCGAGGCCGTCCTCAATGAGGTGCACCGGGAACGCAGCGACGATGGCGGCCAGCCGGTCGGTAAGATCGCCGCTGCTCAGCGGGACCCCGGCGACGAGGTACGTGCCGTCCGCCTGGCGGAACTCCGAGGCGGCCAGGTCCAGGGCGATACTGATCCCGTCCCTCCCGGCCTGGTACCCGGCATCCGCGATGGCGCCGGTCAGCAGCCGCAGGACCTCTTCCGGCTCACTGATCTCCGGGGCGAACCCGCCTTCGTCCCCGAGCCCGGTGGACAGCTTGCGCTCCGCGAGCTCACGGCGCAGGGCCGCGTACACTTCCGCGCCGGCCCGGACCGCCTCGGCCATGGACGGGGCACCCAGCGGCGCGATCATGAACTCCTGGAAGTCGAGTTCGTTAGGCGCGTGCACCCCGCCGTTCAGCACGTTGAAGTGCGGCACCGGCATGGACGGCGTGACCCCGTCCGGCGTCAGCCACTGCCACAGCGGGACGCCGGCCGAGGCGGCCAGCGCCCGGGCGAGCGCCATGGACACGCCGACTAGGGCGTTCGCGCCGAGCCTGCTCTTATCGGGTGTGCCGTCGAGATCGATCATGGCCTGGTCCGCCTCGGCCAGCCCGGACCAGGACCGCCCGCGCAGCAGGCCGGCGAGGTCGGCGCGCACCGCGCTGACCGCGCCGAGCACTCCCTTGCCCCCGTAGCGGGCCGGGTCACCGTCCCGGCGTTCCATAGCCTCCCGCGACCCGGTCGAGGCGCCCGATGGCACCCCGGCCCGGGCGGTCGTCCCGTCACCGAGCCGCACCGTCACGGCCAGCGTGGGCCGCCCGCGCGAGTCCAGAATCTCCAGCGCGGACAGCTCCGCGACATCGAAGGCCGCCATCGTCTTCTCCCTGGCTGGCCGGCCACCTGTCCGCCCGGAACCCGGGCCTCGGCCGGGCGGGCGGCCGGGGCCGCCCGCACCCCCACTCTCGCGGCCGGCCCGGCGTCCGGTCAGGGGCCAAAGGCCCCGGACCCGCGGACCTCCGGGCCCGCCCCCGGCTCCTTGGGCCTGGCTGAGCGGGGCGGCGGCCGTGAAGATGGGACTCGGGCGTCTTACCACGGGCGCGGGGCTCGCGACACCGAGGAGACTCATGACCGAGGACATCCGGGCCCTCGTGGCCACCGCCTCACGGATCCTGGCCGCGTCCGGGCAGGGCGATCTCATCTGGGGGCACGCGTCGGCCCGGGACCCCGACGGTCACGGCGTATGGCTGAAGTCCGCCCGCTGGGGGCTGGAGGAGGTGACCCCGGACCGGGTTCACCTGGTCAGTGAGGACGGCCAGGTGCTCGAGGGTGACGGGCAGCGGCACAGCGAGTACCCCATCCACACCGAGGTCATGATCGCGCGCCCCGACGTGGGCGGCGTGGTGCACACGCATCCCCCGCACGCGGTCGCGCTGGCGGCGACGGGCCAGGCGCTGCGGCCGGTCAGCCACGCCGCGAACTATTTCGTGCCGCCCGACGTGCCGCGCTTCACCGGGACCGGCGACCTGATCCTGACCCGGGACCTCGGCCGGGAGGTCGCGGCGGCCCTGGGCTCCGGCACCGCGCTATTCCTGGTCAACCACGGCATCGTCACCGTCGGCCCGGATCTGCGGACCGCCACGGTGGCCGCGGTCCTGCTGGAACGGGCCTGCGCCCAGCAGATGCTCACCCACGCGTTCGGCGGGTGGCCCACCTGGTCCGGGCCCGGGGAGTCACGGTCCAAGCGGCGCAACATCTACGCCGACGGGCCGGTCCGGGCCGTCTGGGACTACCTGGAGCGGTCGCTGGATCCCGCCTGAACCGGCCGCAGCCCGGGTGGAACCCGGCGCATCACCCCCGCAGGATGAGGACCCGCCTGCCAGGCCAGACGATCCTGGCTGGGTGACTCCCGGGATACCCGCCTTCACCCGGACCTCGGCGACGGAACGCTTATGCCTGAGGGACTGGACCCGATCGAGACCGGCAAGAAGCTGCATGAACACGGCGAGACGCTGGCCAAGGAAGCCGGCGGGGAGCACGGTGACGGCGAGGACGGCAGCCGTCATTCCCGGATCGTGCAGATCTGCGAGGCGATCCTGCTCGCGCTGGTCACGATCACCGCGGCCTGGGCCGGCTACTCCGCGGCCCGCTGGGGAACGGACTCGCGCGTCGAGATAGCCAGGTCCTCCACGCTGCGCGCGCTGGCCACCCGGGACGATCTCAGCGCCCTCTCCCAGCGCAATTTCGACGCCGCGACCTTCAACGCCTGGTTCATCGCCTTCACCCTGGGCAACCCGCAGAAGGAGGCCATCGCCATCCGCCGGTTCCGGCCGCCGTTCCGGGTCGCCTTCAACGCGTGGATGGCCACCGACCCGCTGCACAATCCGAAGGCCCCGCCCGGCCCGACGTACATGCCCGAGTACAAGCTGCCCGCCCAGGTGCAGTCCAACGCGCTCGACGCCGCCGCCGACGCGAAGTTCGATGAGGGCAACCATGCCGGGCAGATCGGCGACAACTACGTCCGCATCACGGTGTTCCTGGCCGCCGTGCTGTTCCTGGTCGGCATCGGCAGCTCGTTCAAGCTGCACACCATCCGGTACGCCCTGGTCACCTTCGGCTCCGTGCTGCTCATCCTCTCGATCGTGCTGATCCTGCAGCAGCCCGGACTTCCTAAGTAACCCCTGACAATCAGCGCCCGCCCACTCGACTTTGCCCTGCATCTCACGGCTTGTAGTTGCTGTAAGGGCCTCCGACCCGGTCATAGGTGTTGCCCAGGTCGTCCTGGGTGATCTTGGCGGTGCCGTCGTCCGGGGTGAGGACCAGGTCCCGGTCGAGGATCACGGCCCGGAAGTTCCAGCCCGGCGGGGGGTTCAGGCGGCTGCCGAGGTCCTTGAGGCTCTCATAGGTCTGGCCGGGGTCGATGATCAGGCTGGCCGACTTCATGCACCACGTATCGCCGTCGGGGTCATCCAGGAGGAAGGCAGGCGAACCAGCGTTGATGCCGAGCTGCGTGTCGCGCTTACCTGTGATCGGCTTGTAGGCGACGCTCTCGTGCTTACGCATTTCCTTGGGCACGTCGAGCCACATCACCCAGCGTGCCTTCAGCCCGCTGAAGTCACGCTCGCCGCCGACCTTGGCCTCAACCCAGTCCAGGCACCACAGCCGCGGGCCGTTCTTGAACGCGCCGAGGAGGTCATAGGTCTCCTTCAGGTCATCGACGTCGACCTTGTCCAGCACGTCCTGCGGACAGGTGTCCCCGGTCCCGCCGGGGTCATTCATCCCGATCGTGTTGTAGACCCCGCCGACCAGATGATGGGTGACCGCGTGGCCGCCGATCAGGAAGATCTCGGTGTAGCGCTGGCCGCGGACGTCCTCGAAGCGCATGAGCTCAGCGCCCTGGTCATCTGGGGGCAGCTTGGCTGACAGCTTCATGATCTGTGCTCCTGTTCTGAGGTGGCCGGGGCGATGCCCGGGCATTCCCACTTGGCCTCGATCACCGCGGGCTGCGGCAAGTACATCCGCAAGATCACAAACCATGGGTGCTCTGCCGAGGTAGGCAGCCAGTTCGGTTCCCGCTCCTGGCCGGGCGAGTGAGGCTGCAGGTAAATGGTCAGCCCGCCGTCTGGGTCCTGCGTCAGCCCGGGGGTCCGGTCGCCGACCGAGTAACGGTTGGCGGGGTTAGGGATCAGGTTCATGTCTTGCTCGGTGTAGGCGGCCAGCGACCAGAACGAGTCCACCGGGGGAAGACCGCCGGCACCGAAACGCAGCTCGTAGCGGCCCTGGGGGGACAGTTTCGCGCCGTTGGCGTCGCTGAAGTTCACTAGGTAGACCGCTTCTGCCGGGTCATTGGCGGTGATGCCGGCCAGGGACTGGTCGGCGGCGCGCCGCAGGAAATCATCACCGAAACGCCCTTCGGCGGCCGGCGGGTAGCGCCAGCCGTTAACCAGGGTGGCCCAGTCTCCGCTGAGGAACTGCTGCTGAAGCAGCGCCATCCCAGTCATGGCCGCGCGGGCCAGGCCCTGCCTGACCGCCTCAGGCTGGGCGTCCACGTCCAGGCCCGGTCCGACGCCGATGCGGGCGAACTGGCCCAGCACCACGGCGTGATGGGCCGGCGGGGGGTTTTCGGCCAGCATCGCGTTGAGCGTCTTCCACGGCCCCAGCGGATCTTGTGCCGCCTCGGCCGGTGCGTATACGTCGCGGCGCTCCGGCACCCCGGCGCCGGGCTTGCCCCACAGGCTCAGCGGGGTGAGCCGGTACTGCGCCTGCAGCGCGTGCACGTTCTCCAGGTCCGCCTCACCGTCTACCAGGGTGCGCCCCAGCAGCAGGACCCACGGCGTCGGCGCGGGCCGCGTCGCCTGCACCCCAGGCGGCAGTTCCCCGTGCCAGCCCGGCCCGCAGATGGCGAAGTGCCCGGCCTTGCTGCCGGTCGTGCGCTGCCCGACATAGTCAAAGTTGTCGGAGGTGAACCCCATCAGCTCGAACGTGAAGTAACGGTCGGCCATGTCCGGATGGGACAAGATCACCGGCTCCTCGCTGAGGTCCAGCCAGGCCAGCGAGTACAGCGTGTCGTTGTTCGGGCAGCCGCCGTCCCGGTAGGTAGCATCCATCACGCGTGCGGCATGCCAGAAATTGTTGACCGCCGCATAGGGGACGACGGCCGGGTCCCGGGCCTGGGTCACCCAGTCGTGCCGGAGCTTGGCGTTGTAAACATACGGGAAGCCGTAAATGAACGCCTGCATCCCGGCGGTGTAGGCGTACTCCGCCTTCCAGTTCACCTGTGTCATGTCCCTATTCCTCACTGGTGGAAGCCAAGCGGGGCCGCTTCCGCGAGCGCGGCCAGCCTGATCGTCTGACTCACGGTCACCTGAACAGTCCAGGCCTGCGACGGCGGTCTTGCCGGTCATCACGCCGGTTGTCCGTGTCATCGACGTTGCCGTACTGGGCCGTTCTGCACACCACCCAGGCATCACCCCTGGCAGGGTGATCCGCGGGTGGTCGTGATGACAGCCCGATGCGCCGCCGCTGTTCGCGTGGCCGGCCCGCGCGTGCCTGGGTGGCGCCCTCGCGGGCAGGTGCCGCCAGGTTCACCCTGGCGCGGGTGATGCTGGGTGATGCCCGGGCGCCACCCGCAGCCGATACTGCGTGTGACCGCCCACACACGAAAGGCCAGGTGAGGTGACGAAACGTCCCTGCGTATACGAGCTCAAGATCCGTGGAGTCGCGAGCGACCTGGTACGGGCCGAGTTCGATGACGTGGAGTTGCGGGAGACCCCGGGGGCTACCTGGTTGCTAACGGGTGAGACAGACTCCGCAGCGCTGTATGGGCTGATCAAGCGTATCGAGACGCTTGGGCTCATCCTGCTCAAGGTGGACGAAGTCGGCGCCCGCGAAGCAGACCGCCCGGTCCCGCTGTAGCTGCCGGCGGGGTCGCGGAAGGTGAGCAACTGGGGCAGGCAAGTTTCCTCTTGGCTAATGCCGGGCAAACTGTGAGTTACGTCACCTGTCCCCGCGTGCGTGGTGCTCGCGCCCACTCTCGGCGGTGGCTGATGCCTGGGCATCAGCCAGGGGTCATCCGCGGCAGGGGGGAACCTGGCGGCACTTGGCCACGGGGCCCCGCGACCCAGGTCGCCCGGGGGGGCGGTTCATGCAGACCCAAGACCGCACGTCCGTCCAGAACCAGCAGATCGCTGTGCCCCGGCCCACCGGGGCGCGAGTGCAGCGCGCTCTCCTACTCCGGAAGCTGGAGTCCGCTGGCGAGCCACTGGTGCTCGTGGTAGCTCCCTCCGGCTTCGGCAAGACGAGCTTGCTCGCACAGTGGGCCACCACGACGGACGTGCAGGTGGCCTGGCTGTCCTGCGATGAAACCTGCGAGGAGCCGGCCCAGTTCTGGTCCCGGCTGACCGCCAGCCTCAGCGCGCGGTGGCCCGCCATGGGAAGTGACGCGGCGCTGATCCTGGAGCGGCCTTCGCGGGATGACCCGGAGCTAATAGTCTCGCTCGCCCGCGACCTGGCGGAACTGCCTGCTGCTGCCGCAGTCGTCATCGACGACGCTCAGTTCGCTGAGACATCGCAGCGCACTCTGGCCAGCGTTGCTGAGCGCCTGCCGGCCCATGTCCGCCTGCTGGTGGCCAGCCAGCACAACCCGGTCTTCTCCACATCCCGGCTCCGGCTGGCCGGGGTTATCGCTGAGCTGCGCGCCGACGATCTCGCGTTCACCCAGGTCGAGGTCGAGCAACTGCTTGAGCTCGCGGGCCTGGGACGTGAAACCATCGATAGCCAGCAGTTGCACTCCCTGACCGAGGGCTGGCCCGCCGGGGTCCAGATGGCCGTCCTGGCCATCCGCGCCGGGGGCGATCCGCGTGAGGTGATCGACGCCCTGGCGTCGACGACACAGGAGGCGAGTGACTACCTGGCCAACGAGGTCATGAACCGGCTGCCGCCCGACCTGGCCGGCTTCTTGATGAAGATCTGCGTCCTCGACGAGTTCGACGCCCAGCTCTGCCAGGCCATCGGCGGCCAGGATGACGCGCGCGGGCTCCTGGACCGCGTGGTGGCTGACGACCTGTTCATCTACCAGGTCGACCACGCAGGCGAACGGTTCCGCCTTCACCACATGTTCGCGGCCTACCTGCGGGCCCGGCTGAAGTCCCTCGGCGGCACTCAGTTCCGGGAGGCGCACCTGCGGGCTGCGGCCGCGTTGCGGGAGCGCGGGGACCGGCTAGCGGCGATGCGTCATGCGATGGCGGCGGCCGACATGCAGCTGGCCGCGGCTGTCCTAGTCGACTCCATGTTCACCATCCTGGACGTTACCCACGCGCAAGAGGCCAAGTCGGTCGCCCGGGCGTGGCTGGCCGAGTTCGGCGAGGCCGCGGCGGAAGCCGACCCTGAGCAGGTGCTCCAGTTCGTGTTCCTGCTGGCAGCAGCCGGGCACCGGGAAGCGGAAGGCTGGCTCACGAAGGTGAACCAGGCGCACCCGAGCCCGCCGCCGGGCGTGGACGCCCTGGCCCATGCCGTCTGGGCGGCCTACCACTACAACCGGGGCAGCGTCGATCTTGCGCTGAAGCACAACAGGCTGGCCCGCCAGGCGGTCAGCGCGGCAGCCGGGCAGGGGCCGCTGTTCCCGATGCTCACCGAGCTGCCCCTGCAAGAAGCCGGAGCGCACCTGCTGGCCGGCGACCTCCGGGCGGCGGCTTCCGCCCTCCAGCGCGGCGCCGCAGCCCTGTCGGCACCGATTGTGGATGAGTTCCGGTCACCTGCCGCTGCGGCCTGGGTGTCATTCCTCCAAGGCGACCTGGTCTCGGCCGGGACGGCGCTGGACCGGATTGCCGGGGCCGCCGCGGAATATCACGCCGTGGCGCACGGGGTGGGACGGATCCTGGCCAACCTAGCCCAGGCGGGGATCCGCCTGGAACGGCGCGAACACGAGCCCGCCGCGGCCCTGCTGGCCGCAGCACGGGCGGCGGCACGGATCAACGGCCGTCCGGCCCTCCAGGCCATGGTCGACACCTGGATCGCCCGGCTGGCCACTGCTCAGGGGGACCGGGCGGGCGCGCTGGCGTCTTTGGCCCAGGCACGCCTGGCCCTCACGGCACCCGACGACAGGGTCCGGGCACAGTTCGCGCTCGAGGAGTTTCGCGTCGCACTGGCCCTGGAGCCTGCCGAAGCGGGCGCGCTGGTCCCGAAACTGCCGGCCAGCACGGCCTCGGGGCTGCTCCAGGCCCGGCTGCACGTCCTGCGGCGGGAGCCGGCGAAGGCCGGGCAGATCTTGGACGAAGTGAAGCCTGTCACTGTCCGAGAGCGGGTGGAATGGGGGGTCCTCCGGAGCCTTACGGCGCAGGCGGCTGACCTCGCCCGGGCGCACCGCTACCTGCGGAGAGCCCTGGCGCTGGCCGAACCCCACGGGTACATGGCCACCATCATCGAGCAGGGACCCGGCATCGCCGCCTTGCTCCGTTCCCTGCCGGCCGGTCCCGGTCTCAGGGCTTATATCGATGAGCTGTCGGTACGCGCAGAGGCGGTCACAGTCACATCCAGCGGGTCGGCCGGGCTGTTGCCCGGCGGCCCCCTGAGCGACCGTGAACTGACGGTGCTCCGGCTGCTGTCGAGCCGGCTCACCACCACCGAGATCGCCGGCGCGCTGTTCGTGTCTCCTAACACCCTCAAGTCCCACATGAAAAGCATTTACCGCAAGCTAGACGTCAGCTCCAGGGCGGACGCGGTCCGCGAAGGTGAGGCCCGTGGGCTGATCTGACCGAGCGGCAGCAGGCAACGACCGGAGGGCCCGCCGTTTGAATGGCGGGCTGGCTCTGGCGCCCGCCGAAGCGGGTGCACTGATCCCGGCTGCTGGCGCATCGGGCTGTCATCACGACCACCTGCAGATCACCCTGCCCGGGGTGATGCCCGGGTGGTGCGCAGAACGGCCTGGTACGGCAACGTCGCAGGTGCCGACGCTGCCAACTGGCAGCAGGTAAGAGCGTTCCGCACGGAACGCGGAGAGGAGGCGGCCATGTCCGCCCTCTGGTGGATCCTGTTTGCTTTCATCTGGATCGCAATCGCGTTCTGGCCCGCCCGTGTCGCCGGCCGGAAGGGCCACAGCTTCATCGGGTACTTCATCTTCAGCCTGTTCTTCTTCCCGGCCGCGCTCATCGTCGCCTACCTCGCCCACGACCGCACCCATGTCCGGGGTGGAGCCACGACCGCTCTCAGCTAGGGCTGGGTGCCGGGCCTGGCAGTTTCGCCAGGCCTCGGGGAGCGACCAGGCCTACCTCTGGGGAAGTGATGCAGATGTCCACCAATACTGCGAACAGCGGACACCGCGAGGCCATGGCCGTGATCGGGCTCGCCTTGGCCGCGCATCTGGCCCGAGATAGCCGGACCTACCAGCACGTGATCATGGCCGTGATCGGGGTCGCTGCGCTGGCAGGCCTTGGGCGCGCCAGCCAGACTCACTCGTTCGCCCGGCTGGCTGCCTGGGACAAAGGGCGGAATCTGAATGGACACCGCGTGGCCAAGACTGGCCGAGCCTAGAGGCCGGGTCACTACGGCCATTGCCGTGTGGAGCGGCACTCCGAGCATGACCAGCACCATGGCCGCCCGCAGAGCCCGACGAGAGGGGATGGTGACCTGTGTCCGGCACCAGCGGAAGTGAGGGGCAGGTGGCCGCAGGTGAGGGCCCTGACTCCGGTAAGCGCCCCGAACACCAAACCGCCTCCGCTGAAGTGGCCGAACCGCGGGGACGGCCGCCGCAGGCTCGCCGCGGGTTCAGCTGGCGGACGCCGGTCGCGGTACTGCTGATCATTGCCGGGTGTGTGCTGGCGCCCGTTTCCGTGCTGGCCGTGTGGACGGCGAACCAGGTATCCGACACCAGCAGCTATGTCACCAACATGACGCCGCTGATCAAGGACCCGGCGATCCAGAACGCCCTCACGAACAAGATCACCAACGAGATCGTCCTCCGGATAGACGTCAAAGCGCGGGCCGATCAGGCGGCTGCCGAGCTGTCGCAGAAGGGCTTCACCCGGATCGGCGGGCTGCTGAAGGGCGTCTCTGGGTCACTCGCCAGCGGGGTGCAAGGATTCGTGCACAGCCGCATCCACAAGATCATCACCGGCCCGCGGATGGCGAATGCCTGGGTACAGGTGAACCGGGTGGCGCACCAGGCGCTCGTCGCGGCGTTGTCGGGCCGCGGCAGCAAGAACGGCGCCGTCGGCGTCAGCAACGGCCAGGTCACCCTCGACCTGGCCCCGTTGATCACCGTCGCCAAGCAGGATCTCGTCGCACGCGGGCTGACGATCGCGGCCAAGATCCCCGTCGTCCATAAAACGTTCCCGCTGTTCCCATCCAAGAACCTGACGAAGGCACAGGGCCTCTACCGGCTCATCAACGACCTGAAAATCGCGCTGCCGATCCTGACCCTCGCGCTGCTCGGCCTCGGCGTGCTCGCCGCCCGGGGCCACCGGCGGGCACTGATCGGCGCCGGTCTCGGGTTCGCCGCGTCCATGCTGGTGCTGGGCGCCGGCCTGGCGATCGGCCGGGCTCTCTACCTCAACAGCGTGCCCGCCAGTGCGTCCGCGGACGCGGCGGCCGCCGCCTTCGACATCCTGGTCCGGTTCATCAAGACCGCGCTTCGCACCCTTCTGGTCGTAGGCCTGATCGTCGCCGCGGGAGCGGTCTTCTCCGGCCCATCCGCCGCGGCGGTCCGGACCCGCTCGGCATTTTCTTCAGGCCTCGGCTCGCTGCGCCGCAGCGGAGAATCCGCGGGCTTGTCCACCGGCCCGGTCGGCTCGTGGACCTACGCGCACCGGCACGCGCTGCGCATCGGGGCGGTAGCGCTGGCCGCCCTGATCTTCGTCTTCTGGGGCCAGCCGACCGCCGTGGTGGCCATCGTGATCGCCGTCCTGCTGCTGGTGGCACTGGGCCTTATCGAACTGATCGGCAGGCCCCCACCGCACCACGCGCCCACACCCCCTGCGCCAGCCGGCTGACCATGGCGACCGCCGACGGCCACGGCGATGACAGGTCTCCCATGAGTGGCCCCACGAAAACCGAGCATGACGGCCTTGTACGCCGGGCTTATGAGGCCGTGCGGTTCCCACCGCCCATCGATGACCCGCTTTTTTCCACCAGGGCACAGGCCGCCTCCTACCTCGGCGCGTGGGGACTCACTGTCACCCACCTCATCCTCTGGCTCCTCATTGCCATCGGGCTCTTGACCTCCGAGGCGCTCGTCATTGGCGTTTCGGTGCTCTCCTTCCTCGCGACCTGCCTGTTCATCGGAATGGTGATTGCTGCCCACCGCCGGCTCCGGCTCTATCACGGCGGGACCACCCGGCACATGGTCACAGTGTGGTGGCGAGGCCCCTGGGATCCTGTCGGCAGGCTGGTCTGGCTGCCGGTACGGCTCCCAGCCGCCTGGCACGCACTCCGTCATCCGGCGAGCCCACCCGGGCGTGGACCGGGACTGCCCAAGTAGCCGCGTGCTACAGGGAAAGCAGCAGACGCAGTCCGCGGTCAACGTCGCCCATGAGGGAATCAGGCAGGTGGCCAGCCTGGGCGCCGAGGTCGGTCTGGTCGAGGGTCACCAGGGCCGTGACGTTGACCACGGAGTCCCGCGGCAAGCCCGTGGCTGCTGCGGGGACGAAGACATTGCCAGGCATCGTCGCGAGCCGCGTGTTCGAGGTGATCACCGCGGCCACGGTGGTCCTGAGCCGGCTGGCGTTGAAGGGCCGGGACTGGATGACCAGGACTGGCCGGCGTTTCGCCGGCTTGCTCCCGGAAGCCTCCCCGAGATCAGCCCAGTAGATGCCGCCCCGGTGGATCACCAATCGTCCTCGGCGAGGCGGCGCCGTCCAGCGGTCACCGCAACCGAACCCGACTCGTCTGTCCCGGCGATCTCCAGCGCCTCGTCGATCTGGCGTGTCAGCGAGTGGCCTGCGAGCTCATCCAGATAGACCTCGGCGGCCCGGGCGAAGAACTCCGACCGGCTGATACCCAGTTCCTTCGACTTCTCCGTGGCCCGCTCGAACGTGGTGTCCGGGAGTGATATCGCCGTCTTCATGTCGCCAGTATAACCGGGTATTACCTCAGGTAGGACGACGGCAGCTGTTGTTACATTCCCGGGCGGCAATGGCGAGTGCCGCGGATTCACGCTGGCCGGTCAGGTGGTCAGGGCCCGGGAGATCGCGGCCAGGATCTGCTGGTCATCGGGGCCGCGGCGGTATCGCACACCAGCCCGGCGATCACGCCCGCCCGCCGCGTGTGCGGGTTCGGGGGCTCCCCGCGACTTATCACCTATCTGGTGCAGCGAAAAGGGACAAAACCACCGCCTGAGTGCACCAGATAGGTGATAAGTCCGCCTCGGCGCCTACGTGCACCAAGACCGGCCGTCAGTCCCAGTACGCCCGCTCAATCCTGCCTGCATGCTGCCCCAAATGATCAAGGCCCGGTTTCCCTGAGCGGGAACCGGGCCTGTGATCTGCTACTCCATGAGTAGCCCCGAGCGGATTCGAACCGCCGCTACCGCCTTGAGAGGGCGGCGTCCTGGGCCACTAGACGACGGGGCCAGACACTGCATCGTAGGGTACCGCGTGGGATGACGCCAAATGGACATCGCGCCGGCCCGCCGCGGACTCCGCCCGCGGCACCGCTCAGGCAGCAGCCAGCCTCACCGCCGCCGGGCACGGGGCGCTGCCTGTCCCTCAGCAGGCAAAGACAAGGGCAAGCCAGGCAAAAATCCAGGAATCTGGAAAGCCTGCACCAACCGCATGATCACCCTCTGTAGGGGTAAATGCCGCACATGCTGGCTTTCATTCTCATTCTGCTGATCGTGGGACTCATCGCCGGGGCGCTGGCGCGCCTGCTCGTCCCCGGCCGCGACCCCATCGGCCTGCTGGGGACCATCGTCCTCGGCGTGCTGGGGTCCTTCCTCGGCGGGTTCATCCTGAACCTGATCCAGTACCACACCCTCGCCGTCCACACCCTCCGCGCCGCGGGCATCATCGGCTCCATCGTCGGCGCCGTGATCCTGCTGATCCTGTACCGGCTGTCCGGCCACGAGCGCGGCCACAAGCGGTCCGGCCGCAGCCGCGGGCGCCGCTAGACCTGAACGCGCCCGCTGGTCTCGCCGGGCCGGTCCAGCGAGCCCCGGACCGGCCCGGCATGACCGGGCCCCGTCCGGCGTTGAGCAGGGCATGAGCGCGAACCACGGGATGGACGTCGCGACGGCGGTGCAGCGCTGGCGGCTCGGGCCCCACCCGGAAGGCGGCTACTTCCGGGAGACATACCGTTCCGGGCTGCAGACGGTCCCGGCCGGGTGGCCGGGTGAGCGGGCGCTGGCCACGTCGATTCTCTACCTGCTACCCGCCGGCCTGGAGTCCGCGTGGCACCGGGTCCGGGGGGATGAGCTGTGGCTCTGGCAGGGCGGCGCACCCATGGACCTGCGGATCGGCGGCGAGACCCGCCGGGTCGGGCCTGACCCCGCGGCCGGGCACGAACCCCAGGTCCTGGTCCCCGCGGGAGCGTGGCAGTCCGCCACGCCCGGCGCGGGCGCGACGCCGGCGGAATCCTGGTCCCTGGTCGCCTGCCTGGTCGTGCCGGGCTTCGACTTCGCCGATTTCGAATTGCGCGCGGAGCATGGAAACGAAAAACCGGCAGGGCCCTCCCGGTGAAGGAGGCCTGCCGGTTTTCACCCTGCTGGGGTACCAGGACTCGAACCTAGACTAACGGGGCCAGAACCCGTCGGGCTGCCAATTACCCCATACCCCATCGCGCCAGGCGGAGCTACGCTCACCCGCGCCAGTGCAGTGTAGCCGAACCCACCCCCCTCCCGCGAAATCGTTCCGCCACCCGGTCCGGGTCCCGCGGCCGCACGGATCTGAGCGTCCTTCCCGGAGCGAGGTCACGTGGCGCCGGCCCGGGCGGGGGGACCAGCCGCGGGACCCGGGCCGTCCCCGCCGCCTGGCGCGTAGAGCCAGCACAGCGCGCGGTGCCCGGGCACGGTCGTCACGTCGGGGGGACGGGTCTCGCATACGGGCATCGCGTGCGGGCAGCGGGCCCGGAACTGGCAGCCCTGGCCCAGCGCCGTCTCCCGCTTCTCGGCGTCCCGGGCGGCGCGGGCCGCCTGACGCTGGCGCCGGGCGGCCGCCAGCGAGGTCCGGGACGCGGCCGGGTCGGGCGCGGCGCTGGCCAGGATCTGCGTGTACGGATGCGCCGGGCTGAGGATGACCGAGTCGCTCGGGCCGTGCTCGACGATCTGCCCGCGGTACATCACCATGATCTCGGCGGAGAAGTGCCGGGCGGTGGCCAGGTCGTGCGTGACATAGAGCATGGCCAGGTTCCGGTCCTGCTTCAGCCGGTCGAGCAGGTTCAGGATCTCCAGCCGGATCGATACGTCGAGCATGGATACCGGCTCGTCGGCGAGCAGCACGCCGGGGTCCGTGGCCAGGGCCCGGGCGATGGCCACACGCTGGCGCTGGCCACCGGACAGCTCGTGCGGATGCTTGGCCGCGATTTCCCCGGGCGGGGTCAGGTTCACGGAGCGGAGCAGGTCGTGGACGGCCCGGTCCACAGCGTCGCCGCGGGGGCGGTCCGGGCGCAGCAGCAACGGCCGGGCCAGGTGGTACCGGACGGTGTGCATCGGGTTGAGCGAGGCGAACGGGTCCTGGAAGACCAGCTGCACCTCGTGCCGGTAGGTGCGGAGCGCCCGGCCGCGGCGGGCCGCGGGCCGCCCGTCGAGCAGGATCTCCCCCGCCGCCCGCTTCTGCAGCTGGGCCAGCGCCCGGACCACCGTGGACTTGCCGCTGCCGCTCTCGCCGACCAGGGCGAGGGTCTGGCCGGCCCGGAGGGTGAAGGACAGGTTGTCCACCGCCCGGAAGCGCTGCGCACCCCGCTGCCCGAACTCGACGGTCAGGCCGGAGACCTCCAGCAGGCTCACGCGTCACCTCCGCTCGCGTCCGCGGCCCCGACCCGGTCCGCCCCGCCCGTCCCCCCGGGCGACGTCCCGGCCGCGGGCGTCACAGCGGCGGGCGTCCCGCTCAGCGCCGGGGGCGGACCGTCCGCGCGCTGGTTGGGATCATGCAGATGGCAGGCGACTGCCCAGTCGGCGCCCGGGAGCCCAGGCCGGCCCAGGGCCCAGGCCCGCCCGGCGGCCGGGGGACGCAGCACCGGGTGGATGTCCGCGCAGGCCCCGAACCCGTAGTCGCAGCGGGGCAGGAACGGGCAGCCGGGAAAATCGTTGCGGAGATCCGGCGGGCTGCCCGGCACCCCGCGCAGCTCACGGCGCGCGCCGCGGATGTCCGGGAAGGACCGCAGCAGGCCCAGCGTGTACGGATGCGCGGGCGCCGCGGCGACCAGCTCGGACGGGGCCCGCTCGATCACCTCCCCGGCGTACATGATGGCGAGCCGGTCACTGACCTCCAGCAGCAGCGACAGGTCGTGGGTGATGAAGATGACGCTGAAGCCGAGTTCCTCGCGGAGCCGTTCGATCTCGTCCAGGATCTCCCGCTGGACCACCACGTCCAGGGCGGTGGTCGGCTCGTCCATGATGACGATCTCGGGCTCCAGGGCCAGCGCCATCGCGATCATGACCCGCTGCCGCATCCCGCCAGACAGCTCGTGCGCGAACCCATGGATCCGGGCCGGGTCGATCCCGACCATGTCGAGCAGTTCCCGGGCCCGGGCCTGGCGCGCGGCCCGGTCCGTGTGCGGCCGGTGGGCCTCGAAGATGTCGTCGAACTGGCGGGCCAGGCTGGTCACCGGGTTGAGCGCGTTCATCGCGCTCTGGAACACCATCGCGATCGTGTTCCAGCGGAACTGGCGCAGGTCTTCCCCCTGGAGGGCCAGCACGTCGACCGGGGCGCCGTCCGCCGGGAAGAACGTGATCGACCCGCTGGTCTGGCGGGCGGGCGGCTTGAGCATCCGGGTCAGCGCGTAGGCCAGCGTGGACTTACCGCACCCGCTCTCGCCCGCGATGCCGAGCACCTCGCCGCGGCGCAGTTCGATCGTGACATCGCGGACGGCGCGGGTGGGCCGCCGCCCGGCGTACTCCACGCTGAGGTGCCCGGCCCGGAGGACCACATCCGGGAGGCCCGCGGCGGCGGGCGGCTGGCCGTTGGTCATCTCGGTCATCCCTCGCTCCGCCCGGTGCGTGCCGACCCGGCGCCGGCGCCGGCGCCGGCCCCGGCCGGGTCGGCGCGGGCCAGGCGGGTGCGGCCGGGCCGGGCCGGCCGGTAGACCCGCAGCCGCGGGTTGAGCAGCTCGTCCAGGCTGAAGTTGATCAGCGCGAGGCCCATGCCGAGCAGCGCGATGCACAGGCCGGGCGGGATGAACCACCACCAGGCGCCGACCGACAGCGCCTGGTCGTTGTACGCGAGGTTGAGCATGTTTCCCCAGGTCAGAAGCGTCGGATCACCGAGGCCGATGAACGCCAGGGCGGCCTGGGTGAGGATGGCGAAGATCGTGGCGAAGATGAAGTTCGACACGATGATCGGCAGCTCGTTGGGCAGGATCTCGACGAACACGATCCGCCAGGCCCGCTCCCCGGCGGCGCGGGCCGCGAGCACGTACTCCCGGTTGCGCACGGACAGGGTCTGCGCCCGCAGCACCCGGGCGGACGCCGCCCAGCTCGTCAGCGCGATGACCACGATCAGCGGGCCCAGCCCGTTCGACTTGACGTCCGCGATGATCACGATGACCAGCGGCAGCGTCGGGATGACCAGCACCACGTTGGACAGCAGGCTCAGCGCCTCATCCAGGAATCCGCCCGCGTACCCGCCGCTGATGCCGATCACGATCGAGACCACGGTGGCCAGCAGCCCCGCGCCGATCCCGATCGCCAGCGAGGCGCGGGTGCTGACCACCAGCTGCTCGAACACGTCCTGCCCGATCTGGGTGGTGCCCAGCCAGTGGGCCAGCGACGGCGGGGCCAGCAGAGTGCGGCTCAGCTGATTCGGGTTGGGGGCGAAGAACGGCCCGATGATGCCGAGCAGCAGGAAGAAGCCGACGATGACGGTGCCCGCGACCAGCCGCGGCGAGCGGAAGGCCGCACGGACGCGGCGGCCGAGCTGCTGGGCGTCGACACCGGGCTCCGCCGCGGTGGCCGCGACGACGTTGGTGGCGGTCACCGCGACAGCCTCGTCCGCGGGTCGATGAAGCCGTGCATCAGGTCGACCGCGAGGTTGGCCCCCAGGACCGCGAACGTGATGACCAGGAAGATGCCCTGCATCAGCGGGTAGTCGTTGTTGTTGACCGCCTGGACCAGCTTCTCGCCCAGGCCCGGGTAGGAGAACACGTACTCCATCGCGATCGCCCCGCTGACCACGAACCCGAGCGAGATGGCGAAGCCGGAGACGCTGGGCAGCACCGCGTTACGGGCCGCGTAGCCGATCATGATCCGCCGCTGCCGGAGCCCTTTCGCCTCGGCCGCGACCACGTAGTCGTCGGACAGGGTGGAGACCATCATGTTCCGCATGCCGAGCAGCCAGCCGCCGACCGAGCTGAGCACGATGGTGAACGCAGGCAGGATCGCGTGCTGCACGGCGGACGCCAGGAACGGCACGTTCCAGCCCGGGGTGAGCTCAGAGTTCGTGTCATATCCCTGCCCTTGCGGGAAGACGTGCCACACGTTGGAGGAGAACAGGTACAGCATGATCAGCGCGAGGAAGAAGTACGGCATGGCCGTGAGCAGCGTGGTGGCCGGGATGATCGCGTCCAGCCGGGAGCCGCGCTTCCAGCCGGCCAGCGCGCCCAGGCCGACGCCGAGCACGAAGCTGATCACCGTGGCCGTGCCAACCAGGATCAGCGTCCAGTAGATGGACTGGCTGATCTCGGTGCTGACCGGGGTGGGGAAATCCGCGATGGACAGGCCGAGCCTGAGGTGGACCAGGCCGTCCAGGTACCGCCAGTACTTCACGACGATGTTGCCCCCACCCAAGCCCAGCAGCGCGGTCAGGACTTTGGCCTCGCCGGGCGGGGGCGTGCCCGACTGACTCATCCTGCCGATCAGCGCCTCGACCGGGTTACCCGGGATGAGCTGCGGCAGCAGGAAGTTGATGGTGAGCGCCACCCAGGCGGCCACCAGGTAGAACCCGAGCTTGCGAGCCACGTAGCGCACGCCCGGCCTCCTTTCTGGTCCCCGGGCGGCGGCCAGCCGGTCACGCAGGCCGGCTGGCCGCCATCCCCAGGCGGATCAGGCGCGGGCCGCCATCACTTGCTCACCGGAAGGAGCCGCGCGGCGATCCAGCCGATGTCCGGCTGGATGTACACGGCCGGGGCGCCATAGGCGTTGGACACGGTGGGGATGTTGCCGACGTGGTGCCCGTTGAACTCGATCTCGTTCTGCGACTCCCACAGGGGGATCAGCGGCAGGTTCTGCGCGAAGATGTGCTCGATCTTGTAGAAGGCCGGCTTCTGCACCGCGGGGTCGGTCGTGCCGGCGATCTGGCTGAGCAGCGAGTCCACCTGCGGGTTCTTGTAACGGCCGAAGTTGCCGACCGTATCCGCCTTGCCGATCGCGGGCGCGATCCCGCTGTCCAGCAGCGTGTAGTAGTACGACCAGGGATCCGGGGTGTAGCCGAAGCTGTCCATCAGCAGCTGGAAGTTCCCGTTGTCCTGGTCGGAGATGAACGCGGTGTACGCCTCCTGGTCGATGCTCAGGTTGATGCCGGCCGGCTTGAGTTCCTGCTGGATGATCTGGAGGTCGCTGAGGTAGTCGGTGTAGCCCGCGACCATCTTGACCGTGAGGTTCAGCGGCGTCTTGACTCCCGCCTTGGCCAGGTAGCTCTTGGCCGTGGCCACGTTGGGGCTGGCGAGCTTGGCGCCGGCCAGCGATGGGTCGAGCACCGAGTTGTAGTTCGGCGTGATTAGCGCCTCGGGGTTGGTCGCCGGGGCGTACCCGTTGTAGACCGTCTGGCTGATGTAGCTGCGGTTCAGCGCGGCGCTGATGGCCTGGCGGACGGCCAGCTTAGCGGTCGGCCCGGTGGCCATGTTGGGGACCAGGAACGTGGTGGCCAGCGGGATGTCGCTGACCACGAACTTCGGGTCCTTGGCCAGGTAGGTCCGCTTGATGTTCGGGATGAACGCGCCCGTCCAGTCGAGCTGCCCGGCCTCGATCGCCGCGTCCAGGGTGGTGTTGCCGCTGTAGGAGATGAACCGGACCGTCTTGAAGTGCGGCAGGCCTGGCAGGTAGTAGTGCGGGTTCGCGGTCATCTCGAACGCCTGCGGGGTGAACTTGGACAGGGTGTAGGCCCCGGTGCCGACCGGGTGCTCGTTCAGGAACGTGGTCGGGATTCTTGACCGACGGCCCAGATGTGCTCGGGCAGCATCTCCACCCGGCCGAGCGCGTAGTAGGCGTCGGTGTAGGCGGGCTTGGTGAAGGTGATCGTCACGCCGTACGTGCCGTTGGCCGAGACCCCGGCCAGCGGCAGGCCGAACTTGTTCATGCGCGGTGCTGTGCAGCGCCTGGTCGAAGGTGAAGACCACGTCCTTGCTGGTGAAGGGCTTGCCATCGGACCACTTGACGTTGTGGCGCAGCTGCACGGTGAGGGTCTTGCCCCCGCCGCTCCAGGCGTAGCTGGTGCCCAGCCAGGGCTTGATGTCCCCGGCCTTGGCCGTGTTGTAGAAGAACAACGGCTCGTAGATCATGCCGTTGGTGGCGTCCTCGGCGTTCGGCGAGTAAAGGTTGAAGTCGTCGGGGTAGGCCGTGGCCCCGGTGGCGACAGTGAGCACCCCCGTGGGACCGGAGGAGGATGAGCCGGAGCCGCTGCCGCTGCTGCCTCCGCAGGCAGCCAGCAGACCCACCGCCACAATCGTGGCGCCGACGGCAATACCGCGAACGCGCCAGGGTCTCGACAACATTGGGGATTCCCTCTTTCTATTAGCGTTGGCTTCCAATCCTGCTGGAATACCGGGTAACGCATCCCTACCGTTGTGCGCGCGAAGTACGGAGGGGTACTCGCCGAGGCTGAACCGGCCTCATTGTTCGGTTATGTGTTCGGGAGCCTGGCGTGACGGGCGGCCGTTGCACCGGGCAGTCATCGTTGCGACTGAGCGAAGCACTATACCGGTTAAGTGTCAAGCCTTCCGGGGGCCGCCGGTGAAGCGGGGATGCCATATCGTTAAGGTCCCGGGCTATGAGGCGGGCCGGGCCGCGACGCGGCGGGGTGACCCCGTGCTGGCCGCGGACGGTCGAGCACCGGCACGGGCGCCTCGGTAGTGACCCACCCTGGCTCCGGCCGCGGCCTGGGCCAGGACCCGCGCGGCGTGCGCGCCGTAGGCGGCCACGTCCCGGGTCAGCGCGGTCAGCGGCGGGTGGACGACCTGGCAGAACACGGAATCGTCCCAGGCCACGATGGACAGCTCGGCGGGGACCTCGCACGCCCTTCTGCTGGGCGGCGCCCAGGCCGGAGACCGCCATCAGGTCGTTGTCGTACAGGATTGCGGTCGGCGGATGGCGGTCCTCCAGCAGCCGGACCGTGGCCTGGGCGCCGTTCTCGCCGGTGTAGTCCCCTTCCATCAGCACCGCGTCCAGCCCCATGGCCCGCGCGACCGCTCGGAACTCGTCGGTGCGGATCTTGGTGTGCCAGAGCCGGGGGATACCGGTAACCCGGGCGATCCGCTGGTGCCCGGCCGCGGCCAGGTACTCGACCACGGCCCGGGTCGCGGCCGCGTCGTCCTGCCAGACAGCGGGCAGCGAGCCCGCGCCCGCGGGCGTGCCGATGACCACGGCGGGCATGCCGAGCTCCTCCAGGACGGCCACCCGCCGGTCGCCGACCTGCAGGTCAACCAGGAAGACGCCGTCCACCCGCCGCTGAGCCCACCACGAGCGGTACATGGCGATCTCGGCGTCCTGGTCCTCGGCCATGGTGAACAGCAGCGGAGTGTGGTCGAGCGACAGCTCGGCCTGGATGCCCGACATGAGCTGGGTGAAGAAGGGCTCTACGCCGAGCGTGCGGGCGGGCCGGTCGATGATCAGGCCGAACGCTCCGGCCCGGCCGTCGGACAGGGCCCGGGCCGCACTGTTGGGCTGGAAGCCGATCTCGTCGGCGATGGCCAGGATCCGTTCCCGGGTGGCGGCGGACACGCCGGGCTGGCCGTTCAGCGCGAAAGACACCGCCGCCTTGGTCACCCCGGCGCGACGCGCGATGTCCGCGATGGTCGGACGCTTCACCCGATTCCTCCCAGCCAGTGCCGCCTGCCTGGCACCCTGACCGCCGGCGCCCTGGGTTCCGGCTCCCGCGCTGGCCAGTGTAACGAGCGCCCTGGGTAACGTCAGGACCGCGACGGCCGCCCCGCACGGCAGAGCCAATCTCCGTTGACACTTAACCGGTATAGTGCTTCGATCTCAGTGGCTCTCGCTTGCGTATCCCCCATCTCGCCCGGAGAGAGGAGCCTTCCGCATGCACAGGAACGCCGCCAGACTTACTTCCGGGGGGCGGCCAGCCAGTTGGCTCGGGGCCAACTTCTGGTCCCGGACGGGCGGCCCACTGATGTGGCGGAACTACGACCCCGAGGTAATCCGGGCCGAATTGCGGGTACTGCGCGCGCACGGGCTGTCCATGACCCGGTCATTCTTCTACTGGCCCGATTTCATGCCCGAGCCGTACCGCATCGACGAGGAGATGACCGCCAGGTTCGGCGATTTCCTGGACCGGCACGCGGAGGCTGGCCTGGCCACCGTGCCCACCTTCCTGGTCGGCCACATGTCCGGGGAGAACTGGGATCCGGCCTGGCGGGCCGGGCGTGACCTCTACTCGGACGTCTGGATGGTCGCCCGGCAGGCGTGGTTCGCCGCCGAGATGGTCCGGCGCTTCGCCGGGCACCAGGCGGTCGGCGGCTGGCTCGTCTCCAACGAGATGCCGATCTACGGCGGCACCGCGCCCCGGGAGACGATCGCCGCCTGGGCCCAGATCATCCTCAGCGCGGTCCGCGCGGCCGGCGGCACCCAGCCGGTTTCCCTCGGTGACGGCGCGTGGGGCATCGAGGTCAGCGGGCGCGACAACGGGTTCTCGGTCGCGGACAGCGCCCGCCAGTGCGACTTCGTCGGCCCGCACGTCTACCCGGTCGGCGACGACCTGGTCCGCCAGCACTACGCCGCGGCCTGGGCCTGCGAGCTGGCCGCGACCTACGGTGCGCCGGTGATCCTGGAGGAGTTCGGGGTGAGCTCGGACTTCGTCTGCGACGCCAGCGCGGCCCACTACTACCGGCAGGTGCTGCACAATTCGCTGCTGGCGGGCGCCACCGGGTGGATCGCCTGGAACAACACCGATTACGACGACCTGGCCGGCCAGGATCCCTACCGGCACCACGCGTTCGAGATGCACTTCGGCCTGACCGATGCGCACGGCGCGGCCAAGCCCCAGCTGGCCGAGATGGCGGCGTTCGGCGAGACCCTGGGCCGGGTCGGCGTCGGGGACTGCCGCCGGTCCGGCAGTGACGCGGCCCTGGTCATCCCGTCGTACCTGGACACCGCCTACCCGTTCACGGTCGAGGAGGACCGCACCTACCTCGCGGACGTGCTGCGCCAGGCCTACGTTTCCGCCCGGCTGGCCGACCTGCCCCCGGCCCTCACCCGGGAGAGCACCGGGATCGGCCCGGACGCCCGGCTGTACCTGGTGCCCTCGGCCAAGCAGCTGCTCAGCCCCACCTGGCATCAGCTGGAGGCGCTGGCCGAGGCCGGGGCGGTCGTCTACGTCTCCTACTCGCCCGGGCCTCACGGCGTGCACGCCGGCCCCTGGTACGCCCGGCTGAACGGCATGTTCGGGGTGCGGCACGAGCTGGGCTACGGCGCGCAGGCCCGGACCGAGGGTGAGCCGGTCACGTTCACCCTGGTGCAGGACTTCGGGACCCTCCCGCAGGGCGCCCAGCTGCGCTTCGCCGCGGCAGGCAGCGGGCCGGGCCGCAGCTACCTGCCGGTCCGGCCGGACGGCGCGGAGGTGCTCGCGGTGGACGCCCGGGACCGGCCGGCGCTGCTGGTGCGCCACGCGGGTGCCGGCGCGCTGATCCTGTGCACCTATCCCATCGAGTACCTGGCCGCCGTGACGCCGGGCGCCAACCCGGACGCCACCAGCACGCTCTACGACGCGCTCGCGATCTACGCGGGCGTGCGCCGGCCGGTGGCCGTGGACGACCCGCGGGTGGCGGCCGACGTCCTGGTCCGCGCGGACGGAGCCCGGTTCGCCTGGCTGGTCAGCCACGCGGCGGAACCGGTCACGATCAAGCCGCAGCTCAGCTCGGGGTCGCGGCTGTGCGGCCTGGACGGCGCGCCCGCCAGCGAGACCATCTCGCTGGACCCGTTCGGGGTCGGCGTGTTCGCCATCGAGCCCGGCCCGCCGTCCGCCGGCTGAGGACGGCGGGCGGCGGGCAGCGGGTGCCTGCCGGCCCGGGTCAGCGGGCCGCGGCCATCGCCTGGGCGTGCGCGCTGAGCAGCCGGGCCGCCGCGCTGGTGCTGTTGCCCGGGTCGCTGTCCCAGATGATGCGGTAGCCGTCGTAGTCGGGGTAGAACGACCCGTCGTCCACCCGGGACGTGAGCAGCCAGAACTGGTCGCCCGCGCCGCCCTGGGAGAGCACCGCGTTCGTCCAGGCCCGGTAGCCGCTGTCCCGGGCGGCCTCGTCCGCGACCCCCTGGGCGGCGTTGATCGCCAGCCCGTACTCCTCGATCACCACCGGCTTGCGCAGCGCCGCCCCGTCGCTGAGATGGTCCGTGATCCAGGTGGTGCCCCAGCTGACCGGGTCGGTCCCCGGCTTGGCGGACGGGTTCTCCCCCCAGCCCTGCGGATACAGGTGGACCGTGCCGTAGTCGATCGCAGGCAGCGCGAGGAAGTCCTTCCAGCGGTCTCCCTCGTAGTTGGAGTACGGGTAGTCGGGGTTGGCCGGGTCGCCGTAGAAACCCTCGTCGCCCGTGGTGACCAGCTGGCGCGGGGCCAGCTCCTTGACGTACGCGCTGGTCTGCGTGACCCAGGTCAGCAGGCGCTGCCCGGTCTTGTCGCTGCGGCTGCGTGGCTCGTTGGCGAGCTCGAAGGTCATGATCGTCGGATCCTCGTTGTAGCGCAGGCCGGTATAGCGGTTGACCCGGGTCAGCACGTACTTCACGTAGGCGCGGTAGCAGTCCTGGATGGACCTGGTGCTGTAGAACAGGTCGTGGTTGGCCGCGGCGCCGTAGGAGTCGTCCGGCAGGCCGAGGAACCAGGTGACGTACTGCGCCATGCCGCCGTAGTCGGGCCAGTTGTTCACCAGCGCGAGCACCAGCCGCAGGCCCAGCTGGCCCGCCTTGTAGATGGCGTAGTCGAGGGAGTCGAACGCAGCGCTGTCGTACACGTAGGGCCTGGGCTGCAAGGCGGTGTAGCTGCCGCCCGAGCCGTCGGCGAACGCCCAGGCCCGGACCACCGCGAGCGACATGGCGGCCGCGTCGTTGAGCGCGCTGTCGATCATGTAGTGCGACTGCTGGTGCAGGTAGTACGTGTTGGTGCCGCCGAACCGCCACGCGGCCCCGCCCACCGAGAACGACCCGCCCCGGGTGGTCACGAACTCACGTGGCCGGCCCGGGAAGGTGCCGCGGGACGGTAAGCCCTCCGTGGCCAGCGGGCCGGTGCTGGCCGCGGCGGCCAGCGGGCTGGCACCCGCGCCGGCCAGGAACCCCGCCGCGCCGGTGATGGTCCCGGCGAGCAGGGCCCGGCGGGACGGCCCTCGCGGCCGGTGATCCTGCTCATGCGATGCGGCCATGGCGAACCTCCTACGGGGACGAGGACGGCCCGGCCAGGTGCCGCGCCGTCGCGGGGACCAGATGAGCCTCCCGCGCGGGGCGCCGGCGCTCACCGGAAATGACATCACTAGACCGGTTTAGCGTCAATAGCTCAATAACGGTTTTATCGTGGACTATACCGGTTTAGAAAGATGGTCAGGCCAGCGGTCATGACACCAGCGGGGACCGGGCCGGTCAGCCTATGGCCTTGACCGCCTGGGCCAGCCGGGCCAGGGTCCGCTCCCGGCCGAGTAGCTCGATCGACTCGTACAGCGGCGGCGAGACCCGCCGCCCGGTCACCGCGGCCCGCACCGGCGCGAACGCCGCCCGCGGCTTGAGCCCGAGCCCGGCCGGATCGACCAGCGCCGCGGTCAGGGCCGCCTGGATGGCCTCGGCAGTCCACGGCTGGACCTCGGCCAGCGCCGCCTCGGCGGCCTGGAGCACGGGCAGCGCGTCCGGGCCGAGGGCCCGCTCGGCCTCCTGGGCATCCACCTCGAAATGCTCCTCGTCGGCGAACAGGAAGCCGAGCATGCCGGGCGCCTCCGTGAGCCGGCTGATCCGGGTCTGGATCAGCGGCGCGGCGGCGGTGACCACGGCCAGTTCCGCCTCACTGACCGGATCGCCGATCACGCCGGCCCACTGCAGGAACGGGATGATCCGCGAGACGAAATCGGCGGGGTCCAGCGCGCGGATCTTGTCCCCGTTGATCGACTCGAGCTTGCGCACGTCGAACTGGGCCGCGTTCTTGTTCACCCGGGCCAGGTCGAACTCCGCCGCCATCTCGGCCAGCGTGAACTCCTCCCGGTCCTCCCCGGGGGACCAGCCCAGCAGGGCCAGGTAGTTGTCGATGGCCTCGGGCAGGAACCCCTCCTGCCGGTACCAGTTGACCGACACGACCCCGTTCCGCTTGGACAGCCGCTGCCCGTCCTTGCCGAGCACGTAGGGCAGGTGCGCGAAAACCGGGAACTGGTCCCCGGGCACGCCCATGGCCCGGTACACGGCGATCTGCCGGGGCGTGGACGACAGCAGGTCCTCACCGCGCACCACGTGGGTGATCTTCATGAGCACGTCGTCCACCGCGACGGCCAGCGTGTACAGCGGGGAGCCGTCCGCCCGGGCCAGGACGAAGTCCGGCACGTGCTCGTGGTCGAACGTGACCTCGCCCCGGACCAGATCGGTGAACGTGGTGGACCCTTCGGGCATCCGGAACCGCACCACCGGCTTGCGGCCCTCGGCCCGGTAGGCCGCGACCTGCTCGGCGGTGAGCACCCGGCAGTGCCCGTCGTAGCCGCTGGGGCCGCCGCCGGCCCGGGCCGCCGCCCGGCGGGCGGCCAGTTCCTCGGGGCTGCAGTAGCAGTAGTAGGCGTGGCCCTCGTCGAGCAGCCGCTGAACCCACTCACGGTAGATGTCCAGCCGCTCGCTCTGCAGGTACGGACCGTACGGGCCGCCGGCTTCCGGGCCCTCGTCCCACTGCAGGCCGAGCCAGCGGAGCGTGTCCAGGGCGGAGGCGATGTACTCGGACGTGACCCGGCTCTGGTCGGTGTCCTCGATCCGCAGCACGAACGTCCCGCCGGTACGCCGGGCGAAGGCCCAGTCGTACAGCGCGGTCCGGATGTTGCCCACGTGCAGGTCGCCGCTGGGCGAGGGGGCGAAGCGGACCCGCACCCCGTCCCCGGCGTGACCAGCGGGGGGCACCGGGTGCTCAGTCACGGTTCACCACCGTGTTGCGCAGCGACCCGACGTTCTCGATCGTCACGGACACTTCGTCTCCGTCCTCCAGGGGCCCGACGCCCGCCGGGGTCCCGGTCAGCAGCACGTCGCCCGGCAGCAGGGTCATCACGGTGCTGACGAACTCGACCAGCGCGGGCACGTCGTACAGCAGCTGCGAGGTGCGCGCCTGCTGGCGGACTTCACCGTTCACCTCGGTGGTGAGCTGGAGGTCGGCAGGATCGGCGTCCGTCTCGATCCAGGGGCCCAGCGGGCAGAACGTGTCGAAGCCCTTGGCCCGGGTCCACTGGCCGTCCCGGGCCTGCAGGTCGCGGGCGGTCACGTCGTTGGCGCAGGTGTAGCCGAAGATGACCTCGGCCGCCTGGGCCGCGGGAACCTCACGGCAGAGCCTCCCGATGATCACCGCGAGCTCACCCTCGTAGTCCACGCGCTGGGTCAGCTTGACCGGGTAGGCGATCTGGTCGCCGTGGCCGACCACCGCGGTGGACGGCTTGAGGAACAAGACCGGCTCCGCGGGCGCCTCACCGCCCATCTCGCGGGCGTGATCGGCGTAGTTGCGGCCGACGGCCACCACCTTGCTCGGCAGCACCGGGGCCAGCAGCCGGACGTCATCCAGGGGGAACGTCGCCCCGGTGAACTGGACTCCGCCCTTGCCCGGGCTGAACGGATGGCCGCGCAGCTCCGCGATCACGCTCAGCCCTGCGGCCCCGGTGACGGGCCGGGCCGCTCCGGACCCATCCGCCTGGGCTTCCCCGACTACCCCGTATGCGACCTCGCCACCCTTGGCAAATCTCGCGATGCGCACCGCTCAACCTCTTCGATGAGAGTCCTGCCCTCGGCCCGGGCTTGTTTGCCCGGGCACTCTAGAGCCTACTGAGCGCGGCGGCCGGGCCGGGCCCGGCAGGCCCGCGGGGCGGCTACTGCAGGTAGCCCTCGACCTCGGAGGCCGGACGGGCGGTGCTGCCACCCGGGTCCTCGCCGAACTCGCGCCGGGCGCGGCGCTGGCGGAGCAGGTCCCAGCACTGGTCAAGCGACTCCTCCACCGACCTGAGCCGCGCCTGTTCCTCATCGCTGGGCAGCTTGCCCTCGGCGGCCTGCTGGCGGAGCTCGTGCTCGGCCTTGATCAGCTCGTCGATGTGGCCCAGGATCTCCTTGTCATCCATGAGTCCAACCGTACGGGAAACCGCGGGTCCCCAGGCCGCTGCCCCGCCAGCCCAGCCCAGACCGGCCCAGCCCAGGCCGGCCCAGCCCGCTAGCCTGGCCCGGTGCCGGATCCAGTCTTCCTGATCACCGGGGCGTCGGGCGGCATCGGCGCGGCCACGGCCCGGGCCGCGGTCCGGGCCGGCTACCGGGTGGTGCTCACCGGCCGCAGGCCGGGCCCGCTGCGCGAGCTGGCCGCCGATCTCGGCGGTCCCCCGCGGGCCCGGCCCGCGTCCTGCGACGTGTCGGACTGGGATCAGCTGCTCGCCCTGGTCCGCGAGGTTCTCGGCACGCTGGGCCGGCTCGACGTGGTGTTCGCCAACGCGGGCTGGTCGGCCCCGACCTCGTTCCTGGGCGAGGACGGCCTGGCCCCTGGCCAGTGGCACGGGCTGGTGGCCACGAACGTGCTCGGCCCCGCGCTGACGGCCCGCGCGGTGCTCCCGGCGCTGGCCAGGTCCGGCGGGCACCTGCTGCTCACCGGGTCGGTGGCCGGCCGCGTGACCCGGCCTGGCAGCCTGTACTCGGCCACCAAGTGGGCGGTGAGCGCGCTGGCCGCGGGCATCCGCGCCGAGTGCGTGGGCACCGGTGTCCGGGTCACCCTGATCCAGCCCGGGCTGACCGACGCCGGGCCGGCCTGCCGGGACGGCAGTCCGACCCGAAGCTGGCGCCCGCCGACGTCGCGGCCGCCGTGATGTACGCGGTGGGCCAGCCCGCCGGGGTGGATGTCAGCGAGATCGTGATCCGGCCGGTCGGGCAGGATCCGTTCCGCTGATCCCGGCGGGGTCGAATCCGGCCCCGGCCGGGCCGAGAGCCGGCGTGGCCGGGTCGGGAACGGGCCCGGCGCCGAGATCGGCCCGGCCCGGGGCCACGATGGCCCCGAAGAACGTCACGCAGAGCCCGAGCGCGACGGGAAGGCACAGCGCGGCCGGGAGCCCGGCCACGCTGGCGAACCCGCCGATCAGCGCCGGGCCGCCGACCAGGCCGAGGTAGCCGAGGCCCGCCACCCGCGCGATGCCGGCGCCGGGCCGCTCCGGATCCGCGTGGCCCGCGGCCGACAGGAACTGCGGAACCGTGCAGGACAGACCTCCCCCGCAGGCCGCGAACCCGATGACCGCGCCGACCGGGCTGCGGGTGCACAGCGCGGCGGCCAGGCCCGCCGAAGCCAGCAGGCCGCACCCGCGGACCAGGCAGACCGGGCCGTAGCGGGCGGCGAGGCGGTCACCGGCCATCCGCCCGGCCGCCATGGCCAGGGAAAAACCGGCGAAGCCGGCGGCCACGAACCCGCGCGGCGCATCGAGGTTGTCCCGGAGGTAGACCCCGCTCCAGTTGGCCGCCGCTCCCTCGGCGATCAGGCAGCACAGGGCCAGCAGGCCCAGCCCGGTCAGCCGGGCCGAGCCAGGCGGGCTCCAGGCGGCCCGGCCCGGCCGGCCGGGCCGGTCCCGCCACGGAGGGCGGCCGGGCCCGGATGGCCGGCGCCGGCCACGGCCCGGCTCGCGGGGCAGCCAGCGCCCGGCGATGACCGCGACGGCCACCCCGGTCAGCACGATCCCCGCCAGGCCAACCGTCTGCGGGCGCCCGGCCGGGGCGAGCTGGTGCGAGGCGAGCAGCCCGCCTAAGAGGGCCCCGGCCAGTCCGCCCACGCTGAATGAGGCATGGAAGGAGGCCATCAGCGGCCGCCCGTAGGCCTGCTCGACGTGGACACCCTGCGCGTTGAGGCCCACGCTCAGCATGCCCCCGGCGATGCCGAAGGCCAGCACGGCCAGCATGACCGAAGGCAGCGTGCGGCCCGTCCAGAGGAACAGCGGCATGACCGCGACCGCGGCCGCCGCGGGCCGGCTCAGCCGGGCGCTGCCGAACCGGTCGGCCAGCCGCCCCGCCAGCGGCATCACCGCGACCAGGCCGGCCGGGCCCACCAGCAGCGAGGCGCCGAGCAGCCCGTCGGTCAGGTGCAGGCCGGCTTTCACGCCCGGAATCCGGGCGACCCACATCCCCTCGGTCACGCCCAGCAGGACGAAATAGGCCAGCACCGCGGCCCTCGCGTTCCGCAGCGGCCGGTATCCCCCGCCTGAGGCAGAAGATGTCTCTAGGGAAAAAGTTTGGATATGCGAACTATAGCGGCAAACTTCGTATTCGTGACAGTGCGCAAGGCAGTGATCTCAAAATGCGACGGCGGGCGGCCCGGCGGCCCGCCCGTGCGGGCGGGTCGCCGGGACATCACTCGCCGTCGCGTGGGGGCTGGTAACCGGCGCGCAGCAGCGCGTAGGTCACCGCTTCCTCCAGGGCGTGCCAGGACGCGGCGATGATGTTCTCGTCCACGCCCACCGTGCTCCACGTCCCGCCGGCCTCTCCGGTGCCGTCGCTGGACTCGATGAGCACCCGGGTGACCGCGCCGGTCCCGTGCGAGCCCTCCAGGATGCGCACCTTGTAGTCCGCCAGCTCCAGCATGGCCAGCTCCGGGTAGAGCCGCTCCAGGCCGAGCCGCAGCGCCTTGTCCAGCGAGTTGACGGGCCCGTTGCCCTCGCCGGTGGCCACGATCCGCTCACCCTTGGCGTGCAGCTTGACGGTGGCCTCACTGACTACCTCGCCGCGGGTCCGCTGCTCCACGATGACCCGCCACGACTCCACCTGGAAATGACGCTGCCGCTCACCAGCCAGCTCGTCACGCAGCAGGAGCTCGAAGGACGCGTCGGCCGCCTCGAAGGTGTACCCCCGGGCCTCGAGTTCCTTGACCCGGCCGACCACCCGGCCGACGGTCTCCTTGTCACCGGACAGGTCGTAGCCGAGCTGCTTGCCCTTGATCTCGACCGAGGCACGGCCGGCCATGTCCGAGACCAGCATCCGCATATCGTTGCCGACCAGCTCGGGGTCGATGTGCTGGTAGAGCATGGGGTCCACCTTGACCGCCGAGGCGTGCAGGCCGGCCTTGTGCGCGAAGGCGGAGTAGCCGACGTACGGCTGGTGGGTGCTGGGGGTGACGTTGGTGACCTCACTGATCGCGTGGGCCACCCGGCTCATCTCGGCCAGGCAGCCATCGGGCAGCACGACCTGGCCCTTCTTGAGCTGGAGCCCGGCGACCACGCTGAACAGGTTGGCGTTGCCGGCCCGCTCCCCGTACCCGTTGGCGCAGCCCTGCACGTGGGTCACGCCGGCGTCCACCGCGACGAGGCTGTTCGCCACGGCGCAGGCGGTGTCGTCGTGGCAGTGGATGCCGAGCCGGGCGCCGGTCGCCGCCGCCACCGCGGTCACCACGTCACCGAGTTCCCCGGGCAGCATCCCGCCGTTCGTGTCACACAGCGCGACCACGTCCGCGCCCGCCTCCGTGGCCACCCGGACCACCTCGAGCGCGTAGGCCGGGTCCGACCGGTACCCGTCGAAGAAGTGCTCCGCGTCGAGGAACACCCGCTGACCCTCGGCCCGCAGGTGGCTGACCGTGTCGCGGATCATCGCCAGGTTCTCCTCCAGCGTGGTCCGCAGGGCCAGCCGGACATGCCGGTCGTGACTCTTGGCGACAAGAGTCACGACCGGCGCCCCGGACTCGCGCAGAGCGGCGACCTGTGGGTCGTCGGCCGCCTGCACGCCGGGCCGGCGGGTCGCGCCGAACGCGGCGAGCTGCGCGTGCCTGAGGTCTAGTTCGGTGCGGGCCCGCCGGAAGAACTCGGTGTCCTTGGGGATCGCCCCGGGCCAGCCACCCTCGATGAAACCGACGCCGAACTCGTCGAGCCGGCGTGCGATAGCCAGCTTGTCGGCGACGGTGAGGCTCAGCCCCTCCTGCTGGGCTCCGTCGCGCAGCGTGGTGTCGTAGACGTGGAACACATCGTCGGGCATGACCTGGGTCCGTCTCTGTCGTGCGGCGGCGGCCGCGCTTCTGGGTGGAGTACCTTGCTGCCCGCAAAACAAAAGACCCCTCGCGGCATGCGAGAGGTCTGCGCGTCGGCGGTGCGGGCTGCCAGCCGTGAGGCGGGCCCTGCTAGGTGCCGACGCGCCTGCCGATAATGATGCGGCCGGACGTCATGCACCCAGTGTGACACACGCGGACGGGTGCATGCGCCCGGTAACGGCAAAGCCGGCGTGCGCGCGCCGCGGCGCGCGCAGGCGCGGCCGGGCTCAGAAGGCCCCGGTGCCGTCGGGTGTGCCCAGCCCGGTGGGCGCGTCGTACCCGGGCCCGGCGACGCAGAGGGAGTCGTATCCGCAGGCGGCTCCGCCCGTGCCGGCGAACCAGTCGTTGTTCCCCGAGGTGACGTCGAACAGCGAGCCGGCGTGCGCGTACAGGACCGGCTGGGTCGTGCTGGCGCCGTTACCGGCCAGCCCGTAGACCCCCGCGATGAGCGGCGCGGAGGCACTGGTGCCGGCCACGGTGACCCAGCCGCCGTAGAACTGGTTGAAGACGGGAATGTTGTCCGCCGCGGCGGAGACGTCGGAGACGGTGCGCATGGGGCAGTCGGTGGCAGGCTGCCATGCGGGCTTGGGCGCGTACGCGGAGCACCCGCTGCCGCCCGCCCCGATGGCGTTGTTCCAGGTGGTCTCAGACCAGCCACGGGCGTTCCCGGCGCGCTTCAGCTCGGTCCCGCCGACGGCGGTCACGCGGCCCAGGTTGGCTGGCCAGCTGGCCGCGGTGTAGCCGAAGTCGCCCGCGGACACCACGATGGTGTGCCCGGGGTGCTCGTAGTAGTGGCTGAGCGAGTACGAGTAACCGTCCTCACGGGTGCCGTAACTGTTGGAGATGACCTGCGCGCCGAGCCGGGCCGCGGTGTCCTCGGCTTTGCCCAGGTCGATGAGGGACGGCTGGTTCGCCTCCACGACCAGGATGTGGCAGTGCGGGCACGCCGCGGAGATCATCGATACGTCCAGGGTGATCTCCAGATCCCAGCCGCTGCCCACGCCCGAGGAGGGCAGCGGGGAGGCCTTGCCGTTCTGGTTGACCACGCGGAAGCACCCGCCCGTGCAGGCCGGCAGGCCGTACTCCTGGCGGTACACCGCCAGATAGTGGGCCAGGTGCGGGGTGTGGTAGGCGATCGTTACCGCGACCGTCTGGTGCGGGTTGCGGCTGACCGGCAGCTTGTAGGCCGACTCCAGGGCCTTGGCGCCCCAGCCCTGCGGCCGGGTGGCGCGGCCGGTGAGCCCGGCGGCGATCGACCGGTTGACGGCGGCCTGCGGCCGCCAGAGCGTGTAGCAGCGCGCGAACCCGTGCGGGGCCGACGCGCACGCGGCCTTCATCCCCGCGGGCTGGCGCGCCGGCGGCGCGGACGGCCCGGCCGCCCCGCTGGTCCCGGCGCTCGCGCCCGGCAGCCCGGCGGTCATGGCGCCCCCGGCCAGGGCCGCGGCGGCCGCCAGAGCCCCCGCCGCCCGCGCTGTCCGGCGCAGCCAGGATGGGGCGGAAACCTCTAACGTCCTCATGATGTGCCGCTCCGTGCTTCCGGTCAGGAGACCTTGTAGGCGGACAGGATGGTTTCCCGGATCGTGCCGCCTGCGGCGTCGCTGGCCGTGACGCGCAGCGAAACCGGCCCGGCCCGGTGGTCGCTGAACGACGCGCGGAACGCGCCCGGCCCGCAGCCGGTGAGGGCCACCGGACGCCAGGTCTTGCCGCCGTTCAGCGACACCTGCAGGCTGGCGTCCCTGATCGCCGCCGCGGCCGCGAGCTGCAGGTGCCCGGCGGTGAAGACCAGCACCTGCTGGCCCGGGGCCGCCGACTCGTTCAGGCCCAGCCCGGGGACTGCGTAGCGCAGCGTCATCATCGGCTGGACCGCGCAGGCTTGGCTGGCCGGGCAGATCCACCCGGCTGGCAGCACCGCGCCTGCCTGCTGGGCCGATCGCCAGGTCCAGACCGTGCGGCTGGAGGTGCTCATGCCGTACACCCGCCCGGTCCGGGAGGCGCCGACCGTGAACTTGATCAGCGACGGCCGGGCACCCAGCTTCACCTGGGTGAACAGCGCCGTGCCACCCTGCGCGGCCTTGACCGCGTTGCCGCCCGCGATCTTCTTCCCGTTCTGGTCGATCTCGTAAGTGCCCGTGACCGTGCCGGCCGTGCCGAAGATCCCCGGCTGGAAGCCCGACCCGAGATGGCCCGGCTCACTGTCGCTGAACGGGGTGACGTCCAGGTCCAGCGTGTTACCCGAGCGGCTGGCCGACGGGAGCGTGGCGAACAGGTTGGCCGCGCCGATCAGGTTCGCGTTGGTGCCCATGTGCAGCGGGGCGGCATTCCAGTCCGCGGGCACCGTCTGCCCCGCGGCGTACTGCTCCAGCGCAGCCGACTGGCCGCCGGACAGTGACTGGTACGACTGCCAGTACTGGGCGGCCCAGATCGCGGCCGGGTCACCGGTGGCGAACACGATCCGCTGGTAGGGCAGCGCCTGCGGGTAGATGGAGGTGAAGTAGCCACCCTCCCAGGGATAGAACCCGATCCGGAAGCCGGCCCCCCTGGCCCTTCCGGCCTGGAAGAACCGTTCGTGCAACGTGGCCAGGCTGGCGGCCTGGACGGTGTAGTCCTGCGCCGGGATGACCCCGCTGGTGTCCTGGTACACCAGGTTGTACTGATACGGGGACGGCGCCGCGGACGGCGATCTGAGCAGCGCGTTGATTCCCAGGTAGAGCTGGCCGGCCGGCGGCGCGGAGGTGGTCGGGCTGATGTACAGCGGAATGTTGCCGTTGTCGAAGCTGAACCCAGACCCGTACCCCACCGCGGGCTGGATCAGCAGCGTCGCCTGGACGTCGGTGACCTTCGCCGGCTGCGGGGTAGCGAAGCCGATCTTGCTGCTGGCCGCGCTCTCGGCCATCGGGATCGTCGGGCCGGTCCCCGTGGACGGCACGCTGAAATGCGGCAGCACCACGAGCCGCGTCGCACCCGACGGGTCGAAGAACATGCCCAGCGCGAGGTAGTTGCCGGCCGGCACGCTGAACTTCGTACTGCCGTGGTAGAAGTCGTTCATCGACTCGAACGGGTCGCCGAACAGGGCGCTGTTGTCCTGGTTGAGCACGAACACGACGTCCCCGGTGTCGGGCTGGCCGGAGAGGTTCGTCGCGGTCACGGTCAGGACGTGCATCGGCAGGTCCGGGCGGGCCGGGGCGGCAGCCGCCCCGGCCAGCGCGACCGACTCCCCGCCCGCGAACATGCCGTCCCGGCCGTAGCTCCCGCTGCGGCGATCCGCCTGGAACTGCCGCACCAGCGCGGCACCGAACACGCGGGCCGACGCGGCGGTCAGGTAGCCGGAGGCCACGCCTGCGCTGGACCCGGTCACGGTCACCCCCGGGAGGGCATGCCGCCGCCCTGCGGAGCTGATCCTGACCGGCAGCCGGCCCGCCGTCTCCCTGGCGGCCAGGGACGAGAGGTCGAACAGGCTCCAGTCCAGCCCGTGACCCAGGTAGGGAACGGCGGCGGCGGGGATCACATAGTGATGGCTCCCCACGCTGTAGCTCAGGCTCGCCGCGCCTAGCCCCTTCGACGCGGCGTGCACCACCGCCGTGCCCTGGGTATGCCCGGTGGCCGACACCATGACCCGGTCCCCGTTAACCAGCAGCACCGCCGGCCCCGCCACGCCACTGCTGTGGCGGACGGCTGAGTGAGCCACCGTCGCCGCCCCCGCCCCCGCGGCACCCGCCACACCAGCCAGGCACACCCCTAAAGCGGCGAGAGACGCCCCCCACCCCACTGAACGACGACGTTCCACCACAGGCCTCCCAGGCGAGGAAAAAGCGCTCCCCTCATTAACCCACCCCAGCCCCCCAAACACCCCCCGCCCTTCAGTAAATTCTCACCCCGCCCCCAGCTTCACAGAACCCGCGAAGCCGCCAGGCGAGCGCACCATGAGGCCAGACCCCATCCCGGATGACCAGCACCGAACGTGCGAAGCCGCCAGGCGACCCCCCACCCTGAGGCCAGACCCGTCCCCGATGACCAGCACCGAACGTGCAAAGCCGCCAGGCGAGCACCGGCCGGGGCCAGACCCGTGCCGAATGGGCGGCACCGCCGGTGCGACGCCGCAGGCGAGCGAGCCGGTGGGGTGGGGTCTGGGCCGGGTGCGCTGGCGTACCCGATACGGGGGGCGGAAGAAGCACACCCGCGCCGGCCGCAAGAGACGGATCCACGCACCCAGCCAGGGCCAGCCAGCGCACCCGGCGCGGACCCCGCCCCACCTCCCGTCAAACAGACCCGCCCAACCTCAGCAGATCTTGTGCACCCACCCATGCGGATCCGGCCGCTGCCCATACTGAATCCCGACCAGCTCCTCCCGCAGCCGCGTAGTCACCGGCCCAGGCGCCCCGTCACCGACCACGAACTCGCCGCTCGCGCTCTTGACCTTCCCCACCGGCGTAATAACCGCCGCCGTCCCGCACGCGAACACCTCGGTCAGCTCGCCGGACGCACACTCCTCGCGCCACTGGTCCGCCGAGATCCTGCCCTCCCCGGTCGGGAAGCCGAGGTCCGGCCCGAGACTCAGCAGCGAGTCCCGGGTAATGCCGGGCAGCATGGTCCCGGTCAGCGCCGGGGTCATGATCCGCGCGTCCGGGCCGGAACCGTACACGAAGAACAGGTTCATCCCGCCCATTTCCTCGACCCACCGCCGCTCCACCGCGTCCAGCCAGACCACCTGGTCGCAGCCGCTCTGCACGGCCTGGATCTGCCCGGCGAACGCGGCCGCGTAATTGCCGCCGCACTTCGCCTCGCCGGTCCCGCCGGGCGCGGCGCGGGTGTAGTCCTCGGACAGCCACACCGAGACCGGCCGGACCCCGCCCTTGAAGTAGGCCGCGGCCGGGGACGCGATGACCGTGTACTGGTAGGAGGAGGACGGATGGTTCACGCCCAGCCCCCGCTGGGTGGCGATCATGAAGGGCCGCAGGTACAGGCTGTGCCCTTCCGCCGTGGGGACCCAGTCGCGGTCCTGGCTGACCAGGAGCTCGATGGAGCGCAGGAACGCCGCCTCGGGCAGTTCCGGCATGGCCAGCCGGGTCGCGGACCGGTTGAACCGGGCCGCGTTGGCGCTGGGCCGGAAGGCCACGATCGGGCCGCCGCCCTGGCGGTAGGCCTTGAGCCCTTCGAAGATCTCCTGGGCGTAGTGGAACACCGCCGTGGCCGGCTCCAGCATGAGCGGCCCGTAGGGCTGGACCAGGCCGTCATGCCAGCCCCGCTCCTGCGTCCACTGGAGCGTGACCATGTGATCCGTGAATACTTCCCCGAACCCCGGGCTCGCCAGGACACGCTCGCGTTCCGCCGGGGGAACAGGATCGGCGCTGGCGCGGACGTCGAAAGCGATCTCGGTGCTCGGGCTTGCCGTCATGACAGGGTCCTTCCTCTAACCCGGCGCGGCCGCCCTCAGCGGGCGGAGCGCCGTTGCCCCGGCCGTGACGGCCTGCGACAGGCTGTCACGGCAGTGTGTTGAATTATCCGGCCACCCTCGCGGCGATGTCGTCGCCGATCTCGGGAGTGACCCGCGCCGCCCACGCCCCCTGGCGCTCGACCAGGTCATCCGCCACGGCCTGCTCGATGCGGGCGGCCTCGGTGGTCAGGCCGAGGTGATCGCACAGCATGGCCGCGGACAGGATGGCCGCGGTCGGGTCGGCCTTCTGCTTGCCGGCGATGTCCGGCGCGCTGCCGTGCACCGGCTCGAACATGCTCGGAGCCGTCCGCTCGGGGTTGATGTTCCCGCTGGCGGCGAGCCCAATGCCGCCCGCGACCGCCGCCCCCAGGTCGGTGAGGATGTCACCGAAGAGGTTGTCGGTCACCAGGACGTCGAAGCGGTCCGGCTGGCTGACGAAGAACATCGAGGCGGCGTCCACGTGGCAGTAGTCCACCGCGATCGAGCTGAACTCCTTGGCCAGCGCCTCGACCGTGCGCTGCCACAGGTCCCCGGCGTAGGCGAGCACGTTGGTCTTGTGCACCAGGGTGAGCTTCTGGGCCGGACGCTCGGCGGCCCGGTCGAACGCGTACCGGACCACGCGGCGCACCCCGAACGCGGTGTTCAGGCTCTCCTGGGTGGCCACTTCCTCCGGCGTGCCCTTGCGCAGCACCCCGCCGGCCCCAGCGTAGGGGCCCTCGGTGCCTTCCCGGACGACCAGCATGTTGATCGACTCGGGCCGGACGCTCGCCAGCGGCGTGACCACGCCCGGGTAGAGCCGGACCGGGCGCAGGTTGACGTACTGGTCGAGTTCGAAGCGGAGCCGCAGCAGCAGTCCCCGCTCGAGCACGCCGCTGGGCACGGACGGGTCCCCGACCGCCCCGAGCAGGATCGCGTCCTGGGACCGGATCTCTTCCAGCACCGAATCGGGCAGCGTCTCCCCGGTGCGGTGCCAGCGCTCCGCGCCGAGGTCATAGGTGGTGGCGTCGATGCCCACGTTCGCGGCCTGGAGGACCTTGAGCGCCTCCGCCACAACTTCCGGGCCAATGCCGTCCCCGCCGATCACGGCGAGCTTGATCGCTGAAGATGCCATGCGCGTACCTTACTGGCCGGCCGTGGCCGCTGACTCTCCGCCATTATCACGCCGGTCCAGGGCCATCTGGAGGGCCTGGGTGGCGGGAGCGGCGCGGCCGGTCCTGGGGCGCCGGGCGGCCCGGCGGGCCGGGCGGGGCCGGGTGGCCGGGGACCCGTCAGCGGGCTGGTTCCATGGATACATGTCGTACACGACGCGGTCTCCTGACGCGTAGCTGGCGACTCACCGCACGGCGCCGGGCGGGTGGCCCGCGTCCCGCTGGCCGGGTAGGCCGCGGTGCGCGTCAGCAGCCCCGGGGTTCCGGGCGCGCTGAGGTGAGATTCCCTCGGGCGGACTTACGGCCAGCACCGCTTCCCGCAGCGGGTCGGCCGGCCTGCCCTGATCAGGCCCCGCTACGGCCGCTAATGATGGATACGAAGCGCCGCATATGCTTGGACATCCTAGTACCTTAGCGCCGGGTTGTCGCCTGCGGGACGGATCCGTCTCTCATAGCTGAGACGGTGCCGGCCGGAGCCGGTACCGGCCTGGTGCCGGTCCGGCTAGCGCTCGTCCAGGTCAACGGTGCGGCCCAGCACGGCGCCGATCGTGGACAGGATGTCGTCGAGTACCACGGCCGGGATGGCCGAGTCCACCGACAGCACGATCAGGGCGTGGCCGCCCCGCGCGTCCCGGCATACCTGCATCCCGGCGATGTTGATGCCCTCGCTGCCCAGGATCTGGCCGACCGTGCCCACCACGCCCGGCCGGTCGGTGTAGGTAAGGAACACCATGTGCTCGGCGGGCGCGATCTCCATCTCGAAGCCGTTGACCTCGACCAGCTTCTCCTGCTGCCGCCGCCCGCTCAGGGTGCCGGACACGGAGACCACCTGGCCGTCGGGCATGATGCCGCGCAGCGTCACCAGGTTCCGCCAGTCCGGGCTGTCAGCCTCGGTGACCAGGCTGACCTCCACGCCGCGCTCCGTGGCCAGCAGCGGCGCGTTCACGTAGGTCACCGCGTCCTCCACCACATCGGCGAAGACACCCTTGAGCGCGGCCAGCTGGAGGACCCGGACATCGTGGCTGGCGATCTCGCCCCGTACTTCCACATCGATCCGGGCGGCCATGCCGCCGGCCAGCGCGGTGAAGATGCGGCCCAGCTTCTCCGCCAGCGGCAGGCCCGGCTTGACGTCCTCATCGACCGCGCCGCCCTGGATGTTCACCGCGTCCGGGACGAACTCGCCGGCCAGGGCGAGCCGGACGGACTTGGCGACCTGGGTGCCCGCCTTCTCCTGGGCCTCGGCCGTGCTCGCGCCGAGGTGCGGCGTCGCCACGACCGTGGGGATGTCCAGGAGCGGGTGGCCGGTGGCGGGCTCGGCGGCGAACACATCGATGGCCGCCCCGGCCACCCGGCCTTCGCGCAGCGCCAGCGCGAGTGCCTCCTCGTCCACGATGCCGCCCCGCGCCGCGTTCACGACCCGCACGCCCGGCTTGACCAGGTGCAGTTCCTTGTCCCCGAGCAGGCCGATGGTCTCGGCGTTCTTCGGCAGGTGGACCGTGATGAAGTCGGCCTCGCCCAGCAGCTCGTCCAGGCTGGCCAGCCGCACGCCGAGCTGGGCCGCCCGCGCCGGGGGCACGTAGGGGTCATAGGCGATGACCTGCATGCCGAACGCGCTGAGCCGCTCGGCCACGAGGACGCCGATCCGGCCGAGGCCGAGGATGCCGGCCACCTTGCCGTCGAGTTCGACGCCGGTGAAGGCGGACCGCTTCCACTCGCCGGCCCGGAGCGAGGAGTCAGCCTGCGGCACGTTGCGGGCCACGGCGAGGAGCAGGCCGACCGCATGCTCGGCGGCGCTCACGATGTTGGAGGTGGGCGCGTTCACCACCATCACGCCCGCCCGGGTGGCCGCCTCCACGTCAACGTTGTCCAGCCCGACCCCGGCCCGCGCGACCACCCGGAGGCGAGGGGCATGGGCGAGCGCTTCCGCGTCGATCGTGGTGGCACTGCGCACGATGACCGCGTCGGCGCAGGCGAGCGCGGCCAGCAGCGCCAGGCGGTCAGCGCCGTCCGCGTACCGCACGTCGAAGTCGGATTCCAGCTGCGCGACGGCGGCCGGCGAAAGTTCCTCGGCGATGAGGACGATAGGTGCAGGCACGGCGTTGGCCCCTCATGACGGACAGCGAGAGCTCAGTCTAGCGGAGCTTGTGAAAACGTTCACGAGTCGTGGGGATTCGCCAGCCGTACGGCCGTGCGCGCTCCGTTGCGGGAGTGGCTGGTGGGGCGGCCGTGCTGCGGGCTGCCCGGGTAAGCCGCGGTAACTGGCCCCGGGGCCCCGGGGGCCCCGCAGGCGGGGGCGGCTGGTGTGGCGCCAGCGCAGGGCTGGCGCCACACCGTGACACTCGTGCTCAGGAGCCGTCTGCGTCACCCGGGGAGTCCAGCCAGCTCATCAGCGGCCGCAACTGGGCGCCGACCTGCTCGATCTGGTCCGCACGGGATGCTTCACGCCGCTTGAGGAAGTTCGGCCGGCCAGAGTCGAACTCCTCGATCAGCTCACGGGTGAACGTGCCGTCCTGCACCTCACCGAGGATCCGGCGCATCTCCTCGCGGGTCCGCTCGTCCACCAGCCGCGGCCCGCGGGTGTAGCCGCCGAACTCGGCGGTGTCCGACACCGACCAGTACATCTTGGAGATGCCGCCCTCGTACATCAGGTCCACGATCAGCTTCATCTCGTGCAGGCACTCGAAGTAGGCGATCTCGGGCTGGTAGCCCGCCTCGACCAGGGTGTCGAACCCCGCCTTGATGAGCTCGGAGACGCCACCGCAGAGCACGGCCTGCTCGCCGAACAGGTCGGTCTCGGTCTCCTCCTTGAACGTGGTGACGAGCGCGCCGGCCCGGGTGCCCCCGATCGCCTTGGCGTAGGACAGGGCCAGCGGCCACGCGTTCCCGGTGGCGTCCTGCTCCACCGCGACAAGTACCGGCACGCCGCGCCCCTCGGCGAACTGGCGGCGGACCAGGTGACCCGGGGCCTTGGGGGCCACCATGCACACGTCCACCCCGGCGGGCGGGCGGATCAGCTGGTAGCGGATGTTGAGCCCGTGCGCGAAGAACAGCGCGTCGCCGTCGATCAGGCTCGGCTCGATGGCCTCGGCGTACAGCGCCCGCTGCAGGTGGTCGGGCACCAGCACCATGATCAGGTCGGCCTCTTCGCAGGCTTCGCGCGGGGTGAGGACCCGCAGCCCCTCGTTGGCCGCGCTTTCCCGGCTGCGGGAGCCCTCCGGGAGCCCGACCCGGACGTTGACCCCGGAGTCACGCAGCGACAGCGCGTGCGCGTGTCCCTGGCTGCCGTAGCCGAGGACAGCGACGTGCCGGCCCTGGATGATGCTGAGGTCGGCGCCGTCGTCATAGAAGATGTCTGCCATTGTCTGCCTTTCGCTTACCGCTTGCTCATCTCATCAGGCCAGGACAGTCCTAGCCACCACAGAACTAGCCAGCACGGGCGGGACGTTACGGCGCCAGCGCCGGCCCCGGTGCGCTCGGCCACCCGGTCCACGGGCCGCAGCGCCCGGTCCGTGATCGACCGGCCGCCGCGGCCGAGGGCGACCATGCCGGACTGGACGAGTTCCTTGATACCGAACGGCTCGAGCACCCTGATCAGGGCGTCCAGCTTGTCGCGATTACCGGTCGCCTCGACGGTGACCGCGTCCTGGGCCACGTCGACCACCTTGGCACGGAACAGCGTCACGGTCTCCAGCACGCGCGACCTGCTCTCCAGGTCGGCCCGCACCTTGATCAGCAGCAGTTCCCGCTGCACCGAGGCGGCAGGCTCGAGCTCGACGATCTTGAGCACGTTGATCAGCTTGTTGAGCTGCTTGGTCACCTGCTCCAGCGGGTGATCCGCGCAGTCCACCACGATCGTCATCCGGGAGATCTCGGGGTGCTCGGTGGGCCCGACCGCGAGCGAGTCGATGTTGAACCCGCGACGGGAGAACAGGCCGGCGATCCGGACGAGCACGCCGGGCTTGTTCTCCACCAGCACGGAGAGCGTGTGCCTGTTCATTGTCGGCTCCTGATCACGAAGGCGGGCCAGCCCCTGGCTCATTCGGTCACATCCCAGTCCGGCGCCATGTTGCGCGCCACGATGATGTCGTCATTGCTGGTGCCCGCGGCGACCATGGGCCAGACCATGGCGTCGCGGTGCACGATGAAGTCGACCACCACGGGCCGGTCGTTGATCTGCATGGCCTGCTCGATCACCGCGTCCACGCTCCCGGCGTCCTCGCAGCGCAGGCCCACGCATCCGTACGCCTCGGCGAGCTTGACGAAGTCGGGGATGCGGGTGCCGCGCCCGGCGGGCGCGGGATCGTGCCGGGGCGCGCCGGCTCCCTCGGCGCCGGCCAGCCCGGCCTCGATGCTGTGCGCGCGGCGGTCGAGGTCGGTGTTGGAGTACCGCTCGTTGTAGAACAGCGTCTGCCACTGGCGGACCATGCCGAGGTTGCCGTTGTTGATGATGGCGATCTTGACCGGGATGCCCTCCACCGCGCAGGTGGCGAGCTCCTGGTTGGTCATCTGGAAGCAGCCGTCACCATCGATCGCCCACACGCACGCGGCCTGGTCGCCGACCTTGGCGCCCATCGCGGCGGGCACCGCGTAACCCATGGTGCCGGCCCCGCCCGAGTTCAGCCAGTGACCGGGCCGCTCGTGGCTGATGAACTGGGCGGCCCACATCTGGTGCTGGCCCACCCCGGCCACGTAGATCGCATCCGGGCCGGCGATCTTCCCGATCCGCTCGATGACGTACTGCGGGGCCAGCGGACCCGTCCCCGGGCTGGTCGTAACCGAGCGGGTAGGTACTGCGCCAGGCATCCAGCTGGGACCACCAGGGGGCCAGGTCGGTGCGGTGGCCGGCCTGGAACTCCGCGGTGACCGCGGCGATCAGCTCGGTGATCACCTCGCGGCAGTCCCCCACGATGGGCACGTCCGCGCGCCGGTTCTTGGAGATCTCGGCGGGGTCGATGTCCGCGTGCACCACCGCGGCCCCGGGCGCGAAGCTGTCCAGCTTGCCGGTGACCCGGTCGTCGAAGCGCGCGCCGAGGGTGATGAGCAGGTCGGACTTCTGCAGTGCCCCCACGGCGGCCACCGTGCCGTGCATGCCGGGCATGCCCAGGTTCTGGCGGTGGCTGCTCGGGAAGCCGCCCCGCGCCATCAGCGTGGTGACGACCGGGATGCCGGTCAGCTCGGCCAGCTCGAGCAGTTCCTGGCTGGCGCCCGCCTTGAGCACGCCGCCGCCGACGTACAGCACCGGGCGGCTGGCCCCGGCGATCAGCCGGGCCGCCTCACGGACCTGCCGGGAGTGCGGCCGGGTCACCGGGTGGTATCCGGGCAGGTCGAAGGTGGGCGGCCAGCGGAACTCGGTCTCGGCCTGGAGCGCGTCCTTGGCCACGTCGACCAGCACGGGGCCGGGCCGGCCGGTGGAGGCCACGTGGAACGCCTCGGCCACCGTGCGGGCGATGTCCTCAGCCTTGGTGACCAGGAAGTTGTGCTTGGTGACCGGCAGGCTGATGCCGGAGATGTCGGCTTCCTGGAAGCCGTCGGTGCCGATCAGGCTGGACGGCACCTGGCCGGTGATGGCGACCACCGGCACGGAGTCCATGTAGGCGTCGGCGAGCGGCGTGACCAGGTTGGTCGCGCCCGGCCCCGAGGTGGCCATGCAGACCCCGGGGCGCCCGGTCACCTGCGCGTATCCGGTGGCCGCGTGCCCGGCGCCCTGCTCGTGGCGGACCAGGATGTGCCGGACCGAGGGCGAGTCGAAGAGCGGGTCGTACAGCGGCAGGATGGCGCCGCCCGGGATGCCGAACACGACGTCCACACCCAGCCGCTCCAGCGCCCGGACCAGCGCCGAGGCACCGGTCATCCGGGTGCCCGCCGCGGCGTCGGGCTCGCTGCGCGGCGCGGGGTCACCACGGTGGGCCGCCTCAGGGCGCGGGCCCGGGTCGGGGCGGGGCCGCTCGCCCGGCGCGCCCGATGGGGCGGCGGCTCCCGGCTGGGCCGGGCCGGGATGGGTATCCGCCGCATCGCGTGACGCGGCTCTGGCTGCTAGGTCGCGCGGCGTAGGGCCAGGGCCCTTCCGCGCCGTGCCTGCCAGTCCGGGGCCGGGAGGGGCCGCGGTCGTCTGGTCGGTCATCGCAAGCTTCCTCATCTGCGGTGGGTAGCTGATGGGCAACAAAAAACCCTCGGCGCCATGAGGCGGACGAGGGTAGCGCGCAGGCAGCCGGACTAAATCAGCTGCTTGCGCGCCTGTTGAGTACGAGCACGGGGTTACCGGACACGGGTATCACTCTGTCCCAGTCCCGGGCTGCCGTCAACTTGAGAGCCCTTTCGTCTCAGCTGGCGAGATGAGGGGCTGGTGAGATGACGTCACCGAACGGCAGGTCGCCCTGCGCTGGCCCGTGGTTCCCGGCGGCACCGTGACTTCCGGCCGTGCACCGTGACTCCCGGCGGCACCCGTGGTTCCCGGCGGCACCGTGGTTCCCGGCGGCACCGTGGTTCCCGGCCGGGCCCGGGATGCTGGCGGGCGGCACCGGCCCGGCCAGCAACGGGCCGAGGCCGAGCACGCAGCCCATGGCGGCGAGCAGATCGCGCTGCCCGGCCCGCTCGATACCATCCGCGACCACCTGGATGCCCGCGTCCCTGCCCACCCGGACCAGCGCCTTGATCAGGGTCTCGGCCGCGGCGTCCACCCCCAGGCCAGCGACCAGGCCGGGGCCGATCCTGACCAGGTCCACGGGATGGTGGCTCAGCCGGGCCAGCGAGCCGTATCCGGCACCGGAGACGTCCACGGCCAGCCGGACGCCGCGCTCGCGCAGCTCACCAAGGCCGCGCAGCACCGCGTCGCCCCCCTCGTCCAGCACCTGGGAGGCAACCTCCAGGATGAGGGCGGCCGGGGCGAGCCCGCTGCCCGCCAGCGCGTCCAGCACGGAGTCGCTGAACGGCTCCATCGCCGGCCCGGGCGGGCAGCGCAGCCACAGGCTGGCTTCCCAGCCGTCCTCCCGCCAGGCGGCCGCCTGGTGGCAGGACTCACGCAGCATCCAGTCGCCCAGCTCGGTGGCCACCCGGGCGGCCCCGGCCGCGGCCAGGAACTCCTGGTGCGGTACGGCGGCCCCGTCCGCGCGCCAGCGGGGCAGCACCTCGGCGCCGACGATCCGGGAGCTGGCCAGCTCGGCGAGGGGCCGGTACTCGATCTCCAGCCGGCCCTCGCTGAGCTGCTCGTCTCCGGGCTGATCCGGGCCGGTCTGGCCGTCGCCGGCCTGATTCTGGCTGAGCTGACCCTGGCCGGGCTGGCCCTGGCCGGGCTGGCCCTGGCTGAGGGCCCGGCTCAGCTGCGCCACCAGGTCCAGGCGGCGCTGGGTACCGGGCGGCGGCAGCGCCGGGAAGACCTCCAGCCGGCCGCCGCCGGACTCCTTGGCCCGGGATACCGCCGCGTCGGCGTTGCGCCAGACGTACCCGGCCGGGCTGCCGTCCGCGAGCGCGACCCCGACGCTGGCGGACAGGGACACGCTGCGGTCGGCGGCCCGGAACGGCTCGGCGGCCACGCTGGCCAGGATGCGCCGGGCCAGCTCGACGATCTCCGCGGCGGACGAGGCGTCCTGGATCAGGACCGCGAACACGTCGCCGCCCCAGCGCGCCACCGTGCCCCGCGGCGGCACCACGGCCCGCAGCCGCCGCGCCGACCTGGGCCAGGACCAGGTCTCCCGCGCTGGGACCCGCGGCGTCGTTGACGCTGGTGAACGCGTCCAGGTCAACCAGGATGACCCCGGGCACGCCCGGGCTCCCCGTGCCCGGGGTCCCTGGGCCCGGACTCCCCGTGCCCGGGTGGCCGAGGGCCTCCCGCGCCCGCTCCTCCAGGTAGGCGCGGTTGGGCAGCCCGGTCAGCCCGTCGTGGTAGGTGAGGTGGGCGATCTGGCGGCGCAGCGCCACCTGGTCACTGACGTCCCGCGAGGTGACCAGCAGCCGGTCCGGGGCGCCCTGGCTGCGGTGCCGCGAGAGGGTGGTCTCGACGTACCGCCAGGTCCCGTCGGCCGCCCGGACCCGGCAGGAATAGCGGACCGGCTGGGCCGATCCGCCCGTCTCGGGCCCGCCTGCCACCGACGCCGCCTCGCGGACCGCGCGCAGCCCGCCCAGCCGGTCCTCCGGGTGGACCAGGTCGATCAGCACCTGGCCTTCCAGGCCGGCCTGGGTGTAGCCGTAATCGCGGACCGCGGGACTCGCGAAGCTGATCGCACCCGCGTAGTCGCACACCAGGACGACGTCGCTGATCCGGTCGGCCAGCTCGCGGAACTGCTGCCCCGACTCGTTCCAGAGCCTGGACCGGATGCTGTCCCGGTGGACCAGGATGACGACCCGGGCGGTCAGCGCGAGCAGCGCGGTCCCGGTGACCAGGGCGAGTACCGGCTCGGCCGACGGGCTGCCGGCCAGCACCCAGCCGATCAGCACCAGCGCGGCCACCGCCGCGCTGAGCGCGGCCAGCGCAGGTCGTGACGTGCGCCGCGGCCCGGCCGAACTGCCCGGCATCCCCGGGCCCGCCCGCCACGAGTCCGCCCAGCCAGGGGGCGCAGCCCAGCACGCAGAACCCGGCGACCAGCAGCAGCTGGGCGGCCGCGCCGGGGTGCCCGTTGGTGATCTTCGCCCCGACCGCGAGCATGTCGCTGACGGTCACCGCGAGCAGGGCGACGACCGGTGCGGCGCCGCGGCGTCCCGCCGCCACCGCGAGCGGGAGCACGCCGCCGAGCACGAGCAGGTCGGCGAGCGGGTTGATGAGCTCGGCGGCGAACGTGCCCGGGTCATCACCCGAGTGCGCGTAGCCGGCGCTGAGCACCGTGATCCAGCCGATGATGAACAGGGCGGACGCCACCACGTACCCGTCCGCGCCGCGGGCCACCGCGGTGCCGACCCGGGCCCGGTGCCGCTGGGCCAGCGGATGACGCGCCGCCTCGCGCCGTGACGCGAGGCTGGCCAGCCCGGCCACCAGGGCGGGCAGCGCCAGCAGCCCGGGCAGGTCGGCGACGGTGAACGGGAACGTGGTCCCGGCTGAGGCGCTGGCCAGCGCCTGCTGGCCGACGGCACCCAGTCCCCCAGAGCAGCGCGGTGAGCGTGAAGACCCGGTAGGCACGCCGGACAGAGCCTGTGTGCCGGTTGGCACCCCGCCAGAGGCTGACTGCGGCCACGGCAGCGATCAGGGCTACCACCGTGGTTGCTGCCTGCGCGGCCAGGCTCATCGCGGGTCACCCGATGCTTGCGGGTGCACCGAGTCTCCTTCCGCTGCTCTGTTCCGCTGCTGCGCCACTCCAGGTACGCCAGCGGCGCCTTGTGGGCCCAGGCTGACTATTTCCTGCGCAACCGAGCTAAGACGCACGGTCACCAGGACAGGGCAGGGTGCCCGCACGGTGTGCTGCGGGACCCGCCAGCGGGCTGGTCGCGGTCATCGCCAGTGAACGATGCTGCTCACTTTAGGCCCCTTAGGTCACACTTCGATTGAGGAAGGGCGTCCTCCGGGAGACATCTCGCTCGCCGCGGCGGCCCGTAACCCGGTCATATGGCATTGACCAGGGGTAATTGATGGAAGCCTTTCCGTAGCAGCGGAATTCTCAATAACTGCCGGAGATGACATTCAGCAACGGCGCGCCATTGAGGAATCTCTCCGCCTGGTCACGGACGTGGCCGATCATCCGCGCGACCGATACCGGGGTGGATGCCGCCTCGTGCGGGGTGATGAACACGCCGGGCATCGTCCAGAGCGGATGACCGGCCGGGAGGGGCTCGGGGTCGGTCACGTCGAGCGCGGCCCGCAGCCGGCCCCGCCGCAGCTCCGCGACCAGGGCGTCGGTGTGCAGCAGGGACCCGCGGGCCGCGTTGACCAGCAGCGCGCCGTCCTTCATCCGGGCCAGGAACGCCGCGTCAGCCATCCCGATGGTCTCTTGCGTGACCGGGGCCAGCAGCACGACCACGTCCGCCCCGGGCAGCAGCACGGGCAGGTCATTCACGGCGGCCACGTCCGGGCGGGCCGTCCGGGCCACCCGGGTCACCTGCACCTCGAAGCCGGCCAGCCGCCGCTCCACCGCCGCGCCGATCGACCCGTACCCGACGATGAGCACGGTCTTCCCCGCCAGGCAGTCGGTGAAGTGGTAGTTCCACCGCTGTGCGGCCTGATCCCGGGCGAACCCGGGGAACTCGCGGAGGGCGGCGAGCATCGCGGCGACGACCCACTCCGCCGTGCTCGCGTCGTGCGCGCCGCGCGCGTTGCAGAGGGTGACCCCGGCGGGCAGGCCGGCGAGCAGCCGGTCCACGCCGGCGGTCAGCGTCTGCACCACGGCCAGCCGCGGCATCTGGCCCATCGCCGCGATCCCCGGCGGCCGGGGGAAGAACGGCGGCACGTAGAACTCGACCCGGGCGGCGCTGGGCGGCAGCGGCGCGCCGTCGGGTGCGACCACCTCAACCTCGGCGCCGTCCAGCCCGTCCAGCCCCGCGGCCACCTCGGCCGTCGGCACCCAGATCAGCCTGGGCAGCTCAGTACGGGCCCCGCTCATCTGGCCCGGCTCAGCTGAGGCGCTCCAGGATGAGTTCCTTGACCCGGGCGGCGTCGGCCTGGCCCCTGGTGGCCTTCATCACCGCGCCGACCAGGGCGCCCGCCGCGGCGACCTTGCCGTCCCGGATCTTCTGCGCGACGTCCGGCTGGGCGGCGATGGCCTCGTCGACCGCGGCGGACAGGGCCGCGTCGTCGCTGACGACGGCCAGGCCGCGGCCCTTGACCACGTCGTCCGGCGTGCCCTCGCCGGCCAGCACGCCCTCGATGACCTCGCGGGCCAGCCGGTCGTTGACCGCGCCCGAGTCGACCAGCTCAGACACCCGGGCCACGTCGGCGGGCGTGATCGGGAGGTCGGTCGAGTTCCGCGCCGGACTTGTTCGCGGTGCGCAGCAGCTCGCCGAGCCACCACTTGCGGGCGTCGGCCGGCGTGGCCCCGGCCGCGACCGTCTCAGCCACCAGGTCCAGCGCGCCGGCGTTCCGCAGCGCCGCCATGTCCAGGTCCGACAGGCCCCACTCGTGCTGCAGCCGGGCCCGCCGGGCGGCGGGCAGCTCAGGCAGCTGGGCCCGGACGCTCTCCACCCAGTCCCGGGATGGTGCGACCGGAACCAGGTCGGGCTCGGGGAAGTAGCGGTAGTCCTGCGCCTCTTCCTTGCTCCGGCCGGGCGAGGTGGTCCCGCTCTCCTCGTTGAAGTGCCGGGTTTCCTGCACGATCCGCTGCCCCGCGTCCAGCAGCGCGGCCTGCCGCTGGATCTCGTACCGGACCGAGCGTTCCACCGAGCGCAGCGAGTTCACGTTCTTGGTCTCGGTCCTGGTTCCCCACTCGGAGGCCCCCCTGGGCGTCAGCGAGGTGTTCACGTCGCAGCGCAGCGAGCCCTCTTCCATCCGCACGTCGGACACGCCCAGCGAGCGCAGCAGGTCACGCAGTTCCGAGACGTAGGTGCGGGCCACCTCGGGGGCCAGCGCCCCGGTGCCCGCGACCGGCTTGGTCACGATCTCCACCAGCGGGATCCCGGCCCGGTTGTAGTCCACGAGCGAGTAGTCCGCCCCGTGGATCCGCCCGGTGGCCCCGCCGACGTGCATCGACTTGCCGGTGTCCTCCTCCAGGTGCACCCGCTCGATCTCGATCCGGACCGGCCGCGGCTGGTCGCCGGCGGCCGGGTCGTGCACCAGGATGTCGAGCCACCCGTCGGTGCACAGCGGCTCGTCGTACTGCGAGATCTGGTAGTCCTTCGGCATGTCCGGATAGAAGTAGTTCTTCCGGGCGAACCGGGCCGTGACCGCGATCGCGCAGTTCAGCGCCAGCCCGATCTTCATCGTGTACTCGATGGCGGTCCGGTTGGTCACCGGAAGCGACCCGGGCAGGCCCAGGCAGACCGGGCAGACCAGGGAGTTCGGCTCGCCGCCGAACCGGGCCGGGCAGCCGCAGAACATCTTGGTCACGGTGCCCAGCTCGACGTGCGTCTCCAGGCCGATGACCGGGTCGTACCGGGAGACGGCGTCCTCGTAGGAGACCAGGTCCATGGTCGCCCGCTCAGTCATGCGCTGCTCCCTTCCGGTGCGGGCAGGCCCGCCGGGCCGCGGATGGCGTCCAGCAGCGGGCCGCCGCGGCGCTGGGTGAGCGCGGCCTCCACGGCCGCGGCCACCCGGTAGACGCGGTCGTCGGCCAGGACCGGCGCCATGATCTGCAGGCCCACCGGCAGGCCATCCTCGGGCGCGACCCCGCACGGCACCGACAGCGCCGCGTTGCCGGCCAGGTTCGACGGGATCGTGCACAGGTCGGCGAGGTACATGGCCATCGGGTCGTCGGCCCGCTCGCCGATCGGGAACGCGGTGGTCGGCGTGGTCGGCGAGATCAGCACGTCAACCTGCTCGAACGCGGCCTCGAAGTCCCGGATGATGAGGGTCCGCACCTGCTGGGCCTTGCCGTAGTAGGCGTCGTAGTAACCGCTCGACAGCGCGTAGGTGCCGAGCATGATGCGGCGCTTCACCTCGGGCCCGAATCCGGCGGCCCGGGTCAGCGACATGACCTCCTCGGCGCTGCGCGTGCCGTCGTCCCCGACCCGCAGCCCGTACCGCATGCCGTCGAAGCGGGCCAGGTTGGAGGAGCACTCGCTGGGCGCGATGAGGTAATAGGCGGGCAGCGCGTAGGTGAAGTGCGGGCAGGGCACCTCGACGATCTTGGCGCCCAGGGATTCCAGCAGCTCGACGGCCTCGTTGAACCGGGCCAGCACCCCCGGCTGGTAGCCCTCGCCGCTCAGCTCCGGCACCACCCCGATGCGCAGGCCGCTCACGTCCGCCTGCCGGGCCGCGGCCACGACCGGCGGGACCGGCGCGTCCACGGAGGTCGAGTCGCACGGGTCGTGCCCGGAGATCGCCTCGTGCAGCAGCGCCGCGTCCAGCACCGTCCGGGCCAGCGGCCCGGGGGTATCCAGCGACGAGGCGAAGGCGATCAGCCCGTACCGGGACGAGCCGCCGTAGGTCGGCTTGACCCCGACGATCCCGCAGACCGCGGCGGGCTGCCGGATGGACCCCCCGGTGTCGGTGCCGATGCCGAGCGGCGCCTCGAAGCCCGCGACCGCCGCGGCCGAGCCGCCCGACGAGCCACCAGGCACCCGGGCCAGGTCCCACGGGTTGCGGGACGGGCCGAACGCCGAGTTCTCGGTGGAGGAGCCCATCGCGAACTCGTCCATGTTGGTCTTGCCCAGCAGCACCACGCCGGACTGGCGGAGCCGACGGGTCACGGTCGCGTCGTACGGCGGCCGCCACTCGCCGAGGATGCGCGAGGCGCAGGTGGTCGGCATGTCGGTGGTGGTGAACACGTCCTTGAGGGCCAGCGGCACGCCGGCCAGCGGCCCCAGCACCTCCCCGGCCGCGCGCCGCTCGTCCACGGCGCGGGCGGCGGCCCGGGCGCTGTCCGCCGCGACGTGCAGGAACGCGTGCAGTTGCCCCTCGGCCGCGTCGATGCGGCCCAGGTGGGCCTCGGTGACTTCCAGCGCGGACACCTGCCCGGACGCGATCGCCGCGGCGAGTTGCGCCGCGGTCATCCGGGTCAGCTCACTGGCCTGCGGGGCAGGCATGGCTTCGCCTGGCCTGGTCTCGTCGTCCACGATCAGTCCTCCGCCAGGATCCGGGGCACCCGGAACCTCTGCTGCTGCATGGCTGGCGCCTGGTCCAGCACCTTGTCCGCGCCGAGCGGGGGTACCACCACGTCGTCGCGGAGCACGTTGGTCACCGGGACCGCGTGCGAGGTCGGCGGGATGCCCTCCGCGGCGACCTCCTGGACACGCGCGACGGCCGAGATGATCTGGTCGAGCTGGACCGCGAAGTGATCAAGTTCCTCGTCGGTCAGGGCCAGTCTCGACAGCCGGGCCAGGTGGGCCACTTCGGCGCGGGCAATGGACATGGATGCCATCCTAGGCCCGGCCCCGGAGCGGGCGGCCGGGATTATGACCGGGCCGCCGCGTCCAGGCGGTTGTCCCCCGGCACAGGACTCGGCACAGGACTCGGCACCGGGGCCCGGCATCGGGCCCGGCGCGGGCGCAGCCTGCGGCAGGCCGCCCGGGAGCGCGCCGGGGGCGGACACCGCGGCGGGCGCCGGGACCGGCGCGGCCACGGCGGGCGCCGGCACCGGGGCCGGGGCCGGGCGCTGGTGCGCCAGCCAGGCGGTGGCGGCGGCCGCGTCCAGCGGCCGGCTGAACTGCCAGCCCTGGGCGGCGACGCAGCCCATCTCCCGCAAGGCCGAGGCGACCTGCGGAGACTCGACCCCCTCGGCCACCGACCGGATGCCGAGCCCGCGCAGCAGGTGCACCGCGGAGCGCACGATCAGCTCGGTGTCCGGGTTGGTGGTCACGCCCGCGACGAAAGACGGGTCGATCTTCACCTCGCCGACGGACATCTCCTTCAGGCGGCCCACCGACGTGAAGCCGGTCATGAAGTCGTCCACGCTGAGCTCGATGCCGAGCGACCGCAGCGCGCTCAGCCCGCCCGCGATATCGGCGGTCTCGCGGGTCAGCGCCCGCTCACTGATCTCGAGCAGCAGCGCGCCAGGAGGCAGGCCCTGCCCGGCCAGCTCGTGCTCGATCGTGGCGGCGAGCACGCCGTCCTGCAGGTCGCGGCGCGAGACGTTGACCGACAGCTGGGCGGCCAGGCCGCTGCGCCGCCAGGCCGACGCCTGGCTGAGCGCGAGCTGGACCACGTGCGCGGTCAGCTCCCGCATCAGGAAGGACTGCTCGGCCAGGGGGATGAACTCGGCCGGCCCGATCAGCCCGCGGTCCGGGTGCCGCCAGCGCAGCAGCGCCTCCATGCCCGCGGTCCGGCCGGTCTCCAGGAACACCTTGGGCTGGTAGTGCAGCTCGAACTCGCCCTGGTCGATGCCGCGGCGCAGGTCACCGAGGAGGGACAGCCGCGCCGGGGAGTAGCGGTCCGCGCGGGCCTCGTACGTCTCGACCCCGGTACGCCGTTCCTTGGCCAGGTACATGGCCACGTCCGCGCGCTGCAGGAGCACTTCCACCGTGGTCCCGTCGTCCGGGTAGAGCGCGATGCCCACGCTGGCCTCGATCTCGAACGACATGCCCTCCAGGCGCACGGGCTCGGCCAGCGCGGCGCGCAGCCGCGCGGCCACCTCGCCGGCCACGCCGAGCGTCGGCACGGCGGGCAGCAGCACCGCGAACTCGTCGCCGCCCAGCCGGGCGACCACGTCACCCGGCCGCACGCTGCGGGCCAGCCGGTAGGCGATCACCTGGAGCAGCCCGTCCCCCAGCGGGTGCCCGAGCGTGTCGTTGACCTCCTTGAACCGGTCCAGGTCCAGGAGCAGGAAACCGCACCCGGCCCCGGTGCGCCCGGCCTCGGCCAGGACCTCCGCCGTCCGGCGCAGCAGCAGCGTGCGGTTCGGCAGCCCGGTCAGCTGGTCGTGCAGCGCCTGGTACTCGCGGTTCAGCGACATGGCCGCGTTGGCGTAGATCGCGCTGAGCGGGAGCAGGAACAGCAGCACCAGCAGCACCGAGCGGTTCATCACCACGACCACCAGCGGCGCCGCGGACAGCAGCGCGAAGGTGACGAACGCCTGATACGGCAGGGCCTTGCGCAGGGTGGCCAGGATGGGCGCCCGCCCGTGCAGCGCCGCGGCCACGCCGACCAGGACGAAGTTGCAGGCGAAGTAGGCGGCCGCGGCCAGGCCGACCACGGCCACCTGATCCCCGGCCGGGACCCAGGGCCGCGACGGCGAGGGGTGGACGTGGGCGGCGGCGAGGACGGCCCCCGCCGCGGCCAGGCTCAGGGTGAGCTGGGCGACGTTGAAGAGCGCCCGGAAGACGGCCTGGCGGGCCCAGAGCGCGACCACGAGCGTGGTGACCGCCCGGAGCAGCGCGGCGACCGGGAAGCCCCAGTAGAGCAGGGCGGCGAAGCAGAAGGTCACCGAGACCGCGCCGGCGTCGGGCCCGGATTTGCCCGGCGTCACGATCCGCTTGAGCTCCCCGAGCAGGGCCAGGGCGGCGACGACCCAGATCAGCGGGGCGCCGGGCAGCGCGGAGGCCCCCGAGCCAGGCAGGCCGCGGACCGCGACCAGGATGCCGCCGAGACCCGCCACCGTGACGGCGGTGATGTAGTTCCACAGCGGAGAACCGATCCGCGGACCGATGTCCCTGGTGTCGCTCGGGTCCCTCATGGTGTCCTCGTGCCGCAGCCAGCCGGAGCCAGCCGGCGGGGATACGCGTGGCTCTGTCAGCAGGGTACGGCGAAAACGGTACTTCGCGAAGCCAATCGCACACTATCTGTTACAGTGCATTGCCGAACAACGATGATTTCGCAGGTCAGAGCAGTGCAGACCAGCCGAATCAATTTCCGGCCCAGATGATGCGTCATTATCAGGACTCGTCAGCGGACGCGGGAGCCCCGGCGGCATCAGGGCTCACGGCCTGCTCGGCCGCCGCGGCCGGGCCATTGTCCAGCAGCACCCCGAAGCCCGCCTCGTCAAGGACGGGCACGCCCAGGGTAAGCGCCTTGTCGTGTTTGCTTCCGGGCTTGTCCCCGGCGATCAGGAACGCCGTCTTCTTGGAGACCGACGAGGTCACTTTCCCGCCCAGGGCCTGCACCGCCGCGGCGGCCTCATCCCGGCTGAACGCCTCCAGGCTGCCCGTGATGACCACGGCCACCCCGGACAGGGGGAGCCCGGCGGCCGGGTCCTCGGGAGCAGGCGGCGGCGTCCAGCCCGGCGTCACCAGCTGGACCCCGTTCTCCCGCCACTTCCGCACGATCTCCTGGTGCCAGTCCACCCCGAACCACTCGATCACCGAGTCGGCAATCTTCGGGCCCACGCCGTCCACCGCGGCCAGCGCCTCCGCCGAGGCGGCCGTGATCGCGTCGAGCGAGCCGAACTGGGCCGCGAGCGCACGGGCCGCGGTGGGGCCCACGTGCCGGATGGACAGGGCGACCAGGATCCGCCAGAGCGGCCGGCGCCGGGCGTCCTCCAGGTTGCCGATCAGCTTGCCCGCGTTCACGGTCAGGGTGCCCTGCTTGTTCACGAAGAACGAGCAGGTGGCCAGGTCCTCGTCGGTCAGCGCGAACAGGTCGCCCTCGTCGGTGACCAGCCCCGAGTCGAGCAGCGCGGTCACCGCCTCATAGCCGAGCACCTCGATGTCCAGGGCGCCCCGGCCAGCCAGGTGGAAGAGCCGCTCCCGGAGCTGGGCCGGGCAGGCCCGGGTGTTCGGGCAGCGCCAGTCCACCCCGCCGTCCTCCCGGACCAGGGGGGTCCCGCACGCCGGGCACACCGTCGGGAACTCGAAGGCCCGCTCGTCCCCGGTGCGCACGTCGGCCACCGGCCCGACCACCTCGGGGATCACGTCGCCGGCCTTGCGCAGCACGACCATGTCCCCGATCAGCACGCCCTTGCGGGCCACCTCGTCCGCGTTGTGCAGCGTGGCCCGGTCGACCGTGGACTGGCTGACCACCACGGGCTCCATGACCGCGAACGGGGTGACCCGCCCGGTCCGGCCCACGTTCACCCGGATGTCCAGCAGCCGGGTGTTGACCTCCTCGGGCGGGTACTTGTAGGCGATGGCCCAGCGCGGTGCCCGGCTGGTGTGGCCGAGCTGGCGCTGCAGGTCCAGCCGGTCGATCTTGACCACGACCCCGTCGATCTCATACGGCGTGTCGTGCCGGTGCTCGCCGTAGTGCGCGATGTACTCCCGCACCCCGTCCAGCCCCGGCATCACCTGGAACAGGTCGCTGACCGGCAGTCCCCACCCGCGCAGCCGCTCGTACCAGCCGGAGTGGGTTTCCGGGGCGTCGCCGGCCGCGAGCCCGACCCCGTGCACGATCAGCTGCAGCGGCCGGGTCGCGGTGACCCGGGGGTCCTTCTGCCGCAGCGAGCCCGCGGCCGAGTTGCGGGGGTTGGCGAACGGCGGGCGGCCCATGCCGGTCAGCCGCTCGTTCAGCTCGTGGAACGCCGCGACGGGCAGGAACACCTCCCCCCGGACCTCCAGCGTGTCGGGCACGCCGGGGCCCTGCAGCCGGAGCGGGACCACGCCGATCGTGCGGATGTTCGGCGTGACATCCTCGCCGGTCACCCCGTCGCCGCGGGTCGCGGCCCGGACCAGGGCGCCGCCCCGGTACACCAGGTCCACGGCCAGCCCGTCGATCTTCAGCTCGCACAGGTACGGGCCGGTCCCGCCGAGCCGCTCGGCCCGGGCCGCCCAGGCGTCGAGTTCCTCGGCGGAGAACGCGTTGTCCAGGCTGAGCAGCCGCTCCAGGTGCTCCACCGCGGTGAACTCGGTGGAGATGGCCCCGCCCACCCGCTGGGTGGGCGAGTCGGGGGTGCGCAGCTCCGGGAACTGCTCCTCGAGCGCGCGGAGCTCACGCATCCGCGCGTCGTACTCCGCGTCCGAGATCGTCGGCGAGTCCAGCACGTGGTAGCGGTGATTGGCCTCGGTGATCTCCGCGCTCAGCTCGGCGTGCCGGTGCCGGGCGGCCGCGTCCACGCCCGATCCGGGAATCCCGCCCGACTCCGGGACCTGGCTGGCGGGAGGGTCGCTGGCGGGAGGGTCGCCGGCCGGGGCCTGGCTGGCCGGGACAGCGCCTGGGCCGTCCGGCTGGTTCACGGGGCCTCCTCCTCGATCAGCTCGGGGAGCATCCGGGCTGCCTCACGGCAGCGGGCCAGCGCGGCCCGGGCGTAGTCCGGCGGGGCCCCGGCCAGACCGCAGCCCGGAGTGATCACCACCTGGGCCGCGACACCGGCCGCGCCGGGCTCGCGGCGCCGCCGGCCACCCCATCCGGCGCCACAGCTCCACCACCCGGTCGGCGGCTGTCCTGGCGTCGGGCAGTGTGCCTGAACGGCTGCGTTGCGGAGAACTAGCGTCCGGTGCGGGGCCGTTGGCCCGCAGCCGGCCGGCTGGTGCTGCCGCGGGGGTAGCCGGGACCGGCGTGGCAGGCAGCGCGCCCGGCGAAGATCCCGAGGCCCGCCTCGACCGCCTCCGCCAGCACCTCTTCCTCCCCCCGGCGCAGCACGCCAAGGTCGATGCCCGCCCCGTCCGCGCCCGCCCTCCTGATGATGCCAAGGGGGGCCGACACTCCGCAGCAGTGCACGACGGTGGGGGCCGCGGTCGCGGACAGCACCGCGCGCAGGCCCGACTCGGCGTCGGCTTCCTCGACCGGCCGGACCCGGTTGAACCCGCTGGCGCTCGGGATCCGCGCCGGCCAGCACCGCAGGCAGCGCGGGCTCGTCCACCTGGAGCAGCAGCCGCGCGCCAGGCACCCGGGCCGCCACCCCGGCCACGTGCGCGGATATCCCCTCGGCCAGCGACTCGGTCAGGTCACGGAGCGCGCCCGGGTCGGCCAGCACGGGCTCCTGGCTGCGGGCCAGCTCCAGGCTGGCCGCCATCGTCCAGGGCCCGCAGACCTGCAGCTTCAGCGGGCCCTGGTAGCCGTCGGCCGCCTCTTCCAGCGCGTCCAGGTCCCGGGCCAGCAGGGACTGCGCGCGGCGCAGGTCCCGGCCCGGGCGGTCGGCGAGCCGCCAGCCGCGGGTGGTCGTGTCCACCGGCAGGTCGATCAGCAGCCCCGCGGTCCGGCCGATCATGTCCGCGCCCACGCCGCGGTCCGGGAGCTCGGCCAGGTGGGGCAGGTCCGGGAGCGCATCGAGGATGAGACCGGATGGCCTCCAGCGGATCGGTGCCGGGCATCGAGCCCACGCCCGTGGCGGATTGCGGGGACCAGGGATAAGGAGCGGAGTCTTGCACGCTAGCGAGCTTAGTGTTCGGGGCCGCGCGGTCCGGCTGACCTGGCGGGACGGACCAGCCGGGGCGGGCACGGAAAGGCACGCGCGGACAGCGGCAGGCCCGGACAGCTACCAGGCCCGGACAGCCATCCGCGCCGCACCATGCCCCGGCGATGGTGCGGCGCGGACGCCCCGGTGGCGGGCCGGCCGGGTCCCCGCGGCCCGGCCGGCCCGGCTTGGCGGGCGGTCAGACGAGCATGTCCTCCCGGCGGGCGGGAGCAGGCGCCACGTCAGTCCGCTGGCGGACGTAGAGGCCAGTCACCCGGCGGGTGCCCAGGCTGACCTGGTGCGGGGCCTGGCGGGTCAGGGAAAAATCCCGCTCTTCCCGGCGGATGCCCCAGCTGACCAGGATGATGGCTCCGGCGACGGCTCCGGCGACGAAGATGACGAGTGCGATGACGACGATGGTGGCCATGGCGGTCCCCTTACTGCTGGCCCCTCGGCGGTGGTGCCGCCGTCCTGCTGTCCTCGTTTCCGGTATGGGTGGCCGGGCTGAGGCGGGTGTTGGGGCCTCACGGCTGATCCATGTGCGCCCAAACAGACCTACTGCTAGACTGAGTCCAATGGATCTAGCCATCCTAGTCATCCCAACCTTTGGTATCTAGTCCGGTTATAGCCCCTCATGAAGGGACTAAACCCAGACAGCCCAAAGATTCTGAAGAGCCAGATAATGGGTATGATCCTTTCGAGCCCAGCCAGCCCACCTGTCGGGGTGGTTGGGATCTCTGGGAGGTGCCATGGTTGACCCGATGTACCGGCAGATCGCCGAGGATCTCCGCCGCCAGATCGAGGCCGGCGAGCTAGCGCCTGGAGCCCAGCTTCGGACCGAACTGGAACTCCGGGAGAAGTACAACGCGTCGCGTAACACCGTCCGCGACGCCATCAAGCTGCTCACCACCCGGGGGCTGGTGGAGACCCGGCCGGGCCAGGGCACCTTCGTCGTGCAGAAGATCGTCCCGTTCATCACCACGCTGACCGGGGATCCGTGGGTCGGCAGCGACGGCGACATCTACCTGAACGAGGTGAAAGCCACCCTCAGAAGGCCGGACGCCAGCGTGCCTCGCGTGGAGATCCAGCAGGCGGGCACCTCGAACGCGGAGGAACTGCGATCCGACGAGGGATCCACCGTGGTCAGCCGCAATCAGGAGCGCCACATCGATGGCACGCCATGGTCGCTGCAGACCTCTTTCTATCCGCTGAGCCTGGTCCAGCGCGGAGCCACACGGCTCATCGACGCCCTTGACATCCAGCAGGGATCGGTCGAGTACCTCCGGGAGAGCATCGGCATCAAGCAGGTCGGCTACCGGGACACCGTCAAAGTGCGGCCGCCGGACGCCACGGAGGCCCGCTTCTTCGGACTGCCCGACGATGGCCGGGTGTCGGTCATCGAAACCCGCCGGACAGCATTCGACGAAAGCGGCGCGCCCTTCAGGCTCACGGTCAGCGTGTACCCGGCGGACCGGAACGAGTTCGCGGTCAACGTCGGGCAGGTGCCCGGGATCGCTGCTACTCCCGCGACCGCTCCCGCCCAGCCTGCCGCGGAGGGCGGCCCGTCCCCGGCCACGGCCTGAGAAGAGCGCTTCCGCAGACGTAACCCAGAGACTTCCGTGGGCCATGCATGCGGGCCACGGAACAGGGCACCAGCCCTGGCGAACCCGGGATTCCCGGGCGCGAACCAGTGAGATTGAGATGAGGAAACGAGGAGGTGTCATGGCTAAGCGCTTTGGCCGCCCGTCGCTCCAGTACCGCTATGAGCACTACGACCCACGCTGAAGAGTAGGGCGCGGCCCGGCCTGCGGCATCTCCGCCTTGCGGATGCCGTCACGGCCTTAGCACGCTGCCGGCGCTGGGTCAGCTTGATCCCTGCCAGCGCCGACAGCGGGGAATGAAATTAGCACGGCACCTGGGCCCGGAGCGGCTGAAGCGATGATTGTCATGTCCCACGGCTTTCCGGTGTCCCTGGGGGCCCGGCCACCCGATCCGGGCACCTCCAGTAACACGTTCCCGGGCCCGCTGACCGGCGCTCCCCCGGCCGGCCACGATTCCAAATCCTTCGTTATGGGCAGGATTTGGAATCGTGGGTTATTTACCTCTGGATCTGTGCTGCGCCGACGAGAACGATCACGACGCCATCGTCGGCCTGATCGAGGCAGCGGCCCGGTGGCTGCGGGAAACCAAGGACACCACTCAGTGGTCCCAGCCGTGGCGCAGCGAAGAGGACCGGAGCAACCGGATCCGCCGTGACCTGATCGCCGGGAAGACCTGGCTGCTGCGGGACAACGGCATCGCGATGGCCACGATCACCGCCGATCCTGAGGACTATCCGATCTGGCCCGCCCAGTGGCAGCGCGAGCCTGCGGTGTACGTGCGCCGCCTGGTCGTGCGGCGTGACTACGCCGGCCGGGGGCTCGGTGCGGCCCTGCTGGACTGGGCGGGCCTGACCGCGCGGAGGGACGCCGGGGCCCACTGGATCAGGGTGGACGTGTGGCGCAGCAACAAGGAACTGCACGCCTACTACGAGCGCCAGGGCTTCACGTCCTGCGGCGAGAGCAGCGACCCGGATTACCCCTCGGGCGCACTGTTCCAGAAACCCACGCGATACCTCGAGGAACCCCAGCCTCAGCTGTTCCGCAGGCCGTGACCGGCACCGATGCCGCGGCGGGGCGTGCGACGTGTCGCAGCCCCGGGCAGCGGGTAGTTTCGGGTGAAGTTATGGCGATGGTCGGTGGCGTGCGCGACAGCCTGGGTCCCTGCCCGGACGCAGGCTCGATGCGCCGATGACGGGGCCCGGGCAGCGCGCCGCCGGAGCGGCCACCGAGGCAGCCACCGGGCCGCAGGCCCGCCACCACCGCGCCGCAGGCCCCCACCACCGCACCGCAGGCGCCCGATGAACCTGCACCCGCGCGACCGGCCTGGTCGCGCCGCCCCGGCCGCCGCACCCGCTGGGCCATCTGGCTGGCCGCCGCCCTGGTCACCGCCGCCGTCGCCATCGGCGTGGCCCTCAAGGTCACGCCCCTGCAGACCGTCACGGTCGCCGGCCAGGTCATCAAGGTCGGCACCTCAGCGCCCAGCCTGAGCTTCTCCGGCCCGGGCGAGGTGGACCTGTTCGGCCAGACCCTGCCCACCCACGTGCAGTTCCTCGGCCCGGTCCGCCCCCGGATCCAGCTGACCCAGATCACCATCAACAGCGAGCTGACCAACTTCGTGCAGGGCGCGGGCCCCGCGGGCGCCGAGCGGATCCTGGGCGACCGGCTGGCCAGCGGCTGGATCCACTACTTCGCCTGGGAGATCGGGCTCACCGCCCTGGGCGCGCTCATGCTGCTCGGCGCGCTGGCCGGCTGGCGCCGCCTGGCCCACAGGACGACGCTGAAACTCCTGGCCGGCGGCCTGGTGCTGACCGAGGTCATCAACCTGGGCGCGATCATGCTGACCGCCTACACCGCGCCGTCGACGCTGCGCCAGGTCCGCTCGCTCAGCCAGCTTGTCGGCAGCGAGCGGACCGCCACCGACGCCAGGAAGGGCGTGCCCGTGCCGCCGGGCGTCCGGCTGGTGGTGATCGGCGACTCCACCGCGGCCGGCGCCGGGCTGCCCGCGGTGCACGACGCGTCCCGCGCCGACCAGGCCTGCGGGCGGAGCACCGATTCCTACGCCGAGGACCTGGCCCGCTCCAACGGCTGGCAGGTGATGAACCTGGCCTGCAACAGCGCCACGATCAGCCAGGGCCTGCTCGGCCCGGAAGGGCGCGGCGGCGAGACCGAGCCCGCGCAGATCGACGCGCTGGACCGGGCCACGCACGCCTCCGCGGTCATCGTCAGCGTCGGCGCGGACGACCTGGACTGGTCGGCCATGCTGCGCCTGTGCGCGGTCGCCAGGACCTGCAACGACAAGGCCACCACGGCCTACTTCCAGCAGCAGCTGCACTCGTTCAGCAAGAACTACCTGCAGCTGCTCGGCCAGCTGGCGGCGCTGCCGAGCCACCCCCAGGTGATCATCAACCGCTACTACAACCCGTTCGACCTGCAGCTCACCTGCCTGACCAAGGTCGGCATGACCAGCGCCAAGGAGCGGACGCTCAGCTCACGGCTGGCCACGCTGAACGCGGTGCTGGCCAAGGGGGCCGCCGAGTTCGGCTTCACCTCGGTCAGGCCGGACTTCACCGGGCACCAGCTCTGCACGACCCAGCCCTACGTGCAGGGACTCGGCGATGCCGCGCCGTTCCACCCCACCGCCATGGGCCAGCTGGCCATCGCGCTCGCCGACCAGGCGGCGCTGAACTCGCCGCACCTGCCGGGTTCCTCGGCCGTGGCCACGCCGTCCCCCACCGTGAGCAGCACGCCCGGCGGGAGCGGCACGCCCAGCCCGCCCCCGGCGGCCGGCCCGTAACACCGCACCCGGCGGCCGGGCTCAGACGATGGAGCGGGCGATCACCCCGGCCCAGGGCTGCAGAACCAGGCCGTCCAGCGCGCCCGGGACGGTGGCGAGCAGCACCGCGCCCGGCGGCCCGTCCAGCGTGGCCGCCTCGTCGCTGAGATTGGCCGCGACCGTCAGGCCGCCGGTCTCGTAGACCCACACCCCGCGCGGCGCCGGCAGCTGCTCGTAGCTGGCCAGCTGGCCGCCGAATTCCCGCCGCCGCAGCGCCAGCAGGTCGCGGCACAGGTTCAGGATGGACGATGGTTCCGCTTGCATCTCCGCAACGGAACCGCGCGCGGGGTCACCGTACGGCAGCCAGGGCTGCACCCGTTCGCCCGCGAACCCCCCGGACGGTGAGGAGTCCCACCGCATGGGGGTCCGGGCCCGGTCCCGGCTCTCCTTGGCCCCGGCCTCAGACCGCATCTTGTCGCGCAGCAGACTGGCCGGGACGTCCACGTCGGTCATGCCCAGCTCGTCGCCGTAGTACAGGACCAGGGCGCCGGGCAGGGTAGCCAGCATGAGCAGGGCCAGCCGCGTCCGGCGCTCGTCCCCGCCGCACCAGCGGGTCGGGAACCGGCTGATGTCATGGTTGGACGCGGTCCAGACCGCGCACTCCCCGGCGGGCAGCTTGTCCAGCGACTCGGCCACCACGCCGGACAGGGCTTCCGCGGTGAACGGGGCGAAGACGAACGGGAAGTTGAACGTGAGCTGCAGCTCATCCCCCTGGCCGTGGAAGGCGGCCAGCGCCCCCACGTCGCCGACCCAGGTCTCGCCGAGCAGCACCCGGGGCACCGGGTAGCTCTCGGCGATCTTCCGCCAGTCCCGGAACACGCCGTGCGACTCCGGCCGGTTCGCGCTGTACACCTGGGCCAGCCCGAACCGGCCGCCGACCAGCCCCTCCTCGGGGGCGGGCGGGTCGTCACGGAGCTGGGCGTCCTTGTAGAGCCCGTGCGCGACGTCGATCCGGAACCCGGCCACGCCCCGGTCGAACCAGAACCGCAGGATCTCCTGGAAGGCCTGATGCACGGCGGGGTTCCACCAGTTCAGGTCGGGCTGGCTGGGCAGGAAGTTGTGCAGGTAGTACTGCCCGCTGGACTCGTCCAGGGTCCAGGCCGACGCGCCGGTCGCGGCCAGCCAGTTGTTCGGCGGCCCGCCGCCGGTGGCAGGATCGGCCCACACGTAGAACTCCCGGTGCGGCGAGGCTGGATCGCTGACTGCCTCGACGAACCAGGGGTGCGCGCTGCTGGTGTGATTGGGGACCAGGTCGAGCAGCACCCGCAGGCCCTGCTGGGCCGCCTCGGCGATCAGCCGGTCCAGGTCGGCCAGGGTGCCGAGTTCCGGGTGGACGCCCAGGTAATCCGAGACGTCGTAGCCCCAGTCCTCGTCCGGGGACAGCATGGTCGGGGACAGCCAGATGCCGTCCACGCCGAGCCAGGACAGGTAGTCCAGATGAGCGGTGACGCCGTTGAGGTCCCCGTATCCGTCGTCGTTGGTGTCCTGCCAGGACCTGACGTAGATCTGGTACAGGGTGGCTCCATGCCACCAGCGGGGCTGGGTACGTGGCGCGTCCATGGTTCTCCCGGGCGGTATGGGGGCGGGGTCGGCCCACAGTAACCCCGAACCGGCCTTGACCTGGCCCAGCCCTTGCCTTGGTCCCGGGACTGGCGGAGACTGGTCAGATGAGCCCGGCTATCGAGCTGATCGGGGTGATCCTGCTGCCCACGGCGGTGGGCTACTCGCTGCTGGGCAGCGTCCGGGTGTGGCGCTGGGTCGCGGAGCGCCGCAAGTCATCGCGGTTCCGCGGGCAGGCGCCGGTGACCGTCGAGCCGATCGAGCGGCTGGGCGCGCGGATGCGCCGTCTGCGCGCCGAGCTGGAGGCCATGGAGACCCGCACCGACCTGCCCGCCAAGGGGATGCGGCTGCGCGCGCTGCGCGGCGCCTACCTGGACCTGCTGCGGGTCGCGTGCGAGCGGCTGGACGTCCCCCCGCTGCCGCCCGGTGACCTGGTCCCGCAGGCCGAGATCTACCGGGCCGAGGCCGCGCTGCGGCGCAGTGGCCTGGACGTCAGGGAAACTGCCTCGCGCTGACCTGCCGGCGGCCCCGGGTTCGCGGCGTACGATCGCAGGTGTGCTGCGCGTCCTGGCCGTCTCCGACGTGGTCGACGAAGGCCTGTGGGCCGACATCGGCCCGGCCCGCGGCGCCGATCTGATCCTCGGCTGCGGCGACCTGCCGTTCGAGTACCTGGGCTACCTGATGAACGCGCTCGACGTGCCGCTCGTGTTCGTGCCCGGCAACCATGACCCTGACCTGTCCGGGTACCGCGTCAGCCGGGCGGGCCTGACGCTGCGCGCCGGGCTGCCGGCCCGGCCGCCGTGGCCGGACGGGGCGATCAGCGCGGACGGCCAGGTCGTGGACGTGGCCGGCCTGCGGATCGCCGGCCTGGGCGGCTGCCGCCGCTACCGCCCCGGCCCCAACCAGTACAGCGACCGGCAGCAGGCCCGCCGGGCCCGGCGGCTGGCCGCCCGGGCCTGGCTGCGCGGCCCGGCAGGCGATCGCCGGTGGACGTGCTGCATCACCCACGCGCCGCCGCGCGGCGTGGGCGACGGCCGCGATCCAGTACACCAGGGCTTCCCCGCCCTGAACGTCCTCGCCGGACGGCTGCGGCCCGCCGTGCTGCTGCACGGGCACGTGGACCCCGATCCGGCCGGGCCGCGGGATCACTGGCTCGGCGGCACGCTGGTCCGCAACGTCACCGGGTGGCAGCTGCTCGACCTCGACCCGGCGACCGGGCGGGTCACTGACGTGCCCGGGCCGTACAGAGTTGGCCGGAACCGTGCCCGCTGACACCGGCTTTCCCCGGGCCGACGTGGAGAACGACTTCCAGCGGGCCCGGCGGCGCCAGGTGCTGGCCCGGCTGTCGCAGCGGCTGCGCCGGGAACCGGACGACGTCAACCTCATCCTGCCGTTCGACGAGGTCGTGGCCGCGCTCGGGATGACCGGCGAGCGCAAGCTGGGCCTGCAGGTGATCAAGCTCGATACCGTGGTGGGCACCGTGGACTCCACCCGCGACTTCGACCGCCGGTTCCGGCCCACCTCCAGCCGGGTCCGGGAGCGCTGGGAGCGGCTCGCCCTGGCCCAGCGCCGGGGTGAGTCCATCCCGCCGATCGACGTGTACCGCGTGGGTGAGCTGCACTTCGTGGTCGATGGGCATCACCGGGTCTCGATCGCCCTGGCCATGGGGCAGAAGACGATCGACGCTTATGTAACGGAGATCCTCACGGCGGTGCCGGCCCGGGGCATCCGGCGCCGCGGGGACCTGCTCTACAAGAGCTATGAGCGGCTGTTCCGGTCGCGGGTCAAGCTTCCGGCCCAGGCCTACTCCAAGATCACGTTCTCCGATCCCTGGGGCTACGCGGAGCTCGGTGAGGCCGTGGAGGCCTGGGGATTCCGCCTCATGCAGCACGAGCACAAGTTCTACGACCGGGCCGAGGTGTCCCGGCGCTGGTTCACCGAGGAGTTCACCCCGGTGGTGCGCCTGCTGCACGCCGCGGACCTGGTCGGCTCCGGCACCGACGCCGACGCGTACCTGACCATCGCCCGGGAGCGCTACCGGCTGATCCGCACCCACGAGTGGAACGACGAGGTCATCGAGGAACTCCAGCGGCAGTTCCGGGGCCCCCGCTGGCGTATCCGCGGCTCAGGAGCCGTGGCGATGCCGCAGGACAAGCACAGCGCCGCGGCCCCCGGGCACGCTGATCCGGCTGAGCACGGGGACACCGGCGCGCACCAGGACGCCGGCGCTCCAGCCGGCCAGGACGGCGGCGCCGCCGCGAACTAGATGCGGCGGCGCAGCCGCTGGCGGGTGCGGTGGCGGACTACGGCTGGGGTGCGGCGGCCGAGCCGGAGTCCTGTCCGGCCGCCGTCGGCTCAGCCTGAGCCGGCGCGCCGCCCCCCGTGTCTGCGGGCGCTGCCGACGCGTGCGAGCCGGAGTCGCCCAGGGTCAGGTTCTGGCCGGTGGACGGGTCGAAAACGTGCAGCTTCCGGGCGTCCAGCCAGAGCTCCGTGTTCGCCCCTTCGGTGATGCGGGTGGCCGGGTCGAGCCTGGCCACCACGGTTTCCCCGGTTGCTCCCGTGTCCGCCCGCCCGGAGTCGCGGGCCAGCTCGTTCAGCTCGGCCGCGTCCACGTTGCCCAGCTCCTGGGTGAAGTACACGTACTTCTCCGACCCGAGCGACTCCAGCACATCGATGGAGGCCGGGAACGTGATCCCGCTGCCCCGGATGTCGTCGGAGACCAGCGCGGGGTCTTCGAAGTCCTCCGGGCGGATCCCCACGATCACGTCGCGGCCGGCCCGGAACCTGCCATCGCCTGCCGCACGCTGCCGGAGAGCGGGATGTCCCCGAATCCGGTGCGCAGAGCCCCCTCCTCCAGCGTGCCGGCCAGGAAGTTCATCGAGGGTGAGCCGATGAAGCCGGCCACGAACAGGTTCACCGGCCGCTCATAGAGTTCCTCGGCGAGGCCACCTGCTGGAGCATGCCGTTGCGCATGACCGCCACCCGGTCCCCGAGCGTCATGGCCTCGACCTGGTCGTGGGTCACGTAGACCATGGTGGTGCCCAGCCGCCGCTGGATCCGGGACACCTCGGTGCGCATCTGCACCCGCAGCTTGGCGTCCAGGTTGGACAGCGGCTCGTCCATCAGGAACGCGGACGGGTCGCGGACGATGGCCCGGCCCATCGCGACCCGCTGCCGCTGGCCGCCGGACAGGTTGGCCGGCTTGCGGTCCAGGTGCTGGGTCAGGTCCAGGATCCGGGCGGCCTCCTCGACCTTCTCGTTGATGACGTTCTGCGGGGTCTTGGCCAGCTTGAGCGCGAACCCCATGTTGTCCCGGACCGTCATGTGCGGGTACAGGGCGTAGCTCTGGAACACCATCGCGATGTCGCGGTCCTTGGGCGTCATGTTGTTGACGACCTTGCCACCGATCCGCAGCTCGCCCTCGGTGATGTCCTCCAGCCCGGCGATCATGTTGAGCGTGGTGGACTTGCCGCAGCCAGACGGGCCGACCAGGATGACGAACTCGCCATCGGCAATGTCCAGGTTGATCTTGTCAACCGCCAGCGCTCCGTCGGGGTAGCGCTTGGTCACATTGTCCAGAACTATTTCAGCCACTGGTCTCTCCTTCGCTCCGCTAGCCCTTGACCGCGCCGGCTGTCAGCCCCGCGACGATCCGGCGCTGGAAGAACAGCACGAAGATAATGATGGGAATGGTGATGACCACCGCCGCCGCGGAGATCGACCCGGTCGGCACGGCAAACTGCGAGTTCCCGGTGAAGAAGGACAGCGCGGCGGGCGCGGTACGGGCGGCGGTCGTCGAGGTCAGCGTGATCGCCAGCAGGAACTCGTTCCAGCAGAACAGGAAGACCAGGATCGCCGTGGTGACCATGCCCGGGGCGGCCAGCGGCGCGATGACCCGGACGAACGCCTGGAACGGGGTGGCCCCGTCCACCTTGGCCGCCTTCTCCAGCTCCCACGGGATCTCCCGGAAGAACGCGGACAGCGTGTAGATGCCGAGCGGCAGGCCGGTCGCGACGTACGGGATGATCAGCCCGGGCCAGGTGTTGAACAGGCCGAGGAGCCGCTCGATGTTGAACAGCGGGGTGGCCAGCGCGATCGCCGGGAAACATCGCGATCAGCAGCGACACTCCGATCAGCACGCTCTTGCCCGGAAAACGCAGCCGGGCCACCGCGTACGCCGCCATCGAGGCCAGCACGACCGCGATGAACGTGGCGATGGCCCGATGCCGACCGAGTTGAGCAGCGGGCGCAGGAACGTGGACGTGGTCAGGATGCCGGAGTAGTTGCTCCAGGTCCAGTGCACCGGGAAGTAGGTCGGGTCGGTGATCGAAGCGGTCGTCTTGAACGACAGGGAGATGATCCAGACCAGCGGGATCAGCACGAGCACGATCGTGACGATGTTCGCGACGCTCCAGCCAACCTTCTGCGGTGTCGTCGTAGCCATCAGCCGTCGCACCTCCCTTACTCGCATCGCCGCCCTCATCGCTGGAGGTCCGTTCCTGGAGCGGCCGTGCCGAAGCCCTTGATGAAGACGAACGCGATGATCGCCACGCAGATCAGGATCAGCACCGACATCGCCGACCCGAGACCGAAGTTCAGCCCGGTGAACAGGTTGTCGTAGTTGAGGATCGACACCGATCCGGTGCCGTTGTTGCCCTGAGGTGAGGATGAAGATGTTGTCGAAGATCCGGAACGCGTCCAGCGTCCGGAACAGCAGCGCCACCAGGATCGCGGGCTTCATCAGCGGCAGCATGATCCGGGTGAACCGCTGCCAGGCGCTCGCCCCGTCCACCTTGGCCGCCTTGAGCAGGTCCTCGGGGACCAGCGACAGCCCGGCCATCAGCAGCAGCGCCATGAACGCCGTGGTCTTCCAGATCTCGGCCAGGATGATGATCGCAATCGCCTTGGGCTGCGAGGTCAGCGGCGCGGAGTTGTTGAACAGCGCGGACAGGTAGCCGGTGCTCGGCGTCCAGGCGTACAGCCAGCTGAACGCGGCGGCCACGGTCACGATCCCGTAGGGGATCAGGATCGTGGTGCGGATCCCGCCCTTCCCCCAGATCGTCCGGTACATCAGCAGCGCCAGCCCCATGCCGAGGACGAACTCGATGGCCACCGAGACCACCGTGATGATGATGGTCACCAGCAGCGCGTGCCACCAGAACGGCGAGCTGAGGATGGCCCCGTAGTTGCTCAGCCCGACGAACTTGGTCAGCTGCGGGGCGGACAGGACGTACCGCTGCAGCGATATGTAGATGGCGTAGCCGATGGGGTAGGCGGTCACCGCAACCATGACGATCACCGCGGGCGCGCACAGCAGCCAGCCCAGCCGGCGTTCCGCGCGGGCGCCTTCGGACAGGCGGGGCCCGTCCGCGCCGCCCGGCGGCGGGTTCCTGGGCGGTAACCGGAGGAGTGACGGTGGTCATGTCTCCACCTCTCTCTGCGTGCGCGGCGCGCTCACGGAATCAGCCCCTTCCCTGCAGGGCGTTGTTGATCTGCGTCCTCAGGTTCTGCTCGGTGCTCACCGGGTCGATGGAGCTGGGCGGCGAGACCAGGTGCGAGATCGCCACCGACACGACCTGGTAGAGCGGGGTCTTGGGCCGCACTGCGCCGTTGTTGACCTGCTGCAGGATCAGCTGCGGAACGGGTAGGCGCTCTGCATCTGCGGGTTGCTGTACACGCTGGCCAGCGTGGGCGGCAGGCCGCCCTTGACCGCGGCGGTCAGCTGGTTCTGGGCGTTGCGCAGGCACAGCACGGCCTGCTCGCGCGAGCTGCGGGATGCGGTGAGTAGGAGCTGACCGCCAGGTCGATGCCGCCGATCGTCACCTTGGCCCGCGTGCCCGGGTTGACCGCCGGGTAGGGCGCCCACTTGAACACCTTGAACAGCTTCGGGTTGTCGGCCTTCATCGACGGATAGACGTACGGGTAGTTCAGCTCGAACGCCGCGGTGCCGGCCTCCATGGCCAGCCGGTTCTGGTCCTCCATCTGCACCCCGAGCGACGGGTCGGCCGACGACGAGCTGGCCAGCGTCTTCATGATCGACAGCGCCTTGACCGCGGGCGCGCCGAGCTGGGCCGCCGTTGAGGTGGGGTTCAGGATGCTGCCGCCCGCGCTGGCCACCAGCGTGTTGAACCAGACGACGGTGCCCTCGTACTGGGCGCCCTGGATCTCGATGAGATGCGGCTTGCCCGCCTTGGCCAGCGCCTGGGCGTCGGCGAACATCTGCGCCCACGTCTTGGGCGGCGTCTTCACCAGGTCCGAGCGGTACCAGAGCAGCTGGGTGTTGCTGTTGTACGGCACCGCGACCAGCTGCCCGCGCCAGATCGCGGTCTGCAGCGGCCCCTTCAGCGTGCCCGCGATGGCCGCGGCCTTGGCCGCGCCGGTCCACGGCCGGATCCAGCCGGCCGTGGCGAACTCGGGCTCCCAGGTGACGTCGAGGCCGAGGATGTCCATCGAGGCGTCGTGGGCGGCCAGCCGCCGGGCCATCTGCAGCCGCTGCTGGTCGGCGGCGTTCTGCAGCTTGTTGTAGACGATGGTGTAGCGCCCGTGGCTGGCCTTGCTGCAGTTGTCCGCCGCCGACTGGACCGCGCCGGACGGGTCCGGGAAGTTGTAGAACTGCAGCGTGACCGGCCCGGTGCTGGCGCTGCTGGTCCCGCAGGCGGCGAGCGCCGCGGAGGCCAGGACCGCCCCGCCGCGCCGCCGCGAGCAGGACGCGGAACCGGGGCCGGGCCCGGCGGTCTGGGTTTCGGCGCCAGGGGCGCTCGACGTGAGCTGGCCTGGCGATCACTGCCACCGATCATGGTGCCTCCCGCGGCCCGATGCCTCTTTGCACCTGTCACCCCTGCCGTTGACTGCCACGCTAGAGGCTTTCCCCACCCGTAACAAGGGATGCACTTTTGGGGAACTTTTGCTAGCCTGCGCGCCGCAATGAACGAGTGCTGACCCGATTCGGGCACAGTTCCCATGATCGCGACCGTCATGCAGACTTAGGTCACATTTGGGACGCAAGATTCACGTGATGCGCCGAATGGCATTCGCGGGAGGCGCCGTCAGCGGACGCAGAGCCGCCGTTCGGCGAGGTCAGCGGGCTGATTCGGCCCGGCGGCCACGGCCGGCGCGGGTGCCGCTGATGGTGGCGCTGCCCAGCACCGTGTCGCCGTCGTACAGCACCGCGGCCTGGCCCCGGGCCACGCCCCGGGCCGGCCCGTCCAGCGTGATCCGGAGCCCGTCCCCGTCCGGCCGCGGCGGTGGCCTGGTGGACCTCGCCGTGCGCCCGCAGCTGGACCAGGCACTCCCGCGGCTCGCGCAGCGGCTCGCACCCGCTCCACACCGGCCGCTCGGCCAGGATCTCCTGCACGTCCAGGGACTCGCGCGGCCCGACGGTCACGGTCCGGGTGACCGGCTCGATGTCCAGCACGTAGCGGGGCTGGCCGTCCCCGGCCGGCACGCCGACCCGCAGGCCCTTGCGCTGGCCGATGGTGAAGCCGTACGCGCCGTCGTGCTGGCCGACCGGGGTCCCGTCCTGGGCCACGATGCGGCCCGGCGCGTCGCCCAGCCGGCCCGCCAGGAAGGCCCGGGTGTCCCCGTCCGGGATGAAGCAGACGTCGTGGCTGTCCGGCTTGCTGGCCACCGCCATCCCGCGCGCCGCGGCTTCGGCCCGCACCTCGGCCTTGGTCGAGGAGCCCAGCGGGAACATGGCCCGGCCCAGCTGCTCGCGGTCGAGCACGGCCAGCACGTAGGACTGGTCCTTGCCCGGGTCCACGCTGCGGACCAGGCGGCCGTCGCGGAGCCGGGCGTGATGGCCGGTGCAGACCGCGTCGAAGCCGAGCGCGAGCGGCCCGGTCCAGCACCGCCGCGAACTTGATCTTCTCGTTGCAGCGCAGGCAGGGGTTGGGGGTGCGGCCCGCGGGCGTACTCGGCCACGAAGTCGGCCACCACGTCCCGGTCGAACCGCTCGGCCATGTCCCAGACGTAGAACGGGATGCCGATCACGTCGGCGGCCCGGCGCGCGTCCCGGGCGTCCTCCACCGTGCAGCAGCCCCGCGCGCCGGTGCGGTGGGACTGCGGGTTGCGAGGACAGCGCGAGATGGACGCCGGTCACCTCGTGACCGGCGTCCGCGGCGCGGGCGGCGGCCACGGCGGAGTCCACTCCGCCGGACATGGCGGCCAGCACGCGAAGGCGGTTCATCGCCTACCGAGCGTACGCGCCGCCGGGCGGCCTCCGCGCCACGCCGTCGCCTGCCGCGGCCCCCGGGGCCGCGGCAGGCCGGCCGCGTGCCGTCACGCCAGACGACGGGCTGGCGTCCGCGGTCCGGGCGACGGCGGGGGATCGCGGCTGGATCGGGAGCGGTGTCCGAGTCCACCACGCCTGCCCGGTGGTACGCGTGTACTGCATGACGGTGCCCGGGGGCAGCATGTTGTTACCGCTCTGCTGCGGCGCGACCGCCACCGTCTCCTCCTCCAGGACCACGGTGCTGGCCGGGTCGAAGATGAGCTCGTCCCGGGCCCCGCCGGTGACCAGCCCGACGGCCTGGCCGTGACGTCCCAGCCGGTCCGTGGCCGGGCCCAGGTTCTGCACCCCGGGCAGCGACTCGATCACCCGGTACAGCGCCGCCCGCAGCCTGGCCGTCGAGCCGGCGTTCAGGAACGTGGCCGCGTACACGAAGGTGGCGCTGGGCCGCGAGTGCCCGTGCTCGAACCGCGTCACGATGGCCCGCTGCAGCGCCGCCGGGCTGGTGGGCAGCGGCCCGGCCTGGACGACCCCGTACAGCTCCCAGGGCAGCCCGCCGCGGGCGTAGGACTGGTCGAAGTCCAGCGCCGCGCACCGGGCCGGGAAGGTCCCGGCCTGGCGTCCCGAGCCGTCGGCGGCGACCCAGGCCCGGACCGTCATGGGGGCCTCCGGGCAGGCCCGGGTGGGTTTGTTGCCGAGGCCCTTGGCCACGGTCTCCTCGACGTAGAGGTACTGGCCGGGCCCGGGCGGCTGGCTCGCGCCCGCGCCGTGCCCGGCGGCCACGGCCGCCGCGTCGAGGATCGCGGTCGCCGACCCCCGGCCCGTGGGCCCGGCCGGGCCGCCGCGGCCCCGGCGTGGCTGCCGGGCAGGTTCACCAGCCACCAGGGCCGCCGCCGCGGCCGCGGCCACCAGCCCGGCGGCCACCGCCGGGTCGCCGGCCGGGGCAGCCGGCGGCGCCGCGGCGGACGGCGCGGTGATCTGGTGGTACAGGCGGGCCGCCTCGGGCGAGTCCGGGCCCGGCAGGTCGGCGTGGCGGGCCGGGTCGGCCTCCGCCATCAGCAGGTCGAGATCCATGGTCAGCTCCTGTGCATCCTGGTCGGGTAAGGGCGGTTTGCCGGGCGGCGGCCGTGCTGGCCGGCCCGGTGCTGGCCGACCGGGTGCTGGCCGACCCGGGGCTGGCCGACCGGGGGCTGGCCGGCGTGCTGGCTAGCCGGACGGCTGGCGAGCTGGCCAGCTCGGTGCGCAGCCGCGCCTTGGCCCGGTGCACGCGGATCGCGACCGCGTTGGCCGAGCAGCCGAGCACCTGGGCCGCCTCGGCGTGGGAAAGCTGCTCCCAGAGGATCAGCTGGAGCGCTTCACGCTCCCCGGCGGGAGACGGCCGAGGGCGGCGATCAGGCGGTCCGCGGTGGCATCGCCGGGTCCTGGCTGGCCGGTGCTAGCTGATCCGGCGCAGCGAGCCGGTGGCTGGCCCGGTGCTAGCTGATCTGGTGCTAGCTGATCTGGCGGGCGGGTGCCGAACTCGGCCTGCAGCCGGGCGGTCAGGCGACCCAGGCGCCGGGCTGACCGGCGGCGGCCGGCGATCACCCGCTGGGCCACCCCGTACAGCCACAGCCGGTCAGCCGGGGGCTCGGGCAGCTCGGCGATCCGCCGCCAGGCGGTCGTGAACACGTCGGCCACGACGTCGGCGGCGTCCTCGCCCGGTGCGGCCCGGCGGACCGCGTAAGCCAGGATGGGGCGGTAGTACGCCTGGTAGAGCGCGGCGAACCGGCGCTCCGTGTCTCGCCGGTGGTCTTTGCTGCCGGGCACACGCGGCTCCTCACGCTCGGCCATGTCTTCACCCTCTACATGGCCGGCCGGGGCCGGAACCTTTCCCCGGTTCTCCGCGGCCCCGGATCAGCGGCGCGGGGGACGGGCCCGTACGCGGTTCGTTGCGGAAAAGATTGAACGCCCGGCTCGTGCGGAGGTCAGCGGGCGGCGCGCCGGGCCCGCTGCACGGCCTCGCCGATGGCCGCGCCGAGCGCGTCCACGTCCTCCTGGGTGGAGGTGTGGCCGAGCGAGAACCGCAGCGACCCGCGGGACCGGGCCTCGTCCGCGCCCATGGCCAGCAGCACGTGGCTGGGCTGGGCCACCCCGGCGGTGCACGCGGAGCCGGTGGAGCAGGCGATGCCCTTGGCGTCGAGCAGCATCAGCAGCGCGTCGCCCTCGCAGCCGGGGAAGGAGAAGTGCGCGTTGCCGGGCAGCCGGCCGGGTCCGGCGGGCGGGCCGTTCAGGATGGCGTCCGGCACCGCCGCGAGCACCTGGGCGATCAGGTCGTCGCGGAGCTTGGCCAGCCGGGCGGCCTCCTCGTCCCGGCGGCTCGCCATGACCGCCGCCGCGACCGCGAACGCGCGGATGGCCGGGGCGTCCAGCGTGCCGGAGCGCACCTCGCTCTCCTGGCCGCCGCCGTGCAGCACCGGGACCGGCTGGACGCCGCGGGCCAGCAGCAGCGCGCCCGCGCCGACCGGGCCGCCGAACTTGTGCCCGGTGATGGTCATCGCGTCCGCGCCGCTGGCCGCGAAGCTGACCGGCAGCTGGCCGGCCGCCTGCACCGCGTCGGTGTGGAACGGGATGCCGTGCTCGCGGGCCAGCGCGGCGAGCTCCGCGATCGGCTGCACCGCGCCCACCTCGTTGTTCGCCCACATCACGGTGACCAGGGCGACCCCGTCCGGGTCGGCGGCGATGGCCTCGGCCAGCGCGGCGGGCTGGAGCACCCCGGCCTCGTCCACCGGCAGCCAGTACTCCTCGGCGTCCTCGTGCCCGGCCAGCCAGTGCACCGAGTCCAGCACCGCGTGATGCTCGATCGCGGTGGCCAGCACCCGGCGGGGCGGCGTCCCGGGCCGGCCCGGGCCGGCCGCGCGGCGCGCCCAGTACAGGCCCTTGACCGCCAGGTTGTCGGCCTCGGTGCCGCCGCTGGTGAAGATCACCTCGCTGGGCCGGGCGCCGAACACCTCGGCGATCTGCTCCCGCGACTCCTCCACCACCCGCCGCGCCCGGCGGCCGGCGTTATGCAGGGACGAGGGATTGCCCAGCTGGCCGAGTTCCTCGGTCATCGCGGCCGAGGGCCTCGGGCAGCATCGGCGTGGTGGCCGCGTGGTCCAGGTAGACCACGCAGTCCTCTGCCGGCCGCGGGCGCGCCGGCCGCGTAGTCGATGTACCCCATGACGGACTTCAGCCTAGTGGGCGATCTGGGCCCGCGGGCACGCCGCAGGACGTGTTCCGGGGCCTGCGGCCTAGTTCGCCGAGCGCCGCTCGACCTCCTCGGTGAGCTGCGGCACCACCGGGAACAGGTCGCCGACCACGCCGAAGTCGGCCAGCTCGAAGATGGGCGCCTCGGGGTCCTTGTTGATCACCATGATGGTCTTGGAGGTCTGCATGCCGGCCCGGTGCTGGATCGCCCCGGAGATGCCCACCGCCAGGTACAGCTGCGGGGAGACGGTCTTCCCGGTCTGGCCGACCTGGAACTGGTGCGGGTACCAGCCCGCGTCGGTCGCCGCCCGGGACGCGCCCACGGCCGCGCCGAGCGAGTCGGCCAGCTTCTCGATCAGCGCGAAGTTGTCGGCGTTGCCGACGCCGCGGCCGCCGGACACCACGATCGCCGCCTCGGTGAGCTCCGGGCCGCTCGCCGCGCTCGGCCACCACCCGCTCGGTGATCCTGGCCGCCTTGGCCGCGTCGCTCAGCTCGACCCCGGCCGGCTCGATCTCGGCCGCGGCCGGCGCGGGCTCGGCCGCGACGGAGTTGGGCCGGACCGCGATGATCGGGCGTGCCGGTCCGCACCCGTGGACTGCACGATGATCGCGCCGCCGAAGATGGACTGCTCGGCGACCAGGCCGCCGCCGTCACCCGCGGTCAGCCCGACCGCGTCGGTGATCACGCCGGAGCCGGTCTTGACCGCCAGCCGCCCGGCCACTTCCTTGCCCTCGCCGGTGGCGGCGAGCAGCACGGCCGCCGGGGACTTCTGCGCGACCAGCCCGGCCAGCACCTCGGCCGTCGGGGCGACCACGTAGTCCTCGAAGTCGCTGCCGTCGGCCACGTAGACCTTGGCCGCGCCGAACTCGGCCAGCCGCTCCCGGCCGCCGTCGGCGCCCGCGCCGATCCAGACCGCCGACGGCTCGCCGAACTGGCGGGCCAGGGTGAGCAGTTCGCCGGTGACCTTCTTGACCGTCTCGCCGTCGTGCTCGGCGAGAACCAGAACCTCAGCCATGGCGGCCGCCTTCCGGGTTGTTCAGATCTACAGCTGCTCAGATGAACTTCTGCGCGGCGAGGAACTCGGCCGCCTTGGTCCCGCCGTCGCCTTCGTCCTTGACGACCGTGCCCGCCTGCCGCGGCGGGCGGTTCGCGAAGCTGATCACCTCGGTGGCGGCGGCGGCCAGGCCGACCTGCCCCGGGTCGATCCCGGCGTCGGCCAGGCTGAGCGTCTCCACCGGCTTCTTCTTGGCCGCCATGATGCCCTTGAAGGACGGGTACCGCGGCTCGTTGATCTTCTCCACCACGCTGATCACGGCGGGCAGGCTGGCCTCGACCTTGTCGTAGCCGTAGTCGGTCTGCCGGTGGATCCGCAGCGCGGTGCCGTCCACCTCGACCTTGCTGGCCAGCGAGACCTGCGGGACGCCGAGCCGCTCGGCCAGCATGGCGGCCATCACGCCCATCCGCGCGTCGGTGGACTCGGCGCCCAGGATGACCAGGTCGAACCCGGTCCGGCCGAGGACCGCGGCCAGGGCCGCCGAGGTCTGCAGCGCGTCCGAGCCGGCCAGGCCGTCGTCGATGAGGTGGACGGCCTTGTCCGCGCCCATGGACAGCGCCTTGCGGATCGACTCGCTGGCCTTCTCCGGGCCCATGGTCAGGATGGTGACCTCGCCCCCGTGCGCCTCGGCCAGGCGCAGCCCTTCCTCGATCGCGTACTCATCGAGTTCGTTGATGACCCCGTCAACCGACGCCCGGTCCAGGCGCGAGTCCTCGGGCCTCAGGGTCCGCTCGGCCCACGTGTCCGGCACCTGCTTCACGCAAACGACGATGTTCATGACCGGCGGCCAACCTCCTGTCTCGTTCGCCGTGTCCAGGACTGGCCCCCGACTGGCCAGGCTGGGCCCGGTATGCGGCGGCGCACCTTAAGGGTGCCAAAACCGTGTTCCTGCTCGGCCCCCCGGGGGTCCCCTAGGGTGCCGGCCATCATGTTACTCAGCTGGTAGCTTACCGCCGGCCGCCGGCGGCGTCCACCACGTTGGCCAGCAGCATGGCCCTGGTCATCGGGCCGACCCCGCCGGGCATGGGGGCCAGATAGCCGGCCACCTCCCGGACCTCCGGGGCGACGTCGCCGACCAGGCCCGCCTCGGTCCGGGTGATCCCCACGTCCAGCACCGCGGCGCCCGGGCCGGACCATGTCCGCGGTGAGCAGGCCCGGGACGGCCGGCCGCGACCACCACGATGTCCGCCGCCCGGGTGTGCGCGGCCAGGTCCTTGGTGCCGGTGTGGCACAGGGTGACGGTGGCGTTCTCGGTGCGCCGGGTGAGCAGCAGGCCCAGGGCCCGGCCCACGGTGATCCCGCGCCCGATCACGGTGACGTCGGCCCCGGCGATCGGCACCTCGTACCGGCGGAGCAGCTCCACGATGCCCCGCGGGGTGCACGGCAGCGGGCCCGGCTCGCCGAGCACCAGCCGGCCGAGGTTCAGCGGGTGCAGCCCGTCCGCGTCCTTGTCCGGGTCGATGCGGCTCAGGACCCGGTTCGCGTCGATCCCGGCGGGCAGCGGCAGCTGGACGATGTAGCCGGTGCAGGCCGGGTCGGCGTTCAGCTCGTCGACCACCGCCTCGACCTGCTGCTGGGTGGCGTCGGCGGGCAGGTCCCGGCGGATGCTGGCGATGCCCACCTCGGCGCAGTCCCGGTGCTTGCCGTTGACGTAGGCCCGGCTGCCCGGGTCGTCCCCGACCAGCACGGTGCCCAGGCCGGGGAGCACGCCGCGGGCGGCCAGGGCGGCCACCCGCCCGGCGAGCTCAGCCTTGATCGCCGCGGCGGTCGCCTTGCCGTCCAGGATCTTCGCCGTCATCCGTCAGCCCCTCATCCCGACCCCCGCTAGTAGAAGAGCCGCCGTCATCTAGTCGCTGTCATCTGGAAGAGCCGCCGTCATTACCGCGCCACTGCGGGCAAGAACGTCAGTGGTAGAAGTGGCGGACGCCGGTGAGGTACATGGTGATCCCCGCCTGCTCGGCCGCCTCGATGCTGAGCTGGTCGCGGATGGACCCGCCCGGCTGGACCACGGCCCGGATCCCGGCGGCGGTCAGCACCTCCAGGCCGTCCGGGAACGGGAAGTACGCGTCGCTGGCCGCCACCGACCCGGCCGCGCGGTCGCCCGCCCGGGCCACCGCCAGCCGGGCCGCGTCCACCCGGTTGACCTGGCCCATGCCCACCCCCACCGTGGCCAGCCCGGAGGCCAGCAGGATGGCGTTGGACTTGACGCTGCGGATCGCCCGCCAGGCGAAGGCCAGGTCGGCCAGCATGTCGGCGGAGGCGGGCTGGCCGGTCTTGAGCTCCCAGCCGGCCGGGTCATCCCCGGGCGCGTCGATCTGGTCCGGGGTCTGCAGCAGCAGGCCGCCGTCCACCTGCCGCCACTCCGGGACGTGGCTGCCCCGGACCGGCGGCGGGCAGGTCAGCAGGCGCAGGTTCTTGCTGCCGGACAGGATGTCCAGCGCGGCGTCCTCGAACCCGGGCGCGATGACGATCTCGGTGAAGATGTCCTTGACCTGGGCCGCCATCTCCGCGGTGACCACCCCGTTGGCGGCGATGACGCCGCCGAAGGCGGAATCCGGGTCGCAGGCGTTCGCCTTGCGGTGCGCCTCGGCCAGGTCGGTGCCGAGGGCGATGCCGCACGGGTTGGAGTGCTTGATGATGGCCACGCACGGCTGGACGAAGTCGAACGCGGCCCGCCAGGCCGCGGCGGCGTCAACGTAGTTGTTGTAGGACATGGCCTTGCCGTGCAGCTGGGTCGCCCCGGCGATGCCCGCCGGCGCCGCCCCGGCGCTTTGGCCCGCGCTGCCTTCGCCCGCGCTGCCTTCGGCCCCGCCGCCGTGGCCCGGGCCGCTTCGCCGTACCGGCGCGGACGTACAGCGCGGCCCGCTGGTGCGGGTTCTCCCCGTAGCGGAGCACCTCGCGCCGGGTCCACACGCGCCGCGGTCACGTCCGGCCAGCCGGTCTCCTGCGGCCGTCTCGTCCGGCGCGTAGCCGGACGCGAACCAGGACGCGACCGCGCTGTCGTAGGCCGCCGTGTGCGCGTAGGCCCGGGCCGCCAGCCGCCGCCGCTGCTCCAGGGTGAACCCGCCCGCCGCCACCGCCGCCTCGACGTCCCCGTACCGGGACGGGTCGGTGATGACCGCGACGTGCTCGTGGTTCTTGGCCGCCGCCCGGACCATGGCCGGGCCGCCGATGTCGATCTGCTCGACGCACTCGGCCGGCGGCGCGCCGCTGCTCACCGCCGCCTCGAACGGGTACAGGTTGGACACCAGCAGCTGGAACGGCGCGATGCCCAGCTCGTCCAGCCGGGCCCGGTGGGCGGGCTTGCCCAGGTCGGCGAGCAGCCCGGCGTGCACCGCGGGGTGCAGCGTCTTGACCCGCCCGTCGAGGGCCTCCGGGAACCCGGTGACGTCCTCCACGCGGGTCACCGGGACGCCCGCGGCAGCTGATCGCGCCCGCGGTGCTGCCGGTGCTGACGATCTCCACCCCGGCCGCGTGCAGCGAGCGCGCCAGGTCGCCGAGCCCCGTCTTGTCGTACACGCTGATCAGCGCCCGCCTGATCGGTACCCTCGTCACGCCCGATCCTTACCTTCCTGCCCGCCGCGGCCCACCCGTCGCGGACCATCCGGCCCACAGTCTCCACGAGCAGCGCCCGCTCGGCCACCTTGACCCGCTCGTGCAGGGTCGTCTCGTCGTCGTCGTCCAGCACCGGGACCGCCGCCTGGGCGATCACCGGGCCGGTGTCGGTGCCCGCGTCCACCAGGAACACGCGTGCACCCGGTCAGCTTCACCCCGTGCTCCAGCGCGTCCCGCACCCCGTGCATGCCCGGGAAGGCGGGCAGCAGGGCCGGGTGGGTGTTGATCAGGCGCCCGCCGAACGCGTCCAGGAAGGGCGGCGCCGACCAGCTTCATGAACCCGGCCAGGATGACCAGGTCCGGCCGGGCCGCGCCGGACAGGAGGCGGTGAGCGCCTGATCCCAGTCCGCGCGGCCCGGGTAGTCCTTGACCCGGTGCGTGAACGTGGGCACGCCCGCCCGCTCCGCCCGGGCCAGCGCCTCGACGCCGGTCCGGTCGGCGCCGACCGCCACCACCTCCGCGCCGTAAGCCGTCATCCGCGCAGGCATCCAGCAAGGCCTGCAGGTTCGTTCCCGCGCCCGAGACCAGGACCACCAGGCGTGCGCGCATGCGGCCGCGGGACTCGGACATGCCGCCACCCTATTTCCCCGGGCCCGGTGATCTGCCGTCCGACCGCGGCTGGCCGCTCGCCTGCCACCGGCCACGGGATTGCCCCGCGACAGGGCAAAATAGGAGGCTGTGTCCGTATCTGGCCCCCGGAGCACCCCGGCACCTGCCCCCAGGAGCACCCCCCTGATGCCCCCTGTCGTCCAGCCGCCGCCCCCGCCCGAGCCCTCCCCTGCTGAGCCGCCGCCTGCGGAGCCGGCGTCCGCGCAGTCACTGTCCGCCGAGTCACTGCCCGCCGAGTCACGGCCGCCCGCCGCGGATCCATCGTCTGCCGGAGATCGCCGCGCCCAAGGTCAGGCTGGGCGGGCGGGCCGACCCCGTCGCATCAGCAACGGTCGGTCGCGGCCCTGTTCCTCGCCCTGCTCAGCCTGTTCGGCGTGCTCGGCCTGAGCAATTTCCAGCGGGGCGTCTACATCGTGGCGTTCGCCCTGGTGGCGGGGGCCATGGCCATCTGGCTGGCGGGCACCGCGATCCGGCGGGCCCGGCGCGGCGGGACGGCGGGCCCGCGGGGCTCGGTCGTGGCCATCTCGATCGGCGGGGTCGGGGTGCTGATCAGCGGGGTGCTGCTGGCCGGGTTCGCGCTGTTCGGGCAACAGGCGTCCACGTTCACCCAGTGCATCAGCGGGGCGAACACGATCGCCGCGCAGCAGACGTGCCGGACCCAGTTCCTGCGGGCGGTCAGGAACGCCGGGGGCTGACCCGGCAGGCCGCGGCCGCCAGGCTGTGACGGTCAGGGCGCGTGGCGCGTCAGGCCGTGTCGTCAGGGCTGGCCGTCGGCCGGCTCAGGGCAGGGAGGCCGGGCCGGGCGGCTCGCGCCGGCCGTCCGCGCCGTCCTCCGCGTCGGCCCACGGATCGACGTAGGGCGTGGCGCATGCCCTGGCCCTCCCGGGCCGCGGCCGTGGCCGCGGCCGCCCGGGGCCGGCCGCCGGGGCACGGCGGCCGGGCCAGGCGGCGCATCCGGAGCCAGTTCGCCGCCGCGGTGACCGCGTCGGCCCACATCGACAGGGTGGTGCCCGCGCCTGCCACCGGCGGCCCGTCTCCCGCCCCGGGCCCGCCCGCGCCCGGGGGATCAGCCCCGGCCGCATCGGCCCCGCGGTTCCCGGCCGCCGGGAACACCACCCCGGCGGCGATCAGGCGGCGCATCCGGAACCAGTTCACCAGGCCGGCGCTGACCGCGGCGGCCACGCCCACCTCGAGCACCGACACCACGCCCGCCTGCCAGCCGGATGGCCCGACCGCGGTCAGCCGGCCGCTGCCCAGCGGGCCGCCCGCGAACGCGGCGAGCAGCCCCAGGGCGAACCCGGTGGCCACCCCGCAGGCGAAGCCCCACAGCGGCGCCAGCTCGACCGCCGGGGTGGGCGCGGCCCGGGCGGTGAGCAGGCCGCCGAACGCCCCGGCCAGGTAGGGCACGGCCAGCATGAGCAGGGACACCCAGCCCGGCACGGACGCATGCGCCCCGCCGGGCAGCGCCGCGAGCATCGGCAGCATCGGCAATGGCCCCAGCGCGGAGCCGGTGGGGGCGACCACGGTGCCGGTGCCGAACGCGAACCCGGGGCCCAGCGTGTAGCAGATCGACCACACCACGGCGTTGGGCACGTACGCGATCTGGACCAGCAGCAGCAGGGCCCCGCCGACCAGGCCCGGCGCCAGGGCCACGTCAACCGACCGGAAGCCGCCCATGCTGGCGGCCAGGGACACGCCGGCCAGGATCGCGCCCGCGCCGGTCAGCACCGTGAGCGCGCCGACCGACCCGAGGAACACAGCCCGGGAGCGCGGGGGCAGCAGGTGGATCAGCCGGCCCCACGGGGCCAGCGCCCGGGCCCCGCCGAGGCCGCCCGCGACCAGGGCGATCAGGAAGCCGGACAGGACCGCCTGCGGCAGCGAGGGCGTGGCCTGCGCGGACGCCCCGGCCAGCGCCAGCGCCCCGGCGACCAGCGCGTACGGCACGGCCAGGGCCAGGGCGGCGTAGCCGACGTCGGCGAGGCGGGCGACCTGGCCCTGCCGGACCACCCACCGGCCCGCGGCCCAGAGCAGCGCGCCCGGTATCAGCACCAGGCCCAGCGGCAGCATCCCGATCCGCCCGGTCCCGTGCAGCGCGAACCCGACATGGTGGCCCACCAGCCAGAGGTCGGCGGCGGTGCGCAGCACGCCGGTCAGCCCGACACCCGCGTGCGGCGCGGCGATCCAGCCCGCCAGGACCAGCAGGGTGATGAAGACCAGCCCGCTGCCCGCGGCGGCGCACGCGCCGATGGCGCCCGTGATGGCCAGCGGGCGGTTCGGCCTGGGCGGCCCCCCCGCCCCGTCGCGGCCGTCGGCCCGCTCGGCAGGCGGGGCGGAAGCGGTCATGATTCCCCATCCTGGCCATGCCCGGGCCAGGGATCGGGGAGGCGCGCCGGACGCCCGGGCTGCGCGGTGTCAGCTGCTCCGCATCAGCTCACGGACGAGGCGGGCGGTCTCGCTCGGGGTGCGGCCGACCCGCACCCCGACCTTCTCCAGCGCTTCCTTCTTGGCCTGCGCGGTGCCCGCCGAACCGGAGATGATCGCGCCCGCGTGCCCCATGGTCTTGCCCTCCGGGGCGGTGAAGCCCGCCACGTAGGCCACCACGGGCTTGGTCACGTTCGCGTCGACGTAGGCGGCGGCCCGTTCCTCGGCGTCGCCGCCGATCTCGCCGATCATCACGATCGCGTCGGTCTCGGGGTCATCCTGGAACGCGGCGAGGCAGTCGATGTGCGTGGTGCCGATCACCGGGTCACCGCCGATCCCCACCGCGGTGGAGAAGCCGATGTCCCGCAGCTCGTACATCATCTGGTAGGTCAGCGTGCCGGACTTGGAGACCAGCCCGATCCGGCCCTCGGTGGTGATGTCGGCCGGGATGATCCCGGCGTTGGACTTGCCGGGTGACGCCACCCCGGGGCAGTTCGGGCCCACGATGCGGGTCTGGTTGCCCTTGGCGGTGGCGTAGGCCCAGAAGGCCGCCGTGTCGTGCACCGGGATGCCCTCGGTGATCACGATGACCAGCGGGATCCCCGCGTCCACGGCCTCGGTCACCGCGGCCTTGGTGCCCGCGGGCGGGACGAAGACCACCGACACGTCCGCGCCCGTGGCGGCCATGGTCTCGGCGACCGTGCCGAACACGGGCACCGCGCTGCCGCCCAGGTCCACGGTCTGCCCGGCCTTCCGGGGGTTGGTGCCCCCCACGACCGTGGTGCCCGCAGCGAGCATCCGGCGGCCGTGCTTGGTGCCTTCCGAGCCGGTGATGCCCTGGATCATGACCCGGCTGTCGCCGGTCAGGAAAATCGCCATCTCATGCTCCTGTCGGGGCGGCAGCGGCCAGTTCCGCGGCGCGCCGGGCTGCATCGTCCATGGTCGCGACCTGCTCGACCACCGGCAAACCTGCGTCCTCCAGGATGCGGCGGCCCTCCTCGGCGTTGTTGCCGTCCAGCCGGACCACGATCGGGTGCCGGACCTCCTCGCCCTTGGCGGCCAGCATGCCCAGCGCCGACACGATCCCGTTGGCCACCGCGTCGCAGGAGGTGATACCGCCGAACACGTTGACCAGGACGCTGCGGACCGAGGCGTCGGACAGCACGATCTCCAGGCCGTCCGCCATGATCTCGGCGGACGCGCCCCCGCCGATGTCCAGGAAGTTCGCGGGCTTCATGCCGCCGAACGGCTCACCGGCCAGGGCCACCACGTCCAGGGTGGACATGACCAGCCCGGCCCCGTTGCCGATGATGCCCACCTGGCCGTCGAGCTTGACGTAGTTGAGGTGCTTGGCCTTGGCCCGCGCCTCGATCGGGTCCGTCGCCCCGGGGTCCTCGAACTTCGCGTGGTCCTGGCGGAAGGAGGCGTTGTCGTCCAGGCTGACCTTCCCGTCCACGGCCAGCACGTCGCCCTGGTCGGTCAGGGCCATGGGGTTGACCTCGACGAGGGTGGCGTCCTCGTCGGCGAACACCGCCCAGAGCCGCTCCGCGAGGAGCGCGGCCTGCTCCGCCGCCTCGGGCGGGATCCGGCCGGCCGCGATGATCTCGGCGGCCTTGGCCGCGTCCACCCCGGTCAGCGGGTCGACCGGGATCCGGGCGACCGCTTCCGGGCTGGTGTGCGCGACTTCCTCGATCTCCACGCCGCCCTGCACCGAGCAGATCGCCACGAAGGTCCGGGCCGCCCGGTCCAGCAGGAAGGACAGGTAGTACTCCTGCGCGATGTCGCTCGCCTCGGCGATCAGGACCTTGTGCACGGTGTGGCCCTTGATGTCCATGCCGAGGATCTGGCGGGCCTTGGCCTCCGCCTCGTCCGGGCCGTTGGCGAGCTTGACCCCGCCAGCCTTGCCCCGGCCGCCGGCCTTCACCTGGGCCTTGACGACGACGAGGGGTGAGCCCTCGGCCGCGTAGCCCGCCGCGATCTCACGTGCCTCTTCTGGTGTGGAGGCGACCCGGCCGCGCTGTACGGGTACCCCGTACTCGGCGAACAGTTCTTTCGCCTGATACTCAAACAGGTCCACTGGCGTCCGTCCTCGGGGTGACCTCGGGTGAGCAGGATTCCGCACGCAGCCTACCGGGGCGCCCCGCACCCTTCCCGCTCACCCTGGCCAACCCCGTCCCCCGCCCGCCCCGCTCACCCCGGCCAACCCCGCCCCCCACCGCCCGTGCCCCCTGTCCAACCCCCGCCCGCCCCGCTCACCCGGCCAACCCGGTCCCCACCGCCCCCGTCCCGCACCCACCTCGCTCACCCGGCCAACCCGGTCCCGCACCGCCCCGTGCCCCCGCAGCGGCCCCGTGCCCCCGCAGCCCCTGCGGCCCGGCCCCGGACGAACAGCCCCAAGCCGGCCGCCTCGCGCCCCCGCCCCCACTGGTTGCGCGCCCCACAGTTCCCTCCCACCCCACAAGCCCCACGCGTGCCCGCTCCTCGTTCGTGATCTAACGAATGGTGTTGCTATAACCACACCATTCGTTAGATCACGAACGCGCGGAGGAGCCCACACGGCGCGGAGGCCGTGTCAGACCCGGGTGGGAGGGTGGCGGCATGCCACTCGCAGAAGAGCCCGGGCGGAACGCCCTCGCTAGGGTGCTGAGCGAGAATGAGGGAGTCATCACCCGGCGCCAGGCCGTCGGCTGCGGGCTCTCCCTGGAGGAGATCCGGCACCGAATCCGCCCGGATGGCCCGTGGCGGAGGCTGTTGCCCGGTGTCTACCTGGCCGTGACAGGTACGCCGACCCAGCGGCAGACGGAGATTGCCGCCCTGCGCCGTGCTGGGCCCGGCAGCGCGCTGACCAGCATCGCGGCGTTAGGGCACCACGGCGTCCGGACGCCTGGAAGCACGTACATCACGGTGCTCGTCCCCGCCGCACAACGTCGCCGCAGCGAAGGCTTCGTCAGGATCTGGGCTACGACGCGGATGCCGGAGTTCGTGTTCACCGACGGGGCGGTGCGGTTCGCGGACGCGGCCCGGGCGGTCACCGACGCCGCGCGGGAGCTGGGCTCGTTCCGGGAGGTGCGGGCGGTCGCCGCGGATGCGGTCCAGCGGCGCCGCTGCCGGGTCGATCAGCTAGCGGAGGAGCTGGCGCACGCGCCGGTGCGCGGGTCGGCGTGGCTGCGCCGGGCGCTGGCCGAGGTCGCGGACGGCGTCCGGTCGGCGGCGGAGGGGGATCTGCGCAGCCTGATCCGGGCGGCTGGGCTTCCGCCGCCGATCTTCAACGCCCGGCTTTACCTCGGCCCGGAGTTGCTCGCTGTGGCGGACGCATGGTGGCCGGAGGCGGGGGTGGCCGTGGAAGTGGACTCCCGGGAGTGGCACCTGTCGCCCGAGGACTGGGAGCGGACGATGCGCCGGTCCCGCCGGATGACCGCGAAGGGGATCTTCATGGTGCACGTCACCCCGCACCAGATCAGGACCGAGGCCGAGAGGATCGTCGCCGACATCCGGGACGCGCTGGAGGCGGGGCACGCCCGGCCGGCGCTGGCCATACGGACGCTCCGCGCGGCGGGCTAGCCAAGACCGGCGGGCTAGCCAGGACGGGCAGGCTAGCCAGGACCGGCGGGCCAGCCAGGACCGGCAGGCCAGCCAGGACCGGCGGGTGGTCAGCTGCCCTGGCGGGCGGAGACGCCCGCGGCGGCCTGGCCGCCAAGGTGGGACTCCACCCACTCGACGATCTCGTAGGTGGACGCGCCCGGGGTGAAGATCTTGGCCACGCCCAGCCGCTCCAGCTCGGTGATGTCCGCCTCGGGCACGATCCCGCCGCCGAACACCACGATGTCGCTGGCCCCGCGCTCAGCCAGCAGCTCCAGGACCCGGGTGAACTGGGTCATGTGCGCCCCGGACAGGATGGACAGGCCGATGGCGTCGGCGTCCTCCTGGATCGCCGCGGCGACGATCTGCTCGGGGGTCTGGTGCAGCCCGGTGTAGATGACCTCCACGCCCGCGTCACGCAGCGCCCTGGCCACCACCTTGGCCCCCCGGTCGTGACCGTCCAGCCCCGGCTTGGCGATGACGACCCGGATCGTTCCCATGACCTGCCTCCTGGCCGTCCGCGAGTGTCCTGTCCCTCGCAGGGTAACCCGCCTGTTACCTGAGCAGGCCGCCGGGCGGCGCACGTCACATTCGGCTACAGCTTCTCGATGGGCGCGTAGCGCAGCACCAGGTGCTTGATCCCGTACTCGCCGCCGAAGTCGATCTTGGCTTCGGGGTCGTCGCCCCGGCCCTCGACGGACATCACGGTGCCGAGCCCGTAAGCATCGTGGGTCACCTTGTCGCCCGGGCTGAGCGACGGCACCCGCCGGTTGCCCGGCGTGCGGACCCCCGGGCGCTGGGCCAGCCGCTCGGCGGACGGCGCCGCCACCGCCCGCTCGTCACGCCGCCACTCGATCAGGTGGGCGGGGATCTCGTCCAGGAACCTCGACTGCTTGTGATACTCGGGACGGCCCCACCAGGTGCGGGCCACCGCCCGGGTGAGGTAGAGCCGGCGCTCCGCCCGGGTGATACCCACGTAGGCCAGGCGCCGTTCCTCCTCGAGTTCCTTGTCGTCGGTCATCGAGCGCTGGTGCGGGAAGACGTGCTCCTCCATCCCGGTGAGGAACACCACCGGGAACTCCAGCCCCTTGGCGGTATGCAAGGTCATCAGCGTGACCACGCCGCCGTGCTGTTCCCCGTCGGGGATCTGGTCGGCGTCCGCGACCAGGGACACCTGCTCCAGGAAGTCGGTGAGCGTCCCGTCCGGCTGCTGGGCGTCGAACTCCCGGGCTACCGACACCAGCTCGTTCAGGTTCTCGATCCGGCTCGCGTCCTGCAGGTCGGTGGAGTTCTGCAGCTCGGCCAGGTAGCCGGACTGGTCCAGGATCATCTCGGCCAGGTCAGCCACGGGCAGGCCCTGCTCCGACTCGGCCCGCAGCCCGGCGATCAGCTCGTTGAACGACGTGATGGCCTTGGCCGACCGGGCGGCCAGCCCCGGCGCGTCACCGGGCCGGGCCAGGGCGGCCGCGAACGTGATCCGGTCGCGCTGGGCCAGCGCGGCCACGCACGCCTCGGCCCGGTCGCCGATGCCCCGGCGGGGCACGTTGAGGATCCGGCGCAACGACACCTCGTCCTCGGGGTTGGCGGTCAGCCGCAGGTAGGCCAGCAGGTCCCGGACCTCGCGGCGCTCGTAGAAGCGGACGCCGCCGACGACCTTGTAGGGCAGGCCGGCCCGGATGAACACTTCCTCGAACACGCGGGACTGCGCGTTGGTGCGGTAGAACACGGCCACATCGCCGGGGGTGGCCTCACCCTCGTCGGCGAGCCGGTCCACCTCCTCGGCCACGAACGCGGCCTCGTCGTGCTCGCTGTCGGCCACGTAGCCCACGATCGGCGGCCCGTCGCCCGCGTCGGACCACAGGTTCTTGGGCACCCGGCCGGAGTTGCGGGACACCACCGCGTTCGCCGCGGCCAGGATGTTCTGCGTGGAGCGGTAGTTCTGCTCCAGCATGATCACGCTCGCATCGGTGAAGTCCCTGGTGAACTCCTCGATGTTGCGGATGGTGGCCCCGCGGAACGCGTAGATGGACTGGTCCGCGTCGCCGACCACGACCAGCTCGGCGGGCGGCAGCGGGCCCGCGTCGTCGCTGTCGGACTGCCAGGCGGGGTGCGAGACCAGCTCCCTGACCAGCATGTACTGCGCATGGTTGGTGTCCTGGTACTCGTCCACCAGGATGTGCCGGAACCGGCGCCGGTAAGTCTCGGCGACCTCCGGGAACGCCTGCAGCAGGTTGACCGTGACCATGATCAGGTCGTCGAAGTCCATCGCGCCCGCGGCCATCAGGCGGCGCTGGTACTCGGCGTACGCCTGGGCCAGGGCCTTGTCCCGGTAGTTGTCCGCCCGGGCCAGGAACGTCTCGTAGTCGACGAGCTCGTTCTTCAGGTTGGACACCTGGTTCAGCATCGACTTCGGCGGATGGTGCTTGGCGTCCAGGTCGAGCTCCCGGCAGACCAGCGCCATCAGCCGCTGCGAGTCGGCCTGGTCGTAGATCGAGAACGACGACGGGTAGCCGAACCGGGGCGCCTCCCGGCGCAGGATCCGCACGCAGGCGGAGTGGAAGGTCATCACCCACATGGCCCGCGAGCGCAGCCCGGTGATCTCGGCCACCCGGCCCGCCATCTCGCCGGCCGCCTTGTTGGTGAACGTGATGGCCAGGATCTCGTGCGGGCTGACCTCGCGGGCCGCCAGCAGGTAGGCGATCCTGCGGGTCAGCACCCTGGTCTTGCCCGAGCCGGCCCCGGCCACGATGAGCAGCGGGGAACCCTGGTGCGCCACGGCCTCCCGCTGCTGCGGGTTCAGGCCCTCCAGGAGGGAGTCAGCGGCTGTGTCGGCGGTCACCCGTCAAGCGTAGGTGCTCCCGCCGACAGCCCGCCCGGCGTACCGGCAGCCAGTCCGGGTTACTCGTCCGGGACCAGGGTCGGCGTGGCCCGGGTCAGCGTCTCCTTCTTGAAGAACGGGGGCCTGGTGATCCGCATGTAGATGAATCCGGCTACCCCGGCCACCGCGGCGAAGAAGGCGATGAGGAAGATCCCGCCGATCTCCCAGTGCAGGCCGGGCACCGTCCAGAAGGTGTAGCCGAAGGTCGCCGTCCAGTCACTCTGGAGGGCGTAGATACCCGCCCCCCACATGATCAGCCAGCCGAGCCCGGGGATGATGCCGCGCATCCAGAGGTTGCGGGCGCTGCTCGTCAGCGTCTTGCGGTAGTACCAGACGCAGGAGAGGGCGGTCAGGCCGTAGTAGAAGGCGATGTAGATGCCGATCGCAGTGACCGCGTCGTAGATGACGTTACCGCCCGAGATGTAGTTCATCAGGACGTAGAGGACGATCGAGACAGCGCCCATCACGAGCGTGGACACCGTCGGGGTCAGGTACTTGCGGTGGATCTTGGCGAACGAGTCCGGCAGGGCCTTGTAGGCGGCCATCGACAGGGTCGTGCGGGCGGTGGGGAGGATGGTCGTCTGGGTCGAGGCCGCGGCCGAGCTGAGGACCATCAGGATCAGCAGCCTGGACAGCGTGGTGCCGAGGGCACCGCCGCCGAAGATCGCGCCGCCGAGCACCGACAGCACATCGCCGCCGTGTGCCTGGTTGGACAGCCCGATCCCCTTCGAGCCGATGCCGGCGAACGATACTGCCGCGAAGATCACGATCAAGTACGTGACCAGCAGCAGCACCGTCGAGATGATGGCCGCCTGGCCCGGGGTCTTGTTCTTGTCCTTGGTTTCCTCGTTGACCGAGACGGCGGTGTCCCAGCCCCAGTAGATGAACAGCATCAGGATGATCCCGCCGAGGAAGGCCGAGAGCGGCAGGTGGGTCGGGACCAGCCAGCTGATGCTCGGATGCACCGACGATGCCGGGTGATGCCCGGTCCCGACCTTGATCAGCGCGGTCGCCGAGAGCACCACGAGCATGACGAGCTCGATGCTCAGGAGTACCTTCTGGAAGTTCGCCGAGACCTCGATGCCGCGATAGCAGATATAGGTCATGGCAACGATCCAGATGACGCCCACGAGCAGCACCCAGCCGCTGGCCGGGTTGGTCCCGATGGAGCTGTTCGGGCCCTGGATCAGCAGGAACACGTACTGACCCGCGACCTGCGCCAGGCTGGCCATGACCAGGATGTCAGCCGCGACGATGCCCCAGCCGCCGGCCCAGCCGGTCTTCGGGCCGAACGCCCTCGCCGCCCAGGTGAAGGTGGTCCCGCAGTCGGGGTCCGCCTTATTCATCTCGCTGTAGCCGATCGAGCAGAACAGGATCGGGATGAAGGCCAGCAGGGCGACCGCCGGGGCCTTGAAGCCGACCAGGACCACGACGAAGAGCAGGGTCGCGGCCAGGCTGTAGGCGGGGGCCGTCGAGGCCACTCCCATGACAACACTGGACACCAGGCCCAGGGCGCCGCCCTTCAGCCCCTTGTCCCTGGATTCTTCGACTGGCTGAGCCTCCGGCGTAGCGGTCGCCATGGCTCCCCCTCCTGGCAACTACCCGAGCGGGTCGGGTGCAGAAACTCGGACAAGACCGGCCGGCCGGGCCCGGCGGAGTGTCCCGCCGGGAGGGCCGATCCGGGTCGGCTAAAGCGTTTGCAGACAGTGCGTAGCGTCAACTATAAGCATGTACCCAACTGCCACGGTTCTAGCATGAATAGCCCCTGTCGGCAACGATTTCCGTCGTAACAGGTACGTATCACGACTGGTCCCGTGTTGTACCGGCTCCTAAAAGGCTAGGATCGCAGGCATGCGCATCCTTCTTGTGGGGGCTGGCGGGGTGGGTACGGCCTTCGCCCGGATCGCGGCCCGCCGCCCCTTTGCCGACCTCGTCATCGCCGACTACGACCTGGCCCGGGCCCAGCACGCGGCCGCCGCGAAGGACGGTTACCGCGCCGTCCAGCTCGACGCCCGGGACGAGGCCGCCACCGCGGCCCTGCTCACCGAGCACCGCTGCGACGCGCTGATGAACGCCACGGACCCGCGGTTCGTGATGCCGCTGTTCAACGCGGCGCTGCGGGCGGGCACCCACTACCTGGACATGGCGATGTCGCTGTCCCACCCGCACCCGGACGCGCCGTACCGCCAGACCGGGGTCAAGCTGGGCGACGACCAGTTCGCCCTGGACGACCAGTGGCAGCAGGCGGGCAAGCTGGCGCTGGCCGGCATGGGCGTGGAGCCGGGCCTGTCCGATGTGTTCGCCCGGTACGCCGCCGACGAGCTGTTCGGCGAGATCGACCAGCTCGGCGTGCGGGACGGCGCCAACCTGGAGGTGGCCGGCTACGACTTCGCCCCCACCTTCTCCATCTGGACCACGATCGAGGAATGCCTCAACCCGCCGGTCATCTGGGAAAAGGGGCGAGGCTGGTTCACCACCCCGCCGTTCAGCGAGCCCGAGGTGTTCGACTTCCCGGCCGGCATCGGCCCGGTCGAGTGCGTCAACGTGGAGCACGAGGAAGTGCTGCTCATGCCGCGCTGGGTGGACGCCCGCCGGGTGACGTTCAAGTACGGGCTCGGCGAGGAGTTCATCGGCGTCCTGCAGACCCTGCACAAGCTGGGCCTGGACCGCACCGACCCGGTGGCGGTCGGCGCGGCCAGCGTCTCCCCGCGCGACGTGGTGGCCGCCTGCCTGCCCGACCCGGCCACGCTGGGCGACAAGATGACCGGCGTGACCTGCGCGGGCACCTGGGTGACCGGCACCGGGAAGGACGGCTCGCCCCGCGAGGTCTACCTGCACCACGTGGTGGACAACGCCTGGTCCATGGCGGAATACGGCTCCCAGGCCGTGGTCTGGCAGACCGCCGTCAACCCGGTGGTGGCCCTGGAGCTGATGGACTCGGGAGCGTGGTCCGGCTCGGGAGTGCTCGGCCCGGAGGCCCTGCCGCCCGTTCCCTTCCTGGACCTGCTGGCCGACTACGGTTCACCATGGGCCTGCGAAGAGCGGACCCCGGCCCCTAAGCCCTGAAACACCACAGCCCTGAAACACCAGAGCCCAAATCCCTGAAACACCGAACGGAGGCCCGTGGTGGAAGAATTGCGCAACTTCATCGGCGGTCAGTGGACGGACACCGCGTTCGACCGGCGGTCCGAGCTGATCGACCCGAGTACCGGCGACGTCTTCGCCACCGCCCCGGTGTCCAGCGAGACCGAGGTGGCGGCGGCCTTCGCCTCGGCGGCCGAGGCGTTCCCGGGCTGGCGTGATTCCACCCCGGCGGAGCGGAGCCTGGCCCTGCTCCGGATCGCGGACGCCATCGAGTCCCACGCCGACGAGCTGGTGAAGGCGGAGTCGCAGAACACCGGCAAGCCGCTCGCGCTGACGCTGTCCGAAGAGATCCCGCCGATGGTGGACCAGATCCGCTTCTTCGCGGGCGCGGCGCGGATGCTGGAGGGCCGCTCGGCGGGCGAGTACATGGCCGGGTTCACCTCGTTCATCCGGCGTGAGCCGATCGGGGTGTGCGCCGCGGTGACGCCGTGGAACTACCCGATGATGATGGCGGTCTGGAAGTTCGGCCCGGCCCTGGCCGCGGGCAACACCATGGTCCTCAAGCCGTCCGACACCACGCCCGTACTCCACCCTGCTGCTGGCCGAGCTGATGGGCGAGTTCCTGCCGCCGGGCGTGTTCAACGTGGTCTGCGGGGACCGGGACACCGGCCGGGCGCTGGTCACCAACCCCGTGCCGCAGATGGTCTCGATCACCGGGAGCGTCCGGGCCGGCCGTGAGGTGGCCACGGCCGCCGCGGCCGACCTCAAGAAGGTCCACCTGGAGCTGGGCGGCAAGGCGCCGGTGATCGTCTTCGACGACGCCGACCCGGCCAAGACGGCCGAGGCCATCGCGATCGCGGGTTACTTCAACGCGGGCCAGGACTGCACCGCCGCCACCCGGGTGCTGGCCGGCCCGCGCATCGCCGCCGACCTGGCCGACGCCCTGGTCGATCAGGCCCGGCAGCAGACCGTGGCCGGCCCCGACGTGCCCGGCGCCGACTTCGGGCCGCTGAACAACGAGAACCAGCTGGCCCGGGTCAGCGGGTTCATCGACCGGCTGCCTGGCCACGCGGAGGTGCGCACCGGCGGCAACCGGATCGGCAGCCGCGGGTACTTCTTCGAGCCCAGCGTGGTCACCGGGCTGCGCCAGGACGACGAGATCATCCAGCAGGAGGTGTTCGGCCCGGTCATCACGGTCCAGGAGTTCAGCGCCGAGGACGAGGCGCTGGCCTGGGCGAACGGAACCGAGTACGGGCTGGCGTCGTCGGTGTGGACCACCGATCACGGCCGCGCCATGCGGATGGCCCGCGGGCTGGACTTCGGCTGCGTGTGGATCAACACGCACATCCCGCTGGTCGCCGAGATGCCGCACGGCGGCTTCAAGCACTCGGGCTACGGCAAGGACCTGTCCATGTACGGGTTCGAGGACTACACCCGGATCAAGCACGTCATGTCGTCCCTGGACTGACGGGGTCACTGACGCCGGATCAAGCACGTCATGTCGTCCCTGGACTGACCGGGGTCGTGACGCGGCCGCCCCCGGACCCGCTCCCCGGGGGCCGCCGCCGGTCCAGCGGCCGGCCCGGCGGCCGGCGTCCGTAGGATCGGGATCATGCTCAACGACTCCGAGATCCAGCGCGCCCTGGTGATCGCCGCGCACCCGGACGACATCGACTTCACCGCCGCGGGCACCATCGCGCTCTGGACCGACGCCGGGATCGACGTCATCTACTGCCTGGTCACCGACGGTGACGCGGGCGGCTTCGACGAGGGCCTCCCGCGCTCGGAGATGGCCCCGATGCGCCGCAAGGAGCAGACGGCCGCGGCCGCGGTCGTGGGCGTGCACGACCTCAGGTTCCTCGGCTACCCCGACGGGAGGGTGGAGCCGACCCTGGGGCTGCGCAAGGACCTGGCCCGGGTGATCAGGCAGGTCCGGCCCGACCGGCTGGTCTGCCCGTCCCCGGAACGCAACTACCTGCGGGTCGCGGGCAACCATCCCGATCACCGGGCCGTGGGCTCCGCGGCCCTGGACGCCGTCTACCCGGACGCCCGCAACCCCTTCGCCTGGCCGGAACTGCTCGCCGACGAAGCGCTGGAGCCCTGGACGGTCCGCGAGGTGTGGATCTCCGCCGCCCCCGGCGCCGATCACTACGTGGACATCACGGACGTGTTCCCCCGGAAGGTCGCCGCGCTGCGCGCCCACGAGAGCCAGACCGGGCACCTGGACGACCTGGAGGAGTTCCTCCGCGGCTGGCTGACCCGCACCGCCCAGCGGGGCGGGCTCCCGGAGGGCCGCCTGGCCGAGATGTTCCAGGTCCTCGACACCGGGTGACCGTTAGCCGAGCGCATACTAAAAGTGTACTTCCGCGTCGCCGAGGCTGTATCAGGATGAGCGGGAGCGGGTACTGGTGCGCCGGGGCCGGCCAGCCTAGGTTGGGCATCAGGAGCCACAGCCGTCTCCACAGGAGGAGCTCGGATGACACGGATTACCGTCAAGGTCGACGGCGTCAATTATGAGGACGACGTCGAACCGCGACTTCTGCTGGTGCACTACCTGCGCGAGCGTGTCGGCAAGACCGGCACACCCATCGGGTGCGACACCTCTAACTGCGGCGCATGCACCGTCCACCTCGATGGGATCTCGGTCAAGAGCTGCTCCGTCCTGGCGGTCCAGGCGGATGGCAGTGAGATCACCACGATCGAGGGACTCGCGAACGGCGAGTGGCACCCGCTGCAGAAGTCCTTCCACAGCGAGCACGCGCTGCAGTGCGGGTACTGCACGCCCGGAATGATCATGGCCGCCGCCGACCTGCTGCGGGAGAACCCGGATCCGAGCGACGAGGAGATCCGCGAGGGCCTGGAGGGCAACCTCTGCCGCTGCACCGGCTACGAGAACATCGTCCGCGCGGTACGCCGCGCGGCCGGGACGGGGGTGACGTCGGCATGACCGCCGAGACGCAGGCCCAGCCGGTGACCCGAGCTCGGCCGGGCCCGGCCGCGCAAGGAAGACGCCCGCCTGGTCACCGGGCAGACCAACTGGACCGACAACATCATCCTGCCCGGCATGCTGCACGTCGCCTACGTGCGCAGCCCGTTCGCGCACGCCCGGATCACCCGGGTGGACGTGAGCCGGGCCCTGCAGTCCCCCGGCGTCTTCGCCGCCTTCTCCGGCGCCGACTTCGCCGACGAGCAGGGCAGCCTGCCCTGCGCCTGGCCGGTCACCCCGGACATCGTCATCCCCGCGCACCCGCCGATGGCCACCGACGAGGTCCGCTACGTCGGCGAGGCGGTGGCCTGCGTGGTGGCCCGGGACCGCTACGCCGCCGCGGACGCGCTCGAAGCCGTGGACGTGGACTACGAGCCGCTGCCGCCGGTGCTGGACATCCGGACCGCGCTGGACGAGTCCTCGCCCAAGGTGCACGAGGCCGGCAACAAGAGCTTCGAGTGGGTGTTCGGCAACGGCGACATCGACGCCGCGTTCTCCGGCGCCGAGGTGGTCCTGGAGCGCAACTACCGCCAGCAGCGGCTGATCCCCAGCGCCATGGAACCGCGCGCGGTGGTGGGCTGGAACGAGGGCGACGAGTTCACGCTGTGGTCGGCGACCCAGATCCCGCACGTGCTGCGGGTCATGCTGGCCCTGGTCACCGGCATCCCGGAGCACAACCTCCGGGTCATCGCGCCCGACGTAGGCGGAGGCTTCGGCTCGAAGCTGCAGGTGACGCGCCGAGGAAGTGCTGGCCCTGCTGATCTCCCGTAAGGTCGGCCGGCCGGTCAAGTGGACCGAGTCGCGCAGCGAGGGCAACCTGACCGTGCACCACGGCCGGGACCAGTGGCAGCGGATCCGGGTCGCCGCGGACCGCGACGGCCGGCTGCGCGGCCTGTCCGTGGACCTGCTGGCCGATATGGGCGCCTACCTGATGCTGGTCACGCCGGGCGTGCCGCTGCTGGGCGCGTTCATGTTCAACAGCATCTACAAGATGGACGCCCTCTCGTTCCGCTGCACCGGCGTGTTCACGACCAAGATGCCGACCGACGCCTACCGCGGCGCCGGGCGCCCGGAGGCCACCTTCGGCATCGAGCGCATCATGGACGACCTCGCCTTCGAGCTGGGCATCGAGCCGCTGGAGCTGCGCGAGCGGAACTGGATCAAGCACGAGGAATTCCCGTACACCACGATCGCCGGCCTGACCTACGACAGTGGCAACTACGAGGCGGCCACGGCCAAGGCCAAGGAGATGTTCGGCTACGACGAGCTGCGCGTCGAGCAGGAGCAGCGCCGGGACAGCCATGACCCGGTGCAGCTCGGCATCGGCATCTCCACCTACACCGAGATGTGCGGGCTCGCCCCGTCCCGGGTGCTGGGCTCGCTGGCCTACGGGGCGGGCGGCTGGGAGCACGCCTCGATCCGGATGCTGCCGACCGGCAAGGTCGAGGTGGTCACCGGGGCGAGCGCGCACGGCCAGGGCCACGAGACCGCCTGGAGCCAGATCGTCGCGGACAAGCTCGGCGTCCCGTTCGAGGACATCCGGGTGCTGCACGGCGACACCCAGGTCTCGCCCAAGGGCATGGACACCTACGGGTCCCGCTCGCTGACCGTGGGCGGCGTGGCCGTGCACGGGGCCTGCGAGAAGGTCATCGCCAAGGCCAAGGTGATCGCGTCGGCCATGCTGGAGGCGCCGCCCGAGGAGATCGAGTTCGAGGCGGGCAAATTCAGCGTCCGGGGCAACGACGCCGTGGTCAAGACCATCCAGGAGATCGCCCTGGCCACCTTCGCCGCCCACGACCTGCCGGACGGCGTGGAGCCCAACATCGACTCCGACGCCACCTTCGACCCGGACAACTTCTCCTACCCGCACGGGACGCACCTGTGCGCGATCGAGATCGACACCGAGACGGGTGCGGCGAAGATCCGCAGCTACGTGGCCGTGGACGACGTCGGCAAGGTGGTCAACCCGCTCATCGTGGACGGCCAGGTGCACGGCGGCCTGGCCCAGGGCATCGCCCAGGCCCTGTTCGAGGAGGCCATCTACGACGACGAGGGCAACCTGACCACCACCACGATGGCGGACTACCTGCTGCCGAGCGCGGCGGACCTGCCGCACTTCACCACGGGCCGGACGGAGACGCCGGCCACGACCAACCCGCTGGGCGTCAAGGGCGTCGGGGAGGCGGGCACGATCGCCTCCACCCCGGCCGTGGTCAACGCGATCCTGGACGCGCTCCGCCAGTTCGGCATCCGGGACGTCGTGATGCCGTGCACGCCGGAACGGATCTGGCGGGCCCTCAAGACGGCCCGGGACAGCGGCCCGGGCACCCAGGTCACCGGGGACTCGGCTACCGAGGCCCACGGGGCCGTCGGGCATGTGAGCGGCGACGACGCCGCGCAGGCACACGGAGGTGCGGAATGATCCCGGCGGCATTCGAGTACACCCGGCCGTCCTCGCTGGACGAGGCGGTCCAGGCGCTCGCGGACGGCGGCGAGGACGCCAAGGTCATCGCAGGCGGGCAGAGCCTCCTGCCCCTGCTGCGGCTCCGGCTGGCCTACCCGGACCTGCTGGTCGACCTCGGTCACGTGGACGGCCTGCGGGGCGTCCGGGACGAGGGGGAGACGCTCTGGATCGGCGCGCTGACCACGCACGCCGAGGTCGTCCGGGACCCCCTGATCCGCGAGCACTGCGGGCTGCTCTCCGAGGCGACCGGCACGGTGGCCGACCCCGCGGTCCGGCACCGGGGCACGCTGGGCGGCTCACTGGCCCACGCCGACCCGGCCGGGGACCTGCCCGCGGTGGCGCTGGCGCTCGGCGCGACGATGATCGCCCGGGGCCCGGGCGGGGACCGGGAGATCGGGGCCGCCGACTTCTTCGAGGACTACCTGACGACGGCGCTGGCCCCCGGTGAGATCCTCACCGGGGTCCGGGTGCCCAAACTCGGCCCCGCATGGGGCTATCGTTATGAGAAGTTCCACCGGACCGCCCAGTCGTGGGCGACCGTGGGGGTAGCCGCCCTAGCCCGGCGTTCCAATGGGCATGTGGCGGAGGCCCGGATCGGGCTCACGAACATGGGCCCTGTTCCGGTCCGGGCCCGGGCGGCGGAAGAGGCGGCCGCCGGGGCCGAGGCCGACCGTAGCGCCCTGCGGGCGGCCGCAGCGCACGCCGACGAGGAATCGCAGCCGCCTGCAGACTTGCACGGCGCGCCCGACTACCGGCGCCACCTGGCGCGGGTGCTGACCGCTAGGGCGTTGGCGGTCGCGGCTGGAGCTTAGCAACATGGATCTGGAGCACTCGTTCATCATCCCGGTTCCCCCGGAGCAGGCCTGGCAGGCGCTGCTGGACGTCGAGCAGGTGGCGCCGTGCATGCCCGGCGCCACCGTCGACGCGTTCGATGGTGAGGTCATCTCGGGGAAGATCAAGGTCAAGGTCGGGCCGGTCCAGATGACCTACGCAGGCAAGGCCCGCTTCACCGAGAAGGACGAGGCGACCAAGACCGTCGTGCTCGAGGCGTCGGGCAAGGAGACCCGGGGCAGCGGCACGGCCTCGGCCACGATCCGCTCCTCGCTGCAGGACGAGGGCGGCCAGACCCGGGTCCTGGTGCGCACCACCATGACCGTCACCGGGCGCCCCGCCCAGTTCGGCCGGGGCGTGATGGCCGAGGTGGGCGGCCGGATCATCGGGAAGTTCGCCACCAACCTGGCGGCCGAGCTGTCCGGGGAGGGCGCGGTGCCCCAGGGCGCCGCGGCCGCCCCGGCGGCCAGGCGGAGCCGCAGCCGGCGAGGCGGCGGGCAGCGGGAGCACCGCGGCGGCGCAGGCCCCGGCGGCGGCCGGGGCCGAGGCCAACGGGCTGCCCGACCCGGCCCAGCTGCCCATCGAGGAGCTGAACCTGCCGGTCCGCTCGTTCAACAGCCTGCGCCGCGAGGGCGTGCACACGGTCGGCGGCCTGGCCGGCCGCACCGAGAAGGAACTGCTCGCCATCGACGGCCTCGGGCCCCAGTCGATCAAGGAGATCAAGGCCAAGCTGGCCGAGCACGGGCTGGCCCTCACCACGCCCGGCGTGACCGCGGACGCGGCCACCGGCGGCGCCGCCGCGTCCGGCCCGGCCACCGCGGCCGCGGGCGGGCACCGGCACCGCAGGCAGCGGCACCGCCGGGACGCGCCCTGCGGCCGTCAGCCCGGCCGCCCCGGCCGGGTCCTGGGACGCGGGCACCCCGTCCGCGGAGCGCCCGGCCGCGAACGGCCTGCTGCCGCCGCGCGGCGCCCGGCCCCAGGACGAGGACGCCCTCGACCTGCTCAGCGTGGCGGGCCTGCCATTGCTCAAGCGGTTCGCGCCGCTGCTGGCGGCGCTGATCTTCGCCGGGGTGCTGGTGCGCATCGTGCGCCGCCGCCGCCGCGCCTCCCGCGCCTGACCACGCGCCGCCCCCGGGAGCGCTGGTGACCGCGGCCTCCCTAACGGACCGTTCCCGGGCGGCCGATCTGGACGCGGCCGACCCGCTGGCCGGGTTCCGGGACCGGTTCGTGCCGCTCGAGCCCGGCCTGGTCTACCTGGACGGCAACTCGCTGGGCATGCTGCCGGCCGCGACCGAGCGGCGCCTGGCCGAGGTGATCAGCCAGGACTGGGGCACCAGCCTCATCCGGTCCTGGGCGCGCTGGATCGACCTGCCCCGGCAGGCGGGCGACCTGCTCGGCGAGCACCTGCTGGGCGCGGCCCCGGGCCAGGTCGTGGTCTGCGACTCCACCACGGTCAACCTCTACAAGCTGGCCTGGGCCGCCCTGGACGCCCGGCCGGGCCTGCCGGACCTGGTCACCGACGACGACAACTTCCCCACCGACCGCTACGTGCTGGACGGGATCGCCGCCCGGTCCGGCGGCCGCCTCCGCCTGATCCGCACCGACCGGGACCAGGGCATGCGGCCGGACGACGTCGCCGCCGCGATCGGGCCGGACACCGCCCTGGTCTGCCTGTCGCACGTGGCCTACGGGAGCGGGGCGCTGGCCGACATGGCCGCCATCACCCGCCTCGCGCACGACGCGGGGGCGCTGGTGCTCTGGGACCTGTGCCACTCGGCGGGCTCGGTCCCGGTGGACCTGGACGGCTGCGGCGCCGACCTGGCCGTCGGCTGCACCTACAAGTACCTGAACGCCGGCCCGGGCGCGCCCGCGTTCCTGTACGTCCGCCGGGACCTGCAGGACCAGCTGACCCAGCCCATCCAGGGCTGGTTCGGCCAGCAGGACCAGTTCACGATGGGGCCGCGGTACGAGCCCGCGCCCGGGATCGCCCGGTTCACCACCGGCACCCCGAACATCCCCGGCACGGTCGCCGTGCAGGAGGGCACCCGGCTGCTCGCCGAGGCGGGCATCGCAGGCCCTGCGGGCCAAGGGCATCCTGCTGACCAGCTACCTGATCGACCTGGCCGACGCCTGGCTGGCCCCGCTCGGCTGCGCGCTCGCCTCGCCCCGGGACCCGGGGCGGCGGGGGTCGCACGTCAGCCTGCGCCACCCGGACGCCGGGCGGATCAGCCAGGCCCTCATCCGCGCCGGGGTGATCGGCGACTTCCGGGCGCCGGACCGGCTCCGGCTGGGGCCGGCCCCGGTCACGACCCGGTTCACCGACGTCTGGGAGGCGCTGGACATCCTCCGCCGGATCATCGAGGAGAAGGCCTACACCGACTTCCCGGAGCGGCCGGGCCGGGTGACCTGACCGGCCACCCCGCCAGGACGTTGCGGAAAAGAAGTTCCGGGAGCGGTCCGGGCGGCTATTCCCATTCGATGGTGCCCGGCGGCTTGCTGGTGATGTCCAGCACCACGCGGTTGACCTCGGGCACCTCGTTGGTGATCCGGGTCGAGATCCGGGCCAGCAGTTCCCCTGGCAGCCGGGCCCAGTCGGCGGTCATGGCGTCCTCGCTGGTCACCGGCCGGAGCACGACCGGGTAGCCGTAGCTGCGGCCGTCGCCCTGCACGCCGACCGAGCGGACGTCGGCGAGCAGCACCACCGGGCACTGCCAGATCTCGCGGTCCAGGCCCGCGGCGGTCAGTTCCTCGCGGACGATGGCGTCCGCGGCGGACACGATGCGCAGCCGCTCCGCGGTCACCTCGCCGACGATCCGGATGGCCAGGCCCGGCCCGGGGAACGGCTGCCGCCAGACGATCTCCGGCGGCAGGCCGAGCGCCTCGCCGACCCGGCGCACCTCGTCCTTGAACAGCGCCCGCAGCGGCTCGACCAGGCTGAACGTGAGGTCGCTGGGCAGCCCGCCGACGTTGTGATGGGACTTGATGTTGGCCGCGCCGGTGCCACCGCCCGACTCGACCACGTCCGGGTACAGGGTGCCCTGGACCAGGAAGTCCACGGCCGTGCCCTGGCTGCCCGCCGCCGCGGTGATCTCCCGGGCGGCCCGCTCGAAGGCCCGGATGAACTCCCGGCCGATGATCTTGCGCTTCTCCTCCGGGTCGGTCACCCCGGCCAGCGCGTCCAGGAACGTGGCGGCCGCGTCCACGACCTTCAGGTCCACCCCGGTGGCGGCCACGAAGTCCTTCTCCACCTGCTCCGCCTCGCCCCGGCGCAGCAGCCCGTGATCCACGAACACGCAGGTCAGCTGCTTGCCGATGGCCTTCTGCACGATGGCCGCGGCCACCGCGGAGTCCACCCCGCCGGACAGGCCGCAGATCGCGCCGCGGTCCCCGACCTGGGCCCGGATCCGGTCGACCTGCTCGTCGATGATGCTGCCCATGGTCCAGTCCGTGCGGCAGCCGGCCAGTTCCAGGAACCGGCGCAGCACGGCCTGGCCGTGCTGGGTGTGCATCACCTCGGGGTGGAACTGGACCCCGTACAGCCCGCGGCCGGCGTCCTCCATGGCCGCGACCGGGCTGACCGCGGTGCCGGCGATGACCGTGAACCCGGGGGGCGCGGCGGTGGCGGTGTCCCCGTGCGACATCCAGACCTGCTGGGTTTCCGGCAGGCCGCCCAGCAGGGCCCCGCCGAGCAGCGGCTCGTGCGGCAGCGGCTCGTCCGTCCACGGCTCGTCGGGCAGCGGGCCGCCCGGCTGGGCCTGCTCCGCGGCGACCACGCTGCGGGTCTCCGGGGCGCTGCCGGGGGCCAGGATCAGCCGGGTGGCGCCGTACTCACCGGCCCCGGTGTGCGCGACCGTGCCGCCCAGCGCGTCCACCATGAGCTGGAATCCGTAGCAGATGCCCAGCACCGGGACGCCCGCGCTGAGCAGGCCGGGCTGGCCGGGGCGGCGGGCGGCAGCGGCGGCGCGCCGTCGGAGTACACGGACGCGGGGCCGCCGGACAAGATGATGGCCTTGGGCTTGCGGGCCAGCATGTCGGCGGCGGGCATGGTGCACGGGACGATCTCGGAGTACACCTGGCACTCGCGGACCCGGCGCGCGATGAGCTGCGCATACTGGGCCCCGAAGTCGACCACCAGCACGGTGTCGAAGTCCGGACTGGGCTGCACGCGACCGCCTTCCGCTCGGAATCGCCAGTCTAATGTCCTGGTCTCCGCGGCCCGGACGCCCCGCCGCCCGCCGGCCCCCTGCCGCCCGCCGCGCCACGGCCCGCCCTGCCGCCCGCCCAGCCCGCCCGGCCGCCTCGCCCAGCCCCGGCCGCCTTCGTGATCAGACGATTGGTGTTGCTCCAAGCAACACCAATCGTCTGATCACGACTTGGGTGGCGCACCTGGGGAGGTGGCAGGGGTAGATGAGGGCTGGTGGGGCTGGAGACCTGCAGGGGCCGATGTTCCGTCAGGGGCCGATGTTCCGTCCGTGGCCGGAGTTCCGCCCGTGGCGTGTGGGGCTGCGGGAGCCGCGGCCGGGGCCTGGCGAGGCTGACGAGTGGGCCGCCGGAGCGGCGATATCCGCGCGTGACCACCAGTCCCGGGCCGGCGGCGCCGCCCCGTCCCGGGATGCCGCCTCGCCGTCCGGGCCCGCCGGATCGACCCGGACCCGGGCGATCCGCCGGCCGTCCATGGCCAGCACGGTCAGCCGGTGCCCGGCCACCTCCACCGCCTCGTGCCCGGTGGGCAGCTGCCCCAGGGTGGCCAGCATGTACCCGGCCACGGTCTCGTACGGGCCCTCGGGCAGCTCGATCCCGGTCTGCTCCGCGAACTCGTCCAGGTTCAGCAAGCCCTCGACCTCGACCGCCCCGCCCCGGAGCTGTTTCGGCTGCCCCTCGTCCACGTCGTACTCGTCCTGGATGTCCCCGATCAGCTCCTCGACCAGGTCCTCCAGGGTGACGATGCCCGCCGTGCCGCCGTACTCGTCCATGACGATGGCCAGGTGGGCCTTGTCCCGGCGCATCTCCGACAGCGCCGACAGCACGGTCTTGCTCATCGGCAGCAACTTCACCGGCCGGAGGATCTCGCCCACGGTCATCTGGCGGGAGGTGAACTGCGGGTCGATCAGGTCGCGGACGTGGATGAAGCCGATCACGTCGTCGTAGGACTGCTGGTAGACGGGGAACCGGGAGTACCGCTCACCGGCCACGATCTCCAGGGCCCGCTGCAGCGGCGTGTCGGCGGCCAGGAACTCCACCTCGGTCCGGGGCACCAGCACCTCACGGATCTGCCGCTTCCCGGCGTTGAACACCTCGCCCACGATGTGCCGCTCGTCGGCGCTCAGCGCCTGATGCCCGGCCACCACGTCGCGCAGCTCCTCCTCGGTCATCACCCCGCGCCCGGCCGCCGGGTCACCGCCGAGGAGCCGGACGACCAGGTTGATGGACCGGGACAGCAGCCACACCAGCGGGCGGGCCAGCACCGAGATCCGGTCCAGGGTGGGCGCGGCGAGCATCGCGGCCTTCTCGGGCCGCTGCAGGGCGAGGCGCTTGGGGGCCAGTTCGCCGAGCACCAGGGTGAAGTAGGAGATCACCACGGTGACGATGATCAGCGACAGGGCGGACGCCCACCCCGAGGTGAGCCCCTGATGGAGCAGGGCCGTCCTCAGGTGCCCGGCCAGGGTCGCCTCGCCGACCGTGCCGGACAGCAGGGTGGCCAGGGTGACCCCGATCTGCACGGCGGACAGGAACCGGTTCGGGTCCTGGGCCAGCCGGGCGGCCCGCTGGCCGCGCCGGCCGCGGTGCATGAGGGCCCGGATCTGCCCCTCGCGCAGCGAGACCAGGGCCATCTCCGCCGCGGCGAAGAACCCGCCGACGAGCACGATGAGCAGGACGAGCACGATGTCCCAGCCGACCTGGTTCACGTCCTGATCCCCGACCTCCGTGTGTCTGCCGCCGGCGGCCCGGCTCCCCCGTGCCCCATGGTCCGGGGCCAGGCCGTGACCCGCCCGCACGGCAGATGTGCGCACAGTCTAAGCAGTCCGCCGCCGGGCCGCGCCTGGTACCTGAGCAGTCGCCTTGACCGCGGGGCTGCCCGCCGACCAGCCCGCCTTTACCCTGGGGCGCCCGTACCCGCGCTGGGCCGGGGCATGCGCGCGTTTTGCCCCGCGACCCGGGGGGATCTGATGGGCAAGCCGGGCCGGGCCAGATAGCGTATGGGTCCCGTGAGCCCTGGGGTATGGAAGAGCAGCGGCACCCTCGCCGACGGCCGGGAAATCATCTACTTCGATGAGTCCCCCGGCCTGGGCCGCGCAGAGGTGCCTGATACCAGGCCGCTCCAGCCCATCCCCGGGCCGGGCGGCGAGCCGGATGCCGGGCTGCGCTGGGATGCACTGCGCGGGGAGTGGGTGGTGATCGCGGCCGCGCGCCAGGACCGCACGTTCCTCCCGCCGCCCGGCGAGTGCCCCCTCGACCCGTCCCGGCCGGGCCGGCCGACCGAGATCCCGGCCCCCGACTACGACGTGGTCGTGTTCGAGAACCGCTTCCCTTCCCTGCGCGGCGCGGGGCACTGGCCGCCAGGGGCGGTACCGGAAGGCAGCGGGCTGGGCCCGGATCTCCGCAACGAACCCGCTCCGCCGCCGGTCCCCCCGAAACGGGCGGGGTGCCCGGGCGGCCGGCGTACGGCCGCTGCGAGGTGGTCTGCTTCACCTCCGATCACGACGGGTCGTTCGCCGGCCTGACCCCGCAGCGGGCCCGGACGGTAGTGGAGGCGTGGGCCGACCGGACCGCGGCCCTCGGCGCGCATGGACGGGATCGAGCAGGTGTACTGCTTCGAGAACCGGGGCGAGGAGATCGGGGTCACCCTGCATCACCCGCACGGGCAGATCTACGGGTTCCCGTTCCTCACCCCGCGGACCGCCACCATGCTGGACCAGGCCCGGCGGTACGCGGGGCAGACCCAGGGAAACCTGTTCGACGACCTGGTCGCCGGGGAGATCGCGGCGGGCACCCGGATCGTGGCCCGCAACGAGCACTGGACCGCGTTCGTGCCCGCCGCCGCGCGGTGGCCGTTCGAGGTGCAGCTGTTCCCGGCCCGGCGGGTGCCGGACATCCCCGCGCTGGACGACGCGGAGCGGGCCGCGTTCTGCGATATCTATCTCGACGTGCTGCACCGGCTCGACGGGCTGTTCGGCGTGGCGCTGCCGTACATCGCCGCCTGGCACCAGGCCCCGGGCCGGGACGAGTTCGCGCGCCGCGAGTTCGGGCTGCACCTCCAGGTGCTGTCGGTCCGCCGGGCGCCGGGCAAGCTGAAGTACCTCGCGGGAACGGAGTCCGGCATGGGAGTGTGGATCAACGACGTCCTGCCTGAAGAGGCAGCGCAGCGGCTGCGGGAGGCCGGGTGAGACTGCTCGTCACCGGCGGGGCCGGGTACATCGGGAGCGTGGTCGGGGCGCTGCTGGTGGCCGAGGGCCACGACGTGATCGTGCTGGACGACCTGTCCACCGGGCACGAGGACGCGGTGCCCGCGGGCGCCGCGTTCGTCCGCGGCACGCTGCGCGACGACGCGCCCCGGCTGCTGGCCGACGGCGTGGACGCGGTGCTGCACTTCGCGGCCAAGTCGCTGGTCGGCGAGTCCATGGCCCGGCCTTCCCTGTACTGGGAGAGCAACCTGGGCGGCTCGCTGGCGCTGCTGGAGGCGATGCGGGCGGCCGGGACGCCGCGGATCGTGTTCTCCTCCACCGCCGCGGTCTACGGCGAGCCCGAGCCGGTGCCCATCGAGGAGACCGCCCCGACCCGGCCGACCAGCCCGTACGGCGGGTCGAAGATCGCGGTGGACACCGCGCTGGCCGAGTACGCCCGGATGCACGGCCTGGGCGCGATCAGCCTGCGGTACTTCAACGTGGCCGGGGCCTACCGCCAGGCTGGGAGCGCGGGCGCTGATGGGCTGTGGCTGGGGGAACGGCACGCGCCCGAGACGCACCTCATCCCCAACGTGCTCGCCGTGGCCCAGTCGGCGGCCAGCGGCTCGGGCGGCCATCTGACGCTGTTCGGCGACGACTACCCCACCCCGGACGGCACCTGCGTCCGGGACTACATCCACGTGGCCGACCTGGCCCGGGCGCACCTGCTGGCCCTGGGGGCGTGCCAGCCCGGCCAGCACCGGGTCTACAACCTGGGCAGCGAGTCCGGGTTCTCCAACCTTGAGGTGCTGGCCGAGTGCCGGGCCGTGACCGGGGTGGACATCCCGGCCGAGATCGGGCCCGGCGTCCCGGGGACCCCGCGGTACTCGTCGCGTCGTCGGCCCGGATCCGGGCCGAGCTGGGCTGGCAGCCCGAGCTCGACCTGCGGGCGATGGTCGCGGACGCGTGGGCCTTCACCGGCGGGCCGCGGCCGAGCCGGGCCGCGCCCCGTGAGTTCACCGGGCGCGGACCAGGCGGCCGCGTGGTTCGCCGCGCAGTACGCCAGCGTGCCGGCGGGCGTGTGGCACGCCCCCGGCCGGGCCAACCTGATCGGTGAGCACACCGACTACAACGACGGGTTCGTGCTGCCGTTCGCGCTCGACCGGGGCACGTTCGCCGCGGCCGCGCCGCACGAGGACCGGCCCGGGAGCGGGGTGCTCGAGCTGACCTCGCGGCAGGGGGGCGGCGGGGCCGCCGGCCGGAGCCGGTGCGGATCGAGCTGGACTCGCTGGACCCCGGCCGCGTGGACGGGCTGGGCCGCCTACCCGGCCGGGGTGGTCTGGGCGCTGCGCGAGGCGGGCTACCCGGTGCCCGGGGCCCGGGTGGCGGTGGACTCGGATCTCCCGCAGGGCGCGGGCCTGTCCTCCTCGGCCGCGCTGGAGTGCGCGGTGGCGCTGGCCCTGACCCAGCTGGCCGGCCTCGACGTGGCCCGGCAGGAACTGGCCGCCATCGCCCGCCGGGCGGAGAACGACTTCGTCGGCGTGCCGACCGGGATCATGGACCAGTCCGCGGCCCTGCTCTGCCAGGCCGGGCACGCGCTGCTGCTGGACTGCCGTAGCGGGGAAGCGGACTCGGTCCCGCTCGACCCGGCCGTGTCCGGGCTGGCCCTGGCGATCATCGACACCCGGGCCCGGCACGAGCTGACCGAGAGCGGCTACGGGGCCCGGCACATCGAGTGCGAGGAGGCGGCCCGGGCGCTCGGCGTGCGCACGCTGCGCGACGTGCCCGGCCCGGAGAGCCTGGCCGGGCTGGCCGACCCGGTGCTGCGGCGCCGGGCCCGGCACGTGATCACCGAGAACCAGCGGGTCCTGGAGACCGCGGCCCTGCTGCGCCGGGGCAAGGTGACCGGGATAGGGCGGCTCCTGAACGAATCCCACGAGTCGCTGCGGGATGACTTCGAGATCTCCTGGCCGGAGGCGGATGTGGCGGTGGACGCGGCGGTCGGGGCCGGGGCGCTGGGCGCCCGGATGATGGGCGGCGGTTTCGGCGGCTCGGTGATCGCCCTGCTCCCCGAGGACGGCGGCCCGGTGCACGAGGCGGTCTCCGCGGCGTTCCGCGGCCGGGGCTGGCCCGACCCGGGGTTCATGGACGCGCCGCCCTCCCCGAGCGCCCGGAGGCTGCGCTGGGGCTGACCGCCGAGCGAAGGACGCACGATGACTGTGCAGGATGACGCGGCCGCGATCGGCGGCGACCTGGCCGAGCTGCGGCGGCGGATCCACCAGGACCCGGAGATCGGGCTCGATCTGCCGCGGACGCAGGCCAAGGTGCTGGCGGCGCTGGACGGCCTGCCGCTGGAGGTGACCCGGGGCCGCACGCTCAGCTCGGTGACCGGGGTGCTGCGCGGGGCGCAGCCCGGGCCCACGGTGCTGCTGCGCGGCGACATGGACGCGCTGCCCATCACCGAGCGGACCGGGCTGCCGTACGCGTCCTCGGTGACCGGCGTGATGCACGCCTGCGGGCACGACCTGCACACCGCCATGCTGGTCGGCGCGGCGCGGATCCTGTCCGCCCGGCAGGCCGAGCTGCCCGGGAACGTGATCTTCATGTTCCAGCCCGGGTGAGGAGGGCCAGGGCGGGGCGGCCCACATGATCAGTGAGGGCGTGCTGGACGCGGCGGGCGCCCGGCCGGTCGCCGCGTACGCCCTGCACGCCGCGTCGGCCCAGTTCGCCCGGGGGGCGTTCGCGACCCGGCCCGGCTCGATGATGGCGGCCGCCGACATCCTGGACGTGACGGTCCGCGGGCACGGCGGCCATGCGTCCCAGCCGCACCTGGCCCAGGACCCGATCCCGGCGGCGTGCGAGATGGTCACCGCCCTGCAGACGCTGGTCACCCGGCGGTTCGACGTGTTCGACCCGGTGGTGATCACCGTGGGCAGCTTCCACGCCGGCACCGCCGACAACATCATCCCGGACGAGGCGCACTTCCTGGCCACGGTGCGGTCGTTCTCCGCCGCGGCCCGGGACGGGGTGCGGGGGGCCAGCCTGCGCCTGATCGCCGACCTGGCCGCCGCGCACGGCCTGCGGGCCGAGGCGGAGTTCCTGGACGGGTACCCGGTCACGGTGAACGACGCGGCCGAGACCGCGTTCGCGGGGCAGGCGGTCGCTGACCTGTTCGGCGGGGACCGGCTGATCGCCCAGGCCAACCCGCTGCCGGGCGCCGAGGACTTCTCGTTCGTGCTCGACGAGGTACCCGGGGTGTTCCTCATGCTGGGCGCGGTGCCCGGAGGGCTCGGACCCGGCCACCGCGCCGTTCAACCACGCCGCGGACGCGGTGTTCGACGACGCGGTCCTGCCCGACGGCGCCGCGCTCCTCGCCGAACTGGCCCTGCGCCGCCTGTCCGCCGCCGACCCCGCGACCCAGCCCGCCGCCCGGCCGCACCCGGCCCGCCCCCAGCCGGCCCGCACCGCGCCCGCCGGCGGCCCGGCCGCCCGTGACCGACCGTGCCGCCCGCCCCCCCAGCGCCCGACCACGACGCGAGTGGCGTGTCACCGGCGTCCGGCGCAGCACCAGCCCCCGATCACGGAAGAGCGGATGGTACCGGGGCCACGCGAGGCTGGTGTGGCTGGTGGGGGGAGGCGGATGGGAGCGGGTTAGAGGCTGGCGACGTCGGCCTGCTTGGCGCGGACCGCCTCGGCGGCCTCGCGCAGCGCGGCCAGCTCGGTCTCGGTGAGGTCCCGCTCGCACCACGGAGCGGACCCCGGACGCGCCGATCTCGGCCTCGACGCCCAGGTAGACGCCGGAGATGCCGTACTCGCCGTCCACCCAGGCGCAGACCGGCAGCACCTGCGCCGGAGTCCTCGGCGACCGCGCGGGCCATCCGGGCCGCGGCGGCCGACGGGGCGTAGTACGCCGAGCCGGTCTTGAGCAGGCCGACGATCTCGGCCCCGCCGTTGCGGGTCCGCTCCACCAGCGCGTCGATGTCCTCCTGGCCGAGCAGGCTGGCCAGCGGCTTGCCGTCCACCGTGCAGGCGGACGGGACCGGGACCATGGTGTCGCCGTGCGAGCCGAGGGTGAGGGTCTGCACCGAGCCGACCGGCACGCCCAGCTTCTCGGCCACGAAGTAGCTGAACCGGGCCGTGTCGAGCATGCCCGCCTGGCCGAGCACCCGGTGCGCGGGGAACCCGGTCACCTTGGCCGCCAGCGCGGTCATCTCGTCCAGCGGGTTGGACACCACGATCAGCACGGCGTCCGGGGCGTGCTTGACCACGTTCTCGGCGACCTAGCGGACGATCTTGGCGTTGACGCCGATCAGGTCCATCCGGCTCATCCCGGGCTTGCGCGGCAGGCCGGCCGTGACGATCACGATGGCCGATCCGGCGATGGCCTCGTAGCCCTCGCCGGCCGGGCCGGTGGTCTGCCCGGTGACCTTGGTCTCGAAGCCCTCGATCGGCCGGGACTGGCTGATGTCCAGGGCCAGCCCCTCCGGCTTGCCCTCCACGATGTCGGTCAGCACGACCTCGTCGAAGATGTCGTACTCGGCCAGCCGCTGCGCGGTGGTCGAGCCGTAGAATCCGGCGCCGACGACGGTCACCTTGCCACTGCGGGTCATCCGTGTCTCCTCGTGCTCCTTGGTCAGGCCATCGCCTTGGCGAGGTTCTCGCTCAGCGCCGTCGAGGAACTCCTCGGTGGTCAGGAACGGCGTGTCCTCGCTCACCAGCAGCGCCAGGTCCTTGGTCATCTTGCCGTTCCTCGACGGTCTCGCACGCACACCTGCTCGAGGGTCTGGGCGAACCGGGTGACCTCCGGGGTGCCGTCCATCTTGCCGCGGTGCGCGAGGCCCCGGGTCCAGGCGAAGATCGAGGCGATGGGGTTGGTCGAGGTCGGCTTGCCCTGCTGGTGCTGGCGGTAGTGCCGGGTGACGGTGCCGTGCGCGGCCTCGGCCTCGACGGTCTTGCCGTCCGGGGTCATCAGCACGCTGGTCATCAGGCCGAGCGAGCCGTAGCCCTGGGCGACGATGTCGGACTCCACGTCGCCGTCGTAGTTCTTGCAGGCCCAGACGATGCCGCCGTGGCCCTTGATCACCTGGGCGACCATGTCGTCGATCAGCCGGTGCTCGTACCAGATGCCCGCCGCCTCGAACTCGGCCTTGAACTCGGCCTCGTAGATCTCCTGGAACAGGTCCTTGAACCGGCCGTCGTAGGCCTTGAGGATGGTGTTCTTGGTGGACAGGTACAGCGGGTAGCCGCGGTCCAGCGCGTACCGCATGGTGGCCCGGGCGAAGTCACGGATCGAGTCGTCGTAGTTGTACATGGCCATGGCCACGCCGCCGCCGGGGAAGGTGGACACCTCCAGGTCGATCGGCTCGCCCTGGCCATCCTCCGGCTGGTAGGAGATGCGCACCGTGCCCGGGCCGGGCACCACGAAGTCCGTGGCCCGGTACTGGTCGCCGTGCGCGTGGCGGCCGATGATGATCGGCTCGGTCCAGCCCGGCACGAAGCGCGGCACGCTGGAGATCACGATGGGCTCGCGGAACACGACGCCGCCGAGGATGTTGCGGATGGTCCCGTTAGGCGACCGCCACATCTTCTTCAGGCCGAACTCCTCGACCCGGGCCTCATCGGGGGTGATGGTGGCGCACTTGACCCCGACCCCGTACTGCTTGATCGCGTTGGCCGCGTCCACCGTGACCTGGTCGTCGGTGGCGTCGCGGTTCTCGACGGACAGGTCGTAGTACTTCAGGTCGATATCCAGGTAAGGCAGGATCAGCTGGTCCTTGATGAACTGCCAGATGATCCGCGTCATCTCGTCGCCGTCGAGTTCGACGACGGGATTGGCTACCTTGATCTTGGGCATGCCGCAGACTTCCCTTCCCTACTGCGCTGTGCTCTTGCCCGCCGGGCTGTTATCCCTGGGGCACGGTTACGACGGAGTCGGCAGCACCAGGCCAGCGACCAGCAGGCCGATGGCCAGGATGGCCAGCGCCGTCACGTCGATATAGCGCCGCCTGCTGGCGAGCATGCCCGCCCGCCGCTCCGGCAGCGCAAGCCTGGCCGCGACAGCGACGAAAAGGGCACCCGCCAGGTAAACGTACCTGCCCGGACGGAGTGCGGTCCCTGCCAGATATAAGCCAGCCCGGCGGCCAGGCCGCCAGCACGATCGCGTACGCAGCTGGGTCCCCGCCCACGCCGGACCGCCGGGCCCGGGCGCCGCGCGGCGGGACCGGCGGGCCGCCCGGAGCCGGCTGGTGCTGGTGGTGACCGGGGCTCGGGGTAGGCCGCGCGCCCGGGTCGGACCCGGGGACCGGGGCGGGGCCGGACGCGGCGCCGGGCGCGCGGGACGTCCGGGCCCGCTCCGGCGGGGCCAGCATCCCGGCCGCCCGGCCATGCCGGCCAGCCCGTAGGCCGCCGGCCCCGGGGCCGCTGGCGTGTGATGCCCGTTACCTCGTCGGTCACGACCGCCCGCTCGGTGTTCGTGAGCATCGCTACCGCTCGCTCGCTGCTCGGCACGCTGCCCGGCGCGCAGCCAGCCACGTCGCTCGCGCTGCCGATACTGCTCGCCGCTGCGGCGCATCGCTACCGCTCGCTCAGGGCGACCCAGGTAGGTCGCGCTCGCCGATGTACTCGCTGTCCGGCCGGATCAGCCGGTTGTCCGCGTGCTGCTCCATCACGTGGGCGGTCCAGCCCGCCATCCGGCTGACCGAGAAGACCGGGGTGAACAGGTCCGTGGGGATGCCCAGGTAGTGGTAGACGGTGGCGGCGTAGAAGTCCACGTTCGGGTAGAGGCCCTTCTCCGCGAACACGGTCTCCTCCATCCGCCGGGACATGCGGTAGTACGTGTCGTCGCCGGACGCCGCGGCCAGTTCCCCGGACAGCTGGCGCAGGTGGGTGGCCCGCGGGTCCTCGGTCTTGTAGACCCGGTGACCGAAGCCCATGATCTTCTCCCCGGCGCCCAGCCGTTCCCGGACGACCGGGCCGACCGCGGCGACCGGGTCAGGCGCCGGCCGTGGACCGGATCGCCTCCAGCCCGCGCATCACCTGCTCGTTGGCGCCGCCGTGCAGCGGGCCCTTCAGCGTGCCGAGCGCGGCGACCACCGCGGAGTGCATGTCGGACAGGGTGGCCGCGCAGACCCGCGCGGCGAACGTGGACGCGTTCATCGTGTGGTCCGCGTGCAGCACCAGGCAGGTGTCCAGGATCTCGGCGTCCCGCGCGGACGGCGGGGTGCCGCGCAACTGGAGCAGGAAGTTGGCGGCCAGGCTGAGGCCGGGATCGGCGGGCACGCAGCTCACGGCCCTCGCGGGCGGCGTGGTAGGCGGCGACCAGGATCGGCTGCTGCGCGGTGAGCCGGGCGGCCTTCCGCTCGTTCGCCGGCGCCGCGTTGGAACTCTCATCCGGGTCATCCGCGCTGGCCAGCGAGACCAGGCTGCGCATCGCCTCCATCGGGCCCTGGCTGGCCGCGATCTGCGGCAGCGTGGAGCTGACCAGCGTGCCCAGCGCCCGGCCCGCGACCAGCTCCGCGCGGTAGCCGTTCAGCTCGCCGCGGCCCGGCGCCGATCCGCGCTGCAGCAGGTAGGCGATCTCCTCGAAGGTCGAGGACCCGGCGAGCTGGTGGATGTCGTAGCCGCGGTAGAACAGCCGGCCGGCCTGGCCGTCGATGTCGCTCAGTGCGGTGGACGCGGCGACGACGTCCGCCAGGCCCTTGGACGGCTTGTCCGCCATTTCTTCTTCCTCCCGGTCACTCGCTCGGCAGTGTACTTCCGCGGGCTGCGGGTTCCCTGCGCCGGCCAGCGACTGCGCCGCCTGCGTGACCGGCCGACCGGCCAGCGCAGGCGGCGCGCCGGGCCAAACCACATAAGCAAAAGGGGGTACGAGTCTGCCCGGAAAGGGTAACTGCACGGAGAGAGATCCGTGACTGCTCGGACAAGCGGGAGGAACGGTCGTGGAAGGGCCCTACATACGCATCGAGGACAGCGGCGAGGTGATACCGCTGGGCGAGTCGGTGACGACGATCGGGCGCGGCGGTGGGGTGGACATCCGGCTCAGCGATCCGAGTGTCTCCCGGCTGCACGCCGAGATCATTCGCCGCGGGCCGTACGCCTACGTGACCGACCTGGGGTTATCGCGCAACGGCACCCGGGTCAACGGGCGGCTCGTCGCCCGGCGCGTCCTGGAGGACGGGGACGTGCTGACGTTCGGGAACGCCCGGTGCCGGATCGGCGGCATCCCGGCTGAGGACCTGTCCGCCGAGGTCGAGCTCCGGCGCTCCCCCAGCCCCGAGCTGACCCGGCGGGAACTGGACGTGCTCACGTCGCTGTGCCGCCCGGCCCTGTCCGATGAGGCGTTCGTCGCCCCGGCGACCGCCCGTGAGATCGCCGCCGACCTCGTGGTGACGGAGGCGGCGGTCAAGCAGCATCTCCTCCGGCTCTACCAGAAGTTCCGCATCCCCGAGGGCACCAACCGGCGGGTCAGGCTCGCCAACGAGGTGGTCTCCCTCGGGCTCGTCCGGCCGCTGCCACCCGCCGGGCGCGAGAAGCTGCCGCCGCAGCCCCAGCCGCACAGCCCCAGCCATCCCGGGCCGGCCCCGGACCGGCCCGCGGGCCCTCCGGTTCCCGCCGGGGCGGGCCGCGTCCCGGCGGGGGGCGGCCTGCCTGAGCGGCGCGCCAGCTAGCCGCACCGCGGGTCCGCCTCTCCCGGGCCGTACCGGGCGCCGATGCCGCCGGCATCCGGCGCGCGAGGCTCAGAACCAGAAACGCAGCCCGCCGGGGTGCAGGTGCCCCAGCAGCCCCGGGAGGGCGGGCAGGTGCACCAGCGTGCCGCTGGGCGTCGCCCAGCGGCCAGAACGCGGCCGGCGAGGTCACCGCGGTGGCGACCGCGGCGACCGCGAGCGCGCACATCCCGAACAGCGCCACCGCCTGCAGGCCCGGGCTGCGCACCACCGCGCGCCCAGACCCGGTTGAGCTGGCGGCGTGCCTTGCCCGACCCCGGGCCGTAGCGCGTAGAACGCCACCAGCGCGCCCGCCCCGTAGGACAGCGCGTGCAGCCGCCGGGCTGGACCGGCATGGCCAGGAACGTGAGCCCGGCCGCGGCCACGGCCACGATCAGCGCCAGCGGCGCCAGGACCACGGTGGAGACCAGCGAGCGGAGCCACGAAGAAGGGGTAGGCGGCGGCGGACATGATGGCGCCCCGCTGGTCCGAGCCACGGTGGGCCAGGTCCCCGGCCCGCAGCAGCACCAGCACGGCCAGCGCGATCAGGGTGCCGGCCACCGGCAGCAGGACGGCGAGGCTCACCGCGATCACCATCGTGGCCAGGACCAGGATCGGCTGCCGGCGCGGGCGGCGTCCAGCGGTCCGCGCCGTCCCGCGTCCGTCCCCGGGCGCGGCCGCCCGGCCGGGCGCGCCCGGCGCGCTCCGGCGGCCCCGGGGCGGCCGAAACTGTCGTCGTCCGGGCCGGCGATAGCCGCCGCGACGGCCGTCCCGCTGGCCGGCGGGTAGGTCACCGGGGGAAGGATGTCCGCGAAGTCGTCGGCGCGGACCGGCCTGGCGGCGATCGGCTGGGTCCCGGGCGGGGCCATCCCCGCGGCCGGCGGCGGGTACGTGGTGGCGCCCTGGCCGGCCCCGGAGACCATGGTCCCGCCCGGGGCCACGCCGAACCCGTCCAGCGCGGTGGGGCGCAGCGGCGGGCCGGTCGGCGCGCGTCCCCGGGGCCGCCCCGGCGCCCGTCCCCTGCAGGCCGCCCGCGGGCACCGCCAGGGGCAGCAGGACGGCCGGGTCCAGCGCGGCCGCCCGGCTGCGCAGCTGGATGGCGGCGGGCCGCTGGGCCGGGTCCCGGCGCAGCGCGGCGGCCAGCAGTTCCGCCATCGGCGCCGGCACCCCGGACAGGTCCGGCTTGCCGTTCACGATCCGGTAGAAGATCGTCTCGTACGACCCGGTGCCGAACGGCGGCCGCCCGGTCGCGGCGAAGGCCACGGTGGCTCCCCAGGCGTGCACGTCCGAGAACGACGTGCTGTTCTGCCCCTCGATCACTTCCGGGGACAGGTAGCCGGGCGTGCCCATGAACATCCCGGTCATGGTGAGCCGGGTCGAGTCCAGGGCCTGGGCGATGCCGAAGTCGATCACGACCGGGTCGCCGTTCATCAGCATCACGTTGCCCGGCTTGAGGTCGCGGTGCACCACGCCCGCCGCATGGATCGCGGCCAGGGCGTCGGCCAGCCCGGCGGCCACCCGGATCAGCCGGGCCCCGCTCAGCGGGCCCTCCTGGGTCACCACCTCGTCCAGCGTGCGGCCCGGCACGTACCGGGTCACGATGTAGGGCGTCTCGCTGGTCACGTCGGTGTCGAGCACCTCGGCCACGAACGGGCTGCGGACCCGGCGCATGGTCTCGACCTCGCGGGCCAGCCGCCGCCGCGCGTTCGGGTCACCGGCCACCGCCGGGCGCAGGATCTTCACCGCGACCGAGCGCTGCTCGGGGTCACGGGCGAGGTAGACCACGCCCATGCCGCCCTCGCCGATCCGGTCGAGCAACCGGTAGGGGCCGAGCCGGTCTGGCGTGTGCTCTGCTGGTGTCATCGCCCCCCCAGCCTACGAACTACCCTCGGGCTACCCCATCCAGACGCGGACAGAACGCTGGTCGGAGCGCTCGCACCCGCCCGTTAACCCGCCCGGCGGGGGCACGGCGCCCCCGCTAGCTGCCGGTGACCAGCCTGCGCAGGGCCTCCGCCGTCCTGGCGTTCTGCTCCGCGTAGCCGACCAGGGCCCGGGCCAGCTCGGCGGCCCACTCGTGCACCGCCACCGGCTGGCGGGACAGCACCACCCCGCGCACCTCGCGGCAGATTTCCGCGCTGGGCTGCCCGGCCCGCACCGCCAGCGACATGACCCGCTCCCCCAGCCGGACCGTGATCCTCGACACCGTGCCGGGACGCCCGTGCATCCGGTCGGACACGGACCGGTCCCGCTCTATGGTCACACATCCGGGCGGGAGCGACTCGCCGAGGGACTCGGTGAGCACGCGGGCGTAGACCGCCGCGTCGGCGCTGTCCGCCCGCAGCGCGGCGGTCACCAGCTCGAGGTCGGGGCTCTCGTCCGGCTGCGTCATGCTTGGCTGCTCCCTAGCGGGCGGGCTGGCGGGCGGCATGCCCGCACGCTACGTCAATTGTCACTCGCGCCCGGCGAAGGTGGCTTTGCCCGGCCCGTTCTCGACGAAGCTGCGCATGCCGGTGCGCTGGTCCTCGGTGGCGAACAGCCCGGCGAACTGCAGCCGCTCGATCTCCAGCCCGGTGTCCAGATCGGTCTCCAGGCCCTCGTCGATGGCCTGCTTGGCGGCCCGCAGGGCGAGCGCGGGGCCGGTGGCGTACCGGGCGACCAGGGCCCGGGCCACGTCGTAGACCTCCGCGTCCGGCACCACCCGGTCCACCAGGCCGATGTCCAGGGCCTCGGCCGCGTCCACGAACCGCCCGGTGAACACGATGTCCTTGGCCCGGGCCGGGCCGACCAGGCGGGGCAGCCGCTGGGTCCCGCCCGCGCCGGGGATGACCCCGAGCAGGATCTCCGGCTGGCCCACCTTGGCCCCCTGGCCGGCCACCCGGAAGTCCGCGCACAGCGCCAGCTCGAGGCCGCCGCCGAGCGCGTACCCGGTGATCGCGGCCACCACCGGCTTGGGGATCTTGGCCACCGCGGTGAAGCTGGCCTGCAGCCGCCGCGAGTCCGCGGCCATCCGCCCGTAGCTGGCGTCCGCCATCTCCTTGATGTCCGCGCCCGCGGCGAACACCTTCGGGCCGCCGTAAAGCACCACGGCACGCACGCTGGCGTCCGCGGACACCTCGGCGGCGGCCGCCGCGATCTCGTCCTGGACCTGGGCGTTCAGCGCGTTCATGGGCGGCCGGTCGAGCCGGATCGTGGCGATGGCCTGGTCGGTCTCGACCCGGACGAACTCCCCCATGAGGCACCTCCTGCCGGGCCGCGTTCCCGCTCGGGCAGGCACGCTGCCCGCCCAGGGCCCAGGTGGAGAGTACTCCTGCGGCTAATCCTCAGCCGTGCGCGGCCGCGGCACTCCCTGGGAGTCCTCCAGGAAAGCCTGGATCTCCGACTCGCTGTAGCGGCGGTGGCCGCCGAGCGTGCGGATGGACCGGAGCTTGCCCTGCTGGGCCCACCGGGTCACGGTCTTCGGGTTGACCCGGAACAACGCGGCGACCTCTGACGGCGTCAGGAGACGGTCCTCGGTGCGGTTGTCTTGCTTCATGACGTCAGTGCCCTTTCACGTGGTGGGAACGACTTCGGTGACGGAAAGTGACACGAGGGCGTCATGCTGCTCGCATAACGTGTAGCTGGTACTCATGGCCCCCCCGGGCTTCCCTGCTGGCGCCCTGTGCCGGTCGTGCGTGGCCGCCCGCGGGGCTGGCACACGAGGCACCCGCGAGCCTGTTGCATAAAGTAGACGCAGTGCCACGCACGGCGGTTTACGTGCGGAACGTGATACGACCGCCACTTTCCGCGAGTAATTGCGGACACAGGCGTCCCCGGACCCGGCCGCCGCTCCTCCGCGGCGGTGCCCCGCCTGGATTTACCGCTTACGGCCCGGCGCCGGTGGCGCCGCCCTAGCGCAGGTCGCCGGTGGTCAGCCCGGCGGGCGCCTCCGGCAGCGTGACCAGGCCCATCTCCGCGGCGCTGGCCAGCAGGGGATGCCGGGGCACGACCCGGAGCGTGTAGCCGAACGGCCCCGGGCGGCCCAGCTCGGCCTTGCCCACGAAGCGGGCCACGCCGTCGTCCGGGCCGTCCTCGACGGCCAGCGGGCTGACCGCCGGGCTGAGGATCTCGTCCGCGTCACCGACCCGGCCGTAGACGACCTCGACGCTCACGTCGTCGGGGGACAGGCCGCCGAGGGCCACCGTGGCCCGCACGACCAGGTTGCCGCCGGGCCCCTGGTCGCCGTCCTCGCCCTCGACGTGCTCGATGCGGACGCCGCCCCAGGCCCGGGTGACCCGGCGCTTCCAGGCGGCCAGCTCCCGCGCGGCCTCGAACGGTTCCGCCCGGCCCGCGCCGGACCCCGTGCTGGCCGACCGCCGACGCTGGCCGACACTAGCCGGCGTCCCCGCCGCTCAGCGTGCGGGACGCCTGGGCCGCCGGGATGTACAGCTCCTCCACGTACTCGCGGACCATCCGGGAGGCCTGCACCCGGGGACCGAGGGCACGCAGCGTGTGCCCGACCATCTCCAGCCAGCGGCGGGGCAGCCCATCGGCGCCGGTGTCGTAGAACCGCGGCGCCACCGTCTGGCTGAGCAGCTCATACAGCGCGTTGGACTCGAGCTCGTCGCGCCGCTCCGGGTCTTCCACGCCGTCCGCGGACGGGATGGCCCAGCCGTCGGCGCCGTCGTACCACTCGTCCCACCAGCCGTCCCGGACGGACAGGTTCAGGCCGCCGTTCAGCGCGGACTTCATGCCCGAGGTGCCGCACGCCTCCAGCGGCCGCAGCGGGTTGTTCAGCCACACGTCGCAGCCCTGGACCAGGGCACTGGCCATGGCCATGTCGTAATCGGGGAGGAAAACGATGCGGTGGCGCACCCGCGGGTCGTCGGCGAACTGGACCATCTGCTGGATCAGCCGCTTGCCGCCGTCGTCGGCGGGGTGCGCCTTGCCCGCGATGACCAGCTGCACCGGCCGGTCCGGGTCGAGCAGCAGCGCGGTCAGCCGGGCCGGGTCGTGCAGCATCAGGGTGAGCCGCTTGTAGGAGGGCACCCGGCGGGCGAAGCCGATGGTCAGCACGCCGTCGTCGAGGACCTCGTCGGTCCAGCCCAGCTCCGCCTCGCTGGCCCCGCGCTGCTGCCAGGAGGCGCGCAGCCGCTGCCGGGCCAGCGTGACCAGCCGGGACCGCAGCGCCCGGCGGATCTCCCACAGCCGGGCCGGGGAGGTGTGCGCGACCCGCTCCCAGGCGTGGCCGTCCTCGGGCAGCTGCTGGGCCACGGCGGAGTCCTCCGGCGGCCCGCTGGCCAGGTCCAGCACCTCCTGGGCGACCCAGGTGGGGGCGTGCACGCCGTTGGTGATCGAGCCGATCGGCACCTGGGCGGTGTCGAAGCCGGGCCACAGGCCGGCGAACATCTCCCGGCTGACCTCGCCGTGCAGCTGGCTGACGCCGTTCACCCGCTGCGCCAGCCGCATGCCCATCACGGCCATGTTGAACACGGACGGGTCGCCGCCGGGGAACGTCTCCGCGCCCAGGGCCAGCACCCGGTCGATGGGCAGCGCGGGATCGGCGGCGGCGCCGGTGAAGTGCCGCTCGAGCAGGTCCCGGCTGAACCGGTCGATCCCGGCCGGCACCGGGGTGTGCGTGGTGAACACGGTGCCGGCCCGGCACAGCTCGATGGCTTCCTCGAAGGTCAGGCCCTGCTCGGCGTACTCGCGGATGCGCTCCAGGCCGAGGAAGCCGGCGTGCCCCTCGTTGGTGTGGAAGACCTCGGGCTCGGGGTGGCGGGTCAGCGCGCAGAACGCCCGGACCGCGCGGACTCCGCCGATGCCCAGCAGCAGTTCCTGGCGCAGCCGGTGATCGCCGCCGCCGCCGTACAGCCGGTCGGTGACCTCACGCAGCGCGGGCTCGTTCTCTTCCACGTAGGAGTCGAGCAGGAGCAGCGGGACCCGGCCGACCTGGGCCACCCAGATCTGCGCGGCCAGCAGCTTGCCCTCGGCCAGCGCCACGCTGACCCGCACGGCGGTCCCGTCGGGGGCGCGGAGCAGGGTCAGCGGCAGCCCGTTCGGGTCGCTGGCCGGGTAGCGCTCGGTCTGCCAGCCCTCGGGCGACAGGGACTGGGTGAAGTACCCGTGCCGGTACAGCAGGCCCACCCCGATGAGCGGCACGCCCAGGTCGCTGCCGGCCTTGAGGTGATCACCGGCCAGGATGCCCAGGCCGCCGGAGTACTGCGGCAGCGCCTGGGTGATCCCGTACTCCGGCGAGAAGTAGGCGATGGCGGCGGGCGGCCCGGCCGGGCCCCGGCCGGCGCCGGCCGGGCCGCCGTCCGCCTGCCGCTGGTACCACCGCGGCCCGGACAGGTACTGGTCCAGGTCACGGGCCGCGTCGTCGAGCCGCCGCAGGAACGCCTGGTCGTGGCCCAGGCTCTCGAGCTGGGCCGGCGGCACCTCGCCGAGCAGGGCGACCGGGTCGTGACCGGACGCCTCCCAGCCCGCCGGGTCGATCGCCGCGAACAGGTCCCGGGTCTCGGCATGCCAGGACCAGCGGAGGTTCAGCGTGAGGTCGCGCAGCGGGGCGAGGGATTCCGGCAGCGCGGCACGGACGGTAAAGCGGCGGATGGCTCTCACGGCAGAGTCCTTGTCAACATCGGACGCTAGCTGACCATGAACACGCAGGTCACTAGCCAAATGTGATCTTGTGATGGACGCGTTCCTGCCCAAGTGCGCTGGCGAAAACGATCAAGGAGGCAGCATGGCCAGCACGAGGGGGCGCCGGGGCAGGCACACCGGACTCTACCGGGACACCGAGGGTAACCAGCCCAGTGCTAGGAACCTTCGTACCAAGTTCCGGTGAAGGCGCCGGCGCGAGGCGGCCGCGCATTCCCGCGGACGTGCGCCCGGCTGCCGGTTTGCCCGGTTCCGGCGGACCGCCCGCGGGAAAAGCCGCGGGCGGGCGGCGGGTGCCTCACGGCGTGCGGTGAAAGGCCCGGGTACGCACGGTCAACAGGAGGCCGGCCCCCTCGCGCGCAGCCGTCAGGAGTGGGTAGCTTCAAGGGGTGATAGGACGCATCCCCATCCTGGACGTCGAGCCCGTCCTGGACTGCGGGCGCCGCCCCGCTAAGGCGGTAACAGGAGAGACCTTCGAGGTCAGCGCGACCGTGTTCCGCGAAGGCCACGAGATGCTCGGCGCGGGCGTCGTGCTGCGCGGGCCCGGGGGGCAGCGGTCCCCGCTGGTCTACATGCACGAGCTGGCCCCCGGCACCGACCGCCACGGCGCGCAGGTGACCGTCACCGCCGAGGGACTCTGGTATTTCCAGGTGGAGGCGTGGGGCGATCCTGTCGCGCACTGGAGGCACGACGCCGCGATCAAGGTGCCGCGCGGCCTGGAGACCGAGCTGATGCTGGCCGAGGGCGCGCTCCTGTTCGAGCGGGCGGCCCGCGGGGTGCGGGGCACCGCCCGGCCCGGCCAGACCGCCCGCCCGGCCAGGCCCGGCCGACCGGGCCGGGCCAGCCGCCCAGGCCGGGGAGCGCTGGGCGAACGCCGCGCAGGCGGCCATGGCCGGCCCGGGCCGCCCGGGCCAGGCTGCGGGAGGTCGCGGCCCAGCTGCGGGACCGGGCGCTGCCGCCGTGGGACCGGCTGGCCGCCGCCTCGGCCCCGGAGGTGCTGGCCCTGCTGGCCCAGTACCCGCTGCGCGACCTGGTCACCCGGTCGCCGCGGTACCCGGTGATCGTGCACCGGCAGCGCGCGCTGTACGGGGCGTGGTACGAGTTCTTCCCCCGCTCGGAGGGGGTCGAGATCGACCCGATGGGCCGCCGGGAGCCGCGCAGCGGGACGTTCCGCACGCGCCGCCCGGCGGCTGGACGCCGATCGCGGACATGGGCTTCGACGTGGTCTACCTGCCGCCCATCCACCCGATCGGGACCACGGCCCGCAAGGGCGCCAACAACGTGCTGCAGGCCGCCCCGGGCGATCCGGGCTCGCCGTGGGCCATCGGCGCCCCCGAGGGGGGCCACGACACGGTCCATCCCGATCTGGGCACGCTCGCGGACTTCGACGCGTTCGTCGGGCGCACCCGGGAGCTGGGCATGGAGGTCGCGCTCGACCTGGCCCTGCAGACCTCCCCGGATCACCCCTGGGTGACCGAGCACCCGGAATGGTTCACCAAGCGGGCCGACGGCCGGATCGCGTACGCGGAGAACCCGCCCAAGAAGTACCAGGACATCTACCCGCTCAACTTCGACCACGACCCCGGCGGGATCTACGCGGAGGTGCTGCGGGTCGTCCGGCACTGGATGGCGCACGGGGTGCGGATCTTCCGGGTGGACAACCCGCACACCAAGCCGCTGAGCTTCTGGGAGCGGCTGCTGGCGGAGATCGCCCGTACCGACCCTGACGTGCTGTTCCTCGCGGAGGCCTTCACCCGGCCCGCGATGATGCGCGGCGCTGGCCGAAATCGGATTCCACCAGTCCTACACCTACTTCACCTGGCGTAACAGCGCGGCTGAGCTCAGCGATTACCTACGTGAGCTGTCTGGGCCCGCCGCGGCGTACATGCGGCCGAACTTCTTCGCCAACACGCCGGACATCCTGCATGAGTACCTGCAGCATGGCGGGCCGCCCGCGTTCAAGATCCGGGCCGTGCTGGCCTCGATGCTGTCGCCGACGTGGGGCATCTACTCCGGCTACGAGCTGTGCGAGGGCACCCCGGTCCGGCCGGGCAGCGAGGAATACCTGGACTCGGAGAAGTACCAGTACCGCCCGCGGGACTGGGAGCAGGCCCAGCAGGGCCCCACCGGCATAGCGCCGTATATCGCCCGGCTCAACGCGATCCGAAAAGCGCATCCCGCGTTGCACTGGTTGCGTAATCTACGCTTTCATCACGTCGACCAGCCGGAGCTGATCTGCTTCTCCAAGCGCGATCCGCAGGAGGAGGACACGGTCCTGGTTATCGTGAACCTTGACCCGCACCAGCCCCGGGAGGCGACCGTCTGGCTTGACCTGCCCGCGCTTGGACTGGAGAGCAACGCCGACTTCGTCGTCACGGACGAGCTTTCCGGCCAGTCGTACCGGTGGGGACGGGCCAATTACGTTCGCCTTGACCCGGGATACGAACCAGCTCACATCTTCCAGGTAAAGACATCGCCGTCGGCCTGAGCCTGAGAGATACCGATACACCCCGCAGGAGCCCTCAGTGGTCACAGAGCCCGTGCCGGGCCGCCCCGACTCTCCCGGCCTCCCTCTCCCGGAGCACCTGCCCAGCTTCGCCACGCCTCCCGGTGAGCCGATCCCTGACTCGTTCTCGTTTGAGCGGCCCCGTGACCCGCAGTGGTACAAGCGGGCCGTCTTCTACGAAGTCCTGATCCGCGGGTTCCACGACTCCAACGGGGATGGCACCGGGGATCTGCGCGGCCTCACCTCGCGGCTGGACTATCTCCAGTGGCTGGGCGTGGACTGCATCTGGCTGCTGCCCATCTACGCCTCGCCGCTGCGCGACGGCGGGTACGACATCTCAGACTTCACTTCCGTTTTGCCGGATTTCGGCAATATCGGGGATTTCGTGGAGCTGGTCGACGGCGCCCATGAACGCGGCATGCGCGTCATCGCCGACCTGGTGATGAATCACACCAGCGACGCCCATCCGTGGTTCCAGGCGTCCCGCACCGACCCGGAAGGGCCGTTCGGGGATTTCTACGTGTGGTCGGATACGGATGACCGGTTCCCGGAGGCGCGGGTCATCTTCGTCGACACCGAGCACTCGAACTGGACCTACGACACGGTGCGCGGCCAGTACTACTGGCACCGCTTCTTCGCCCACCAGCCCGACCTGAACTACGAGAACCCGAAGGTTCAGGACGCGATGCTCGAGGTCCTGCGGTTCTGGCTCGATCTCGGCATCGACGGGTTCCGGCTGGACGCCGTGCCCTACCTGTACGAGCGGGAGGGCACCAACTGCGAGAACCTCAAGGAGACGCACGAGTACCTGAAGCGGGTCCGGGCCGAGGTGGACCGGCTGTACCCGGACCGCGTCCTGCTGGCCGAGGCGAACCAGTGGCCGGCCGACGTGGTGGAGTACTTCGGCGACGCGGAAGCCGGCGGGGACGAATGCCACATGGCGTTCCACTTCCCGCTGATGCCGCGGATCTTCATGGCGGTCCGCCGCGAGCAGCGCTACCCCATCTCGGAGATCCTGGCCCAGACCCCGCCGATCCCGTCCACCTGCCAGTGGGGGATCTTCCTGCGCAACCACGACGAGCTGACGCTCGAGATGGTCACCGACGACGAGCGCGACTACATGTACGCGGAGTACGCCAAGGACCCGCGGATGAAGGCGAACATCGGGATCCGGCGGCGGCTGGCCCCGCTGCTCGACAACGACCGCAACCAGCTGGAGCTGTTCACCGCGCTGCTGCTGTCGCTGCCCGGCTCGCCGGTGCTGTACTACGGCGACGAGATCGGCATGGGCGACAACATCTGGCTCGGTGACCGGGACGGCGTCCGGACCCCGATGCAGTGGACCCCGGACCGCAACGCGGGCTTCTCCCAGCTGCGACCCGGGCCGGCTCTACCTGCCGATGCTGATGGACCCCATCTACGGCTACCAGGCGCTGAACGTGGAGGCCCAGCAGAAGAGCTCCGGGCTCGTTCCTGCACTGGACCAAGCGGATGATCGAGATCCGCAAGCGCCACGCGGTCTTCGGCCTGGGCGGCTACGAGGAGCTGAGCTCGTCCAACCCGAGCGTGCTCGCGTTCGTGCGCGAGCACACGGAGAGTGACCATCCCGACGGGGTAGACAGCGCGGATCGTATACTGTGTGTCAATAATCTTTCGCGGTTCCCCCAGCCCGTCGAGCTCGACCTGAGACGGTTCAAGGGAGTAACCCCGGTCGAGTGCATGGGTGGCGTCACCTTTCCCCCGATCGGGGACCTGAGCTACCTGCTTACCCTTCCGGGGCACGGTTTCTACTGGTTCCAGCTCCCCGAGCCCCGGGGATGAGCACACGCGGTGACGGCGCGGGTTACCCCGGTGAGCCCCGGGATAACCCCTGCCCGGCCCGCCCGCGTTCGGTGCGGAATCTGGCGAGATGATGATCGCCGTGATGCTGCATGATCCCTGGGGACGGGGTAGACCGGAAATATGACATTTGAGGAAACGCTGGCGGAGTGGATGCCGAGTCAGCGCTGGTTCGCTGGCAAGGGCGCCAGGATCCTCGACCTGGCCATCGTGACCGACACCGAGCTGGTCGGCGGCGACCCCGGGCTGCACCACCTGATCGTGGCTGTCTCGCAGGGCAGCGCCCTGCCGCAGGGCAGCACGAGGGACTCCTACCAGCTGTTCCTCGGCCTGCGCGAGGAACTTCCCGACCACCTCAAGCACGTGCTGATCGGCGTGGCCGACGACGGCCGGATCGCCTACGACGCGCTGCACGACCCGGACCTGACCCGGCTGCTGCTGCAGGCCATCGCCGACGGCGGCCGGGCCGGCCCGCTGTGCTTCGCGCACGAGCCGGGCGCCGAGATCGACACCAGCCTGGAGAGCCTGGTGCTGACCGGCGAGCAGAGCAACACCAGCATGATGTTCGGCGAGGCCACCATCCTCAAGGTGTTCCGGCGGCCCTCCCCCGGCCCCAACCCGGACCTGGAGGTGCCCCGGGCGCTGGCCATGCGCGGGCTCCACGCACGTCGCGGAGCCGCTGGGCTGGATCGAGACCCGGCTGGACGGGGCCCCGGTCATCCTCGGCATCCTGTCCCGGTACCTGCGGGCCGCCTCGGACGGCTGGTCACTCGCCGCGACCAGCGTGCGGGACCTGTACGCGGCCGAGGGCCGGATCCGCGCGGCCGACGCGGGCGGCGACTTCGCCGGCGAGGCGTACCGGCTCGGCGAGGCCACCGCCGAGGTGCACCGGGACCTGGCCCGCGCGTTCGGCACCGACGAGCTGCCGCCGGAGGCCATCAGCGCGCTGGCCGACGAGATGTTCGCCCGGCTCGACGTGGCCCTGGCCACCGTGCCGGAGCTGGGCCGCCACGCCGACCTGCTCGGGGCTCGGCCTTCGCCGACCTGGCCAAGCTGGACACCTCGCTCAGCGTCCAGCGGGTGCACGGCGACTACCACCTGGGCCAGGTGATGCGGACCCAGACGGGCTGGGTGCTGCTCGACTTCGAGGGCGAGCCCGCCACCCCGCTGGCCCAGCGCCGGGCGCTGTCCACCGCGCTGCGCGACGTGGCCGGCATGCTGCGCTCGTTCGACTACGCGGCCCGCCACCAGCTGCTGGCCCACCCCGACGGGGACCGGCTGCACGCCTCGGCCCTCGAGTGGGTCCGCCGCAACTCAGGACGCGTTCTGCTCCGGGTACGCTGCCGCCGGGGGAATCGATCCGGGCACGCACGCCATCCTGCTGCGCGCCCTCGTCCTGGATAAGGCGGTCTACGAGGTGATGTACGAGGCCCGGAACCGGCCCGGCTGGCTGTCCATCCCGCTCGGCTCCTATCGCTGACGCATGAGCATGGTCAGCCAGCAGAACCCGGCCGGGATCAGCCTGGGCGAAATCGACCGCGTCGATCGCGGGGACCCACCACGACCCGCACTCGATCCTCGGCGCCCATCCCGGCCCGGACGGGGTCATCGTGCGGGTGCTGCGCCCGCTGGCCAAGTCGGTGACGATCGTGCTGCCCGACGGGCAGCGGTTCCCGGCCGAGCACGTGCACGAGGGCGTGTTCGCGGCCACCGTCCCGGTGGGCCAGACGCCTGACTACCGGGTCGCGGTCAGCTACCCCGACGGCAACGGCGGCAGCCTGCCCGAGATCATCGCCGACGACCCGTACCGCTTCCTGCCCAGCCTGGGCGAGATGGACCTGCACCTGATCGGCGAGGGCCGGCACGAGAACCTGTGGCAGGTGCTCGGCGCGCACGTCAAGCAGTACGGCCCGGTGACCGGGACGGCGTTCGCGGTCTGGGCGCCCAACGCCCGCGGCGTGCGGGTCATCGGCGACTTCAACCACTGGGACGGCCGCGGCCACCCGATGCGGTCCCTGGGCGGCACGGGCGTCTGGGAACTGTTCGTGCCCGACGTCGGCGACGGGACCCGGTACAAGTTCGACGTCGTGCGGGCCGGACGGGCAGTGGCGGCGCAAGGCCGACCCGATGGCCAACCTGGCCGAGAAGCCGCCCGCGACCGCGTCGGTCATCTACACCTCGCGGTACGAGTGGGACGACGCGCAGTGGCTGGCGGCCCGGGGCCGCGGCCAGCAGGTCCGCGAGCCGGTCAGCGTGTACGAGGTGCACCTGGGGTCGTGGCGGCCCGGCCTGTCCTACGTCCAGCTCGCCGACGAGCTGACCGGGTACGTCTCCGAGATGGGCTTCACCCACGTGGAGTTCCTGCCGGTGGCCGAGCACCCGTTCGGCGGGTCCTGGGGGTACCAGGTCACCTCCTACTTCGCGCCCACGGCCCGGTTCGGCTCCCCGGACGAGTTCCGCTACCTGGTGGACCGGCTGCACCAGGCCGGGATCGGCGTGATCCTCGACTGGGTGCCCGCGCACTTCCCGCGCGACGAGTGGGCGCTGGCCCGGTTCGACGGCACCCCGCTCTACGAGCACCCCGACCCGCGCCGCGGCGAGCACCCGGACTGGGGCACGCTCATCTTCAACTACGGCCGGACCGAGGTCCGCAACTTCCTCGTGGCCAACGCCGTGTACTGGCTGGAGGAATTCCACGCCGACGGGCTCCGGGTGGACGCGGTGGCGTCCATGCTCTACCTGGACTACTCCCGCAAGGCCGGGGAGTGGGTCCCGAACGCCCAGGGCGGCCGGGAGAACACCGACGCGGTGGCCCTGCTCCAGGAGGTCAACGCGACCTGCTACCGGCGGGTCCCCGGGGTCATGATGATCGCCGAGGAGTCCACCGCGTGGCCGGGCGTGACCCGGCCGGTGCACCTGGGCGGGCTGGGCTTCGGCTTCAAGTGGAACCTGGGCTGGATGCACGACACGCTCAGCTACATGTCGCTGGACCCGGTGTACCGGCAGTACCACCACAACGAGATCACGTTCTCGCTGATGTACGCGTTCAGCGAGAACTTCGTGCTGCCCCTGTCGCACGACGAGGTCGTGCACGGCAAGGGGTCGCTGCTGGGCAAGATGCCCGGCGACGAGTGGAACCGCTTCGCCGGCCTGCGCGCCATGCTGGCCTACATGTGGGCCCACCCGGGCAAGCAGCTGCTGTTCATGGGCTCGGAGTTCGGCCAGGGCAACGAGTGGTCGGCCGAGCGCGGGCTGGACTGGTGGATGCTCGACTACCCGGGCCACGCCGGCGTCCGCACGCTGGTCGGCGACCTGAACCGGGCCTACCGCGGCTCCCCGGCCATGTGGGCGCTGGACAACTCGCCGTCCGGGTTCAGCTGGATCGACGCGAACGACGCGGCCGGTAACGTGCTGTCCTTCCTGCGGCTGGCCGGGCCGGAGGATGGCCCGGGCGGCGCCCGGGTGATCGCCTGCGTGGCCAACTTCTCCGGCGGCCCGCACGAGGAGTACCGGCTCGGGCTCCCGCACGCGGGCCGCTGGCGGGAACTGGTCAACACCGACGCCGCCGACTACGGCGGCAGCGGGGTCGGCAACCTCGGCATGATCGAGGCCGTCCCCGAGCCGTGGCACGGCCAGCCCGCGTCCGCCGTGCTCACCCTGCCCCCGCTCGGCGTCCTCTGGCTCGCCCCGGAGTAAAACCCGAAACCCGAAATTCTCCGCAACGAGGACCGTCCCGGCGTGCTCACGCCGGGACGGTCCTCGTTGCGGAGATATTTGAAATCAGTCGTAGGCGGACAGGCCGAGCTTGACGGCGAGGGCGATGCCGCCCAGGCCGATCACCACCCGCAGCACCCGGGCCGGCAGGTAGCGGACCAGGATGGGCCCGATCCGGCCGCCGATGAGGAAGCCCGCCGCCAGCGGCAGCACCGCGGCCCAGCGCACCGGCCCGAACAGCGCGAACGCCACCGCCGCCACCGCGTTGGCCAGCCCGGACACCACGTTCTTGATCGCGTTCGTCCGGGCCAGCGGCTCGGTGAGCATCGTGGTCAGCACGACCAGCAGCAGGATGCCGCCGGCCGCGCCGAAGTAGCCGACGTAGACCGCGACGCAGAACAGCGCGGCGATCAGGAACGGGTTGCGTTCCCGGTCGGGGTGCCCCGCTTCGGTGACCGGCAGGGCCGCCTGGAGCAGGAGCAGCAGCGAGGCCGCCCCGATCAGGACCGGGGCCGCGGCCTCGAACGTCGCGGCCGGGGTGAGCAGCAGCAGCGCGGCGCCCGCCGCGCCGCCCAGCATCGTGACCAGGCCCAGCCGCCGGATCCGGCCGCCCTGGCCCGCCAGTTCGGGGCGCGAGCCCGCGGCCGCGCCCACTCCGGTGAACAGGAGCGACACCGTGTTGGTCACGTTCGCCGACAGCGGCGGCAGGCCGAGCGCGAGCAGCACCGGGTACGAGACCACGGACGCGAGGCTCGCGACCGTGCTGACGATGCCCGCGGCTATCCCCGTGACCAGCAGCAGGAGAAGATCGGCGACGGTCACTTCTCGACCAAAGCACATTCCGCCGGGCCCGGCGCCGTGACGTCGCCCACACCGCCGCGCCCCGGGACGGTCGAGAGGCGCTGACGGAGGGTAATGACAGGCGTATGAGCAACGCCCTTCCGGTGCCGCCGCCCGCCGCGGTGCGCACCGCGTACCACGAGGAACTGAACGAGGGACAGCGCAGCGCCCTGCTCAGCTGGCTGTCGTTCACCGGCACGTTCGCGCTCACCCGGGGGATCACCTACAGCATCCGGGCGGGCCGGGGGCCGTTCCGCAACCTCAGCGCGGGCGGGGCGCACCTGCACCACTACCTGTGGGGCATCGGCCTGCTGGCCGGGGTCGGCGCGGTCGCCGTGCGCGGCGAGGACCGGCACCGGCGGCATCCGGCCGTGGCGGTCAGCTACGGCGCGGCGCTGGCCCTGATCGTGGACGAGTTCGCGCTGCTGCTGGACCTGAGGGACGTGTACTGGGCCCGCCAGGGCCGGATCTCCGTGGACCTGGGCGTGGGCGGCTCGGCGCTGGCCGGCTCCTACCTCGCGGCCCGGCCGGTGCTGCAGCGGCTGGCCCGTGACCAGGCCGGGGCGAGGCACGCACCCGCCCAGCCGGTCCAGTAGCCGGCACCACTGGCACCGGAAAGGCTACAACTGCCCCAGAAGCCACCGGGGGCCGGTCACGGCCGCGCCCGCGGCCCCGGCCCTGCGGCGCAGCTCGCGGTCGGCGGTGACCACCAGCCGCCGCCCGCCCGTGGTGGCGGCCAGCGAGGCGATGGTGTCGTCACCGGAACCGGGCGCGGCCACCACCCGGACCCCGGCGGTCTCCCGCAGCGCGGGCACCGCCGCCCGGGCCTGCCCCTCGACCACCAGGATGTACTGGGGGAACCAGCGGTCCAGGCCGGTCGCGGCCAGCTCCGCGGGCAGCGCCGGGACACCCCGCCCGGCCAGCTCGGCGAGTTCCCCGTACAGCCGGGCCGCGGCCCCGGCCCGGTCCCGCCACCAGCCGTCGGCCCGGGCGCCCATCACGTTGGCGCCGTCCACGATCACGGTCACCGGGGCCATGGCCCCGCGCAGGACCGGCCAGGTCTCGGCGAACCCGGGATGCAGGGCCAGCGACCCGACCCGGTCCTCGGGGACCCAGGCCACCTCGGGCGCCTCCCGGCTGGCCGGGTAGGCGGCGAACTCAGCGTCGGAGTCCGCGATCAGCGTCTGGTAGGACCAGCCGCCGTGATCGTCGTCGAGCAGGCCATGGATCCGCACCGCCTCCGGCGGTACCGCGCACTCCTCGGCCGCCTCGCGCAGGGCCGCCCCGGCCGCGCTCTCGTGACTGTCCCGGGCCCCGCCGGGCGGCCCCCAGGTGCCGGGGTGCTGGGTCCAGCTGGCCCGGTGGATCAGCAGCACGCTGGCCTGCCCGTCCGGCCCCGGCGCGCTGGCCAGCAGCCCGGCCGCGCCGTACTTCCCCCAGTGCCGGTGGCCCTGGGCACACACCACCCAGCCGTTCCCGTCACCATCGGCCATTGACGTCCCTTCCGGCCATCCCCGGCCGACGATAGCGCAGCCCCCCCGCCTGCCCCACCCCGCCCAGGCCCGCCACCCCACCCCGCCAGCCGGGCATCACCGTGGTGCTTTCTGCCCCGCCGGCGGGGCAGAAAGCACCACGATCACGGGGAAGGGGCCTGGGCGCCGGGGCGGCGGCTGGCCCGTATGGTGGTGGCATGGTGAATTCGATGGTGACTGACCGGATCACCAGGTTCCGCCAGCGCCGGACGGCGCCGCTGATCCTCGAGCTGGACCTGACCGGGGGGATCGCCGAGGAACCCCCGTCGGACCCGATCTCCGCGCTGACCTCGATGCGCCGGCCCCGGCTGGCCGACGTGCTGGACGGCCTGCGCCGGGCCCGGTCCGACGACCGGGTCAGGGCGCTGGTGGCCAAGGTCGGCGGCCGCCCGATCGGGCTGGCCCAGGTGCAGGAGCTGCACGCCGCGATCCGCGACTTCGGCGGCTCGGGCAAGCTCACCGTGGCCTGGGCGGAGACGTTCGGTGACTTCAGCCCGGGCAACGTGCCGTACTACCTGGCCACCGCGTTCGACCGGATCTACCTGCAGCCGTCCGGCGACCTCGGCCTGACCGGGATCAGCCTGCAGAACTGGTTCTACCGCGGCGCGCTCGACAAGCTGGGCGTGGAGGTCGAGGTCGGCGCCCGGGGCGAGTACAAGAGCGCGGCCGAGCGGCTGACCGAGCACGGGTTCTCCGGGCCCGGCCCGCGAGGCGCTGCAGCGGGTGGCCGCCTCCATCGTGGAGCAGCTGACCGGGGCGATCGCGCAGCGCCTGGAGATCACGCCGGCGGACGCCCGCGCGCTCATCGACCGGGGCCCGTTCGTGGCCGGCGAGGCGCTGGACACCCACCTGGTGGACGCGCTCGGCTACCGCGACGAGGTCTACGCGGCGGTCCACGAGGCGGCCGGCCCGGACGCGTACCTGCTCTACCTGGGCCGCTACCAGCGGGCCCGGACGCTGGCCGAGCGGGCCAGGAAGCTGCCCGGCACGGACGGGGACGGCGTCGCGCTGATCTACGCGACCGGGCCGATCCGGCGCGGCCGGACCGCCCGCAGCCCGCTGGGCGGCAGCTCGATGGGCTCGGACACGATGAGCGGCGCCCTGCGCGGCGCGGTGGCCGACCACCGGGTCAAGGCGATCGTGCTGCGGGTGAACAGCCCGGGCGGCTCGTACGTGGCGTCCGACACGATCTGGCGTGAGGTGGTCCGGGCCCGCGCAGGCGGGCAAGCCGGTCGTGGTGTCGATGAGCGAGGTCGCCGCGTCCGGCGGCTACTTCATCGCCATGGCCGCCGACACCATCGTCGCCCAGCCCGGCACGATCACCGGCTCCATCGGCGTGATCAGCGCCAAGCCCGTGCTGGGGCAGGCCCTGGACCGGGCCGGGGTGAGCACGGACTCGGTGACCGAGGGCGCCCACGCGGACATGTTCACCACGTCGCGGCCCTACAGCGACGAGGAATGGGAGAAGATCAACAGCTGGCTGGACCGGATCTACGCCGACTTCACCGGCAAGGTGGCGCAGGGGCGCGGGATGAGCCAGGACCAGGTGCACGAGATCGCCCGGGGCCGGGTCTGGACCGGGGCGGATGCGGCCGGGATCGGCCTGGTGGACCAGCTCGGCGGGCTGGACACCGCGCTGGCCGTGGCCCGGCAGAAGGCCTCGCTCCCGGAGGCCGCGGCGGTGCGCCTGTACCCGCGGGCCCATCCGCTGGACCGGCTGCGGCCGCCCGACTCCAGCGAGGCGCGCCCGGCCGCCGCCGGCCGGGATCGGGCGGCTTGTTCGCGGAGAACTGGGGGCCCGTGTCCGGGCTGGCCGCCGCGGCGGGCCTGTCCCCGCAGGGGCCGCTGATGCTGCCCGGCCGCTGGGTGATCCGGTGACGCTGGCCGGCCGGGCGCGCGGTGACCGCTGCTGACACCGGGCGGGGCTGGCCGCGGCCCTGCCGCTGTTCGCCAGCGGGGTCACGCTGGTCACGGTGGCCGACGGCCGCGACGACGTCGGCACCACGGTCAGCGCGTTCTGCCCGGTGTCCCTGGACCCGCCGCTGGTGCTGGTCTCGCTGATCGCCGGTTCCTACCCGGCCGAGCTGCTCGGGCGGGTCGGACTGGTTCGCGGTGACGATCCTGGCCGCGGGGCAGCGGGCGCTGGCGGGCCGGTTCGCCGCCGCGGGACGGCCCGGGGCGCGGCTGATGCTGGACGGCGTGCCGCACCGGCGCGGCCCGCTCTCCGGCGCGCTGATCCCGGACGGCGGGCTGGCCGCGCTGGAGTGCGAGGTCACCCGGCGGGAGCAGGCGGGCGACCACCTGCTGGTGATCGCGTCCGTGCCGCAGGTCCCCTACCTGGCCGAATCGGGCGAGCCGCTGATCCGGTTCGCGGGCCGGTACCTGGCGCCGGGCCGCGGTTAACCCCGGATCCCGCCGGGCGCGCCGGCGCCCAGCCCCGGTTCCGGGCCGGGCGCCGTCACGCGCCATATGCTGAGCCCGGCTCACAGCGTTGAGAGGCACAACCATGGCAGGCAACGAGGGCCACGACGCCGCTCCCGGCACCGGCACGCCACCGGTCAGGATCGACACCAGCGTGGCGCACATCGCCCGGGTTCAGGACTACTGGCTCGGCGGCCGGGACAACTTCGCCGCCGACCGCCACGCGGGTGACGAGGCGGTGGCCGCCTTCCCGGGCCTGGTCGCGTCGGTCCGCTCGGCCCGGGCCTTCCTGGGCCGGACGGTGCGCTACCTGACCGCCGAGGAAGGCATCCGGCAGTTCCTGGACATCGGCACCGGCATCCCCACCGCGGGGAACACGCACGAGGTGGCCCAGGCGGTCGCCCCCGACGCGCTCGTGGTCTACATGGACAACGACCCGGTGGTGTTCGCGCACGCCCGGGGCCTGCTGTCCAGCGGCCCGCACGGCAGCACCGCGTACCTCGACACCGACCTGCGCGACACCGGGAAGGTCCTGGCCGAGGCGGCCCGGATGCTGGATCTCACCCAGCCGGTCGCCCTGGTGCTGATGTCCGTGCTGCAGTTCATCCCGGACGACGAGGACCCCTGGAAGATCGTCACCACCCTGCTCGACGCGCTGGCGCCGGGCAGCTTCCTGGTGCGTCTCCCATCCCGCCAACGACATCGAGGCCCGGGTCATGGCCACCATGGCGGCCCGGCTCAACGAGCTGATGGCCGAGCAGGTCACGCTGCGCAGCCAGGCCGAGGTCGGGCGCTTCTTCCCGGGCTGCGGCTGGTGCCGCCCGGGATCGTCCGGGTGCCCGAGTGGCGGCCCGACTCGGCCGAGGAGGCCAGCCGGGTGGGCACCATGTGGGGCGGGGCCGGGCAGAAGTGATACTCCCCCGTCTGTGCACAGGGCTGTGGACGGGCGGTGGACAGGCCCGGTAACGCGGGGGAAAACAACAGGCGCACGGTGGATTGCCTGTGGACGGCGAAAGAATCTTCAAATAGCGGCCGGCGGGGCCTTGTGCGCCCTGGTCAGCGGGCAGTAGAACTGCACTCACCACTGAAGACGGGCCAGCCGGGGGTGACCCCGGACGCGGCAGGGGCCGGGAAGCCGGCGGCTGCGGCGGGTACCAGTGATCGGTGGTGGGCCGGGCCGCACAAGGAAGCCGGGGGCTGGGCTGCCAGCCCCGCAGGCGGGCCGGTGCGGCCAGGTGACGCGAGGCCCCTCCATCTCATACATGGAGGGGCCTCGCCTTGCTTCTCCATAGTAAACCGGGACTTCTTGCAGGTCAGGCTCGAAATGCCGGGGCCCGGCCGGCACGGTGGCTCATCCCGCCCCGCTCCCCTCGCCACCCAGCTTCGTCACGAGCTTGACCTGGAGCTCAGGCAGCGAAGGGCCGACGATGTAGCGGAACGACGTTTCGCTCATCCGTATCGTGGCGCCCCACACGTTGAGATCGCGGTCAAACGCGATGTCGCAACCGGGACGCTTCCACTCCAGATCCGCCCGCAGGGCCTGGTCGTCGCTTAAGCCCGAGCCGTGGTCACCGTCCATGCGAAGCAGAGTAACCCACTGCTTCATATCGTAGGTCCAGTTGGATCTCTGCGTGGAACCCCAGAAATCTGTATTGTGCCAGTTCAGACCTAGTGTGTGATCATGCTTAACCGTGACTCGCCGGTTGACCTGCACGACCAGCTGGCCAGCTTGCTCCGTGAGCAGATCCGCACGGGTGAGCTGGCCGGCCGCATCCCGTCGATCAAGTCGCTCAGCCAGGAGTACGAGGTCTCGACCGGGACGGTCGAGAGGTCCCTCAACACCCTGAAGGACGAAGGGCTGATCGTGGCCCGCGTCGGCCGCGGGTTCTTCGTCAAGCCGTAGACCCTCGTGCTCGCCCCCGGTCGCGAAGCAACCCCCAGGTGGTAGCACTAAGGCCCCTCCATCTCATACATGGAGGGGCCTCGTCGTATTGTGCCCGACATCGGCGGACTTCCCGGCTGCGACACACCGGAACCGGAAGGGCCCAGTTACCCCGGGTACGCCAGACCGGGGTAGCGGCCCCGGACTGGACGGCCCCGGACTGGGCGGCCGGGAACAGCGGAAGCGGCACCCCTGCCAGCCAACCCGCAGTTGGGCTGGGCTGGCCGCAGGGCACCTTCGGGATTGGTCGCCCACCCGAGGAGCGCGCAGCGCCAGGGACCCTGCGCGGGGATGACGGGACGCTTTCTGCTAGGGCTGTTTTTGGGCCTTCTGGATGAGGTTGGAGAGGTTGCCGGCTGATGCCTGGCCGATGATCCGGCCGGTGATGCGCTGGTTGCGGGAGATGATGAGCGTGCTGGGGAAGGCTGCGACGGGGATGACCTGGCTGAATTCGAGCGCTATCTGGCCGCTTGAATCGGACAGGCTGGGGTAGCCGATTTTGAAGTCCTTCATGTAGGCCTCGGCGGATGCGGTGTTGTCTTGCACGTCCACGCCGATGAACTGGACACCGGCTGGCCCGAAGTGGCGGGCGGCGGCGGAGAGCGCTGGGGCTTCTTCGCGGCATACGGTGCACCATGATCCCCAGAAGTTGAGGACGGTCACGTGGCCCCGGTAGGAGGCCAGGCTGAGTTTCCCGCCGGTCAGCAGGCGGCCGGTCACGTGCGGGATGCGTGGTGCGCTGGCTGACGTGAAGGTGGTCGTGCCCGGGTTGAGCGCGGACGTGGTCCCGGAAGGTGTGGACGGCGCGGAGCAGCCGGCCAGCAGGAGCGTTCCTGCCGTGACCACGGCTGCCGTGGACACCACAGGGAAAAGGCTGCCGCGTGGGCGCGCCGCGAGGACGGACGGCAGGGTCATCCCTGGTCACCTCCTTATCGGTACTTCCGGCTTGGGCGGGGCTTGGTGGTCAGAGGGGCGAGGTGTAGTTGCTCGGCAGGCCGGGCCGGGTTTGGGTGCCCGCAGGGCACCTTGTGGGGAAGGACCGCGCGCCCGGAGGGCGCGCCGTCAGCGCGGTAGTCGAAGGCGATGAGTACGCGGCGCGGCCCGGTCACGCCCGGAGCGTATCGGTCGTTCCGGGCCTGTCACTGCCTCAGTTGCCCGGGCCGCCAGCCGCAGCTAGCACTCGCGGTGGCCGGCCCGCCAGACGGCGCGGACCAGGGGGACGCCGGGGCGGTAGGCCAGGTAGGTGTGCGACGGGCCGTCCAGCAGGATCAGGTCCGCGCGGGCGCCTGCGCCCAGGTGGCCGACGTCGGTGCGGCGCAGCGCGCGGGCGCCCGCCCGCGGTGGCCGACCAGACGGCCTCCTGCGTGGTCATCCGCATCTCGCGGACGGCCAGCGCCACGCACAGCGGCATGCTGGACGTGAAGCAGGACCCGGGATTGCAGTCCGTGGCCAGCGCGACCGTCACCCCGGCCGCCAGCAGCCGGCGCGCGTCGGGATAGGGCTGCCGGGTGGAGAACTCCACCCCGGGCAGCAGCGTGGCCACGGTCCCGGCCGGCCCGGGGCCGGACGACGCGAGCGCGTCCACGTCCGCTTCGGTCAGGTAGGTGCAGTGGTCCGCGGCGGCCGCGCCCGCCGCCACCGCGACCTGGACACCGGGACCGGGCCCGAGCTGGTTCGCGTGCACCCGGGGGAGGAGCCCGGCCGCGCGGCCCGCGGCCAGCACCGCGGCCGCCTCGTCCGCGTCGAACGCCCCCCGCTCGCAGAACACGTCGACCCAGCGGGCGTGCGGCGCGCAGGCGCTCAGCATCGGGCCGCAGACCAGGTCCAGGTAACCGGCCCGGTCGCCCTCGTACTCGGGCGGCACGACGTGCGCACCCAGGAACGTGACCTCCGGGGTGACCTCGGCGGCCAGCGCGACCGCGCGGGCCTCGTCGGGCACCGTGAGCCCGTAGCCGGACTTGCACTCCAGCGTGGTCGTGCCCTGGGCCAGCATCTCGCGGGTGAGCCGGGCCAGGTTCGCGCGCAGCACCTCGTCCGGGGCGGCCCGGGTGGCCGCGACCGTGCCGCGGATCCCGCCGGCCTGGTAGGGCGTGCCCGGCCATCCGCGCGGCGAACTCCGCGCTGCGCTCCCCGGCGAAGACCAGGTGCGCGTGGGAGTCGACGAAGCCGGGCAGGACCGCCCGGCCGCCGCAGTCCACGGCCTCGTCGGCGGCAGGCGCCTGCCCGGCGGGGCCGGTCCAGGCCACCCGCCCGTCCTCGATGACCAGGGCCGCATCGGTCAGCGCCGCGAACGGTCCCGGGCCCTGGCCCGGATCGTGATCCGGGGGCGCGTTGGTGACCAGCTCACCGACGTTGGTGATCAGCGTGCTCACGCGAGCTCACGCTACCGGGCCCCGTTCCCGGGTGCGCGGCGGCCGCCACCGGATGCAGTTTCACGGGCGCTGCGGCCCCCCGGGCGGGGTTCCTGCCCCGCAGCCGCCGGGCCCGGGGATCCCGGGCCGGGCGGACGGTTTTCGTTGCGGAGAATTTTCCGGGTCAGTTGACCTGGATGGAGCGCTTGGCCAGGCCGAGCCAGAACCCGTCGATCACGCTGCGGGCACCGGCCAGGTCGCCGCCGGCCGCGCCGAGCGTGACGAACAGCGGGGCGAAGTGCTCCGTGCGGGGGTGAGCCTGGTGCGCGGCGGGCGCCCGGTGCTGGAAGTCGAGGAGCGCGTCCAGGTCGCCGCGGGCCAGCGCCTCCTGGCCCCAGTGGTCGAACTCGGCCATGACCGGCTGCACCCGGCCGTCGGGGCTGAGCGCGCGCAGGTTGTGGGTGAAGAAGCCGCTGCCCACGATGAGGACGCCCTCGTCGCGCAGGGGCGCGAGCTTGCGGCCGATCTCGTACAGGCCCTGCGGGTCCAGCGTGGGCATGGACACCTGGAGCACCGGCACGTCCGCGTCCGGGTACATCTCGACCAGCGGCACGTAGGCGCCGTGGTCCAGGCCCCGGTCCGGGATGTCCTCGACCGGGGTGCCCGCCGTGCGGAGCAGCTTGCGGACGTCGGCGGCCAGTTCCGGGGCGCCGGGGGCCGGGTAGCGGACGTGGTAGTACCGGTCCTCGAAGCCCCAGAAGTCGTAGGTCAGCGGCACCGTGGTGGTCGCGCCGAGCGCGAGCGGCGCCGCTTCCCAGTGCGCGGACACCATGAGCACCGACTTCGGCTTGGGGAGCTCGCGGGACCAGTCGGCGAGCTGGCGGGTCCACAGGGCGTCGTCGGCCAGCGGGGGCGCGCCGTGGCTGAGGTAGATCGCGGGCATGCGCTGCGTGTTCTCGGGCCCGTGTTCTCGGGCCCCGTGTTCCCGGGGGCCGTGTCGCTGGCGGTCATCGCTTCCTCCTGCGTGGTTCGCGTCATCGCCCGGGATAACAGTTCAAATTTGAACTACATTCCCGTCCGGCCGCCTTGTCATTCAAATTCAAACGATACTCGGTAAGGTGGCGGCATGACAGACCGCGCGGACGTCGCCGGCGGCCAGCGCACCGAGCGCTGGCTCGATCCGGCGGAGATGAAGGCGTGGCTGGCCTTCCTGGAGGTCAGCCACCTGCTGGAGCGCGCCATCGAGCAGCAGCTCAGGCAGGACGCGGGGCTGTCGCACGCACAGTACGAGATCCTGTCCCGGCTGGAGGCCGCGGACAGCGGGGCGCTGCGGATGAGCGAGCTGGCGGACGTGATCGTGGTATCCCGCAGCGGCCTGACGTACCAGATCACCCAGCTGGAGAAGGCCGGCCTGGTCCGCCGGGAGAAGTGCCCGTCGGACGAGCGGGGCATCCTGGCCATCCTGACCGGCGCGGGCCGGGACGCCCTGGCCCGCGCGGCCCCCGGCCACCTGCGGGTCGTCCGCGAGAACCTCATCGACGCCCTCACCCCGGCCCAGCGTGAGGCCCTGGCCGAGGGCCTGACCGCCGCCCGCGCCCGCCTCCGCCCGGCCCCCTGATCCGCCGTCCCGCCCGCGTTCCGGTCCGCCGTCCCGGCCCGCCCTCCCCGGCCGCCGTCCCGGCCCGCCGTCCCGGGCCGTGTTCCGCGGGCCGTGTTCCGCGGGCCGTGTTCCCCGGGGGCCTCGGCGTGACCCCACCCCCCCAGCCCCACAGTCCACTTCAGCCCCACCCACCCCAGGCAGGGTTCGTGATCATGGGTTTGGTGTCGCTATAGCGACACCAAACCCATGATCACGAACGGGGGCTGTGACGGGGGAGGCTGGTGTGATCTGAGGGACAGGGGGCGGAGGGGGTGGGGGGCGGCGAGGAGGGCTGCGGGAGTGCGCGAAGGAGGGGCGGGAGGGCGCGGGGGCAGGCGGGAGCGGGGGCTGGCGGGACTTGCGTGAGGAGGGCGGAGGGCTTGCGTGAGGAGGGGCGGGGGCTGGCGGGTCAGGCGAGGAGGGGGCGGAGGGCCTGGGTGAGGGCGGCGGGGACGTCGGGGACCAGCAGGTGGTGGCCGTCCCGGACCACGTCACGGCCGCCGGCCACCACGTCGGTCACGTCGGCCGCGGTCCCGGCGAACAGCACCGACTCCAGCGCGGTGGCGGCCGCCGCGCCCGCCAGCCGGGGACTGTCCAGCCGGACGGTGACCAGGTCGGCCAGGGCACCCGGGACGATCTCCCCCGCCTCCGGCCAGCCCAGGCAGGTGTGCCCGGCGGCGGTGGCCGCCTCGGCCAGCGCCACCGCCCCGAACCGGCCGCGGCGTCCCGAGGCCAGCCGCTCGTCCAGCTCGACGCGGCGGGCCTCGTCCAGCAGGTCGATCACCGCGTGACTGTCGCTGCCCACCGACAGCGGGCTGCCCGCGGCAGCCAGCGCCCCGGCCGGGCCGATGCCGTCGGCCAGGAAGGCCTCCGTGGTCGGGCACAGGCACACGCAGGTGCGGCTGCCGCCCAGCAGCTCGATGTCGTGGCGGGTGAGGTGCGTGGCGTGCACCATCGTGCTGCGCGGGCCCAGCGCCCCGGCATCGTCCAGCACCCGCGCCGGGGTGGCCCCGTATGCGGCCAGGCAGGCCTCGTTCTCCGCGGGCTGCTCGGACAGGTGCGCGTGCAGCGGCGCCCCGAGCCGGTGCGACCAGTCGGTGACCGGGTGCATCTGGGCCGGCGGCACCGCGCGCACCGAGTGGATGGCCACCCCGGCCCGGGCGTGCGGGGCCAGCATCCCGTGCTCGTCGGGGCCGAGCGCCGCCAGCCGGTCCGCCCACCGGGCCGCGTCCCCGTCGCTGAACCGCTGCTGCACCGGCGACAGCGGCGCGGGCGTCCCGTCCGGGGCCAGGCCACCGGTGAGGTAGCAGGTGTCCAGCAGGGTGATCCGCAGGCCCGCCTCGGCGGCGGCCTGGATGAGGGCGCGGCCCATCTCGTTGGGGTCGGCGTACGGCGACCCGCCCGGGCCGTGGTGCAGGTAGTGGAACTCCCCGACGCAGGTCACCCCGGCCAGGGCCATCTCCGCGTAGACGGCCCGGGCCAGCGCCAGGTAGCTGCCGGGCGACAGCCGGCCCGCGACCTGGTACATCCGCTCCCGCCAGGTCCAGAAGGTGCCCTCGCCGGCCTCGGTGATCCCGCGCAGCGCGCGGTGGAAGGCGTGCGAGTGCGCGTTGGCCAGGCCGGGCAGGGTGAGGCCGGGCCGCCGCTCGGTGCCGGCCGGCACCGCGTCCGGCGGCACGTCCGGGGTCACCGCCCGGAACACGTTCCCGCTCGCCTCGATCAGCACCCCGGACCGGACCTCGCCCCGGCCCAGCCAGGCCAGCTCGGCGTGCCAGCGGCGGACACCGGAAGGCCCGGGGCCGGGCATCAGCTGGCCAGGTCGCGGAGCACGGCCGCGAGCGCGGTGACCCCCGCCGCGCAGTCCACGTCCTCGGCGTGCTCCGCCGGTGAGTGCGACACCCCGGTGGGGTTGCGGACGAACAGCATCGCGGTGGGCAGCCGGGCGGCCAGCACCCCCGCGTCGTGCCCGGCCCCGGTCGGCAGCGTGGGCGCCTCGATCCCCCGGCCGGCCAGCGCCGCCGCCAGCCGGCCCGCCAGCGGGACGTCGAACTCGACCTCGGGGCTGAACGACTCCTGGCGGGACGTCAGGACGACCCGGTTCGCCTCGGATTCCTGCCCGGCCACGGCCAGGATCTGGTCCACGGTGTCCTCGAGCGCCAAGCCGTCCGGGGCCCGGACGTCCAGCCAGGCGCGCACCGCGGAGCACACCGCGTTGGCCGCGCCCGGCTCGGCGGTCACCTTGCCGATCGTGGCCCGGGTGCCGCGCTCGACCGCGGCCTGGCGGGCGGCCAGCACGGTGGCCGCGTAGGGGATCATCGGATCACGCCGGCCGGCCAGCGCGGCCGTGCCCGCGTGATCAGCCTGCCCGGCGAAGTCGAGCCGCCAGCGGCCGTGCGGCCAGATCCCCTCGGCGATGCCCAGGGCGGCATCGAGGTCCGCGAGGGCCCGGCCCTGCTCGACGTGCAGCTCCACGTAGCAGCCGAGCTGCGCGATCAGGTCCTCGTCGCGGCCGAGCTGTCCCGGATCCTGACCGGCCGCCTGCATGGCGGCGGCCAGCGTGATCCCGTCGCCGTCGCGCAGCCCGCGGGCCTGCTCCGGGTCGATCGCGCCGGTCAGCAGGCGGCTGCCCAGGCAGGCGACCCCGAAGCGGCCCCCTTCCTCCTCGGTGAACGCGGCCACCGCGATGGGCCGGGCCGGGACGAAGCCGGCCGCGCGGAGCTCGTCGATCGCCGCGAAGGCGGACACCACGCCCAGCGGCCCGTCGTAGGCGCCGCCGTCCGGCACCGAGTCCAGGTGGCTCCCCGTGGCCACGGCCGTGCCGGCCCGGGGGGGCGCCCCGCCGGAACCTCCCGCTGCCACCCCGGGCACGTCCCACCAGGCCCACAGGTTGCCGTTGCGGTCCTGGTCGGTGCGCAGCTGCCGGTCCCGGGCCGCAGCCCCGAACCAGGCCCGGCAGTCCCGGTCGGCCGGGGTCCAGGAGTACCGGCGGTAGCCGCCGGTGCCCGGGTCCCGGCCGACCGGCAGCAGCGACTCCCACAGTGCCGCAAACCCCGCCGCGAACCCCGCTCCGGACTCCGCCCCAGACCCCGACCCCGACCCGGACCCGGGAGCGGGCGAGGGTGCCGCGGGCGTCACGACTGCATCGGGACGCGGACGCCCCGCTGCGCGGCCACCTCGGCGGCCTCCTCGTAGCCGGCGTCCACGTGCCGGATCACGCCCATCCCCGGGTCGTTGGTGAGCACCCGCTCCAGCTTCTCCCCGGCCAGCGGGGTGCCGTCGGCCACGCAGACCTGGCCCGCGTGGATGGACCGGCCGATGCCCACCCCGCCGCCGTGGTGGATGCTCACCCAGGACGCCCCCGATGCCGTGTTGACCAGCGCGTTCAGCAGCGGCCAGTCGGCGATCGCGTCGGAGCCGTCGGCCATGCCCTCGGTCTCCCGGTAGGGCGAGGCGACCGAGCCGCAGTCGAGGTGGTCACGGCCGAGCACGATCGGGGCCTGCACGTCACCCCGCGCGACCAGCTCGTTGAACCGGAGCCCGGCCAGGTGCCGCTCGCCGTAGCCGAGCCAGCAGATCCGCGCCGGGAGGCCCTGGAAGTGCACCTTCTCCTGGGCCATCCGGATCCACCGGGCCAGCGGCTCGTTGTCGGGGAACAGGTCGAGGATGGCCGCGTCGGTGGCGGCGATGTCAGCCGGGTCACCGGACAGCGCGGCCCAGCGGAACGGCCCCCGGCCTTCGCAGAACAGCGGCCGGATGTAGGCGGGCACGAAGCCGGGGAAGTCGAACGCCCGGGTGTAGCCGGCCAGTTCCGCCTCACCGCGGATGGAGTTCCCGTAGTCGAACACCTCGGCGCCCGCGTCCATGAACCCGACCATCGCCTCGACGTGCGCGGCCATCGACTGCCGGGCCCGCTCGGTGAACCCGGCCGGGTCCTCGGCCCGCAGCGCGGCCATGTCCTCGAACGCCACGCCGCGGGGCAGGTAGGTCAGCGGGTCGTGCGCCGAGGTCTGGTCGGTGACCACGTCGATCGGCGCCCCCATGGCCAGCATCCGGGGCAGCAGCTCGGCCGCGTTGCCGAGCAGGCCGATGGACAGCGGCTCCCCGGCGTCCCGCGCCGCGGCCGCCCGGCGCAGCGCGTCATCGACGTCGTCCGCGGCCACGTCCAGGTAGCCGTGCTCGATCCGGCGGGCGATCCGCGACGGGTCGCAGTCGATCACGATCGCGACCCCGCCGTTCATGGTGACCGCGAGCGGCTGGGCGCCGCCCATGCCGCCCAGCCCGGCGGTCAGCGTGATCGTGCCGGCCAGCGAGCCGCCGAACCGTTTGGCGGCCACGGCCGCGAACGTCTCGTAGGTGCCCTGCAGGATGCCCTGCGTCCCGATGTAGATCCACGACCCGGCGGTCATCTGGCCGTACATGGTCAGGCCGAGGGACTCCAGGCGGCGGAACTCCTCCCAGGTGGCCCACTGCGGGACCAGGTTGGAGTTGGCGATGAGGACCCGGGGCGCCCACTCGTGGGTGCGCATCACCCCGACCGGCTTGCCCGACTGGACCAGCAGGGTCTCGTCGCCCTGGAGGTCGGTCAGGCTGCGCACGATCGCGTCGTAGGCCGGCCAGCTGCGGGCCGCGCGGCCCGAGCCGCCGTACACGATGAGCTGGTCGGGATGCTCGGCCACCTCGGGATCGAGGTTGTTCATCAGCATCCGCATGGCCGCCTCCTGCGGCCAGCCCCGGCAGGACAGGGCGGTGCCGCGCGGGGCACGGACCGGTCGCGGGCCGGATGGGTCGGCGGCAGGCATCGCTGGCTCCTCGTCGAGTCGGCAACCCGGCAGGTCGCGGGTCGGCAGGCCGGGGCGGCGGGTGCCGCCCCGGTTCATCATCCCTGGTCACCCTCTAACGCCAAGCGCCGGGCGGGATCCACCCCCGAGGGTGAGTCCCGCCCGGCGCCATGAGCCGGGCCGGCCGCCGGTGACCGGCGGCCCGCAGCCGCGGATCAGCCCATGCCGACGGCCTTCAGCCAGCCCTGGGCCACGGTCGAGTAGTTGGCGTGATCGAGGATGACCGCCTTGTCCATCTGGAGCAGGGCGTTGGTGGTCAGCCGCTGGGAGATCTCGTTCAGCGTGTTCGTGATCGTCGGGGTGGCCGCCTTCTTGTAGACCAGCGGGACCACGTTCTGCGCCGCGAAGTTGAACTTGGGGTCAGCCAGCGCCACCAGCTTGTCGGTGACGATCTGCGGCGTGGTGGTGAACACGTCGGCCGCCTGGACCTTCCCGTCCTTCAGCGCGGCCAGGGTGAGCGGGCCGGACTCGTCGAGCGGGACGAAGGACTTGAACGTCAGCCCGTAGTTCTTCTTCAGCCCGACCAGGCCGTCGGTGCGGGTCTTGAACTCCGGCGGGCCGCCGATGGCCAGGTTCTTCGCGTAGGGCTTGAGGTCGGCGATGGACTTCAGGTGGTCCTTGGCCGCCAGGGCCTGGGTCACCGTGACCGAGTCCTTGTCCTGGGCGGACGAGGGGTTGAGGATCTCCAGCGACGAGGGCAGCTTCGACCTCAGCGCGGCGTCCACCTCGGCGGTGGTCGCGGCGGTGCTGCTGGTGTCCACCGACGTGGTCAGCAGCGCCCCGTTGTATTCGGGAATGATGCTGATCGCGCCCTTTGAGATCTGCGGGTAATAGACCTCGCGGGCGCCGATGTTGAATTTCGGGGTCACCTTCACGCCCTTGGCCTGCAGCGCCAGAACGTAAATCTCGGCCAGCAGCTCGTTCTCCGGGAAGTTGGCCGAGCCGACGACGACCGTGCCTTTCGCCGCGCTGGGGGCCAGCGGGTTGGAACTGCTGCTGCTGCTGCCGCTGCCGCCGCCGCTGCTGCTGCACGCGGCCAGCCCCAGGCCGGTCAGGACGGCCAGGCCGCCGATCGCTCCGGCGCGCAGATTCTTCCTGCGCGGTGCTTGGGGCACTGACGGGGATGCGACCGCCGCGAATCGCGATCTCGGAAACATGGTGTTTCCCTTCTTTTCCGATAGATTTAATACGCTATCATGACGCGCGCCCTTGCAGGCGCAGGCCCTTCGGCACGACGGCACGCCGCACGCCGACAAAAAACGCCTGAACGGCGAGGGCCAGCAGGACCACGAACAATGCCCCGCCGGCGACCTCCCCGTAATTGTTGGTCGCGAGGCCGTCGATTATGTAACGGCCCAGCCCGCCGAGGCCGATATACGCGGCGATAGTCGCGGTGGCCACCACGAAGATCGCGCCGGTGCGCAGGCCGAGCACGATCAGCGGCATGGCCACCGGAACCTCGACCTTGCGCACCTGCTGCCAGGGCGTCATGCCCATGCCGCGGGCGGCGTCCCGGAGCTCCGGGTCCACCCCGGCCACGCCCTTCATAGACGTTGACCAGGATGGGCGGGATTCCCAGCACGACCAGCGGGACCAGCCAGGCCAGCACGGAGAAGCCGAGCCAGATGGTCAGCAGGACCAGCAGGGCCAGCGTGGGGATGGCCCGCCAGGCGTTGGCCACGTTGACGACCAGCAGGGCGCCGCGGCCGGTGTGCCCGATCAGGATGCCCAGCGGGATGGCGATCAGCGCCGCGACGACCAGCGCCAGCGCGGTGTAGCCGAGCTGCTCGAGGATCCGGACCGGGATGCCCCCGGAGCCGTGCCACTGCTGCGGCTGCTTCAGCCAGTTCCAGGCGAAGCTGAGGAAGCTCATCGCAGCACCTCCTGGCAGCGGCTGGGCCGGCACCCCGATCGGGACGGTCTCGGGCTGGCGCCGGGCGCGGCGCGGCCGCCAGGGGGTCAGCGCCCGCCGGAGCAGCACCAGCAGCAGGTCGCAGACCAGCGCGAGCGCGATGATGAGTCCCCCGCCCACGTAGATCTCGGTGGGGAAGTCGCGCTGGTAGCCGTCCACGATGAGGTAGCCGAGGCTGCTGACGCCGATCAGCTGGCCGACGCTGGCCAGGCTGATGCTCGACACCATGGCCACCCGCAGCCCGGCGATCACGATAGGCACCGCGACCGGCAGCTCGACCTGGACCAGGCGGCGGAGCGTGCCGAACCCCATGGCCGTGGCGGCCTGGCGGACCGGATCCGGGACCGACCGCATGCCGTCCACCACGCTCGGCACCAGCACGCACAGCGAGAACAGGGTGAGCGGGATGATCACCGTGGTGTCCGTCAGGCCGGTGTACGGGATCAGCACGATGAACAGGGCCAGCGAGGGCAGCGCGTACAGCACGCTGGTCGCCGAGAGCACCGGCGGGTAGAGCCAGCGCCAGCGGGCGCAGGCGATGCCCAGCGGCAGCGAGATGGCCAGCCCGATCAGTGCGGGCACGATCCCCAGGTAGGCGCTCTCCCAGGTGAGCCTGGGAACGGCGGACCAGTCCATGGCTAGGAGGCCGCTTCCGGCGCGGCGGGTGCGGCGGGTGCGGCCGGCGTCGCGGGCGCCGCTTCCGGCGTCCCGCTGGCCGGCTGCGGGAGCGGCGCACCCTGGTCGGCGGCGTGGATCGCGACCCGCAGCCGGTCGTAGGAGGTCACGCCGACCACGCGGCCGTCGTCGTCCACCCCGACCGCCTGGCCGGCCGGCGACAGCACGGTCGCGTCCAGCGCCGCCCGCAGCGAGTCCGTGCCCACGTCGAACGTGTGGCCGTACGGCTCCAGCCGGGCCTGCCCGGCCCGCGACCCGCTGGGCAGCGCCTCGAGGTCACTGGCCGCGGCCCAGCCGCGGGGCTGGTGCCCGCTGCCGGTGACCAGCACCCACTCGTCCCCGGCCTGGCGGGCGGAGTCGGCCGCCATCGACGCGGACACGTCCTCGCCGACCACCGTCCGGTCGTCCAGGCTGAGCCCGGAGGCGGCCAGGAACGACAGGCGGCGGATACCGCGGTCGAAGCCGAGGAAGTTCTCCACGTACCCGTCGGCCGGCGCGGCCAGCAGCCGCTCGGGGGTGTCCAGCTGGGCGATCTTCCCGCCCGGCCGGAAGATGGCCACCTGGTCGCCCACCTTGATGGCCTCCTCGACATCGTGGGTGACCAGCACCACGGTCTTGTGCAGCTCCGCCTGGAGCCTCAGGAGCTCATCTTGCAAGGTGGCTCGGACAATCGGGTCGACCGCGCTGAACGGCTCGTCCATCAGCAGCACGGGCGGGTCGGCGGCCAGCGCCCGGGCCACCCCGACCCGCTGCTGCTGCCCGCCGGACAGCTGGTACGGGTAGCGGCGGGCCAGGTTCTCGTCCAGGCCGACCAGCGTCATGAGCTCCCGGGCGCGGGCCCGGGCCTTGCCCTTGCCCCAGCCGATCAGCAGCGGCACGGTGCCGATGTTGTCCTCGATGGTCCGGTGCGGGAACAGGCCCGCCTGCTGGATGACGTAGCCGATGCCACGGCGCAGCGCCGACGGGTTCTGCTGCTGGATGTCCTGGCCGTCCAGCAGGATCCGCCCGCTGGACGGCTCGATCAGCCGGTTGATCATCCGCAGCGTGGTGGTCTTGCCGCACCCGCTCGGGCCGACCAGGACCATGGTCTGGCCGCCCGGTACCTCCAGGTCAAGACTGTCCACCGCGACAGTGCCCCCGGGGTACCGTTTTGTCACGCTCTCGAAGGTGATCAAGACGTGGCCTTCCGGTGTGCCCCGCCGGAGAACCGGGGACTTTCGCTGGTCAGTACCCGCGACGCGCGGACACATTCCCGCCCCCGCAAGCAAGATCAGCGTATCCGCCCGCCTATCAGGCTGCCGCTGCCAGCCGCGAAACCCGCGAACACGCGCCGAACTGCCGACAAAGGGCAATCAAACCGTGACCAGCCCGATAACCGCAGTCCGGAGGCCCGGGCCGGGCCGCGCAGGCCCTCCCGGGCCGCGCCGGCCAGGTCAGCCCGGGAACTGGAATAATGGGCCAGACGCGGGGGTTGGAGCCCTGAGCCCCGCCCCCCTCCTGGAACAGTCACCATGACGGTTGAGATCGACGAGCAGGACGAAGCCCACGGTCACGAGCACAAGGACGTGTCCGGTGGCTGGCTGCGCCCGGCCGTGTTCGGCGCCATGGACGGGCTGGTCACCAACGTCTCACTGATCGCGGGCGTGGGCGCGGGGGTCGGCGCCTCCGGCGGGTCCCCGCACTTCATCGTGCTCACCGGCCTGGCCGGGCTGGCCGCCGGCGCGTTCTCGATGGCGACCGGCGAGTACGTCTCGGTCTCCTCCCAGAACGAGCTCATCCACGCGGAGGTCCGCAAGGAAGAGCACGAGCTCAAGCACAACGCGGCCTCCGAGCAGATGGAACTGGCGGCCAGCTTCCGCCGCCAGGGGGTAGACGCGGACCTGGCTGACCGGGTCGCGCAGCAGATCTCGGCGCACCCCGAGCAGGCCCTGGGCGTGCACGTCCGCGAGGAACTGGGCGTGGACCACGAGGACCTGCCCTCGCCGTACACGGCGGCCGGCGCGTCCCTGGTCACGTTCTCGGCCGGCGCGCTGATCCCGCTGCTGCCCTACTTGCTCGGTTTCGACAGCCTGGCGGTGGCGCTCGGGCTGGCCGCGGTGGCCGCGTTCGTCGGCGGCGGCCTGGTGGCCCGGCTCACCGACCGGCCCTTCCTGCGCGGCGCGCTGCGGCAGCTCATCCTGGGGGCCGTCGCCGCCGGGATCACGTTCCTGATCGGCAGCGCGGTCGGCGCGGGAGTGTCCTGAACTGGCCCGGGCGCCGGACTACGGTCCGGCGCCACCTGATCACCAGGCGTCCGGCCCGAACGCGTCGTCCTCGTGGCCGCCCGGCGTGGACAGCAGCTTCAGGTCGGACTCCACCATCATCGTGATCAGCTCGTCAAAGCCGACCTTCGGCTCCCAGCCGAGCCGCCCCGCCGCCTTGGCCGGGTTGGCGCACAGCTGGTCCACCTCGGCCGGGCGGACGAACGCCGCGTCCACCGTGATGTGCTCCCGCCAGTCCAGGCCGGCCACCGCGAACGCCCGCTCGACCAGGTCCTCGACGCTGTGCGTGACCCCGGTGCCGACCACGTAGTCCTCGGGCTCGTCCTGGCCCAGCATCAGGTGCATGGCCCGGACGTAGTCCCCGGCGAACCCCCAGTCCCGGCGCGACCACAAGGTGCCGAGCCGCAGCTGCCGCTCGTGCCCCAGCTTGATCTTGGCCACGCCGAGGGACACCTTGCGGCTGACGAACTCCGCGCCCCGGCGCGGCGACTCGTGATTGAACAGGATCCCGGACACCGCGAACATCCCGTACGACTCCCGGTAGTTCTGGGTCAGGTGGTGCCCGTACGCCTTGGCTACCCCGTACGGGCTGCGCGGGTGGAACGGCGTCTGCTCGGTCTGCGGGGTCTCCCGCACCTGGCCGAACATCTCCGACGAGGACGCCTGGTAGAAGCGGATCTGCCCGCCCCGCGGGGTGCGCGACGCGCTGATCCCGCTGCACACCCGGATCGCCTCCAGCACCCGGAGCACGCCGAGGCCGGTGACCTCGCCGGTCAGCTCGGCCTGCTGCCAGGACATGGGCACGTAGGAGATCGCGGCCAGGTTGTAGACCTCGTCCGGCTGGACCTTCTCCACCGCGGCGATCAGGCTGCCCTGATCGAGCAGGTCGCCGCGGACCAGCCGGATGTCGCCGAGGAGCTGGCGGACCCCGCGCACCCGCGGGGTGGACTGCCCGCGGACCAGGCCCCAGACCTCATAACCCTGCGTCACCAGGTATTCGGCCAGGTACGAGCCGTCCTGCCCGGTGAGCCCGGTGATCAGTGCTCGCTTCGTCAGCGGAGCCTCCGTCCTGGCGAACCGGGCCATCTCAACCCGTGATCGGGCCATCTCCGGCACGACCGGGCACACCGGCTCAGCTCGTGCCACCTCAGCGTACGTCGGCGCAGCTTACCGCCGTGGGCGCACGGGGTTCCCGGGCCGCGGCCGGCGCGCCCGTGCCGGCGCCCGGCGGGAGGCATACCCGATGGTAATGTTCGCTGCCTAACCGGCCACGCGGGCCAGCCCTCCGATAGCGGGCGGACCCCCGCTAACCGGGCGGCCCACCGTCAGCTCGGGCCGTCAGCGCGGCACAAACCGGACAGCCAGCGGCTAACGAGAGGTGCGTACCTGCGTGATGAGCACCGGGATGAGCGCCGGGACCAGCAGCGCCGGGACCAGCACGGACGGGCCGCTGCGCGTCGCGCTGCTGTCCTACCGCAGCAAGCCGCACTGCGGCGGCCAGGGCATCTACCTGCGTCACCTGTCCCGCGAGCTGGCCGCGCTGGGGCACCACGTCGAGGTGTTCTCCGGCCAGCCCTACCCCGAGCTGGAGCCGGGCCCGGTGCTCCGCGAGGTGCCCAGCCTGGACCTGTACGCCGACGACGACCCGTTCCGCACCCCGAAGCTGTCGGAGTACCGGGACTGGATCGACGTGCTGGAGTTCGGCGTGATGAAGACCGGCGCCTTCCCCGAGCCGCTCACGTTCAGCCTCCGGGCGCTGCGCGCGCTGCGCGCCCGGGCGGGCGACTTCGACCTGGTCCACGACAACCAGGTGCTGGCCTACGGGCTGCTCGGCCTGGCCCGGCTCGGCCTGCCCCTGGTGACCAGCATCCACCACCCGATCAGCGTGGACCGGCGGATCGAGCTGGACTCCGCCCGCGGCTGGGCCCGGGTCGGCAAGTGGCGCTGGTACTCGTTCGTCCGGATGCAGGGCCGGGTGGCCCGCCGCGTGGGCCCGGTGCTCACCGCCTCGCAGGCCTCCCGGGCCGATATCTGCCGCGACTTCCGGGTCGACCCGGCCAACGTGCACGTGATCCCGCTCGGCGTGGACACCCGGCTGTTCCACCCCCGGGAGGCGCCCCGGGTCCCGGGCCGGATCGTGGCCGTGGCCAGCGCCGACTCCCCGCTCAAGGGGGTGTCCACGCTGCTCCAGGCCGTCGCCAAGATCACCGTGGAGCGGGAGGGCCAGCTCATCGTGGTCGGCAAGCCCGCCGCCGGGGGACCGACCGAGAAACTGGTCAGCGGACCTGGCCCTGGGCGACCGGGTCCGGTTCGTGCACGGGATCAGCGATACCGAATTGTCCCAGTTGTGCGCGAGCGCCGAGATCGCCGTGGTCCCCTCGCTCTACGAAGGGTTCTCGTTGCCTGCCGTTGAGCACATGGCCTCGGGGACGCCTCTGGTCGCCAGCCGCACCGGCGCGCTCCCCGAGGTCACGGGCGACGCCGCGGTCCTGGTGGAACCGGGGAACCCCGAGCAGCTCGCGGCCGCGCTGCGCGGCCTGATCGACTCCCCCGCCGAGCGCGCCCGGCTCGGCGCCGCGGCCTGGCAGCGGGTGCAGGAGCGGTTCGCCTGGCCCGCGGTCGCGCGGGCCACGGTCGGGCAGTACCGCGATGCGATGGCCCGCTTCCCGGCCCGGCCCGGCGCCGCGCGTGGTTCCCTTCCTTTCCGCAACGAGGACCAGCCGTGCTGACCGTCGACTTCAGCCGGCTGCCGGCCGGGGCCGGTGACCGGGTGCTCGACCTCGGCTGCGGCGCGGGGCGGCACGCCTTCGAGGCGCTGCGCCGCGGCGCGTCCGTGGTGGCGCTGGACGCGGACGAGGGCGAGCTGCGCGGGGTGGCGGACATGGTGGCGGCGATGACCGAGGCCGGGGAGGTCCCGGCCGGGGCCGCGGCCCGGCCCGTGCGCGGCGACGCGACCCGGATGCCGTTCCCCGACGGCCGCGTTCGACCGGGTGATCGCGGCCGAGGTGCTCGAGCACATCCCGGACGACCGGCAGGCGCTGCGCGAGATCGCCCGGGTGCTCCGGCCGGGCGGGCAGGTGGCGGTGACCGTGCCCGCGTGGCTGCCCGAGCGGATCTGCTGGCGGCTGTCCGACGACTACCACAATGTCCCCGGCGGCCACGTCCGGATCTACACCCGGGCCGAGATGGAGAGCAAGCTGGCCCAGGCCGGGCTGCGGGCCGTCGGTCACCATCACGCGCACGGCCTGCACTCGCCGTACTGGTGGCTGAAGTGCGCGGTCGGCGTGCACGACGACGACCACCCGCTGGCCCGCGCGTACCACCGGCTGCTGGTGTGGGACATCATGAAGAAGCCCGCCGCGACCCGGCTGGCCGAGCGGGCGCTGAACCCGCTGATCGGCAAGAGCATCGTCATCTACGCGGACAAGCCGGCCGCAGACGCTGAGCCCGCCGGGAGCGCCTGCGCTTCCCGGCCCGGTCACGCCGCTGAGCGGGCGCATGCCATCGCCTGACTTCCTGGCCGGCTCGGTGAGCGACGGCCATACCCAGCCCGGCGGCCCGGCAGCGACTGCGGACCGTTCCCCGCTGACTACCGCCCGCCGCTCGGGGGTCCCGGAGCTGCCGGGCGTGCTGACCGCGACCGAGGTCCTGGCCACCGCCGAGCACATCGCCGGCCGGCAGGAGCCGGACGGCGCGATCAGCTGGCCGGACGGGCACACCGACGCCTGGGACCACGTCGAGTGCGCCATGGCGCTGTCCGTGTGCGGGCTGTCCGGCCCGGCCCGGCGGGCCTACGACTGGCTGCGTGAGACCCAGCGCGCCGACGGGTCGTGGCCGAAGCGGACCGAGGCGGGGATCGTGACCGACGCCGCGGCCGAGAGCAACCAGACCGCCTACGTCGCGGTGGGCACCTGGCACGAGTACCAGCTCACCGGGGACACCGCGTTCCTGGCCGCGATGTGGCCGGTGGTGCGCCGGGCGATCGGGTTCGTGCTGGCCCTGCAGCTCCCCCGGGGCGAGATCGTCTGGCAGCGGACGGCGGACGGGACGCCGGCCCGCTACGCGCTGCTGACCGGGTGCTCCAGCACGTACCAGAGCCTGGTGTGCGCGGCCCGGCTGGCCCAGCTGGCCGGCGACCCGCAGCCCGGCTGGGAGCGGGCCGCGCGGCGGCTCGGTCACGTGGTGGCCTGCCACCCCGGGGCGTTCGCGGACAAGAGCCGGTTCTCGATGGACTGGTACTACCCGGTGCTGGCCGGCCCGCTCCGCGGCGCGGCGGGCCGGGCCCGGCTCGAGGCGGGCTGGGCCGAGTTCGTGGTGCCCGGGCTGGGCGTGCGCTGCGTCAGCGATGAGCCCTGGGTCACCGGCGCGGAAACCTGCGAGCTGGTCATGGCGCTCGACGCCGTCGGGGATCGGGACCGGGCCCTGAGCGTGTTCGCCGAGGTCCAGCACCTGCGGGACGCCGACGGTGGTTACTGGACCGGCTGGCAGTACGCGAACCAGGCGTACTTCCCGGCCGAGCGGAGCAGCTGGACCGCGGCGGCGATGATCCTGGCCGCGGACGCCCTGTCCCGGACCACCCCGGGCGCCGCCCTGTTCCGCGACCTGCCCGAGGCGGCCACGGCGGGCGACGGTGCCGGGCCGTGCGGCGGCCCGGCGGCGGGGTCAGCTGAGTGACGCGCTAGGCGGGGCCGCCGGTGGTGCGCTCCAGGACCCGCAGGGATCCGCAGACGGTCACCTCGGCGAACTCCCCGGACCCGAGCGCCTGCTGGTAGATCCGGTACGGGGCCTGGCCGCCGTCGGCCGGGTCGGGGAACACATCGTGAATGGCCAGCGCGCCGCCCCGGGTCACCCACGGCGACCAGTTCGCGTAGTCCGCCTGGGCCGCGGCGTCGGTGTGCCCGCCGTCGATGAACAGCATGCCCAGCGGCGTCCGCCACAGCCCCGCGACCTGGGCCGACCGGCCCACCACGGCGACCACCTGATCTTCCAGGCCGGCCGCGGCGAGGGTGGCGCGGAAGTGCGGCAGCGTGTCCAGCCGCCCGGTCCGCTCGTCCACCAGCGAGGTGTCGTGGTACTCCCAGCCGGGCTGGTTCTCCTCCGACCCGTGGTGATGGTCCACCGTGACCACCACCTGGTCCGCGCCGCGGGCCGCGGCGGCCAGGTAGATCGTGGACTTGCCGCAGTAGGTGCCGATCTCGACCACGGGCCCGCGGGGGGCGTACGCGGCCGCGGCCCGGTACAGCGCCAGGCCCTCCTCGGGCGGCATGAACCCCGTGGCCGCCTCGGCCGCCTGCCGCAGCGCGGCCGGCATCGGGGCCGCGTCCGGGATCGTGGTCATGCGTCCGCCTTTCTTCCCCGGGGCACCCGGGAGCTGTCCGCTGCGGTACTACCGTAGACACCGGCGGCCGCGGCCGGGGGCGTGGCTGGCGAGCGGGGCTGGCACGAGAGTCTGGCGGGCGGGGCTGGCGGGCGAGGAGGCACCACGATGCGGGTGGCGGTTGACCGGGACCTGTGCGAGGCCAACGGCGTGTGCGCCGGGCTGGCCCCGGAGGTCTTCGACCTGGACGACGACGATTACCTGCACATCCTCGTGACCGAGGTGCCGGACGGCCTGGGCGGCGCGGTCCGCAGCGCGGTGGCGTCCTGCCCCAAGCAGGCGCTCCGCCTGGAGGACTGAGCGCCGGGCGTCGCCGGAGGACTGACCGCCGGGGTCACTGGAGAGCTGACCGCCGGGGTAACAGGACGCCGGCCGCGAGGGCGACGCCCACGCCGACCAGGATCACGCCGCCGATCTGCTCGCCGCGGCGGCCGGCCGCGGCGCCGATCCGGCCGCCAAGCTCCAGCCCGGCCAGGGACAGCACGACGCTCACCACCCCGATGACGATGGCCCCCTCGGCCACGCCCACGTGCATGGTGCCGAGCGCGAAGCCGGCCGCGAGGTTGTCCAGGCTGAGCGCGAACGCGCTGATGACCAGCCGTCCCAGGCTGTCCGGATGATGCGGCTGGCCTGGGCCGCGGTCACCCGGGACAGTCTCCGCGGGCATCCGCCAGGCCTGGATCACGGTGAGGACGCCGATGACGATCAGCACCGCGGCGCCGATCCAGCGGGCCACGTGGCCGATGCCGCTGGCCACGCTGGCCCCGATGACCAGGCCGACGATGGGCATGCCCGCCTCGAAGACCCCGAACACCACCGCGACCCGGACCCGGGTCCGGGCGGTCACGCCGCCGAAGCCGATGCCGATGGCCGCGGCCAGGTTGGACAGGCCGACCGAGGCCGCGACGAGGAGGAGGGCGAGCACGCGCTCAGGCTAGCGCCGGACGTCCTGATTCGCCGGTTTTCGCTGGTCGCGGGGTTATGGCTGGCCAGGCTCCTGCAGTTCGACCCGGTTCCCGGCCGGGTCCTCCAGGAATGACTGGCGTCCGGTGCCGACCTTGACCGGCTCGGTGACCGGGACGCCCAGGCCGCGCAGTTCGGCCACGGCCGCGTCGAGGTCGGTCACGGCCAGCGCGAAGTGCTGGCCCAGCGACTGGCGGCGCATCCGCCTCGATCAGGTGGACCTGCTGGCCCCCGGCGTCGAGCCAGGCCCCGCCGAAGCTGAAGTCGGGCCGGTCGGCCCGCTCGGTGAGGCCGAGCACGCGGGTGTAGAAGTCCAGCGCCGCCGGGACGTCACGGACGTTGAGCGAGACATGATGCAGTCCGTCTGGTCGCATAGGCCCAGTCTCCCAGCCGGGTCACCGGCCGGCCAGCCCCAGCCCTGGCCGCGGGCCAGCGCCCGCCACCGGCCAGCCCGGGTCAGGCCGCGGCAGGGTCGGCCACCCGGCCGAGGAACAGCGGCAGCCCGGTGGCGGAGTCGGTGATCGCGAACAGGAACGGGCGGTCCACGATCAGCTCCACCGGCGGCTCGGGGTCCCTGATCAGGGCCATCGCCCGCACCACCACGGCGGTGGCCGCGGCGGCCTCGGTCCCGGCCTCGTTCACGTCGATATAGGCCTTGTGCACCACCTCGTCGATGCGCAGCCGCTGCGCGGTGGTGATGCCGCTGAAGTCCGCCTCCGCGCTGAACGCCAGCGGCATGCCGAGCGCGGCCAGCACCGGCTGCAGCGCGAACCCGCTCGTCACCCGGAAGCGCGGCAGCGCCAGGCTGACCCGCCGGTGCGCCAGCCCGGCCAGCAGGCGGCCCAGGCGGAGCCGGGGGGCCGGGCGGGCCGTCCGGGAGCACGATCACCATGGCCAGCCGCCCGCCCGCGTAGGGCAGCTCCACCGCCTGGAAGCCGTCGCCGCGCAGGTAGCGCAGCCGGGCCGAGACCCGCATGGTGGGCACCGTGACCTGGGTGCCCGGGTCCGGGTGGAACGGAGCGTCCTGGGTGGCATCGCCGGGGAACGGATGCGCCCAGGCGGCTTTCAGGTACACGGCGCTGGCCAGCACCAGGCTCGTGCTGGCGCGGATGACCCCGGGACTGAGCAGGTCGCTGATCTTGCCCTCGGTCTGGTCCGCGATGACCTGGTTGATCTCCTCCCGGGCCTGGTCCGCGGCCCGGCGGAAGTCGGCCTCGCGCAGCGTGACGGCGGCCGCGCCGGCCAGCGCCGCGGTGAAGCCGGGATCGAGCGGCAGGCCCGCCGCCACCCACATGGTGTTGGGCGCGCGGAGGGTGAGCTCACCGGCGGCCAGCTCGCCGAGCAGCGCGGACACGGCCCGCAGGCCCGGGCCGGCCTCGTCCGGGCCGGCCAGGTGCAGGGCCGCGGCGATCTGGGCCGCGGTGCCGCCCCGGGCCCCGAGCAGCACCAGGCGCAGCGCGGTGGCGATGCTGGCCGGCGAGAAGACCAGGTTGCCCGAGGCCGGCAGCCGCCCGTAGAGGTCGGCGCCGAACGCGTCGTCGGCGGAGGCCACCAGTGCGCCGCCGGGCGGCGGCCGGGCTGCCGGGCCGGGCGCACGGGGCCGCCAGGCACGGGGCCGCCAGGCACGGGGCCGCTAGGCATGGGCCCGGCGCGCCAGGCGGGCCAGCGCCTCGCGCAGTACCTCCTGCTTCTTGCAGAAGGCGAACCTGACCTGGGACCTTCCGGCGTCGGCGTCGTCGTAGAACACCGAGCTCGGGATGGCGACCACACCCGCCCGGCCGGGCAGCTCGCGGCAGAACTGCATCCCGTCGGACTCGCCCAGCGGCCGCACGTCCGTGGTCACGAAGTAGGTGCCGGCCGGCCGGTACACCTCGAACCCCACGTCGGCCAGCCCCGCGCAGAGCAGGTCGCGCTTGGCCGCCAGGTCCGCGCTGATCGAGGTGAAGTAGGAATCGGGCAGGGCGAGGGCCTGGGCCACCGCGTACTGGAACGGGCCGCCGGTGACGTAGGTGAGGAACTGCTTGACGGTGCGCACCGCGGTGACCAGCTCCGGGGTGCCAGTCACCCAGCCGATCTTCCAGCCGGTGAACGAGAACGTCTTGGCCGCCGAGCTGATCGTCACGGTCCGCTCGCGCATCCCCGGCAGGGTGGCGATCGGGATGTGCTCGCCCTCGAAGACCAGGTGCTCGTACACCTCGTCCGAGACGACCAGCAGGTCGTGCTCGCAGGCCAGCGCGGCGATCCCGGCCAGCTCGGCCCGGGTGAACACCGCCCCGGTGGGGTTGTGCGGCGTGTTCAGCAGCAGCAGCCGGGTCCGCGGGGTGATGGCGGCCCGCAGCGCGTCCAGGTCGGGGCGGAACCCGGGCGGCCGCAGGGTGACCGGGACCCGGGCCGCGCCCGCCATGGCCACGCAGGCGGCGTAGGAGTCGTAGTAGGGCTCGAACGCGATGGCCTCGTCCCCCGGCTCCAGGAGCGCGATCAGGGCGGCGGCGATCGCCTCGGTGGCGCCCGCGGTGACCAGGACCTCGCGGTCCGGGTCGACGTCCACGCCGTAGAACCGCTTCTGGTGCGCGGCGACCGCGTGCCGCAGCTCGGGGATGCCCGGGCCCGGCGGGTACTGGTTGCCCCGCCCCTCCAGGATCGCCGCCGCGGCCGCCTCGGCGATCTCGGCCGGGCCGTCGGTGTCCGGGAAGCCCTGGCCCAGGTTGACCGACCCGGTCGTCAGGGCCAGGGCCGACATCTCGGCGAAGATCGTCGTGCCCATGCCGTCGAGCCGGCGGTTCAGCAATGGTCGGTCCACACCGCCATCAGATCACACGTCCGCCCGGCCGGCCCGCGCCCGCCGGCCCTGCTGCCGGCCGCCAGGCCCGTGCTTGACCGGCCCGTGCTTGACCGGCCCGTCGTTGACCGGCCGTGCTTGACAGGCCCGTGGTTTACGCTGCGCACATGCGGATCGCTCTGTGCCAGCTGCCGGTCAGCCCGGACCCGGCGGTGAACCTCACCCGGGTCCGCGCGGCGCTCGGCGACGCCGCGCAGGGCGGCGCGGACCTGGCCGTCTTCCCGGAGGCGACCCAGGCCCGGTTCGGCACGGACCTGCAGGCCGTGGCGGAGCCGCTGGACGGCCCGTTCGGCGCGGGGCTGGCCGGCGCGGCCCGCGCCGCGGGCGTGGCCCTGGTCGCGGGGGTGTTCGAGCCCGCCCCGGACGGCCGGGTCTACAACACCGCGGTCGGTTACGACGCGGCCGGCCAGCGGGTCGCGGCGTACCGCAAGATCCACCTGTTCGACTCGCTCGGGGAGACCGAGTCCAAGGTGGTCGCCCCGGGGTCCGCCCCGGTCCTCGCCGATCTCGCCGGGCTCCGGGTGGGCATGCTGACCTGCTACGACATCCGGTTTCCTGAGCTGGCCCGCAGCCTGGTGGCCCAGGGCGCGGACCTGCTCGTGGTCCCGGCCGCCTGGGCCGCCGGGCTGTTCAAGGAGGAGCACTGGGTCACGCTGGTGCGGGCCCGGGCGATCGAGAACACGGTCTGGGTCGCCGCCGCGGGGCAGGTGCCCGACCCCGCGTCACCCCCGACCCGTGCCCCGACCGGGATCGGCCGCAGCATGCTGGTCAACCCGATGGGCACGGTCCGGCTGGACCTCGGGCCGTTCCCGGGGCTGGCCGTCGGGGAGATCGACACCGCGCTGACCGCGACCGTCCGGGACGCACTGCCGTGCCTGGAGCATCGCCGCGAGGACGTGTTCGGGCCGGCCGCCGGCCATGGCGGCTAGCCCGGCGGGCCTGGGAGACGGCTCACCGGCCGGAGTGCTACGAGGCGGCCAGCCGCGGGCCGTGCGTGTGCAGGACAGCGTGGCGCAGGCTTTCCCGCTCCTCGTCGCTGACCCGCTCGACGAACCGCATCATCGTGATGTGCTCGTTCCCGCCCGAGCGCAGCACCTCCGCCATCAGCCTGGCGTCGTGCTCCTCCCGGGACTCCGCGGGCCAGTACCGCCAGGCCCGGCCCTGCTTCTCCCGGCACAGCACGCCCTTGCCGTACAAGATGTTCATGACCGTCATCACGGTCGTGTAGGCGAGAGGGCGATTGTAGGAGAGCCGCTCGCGGACCTCCCGCACTAAGTACGCCCGGTCACTGGCCCAAACGACGTCCATGATCGCGGACTCAAGCTCACCGAACTCGCGCACTATCCGCCACCTCCTGGTTACCCATGCTAGGCATGGGCCCGGATCCGGCCCGCTGACGCGATCCGGGCTGGGGGAGGAAATCTTCCCTGCGTGCTGATTTAGTAGCCCGGCGCAACCGGGACCTGGGCCGCATGGGCGGACAAACATGTGCGAGCCGGGCTCAGAGCGGGCGTTCCGGGCAGGCCGCCTCGTCCAGGACGACCGGCTCCGCCAGGATGAGCCCGGCCTCTTCCCGGCGGCGCCGCCGGACCGCCCAGACCACCACCCCGGCGACCACCACGACCGCCACCACGACGGCCACGCCGGTGCCGACGGTGCGCTCGATGGCGGCGTACGCGGAGCCGGCCGCGTAGCCGAGCAGGCAGTAGCCGACCCCCCAGATGATCCCGCCGAGCACGTTGTAGAACAGGAAGGTGCGGTAGGGCATCCGGGTGGTGCCCGCGACCGCGGGCATCAGGGCCCGCAGGACCGCGACGAACCGGCCGAGCAGCACGGCCAGCCCGCCGCGCCGGCGCAGCACCGCCTGGGCCCGGTCCATGCCGGCCGCCACGGCCCGCATCCGCCGCGCCGCGATGACCCGGCTGCCCAGGTGGCGGCCGATCTCGTAGCCGACCAGCGGTCCCGTCACGGCCGCGACCACGACCACGATGATCAGCAGCGGGAGCGAGACCCGGCCCCGGCTGGCCAGCACGCCGCCGAGCACCGCGGCGGTCTCCCCGGGGATGACGAACCCCAGGAAGATCGCGGTCTCCCCGAACACCAGGGCGCCGATCAGCAGCAGCGCAACCGGGCCGCTCACGCGGGCCAGCTCACCGGTGATAGAGGACACTCCGTCCACCTCTCTCCCAGAGTGCCCGGCCCGGCTCTCTTCCAGTGCCTACGGGTGCGATGCTAGCCACTGGGCCGGTGCGGTTTGTGCCACCTCGCCCGCCGCCTGGCGGCACCCCTTCCGCCAGGCGACCAGGCCGGCCATCATCTGCTGACAAATCCGACGCATGATGCGGCAGCTGGCAGGAGGGAGGATGATGCCAGTTACTCCCGACACTGGCCCTGAGGTCCTGCCTTCGGGCGGCTTCGTCCGCCCGGCGAACGTGTTCGCCACGCGGATCACGGGCGATGGATCGAGCGGGTACCTGGCAGAACCCGGGCGCTACCAGCTGTACGCGTCGCTGGCGGATCCCTGGGCGCACCGGGCGCTGATCGTGCGCAGGCTGCTCGGCCTGGAGCGGGTCATCGGCCTCAGCCTGGTGGACCCGATCCGGGACGAGCGCGGCTGGCGCTTCCCGGCCACCACCGGGGGCGTCGACCCGGTCAGCGGCGCCCGGTTCGTCTCGGACCTCTACCTGACCACCGACCCCGGCTACCGGGGCCGGTTCACGGTCCCGTTCGTCTGGGACACCCGCAGCCAGCGCATCGTCGAGAACGACTTCCAGCAGATCACGATCACGTTCGAGACCGAGTTCCGCGGTTATCACCGGCCCGGCGCACCCGACCTGTACCCGGTGCCGCAGCGGGCCGAGATCGACGCGCTGAGCACGCTGATCTACCACGCGGTCAACAACGGCGTCTACAAGGCGGGGCTGGCCACCAGCCAGGCGGCCTACGAGGAAGCGTTCGACGCGCTGTTCAGCACGCTGAGCGCGCTGGAGGAACGGCTGACCCGGCGCAGGTTCCTGCTCGGCAGCAATATCACCGAGGCTGATGTGCGGCTTTATCCAACATTGGCCCGTTTTGATGCCGTCTATCACACCCATTACAAGTGCAACCTGAACCGGCTGGTGGACTACCCGGGACTGTGGGGCTACGCGCGGGACCTCTACCAGCTCCCGGGTTTCGGTGACACGACGGACTTCGATCAGATCAAGCGGCACTACTACCAGACCCAGGACTGGATCAACCCGAGCCGCATCGTGCCCAAGGGACCGTATGTGAACTGGCTCTCACCGCATGACAGGGAGCGCATGTCCGCGCGATCATGAGGACGAGGCCCGGACCCGGGGCCCTGCCGCGGCGGTAGCCTGGGAGGCCGTGGAGTGACAGAAATCCAACATCGGAAGAGGGCGATGTCCGCCGTGTCTTCTGAGGCGCCGCAGTCCGCGGATCTCAGCGAAGCAGCACCCGCCACCCCCGCCACCGGAGCGGGCGAGGGTGCACCGCACGAGCATTCCGGCGACGGCGCGGCCAGCAAGGACTTCGGGCCGAACGAATGGCTCGTGGACGAGCTCTACCAGCGTTACCTGGCCGACCCCGGCTCCGTGGACATGGCCTGGTGGAATTTCTTCGCCGATTACTCCCCGCCCGCCGGGAGCGCGGCCGCCCGCGCCGCCGCGCAGCAGGGCCTGCCTGCGGCGCCGGCGCCCGCGCCCCGGCGCGGACGGCGGCCCCGGCTGGCCCGCCACCCCAGGCCGGCCGCGCAGGCCCCGGCCGCCCCGCCCCAGGCCGGGCCCGCAGGCCAGGCCAGCGCGCCAGCGAAGGCCGCGGCCCCGGCGGCCGCCCCGCCGCGCCCGGCCGCCCCCCCGGCCCCGGCGCACGTCCCCCGGCGGCGCCCCCGGCCGCGGCAGGGCGCCCCGCGCGGCCCGGCTGCGCGGCGCGGCCGCCCGGACCGCGGTCAACATGGCCGCCAGCCTGAGCGTCCCCACCGCGACCAGCGTCCGGACGGTGCCCGCCAAGCTGCTGATCGACAACCGCATCGTCATCAACAACCACCTGGCCCGCGGCCGGGGCGGCAAGGTGTCGTTCACCCACCTGATCGGGTTCGCGGTGGTCAAGGCGCTGGGCGCGGTCCCGGCGATGAACCACTCCTACACCGAGCTGGACGGCAAGCCCGCGATCGTCGAGCCCGAGCACGTCAACCTGGGCCTGGCCATCGACGTGACCGGCAAGGACGGGTCGCGCCAGCTGCTGGTGCCCGCGGTCAAGGCCGCGGAGGCGATGGACTTCCGCCAGTTCTGGATGGCGTACGAGGACGTGGTCCGCCGGGCCCGGGCCGGCAAGCTCACCGTGGACGACTACGCGGGCACCACGACCAGCCTGACCAACCCGGGCACGATCGGCACCGAGCACTCGGTGCCGCGGCTGATGGCCGGGCAGGGCTGCATCGTGGGCGTCGGCGCCATGGAGTACCCGGCGGCCTACCAGGGCGCGGCCGAGGAGACCATGACCCGGCTGGCCATCAGCAAGTCGGTCACCCTCACCTCGACCTACGACCACCGGATCATCCAGGGCGCGCAGTCCGGGGAGTTCCTGCGCCAGATCCACCAGCTGCTGCTCGGCGAGAACGGCTTCTGGGACGAGGTCTTCCAGGCGCTGAAGATCCCCTACGAGCCGATCCGCTGGGTGCGCGACATCCCGGCCGGCCACGAGGACGACATCACCAAGTCGGCCCGGGTGCACGAGCTGATCCACGCCTACCGGGTCCGCGGCCACCTGATGGCCGACACCGACCCGCTGGAGTACAAGCAGCGCAAGCACCCCGACCTGGACATCAACCAGCACGGCCTGACCCTGTGGGACCTGGAGCGGGACCTTCGCCACCGGCGGGTTCGGCGGCAAGCCGCTGATGAAGCTCCGGGAGATCCTGGGCGTGCTGCGGGACTCCTACTGCCGCACGGTCGGCGTGGAGTACATGCACATCCAGAACCCGGAGGAGCGGGCCTGGATCCAGGCCCGGGTCGAGCGGCCGCACGACCGGGCCGGCCACGACGAGCAGATGCAGATCCTGTCCCGGCTGAACGTGGCCGAGGCGTTCGAGATGTTCCTGCAGACCAAGTACGTGGGCCAGCGCCGGTTCTCGCTGGAGGGCGCGGAGGCGCTGATCCCGCTGGTGGACGCGGTGCTCACCGAGGCCGCGCAGGCGCCGCTGGACGAGGCCGTGATGGGCATGGCGCACCGGGGCCGGCTGAACGTGCTGGCCAACATCATCGGCAAGTCCTACGCGCAGATCTTCCAGGAGTTCGAGGGGAACCTGGACCCGCGCAGCACGCACGGCTCCGGCGACGTGAAGTACCACCTGGGCGCGAACGGCGTGTTCAACGCCAGCGACGGCGCCACGATCCCGACGTCCCTGGTCGCCAACCCGAGCCACCTCGAGGCCGTGGACCCCGTGCTCGAGGGCGTGGTCCGGGCCAAGCAGGACGTCATCGACATGGGCGAGCCCGGCTTCACCGTGCTGCCCGTGCTGATCCACGGGGACGCCGCGTTCGCCGGCCAGGGCGTGGTCGCCGAGACGCTGAACCTGTCCCAGCTGCGCGGCTACCGCACCGGCGGGACCGTGCACATCGTGGTGAACAACCAGGTGGGCTTCACCACCGCGCCCGCGGAGTCCCGCTCCAGCGTGTACTCCACCGACGTGGCGCGGATGATCCAGGCACCGATCTTCCACGTCAACGGGGACGACCCCGAGGCCGTGGTCCGGGTCGGCAGGCTCGCCTTCGCCTACCGGCAGGCGTTCCGCAAGGACGTCGTCATCGACATGATCTGCTACCGGCGGCGCGGCCACAACGAGGCGGACAACCCCTCGTTCACCCAGCCGCTGATGTACGACCTGATCGACGCCAAGCGGTCCACCCGCAAGCTCTACACCGAGTCGCTGATCGGCCGGGGCGACATCACCATGGAAGAGGCCGAGCAGGCGCTGCGGGACTACCAGCAGCACCTGGAGCGGGCCTTCACCGAGACCCGGGAGGCGGCCAAGCGGCCGATGGACCCCGGCGCGGTGGTCCGGCCGCAGACCACCCTGGAGCCGATCGATCACCGCAGCGTGCCCACCGCGATCTCCGAAGAGGCGATCAAGCAGATCGTGGACACCCAGCTCAACCTGCCCGACGGCTTCACCCCGCATCCGCGGCTGCAGCCCCTGCTGGCCCGGCGGGCCACCATGGTCGAGCAGAACGCCATCGACTGGGCGACCGGGGAACTGCTCGCGTTCGGGTCGGTGCTGATGGACGGGCACCCGGTGCGCCTGGTCGGCCAGGACACCCGGCGCGGCACGTTCGGCCAGCGGCACGCGGTCCTGGTGGACCGGCACACCGGGGCGGAGTACACCCCGCTGCGCCAGTTCAACTCGGCCAGCGCCCGGTTCCACGCCTACGACTCGCTGCTGTCGGAGTTCGCGGCGGTGGGCTTCGAGTACGGCTACTCGGTCGCCCGGCCCGAGGCCCTGGTCTGCTGGGAAGCCCAGTTCGGTGACTTCGTCAACGGCGCGCAGACCATCCTGGACGAGTTCATCAGCTCCGGCGAGCAGAAGTGGGGCCAGCGGTCCAGCGTGGTGCTGCTGCTGCCGCACGGCTACGAGGGACAGGGACCGGACCACTCCTCGGCCCGGATCGAGCGCTTCCTCGGCCTGTGCGCCCAGGGGAACATGACCGTCGCGCTGCCGACCACCCCGGCCAACTACTTCCACCTGCTCCGCTGGCAGGCGCTGTCGCCGCGGCGGGCGCCGCTGGTGGTGTTCACGCCGAAGTCGATGCTCCGGCTCAAGGACGCGTCCTCGCCCGTGGCCGACTTCGCCACCGGCTCGTTCCTGCCGGTGATCGGCGATCCCCAGGCCCCCGACCCGGCCGGGGTCCGCCGGGCCCTGCTGTGCTCGGGCAAGGTCTACTACGACCTCGCGCACCAGCGGGCCGAGGAGGGGCGGACCGACACCGCGATCATCCGCCTGGAGCGGCTGTACCCGGTCCCGGCCGAGGAGCTGACCGCGGAACTCGGCCGGTACCCGGGCGCTGCAGGAGATCACCTGGGTCCAGGAGGAGCCCGCCAACATGGGCGCCTGGCCGACCATGGCGCTGAAGCTGCCCGAGGTCCTGGGCCGCCCGATCGGCCGGGTCTCGCTGCCGGCCAGCGCCCCGCCCGGCCGTGGGCTCGGCCACCGCGCACAAGGCCGAGCACCAGCACCTGGTGGACGAGGCCTTGCCGGGGGCGTAGCCGATGTACTTCACCGACCGCGGCATCGAGGAACTCCTCGACCGGCGCGCAGATGACGAGGTCAGCCTGGGCTGGCTCGCGGAACGGCTGCGCGAGTTCGTCGACCTGTTCCCCGAGGCCGAGGCGACCGTGGAGCGGCTGGCCACCTGGCTGGCCCGCCTCGACGAGGACGACCCGGACTAACCGGACGCCGCCCGCGCCGGCCCGGCCCCGGATCGTACCGCAAGTCGCGATACATCTTGACTTCCGGCTAACGCGATATATCGTATGAGTGCTGGGACGCCTGGCCGCCGGGCCGGGGTGGAAAGGATCACGACATGCCGCGCTGGACCGTTGACGCTCCTGCCACGTACGACTTCGACCGGGTGGACACGCTGCGGGTCCGCGCCATCGGCGGCTCGGTGGCCGTGCTCAGCACCGGCGACCGCGCCTGCCTGGACATCGCCGGGGTAACCGGCCAGCCGCTGGTGGTGAGCCACGCCGACGGCACCCTGACGGTCAGCTACGAGGACCTGAGCTGGGACGGCCTGCTCGGCTGGCTGCGCCCGGACCGGACCGCGGCCACCATCACCATCACCGTGCCCAAGGACTGCCCGGTCCAGCTGGGCGTGGTCACCGCGAGCGCGATCGTGTCCGGGATCTCCGCGCGCGACCTCGGTGAAGAGCGTGTCCGGTGGCATCACCCTGGACGGCGTGACCGGGGCGGTAGACGCCAGGACGGTGTCCGGCGACATCGAGGCCCAGGGCCTCGGCGGCACGATCGGGTTCAACTCCGTCTCCGGCGACCTCACCCTGGCCGATGGCTCGGTGGACCGGCTGGACGCCAAGACGGTGAGCGGGCGGGTCACCGCGGACATCGACCTCGACCAGGACGCGGCGCTGCGGGTGGCCACGGTCTCCGGGCCGGTCGCGATCCGGCTGCCCGCCGACGCCCGCGCCCGGGTGGACCTGCGGTCCACCACCGGCCAGGTGCTGAGCGAGTTCCCGGGCCTGCGGCACACCCAGCTGCCCGGCGCGAACACCCTGAGCGGCGACCTGGGCCCCGGGGGAGACGCCGGCCCGGGCGGACATCCCGGCGTGGTCCGGGTCAGCACCATGTCCGGGCAGGTCACGCTGCTGCAGCGCGGCCAGGCCGGACCGCCGCGGGCGGCGGCCGGAGCGGCGGGGGGCAGCCGGTGAGCCCCGTCTTCCGGCACGGCAGGCTCCGGCTCTACCTGCTCAAGCTGCTCGACGAGTCGCCCCGGCACGGGTACGAGGTGATCCGGCTGCTCCAGGACCGCTTCATGGGCGTCTACGCCCCCTCCCCCGGGACCATCTACCCGCGGCTGGCCCGGCTGGAAGAAGAGGGCCTGGTCACCCACGACGAGGCCGACGGGCGGAAGGTGTACCGGATCACCGACAAGGGCCGGGAGGAGCTCCGCAACCGGGCCGATGACCTCAGCGACCTGGAGGAGGAGATCACGGCGTCGGTCCGGGACATCGCCCGTGAGGTCACCGAGGATGTCCGGGAAACCGTGCGCAACCTGCGCGAGGAACTGACCTTCGCCGCGCGGGACATGCACCGGCGCGGAACCCCGCCACCGCCGCCGCGCGGCGGCGGCCGTGCGCCGCGCAACGGCGGGGCGCCGCGGGGATCGGGCTGGGCCGACCCCGGGACCTACCGGGACCTGGAACAGCTGGCCCGCCGGTTCACCCGGGAACTGCGGGACGCCGCGGCCCAGGCCCACGCGGTCAGTGAGGACGCCGTCGGCGACCTGCGGACGATCCTGGACGACGCGCTGGACCGGATCAAGGCCGAGGTCTTCGGCGGCCCGGATGCCCCCCGGCCGGGCTCTTCCCGGCCCGGCCCGGCCCAGCCGGATGCCCCCCGGCCGGCGCCCCGGGCACCTCCCGGCCGGGCGCCTCCGAGGCGGACGCACCCCCGGGCCAGGACGGCGAGCCCGGCGGCCCCCGCTGAAAAAGCGTTCGCGGATCGGGCACCAGAGCGTGAAGATAGGCTCTTATCTCGTTCCGTGACCGCCGTGGTGCTGATCGCCGGCGGACAGGCCCAGTCCCCCGACGAGGAGGTACATGGTGATGGTGCCGCAGGCCAGCAGGCTGAACAACGTCCGGTATGACATCCGCGGCCCGGTGCTGCGCCGGGCCCGGCAGCTGGAGGCCGAGGGGCACCGGATCCTCAAGCTCAACATCGGCAACACGGCACCCTTCGGGCTCATGGCGCCGGACTCGGTGGTCACCGAGCTGGTCCAGAACATCGGCGAGGCCCAGGGGTACAGCGACGCCCGGGGCATCCACTCGGCCCGGCTGGCGGTGTCGCAGTACTACACCACGCTCGGCGTGCCCGACGTGGGCCCGGACGACGTCTACCTGGGCAACGGGGTCTCCGAGCTGATCGTGATGGCCCTCCAGGCGCTCCTGGATCCGGGCGACGAGGTCCTCGTGCCCAGCCCCGACTACCCGCTGTGGACGGGGGCGGTGATCCTGTGCGGCGCCCGGGCCGCGCATTACCGCTGTGACGAGGAGACCGGCTGGCAGCCCGACCTGGACGACGTGGCCTCGAAGATCACCAAGGACACCCGGGCCCTGGTGATCATCAACCCGAACAACCCGACCGGGGCGGTGTACTCCCGGGAGACCCTGCTCGGCCTGCTCGACCTGGCCCGCCGGCACGGCCTGCTGGTGCTGGCCGACGAGATCTACGACAAGATCCTCTACGACGGCGCGGTGCACGAATCGACCGCGGCGCTCGCCCCCGACCTCGTCGTGCTGACCCTGTCCGGGCTGTCGAAGACGTACCGCGCGCCCGGCTTCCGGACCGGGTGGCTGATGGTCAGCGGCCCGCGCCGGGAGGCAGCGGGCTACCTCGACGGCCTCGAGCTGCTGGCCAACATGCGGATGTGCCCCAACGTGCCCAGCCAGTACGCGATCCAGGCCGCGCTGGGCGGCCCGCAGAGCATCACGGCCCTGCTGCAGCCCGGCGGCAGGCTGCGCGACCAGCGTGATCACGCCTGGCAGAAGCTGAACGAGATCCCGGGCGTGGACTGCGTCAAGCCGCAGGGGGCGCTGTACGTGTTCCCCCGGCTCGACCCGGACGTCCACAAGATCTCCGACGACCAGCAGCTGGTCATCGACCTGCTGGAGCAGCAGCACCTGCTGCTCACCCACGGCACCGGGTTCAACCTGGACACCCCCGACCACCTGCGGATGGTGTTCCTGGCCGGGATCGACGTGCTGGACGACGCGATCGGGCGGCTGAGCACGTTCCTGGAGACCTACCAGCAGTAAGGAGCGCCCGGCTAGGCCGTGAACACGACCTTGCCGAACAGGTCACCCGCGATCATCGCGGCGAAACCGTCCCTGGCCTGCTCCAGCGGCATGGTCCGGTCGATCCTGGGCCGCACGCCGGTCTGCCCGAGGAACACGGCCAGCCGTTCCAGCTCGTCACGGGTGCCCATGGTCGAGCCGGCCACCGAGAGCTGGAGGAAGAAGACCCGGTTGAGGTCGGCCGGCGGCACGGCGCCGCTGGTCGCGCCGCAGACCACGATCCGCCCCCCGGGCTTGAGCGCGCGCAGCGAGTGGGCCCAGGTGGCCTCGCCCACCGATTCCATGACCGCGTCGACGCGCTCCGGCAGCCGGGCCCCGTCCGGGAAGACCTGGTCGGCGCCGAGTTCCAGGGCGCGTTCCCGTTTGCGCTCATCGCGGCTGGTAGCCCAGACGCGGAAGCCCGCGGCGCGCCCGATCACGATGAGAGCGGTCGCGACACCGCCGCCCGCCCCCTGGACCAGGATCGTGGCCCCGGGCTGCAGGCCCGACTTGGTGAACAGCATGCGGTAGGCGGTCAGGTACGCCGTGGGCAGGCAGGCGGCCTCGGAGAACGACAGCGCCGCAGGCTTGGGCACCAGGTTGCGCCGGGGCACCGCGACCCGGGTGGCGAACGTGCCGTCGTAGCGCTCGGACAGCAGCGACCGGCGCGGGTCGAGCGTCTCGTCCCCGCCGGCGACCGTCGGGTCGCCGATCACCGCGTGCACGATCACGTCGCGGCCGTCCTCGTCCACCCCGGCCGCGTCACAGCCGAGCACCATGGGCAGCCGGTCGGCCGAGATGCCCACGCCGCGCAGGGTCCAGACGTCGTGGTGGTTGAGCGCCGCGGCCCGCACGGTCACCGTGGTCCACCCGTCCGGGGGCGAGGGATCCGGATGCTCGCCCAGCTCCAGCCCGCTCAGCGGATCATCAGCGTCGATGCGTGCGGCAGTGACAGCGAACATGGGCGCACCCTAACGCCTGGTGCCGCCCCGCGGATGAGCTGGGGCGGCCCGGGCGCTGATCTGGGCCCCCGCCGCACGGCGGCCCGGGAGCGCATCGCTACACTCAGCTACCAAGCAGTACGGGCGACCCGGCGGAAGGCCCGGCCGGGGCGGACGGTCTGTGCCATACTCGGTGCGGGGAAGCGGACCCCCTGTCCCCCTGCAGCTGAAGGACTGGAGTGGATCTCACCTCCTATGCCGAGCTGGCCATGCGCTTGGTCAACACGAGCGACGCCGGCGGCGGTCACCAGGATGAGCTCGCCACCGTGGAGGCCTATCGTGCCCTCATGGCGGACCGGGCGGCTTTGTGTGCCCGGGCTACCGCGGCTGATCTTGACGCGCTCCGGGAACTGCGCTCCCAGCTCCGGCTGATCTTCTCGGCCTGTGCCGCGGGCGACGGGGACGCGGCGGCGGCCCGGCTGAACGCCTTGCTCGCCCGGCACCCCATCCACCCCGAGATCGCCCAGCACGACAACGGGACCTGGCACCTGCATCACGCGGACAGCGGGTCGGTCGCGGACCGGTACGCGGCGGGCGCCGTGCTGGGGCTGACCATGGTGGTCACCAGCCTGGGCACCGACCGGCTGCGGCACTGCGAGGCCCCGTCCTGCCCGCACATGCTGGTGGACACGACGCCCGACCGGTCGCGGGCCTTCTGCAGTGACCGCTGCGCGGCCAAGGCCAGCGTGACCGCCCTGCACGAGCGCCGGCGCGCCCCCGGGAACGAGAAGGCGTCTACCGCCGCGGTCTAGCCGCCGGATTTCACTGGCCTCTCTTTTCACTTCTGTTCCATGTTTCCCGTCCGTTACACGGGGCCCCGCCCGTAAATGGACAGCGGCGCGTGTCCTCCTGTGGACTGATCGTGATCCGCGTTACCGAAATGAAGCCGCTGCCTTCTTCTCAGGCAGTTTGACGATCATTACCATGGGCCTACTCACAGGCCGTATGGCCCACGTATGCGGACCCGAAAGAAGGTTCGGAACCATGGCAACTGAGTCCGTAGCGGCTACTCCGACGGCACCGTCGGATGTCGGCCTGAAACGAGAGATGGGGTTGATCGGCGCCACCTGGGCGTCCGAGACCTCCATCATCGGCTCGGGCTGGCTGTTCGGAGCGCTGTACGCCTCGCAGGCCGCAGGGCCGATCGCCCTGCTGGGCTGGGTCATCGGCGGGATCGCGGTCATCTTCCTGGCCCTGGTGCACGCCGAACTGGGCGGGATGTACCCGGTCTCCGGCGGCACGGCGAGGTTCCCGCACCTCGCGTACGGCAGCGTGGCCGGTATCTCCTTCGGCTTCTTCTCCTGGGTGCAGGCCATCACGGTGGCCCCCATCGAGTGCTTCGCGGTGATGCAGTACGGGTCGTACTACTGGCACGGCCTGTTCGACGTCAACGCCAACGGCGGGAAGGGCAACGTCACCGGGCTCGGCTTCGCGATGACGGTCGTCCTCATGGTGATCTTCACCGCGCTGAACTTCCTGGCCATGCGCATCTTCAGCAAGGTCAACGCGGGCATCACCTGGTGGAAGGTGGCCATCCCGGTCCTCACCATCATCGTGCTGCTGTTCAAGTTCCACGGCGGCAACTTCAGCGCGCGCGGCGGCTTCAACCCCTACGGCTGGAAGGCCCTGTTCGCGGCCATCCCGTCGGCGGGCATCGTGTTCGCCTACCTCGGCTTCGAGCAGGCCGACCAGCTGGCGGCCGAGATCAAGAACCCGCAGAAGAACCTGCCCCGGGCGATCCTGCTGGCCACCTTCATCGGCATCATCATCTACGTCATGCTGCAGGTGGTGTTCATCGGCGCGATGCCGAGCAGCCAGATCGCCCACGGGTGGGCGAAGATCAGCGACCCGAACATCCTCGCCGGGCCGTTCGCCGGCCTGGCCGGGCTGGCCGGCCTCGCCTGGCTGGCCGTCGTCCTGCGGATCGACGCGTTCGTCTCCCCGTTCGGCACCGGCCTGATGTACCAGACCTCGAGCTCGCGGGTCGGGTACGGCCTCGGCCGCAACCGCTACTTCCCGCAGTTCTTCACCAGGGTGGACAGGAACGGCATCCCGTGGATCAGCCTGCTCGTGGCCTTCGTGGCCGGGCTGTTCTTCCTGCTGCCCTTCCCGAGCTGGCACTCCCTGGTCGGCCTGGTCACCGGGGCCAGCGTGCTCATGTACGCCGGCGCCCCGCTGGCCATGGGCGCGTTCCGCCGGCAGGTCCCCGAGGCCGACCGGCCGTACCGGGTGCCCGCGGGTGAGGTGGTCGCCCCGCTCGCGTTCATCATCGCCAACATGCTCATCTACTGGTCCGGCTTCGAGACGGTCTGGAAGCTCGGCGTGGTGATCGTGATCGGGTACGTGCTGATCGGCATCTTCATGGCGTTCGACGAGAACCGCCCGCCGCTGGACTGGAAGTCGGCGCAGTGGCTGCCGGTCTACCTGATCGGCATGGGCATCATCTCCTGGCAGGGCCAGTACGCGGCGGGGCCGTGGCGGCGCCGCTGAACACCGGCCGCATCCCGTTCTGGTGGGACATGCTGGTCGTGGCCGCGTTCAGCCTGGTCATCTACTACTGGGCGATGGCCACCCGGCTGCCCAAGGCGGAGATGCTCAACCTGGTCGAGCGGCAGTCCGGTATCGAGCCGCCGGAGCGGACGGCGGCCTGACCGAGCGTTGCGCAGCGCAGTACGAAGACCCCCGGCCCTGGCGGCCGGGGGTCTTCGTTATCTGGGCGTATTTCCGGGCCCGGCCCGGCGGTACCGGAGCAGCACCCGGCCCTCGATCAGCCGGTCCGCGACCACGCCGAACGTCCGGCTGTCCACCGCGCCGGCCGGGAGGTTGTCCGCGCTGAGCCACCACCCGCCGGGCTCGCGCCGCGCGGCCCGCTTCACCAGCAGCAGGTCCGGCCGGGCCGGGTGCCGGGCGATCACCAGCTGCCCCGGGCGGACCCGGACGGCCCGGCCCGGGCGGGTGCCCCGCCAGACGAGCAGCCAGTCGCCCGGGTGGAGGGCGGGCTCCATGGACCGCTCCACGACCGCAACCCGCCACAGCGGCCAGCGCATCGGCCCTCCTACGTTCGTTCCCGGCCCTGAGGGGTAGTGTCGGTCACCGGTAACCCATGATCCGAGATGAGAGAAGGGGACCTATGGGACTGCTGACACGTCTCCTCGAACCAAAGGCCACCGTGCACGCGCACTGCGACCTGCCCTGTGGGGTCTACGACCCGGCCCAGGCGCGGATCGAAGCTGAGTCCGTCAAGGCGATCATCCAGAAGTATCACGACAGCTCGGACCCGGCGTTCCAGACGCGGGCCCTGCTGATCAAGGAGCAGCGCTCCGAGCTGGTCAAGCACCACCTGTGGGTGCTGTGGACTGACTACTTCAAGCCGCCGCACTTCGAGAAGTACCCGCAGCTGAACCAGCTGTTCAACGAGGCCACCAAGCTGGCCGGCGGCGGCCCGGGCGGGACCAAGAGCAGCACCGACGTGGCCGCGGCCGACCAGCTGCTGGCCAAGATCGACGAGATCAGCAAGATCTTCTGGGAGACCAAGCAGGGCTGACCTCCTCCCGCAGCACGCCGCGACATCCCGAGGCCGCGCAGGCATCCCGCCTGCGCGGCCTCTGGCATCCTGGAATCCGCCGGTCAATCCGGGGCATCCTGGCTGGTCAAAAGGGAATTGCCGGGGCAGCACCCGGGGCGGCGCGTTAGCGGTGCACGCGGCGGACGGTAGGTTGCAAGGCAAGACCACGACGGCCGCCAGCAGCAGTACGGCTGACGGTACTGGAGGACAATCGTGACGGAAGAGACGACCGCGCCCACTGCTGCGGCCGTGCCCACCGCGGTTCGCGGCGAGCCTGCGCCGCGGGACGCCGAGGATCGCGTGACGATCCGGATGCCGGCCGAGGGTGCCTACCTGTCCGTGCTGCGCACGGCCACCGCGGGCCTCGCCGCCCGCCTCGACTTCACCCTGGATGAGATCGAGGACCTGCGGATCGCCGTGGACGAGGCGTGCGGCCTGCTGCTCAGCCAGGCCGCGCCGGGCGCCAGCCTGGACTGCGATTTCACCCTCGGCGAGGACAGCGTGACGATCGCGGTGTCCGTGCTCACCCAGCGGGCCCAGCTCCCGGCCCGCGACACCTTCGCCTGGACCGTGCTCGCCGCGCTGGCCGGAAGCGTGGACGCCTGGGCCGGGCCGGGCAGCAAACTCACGGTCATGCTGCGCAAGACCCGCGAGCTGTCGAGGTCCGGGTGACCGAGGAAATCGAGGTCCGGGTGCCCCGGAAAGTGGATGCCCGGGTGGCCGAGGAGATCGACGCCGGAGTGGCGGCCGACATCGAGGCGCCGGTGGGCGAGACGCCGCTCGGGAGACACCACTGGGCGAGCGCCGCTGGCTGAGGTGCACGCCCCGCCCGGATCCAGCATGCGGTCCCGGACCGCGGACGCGCGCGGGAACTGTTCGAGCGGCTGGCCGTGCTGCCCGACGGCGACGCGGAGCGGCTCCGCATCCGCGGCGAGCTGGTGGAGCTGCACCTGCCGCTGGTGGAATACCTGGCCCGGCGATTCCGTAACCGGGGCGAATGGCTCGACGACCTGACCCAGGTGGCGACGATCGGGCTGATCAAGTCCATTGACCGGTTCGACCTGGCCCGCGGGGTGGAATTCTCCACCTACGCCACCCCGACCATCGTGGGTGAGATCAAGCGGCATTTCCGGGACAAGGGCTGGGCGGTCCGGGTGCCCCGGCGGCTGCAGGAGCTCAAGCTGGCCCTGACCAAGGCCATCGGGGACCTGGCGCAGCGCGAGGGCCGGGCGCCCACCGTGGCCGAGATCGCGGCGCACCTGCAGATGACCGAGGAAGAGGTGCTGGAGGGCCTGGAGTCGGCCAACGCCTACTCGACGGTCTCGCTGGACGCCCCGGACTCGGGCGACGACGACGCGCCCGCGGTGGCCGAATCGCTCGGCATGCTCGACGACGCCCTGGAGGGGGTCGAGTACCGGGAATCGCTCAAGCCCTTGCTGGAACAGCTGCCCAGCCGGGAAAAGCGCATCCTGCTGCTGCGGTTCTTCGGGAACATGACGCAGTCGCAGATCGCCAGCGAGCTGGGGATCTCGCAGATGCACGTGTCCCGGCTGCTGGCCAGGACGCTGGCCCAGCTCCGGGACGGCCTGACCGCCGACGACTGACTCTGCTAGCCCGGGGGGCGACCCCCCCGGACCCCCCACTTGCCCGCTTCCGTGGGCACTTCGGCTGCTGCTGGGTGCCGGGTTGGTCGCCGGCTCGGCGAGGACACGCCTGCGGCGCGCCTCCCCTCGCCGGCGAGCTAGCTGCGGGCGGGGCGTTTGCCTGGCTTGCCCGGCTTGGCGGTCCTTGGCAGGCCCGTCTTGGCTGACGTTTGGCGGGCCTGGCTTGGCCTGGGACGGGGGCTGGGGTTCTGGGCCGTCCCCGGGCCGCGGGCGGCCAGGGCGCGCAGGCTGGGCGGGGCCAGCAGCAGGGCGAACCCGGCGCACGCCAGCAGCAGCGACGGGATCCCCCAGGCGTAGCGGTGCCCCTGCACCAGGTAGATGCCGACGATGCCGACGAACAGCTGGGTCAGCGCCGCGGGCGTGCGGCTCCACCGGCGGGCCCGGTACAGCCCCAGGGCGACCCAGGCCAGCGCGGCGGCGGTGGCCAGCCCGATCAGCGTCAGCGCGATCCCGCTGCCCGCCTGGTAGGACTGGCCCGCGGCCGTGTCGACCCCGGCCAGCACGCTGGCGGCCAGCACGATGAGGGCGTCGGCGGCCTGCACCCCTGCCGCGCCGAGCAGGCTCGGTGGCCTCTGCTGCATCTTCCGTACCCCTCGTCGCTAACCTGAGCCCGTGCCCGCGCTCCTGATCGTCAACCCGCACGCCACGGCCACCACCCAGTTGCGCCGGGACGTCATCACGCATGCTCTCGCATCCCAGATGGATCTGGAAGTCGTGGAAACACGCTACCGGGGTCACGCGGGCACCCTGGCGCGCAAGGCCGCCTCAGACGGCTTCCAGCTCATTCTGACGCTCGGCGGGGACGGCACGGTCAACGAGGCCGTCAACGGCCTGCTGCGCGGCCAGGCCGCCCGGGACGGACCCGGCCTTCGCCCCCGTCCCGGGCGGCAACGCCAACGTGTTCACCCGCGCGCTGGGCCTGCCTGCCGACCCGGTCGACGCGACCGGGCGGATCCTCGAGGCCCTGCGGGCGGGCCACGACCGCCGCGTCGGCCTGGGCTGCGCCAGGTCCCGAGAGCCAGCACCGGGAGCCCAGGAGGGCCCGAGCGCCGGGGGCCAGCCGGCCGGACCGCTACTTCACCTTCAACGCCGGGATGGGCCTGGACGCCGAGGTGGTGCGGGCGATCGAGGGCCTGCGGGCGCACGGCCGGACCCTGACCCCCGGCCTGTACCTGCGGACCGCGCTGCGCCAGTTCTACGGCGTCACCGACCGCCGTCATCCCGCGCTCACCCTGGAACGGGACGGGCAAGTCCCCGATCAGGCACCTGTTCCTCGGGATTATCTCCAACACGTCGCCCTGGACCTACCTGGGCCGCCGGCCGGTCAATCCGAGCCCGGGCGCGGGTTTCGACACCGGGCTGGACATCTTCGCGCTGCGGCGAATGCGGACGATCGGCACCTTGAACGCCCTCCGCCAGATGTTCGCCCAGCGCAGCGAGCCGCCCCGGGGCCGGGACGTGGTCAGCCTGCACGACCAGCCCGCCTTCACCCTGCGCTGCGACCGGCCGGTCGCGCTTCAGGTGGACGGGGAGTACGTGGGCGAGCATGAGAGTGTCACGTTTCGCGCTGTTCCGCGCGCTCTGCGGGTAATTGCCTGACTAGCCCGGGAACCGGCCATGATGTGACCTATCAGACACCGAAATCCGGCCTGAACCTTTGCCGAATAGTCTTGCGTTTGATTCAGGCGCTTGACAGGCTAGAACCCGGTTCGGGTGAGCGGTGCCATGCGCTGCCATCTGGCAGGTCTTGGCGTTAGTGTCTGATTCCAGGGCCTCGGACCGGAGTCCAGTGGGGGCCGCTGGCTCGAATAGATGTGTGAGTGTACAAACCCCGGGAAGCTACACGGCTCCCGACATATGACCTGGCTCGTGAATTCGTTCACAAGCTCGCGGGCCGAGGTCGCCAACCCGGGCCGGGCCAGGCCCGGCTGCCAAGGAGGAGTGGACCGCATGGACTGGCGCCACGACGCCGCCTGCCGTGACGTGGACCCGGAGCTGTTCTTCCCGATCGGGAACACCGGGCCCGCGCTACTCCAGATCGACGAGGCCAAGCAGGTATGCCGCCGATGCCCAGCGATCGAGGAATGCCTGCAGTGGGCCCTCGAGAGCGGCCAGGACGCCGGGGTGTGGGGCGGCATGAGCGAAGACGAGCGGCGCGCCCTCAAGCGGCGGGCCAGCCGGTTCCGGGCTCGCGCCCACGCCTGAGCCTGGCGGGGCCTCGGGGACTGGCCGCCCTGAGGCCGTCTACGCGTGCTAGGCGTGCGGCTCCGCGGAGCCCAGCGGCCGTATCGGGGCGGCCCGGGCCGATAACGGCGCCCCCGCGTCCAGCGGCAGGTCCACCACGGCCTTGGTGCCGCCGCCCGCCCGCGGCTTGACCTCCAGCCGGCCGCCCAGTTCGGACACCACGAGCGTCCGGACGATCTGCAAGCCGAGGCTCGTGGCCGAATCCAGATCGAATTCCTCCGGCAATCCGACGCCATTATCTTGCACAATGACCGTCAGCCGCTCCTGGGTGCGGTCCACGACACTTCGAGCAGCCCGTCCAGCCCGGCGTCCGGGCCCAGTTCCGGCCCGCACGGGGCCAGGCCGTGCTGCAGCGCGTTCTGCAGCAACTCGGCCAGCACCAGGGCCAGCGGCGTGGCCACCGCGGAGGGCAGCAGCCCGAACCGGCCGAGCAGGACCGGCTTGACCCGCGCCTCGGCCGCGGACACCTCCCCCGCCATCGCCGCGACCCGCTCCGCGACGTCGTCGAAGTCCACGATCTCCTCGGGCGCGTGGGAGAGCGTCTCGTGCACGGTCGCGATGGAGCCGACCCGGCGCACCGCCTCGTCCAGCGCGGCCCGCGCCTTCGGCTCGTCCAGCCGCCGGGACTGCAGCCGGAGCAGCGCGGCCACGGTCTGCAGGTTGTTCTTCACCCGGTGGTGGATCTCCCGGATGGTGGCGTCCTTGGTCATCAGCTCGCGCTCGCGGTGCCGCAGCTCGGTCACGTCGCGGACCAGCACCAGCGCGCCGGTGCGCAGCCCGTTGACCACCAGCGGGATGGCCCGCAGCTGGACCACCGACCCGTTCCCCTCCACCTCGGTCTCCCGCGGGGCGCGGCCGCTGGCGGTGACCATCAGCGAGTCGTCGGTCGGCCGGCCCGGGGCGCAGAGCCGGGCGGTCAGCGGGCCCAGTTCCGCCCCGACCAGATCGGCGGCCAGGCCCAGCCTGCGGTAGGCGGACAGGGCGTTGGGGCTCGCGTAGCTGACCTTGCCGGACCGGCCGAGCCGGAGCAGCCCGTCCCCGACCCGCGGGGAGCGGACCAGCGCGGGCTGCTGGCCCGGCCAGGGAAACATGCCGGAGGCGACCATCTGGGCCAGGTCGTCCGCGCCCTTGAGGTAGGTCAGCTCCAGGCGGCTCGGCGTGCGCGCCGAGCTCAGGTTGGTGCTCCGCTCGATGACCGCGATGACCTGGCCCTCCCGGGTGACCGGGATCGACTCCCGGCGGACCGGCACGCCGCGGGTCCACTCCGGGTCACCTTCCCGGCAGATCCGCCGCTCCCGCTGGGCCGATTCGAGGAAGGGCCGGGCCCCGGTGGGCGCGAACGAGCCCACCGCGTCGTCGTGGAACGTGGTCGGCCCGGTCGTCGGGCGCATCTGGGCCAGCACCACCCAGCCGGAGGAGTCCTGCAGCGGCGCCCACAGCACCAGGTCAGCGAAGGACAGGTCGGCCAGCAGCTGCCAGTCGGACACCAGCGCGTGCAGCCAGTCGATGTCGGCCGACGTCAGCGCGGTGTGGCGGCGGGCGAGGTCATTCAGCGTGGGCACCCTGCCATCATCGCTTATCCGGGCCACCTGGCGGGCCCCGGCGGCGCCGGCGGCCGTCTGGTGGGGCCCTGGTGGGCGGCTGGTGGGTTTTGGGTGGGCTGGCTGCGGCTGCCATGCCCGCCGTACCGGCTCTAGCTGGCATTATCCCAGTACGGTCTAGGGGAAGCGGGTCCGGCCGCGATGAGGGATCATGTCCGGAACGCAGTTGCTGCGGAAGGAAGTGACCGTGACAGCGTCCCCCGCCATCCGCGACGGTGACCCCGCGCCCCCCGGCCCGACGTCGCCCCGGATCCCCAAGTACTACGCGGTCAAGCGCCAGCTGCTCGAGCTGACCCAGGCCCTGGCGCCGGGCAGCCCGGTGCCGCCGGAACGGGAGCTCGCCCAGCAGTACGGGACGTCGCGGACCACGGTGCGCCAGGCCCTGGCCGAGCTCGTGGTGGAAGGCCGGCTGCTGCGCATGCAGGGCAAGGGGACGTTCGTGGCCAAGCCCAAGGTCGCGCAGCTGCTCGAGCTGGCCAGCTACACGCAGGGGATGCGGGCGCACGGGCTGCACCCGCAGACCAGGATCCTGGACACCAGCTACGTGCCCGCCGACGCGCAGCTCTCCGAGCTGCTGGCCATCCCGCCGGGCAGCCGGGTGCTGCGCATCCACCGGCTGCGGCTGGCCGACGGGGAGCCCATGTCGACCGACACCTCGCACCTGCCCGCCCGCCGGTTCCCCGGGCTGCGCCGGAACCTGGACCGCTACGCGTCCCTGTACGAGGCGCTGGCCTCGGCCTACGGGGTCCAGCTCACCGAGGCGGTGGAGACCATCGAGACCGTGCTGGCCGACCCCAAGGACGCCCGGCTGCTCGGGGTGGACGTCGGCATGCCCCTGCTGCTGCTGTCCCGGCAGGCGTTCGACGCCTCGGCCGAGCCGGTCGAGTGGGCCCAGTCCAAGTACCGGGGCGACCGCTACAAGCTGGTCACCCGGCTGCACCGCTAGCGGCCGCTCAGCCGCTCCCCGGCGGCTCGCCCTCGCGGGGCCGGCCGCGGCGGTAGCCCGTCAGCCACCAGGCCCCCGGCAGCAGCCCGGCGGCGATGGCGGCCTTGATGGCGTCGCCCGCCACGAACGGGGTGAACCCCTCCGAGAGCGCGGCCGGGCGCTGAGGTGCAGGCCCAGCGCCAGCCAGGTCACGCCGAAGGCGTACATGACCACCTCGCCGGCGATCATGACCGGCACCGACCGCAGCACCGAGCGGTCCGCGCCGCGCTCGGCCAGGTAGCCGCACAGGATCGCGGCGGCGATGAAGCCGAGCACGTAGCCGAACGAGGCGCCGACGTAGCCGCTGGCGTGCCCGGCGAACCAGGGCACCCCGGCCAGCCCGGCCACCGCGTACAGGACCAGCGCCGCCCCGGCCCGCCGCCAGCCCAGCGCCGTGCCCGCCAGCAGCACGCCCAGGGTCTGCCCGGTGATGGGCACCGGGGTGAAGGACAGGTGGATCGAGATCTGGGCGAGCAGCCCGACGAAGCCGGCCGCCCCGACGACCAGGAGGGCGTCCCGGACCAGCGCACCGGGCAGCAGGTCGGCAAGCACCACGGGGGAACGCTGGCGCAGCGCGGCCGCATCAGACATGGGGGGACTCCTCAGGCGGGGGAAACGTACTGGTAGCCGAGGGGGACGATATCAAGATGGCCGGTACCGTCCAAGGCACCGGGTGGCGGCTACCCCGCGGCGAGCAGCCACAATGGCGAACCATGCGGGTAAGTGACACGCTCGCCTTCGCGGCGGGGCGCTGGCGCATCGAGCGGGTGCTGGCCGACCACCGTTCGGGCACGGAGGGACGGTTCACCGGGCAGGCCACGCTCAGCGACGCCGGACCCGGCCCCGGGGCGGCGCACTGTGAGCTACCTGGAGACCGGCGAACTGCGGTTCGGCACGCACGCCGGCCCGGCCACCCGCAGCCTCCGCTACCAGGGCCTGCCCGATGGCACGGTGGACGTGCGGTTCGCCGACGGCCGCCTCTTCTACCGGCTTGACCTGCGCTCCGGCCGCTGCGAGGCGGTCCACCCGTGCCGCGCGGACCGCTACGAGATCACCTACCTGGTGCTCAGCGAGGACGTGATGGAGGAGCGCTGGCGGGTGCGGGGACCGGGCAAGGACTACCAGGCCACCGCGACCCTGATCCGCTGGGATCACTGATCCGCAAACCATTGCAGCATGGGGCATTTCATCGCACCATGGACGTCAACAACGTGACATACGTCACGCGCGCGCCCCCCGCCCCGCGCCGTGGCCTGGCGGGTGGCGCGCGGCCGACACACTCAGGGAGACGAAGCGATGACGCACTCCGGCCCCCCACGCACGCGCACCGGCGCCTGGATCTTAGTCACGATCCTGCTGTTAGTCGCGGTGCTCGGGACCCTGATCGTCCCGATCTACGCCCGCAGCAGCCCCAAGCTCGGCAGCTTCCCCTTCTTCTACTGGTACCAGCTGCTCTGGGTGCCGGTCGTCGCGCTGCTGACCGCGATCTGCTACCTGATCACCACCCGGGTGGCCCGCCCGGCGCCTGACCGGGGGCGCCCGGCCCCCTCGCCGCCCCTGAGCGGCCCCGGGGAGGCGTCGTGAGCCACATCAACGCTGTCTCGTTCGGCATCCTGGTCTTCCTGTTCGCCCTGGTCACCGTGGTCGGCTTCGCCGCGGCGCGGTGGCGCCGGGCCGAGGACCTACTGCACCTGAACGAGTGGGGGCTCGGCGGGCGGGGCTTCGGCAGCTTCGTCACCTGGTTCTTGCTCGGCGGCGATCTGTATACTGCCTACACCTTCATCGCGGTGCCGGCCCTGGTCTTCGGCACCGGGGCGGCCGGGTTCTTCACCCTGTCCTACACGATCATGGTCTACCCGATCGTGTTCGTGTTCCTGCCCCGGCTGTGGTCGGTGGCCCGGGTGCACGGCTACATCACCCCGGCGGACTTCATCCGCGGCCGGTACGGCTCGCGCGGGCTGGCCCTGGCCGTGGCCTTCACCGGCATCCTGGCCGTCATGCCCTACATCGCCCTGCAACTGGTCGGCATCCAGGCGGTGCTGACCGTGATGGGCGTCGGCGGCAGTTCCACCACCGGGTTCGTGCATGACCTGCCGCTGATCATCGCGTTCCTCATCCTGGCCGGCTACACGTTCGTGTCCGGGCTGCGCGCCCCGGCGCTGATCGCGTTCGTCAAGGACACCCTGATCTACGTGATGATCATCGTGGCCATCATCTACATCCCGATCCGGGTCGGCGGCTGGGGGCACATCTTCAGCGTCGCGGACACCCACCTCAAGGCGACCAACCCCAAGACCGGCAAGCCGAACGGCAGCCTGATCCTGCAGCCGGCCGGGAGTGGGCCTACGCCACCCTGGCCCTGGGCTCGGCGCTGGCCCTGTTCATGTACCCGCACACGATCACCGGCGTGTTCGCGGCCAAGCGGCGCAACGTGATCCGGCGCAACATCGCCGCGCTGCCCGCCTACTCGCTGGTGCTCGGCCTGATCGCGCTGCTCGGCTACATGGCCCTGGCCGCGCCCGGGGTGCCCGCGGAGGTCAAGGCGCACGGCGCGAACGCGCAGCTGGCCGTGCCGTTCCTGTTCCAGCGGATCTTCCCGAGCTGGTTCGCGGGCATCGGCTTCGCCGCGATCGTCATCGGCGCGCTGGTCCCGGCGGCCATCATGGCCATCGCGGCCGCCAACCTGTTCGCCCGCAACATCTGGAAGGAGTACATCCGGCCGAACGCCAGCACCGCGGAGCAGACCAGGGTGTCCCAGTGGGCCTCGCTCGTGGTCAAGCTGGGCGCCCTGCTCTTCGTGCTGTTCGTGAAGCAGACGTACGCCATCCAGTTCCAGCTGCTGGGCGGGATCTGGATCGTGCAGACGTTCCCGGCCATCGTGGCCGGGCCTGTACACCCGCTGGTTCCACCGCTGGGCGCTGGTCATCGGCTGGGCGGTGGCCATGGTGTTCGGCACCATCGCCGCGTACCGGCTGCCGGCCCCCGGCCAGCCGGGCACGCACTTCGGCGCGTCCGCGGACACCGTGCCGATGATCAACCACACCATCTACATCGGGCTCACCGGGCTGGTGCATCAACCTGGTCATCGCGGTGGTCCTGACGCTGGTATTCCGGGCGTTCAAGGTGCCCGGCGGAACGGACGAGACGCGGCCCGAGCACTACGTGGCCGACCCGGAACCCGCCGTCGCGGAGCCGGTTGCGGTCGCGGCCGCGGCGACCGCCGGACAGGCGGCTGACCCCCGCCCAGGTGCCGGGCCCGGCCGTCACCCCGTCCGGGCCCGGCACCTGTTCCCGGCAAGCTACTAGCTGGTAACCTCACGCGCATGACCGAGGGCTGGTAACGGTCGCGCCATGAGCCGAGCAGCACTGCTGGCCAGCAGGCGACGGTGCACGGCGGGCACGCTGGCCGTGGCAGGCGGCCCGGGCGCACGGCGCGTGTCGACCATGTTCACCCTGTCCGGCGGGCACGTGTTCCCGCTCTACGACGCGGCCGTGCACGCTGGACCCGCCGCTGCGGCTGCTGGACGTGCGGCACGAGCAGACCGCCGTGTTCGCCGCGGAGGCCACCGCCCGGCTGACCCGGCTCCCCGGCCTGGCCGTGCTGACCGCCGGACCCGGGGTGACCAACGGCGTCAGCGCCGATCACCACGGCCCATTTCAACGGGTCGCCGGTGGTGATCCTGGGCGGCCGGGCCCCGGACGCGCGCTGGGGCTCCGGCGGCCTGCAGGAGTTCGACCACCCGGAGCTGCTCCGGCCGATCACCAAGCGGGCCTGGACCGAGCACGAGACGGCCAAGGTCGGCGCCGGGGTGGATGAGGCGTTCCGGCTGGCCACCACGCCGCACCGCGGGCCGGTGTTCGTGGACATCGCCCTGGAGGCGCTGTTCGGCCAGGCTCCGGCGCAGCTCGGGCCGGGCGGCACACGGGCCGGCCGCGGCCCGGCCGTCCGGCCGGCTGGACCCGGTGCGGCCCGGTGACTGGCCGGGACGCCGGCGACCCGCGACGCGGCCGCGGCCATCGCCGGCGCTGATCGCGGCGGCCCGGCGGCCGGTGCTGGTGCTCGGCTCGGACGTGTGGATGGGCCGCGCGGAGCAGGCCGCCCGGACCGCGGCCGAGGAACTGCGGCTGCCGGTGATCACCAACGGCCAGGGCCGCGGCATCCTGCCGCGCGGTCATGAGCTGCTGGTCACCCGGGCCCGGTCGGCCGCGTTCCGGGAGGCGGACCTGGTCGTCGTGGCGGGCACCCCGCTGGACTTCCGGCTCGGTTACGGCGCGTTCGGCGACCAGAATGATCCGCAACGAAAACCAGCCGTGGTCCATGTCGCCGACGCGCCGGGGCAGGTCGCGGCGCACTGCCCGCTGGCCGCCTCCTACGCGGGTGACCTGGGCGCGTTCTTCGCCGGCGCTGGCCGACCCGGCGCGCCTGGCCGGACCGGCCCGCCCGGGCCGCACTGGGAGGACGTCCTGGCTGCCGCGGCTGCAGGACGCGGCCCGCGCGGCGGTGGCCGCGGACGGCGCGCTGCTGGCCAGTGCCGCCGACCCGATCCACCCGATGCGCATCTACGGCGAGCTGGCCAGGGTGCTGGACGACGACGCCGTGGTGATCGGCGACGGCGGGGACTTCGTGTCCTACGCGGGCAAGTACATCGAGCCGCGGACGCCCGGGCGGCTGGCTCGACCCGGGCCCGTTCGGCTGCCTGGGCACCGGGCTGGGCTACGCGATCGCGGCCCGGCTCGCCCGGCCCTCGGCCCAGGTGGTGCTGCTGCTCGGGGACGGCGCGGCCGGGTTCTCGCTGATGGACGCGGACACGCTGGTCCGGCACGGGCTGCCGGTCGTGATGGTCTGCGGCAACAACGGGATCTGGGGCCTGGAGAAGCACCCCATGCAGGCCATCTACGGCTACGACGTGGTCGCCGACCTGCAGCCGCAGTGCCGGTACGACGAGGTGGTCAGCGCGCTGGGCGGCGCCGGCGAGCTGGTCACCCAGGCCGGACGGGATCGCCCCGGCGCTGCGCCGGGCCTTCGACTCCGGCGTGCCCTACCTGGTCAACGTGATCACCGACCCGGCGGTGGCCTACCCGCGGTCCACCACGGCGCGAGTCTGACGCCGCGCCGACCGCGCTAAGCGGACGCGACGGCCGTTATTCGATGATGGCGATCAGGTCGCCTTCCTGGACCACGTCGCCCTCGGCCACCGCCAGCTTGGTCACCGTGCCCGGCTCCTCGGCCAGCACCGGGATCTCCATCTTCATCGACTCCAGGATGACCAGCGTGGCGCCGTCGGTGACCTGCTCGCCCTCGGCGGCCACGACCTTCCACACGTTGGCCACCATCTCCGCGCGGACCTCGGCCACCCGCCGCTCCTCTCCTCGCCGGGCTCCGCCGGCAGATCGCCAGCGCGCGGACCCGGTCCTCATTGTGCTGCTCAGATCACGGGCGCAGCCGGCCCACCACGGACGTGTCGTAGCCGCCGCTGGCTGAACTCCTCGCTGGCCAGCAGGTCCGCGTGGAACGGCAGGTTGGTCTTCAGGCCCGGTGATCCGGAACGACGCCACCGCCGACCCGGGCCCGGGCGCAGCGCCTCGTCGCGGTCTGGCCCCGTGCACGCACAGCTTGGCCAGCAGCGGATCGTAGAACGGGGTCACCTGTGTTCCCGGCCTGCGTAGCCCGCGTCCACCCGGATGCCCGGCGCCGGCCGGCTCGGCCCAGTCGGTGATCGTGCCCGGGCTGGGCAGGAACCGGCGCGGAGTCCTCCGCGTACACCCGCAGCTCGATCGCGTGCCCGCGGGCGGTCACGGCGGCCGGGTCGAAGCTCACGTCGCTCGCCGCCGGCGATCCGGAACTGCTGCTCGACCAGGTCGATGCCGGTGACCATCTCGGTGACCGGGTGCTCGACCTGGAGCCGGGTGTTCATCTCCAGGAACATGAAGTCCCCGGTCGCGCGCGTCCAGCAGGAACTCGACGGTCCCGGCGCCCCGGTAGCCGACCGTCTCCCCGGCCCGGGCCGCCGCGGCCAGCATCCGGGCCCGCAGCGCCGGCGCTGACCCCCGGGGACGGGGTCTCCTCGGCGACCTTCTGGTGCCGGCGCTGCACCGAGCAGTCCCGCTCGCCGAGCGCCAGCACCCGGCCGTCGGCCAGCCCGAGGATCTGCACCTCCACGTGCCGGGCCTGCTCGACGTAGCGCTCCAGCAGGATCGCCGGGCTGCCGAAGAACCGCTCCGCGCGGGAGCGGGCCGTCTCGAAGCGCCGCCGCGCAGCTGGTCCGGGTCGGCCGCGGCGCTCATCCCGATGCCGCCGCCGCCCGCCGCGGCTTTGACCATCACCGGGTAGCCGATCCGCGCCGGCCGCGGCCAGCGCCGCGTCGAGCGTCGGTCACCGGCTCGGTGGTGCCCGGCGGCGACCGGCACCCCCGCGGCGGCCATCAGGTTCCTGGCGTTGATCTTGTCGCCCATCTGCTCGATGGCCGCAGGCGGCGGCCCGACCCAGATCAGCCCGGCGTCGGTGACCTGCCGGGCGAAGTCCGCGTTCTCGGACAGGAACCCGTAGCCCGGGTGGATGGCGCCCGCCCCGGTCGTCCCGGGCGGCGCGCGAGGATGGCCCCGGCGTCGAGGTAGCTGCGCGCGGGCGGCGGCGGGCCGATCAGCACCGCCTCGTCGGCCTCGTGGACGTACGGGCAGGGCGGCGTCGGCCTCGGAGTAGACGGCGACGGTCCGGATGCCCAGCCGCCGGGCGGTGCGCGATCACCCGGCGGGCTATCTCGCCCCGGTTGGCGACCAGCACCGACTCGATCACCCGGGACAGCCTACCGGCCGGAGCCTACAGGCGGCCGGGGTAGTACCGTCCGCGTCACCTTGGTCAGCGCCTCCACGACCCGGGGTCGTACTCGGCGGCGGTGTCCAGCCGGAGCCGTTCCAGCGCGGCCGTGGTCCGGTCCCGGTCCGCGGACCCGCCCACCAGGTCGTCGAAGGCGTTGGCGGCCCGGATGATCCGGCTGCCGATCGGCGGCTCCGGGTCGCGCGCCCCGCCAGGGCTGGCACTGGCGGCGGACGATCTCGGCCACCCCGTCCAGCACCCCGGCCTGCTCGATGACGCTCGCGCCCGAGGTCCGGCGATGCGTTGCTGATCGGCGGGCGAGGCCAGCACGGTGGCGCCGCCCGGGATCGGGTCCGGCAGCGACAGCTGGCCGATGTCGTGCATCAGCGCGGCGTACTCCAGCTCCAGCAGGTCCGCGCTCGGCTCATGCCCGAGCTCCCGGCCGACCGCCACGGCGAGCCGGCCGACCCGGTAGGAGTGGCCGTCTTCCACGTAGCCGCCGACCTCGGTGACCCGGGCCAGCGCGCGGACCGTCTGCAGGTAGGTGGCGCGGATGCCGGCGTACCGGCGGAAGGCGGTCTGGGTGACCAGCAGCGGCGCGATGAAGCAGCGCCAGCGCGACCAGGCCCATGGCCTCGGCGGCGAGGGCGATCAGCATGGCCGACGCGCCCACCGCCGCGCCCAGCGGCAGCTGGATCCCGCAGCTCGTCGCCCAGCGACACGACGAACCGGGCCCGCAGGGCGTCCGCCCGGATCAGCGCCCTGATCACGCACTCCGCGAACCAGCCGGCCACGATCAGCACGGGCATGACCGCGAGCTGCAGCCACACGTGGTGGGCCGATGATGGTCACGGTGGCCAGCGGGCCGGAACGGCGATGGCCACGAACGCCACCGCCAGCAGCCGGGAGGCCATCCCGGCCACCCCGGCGGGCCGTCCGGCCGCCAGGTGCGGCAGCGCCCCGACGATCATGCCGACCGCGGTGACGGCGACCACCTGGAGGGCGGGCTGCGGCGCCGGCTGATCGTGCCGACCCCGAGCGCGCAGCGCGTAGCCGAGGGCCCCGGCGCTGCCGATCGGGGCGGCCTCCCGGTCCGCCGGGCAGGGACAGCCGGAGCAGCTCGCCCAGGGCGATCAGGGCGCCGAAGGCCAGTGCGATCGCGCGGCTGCACCAGGCCCGCCGCGGCGGTCTGGGCCACCGCCGCGACCAGCAGCACGCCCGCCGCGGCGACCAGCAGCAGCTGGCCGGAGTCCATGGACTGCCAGGCGGACTGGCGGGCGAGGTGCCGTTGCGTCGTCATCGCGGGCTCGCCTCAGCGGCTCTCGACGACCCGCAGCGGCGCGGTCGGGTCGTCGTGATCCTGGGCCGCGACCTGGGCGGGGAATCGGCCGGCAGCGCCGCGGGCGGGGACTGGCCGTCCGCCAGCGACTCCCAGCGCTCCCGGGCCAGCGCGGCGATGAACGCGTCCACCAGCACCGGGTCGAACTGGATGCCCGGCGCACTTGCGCAGCTCCGCGACGGCCTCCTCGACGCTCCGGGCGCCCGCGGTAGGAGCGGGTGGAGGTCATCGAGTCGAACGCGTCGGCGACCGCGATCACCCGGGCGAACTCGGGAATCTCGTCGCCGGCCAGGCCCATCGGGTAACCCTTGCCGTCCATCCGCTCGTGGTGGTGCATGATGCCGTCCAGCGCCTCGTTCAGGAAGCCGATCTGCCGGACGATCTCCAGGCCGCGCATCGGGTGCAGCTGGATGGCGGCCAGCTCCTCCTCGGTCAGCGGTCCGGTCTTCTGCAGCACCTTGGTCGGCACGCCGAGCTTGCCCACGTCGTGCAGCATGCCCGCGTACCGGATGGCCTCGACCCGCTCCGCGCCCATGCCGATCTGCCGGGCCAGCATGCGTGGCGCCCCGGGACACCCGCTCGCTGTGCCCGCGGGTGTAGAAGTCCTTGGTCTCCACCGCCTGGCAGAGCGCGGCCATCGTGGCCGAGTAGGCGCCCTCCTGCGCGGCGAACTGGCCCATGGCCCAGCGCGCCACGAACAGCGGGATCAGGACCAGTACCGCGGCGAACGGCCCCACCAGATCCCACAGCGCCGCGATCAGCAGCCCCAGCGTGGCGTAGCCCAGATCGGACACCAGCAGCAGGGAAAGGTGCAGGTCAAGGCGGCCTCGCTGCGGGGGTGACCCCGGCCGGGGGCAGCAGCAGCAGCATGCTCCACAACAGGCCGTGATTGACGGCCACGTGGGTGGCGGCCGCCACCGCGAAGGGCAGGATGATGGCCGGGAAGGCGCCCGGCCTGGGCACGCCGATTTGGCCGCCGAGCGCCAGATAAGCCTCGCCCGCCGCAAATGCGCTCAGCGCGTACATCGCCCCGTTAAAGGCGCGCTCCCGCAGCCCGCCGCGGCGCAGGCTGATCAGTGAGGTGGCGCCGACCAGCGCGGCCCCGCCCGGACCCAGCAGCACCACCGCGGCCAGGGTGGCCGACGAACTCGGTGACCAGGCCGACTGGCGGGAGGTGAGCGTGGTCGGGGTGGAATCACAGATCATGAACAGGACGGCCAGCACCAGCAGCGTCCGGGACGCCTGGTAATCCAGGTCCCGGTCGCAGGTCCGCCGCCAGCACATGGGCCAGCAGCAGGACCGCTGCCGTGACCACCACGGCCATGTAGAGCCACGCGGCCCGCGAGAGCCTGCTCAAGACCCCCCTCGCAGTCAGTCCGATCGGCATGGTCGCCTTCGGACGCGCGCACGGCCGCGAAGCCGGTAACTGCCGATCTCCGGCCCCGATGAATGACCCTGCCAATAGGTCCAGCTCGCCACTCAGGGTAACGCCATCACCGCTGATCGCGTAGCCTTCACGCCCGATATCTACAATCTGTATATACGACATGACAGAAAGTAACAATGGCCAGCGACGGCGACGTGCGCCCAGCTCAGGAGGCAGATCATTTCGGCCGGTGGTCCGGCGGGTGATTTGGCGGGTAATGGGCCGGCGGCCCGGCGGGCTATTCGCCGGGAAGTTCGGTGATCTCGGTGATCTCGGTGACCTCGATGGTGGCCCGGACTTCCTGGATCCGGGTCAGCACCTTGACCCGCAGGTCACCGGGCACCTCGTCGTGGCCGCAGTACTTGTGCACCAGGCGCTTGACCGCCTCTTCCAGGCCGTACTCCCGCAGGCACGGCCCGCACTCGTCGAGGTGCTGGCGGATCTGGGCCTTGCCCGTGTCGCCGAGCTCGCCGTCCAGGTAGGAGTAGACCCGGTCGAGCACTTCGCTACACGGAGTCTCGTGGGGCTTCCCGCAGCTCATGACGCGTCCCTCCCCGACTCCGCGGCCTGGGGCTCCGTGCTCGCCGTCCCCGGCCGGGCCCGGACGGGTCACGCCCCGGTCGGCCGCGTAGTCCTGCAGCATGTCGCGCAACTGCCGCCGCCCGCGGTGCAGGCGTGACATGACGGTGCCGATCGGCGTGCCCATGATGTCGGCGATCTCCTTGTACGCGAACCCTTCCACGTCAGCGAGGTAGACCGCGATGCGGAACTCCTCGGGAAGGGCCTGCAGCGCCTGCTTGATGTCGGAGTCCGGGAGCCGGTCCAGGGCCTCCGCCTCGGCCGACTTCAGGCCCGAGGAGGTGTGCGAGGCGGCCCTGGCGAGCTGCCAGTCCTCGACCTCTTCCGCGCCGGACCGCTGCGGCTCACGCTGCTTCTTGCGGTAGCTGTTGATGAAGGTGTTGGTCAGGATGCGGAACAGCCAGGCCTTGAGGTTCGTGCCCGGCTGGAACTGGTGGAACGACGCGTAGGCCTTGGCGAAGGTCTCCTGGACGAGGTCTTCGGCATCCGCCGGGTTGCGGGTCATCCGCAGCCCGGCCGAGTAGAGCTGATCCAGGTAAGGCAGCACATCGTGCTCGAAGCGCTCGCTTCGCTGCTCGAGTGTCTCGGTTACCGGACCCACCCCCTCAGAGATCTCCTGCACCGGCCGACGATAGCGGCCGTATGGGCGGGAGGATACATCCCCCCTATCGCTGGGCTCGAAGCGAGTCAGCGGGAGGGCGCTCCTGGGGGTCGCGTAATCGGCTACAACCACGTCCCCTGGAACATGCGACCCGGCGGCTTCATTCCGTCATCCGCGCCGGGTTCACCCGGTGGCCGGCCGCGCTGCGGGCCGCCGGGCGGACCGGCGTTCCGGAGCGACCTTCCCGTCTGGTCAGGTGAGAAAAACCCAGGTGGGGGAAGATTTCAGGAAATAGGGCTGCGCGGGCTCCCGTCTTCGCGGCGGCGTTTCAACTCTGCCACTGGGCAGGCCGCCGGCCGCAATGCGCGCAGCCCGGCTGCTGGATGGAGTCATGGTGGCGGCAAGTGCGACCAGTCCGCTGACCGTTCTCGGGTCAGGCTCGCTCACGGCTTACTGGCGGTTCCAGCGCGCTGTGGTAGCGGCCCAATTGCAAGCCTGGCTGCCGTCACGGGGGCGGATCCTGATCGATATCTCCGGCCCCCAGTCCAGCGTGGCGTCCCAGGCGGCCGCGGCAGGCTACGCGGTGGTGCAGGTCATGCCGCGGCTGCCCGCCGCTCCAGGGCGCCCGGCCGCTGAGCCCTGCTCCGGACCGCCCGGCCGGGTCCGGGGCCGCCCGGCCGGAGGTAGCGCGGCTGCCGCCCGCCCGCAGCGTGCACCGGCGCCGCGTCGCACCCGGCCGGCTGGTCCGCGTGGTGGCGGACTCCGCGAACCTGGCGTTCCTCGCCGACGGGTCGGTGGACGGGGTGATCGCCGATGACGGGGCGCTGTCACGCCACCTCATGGCCGAGGACGTCGCGGCCGAGATCGCCCGGGTGCTGCGGCCCGGCGGCCAGCTTCTGGCCTGCGTGGACTCGCTCGTCCTGGGCATGTCCATCCTGGCCGAGCAGCACCACTGGGCCGAGCTCACCGATCTGCCACAGGCGGAAGTGGTGCTGGTGCCCTGGCCGGACGGCCACATCACCCGGTGTTTCGGCCCCGAGCAGCTGGTTGACCTGCTGACCGAGGCCGGGCTGGAGGTCAGCTGGATCCGGCCGCGCACCGTGCTCTCCCCGTCCATGGTGGATCACGTGCTCCGCAAGGACCCGAGCGCCATCATGCGGCTGGTCCGGGCCGAGCTGGCCGCGGGCGCGGGGAAGCCGGGCTGGCCGGGCGGGCAACGGCGCCGGGACCGGCGGGAACGAATCGTTCGGCATCTACCTGCTGGCCGCGGCCCGCAAGCCCGGCGCCCGCCCCTCCCTGTCCCCGGCCGGCGAGGCCGCCGCGTCCCAGGCCGCAGGCTAGCGCCGCAGCCGGTCCCGCTTCGACTGGCAGGCCACGTCCCGGGAGGCCTCCGGGCGCGCCTCCAGGCGGCCCTCCGGGATGGGCTTGCCGCAGTCGGCACACTTGCCGTAGCTGCCGTCCTGGATGCGCTGCAGGGCGTCCATGACCTCGGTGCGCTGGGACATGGCCGAGGCCAGCACCGCGTCGGCCCGGTCCGCCTCGGACAGGCTGGTCCCCACATCCGCCTCGTCCTGGGGGAAGTCCTCACGCCCGGCATCGGCCTCTCGCCGCGCAGGACCGCGATGGAACGGTCCAAGTCGTCGCGCGCAGACTCAAGGCGCTTACGTACGGTGATGGTCTCCACGGATCCTCCCTGCTTCATCAGGGCACCAGGAACGCGGCCAGCGATGGTCCTCGGAGGGCCGGGCCGCGCTCAGGGGCCTCAGAACAACGTGCTGGGGGCCCCGCGGGAGGCGCCGCCGCGCCCCCCGGCCCCGGCCCGCGGGGACCCCGCGGGCTCAGAATCACCCTCCATGGGCTCGATCAGCCCCGGGCCGTTGTTCCGGACCGAGTTGACTTCTGTGGACACGGGATGTGACGTCAGGTGGGCCGCGGCGGCGGGCGCCAGCAGCTCGTGCAGCTCCTCGGCGCTGGTCGCCGTGGGATCGAGCCAGTCCGCCCAGCGGGCCGGTTCGATCACCATCGGCATCCGGTCGTGAATCCGGCCGACCTCGTCCTGCGCCCGGGTGGTGATGATGGTGGCCGACCACAGCCAGGCACCAGGATCATCGTCGGGCCGGTCCTTATCGCGCCACAGCTCGTACAGGCCCGCGAAGGCCAGCACGCCGCCATCCTCGCGGTGGATGTAGTAGGGCTGCTTGCGCGGGTGCTTCGGGTCCCCGGACTTCTCCCATTCGTAGAAGCCGTCCGCGGGCAGCAGGCAACGGTGCCGGGCGAACGCGCGGCGGAAGGCCGGCTTGCTGGCCACGGTCTCGGCCCGGGCGTTGATCAGCCGGCTGCCGATCGAGGTGTCCTTGGCCCAGAAGGGCACCAGCCCCCAGCGGACCACCCGCAGTTCCCGCACGCCCCCGTGCTCGGGCGGGGTGGGCTCGCCGGTCCCGTGGCGCCGGTCCCGTGGTCGCCAGTCCCGTGGTCGCCGGGCTGCTGGCTACCGGGCCCTCGTCCCCGGACCCGCGCGGGCCGCCGTCGTCCGGCCCCGCGCCATGCTCTTTCGCGCCGTCGTCCGGGCGCCGGGTGACCACGGCGTACACGGGCTTGGTGGGCGCCACGTTGTAGTCAGGCCGCAGCGGCTCGGTCACCCGGTCCCGCTGCACGCCAAACTCCTCCAGGAGCTCCTGGCGCTTCCGCGCCGACGCGAAGCGGCCGCACATGTCGTCACCTGATCACTACGTAGCTGGGGCTGCTGGGGGCAGCGCCGGGGAAGCACAGAATGTGGCACTTAATAACCACAAATCTTGATTACCAAACCTCGGCCACTGCAGCGGCCCCGCGCAGCCGCCACCGCCGGCCGGGCACCGCCATCTGACGGGCGGGCCATCCGGCCGCTGTCACCGGCCGCGTCATCCAGGCCCGGCGAGACACAGCGCTCGCTGGTTCTTCCCCGATTCCCTCGATTCACTCCCGGCCAAGCGCTCAGCACACGCATTACGCTCACAGCATGGACACGCCACGCCAGGATCCCGGCGGCCCGGCCCTCCCCTGGCCCGCGCCGCAGGCCGGTGGCCCGCTGCGGGCCCGGCTGCGGGTGCCCGGGTCGAAGTCCATGACCAACCGGGCCCTCGTCCTCGCCGCCCTGGCCGCCGGGCCGACCGACATCCTCAGCCCGCTGGAGGCCCGGGACACGCGGCTGATGGCCGGGGTGCCCTCCGCGCACCTGGGGGCCACGGTGGCCACCGAGGGGCCCGGCCTGGCGGGTGACCCCCGGCTGGACCTCCCGCGACGCCCGGGTGGACGTGGGGAACGCCGGCACGGTCATGCGGTTCGTTCCCCCGGTGTCCGCGCTGGCCAGCGTGGACACCGAGTTCCACGGCGACCCGCGGGCCTCGCAGCGGCCGGTGGGCGCGATCATCGCCGCGCTGCGCGAGATCGGCGCGGTGATCGACGACGGGGGGCGCGGCGCCATCCCGTTCACCGTGCACGGCACCGGCTCACTGGCCGGCGGCGCCGTGACCGTGGACGCGTCGGCCTCCTCGCAGCTGGTCTCCGGGCTGCTGCTCGCCGCGCCCCGGTACGACAAGGGCCTCGAGGTCCGGCACCGGGGCGGCCGGGCTCCCTCGGCCCCGCACATCGAGATGACCGTGCAGATGCTCCGCGAGGCCGGGGCCCGGGTGGAGACGGCGACGGCCGGCGCGACCGGCCCGGACGCCGGCCCCGATACCTGGTACGTGCACCCCGGCGGGCTGCGCGACCACCCGATCACCGTCCAGCCCGATGTGGTCAACTCGATGCCGTTCCTGGCCGCGGCCATGGTCGCCGGGGGAAGCGTGACCATCCTCGGCTGGCCGGAGGTGACCGCCCAGCCCGCCGGCCACATCCTGCGCGTGCTGCGCGGCATGGGGGCCGGCATGCGCGCTGGGCCCGGACGGGCTGACCGTCACCGGCCCGCCCGCGCTCCGCGGGATCACCGCCGACCTGGCCGACTGCAGCGAGATCTCGATGGTGCTCGGCGCCCTGGCCGCGCTGGCCGGCTCGCCCTCGGTGCTGACCGGGATAGGCCACCAGCGGCACCAGGAGACCGACCGGCTCGCCGCCCTGGCCACCGAGATCAACGCGCTGGGCGGCTCGGTCACCGAGCGCGAGGACGGGCTGGAGATCCGGCCACGGCCGCTGCGGGCCAGCCGCCCCTTCGCCACCTACGACGATCACCGGCTGGTGATGGCCGCGGCCGTGCTCGGCCTGGCCGTACCCGGCCTGCGGGTCGAGAACGCGGCCACCGTGGGCAAGACGTTCCCTGGCTTCACCGGCGCGTGGGCGGCAATGCTGGAGCGCGCTCCCTGAACCGGCGGCCGTCGTACGCGCACCTGGACGAAGACGACGTCCGGGTCCGGCCCGCGCGCAGCACCCGGCCGCGGACCCGGCGCCGGCCCGCGCACGAGGACGCGGCCGAGGCGTTCGTGGCGGCGGTGGACCGCGGCCGCTACGGGACCCTGGTCGGGAGACCGCCCGGTGACCGCGATGCGGGCCCGCGAGCTCGGCCGGCACAGCGTCGTGGTGGGCGACCGGGTCGCCCTGGCCGGGGACATCTCCGGTGAGCCGGGCACCCTGGCCCGGGTGGTGCGGGTCGAGCCGCGCACGTCCGTGCTGCGCCGCTCGGCCGACGACACCGACCCGGTGGAACGGGTCATCGTGGCCAACGCGGACCAGCTCGTGATCGTCACCGCCCTGGCCGACCCGCCGCCGCGGCCGCGGCTGATCGACCGTTTCCTGGTCGCCGCCTACGACGCCGGGCCTGACGCCGCTGCTGTGCCTGACCAAGTCCGATCTGGCCGCCGCCGACCGCCATCCTGGACGTCTACGGGCCGCTGGGCATCCCGCACCTGGTGCTCGGCCAGCCGCTGACCGAGCGAGCGCTCGGCGCCGCTCCGCGAGGCCCTGGCCGGCCGGATCAGCGTGCTGGTCGGGCATTCCGGGGTGGGCAAGTCCACCCTGGTCAACGCGCTGATCCCGGACGCGGACCGGGCGGTGGGCACGGTCAGCCCGGTGACCGGGCGGGGCCGCCACACCTCCTCCTCGGCGGTGGCGCTGCCGCTGCCCGGCGGCGGCTGGATCATCGACACGCCGGGGCTGCGCGGCTTCGGCCTGGGCCACGTGGCGCCGGACCGGGTGGTGCGGGCCTTCCCCGACCTGGCCCCGGGCGCCGCCGCCTGCCCGCCGGGGCTGCACCCACCTGGAGCCGGACTGCGCGCTGGACGACTGGGTCCGCGATCAGGGCGGGGACAGCCGCCTGGTCGCCCGGCTGGACTCGCTGCGCCGCCTGCTGCGCAGCCGCGAGGGCGACGATCCCGCCCCCGCCCGCGCCGCCGACCTCTCCTCAGAACCACCACCCCCTCAAGCCACACCCGCACCAGACGACGCCCGTGATCATGGGTTTACTGGGGTCTGACCCCAGTAAACCCATGATCACGGGAAGATCCGGGGCCGCGGGGCGAGTGCGCTTGGGCGGGGTGGGGCGTGGGAGGGGGTTACCAGGCGTAGGCCTCGGGGGCGGCGCCGCCGGGGCCGGGAAGATCTTGTCGAGCCGGGCCAGGGCCTTCTCGTCCAGCGTGAGCTCCAGCGCCCGCAACGCCCCGGTCAGCTGGCCCAGTGTCCGCGGCCCGACGATCGGGGCGGTCACCGCGGGCTGGTGCAGCAGCCAGGCCAGCGCGACCACGGCCGGCTCCTCGCCGAGTTCGGCGCAGAACGCCTCGTACGCCTCCAGCTGGGGCCGCGACTCCTCGATGGCCGCGGCCGCCCGGCCGCCCGAGCTCCGCCCGCCGCCGCCCGGCTCGCTGCCCCCAGCCCCGCCGCCGGTGGCCGCCTGGCGGCGCAGCACCCCGCTGAGCAGCCCGCCGTCCAGCGGGCTCCACGGGATGACCCCGATGCCGTAGCCCTGGCAGGCGGGCAGCACTTCCAGCTCGACCGTGCGCGCCGCGAGGTTGTACAGGGACTGCTCGCTGACCAGGCCGAGAAGCCGGCGGCGCCGTGCCGCCTCCTGGGCCTGGGCGATGTGCCAGCCGGCGAAGTTGCGACGACCCGACGTAGATGATCTTGCCCTGGGCGCAGGACCTCCATGGCCTCCCAGATCTCGTCCCACGGCGTGCTGCGGTCCACGTGATGCATCTGGTACAGGTCGATGTGGTCGGTCTCCAGCCGCCGCAGGATGTCCTCGCAGGCCCGGCGGATGTTCAGGGCTGACAGGAAGCGGTCGTTGGGCCGGTCCCCCTTGCCGCCGTACAGCTTGGTGGCCAGCACGGTGCGGTCCCGGCGGCCGCTGCCCGCCGCCAGCCAGCGGCCGATGATCTCCTCGGTGACCCCTTCGGCCCGGGGCTGGCCGTAGGTGTTGGACGGTGTCGAAGAAGTTGATGCCCTGCTCGGGCGCGGCATCCATGATCGGGCTGCGCGTCAGCTTCGCTGGTGATCGCGCCGAAGTTCATGGTGCCGAGGCAGAGCCTGCTCACGGCCACGCCGCTGCGGCCAAGATGCGTGTATTCCATGCCGTTCACGCTACGGCAGGCATCCCTTCCGGACCCGCCGCACACGGCCAGCGGCCGGCCGCACATGGCCGCGACGGCCGCGATCCGATACCGTTCAGCGCCATGGCGGGATACGACGACGATCTGCGTTTCGCCCACGTCCTCGCCGACGCGGCCGATGACATCACCACGCGCCGCTTCCGGGCGCTGGATCTGCGGGTTGAGTCCAAGCCCGACCTGACCCCGGTCACCGACGCGGACAAGGCGGCCGAGGAGTCGCTGCGCAACGTGCTGCGCCGGTCCCGGCCGCGGGACGCCGTGCTGGGCGAGGAGTTCGGCCGGGACGGTGGCGGGCCCCGCTGCTGGGTGATCGACCCGATCGACGGCACCAAGAACTACGTCCGCGGTGTCCCGGTGTGGGCCACCCTGATCGGCCTGATGGACGGCGACCAGGTGGTGATGGGCGTGGTCTCCGCGCCCGCTCTGGGCCGGCGGTGGTGGGCGGCCAGCGACAACGGGGCGTGGACCGGCAAGAGCCTGACCAAGGCCACCCGCTGCCGGGTCTCGGACGTGGCACGGATCGAGGACGCCTCGTTCTCGTACTCCAGCCTGACCGGCTGGGAGGACCGGGGCGTCCTGCCCGGCTTCCTCGGCCTGGCCCGGTCGGTGTGGCGGACCCGCGCGTACGGCGATTTCTGGTCGCACGTCCTGGTCGCCGAGGGAGCCGTGGACGTCTCCGCCGAGCCCCAGGTGAACCTGTGGGATGTCACGGCGCTGCAGATCATCGTGGAAGAGGCAGGCGGCGTGTTCACCGACCTGGACGGGAACGCCCGGCCGGACGGGGGCAGCGTGGTGTGCACCAACGCGCGGCTGCACCAGGAGGTGCTCGACCGCCTGGCTAGCCCCGGAACATGACCTGATGTGCATATTTGGGTAGCCGGATCGGCTGGGATAAGGCCTTGCCGTAGCGCGGGCATGCGCGGATGCTGGAGAGACTAGTACGTCACAAAGGCACAAGCGCATCCGCAACGGGTGGGACACGCGGCCGGGGTCAGCCCGGCGGGTCGTGGCGCCTCGGACACAGCCCGGGGAGTGATCGATCGTGAAGGTGCGAGACGGCATGACCAGGCTGGTGCTCACCATCGGGCCCGCGCATACCCTCCGCGAGGCGGCGCGCCTGATGTCCGCCCGCCGGGTGGGCGCGGCCGTGGTGAGCGACGACCAGCACGCAGGGATCGGCATCCTGACCGAGCGGGACATCCTGGACTCCATCGGCGCGGGGCAGGACCCGGACGGTGAACTGGCCGCGGAGCACCGCACCGCGGACGTGGTGTTCGCGTCGCCCGAATGGACCCTGCAGCAGGCCGCGGAGACCATGGTGCGGTCCGGTTTCCGGCACCTCGTGGTCATCGAGGGCGGCGAGGTCATCGGGCTGTTGTCCATGCGCGACATCGTCCGGGTCTGGGCCGAGGCCGCCACGCCGGTGGCCCGGGCGCAGGCCGCCGCACCGGCCTGATACCAGCCCGTACACCACGCTGACCTGCACAAGCCTGGCCACGGCCGACCCGCGGCAGGGGCAGGGCAGGATGCGGCCAGCCCGAGGCGACATGAGACTGTAGCGGGATGCGGCTCCGTGGCGCAGTGACGCTGGTGACCGGCGGCTCGTCGGGCATCGGCGCTGCTACGGCGCGGGTGCTGGCCGGGGCCGGGGCCCGGCTGCTGATCGCGGGGCGGGACCCGGCCCGGTCGACGAGATAATCCGGACGTCGACGAAGACCCGCGAGGCGCCGCCGACGCGCTGAAAGTTCTGATCGACCAGAACGCGGAGGATTTTCGCTTGCGTCTCGCGCGGCATGTCGGCGATTTCGTCCAGATAAAGCGTGCCGCCGTGCGCCTCCTCAAGTGCGCCGATCCTCGGGGGCTGATCTGCGCTAGCCTCGACCCCGAATGGTTCTGCTTCCATCCTCTCGGGCGACATCGCCGGGGCGTTGATGACGATGAACGGGCCCTCGGCGTGCCCCGAACTTTCGTGGATGAGCCGGGCGGCCAGCTCCTTGCCGGAACCGGCCGCGCCAGAAATGAGGACGCGCGAATTCGCGGGTCCGAGTTTGTCGATGATCCGCTTGAGATTGACCACCGCCGACGAAGAGCCGACCATCCGGTCCGACAGAGCCGCCGCGGGCCTTCAGATCGTTGACCTCCCGTTTCAGGCGCGAAGTCTCCAACGCCCGTTCGGCGATCAAGATCAGACGATCGGCCTTGAACGGCTTCTCGATGAAGTCGTAAGCGCCGAGTTTGATCGCCGTCACCGCCGTCTCGATGTTGCCGTGACCGAAATCATCACCACCGGCACGGAGGGATGCTGGCGTTTGACCGCCTCGAGAAGCTGCAGCCCATCCAGCTTCGATCCCTGCAGCCAGATGTCGAGGAGGATCAATTGCGGGCGGCGCGCTTCGATCGCTGCGACCGCCTCGTCCGAGTTCGCGCCAGGCGCGCGCCGTGTCCCTCATCCTCCAAGATGCCGGCGACGAGTTCGCGGATGTCCTGTTCGTCGTCGACGATGAGAATGTCAGCAACCATCAGGACGATCCAATCCTCTCATTTTCGGGCTGCGCGCCATCGTGCTCCTGGCGATGCAAGGGCAGTCTCATCAAGACTTTTGCCCCGCGGCCGCCATCGCTCCGCGCCAGCCCGTCGAGCAGTTCGACGCCGCCGCCATGGTCCTCGAATATCTTGACCACAATCGGCAAGCCGAGGCCGGTTCCTTCGGCTCGCGTCGTCACATAAGGCTCGATGAGGCGATGCCGATCCTCGCGCGGAAATCCTTTGCCGTTGTCGCTGACAGCGATCTCGGCGAACTCCGGGCCGTCGACGCTCAAGGTGGTCAGGATGACTCCTTTTCCCTGAGATTCTCCCGAAGCGTCAATGCCTTCCGTAGCATTCTTCAGCACGTTTGTGAGCGCTTGCGACACCAGCCGGCGATCAAAATTGGCCAGAACAGGCTCCTCCGGAAGTTGGTCCTCGAAAGCAATGTCCGGGCGCCCGACCCGCATCAGAAATATCGCCTGGCGCACACAATCGGTAAGATCGTCATGCGCCAGCCGCGCCTTGGGCATGCGCGCGAAGGAGGAGAATTCATCGACCATCCGTTTGATGTCGTCCACCTGCCGGATGATGGTGTCCGTGCATTGGTTGAAAACGTCCCTGCCCTCGAGAATATGCCGGCCGTAACGTCGCTTCAGTCGCTCGGCTGAGAGCTGGATCGGCGTCAGCGGATTCCTGATCTCGTGCGCAATGCGACGCGCAACGTCCGCCCAAGCGGCGGTGCGCTGGGCGGTCACCAGGTCGCTGATGTCGTCGAGCGTGATGACGCTGGCGCGATCGTCGCGCCCGGGGTTTCCGGTGACCCGAACGTTCAGGACTCGCTCGCGACCGTCCCGCAGGACAGTCGCCTGGCCTTGATGGAGTCGCAACCGCAGCGATCGCGCCTGTTCCCAGATCAATCCGATGCTGGGCTGGACGGCGCTCAGGGGCCGCCCGATCAAACCGAGATCGCCACCGAGCAGCCGCTCCGCGGCGGCGTTCGAAATCGTGATGACGCCTTCGTTATCGACCCCCAGAACACCGGCGGGCACGCCCGACAGCACCGCCTCGATGAAGGCGCGCCGCTCATCGTTGAGCGCGTTCGCCTCGATGAGCCCCGTTTGCTGGTGCAAAAGCTCGGAAGTCATCTTGTTGAAGGTGTCGCCGAGATGGCCAAGGTCGCCGTCGGAACGGCGGGTCGGCACTTGAACATGGAGGTTGCCGGAAGCGACCTCGTCCGCGGCCCGAATGAGGCGGCGGATCGGTCCAACCAGCCGGTTGGCGAAAGCGAGACCGAGCCAGATCGCTGAAAACAGCATCGTGAGCGCGAGAAGCACGAAGACCGTCGCGAACCCAAGCTCCAAGCTGTGGCGGTGGGCTTCGAATCGCCCCCACAAATTGGCGACATCCGCGGCGTCATTGGCCACCTTCGCGGCCAGCGGGTCGATCCCCCGCGCGGCGTACAGGAATTGCCCGTCGACGCCAGGTATCGGTCGAATGCCGACGAAAATGTTTCCGACCCCGAGCAGGCCGCAGAGCGCCTCTCCGTTCACCGCGTCCTGGAAATCGGACGATTCGGGCCTCGCAATCAGCTTCTCATCAGAGCCCGCGGCGATCTCGATCGGCGTTCCATCGCCTTTCATCAGCGCTGCGGCGCTGAAGCCCAAGGTCTTCGACCGCGAGCTGAAATAGTCCTTGAACGCGGCCGGGTTCGCTCGGAGCAGCAAGGCGCTGCGGCCGATGTCGTTGGCGGTCAGCTCGACGTCGCGCAGAAGCGCCCGGCACTGGGATTCGCGGTAGAGTTGGGTCGCCTGGTTCGATTCATCGATGAACGACGCGACGTCGCTCATGAACCGCGGATTGATGGCCCATTCGACCGAGACCGTCGCCACGACCGCGGTCACAATGGCCGGAATCGCCGCGACGAGCGAAAACAGAACCACGAAGCGGCTGTGCAATCGGGCGCCTGCCCGCGCCGCCCGCCGCGCGGCCCTGAGCCGCGCCAACTCCATCGAGATGAGGATGATCAGGATGACGACGACCAAGCCGTCGCCCAGGAGCAGCGTCGCAACGACGTTCGCCGTCGGAATGATCGGAGTAAAGCCGGCGAAAACGAGGAAAGTCGCCAGAGCGAGGACGAAGGCCGCGCCGACGACGATCACTCCGAACCGGCCGGTGGGCCGGCTATCGTCGAAGAGCGCCGCGCCGCGCGCGTCGATGGTCGTTCCAGTCAAAGCCCTGAGCCGAATGCCGCGAGACTTGCCATGCGATGGCGGAGTGTTTAGCGCCTCCGTGGCAAAGCTGCAACGATGTTGCTCAACGGTGACGCTGTCGGTCCAGATTTAACGAAAGCTGGCAACGCCGCGGAGATTGAGATCTCGGATTTTCTTGCGCAGGGTATTGCGGTTGAGCCCGAGAATTTCGGCCGCCTTGATCTGATTGCCGCGGGTCCAGGTCAGCGTGGCGGCGATCAGGGGCGCTTCGACATCGTGGAGCACGCGGTGATAAAGCCCGACCTGAGGGTTGGCTCCGCCAAACGACCGAAAGAGATCGGCGACCGCGCGCTCCATCGCCGCGTCGAAGCCATCCCCGGCGATTTGCGTTGTCGTCGGCGCGACGCGTTTCCTTCCATCATCGACCGCGGCCGGCGGCGGGAACAGCGGCGACGCCCCGATGCTGAGTTCGGCTTCGATCAACGCCTCCCCGATGACATCCTGGGGATAGAGAGCGGCAAGGCGGCGGGTGAGATTTTCGAGCTCGCGTACGTTGCCTGGCCAAAGATAGCGCCTCAGACGCTCCATCGCCGCGGGCTCGACTGTCTTGACCGGAAGGCCCTCCGACGCACCGCGCTGGAAAAAGGAGCGCACCAGATCGGCGATATCTTCCGGGCGTTCGCGCAACGGCGGGAGGCGAATTGGCACAACATTGAGGCGGAAGAACAGATCCTCGCGAAAGGCTCCCTGCTGGATGGCGAAGCGGAGGTCCTTGTTTGTCGCGGCGACGATCCGGACGTTGGTCTTGATCGGCGTCCGTCCGCCGACGGTCGTGTATTCGCCCTGCTGCAGGACGCGAAGAAGCCGAGTTTGGGCTTCCATCGGCATATCGCCGATTTCGTCGAGAAACAGGGTCCCGCCTTCCGCCTGCTCAAAGCGTCCCACGGAGCGGGCTGCAGCGCCGGTGAAGGCGCCCTTCTCGTGGCCGAACAGTTCGCTCTCGATAAGATCGCGCGGAATGGCGGCCATGTTGATGGCCACGAATGGTCCGCCCTTGCGCTTGCCGTAGTCGTGCAGCGCCCTCGCGACCAGTTCCTTGCCGGTGCCGGACTTGCCCGAAATCATGACCGTGAGATCGGTCTGCATCAGCCGCGCCAGAACCCGAAAAATATCCTGCATCGCCGGGGAGCGCCCGACGATCGGCATCACCTCGACCGGGGCCGTGGCTTCCGCCGCCTCGCGCCGCCGCTTGGGCTCTGCGAGCGCGCGCCCGACGATCGCCACCAATTCGCGCAGGTCGAACGGCTTGGGCAGATATTCGTAAGCGCCGCGCTCCGAAGCCTTGATCGCGGTGATGAAGGTATTTTGCGCGCTCATGACGATGATCGGCAGATCAGGCCGCATCCGCTTGATGCGCGGCAAGAGGTCGAACGCGTTGTCGTCGGGCATCACGACGTCGGTGATGACGAGATCGCCCTCGCCCGCCGCCACCCATCGCCAGAGCCCGGCGACCGTTCCGGTCGCTCGAACCTCATAGCCGGCGCGAGTCAGCGCCTGATTGAGAACTGTGCGAATCCCGGCGTCGTCATCGGCGATAAGAATATGCCCTGACGGCATTCCTGTTAGCTCCTTCGCCTCGACGTCCAGCCCCTCACCTCGGCGCCGCGCGCAGCGATTGAAGCGGCATCAGCACGCGAAACATGGTTCGGCGCGGATGCGACTCGCATTCGATAATCCCGCCGTGGTCGCCGATCAGTTTTGCAACCAGTGCAAGACCTAGACCAGAACCTTGGGACTTCGTCGTCACGAAGGGGTCGAACAGATTGCCGAGGATTTCGGGCGCGATGCCGGGGCCATTGTCCCAAACGCAGATCTCGAGCGGCAGGGCGACCGGTTCGGCGCTTGGCGCAGTCCGCAAGCGGACTCCCGGACGGTACGCGGTGGTCAGGGTTATCTCACCGTCAATGCTATCCCTGCCAATGGCTTCTGAGGCATTCTTAACCAAATTAAGGAAGACCTGGATCAGTTGATCGCGGGATCCACGCACATGCGGCAGCGAAGGATCGTACACCTCGACAAAGCGAATGTGGCGCGCGAACCCGGCCTGAGCCAGGCGCTTGACGTGATCCAATACCGCGTGAATGTTGAGGCTTTCCCATTGCGAGGGCGTCGAATCCGCGAAAGATTGCATGCGATCGACGAGTTTCACGATCCGGTCGGTTTCATCGCAGATTAACCGCGTCAGGGCCCGATCCTCGTCGCTAACGTTCGCCTCGAGCAATTGGGCGGCGCCGCGAATGCCTGATAGAGGGTTCTTGATTTCGTGGGCCAGCATGAGCCCAAGTGCGCTGATCGAGCGTGCGGCGCTCCGATGCGTCAGTTGTCTGTCTATTTTTTCAGCAATGGCCCGTTCTTGCAGCATTATCGCCACTACATCGTTAGTCTCGGGCACCGGCGCGATGAAAACATCGACAGCATCTCGATTGCCGGTTCGCGGCGTCGAGATGTCGATCTTGTAGCCGTTGACGGTCGCGCCATTGCTGAGCGCCTCGGCGACAAGATCCAAAACCGGCGAGTTTGAGGGAATAAGGTCGGTCAGTCGCGAGCGCACCAGCATGCCTCGCCCCATGTCGAAAAACGTCTCGGCCGCCACGTTGACGTCGATCACCAAGCCTTGGGCGTCGACCGTGAGCAGCGGCTGGGCGAGAGCGTTCAGCACTTTAGCGGCGTCCGGGCGCCGCTGAGCCGGGTGCGCCGTCATGCTGCAAGCCTCGCCCGATCGGGGTCGAAGGCCCGCGCGAGCAGGGCCCGCGCCCTGGGCAAGTCCTCGCTCGTCACGAGTTCGCGCCGAAGCGTCTCGTCGGCGCCCGCCTGATCGGCATAGGCAGCCAGATGCTTTCGGGCATGGCGAAGTCCTGAGCGGGCCCCAAGCTTGCCGACCAGCCAGTCGAGGTGCTCGAGCGCGGCCTCGCGACGCTCCTCCCGCCGCGGCGCCGGCAGCGGGCCGCCGGCGTCGAGCGCGCGCGATACGCCGCCGACCAGCCACGGGGCGCCGAGCGCCGCGCGCCCGATCATCACCCCCGCGGCGCCGGAAAGCGCGAGCATGGCGCGCGCGTCTTCGAGGGTCGCGCAATCCCCGTTGACGATAACCGGGATCCTGACCGCCTCGACCACTGCGCGGGCGGCGGCCCAATCGGCGCGGCCGTTGTAGAACTGGGCGCGAGTCGCCCGTGGACGGTCGCCATCCGCGCCCCCGCCTGTTCGGCCCGGCGGGCGAGTTCGGGCGCGTTCAGCGACGCCTCGTCCCAGCCGAGACGCATCTTGACGGTCACTGGAACCTGCACCGCCTCGACCACCGCGGCTATCAGACGCTCGGCGTCATCGAGATCGCGCATCAGCGCCGCGCCGGCCAGCGCGCCCGATACCCGCCGCGCCGGGCAACCCATATTGATGTCGATGAGCGCAGCGCCTGCGCCGACGACCCTTCGCGCGGTCTCGGCCAGCGCCCGCGCTTCCCGACCGACGAGCTGGACGGCGTGGGGAGCCAATCCGTCGCCCTCGGCGCGCATCGACGCTTCTGCGTCGCCGTCAAGATAGGTCTCGGCTGCGACCATCTCCGAGAAGACGAGCGCCGCCCCGAAACGGCGCGCGATCCGCCGCATCGCCAGATCGCTCACCCCCGACATCGGCGCGAGCAACGCCCGTCCCTCGAGCCGGATCGGTCCGATGGCGATGATGGGGCTGGCGCCTAAAGAATGAGCACACTTCATTCTGCCTACAGTCTAGTCAGTTGAATGGCGAAGGCAAGCCGAGACGTCAAGCCGGGTCGCCGGGTCCGGGAAACAGACTGTCGATCCGCCCGCTCGCCCGATAGGCGGCGAGGCCGATCCATTCGTGCAGCGCCAGCACGACGGTCTTGAGGTTTCCCACCGGATCGAAAGTCGGGCGCAAATTGTCAACCCACCGCCCGGAGGTGTAAAAGGAGACCGGATAAGCGATCGGGTGAAATCCCGCTTTTTCGAACACGCCCATCGCGCGCGGCATGTGGAAGGCGGAGGTGACGATAAGCCAGCGCTGCGACGCTTCCGGATGAACGATCGCGGCGGTGAAGCGGGCGTTTTCGTCAGTGTTGCGCGCCTTGTCCTCGATCGTCACCCGATCCCGCGCGACGCCCATCGCAACCATAAGGTCGCGGGCCCTCGCCGCTTCGTTCGAACTCCCTCCGAGCACCGAGTTGGTGCCACTGGTGTAGACGAGGCGCGCCTGCGGGAACCGCTTGGCCAGAATGACCGCCTCGGTGATCCGCTCGCCGCCCTCGTCGAATATCGTCTGGCCGTGGGCGGCGCTCATCGGATCGCTGATGGCCCCGCCGAGCACGACGATGCCATAGGGCGGCTCCAAATCGGCAGGCGGCTGCGGGAACCGATTTTCGAGCGGGGCGAGCAGCGCCGCGCGCAAAGGGAAGGTCGCGGCGACAAACAGAATGAGGATCGCCGCGAGCGCCAGCCCACGCCCAAACCGGGCGCGCGACCCGAAGCAAAGCAATACGCCGGCGAGCGCGCCAATCAACAAGAGATTGATCGGCGAAGCAAGCATCCAGAATATCTTTGAAGCGACGAAAAACACCGGCAGCGCGATCCTTTGACTTCGGCCCTTGTGGCAAGAGCCAAGGCTTGTCGCAAGTCGCGCCGTCGCCTAACTTGAACTTTGACTTAAAGAGGATCGCGATGAAGTTCTTCCGCGATGTCGTGGCCGCGATCGGCCACACGCCGCTTATCAAGCTCCGCGCCGCTTCCGAGGCGACGGGGTGCACGATTCTGGGCAAGGCCGAATTCATGAACCCGGGCGGGTCGGTCAAGGACCGCGCGGCGAAAGCGATCATCGACGACGCGATCGCCCATGGCGCCTTGCGCCCGGGCGGCGTCGTCGTCGAGGGCACTGCCGGCAACACCGGAATCGGCATCGCGATGGTGGCGGCCGCGCTCGGCTATCGGGCGGTAATCGTCATCCCAGACACCCAGGCCCAGGAAAAGAAGGACATGCTGCGCCTTGCCGGCGCGGAGCTGATCGAGGTTCCCGCAGTCCCCTATTCCAACCCCAACAATTACGTGCGCTATTCGGGGCGTCTCGCCGAGGCGCTGGCCAAAACCGAACCGAACGGCGCCGTGTGGGCGAACCAATTCGATAACGTCGCCAACCGGCGCGGCCATTACGAGACGACCGGGCCGGAGATATTCGACGACCTCCGCGGCAAGCTGCATGGGTTCGTGAGCGCGGTCGGCACCGGGGGAACACTCGCCGGCGTCGGCATGGCGCTCAAAGAGCGCGACCCTGACATCAAGATCGCGCTCGCCGATCCGCCGGGCGCGGCGCTCTATTCCTACTACACGACCGGCAAACTCAAGATGACCGGCTCCTCGATCACCGAGGGGATTGGGCAGAGCCGGGTCACCGCCAACCTGGAAGGCGCGCCGGTCGACTTCGCTTATGAGATTCCCGACGGCGAGTCGGTGCCGATCGTGTTCGACCTCGTGGCGCACGAGGGTCTCTTGCTCGGCGGTTCGTCGGGGGTCAACATCGCCGGCGCGCTCCACCTCGCCCGCGAGCTCGGCCCCGGCCACACGATCGTGACCCTCTTGTGCGATTCCGGCGCCCGTTACGCCTCGAAGCTGTTCAATCCCGCGTTTCTGCGCTCGAAGGACCTGCCGGTCCCCGACTGGCTGGAGGCGAAGGGAAAGACGCCCAAGGTGTTCGTCTGAATGACCCAGGCGCTGTTTCGCGACGACGCTTATCGAACCGAGACCGAAGCGACGGTGATGTCCTCGGAGGCGCGGGGGGTGGCGCTCGATCGCACGGTCTTCTACCCGCAAGGCGGAGGGCAGAGCGGCGATCGCGGGGCGCTCATCTTCGAGGGCGGGTCGCCGATGGCGGTCGTCAACACGGTCTACGACGTCGACCGCGCGACCATTCTGCATGTGCCGGCGGACGGGGCCGCCCTGCCCCCGCCGGGCGCGCGGGTGATCGCCCGCATCGACTGGGGCTTGCGCTTTAAGCGCATGCGCTCCCATACCGCGCTCCATCTGCTCTCGGTCGTCCTGCCCTATCCGGTGACCGGAGGATCGGTCGGCGACGCCGAGGGGCGGCTCGATTTCGATTCGGGCGAGGCGGTCCTCGACAAGGCCGAGGTCGAGCGCCGGCTCAACGAACTGATCGCGCTCGACGCGGCGGTGACTCATCGCTGGATCGCCGACGCGGAGCTCGAGGCCAATCCGGGCCTGATCAAGACCATGTCGGTCAAGCCGCCAATGGGAACCGGCCATGTCCGCCTGATCGCGATCGAGGGCCTCGACCTCCAGCCGTGCGGGGGGACCCATGTCGCGCGCACCGGCGAGATCGGCCACGCATCGGTGACCGGAATCGAGAAGAAGGGCAAGATCAACCGTCGCGTGCGCATCGCGCTCGGCGCTGCTTAAGCCGGACTGGAGCCCATGCCCTCGCACAACTTCCGCACCACGGCAGATCTCGCGGCCGAGCTCGGCGACGCCGATCTTGGGGTGATCGACGCGTCCTGGCACCTGCCGGCGGCCGGGCGGATCGGCGCGTCGGAGTTTCAGGAGGGACATATTCCAGGCGCGGTCTTCTTCGACATCGACACGATCGCCGATATAGAACGCGGTTTGCCCCATATGCTGCCAAAACCCGAACCGCTGGCCAAGGCGATGAGCGAGCTTGGGCTGGGCGACGGGATGCGCTTCGTCGTCTATGACGCGCTCGGGCTCTACGCGGCGGCGCGCGTGTGGTGGACGCTGCGCGCCTATGGGGTCGAGGAGGTCCGCATTCTCGAGGGCGGCCTGCCGAAATGGATCAAGGAGGGGCGCCCGCTCGAAACCGGCGCGGCGCGCCCCAGGCAACCGCGCTCCTTCACCCCGCGTCTCGACGAAAGCTTCGTCGCCTCGCTCGACGAGGTGCGCGAGGCGCTGGCGACCGGTTCGGCGCAGGTGGTCGATGCGCGACCCGCCGACCGCTTCCACGGCGTGACGCCGGAGCCGCGGGAAGGCCTCAAGAGCGGCCACATGCCCGGCAGCCTCAACCTGCCGTTCGTCGACATCGTCGAGCACGGCCGCTTGAAGCCTCCCGACGCGCTCAAGGCCGAGTTCGCCGCGCATGGGGTCGACTTGAGGAAACCGATCATCACGAGCTGCGGCTCTGGCGTGACCGCGGCGATCCTGGCGCTGGCGGTGGAGGAGGCCGGCGGCAAGGTCGAGGGTCTCTACGACGGCTCGTGGGCCGAATGGGGCTCGCGCGACGATTGCCAGGCGGTGACCGGGCCGGCGTGATGCCTTGCGAGCTGGGGCGCTCTGCGATTCCAAGCCGAATCCAAATTTAGCCAAATCCAGCCAAGCCCGGACTGAGGCGAGCAAAATTGAGCAAAATTTTCGGCTTGCATTTCCTTGGATTCCCTTGTCGGAAATGAGCCTTTTCAAGAGGTTGCGCCGACCCCCTGGGGCAAAAATCTTTCTCCGCGTGCAGGGCGCCGGAAAAGCAACCGTATGTTGCAGATCGCAGCTGAGGCGGGGACCCAATCGCTCATGATGGGATCATAGCACCGCCTTCTGTTTTACGGAATAAATTGCTGCGCGCTTTTGCGCAGGGGTTACGTGGCGCGCTCCCCTTTCCGGTCGCCGACGACTTCGCCGTCCTCCTTCACGAACCGACCGATATTCGGGTTGGGCAGGAGGTCGAGCACTTTTTCCGACGGGCGGCAGAGCCGGACGCCTTTCGGCGTCATGACGATCGGGCGGTTGATGAGGATCGGATGCGCCAGCATGAAATCGATCAGCTGATCGTCCGACCACTTCGGATCGCCAAGTCCAAGCTCCGCGTAAGGCGTGCCCTTCTCGCGCAGCAACGCACGCGGCGAAATGCCCATCGCGGCGATCAATTCGACCAGCCGCTCACGGGTCGGCGGATTTTTCAGATATTCGATGACCACCGGCTCCTCGCCGCTCTGGCGGATCATGGCGAGCGTGTTGCGCGACGTGCCGCAAGCCGGATTGTGATAGATCGTGATCGTCATAAGCGCGCCTCGGCCTTCAACGGATCGGACGCATCGGCCTCCTCGCGCAAGAGCCAGCCCATCAGCGCCAAAGCACAGACGGCGCCGAGCAATTCGGCGGCGATGAATCCCGGCAGGTCGACCGGACGGATGCCGGAAAAAGTGTTGGTGAGCGAGCGCGCGATCGCCACCGCCGGATTGGCGAACGATGTCGAGGCGGTGAACCAATAGGCGGCGGCAATGTAGAGGCCGACGAGCCACGGCACGGCCGATCGTTCGAAGCGGACGCCGGCGAGGATCGTGGCGACGAGGCCGAAGGTCGCGACCCATTCGGCGAACCATTGCGCCCCGCCGGTACGCGCCTTCTCGGAGAGCGCGATGAGCGGCAGGGCGAACATCAGGTGGGCGACGATCGCGCCCGCGACGCCTCCGGCCACTTGGGCGACGATATAGAGCGCCGCGTCGCGCGGTCTCATGTCGCGCTTGAGGGCGAACACGAGCGACACCGCGGGATTGAAATGCGCGCCCGAGATCGGGCCGAGGATCGTGATGAGAACAACGAGCATGGCGCCGGTCGGCAAAGTGTTGCCGAGGAGTTGGAGCCCGACGTCGTGGGTGAGGTTCACGGCCATGATCCCCGAACCGACGACGGTCGCGACGAGCAGCGCGGTTCCGAGCGCCTCCGCCGTAAGCCGCCGAGGGAGATCGAAGGCCATGGTCAGCCGGCCTTCTTGGAGCCCGAGGACGAGCCTTCCATCCGGCCGATTTCGCGCAGTTTGGCCTGCAGCGCCATCGTGCTGATGCTCCGCATCGGGAGCGCGGTGAACACCGTAATGCGGTTCCGGAGATACTTGAACGCGGTGACGAAGGCGGCTTCTCGCTGAACTGGCGTCCCTTCGACCGCCGCCGGATCCTCGATGCCCCAATGCGCGGTCATCGGCTGGCCCGGCCAGACGGGGCATGCTTCTCCGGCCGCGCTGTCGCAGACGGTGAAGACGAAATCGAGTTCGAGGAGCGCCGGGCGCTGCAAACTCGTCCCACGGCTTCGAGCGATAGCCGTCGATCGGGTAGCCGAAAGAACTCGAGCACCTTGATCGCGAGCGGATTGACCGCGCCCTTGGGATGGCTCCCGGCGGAAAACGCGGCGAAGCGCCCCGCCCCCTCCTTGCGCAAAATACCTTCGGCCATGATTGAGCGGGCCGAATTGCCGGTGCAGAGGAGAAGGACGTTATAGAGCGCGTCATTCACCGGCGATCTCCCTGACGCAATCGACCGCGTCGCACTCCGACATGCTCATTCCGCCGCAAAGCTCGGGGTGACCCTGGCAGCAGTCGCGCATGATGAAGTCGATCAGGGCCCGCATCCCGGCATAGTCTGCCGCGTAGATGATCTGGCGCTGCTTGCGGATCGCCCCGATCAGGCCCGCGCGCTCCAGTTCCTTCAAGTGGAAGGACAGCGTCGGCGGCGCGACAGCCAGGCGCCGCGCGATCTCGCCGGCGGGCATGCCATCGGGCCCCTGCTGCACCAAAAGACGGAAAATCGCGAGCCGCGTCTCATGCGCGATCGCAGACAGACGGGTCAAGGCTTGTCTTTGTTCCATAATTAGACAATAGTCGAAATATGGAACGGATGCAAGCGCGCAATCGGAGGCGGGAATGCAGGATGAGGACGAGGTTCGGACACGGGTGCGCGAGCGTTACGGCGCGATCGCGCGGGAGACGGCAAGCTGCCGCGGGCCGTCGTGCTGCGCCCCGGAGATGGCCCCTGACGGCCTCAACGTGATCGGCGACGCCTATCAAGGCGTGGCTGGCCACATGGCGGAAGCGGACCTCAATCTCGGTTGCGGCGTGCCGACGCAGCACGCGGCGCTGAAACGCGGGGAGACCGTGCTCGATCTCGGCTCGGGCGCGGGGAACGATGTGTTCATCGCCCGCCACGAGGTTGGCGCGGAAGGGCGCGTGATCGGGGTCGATATGACGCCGGACATGATTGCCCGGGCGCGCGCGAATGCGCGAAAGCTCGGCTTCGACAATGTCGAGTTCAGGCTCGGCGAGATCGAGCGTCTCCCGGTCGAGAGCGGCGCCGTCGACGCGATCATCAGCAACTGCGTTCTGAACCTCCTGCCCGACAAGGCGCCTGCGTTCGCCGAAATGTTCCGCGTCCTGCGGCCAGGCGGCCGATTCTGCGTTTCGGATATCGTCGCCACCGGTCCCTTGCCCGACGCCGTGCGCCAGGCGGCGGAACTCACTGTCGGCTGCGTCGCCGGCGCGCTTCCGGAGGCCGAGTATTTCGAATTGATCGAGGCTGCCGGCTTCGAAGGCGCGCGCAACGCCAAGGAGCAGCCGATCGCGCTGCCCGACGAGGCGCTTTCGCCCCATATGAGCGGCCACGACATCGCCGCATTCCGGGTCTCCGGCGTCGGGCTCAAGAGCGTGACGGTGCTGGCGGCGAAGCCGATCGCCTGAATCAGTCGCGTACGACTGCCGCGTCTCGACATCGCGCCGCCCAAGTCGTGAGCCTATGGAGGACCGGCGGGGCAAACACCGATGCACGAGGCCGGAGCATGTCGATGAGAGTGAACCCAGAGCCAGCGCCGACCGCCGGGACTGGCTGGGACATTCAAACTTGCGGGCGCAAGGTCTTCCCGGCGATCATTGGCGTCACCATCGGAGTCCTCGTCATGACAGCCGCGCCTGCGACCGCTGAGCAGCTCACGCCCGCCGAAGCGCGGGCGATCGCCAAGGAGGCGACGATCTACGGCTTCCCGCTGGTCGACAACTATCGCGTCCAGTATTCATATTTCGTCGACCGCGGCGGCGATCAATTCAAGGCGCCCTGGAACACGCTTAGCAACGTCGCGCGGGTGTTCACGCCCGCCGACACGGCGATCCAGACGCCCAACTCCGATACCCCTTACTCAGCGCTCGGGGCGGACCTGCGCGCGGAGCCGCTGGTCATCTCCGTGCCCGCGATCGACAAGGACCGCTACTACTCGCTCCAGTTCGTCGACATGTACACGTTCGACTTCGCCTACGTGGGAAGCCGGGCGACCGGCAACGACGCAGGCAATTTCCTCCTCGCTGGGCCGAATTGGCATGGCGAAACGCCTCCGGGCATAAAGGCGGTGATCCGTTCGGAGACCGAATTTGCGTTCGTCCTCTATCGGACGCAGCTTTTCGGTCCGGACGACATCGACAACGTCAAAAAAATCCAGGCCGGGTACAAGGTCCAGCCGCTGTCGCAATTCCTCGGCAAGCCGGCGCCCCCGGCGGCGCCCGCCATCGACTTCATCAAGCCGCTGAGTCCCGAGGCGGAGAGAACCTCGCCTGAGTTTTTCAGCATCCTCAATTTTGTGCTTGGATTCTGCCCGCCGAATCCGGCCGAGACTGACATCCTGGCCCGGTTCGCCAAGCTCGGAATCGGCCCGCACGGAACATTCGACGCGAAAGCGCTTTCCCCGGAAATGCTGAAGGCGGTCCAGGACGGCATGGCCGACGCGTGGGCGGAATTCAAGACGTACAAGGAAACGCAACTCGACACCGGCAAGCGCACCAGCGCGGCCGCATTCGGCACCCGCCAATTTCTCAACGGCGACACTCTTGCCCGCTTCTCGGGCGCCGTGCTCGGCATCTACGGCAACTCGAAGGACGAGGCGATATATCCCCTCTATTTCGTCGACAGCGCCAAGAAGCCGCTGAGCGGGGCGAACGCTTATGAGCTGCGTTTCGCGCCGGGCGACCTTCCGCCGGTCAACGCCTTCTGGTCGCTGACCCTCTATGAGCTGCCTTCGAGCCTGCTGTCGGCCAATCCGCTCAACCGCTACCTGATCAATTCGGCGATGTTGCCGGGCCTCAAGCGCGATGACGATGGCGGCGTCACGCTTGCCATCCAGCACGCCGATCCGGGCGCCGCCGAGCAGGCGAACTGGCTCCCGGCCCCGGCCGGACCGTTCCTCGTGGTCATGCGCCTCTATTGGCCGAAGGCCGATGCGCTCAATGGGCGATGGACGGCGCCCCGCTCGTTCCCGTGAGCGACAAGGAAGCAGCGGCTACCGGCGCCGCCGTTCCGGTCACCCCTGAAAACTTCGTCCGCGCCGAAAGCGACCGCTATCTCGGCAATCTCGTCAAGGAGGGCGGCGTCGGCAAGCTCTTCCATCGCCGGGCGCCGGCGGCGATCGACAACCAGACCGTCATCCGGCTCAACCGCGATACGCTTTATTCGTCGGGAGTGTTCGACCTCGACGCCGGGCCGGTGACCATCGCGCTGCCGGACGCCGGCAAGCGGTTCATGTCGATGCAGGTCATCGACGAGGACGAGTACACGCCGTTGGTTCAGTACGGCGCCGGAAGCCAGACGTTGACCAAGGAGGCGATCGGAGCGCGCTACGTCGTGGTCGCGGTTCGGGCGCTGGTCGACCCCGACGATCCGAAGGACGTCGAGGCCGTCCACGCGCTCCAGGATGCGATCAAGGTCGATCAGCCAGGCGGACCGGGCAAGTTCGAGGTTCCGAATTGGGATGAGGCGAGCCAGAAGACGGTGCGCGACGGGCTCATCATGCTGGCCACGACCTTGCCCGACACCAAGGGCATGTTCGGCCCACGGGGCGGCGTCGATCCGGTCAGGCATCTGATCGGGGCGGCCTCGGCCTGGGGCGGCAATCCGGAGAAGGACGCGCTCTATCTCAACGTCGTTCCGGGCAGGAACGACGGCAAGACGGTCTACAGGCTGAACGTCAAGGACGTGCCGGTCGACGGCTTCTGGTCGATCAGCGTCTATAACGCCAAGGGCTATTTCGAGCCCAACCCTCAGAACGCCTATACGCTCAACAACATCACCGCGAAGCCGGGCGCGGACGGCTCGATCGCCATCCAGTTCGGCGGCTGCGACGGCAAGATCGCGAATTGCCTGCCGACGCCGCCGGGCTGGAACTACCTCGTGCGCCTCTATCGCCCGCGCCCGGAAATCCTCGACGGGTCATGGACCTTTCCGGAGCCGCAGGCGGTGAAGTGAGGCGAATGGGGCCGGGCGAACCGGCCCCATTCGCCGCCTCGCGCCACCTTCTCTCGATCGAGAAGGAGTGAGCGTGTACAGCGACGCCCATAGACCGAAGTTCGATCACCACTTTTTTGAAGCTCGCCGTTCTACGTATGGCCTCACGGCGGCTCTTAGCTTTTGCTCGAAAGACTGAGCTCTCCCCATTGACGTCTTTCGATACTGCGCAAAAAAGTCCGAGGCGGTCCTTTGGACAATCTCAATCTGCATCGCAAGGTGTCCCAGGTGGGTAGGAAGCTGGCCGCGACTTGGATCGACAATTACCATCGATCGGGCACCAGAGAACTCTAACCACTCCCTCAGTATCAAGTCGACGTGCGCGTCGCCAAACGAGTAGCCGATAACGTAAAGGGCTTGCACAAAATTTATGTGTGTCCGAAATATTTTAAGTATCGCCGGAGGTATTGTCTGTGGGAAGCGCTGATTAAATTTTTGGGCTCCAGCTAGCAATGTTCGCCTCAAAAATTGCATCTCACCGGAGACGTCCGCGTAAGCTATTTCGTAAGTGGGGCGAACTCTCTGTCCCGCATACCAATAGGCGATTTCTTCGTTCACAATTTCTAATGCCTTCAACGGACCGTTCAATCCTTCAGAGACAGGTTGCAGGCGACAAATATCCAGTCCATCGCGCATTGCGAACATATCCAACGCGCCGTGTACTTTGATCAGATTGATTCCGGGCTCGCCGGCGCTGAACAGATGAAGATTGCCATCATTCAAATCCTTTTCCGAGAGCACGTCGGCCGTGAGATGTCGGGCAGATATTTCATCACGACTGCTGGAGATCACTATATTCTTATCAGGCCAGAACCCATTCGGAGAGGTATTTTGCAATGAAGGGCGAGAAGTTCGGCCATCAAATCGTGATTGAGCGAAAACACCCACATCGGATGGGATCGTTCAGCCAGACCTTCAAGTCCCTCATACGGTGGAAATCCTCGGCTGAAGTAGGGCAGACTTTTAACTTGACGATAATAGATCAACGCATACACTATCTCTATCATTTTCATATACAATGAATAATATTGCTCTGCTTGTTGTTGTCCCGGTCGGCCCCAGAGCGTCTGCAAGTACCCTAGAATATTCTCGTAGGTAAGATCGTTTCTCTTAAGTAATCTACGTACCAATTCTATCACCGAGTCTATCGTAGCCACCGCCCTGCTGTCGCCATCCCACATTGAGCTCTTCCAAATGCTGGGGTGTGAAGTATCCCTTAAACTCGGCAGTCAGATGCCAAACGAGCGGCATGCCTAGCTCAAACGATGCTCCTGCGCCCAGAAAGAGGCCGATCGGCGGCTGGCTTCTCAGAGACAAGGATCCTCTCTCGGCGGCCTTCCAAGAGCAAAGGCCGGATGACGAATTGGGAACAATCGGGCCGCTTTACTTCGGTAGATAATACGCTACTAACATCTATGCCTTACCCGGCACGTGCCGTACAACCTTAATGCGCGCTGCCCTGCTCACCCCAGCCCCAACTTCGCCGCCAGTCCGATCCGCTGCAACTTGCCGGTTGCGCCTTTGGGGATTTCGGCGAGAAGCACGATCTTGCGCGGCGTCTTGAAGGCGGCCAGGCGCTGGCCGACGAAACCGTGCAGGTCCTGCTCGGTCGCCGAGGCGCCCTCGCGCAGGACGACCGCGGCGGCGACGTCCTCGCCGAGCATCGGGTGGGGAATGGCGAACGTCACCGCCTGCAAGACGGCGGGATGGTCCATCAGCGCCTCGTCGACCTCGCGCGGGCTGATTTTCTCGCCGCCGCGAATGATGATTTCCTTCAGCCGTCCGGTCAGCGTGAGGTAGCCCTCGGCGTCGATGACGCCCTGATCGCCGGTGCGGAACCAGCCGTTGACGAACGCCTCGGCATTGGCCTTCGGATGGTTGTCGTAGCCCAAGGTGACATTGTCGCCGCGAATGACGACCTCGCCGATCTCGCCTCTGCCCAAGAGCCCGCCCGCTTCGTCCATGACGGCGATCTCCGGGCCCGCCGCGAGGCCGACCGATCCGGGCTTGCGCACGCCGTTCAATGGATTGCAGGCCATCTGGTGCGCCGCCTCGGTCATGCCATAGGCCTCGATCACCGGCGCATGGAACGCCGCCTCGAGCTCGCCGATGACCTTCGGCGGCAGCGACGCCGACGAGGAGCGCACGAACCGCAGCGGACGGCGGGCGATGACGTCGCTGTTGCGCCCGGCGCGGGTCAGGATCGCCTGATGCATGGTCGGCACCGCCGTGTACCAGGTGGGCCTCGCCGCCTCCATTTCGGCGAAGAACTTGAGCGCGTTGAAACCGGGCGTGCAGAACACGGCGCCGCCGCGCGACAGCGGCGCGGCGAGGCCGGCGATCAGCCCGTGGATGTGAAAGAGCGGCATCACATTAAGGGCGCGGTCGCGGTCGGAAAGCTCGAGGCTTGAGGCGATGTTATCGGCCGATGCGCCGATGTTGGCGCCGGTCAGCGGCACGATCTTCGGCCGTGAAGTGGTGCCCGACGTATGCAGGATGAGCGCGACGTCATGCGCTTCGGCGGGTCCGGGCCGGGCGGCGGCATGTCCGGCGTCGCCAAAAAGCCGGAACGCGCCCGCTCCCGCGTGAGGCTCGGGCATGAGCGAGATCAGCCCGACGCCGAGCTTCTGCGCCGCGTCCAGCGCCGGCAATTCGCTGCCCACTTCGAGGATCAGCGCCTTGGCGTTGAGATCGCCGAGGTAGAACTCGAACTCATCCTGCCGATAGGCGGGGTTGAGCGGCGCTGCGGCCGCCGGCGGCGCCACGGAAAGAAACGCGGCCGCCATCTCCGGCCCGTTGGGGAGGACGATGGCGATGCGGTCGCCGCGGCCGACGCCAAGTTCGTTCAGCTTGGCGACGGCGCGATCGACGAGCGCCCGCAAGGCCGCGTAGGTCAGCGGCGGCGCGTCATGGCCGGCGATCGCGACCGCCTCGTCCTTCCCCGATGCGATGAGGGCTCTCAATGTTCGGTGTGCGCTCATGGTGACTTGCCTCCTCCGCCT
>CAWKOA010000023.1:0-153142 GCA_963851025.1 uncultured Actinomycetes bacterium
AGCGCTACCGGATCTCTCCAGGGCAGCACGCCCATGACCAGCCCATGCGTCACTCGCCGGCGCGCCGTCTGCTGCCCGCCAAAGACTTGCCTCAGCGGTGTGGAGGGTCCCACGTGCGTAATCGGCGACCCGCTGACGCGGATGGCACAGAGCCCAGGGCGTTCGTCACTCTTAGTAGACCCATGCCGTGAGGTAGCTCTACTTCTGCGCACCGCGTGCCGAGCTAACCCAGGACCTGTTCCGCAGACAAGAGTCGCTCTGCGCGGGCGTCCCTCAGCAAATCGCCTGGTCACAAGCACCCGTCCTGCTAAGCGTTTGCCACTCAAATGCCACTCGCCCGAAGGAGGTACTCGGTTTCATGTTCGAAAAACGGTCACAACCTGGAGCCCCCTTACGGAATCGAACCGTAGACCTTCTCCTTACCATGGAGACGCTCTGCCGACTGAGCTAAGGGGGCGAGTCTTAAGTTGTCTGACCTGGGGTTGTGCACTTTGCGCCGCAACCCGGGTCGTGTACTGCGGTTCCGCCGGCGTCTCATCTCACAGCATCGCCAAGCTGCACGCGCGCACCGACCTAGGAGAGATTACCGCACTACGGGAGTCGCGGCGTCCCTACCTGGAGGCGTCCAGCCTCCCCAAGGCCGCGCTCCCCACGGCCGCGCTCTCCCCACGGCAGCGCCCCCGACGGCAGCGCCCCCCACGGCAGCGCTCCCAGGTCGAGCTGACCGGCCTCATGGCCGCAACCGCTCAACAATCTCCGGCCGGAGGCGTCTTATATACATGCCGACCGACTACCGCGCGCGCACTGCCATTCGGCATCATCGAAGCATCCCGGTCTGGTGGGGCCGATGACCATGCGCAGGGCGAGTACATCGGGCCCGAGGGCCACTGTGGTGGCGCCACGGGCGCCCGCCGGGTCCGAGCAACTCGTCGATGAGCTTTACCGGGGTCATGCGTTGCGGCTGACCCGGATGGCGCTGCTGCTAGTCGGCGACCAGCCCAGCGCGGAAGACGTCGTGCAGGACGCATTCCTCGGCTTGTTCCGTGGGCTCGGCCGGCTGAACGATTCCAGCCGGGCGGTGGCCTACCTGCGGGTATCGGTGCTGAACGGCAGCCGCTCGGTGCTGCGGAGCCGTCAGCGGGCCAGGTTGCGCGGGGCGGCCACCGATGACCTGCCGGTCTGGTCGGCTGAATCGGCGGCGCTGGCCGGCGAGGACCGGCGCGAAGTGCTCCAGGCGGTCTCCCAGCTGCCTCGCCGCCAGCGGGAGGTGCTGGTCCTGCGTTATTTCCTGGGCCTGAGCGACTCCGAGATCGCGGCCGATCTGGGCGTCAGCCGGGGCACCGTGGCCTCTACCGCGTCCAGGGCGCTGGCCGCGCTGGCCAGGAAGGCCGGGGAGAAAGCATGAAAGGACGGGAAGACGTGCCTGCGCCGGTGATGGAGGAGCGGATCCGCGATGCGTTCGGCGCCGCGGCCGAGACAGTGACCGCCCGCGACCTGCCTGGCCTGCCCACGCCGCCGGGCCGCTCCTGGGTGACCCGGTGGCTCGTGGAATGGGCACCACGAGCCCGCCTTCACGCCGTCGTCCCGGTGATCGCGGCCGCGTGCGTCGCGATGATCGTCGTCACCGCGACCCTGGTGGTACCGAGGTTGCTGGCCGGCCCGCCGGATGGCGGGACAGCTCCTGGCCTGGCGGGCGCGCCCCGGTTCTTCGCCGGGCTCACGGGAAAGCCGCAGGATAACGCGCTGAACATCTACCGTTCCGCGACCGGCCGGGTAGTCGCGTCCGTGCCCGCGCCCAGACCGGATCGCGAGTTCGAGGCGGTGGCCAGGCTCGGTGGCGACCGGACGTATGTGGCGGCCGCGGTGGCCAGCTCCCGGGGCTGCACCACGCAGCTCTACCGGTTCGCCATCGGTCCTGGCGGCCGGCCTAGCGGGCTGACACCGCTGAGCGTGCCCCAGATCACCGGCGTGGTGATGGAACTCGTCGGCAGCGCGGACGGGAACGTCCTGGCCTTCAAGGTGGGTGGAGTGTGCGCGCCACACCAGCTGACCGGGGTGATCCACCTCGCCACCCGGCAGATCACCACCTGGTCATATGGAAAGGGGGGGCTACGGCCACCGGTGGATGGCGACCTGTCGCTGACCGCGGACGGCTCCGTGCTCGGTTTCATGGCCGGATCTCCCTACAACGCCTACGGGCTGACGAATGTATGGGTCCTGCCCACCAGCGCGCCGGGCGGCCCGCTGACCCGCCACGCCCGCAAGGTGCTGCACCTGCACACCGGCGTGTTCCGGGTGCTCCTGTCCAATACCGGGTCGCAGATGTACGTGGAAACGGCGGCGGCACCTCGCGGGGGCGCGGTGATCCTCAGCCTTTACGCCACCACCACGGGCAAACGGATCCGGCTGCTGGCCCGTATCGCCCCCGGGGGCCTGAATCGTGCCGAGGTATCCGTCACCCCGGACGCAGCCGGAAAGCACCTGCTCATCTACGGCTACTTTCACCCCGGCCACCTGGCGGAGATGAGCCTGTCCACCGGCCACGTGATCCCGGTAACGACCGCCCAGCCGCCCGTTATGGACGGGGCCCAGACGAGCGCCGCCTGGTGATCACCCGCTAGCGCCGGCCCCGGGAACGCCACGCAGAGATGGCCTCCGGGGGGCTCGGCCCGAGGAGGGAGATACCGGGATAGTTCATGACATAGCCATCCGGGGGCCTTGCCACGCCGAATATTCTGGCGATGGGGCAGGCCGGTTCGATGTTCGCGGCTGGGACACCTGAGCGCAGGTGTTGAACTCCGGCAGCAGGGAATGGTTTCCGCGCACGGGCGATCTGATGAGTCAGAGGACACGCGAGGTCTCGACGAAGATGACCATGGCGACGAAGGCGCGGCCATGAAATCTGCCCGATCCGCATCGTCAGCCTTCGGCATCGTGGCGGGCGCGGCCATCGTCACTTCCAGCATCGGTCGTTCTCGGCGGCACGGCGGCCGAGGCCAGCACGGCGAACGCCACTGATGCCAGCGCCGTGGGCGCGTCGGCGCCCAGCGTGTGCGGCCAGCCCCCGGCGACTACCTCCGCTGTCCGCGCCGTGCCGGCCGGCCAGTCGGCGATCGTCCTGGACGCGGCCTCGGTCTCGTCGTCCAAGACCCCGAAGTCCAAGGCCACGCAAGTCCAGCAGCTCCGCCTCCCCCTCGGCCAGCGCGAGCCAGTCCGCGACCGCCAAGCCACCGCCAGCACGCCACCCAGCGCCAAAGCCACCGAGCAGTGCCACGTGCCAGCGCCACGGCCAAGGCCACGCAGCAGCGCCACAGCCACAGCCCGAGCAGCAGCGCCTCGTCCAGCCCCAGCAGCAGCGCCTCGTCCAGCCCCAGCAGCACGCCTAGCAGCCCCAGCAGCAGCCCCAGCAGCAGTCCCTCAGGCTCGCCCTCCCCCAGCCCGACGGGTACCGAGCTCCCCGAGCCCCAGCCCGACCGGCAGCAGCCCCTCGGTCCAGCTCTGCCTGGAAGTGCAGCCCATCACCACCAAGGCGGGCGTGCATCCGGGCGGGACGGCCAGCTACGCGATCTGGGTGTGGCCCGCGGGCGGCGCGGCGAGCGGCGTCAGCGTGACCATCAGCAGCAAAGCCGCCAGCAAGAACGTGACGCCCAAGTTCACGGTCTGCCCCACGGCCAGCGGGCGCACCTGCACGGTGGGCGGGATCGCCAAGGGCACCTCGGACGAGCTGCAGGCGACCGCCGCGGTGCCCAGCGGCACTGCCGTGGGCACAGGACATCACCCTCACCGCCACGGCCAAGGCCAGCGACGCCACCGCCCCGCCCGCCGCGGACGCCGCCATCAAGATCACTGCGAAGCCGTCGGCAAAGCACCTCGCCGTCACCGACGCCCACCCCGGCTTCCAGCTCGCCGTCGACCGGCTCGGGCATCGGGGCCACGCTGCCCGCGGGGATACTGCCCACCGTCCCGCTGACCACCACCCGAGGGCGCGCTGGGCGCAGCTGCCCGGGCCGACGACGTCCGCGGGCTCGCCCGGCGGCCTGTTCCCCACCGTGTCGCCGCAACCGAGCGCCAGCCCGAGCCCCTACTCCGCCGTGCTGCCCTAACGCCCGCAACGTGCGGGTCACCGACGCGGCGGCGACCTTCCCGTTCAGCACCCGGCTGATCGGCGGCGAGCTCGTCGGCCTGGCCGTGCTGGCCGCGGCCCTGGCCATCGCGATCGTCCGGTTCTCGCTGCGCAGGCCCCGCCCGCAGCACGGCAAGGACGCGGCCAGCTGATCTGCGGCCCCGCCCGCGCACCCCGCCCGCACGCTGCCGCCGACCAGGCCCTCAGCCCGCCAGGCCTACCTGGCGACGTGCTCGACCATCGGCCGGATCGCCCGCAGCTGCGTGGCCAGCCTGGTGGCGCTCATCGTGGGCGAGGCCACCACGCCGAACGTGTCGTTGTCGGCCCAGGTGCACAGCGCGACGCTGCCCGGCACGCTGGCCTGGGCGTTGACGCAGGCCGCCGACCCGCCGAGTGATCCCGCGCTGGTCACGAACGCGCCCTTGGACTGCTGGGTGAAGCTCGCGATGAAACCGGCCGCGGAGACCCCGGTCAGGTTGCCGCCGATGAACAGGATCATCTGCGGTGGCTGGGTGCTGGTGGCGCTGGTGCCGTCCTCGTAGACCGCCGAGACGACGTGGGTGGCCTGACCCGCGCTCTTGGTGATGACTTGCCGCTGCAGCTGCGCGGCGTTCATCTGCTTCTCGAGCTGCGGCCGCCGCACGTAGGCGCCCAGCTTGTCCGGCGTGACCAGGACGTGCGCGGGCCCGTTGCTGCCGAGCACCCCCGAGCCCAGCACGACCGCCGCCCCGGCCACGATCACCGCCAGCCCGGCCCCGATCATGAGCTTCCGGCGGCTGCGGCGCCTCCCGGACCGGCGGCCCGCCCGGCCGACCGGCCCGCCCGGCCGCCCGTGCTCAGCCCGCTCCGCCCGCGACGCCCGGCCGGGCCGCGCGCTCGGCCGGCTCCGTCGCGGCCCGCCTGGTCCGCGTCCAGGTCCGGCGGCGCCTCCCGCAGGGCGGCCCGGCCGCGGGACCGCGGCCGGCGGCGGCCTCGTCCCCGGCCCGCGGATCCGCGGGCGGCCGCGTCCCCGGCGGCACGGGCACCGGCCGGCCACCGGTCCAGCCGGCGGGCTCCCGGTCTGCGCCTCGCCGGTCGTCAAGGTCAAATTCAGGATCCGCAACGAAGCCCGCCGTGGCGCCACGCCCCGCGCCGGGGAACTCGGGAGACGTCCGCCCGGAAGCGATGGGACCGGAGTTGGCCCAGCCGGGCGCGGCCCGGCCGGGCGACGCTGGCCCGGACGCGGCGCGCGGCCCGGCCATGGGCCGGCCGCGGCGGCCGGGCCCGGGCCGAGGTGACCGCCGGTCAGTTGCGGGTTGTCCCAGCCGAGCGCCGCCAGATGTCACCGCCGCCCGGGGGTCCTGCCGGCGCGCCGGCCGTGGCGGCTCGGGCCGGTCCGCTCCGCCGGGCGGTCTCTGGTGACCGGTTCCGGGGCGGCCTCGGGCCCGGGTTCGGGACGGTGACGACGCCCGCGCCGGGGCGCCGATGACCAGCCGGAGTCTGGCGGCTCGTCCACGCCCCGGCCGGGCCGGCTGGCGCGCGTGGCTTCCGGTGGGCCAGCCAGGCGCGCCTGCTCCGGTGGGGCGGTCAGGTAGGCGGCGGGGTCCTGCTGCCCGGGCGGGACGGAACGGCCAGCGGGGACCGGCCGGCCGCCGGGCATAGAACTCCCGGGAGGCACAGAACTCCCCGGCGGAACCGGCCCACGACGGCCAGCCGGAGCGCCAGGCGGCACCGAACGGGCCGCCGGGACCAGGCCCCCAGGAGCCACCGGACCGCCCGGCGGCACCGAACGGCCGGGAACCGACTGGCCCGGAACCGAACGGCCGGGAACCGAACGGCCAGGCACGGACTGGCCCGGCACCGAACGGTCACGCGGCACAGAACTGCCCGGGCCAGCTGGACTGCCTGGCGGAACCGAAGCACCCGGCGGAACCGGCCGGCCACGCGGAACCGAACTGCCGGAAGCAGCCGGCCCGCCGGGCGAACCCGGCCGACCCGGCGAACCCGGACGACCCGGCGGAACCGAAGCACCCGGCGGAACCGGACCGCCCGGCGGAGCCGGGGGAACAGCCGGACCTGGCCGGGCAGCTCGCGCGCCCCGCTCAGGCGCAGCCCGCTCAGGCGCAGCCCGCTCAGGCCAGCCCGCCAGGCGGGGCAGCCGGGACGGGGCGGCCGGGAATGACCTCTGGGCGCTGCTGGCCCCGGCGTCGTGATCAGTTTCGGGGTCGGGCCCGGCGTCCCGGCCGCGCCTGCCGAACAGGCCGCGCCCCCGGCCCCGGCCTTTGCCCGTGTCATGGCTGTCCCGCTCGGGATCGTCGTCCGGGCCCCGGTCCAGGAAGTCGCTCCGGCCGGGGAACTCGCCCCGGGCTGGCCCGGCTGCGTTTCCCCGGATCACCTGGCCTTCGACGACCCGGCCGGCCGCCTCCCGCCCGGCCCGGTCAGCCCGCCCGGCCCGTCCGGCCCGGTCAGCCTGCGCCGGCCGGTCAGCCCGCTCCGGCCGGTCAGCCCGCCGACCCCGGCCACCGTCCAGCGCCTGCCCCGGCCCGCCCGACTCGCCCGCCCGGCCCGGCCGCGACGCCGTCTCCCCGCCCCGGTCAGCACCCCGGCCGCGGCCGGGGTAGAAGTCTTGGGCGCCGCCGGGCTCGTCACGGGGCGCGCCGCCGCGCCCGGGACGCCCGGCGTCCGGAGCGGGCCAGGCCTGGCCCGGACGGCTGTCATCGCGCCCGCGCCCGGGCCGCTCGCGGCCCGGATCCCGCCCGGGCTCGTCCCCGCCTCGCCCTGGCTCGGGCCGGTAGCCGCGCGCGTCCTCGCCCGGCGCGGGCGCCCGCCTGCGGCCGCGGGCCGCCTCGCCCGGCCCGGCGGGCCGGCCGTACCCAGCCGCATCATCCGGCGCGCCCGCCCGGCCGTATCCGGCCGCCTGCCCAGGAGCCGCATGACCCGGGGCCGCCTGCCCAGGAGCCGCCTGGCGCGGGACCGCCTGGCCCGGAGCCGCCTGACGTGGGTCCGCCTGGCCCGGGACCGCGCGAGCCGGGTAACCAGGCGCGCCCGCCGGGGGAACCGGCCGGGCGTACCCAGTCGCCTCCCCGGGGCCGCCGGGACGTCCGTAGCCTCGTGTGCCGTTGGCGGGGGCACCACCGTGCTCATAACCCCGGGTGCCGTTGCCCGCCGGACCGTTGCCCGCCGGGCCGCCGCGCCCGTAACCGCGCGCCGCCTCAGCCGGTGCGCCGGCCCGGCGCCGGCCCGGCGACGACTCTCCCGGGCTCCCCGCGGGCCGGTAACCGGGTGACGGCTCTCCCGCGGCCCCCGCCCGCCCGTAGCCGGGCGGCGACTGGCCCGGCGAGGGACGGGCACCATAACCGGGCCGTGGCTCAGCCGGCGCCGCGGACCGCCTGGTGCCGCGCGCGGGCTCGCTGAGCGTCCCCCGGCTACCTGAAGGGGCTGGCGGCGCCGGGTACTCCCGGAAACCCCGCGAACCGTCCGGGGCCGGGGCCGCCGGCCCGCGCTGCCCAGGCACCATCTCGGGGTACGGCGGCGGCGGATACTCACGCTGCGGCTGGTCGCCCGGGTACCCGGGGCCGGCATCGACAGAGCCACGCGCCCGCCGCCCGCGCGGCGGGTCCTGCGGGCCCTGGTCGCTCATGTGTCCCCTTGCCGTGCCAGTGTCACGTGATCTTGCCGGACCGGGAGTCAACCCATCATGGGGCATCCCGGCGAGGCCCGCCACCGAGTCTGCCGGGCTGGTCCCCCGCGCCTGGGCCTGGCGCCGGGAGCCCGGCGCGACGGACTGCTCACCTCCCCAGGCAGATCCGTGATCATGGGTTTGGTGTCGGGCGGATTCAGCTGGTCGTTGCAACGGGGTCTGGCTGGGAGAGTAGCTGGGTGAGGGCTTGTGCGGGGCTGCGCCAGCCGAGGGTTTTGCGGGGGCGGTCGTTGAGTTCGGCGGCGACGGCGTCCAGGTGCTGCCTGCTGTGGGGGGCGAGGCTGGTGCCTTTGGGGAAGTACTGGCGGAGCAGGCCGTTGGTGTTCTCGTTGCTGCCGCGCTGCCAGGGTGAGTGCGGGTCGCAGAAGTAGATGTCCAGGTCGGTGGCCAGGGTGATCTGGGCGTGGGCGGCCATCTCGGCGCCCTGGTCCCAGGTCATCGAGCGGCGCAGCTGCGCGGGCAGCGCCGTGATGGCCGTGATCATCTCGTCGCGGACAGCTTCGGCGTCGTGGCTGGCGGGCAGGTGCAGCAGCAGGCAGTAGCGGGTCGTCCGCTCGACCAGGGTGCCGATCGCGGAATGGTTCCCGGCGCCGAGGATCAGGTCGCCTTCCCAGTGGCCCGGGACGGCCCGGTCGGCGGCCTCAGCGGGCCGTTCGGAGATCATGACCTTGCCGGTCACCGGGCCGGGCCGGGCGCGGCGGGCGGCGGCCTGGCGGCGGGGCCGGCGCAGCGCCCGCCCGGTCCGCAGGCAGGCAGCCAGCTCGCGGCGCAGCGCGCCGCGGCCCTGCACATAGATCGACTGGTAGATCGTCTCGTGCGACACGTGCATCTCCGGCCGGCCGGGGAAGTCAGCTTTCAGCGTGGCAGCGATCTGCTCCGGCGACCAGCGCTCCCGCAGCCGCTCCGCGACCAGCGCCCGGAGCATCAGATTGACCGCCAGCTTTGCCGGCCTGGGCCGCCGGGCCCGCTCATCGGCGCGCTGCTGGGCGATCACCGCCCGGTACCGGCCACCCGGGCCACTGTTACGGGCCAGCTCCCGCGACACCGTGGACGGGGGCCGGCCCAGCTGGGCAGCGATCTGCCGCCGGCTCAGCCCGGCCGCCTTCCCCACCGCGATTTCCTCACGCTCGGCCAGGGACAGATACCGGCCCGACACAGGCGAGGCCCCAGTACTGATCACCCCGCCAGCCTCAGCCATCCACCGCCGCGCCGTCTCATGCGACACGCCCGCCGCCCGCCCCGCCTCCTTCGTGGCCAGCCCGGCCCGGACACCCTCCCAGAACACCACCCGCACCGGCCGCGGCAACGGCCGCCGTCCGCTCATCACAACACTCCCTCTCACCAGGAACGTTGCGACGACCCCCTGAACCCAAGTCGTTCCAGCAACACCAAACCCATGATCACGAACGCGGTTCACCCAGGCGGCACCTGCGGACCGCCGGGTCGCCCCCGCAGGCCCTCCCGGGTGATCATCTCGTAACGCGCGGGCAACGCCGGCGAAATCGGGCGGGCCTACCCCTTGACGCTCCCCGGCCAACGTCGGACCATGTCAGTATCCTGACGACGGTATACAATGTTAGGAAGTGGCGCGTCGTGTATCACGAGCTCACGGTCTGGTCCCGCGGCATCATCATGGACAAGGAGGCGCGGGACGTCTCCTCGTGCATCGCCGCCGCGGCCCGGGCGCTCGGCTTCTACGCCGACAACGTCAGCGACTACGTAGACGACCCGGACCGCACCAACTGCCTGGTCCGCAGGTACGCGCGGTTCGGTGACTCCCCCATCGTGGACCGCTTCGTGTACGAGAATCCCCGGCCCGACTGGGTCGTGCTCGTCGAGGAGACGATCGTCAAGGCGGTCAACTTCCTCCGCGGCACGCCCGACGGAAGCGGGGTGCTGGTCGTCAACTCCGCCCGCGAACCCGAGTACCTGCTCAAGTTCCTGCCCGACTCGATGCGGGCCAAGCTGGCCAAGCTCGTCGTCGTGGACGCGGTCGGCCTGGCCGACCAGCGGGGCGCCAGCCCCTGGATGTTCGTCCGCGACCTGGGCGAGCTGGCCTACGACCGGATGTCCACCGAGGGCGCGGAGGAACGCCTCGCGATCGGGATGGGCATCGCCGCGCCGCTGATCGGCGCGCTGACCGCCGCCACCGGCGTGCTGCCGCTGGACGGCGTGGCCGAGCAGGTCGCCGACCGCGACGCGATGTTCCGCGGCGTGGCCCACCACCGCGTGATCGAGTTCGCCCATGCCGTGTCCCCGAACGGGAACGCCACCCCGGCCGCGACGGCCCCCGCCGCCCCGGCGCCCGCCCCCACCTCCTGACCCGAACCGCGAACCACCCGTAGCGCCACCCGCGAGGAGGCCCCATGTCCGTCCGCGGCACCCGGATCCCGCCGCATCTGCAGCTGCCCATCGCCGGCGTGACCCCGCCGCCGACCGAGAAGGAGGGCCAGCGGCTCTTCCCCACCGGCAACTTCCGGTTCTTCCGGCCGGTCTACAAGGACAAGACCCCGCCGTGCAACAACGCCTGCCCCACCGGGGAGCAGATCCAGAAGTACCTGGACTTCGTGAAGCACGAGCGCTACCTCGACGGTTATCTCACGATCATGGAAGACAACCCGATGCCGTCGGTGACCGGCCGGGTCTGCTACCACCCGTGCGAGACGGCCTGCAACCGGGCCGAGCACGACGAGCCGATCGGCATCCGCAGCGTGGAGCGGTTCCTCGGCGACTACGGTCTGAACCTCCCCGAGGAGCCGGTCAAGGACACGCTCCCGCCGCTCAACGGCACCACGATCGCCATCGTCGGCTCCGGCGGCCGGCCTGGCCGCGGCCTATCACCTGAGAAGGCTCGGCTACGGCAGCGTGATCTTCGAGGCGCTGGACAAGCCGGGCGGGATGCTCCGGGCCGGGATCCCGCACTGGCACCTGCCCGAGGAGATCCTGGACGCCGAGATCGCCAAGCTGCTGTCCCTGGGCGGCATCGAGATCCGCACGAACACCCGGGCCGGCCAGGACATCAGCTGGGACGAGCTGCGTAACTACCCCGCGGCGTTCCTGGCCCTCGGCCAGGACGTGGGCCGGCGGCTGCCGGTCGAGGGGATCCAGGCCCGCGGCGTCGGCGGCGGGCTGGAGTTCCTGCGCGAAGCCGGGCTGGGCCGCCCGGTCCAGGTCGGCCGCGAGGTGCTGGTCATCGGCGGCGGCAACACCGCCTCGGACGCGGCCCGGTCGGCGATCCGGCTGGGCGGGGGCGCGGCCACGATCGTGTCGTTGGAGAGCGAAGAAGAACTGCTGATCGTCCCCGAGGATCTGGAGCAGGCCCGGGAGGAGGGCGTGCTGTTCTCGCCGGGCACCTCGCTGGTCCGCGTCGTCACCCAGGACGACCACGTGACCGGGGCCGTGCTCTGCGACGCGCGGCTGGCCCGCGGCGACGACGGCGCGGTCCGCCCCGAGCTGGTCCCGGGCACCGAGCGCGAGGTCATCTGCGACACGATCCTGGTGGCCATCGGCCAGGTCCAGCAGCTCGAGTGGCTGCCGGGGCACCTGAGCGACGCCAGCGGGACCATCACCGCGGACGAGCACGGCCGGGTGGAAGGCAACATCCTGGTCGGCGGGGACGTGATGCGCGGCCCGTCGATGGTGGTGGACGCGCTCGGCGACGGCAAGCGGGCCGCCCGGGACATCGACCGGCTGCTCACCGCGCAGGCCCTCACCCCCGAGCCGGACGTGACGATCATGCCGTACGAGGGCCTGAACTCGGCCTACTTCCGGCATGCGCCGCGGATCGAGGCGCCGCTCTCCCCCGCGGCGCAGCGGCGCGCCAGCCAGAAGGTCGAGGTCACCCTGGCCTACAGCGAGGAGCAGGCGGTCGCCGAGGCCGACCGGTGCATGAGCTGCGGGGTCTGCAACGGCTGCGACAACTGCTACATCGTCTGCCCGGACGTCAGCGTGCTGCGTGACGCCCGGGAGAACGGCCACTACTCGATCCGCACCACGTACTGCAAGGGCTGCCTGGTCTGCGTGCAGGAGTGCCCGACCGGCTGCCTGGAGAAGGTGCCCGAGATGGACTTCGACGCGCCCGAGGACGTGACCCGGATGGAAACCGCGTTCGCCCCGTACGACGGCGCGCACGCTGAGCAGTCCGCGTTCACCAAGCAGCTCATCGAGGACACGATCGCCGAGTACGACGCGGCCCGGCGCCAGCCCGCACCGCAAGGCGGGCCCTCACCGAACGGCCATCCGCCCAACGGCCAGCCACCCAACGGCCAACCCCAGAATCTCCGCAACGAAGACCAGGGCGAGGTGGCGCCATGACCACGGTGCACGTCGAGGGAGCCTGGGGCCAGCAGCCGGCCTACGGGCCCGGCCTGCGTACCCCGGCCGGCGAGCAGCGGCTGGCCGAACTGACCGGCACCCGCAAGCGGCTGAACGGCTGCGCGGCCGCCGCCTACGCGGCCTTGTACGCCAACGTCAACGTGATCACGGCGTACCCGATCCGGCCGTACACCGCGATCATGATGAACCTGGCCCAGTTCATCGCGGACGGCATCCTCGACTCCGAGTACATCACCGCGGATGGTGAGCACGCGCAGCTGTCGGCGGCGTTCGGCGCGGGATCCTGCGGGGCCCGGGCTTTCACCGGCTCGTCCGGTGTCGGGGTCACCTACGCCTACGAGATGTACTCGATCATCTCCGGCGCCCGGATCCCGATCCAGATGACGATCGCCGACCGGACCCTGGACCCGCCGGGTGACTTCGGGTCCGAACACACCGACGCGCTGTGCACCCGGGACATGGGCTGGCTGATGGGCTGGGCCGCCACCCCGCAGGAGGTCTTCGACAAGACCCTCATCGCGTACGCCATCGGCGAGGACCCCCGGGTCCTGCTGCCGCAGATGGTGGTGCAGGACGGGTACTTCGTCTCGCACATCTCCGGTGAAGTGGAAATGCCCAGCGCCCAGCAGGTGGACTCGTTCCTGCCGCCGTACAAGCTGCCGTTCCCGCTCGACCCGCGGCACCCGGTGTCACACGGCCCGCAGATCCACCCGTCCCAGGGACCGCCGCTGCAGCTGGAGCGGGCCCGGGCCATGGAGGACGCGATCCCGGTGATCCGGGAGAAGACCGACGAGTTCGGCCGGGTCTTCGGCCGTGACTACGCGCACTTCGTCGAGGAGTACATGCTCGATGACGCCGAGATCGCGATCGTGATCTCGGGCGGCCACTCGGTCACCTGCCGGGCCGCGATCAACCGGCTCCGCGAGCAGGGCGTGAAGATCGGCATGGCCCGGCTGCTGTGGATCAGGCCGTTCCCCGGTGACGACCTGCGGCACGCGCTGCGCGGGGTCAAGGCCGTGGGCGTGGTCGAGACCAACCTGGGCCTGGGCGGCCCCAGCTACGGAGGGATCCTCGCCCCGGATGTGGCCAGCGCGCTGTACTACTCGGCCAACCGGCCGTTGCTGACCTCGTTCATGGCCGGGCTGGGCGGCGAGACCGTGCCCACCGCGGAGTTCGAGTGGATGGCCGGCAAGCTCGGCCAGGCCGTGGAGCGCGGCGGCGTCGAGAAGGCCGCGCACTGGGTCGGATTCGAGGACTGATGACGATGATCAACAACCGAGGAGCACGCTGATGGCCATCGAAGTCACCCGCCAGTACCTTCCGTTGCTGGACGAGGAGGGCCGCGCGGCGGCCCTGGACGACGAGACCGGCCGGGACCGGCACTACCTGCCTGATATGCCTGACGAGGACCCCTACCAGGCCGGGCACCGGACCTGCGCGGGGTGCGGGCCGGCCATCGAGTACCGCTGGGTGCTCAAGGCGGCCGGCCAGGACACCGTGGTGGCCGGCCCGACCGGCTGCATGTACGTGGCCAACTCCACCTACCTGTGCACCCCCTACACGGTGCCGTGGGCGCACACCCCGATCGCCAGCGGCGGCTCGTTCACCTCGGGCATGGCCGCGGGCTACGAGGCGATGATCCGCAAGGGCCGCCACCCCGGCCCGTACCCGAACATCATCGTGATGGCGGGCGACGGCAGCGCCGCGGACATCGGCCTCGGCTCGATCTCCGGCGCGCTGTACCGCGACCACGACGCGCTGTTCATCTGCTACGACAACGAGTGCTACGCGAACACCGGCATCCAGGTCTCACCGACCACGCCGTACGCGGGGCTGACCACGTTCACCCCGACCGGCAAGGCCAACCCGGCGGGCAAGCAGCTGCCGCCCAAGAACCTGGCCAAGATGATGGCCGAGGGGCACCCGCACTGCTACGTGGCCACCACGACCGTCGGCTACCCGGTCGACCTGATGAACAAGACCCGCAAGGGCCTGAACCGCCGCGGGGCCGCGTTCATGCACTGCTTCACGCCGTGCCAGAAGGGCTGGGTCTACCAGACCTCGATGACGGTCGAGCTGGGCCGCCGGGTGGTCGAGGCCGGGCTGTTCCCGGTCTGGGAGTACGACCCGGAAGAGCGCAAGTACCACTACTTCCACCCGCCGGTGCAGCGCCCGGTCGTGGACTACCTGGCCATGCAGGGCCGGTTCGGGCACATGCTGCCCGAGCACGTCGCGGCCCTGCAGCGGGCCGCCAACCTGAACTGGCAGGACATGGGCATGGACGTGCCCGCCGAGCTGCGCGAGGGCGAGGACCCGGCCCGGCACGCCCGGCTGAAGGAAGAGAGCTACTCGATGCCGCTGAACCGGGGGGTCGGCGCCTAGCTGGCCCGGGGGGGCGACCCCCCGGAGCCCCCCGATCGGCGCTCCGCGCCGAGCGGCGGCTCCGCCGCCGCGGTTAACCCGGGGCGCCGCGCGGAACCCCGGGCAGGAGGAACACAGATGGCAGATCAATGGCAGATCAGCTTTGACCACGGTCACCAGCAGCGTTATCTCCCTGACCGGCGCGCGGTGCTGAGCTACGTGCTGTCCATCGGGCCGCGCGCGGCCAGCCCGCGGTTCGAGGTGTTCGTGGAGCGCGAGGCCGCCCCGCGCGCGGACGGCCGCCCGGCCGGCCGGGCGTATTCGCGGGTCGGGATCATCGACCTGAGCCGCCCGGGTGAGGCGGACCGGCTCCGCGCCGAGCTGACGGAGCTGGACCGGACGGGCCCGGCCGGGGGCCCGCCATGAGCGGCCCCAACGGGCAGCTGACGCCGGGCCCGGGCGCCAGGATCATCCCGTTAATGCCGGGGGTGGCCCGCCCGTCCGGCGCGCGGCGCGAGGAACTGCGCGCCGCGGTCCTGCAGGTGGTCAGCCACCTGGTGATCGAGAAAGTGCCCGCCGACCAGCGCTCGCCGCTGTTCGACCAGGCCGCCGAGCTGCTCGACGAGGCTGGCTGGGGTCTGGACGAGCTGTACGCGGCCGCGGCCGGCGGCCCGCAACGCAGCGCCCTGTTCCGGGCACTGGGACTGGAGACCTAGGGACCGCGGCGCTGCGCGCCCCGGCGGGCGCAGCGCGGCAGCGGCCCCGGACCTGGAGGCGCCATGGCAGATCAACGAGGATCTGGCCGATCCGGGGGCTCACGCGGGCCGCCTTAGCCACGGGGACCAAGGGCGCCGCGCGGACCGCTTACACACCCCCCGCGACGCCCCTGCCCTCTATCCGGCCTGGACTCCGGGCGGCAACCCGGAGCTAAACCAGCCGAGATCGATACCAACCTCCGCGGCACCGCTCCCATTCCGTACCACTGGCATCCCGGTAGCACGGGCACGTACTCCGGTAGCACGGGCACTCCGGGAGCGCAGCGTCCGCGTCGAGCAGCCCGCCCCGGCGTCCGCCGGGCCGGAAATCGAGCCAACAGCGTCTCCTGCGAGAGGTATCGGTGCGACCCATGGGCGCAACCACAGGAACAAGCCAACTACGAGGTAGTAACCAACGCGACCGGCCGGGTTTTCCGGGTCGGCGAGATCACCCCGGGACGTCCTCGGCCACGGCCGCTGGGTCCCGATCATGGCGGCCTGGCTGGCCATGTGCCTGGCCGGGCTGCTCGAGTACACCTGGGGCACCGTGGCCGGCTCCCTCCAGGCGGCGCATCACTGGAGCCTCGGCCAGACGTTCTGGGCGTTCTCCTTCTTCGTCATCTTCGAGTCGTTCGTCCAGATCTTCGCCGGGATCCTGCGCAACCGGGGCATCCTCAACGTCCGATGGGCGACCATCCTGGGCGGCCTGATCTGCGGGATCATCGGGTACGGGCTGCTGGCCGAGTCGAGCTCGATCTGGCAGGCCTATCTCGGGTACGCGGTCCTGGGCGGCATCGGCTCCGGGATGGTCTACTCCAGCTGCATCAACATCGTGGCCAAGTGGTATCCGGAGAAGAAGGGCTGGCGGACCGGCTTCGTCAACGGCGGCTGGGCCTACGGCGCCGTCCCGTTCATCATCGTGATCGGCGGGATAAACGGCGCCGCGATCAACATGACCCCTTCGCAGATCAAGACCTACATCCTGTGGCAGGGCCTCATCATGACGGTCGGCATCGCCATCGCCGGCTGGTTCATGAAGGACCCGCCCAAGAACTGGTGGCCGAAGGAGGTCGACCCGCTCAACTGGCAGAAGCACAGCACCCGTGACCTGCGCAACAACCCGCCCGCGCTGCGGCACTACAACGGCGGGTGAGATGTGGCGAACGCCGCAGGCCAAGTGGATCGGGATCCAGTACGCCCTGTTCATCGGCTGCTCCCTGTTCGGCGTGGCCTACTACTACCCGTTCGCCAAGGCAATGGGCCTGGGGAGCGTGGCGGCCGTGGCCGGCTTCGCCGGCTTCGCTCTGAGCGACGGCCTGGCCCGGCCGGTCTACGGGTACATCTCCGAGTTCATCGGCCGCCGGAGGACCATGGTCTACGCCTATTCGGGCAACGTGGTCTTCCAGCTGGCCACCTACTACGCGGGCGCTGCGCACAACAAACCCTTGTTCGTCATCTTCGCGATCATCTCGGGTGGCCTGTCCGGCGCGAACTTCCCGATGACGGCAGCGCTGGTGGCTGACTACTACGGCGAGACGAACAATGCCGTCAACTACGGCTCCATCTACGCGTTCAAGGCACTGGGTGGCAGCTTCGCCGGCGGCGGCGCGGCGCTGATCATGACCGGCACCCTGTACGGCACCGCGCACTTCCACTGGGTGTTCGGCTTCTTCTTCGGCGCCGCGATCGGCGCGCTGGCTGCGCTCACGGTTGGGTTCCTGTGCAAGCCGCCCACCAGGGAGCAGATGGACCGCGGCCGTGCAGGTCTCCGTCGAGAGGAGTCGCAGAAGGCCAAGCCGGCCATCGCCTGAGCACCGGCCCGACCGTTACCGTGATCGCGGCGGGCCCCTGCGGGCCCGCCGCGATCACACTCCCCTGGGAGGGAACCCGGCATGTCTGGCCGCTACCCCTACGAGCTGAGGCTCCCGCTGGCGCCCTATCGCTTCGAGTGGCGGGACGAGCCTGCCGTGGACGCGGAAAGGCAGGCCGGGGACGGCTGGGCCGAGGAGCGCTACACGCACGCCGACGGCACGGTCACCGTCATCCGGGAATACGCCGCCGACGGCTCGTTCCACATCATGTCCGACCGGGCCGAGATCGAGCTGATCGACAACGCGGGCGACCCCTACGCCCCCGACCCGGTCAGCGTCGTCCGGCTCCCCTGATCACCGCAGGCGGCCAGCCCGGCCCGTCAGTTGACGCAGCCCTGGATGGTGTTGAGCGGGTTGCAGTTGTCGGGCGTGTTGCTGGTGACGACCGAGTTCTTCAGCGTGACGTTGGCGTTGCCCGTCGCGATTCCCCCGCCGCTGGAAGCCTTGTTGAACCGCACCGACGTGCCGTAGAGCGTCGTGGTGCCGAGGTTGGACATCCCGCCCCCGAGGCCGCCCGAGACGTTACCGGCGAACTGGCTCTGGGTGATGTGCGAAACGCCGGACGGCTGGGTGTTCAGCCCGCCGCCGTTAATCGGCGCGTGGTTACCGGTGAGGCTGCTCTCGTCGAGCGTCAGCAGCCCGAAGTTGATGATGCCGCCGCCACCGACGCTGGTGGCCGTATTTTCCTCTATCGCGGCGTTTTCGACGGTCGCGGTCGCACCTGAACTGTTCGCCAGCGCACCGCCATTGCCCGCGGTATTCCCGATAAACGTCACCTTGTCGATCCAGAGGGTGCCCGCATTCTGGATTCCGCCGCCCAGCCCGGCGGTCTTCCCGTCGCGGATGGAGAGGTTGGTGACCCGCAGCGTCGCGCCGGCGGCCACGTCGAGGACGCGGAAGGACGTCAGCGCGGCCGGGCTGCGCCGGATCACGGTGTTCGTCTCGCCGACCAGGGTGATGTGCCCGGTGATGAGCGGCAGCCCGTCGGCGGCGGTCGCCGGGATCTTGATGCCGTAGGTGCAGTTCGCGGCCAGGGCCAGCACGGCCCCGGCGCCGCCGTTGGCGGTGGTGATCGCGGCGGCCAGCGCACTGGTCTGGCACGGCACGTTGATAACCCCCGGCGTGGCGGTCTTCGCCTGCGCCACCGCCGCAGGTGCCGTGGCCGCCAGCACCGCCCCGGCGAGCACGGCCCCGGCCATCATTCCCGGCCGTCTCACAAATGAGCTCATGAGTCCCCCTTGAGGATATCCGTCCGCCGTGAAGGCGGAAGATCCTGCCGCCACATCGCGGCATCGCCGAATCATAGACCGGTAAATGGATCCTCTACAGCAGGGAAATAACGCTGAGATCATCGGGAAGGTGCCCTGATTTAGCCGTCTAAGGACAGGGCAAAGCGCATATACCCAGGCGCGCCATTGCCGGGAGCGCGGCTATCCTTGCGTGATCGCGCTCGATGTCCGGGCGGGCTTAAGGCGCGTCCCGCCTTAGTCGTGCCGCGCGTCGGGCTGGTGATAGGCCGAGCGGGTGCCCTCGGTGTGCTTGCGGGCGATCTCAGCGGCCCGCTCCTCGTCTTTCGCCTCGACGGCGTCGATGAGCTCCCGGTGCTCGGCCCACGACTCCTGGCCGCGCAGCGGCGCGACCTGCCGGTAGTACCAGCGGACCCGGCGGCTGACGATGCGGGCCAGGTCGGCCAGCACGGCGTTGCCGGCCACCCGGGCCAGCGTGGCGTGGAACTCGTTGTTGGCCGCCACGACCCGCTCCGTCTCCCCGGAGCCCGCCGCGCTCTGCCCGTCGTACCAGATCGCCCGCAGCCGGGCGATGCCGGCCGGGGAGGCCGAGCGCGCGGCCAGCCGGGCCATCTGCACCTCCAGCAGTTCCCGCACGTCGAGCAGCTCGTCGACCTCGTGGTCGGTGGGGACATGGACGAAGGCGCCCTGGTTGGGCCGCAGGTCCACCCAGCCTTCCGCCTCCAGCCGGTGCAGCGCCTCGCGGACCGGCTGGCGGCTCACCCCCAGCTGCCGGGCCAGCTCGGTCTCGACCAGGTGCTCGCCGGGGCCGAGGCGGCCGCCGACCACCAGCTCGACCAGGGCCTCGTACACGGACTGGCGCAGCGGCACCGGCCGGGTGACCGGGCTGATGTACACGGGCGGCCTGGCCGGCTGGGCGTCCGCGGTCACGATGCTTTCCCCATGCATTTAGCATATCGGCGCCTGTATCCAAAATGCGGTATGCCCCCCGGCCCGCGCGCTGGGTCGGTCCCGGGTCTGGGCTCTGGGGCCTGGTCCCGGGGTGCCTGGTCCCGGGGTGCCTGCGGTCCCGGGGTGCCTGGTCCCGGGGTGCCTGGTCCCGGGGTGCCTGGTCCGTGGAGGTCGGCCGCAGGCCCGGGTCCGTGGAGGCGGCCCCCTGGGTTGCCGCCAGAGGCCCGGTCCCTGGATGCTGGCCCCCGGAGTTGGCCCCGGCGCCCTGGTCCCTGAGGCTGGCCCTGAGGGCTGGCCCTGGGTCCGCTGGCCGGATCCGCCTCGGACCGGGCCCGCAACTGGTCTGCGTCCGGGCCCGGCTGGTAGACACGGCTCATGGTGCTGCATGTGCGCGGAACCGTGCTGCCGGAGCGGCAGGTGCGTTCGTGGTGGATCGACGGCGGCGTGCTCCGCGAGGACCCCGTCGCGGGCGCCGAGACCGTGGCCGACGGCGGCTGGGTGGTGCCCGGCCTGGTTGATGTGCACACTCACCCGGGCGCCGAGCGGCCCGGCGATCCCTTCGACGAGGCAGCGCTGCGCCGGCACCTCGCGGACCACGCCGCCGCGGGTGTGCTGCTGATCCGCGCCCCCGGGGCCGCCGCCCGTATCCCAGGGTGGGCGCACGACGCGGACGGCCTGCCCCGGGTGCGCTCGGCGGGACCGTGGCTGGCCACGCCCGGCCGTTTCTTCCCGGGCTGGGGACGCCACGTCAGCGAGGCGGACCTCGCCGGGGCCGCCGTGCAGGAGGCGGCCACCGCCGCCCGGGCCGCCGACGCCCGGCCGGACACCCTGTGGCCGGCGACCGCACAGCCGACCGCCGTCCGGGCCGCCGACGCAGGGGCGGCCGCCCCACGGGCCGCCGACGCAGGGACGGCCGCCCCACGGGCCGCCGACGGACAGCCTGCCGCCGCCCGGGCCGCCGACGCACACACGGCCGGCGCATACGCGGGCGCCGCACACACGGGCGCCGCACCGGCACCCGGCGCACCGCCGGGCGCCGCGGGATCCGGCCCGGCCCCCGCGGCCGGCTGGTGCAAGATCATCGGCGACTGGGCCTGGGACGAGCCCCCGGTCCCGCTGGCGGTGCTCCGCGAGGTGACCAGCGCGGTGCACGCGATCGGCGGCCGGGTGTCGGTGCACGCGCAGACCGCCGCGGGCTGCGCCAACGCGGTCGCCGCCGGGGTGGACAGCCTGGAGCACGGCATGCACCTCGACCCGGGCCTGCTGGACCAGATGGCGGCCCAGGGCACCGCCCTGGTGCCCACCCTGAACGCCTTCGCCGCGTCCGCGTTCCGGGTCCGGGCCGGGGATCCCGGGCCCCGCCGGGACGCTTACCTGGCGGGCTGGGCGGCGATGCCGGACACCGCCCGGGCCGCGTACGAGGCGGGGGTCACGGTGCTGGCCGGCACCGACACGCACCCGTGCGGGACGGTCGCCGAGGAAGTGGAGCGGCTGATCAGCGCGGGCCTGCCCCGCGCGGCCGCCGCCGGCGCGGCCAGCTGGACCGCCCGGGCCTGGCTCGGCCTGCCCGGGCTCACCGACGGCGCCCCTGCTGACCTGGTCGTCTTCGACGAAGACCCGGTGGCCCACCCGGACGTTCTGCATCATCCCCGCCGGATCATCCTGCGCGGCCAGATCCTGGTCTGAGAAAAGCGTTCACCCCCCGCGGTGGGCACCGCGGGGGGTGAACAAGCATTCCCGGCGCGAAGGGAATATTAAGTTGCTAAGTAACTCGCAGAAGCTACGGCTGAGCCGATCTTGGTATTAGTCGTAAAGCATCTTGCTGTGCGGGCCGTCGTAGAGCATCGCCAGATGAGCACCTGGGGTCACAGCAGACGCGGCAGGAACAGCACTAACGCTAGTAAGGGCGGATTGCACGGCCAGAGCGGACCCGGAAAGGAGTGTTCCGGCTACGCCGAGAAGTAAGGCGGTTTTTATGGCGAGTGCCTGCGCGATACGCATGGCGCCTCCATAAGATAAAGCCCTGAGGGTGGTTCCCCGTAATGGGCGGTCCTGTGGATAACCCGGCGCATGCGTTCCGGCAAGAGCAACTTTATAGCCGCTCTGACCTGGCTGTCTACCCTAATTGCACAATTTTTGGGAATTAATAATAAATGTCTTTGAACCTTAAACCATCAATTGTTCCCGTACGGCCTTAGCGCAACCTGACCTGACAGGTAGGAAACAACTTAGTTACCCGCTAGTTAGGCCCTCCGGAGGGGGCAAAAGATGCAGTGCAAATAGCCTTGCAAATTGCAGGCGGCTGGAAATCCGGAAAGTGTGAAGTGCAAATCCGTCAGGCGCATGACCCCAGCCGCCCCGGCCCAAGATCCTCCTGTACCGCCGTTTACCAGGGCGAAAGCGCTTGTTCCGCCCAAATTAGGGAGGTACGATCCACCTCGTGCCCGATCCAGGGTTAGCCAGTCAGTTGATCGGCCGCGACCATGAACTCTCGCGGCTTATCAGTTGCGCCGTCGAGGCGACCGCGGGGCATGGCCAAGCCGTCCTCATCGAAGGTGAACCAGGCATCGGCAAATCCGCTCTGGTGCAGGCGGCCTGCTCGGCCGCGGCGGGCCATGGCTGCCAGATCTACTGGGGCGCCGGCGACGAACTGGGGCAGGCGCTGCCACTGCTGCCCATCCTGGACGGACTGCGGGTCCGCGAGCCGTCGGCCAACCCGCGGCAGGAGACCATCGTCGGGCTGCTACGAGGCGAGGTCGCTTCAGGGCACGGCGAGGACGTGCCCATCGTGCTGGCCGAGCAGTTGCTCGCGCTCGTGACCGAACTGTGCACCACGCTGCCGATGGTCCTGGTCGTGGACGACCTCCAGTGGGCCGACCCGGCCACCGTCACGCTCTGGGAGCGCCTGTCCCGCTCGGCCCGGCACCTGCCACTGCTCCTGGTGGGCATGATGCGGCCGGTTCCGCAGCGAGAAGATCTGCTGGCGCTGCGGCACACGGCCGACCTCGCCGCGCGATTCCAGCTCGGCGCGCTCCCTGAGGAGTCAGTGACTGAACTGGTCGGCACCCTGGCCGGCGGCCAGCCTGACGACGAGCTCAAGCACCTCGCCGATGGCGCCGCAGGTAACCCGCTCTATCTGACGGAACTGGTGGACGCACTGGCTCGCAGCTCCAGCCTGTCCGTCTCCGACACGGGAACAGCGGAGCTGACGGGCAGGCACGCGCCTGAGTCCCTGTCCGCGGCGATCGCTGACCGGCTCGGCTTCGTGCCTGCCTGGGTCCGTGAGGTGCTGCGCGCGGCTGCCCTGCTGGGGGTGGACTTCGCCGTTCCGGATCTGGCCGCCGTGCTCGGGCGGGGTGTGGCGGACCTGGTCCCGGCCCTGGAGGAGGCCCGGACGGCGGGCGTTCTGACCGAGTCAGGTAACGGTCTCGGGTTCCGGCATCCGCTGATCCGCGCGGCCCTGTACGACGAGATCCCGGCGCCGGTGCGGGCCGCGTGGCATCGCGAGGCGGGCCGGGCTCTGGCAGAGGCGGGCGCCCCGGCCGACCGGGTAGCCAGGCAGTTGCTCCAGGCCGTCCGCGGTCCGGCCGATACGGCGGAACCGCTGGATGAATGGATCCTGCGCTGGCTGGGCCGCACGGCACCGCTACTGGTCGGCCAGGCTCCCCGGGCTGCCGCGGAACTTCTCGGTTACGCCGTCACGAGATCACCAGCGGACGCTGCTCAGCACGATTGCCTGCTCTGCCTGTTCGCCGAGACGCTCTACCGGATCGGGGACGCGGCCGCGGCCGAGGAAGTAGCCCAGCGCGGGCTCGCAGCCACCGACGATCCTGATCTGCTGGTCGACCTGCACTGGACGCTGGCTCAGTGCCGGACGATGACCGGCCGGTTCTCCGAGTCCCTGAGCGCGCTCAACCAGGCCCTGGCCCTACCCGGAATCTCGGGCCGGCACCGGGCGCGGCTGCTGGTGGCCATCGCACGGACGCACCGCCACCTGGGCCAGATCGAGCTGGCCGGCCAGGTCGCTGATGCGGCCCTGGCCGAGGCGACCGACGCCGCCGACGACTGGGCGATCGCCTGGGCCCTGCACGTCCTGATTTTCGCAGCGGTGAACCAGGGCCGGACGGCCGACGCCCTGACGTTGTTCGACCGGGCTCTGACTGTGACCCAGGCCGAGCCCGCGCTTACCGACCTGCGGTTGCTGCTTCAGGTCAACAAGGCGGTCACGCTGGGCGATCTCGACCAGTATGAGGGGGCCTTCGCTGCGGCCCGCCAGGCCCAGCAGCTCGCCGACCGGGCCGGCCTGATGGTCCGGCGCGCCCAGGCGCAAAGCTGCCTCGGCCAGCTGCTCTTCCACACCGGCCGCTGGGATGACGCCCTGGCCGAGGTAGAGCGTCGTCCAGGAAGTCAGCAAGGATCCCGGCGTGGCCTGCTGTGATCATGGCGTCGCCGCGGTGATCTGCTTCCATCGGGGCGACGCCAGCGCGGCCCGGTCCCACCTGGCCGCCGCCGCGCCGCACGCCAAGCGCATCGGCAGCCGCGTGGTGGGCCCGCTGGCCCTGGCCCGCAGCCAGGGCCTGGAGCAGGCGGGTGAGCTGTCCGAGGCGCTCGGCGTACTGACGGGGTTCGCGGACCACGCCGAAGAACTCGATGAGGTCGAGGATCTGCTGGCGGACGGCGTCCGGCTCGCCACGAAGGCCGGCGACACGGCCGCCGCGCTGGTCCTCGCGGACCGGGCGGTAGAACTCGCTCACGACACGGAGATCCCGCATCGCCAGGCCACCGCCCTGTACTGCCGCGGCCTGGTCGACGGCGACCCCGGCCGGCTCCTCGGGGCAGCAGAGCGCTATCACGATGCCCGGCGCCCGTTGCCGGGCGCGAAGGCCCTGGAGGCCGCAGCCGTCACGTTCGTAGACCACGGCGACCGGGACGGGGCCCGGGCGGCGTTCACCCGTGCGGTTGACGTCTACGCCTCGCTCGGCGCGACCCGTGATGTCGCCCGGCTGCAGGCCCGGTTCCGGGCCCACGGCATCCGCCGGGCCCCGCGGGTCAAGCACCGGCGGGCCCGGCGCGGCTGGGACAGCCTGACGCCCGCCGAGGCCAAGATCGCGGCGCTGGTGGCCCAGGGCATGACCAACCCGCAGATCGCTGCCCGGCTGTTCCTGTCCCACCGGACCGTGGCCACCCATGTCTCGCACATCCTGGGCAAGCTCGACGTGCGGTCCCGCATCGACATCGCCCGCGAGGCCACCGACCGCCGCGCCGCCGCCGGCTGAGCCCCGCGCCTGGGCTCAGCCGACGACGGCTTCTCCGGCTGAGCCCGCCAGCCCAGCCTCCTTGTGGGTCCTCGGGGCCTCACCGCACCCGGGCCGCACTGCGGCCGGCCAGCCGGGCTCAGCTCCGTCTCGTCCTGGATCCGGCTCGGGGGGGAGTTGACCGGATCCAGGACGAGGCTTAGGGGGCGAGCGTGAACCAGACCGCCTTGCCGCGGGCCGTCTCGCGGTGGCCCCAGCCGGTGGACAGGCTGTCCAGCAGCATCAGGCCGCGCCCGGCCTCGGCGTAAGGCAGCGGGTGCACCCGGGCCGGGGCCGACCGCGACCCGTCGTGTACTTCCACCCGGAGGTGGCCGGCGGTCCAGCTGATCACCAGATCGAGGGACTCGTGCTCGTCCGAAGCGTGCCGGATGGCGTTGGTGACTAGTTCGCTGGTGAGCAGGGCCGCGGTGTAGGGGTCCACGGGGACGTCCCAGGCCCGGATGAACGCGCCGACGTGACGGCGGGCTTGCGCCGCGGCGGCCGGGCCTGCGAGCAGTGAGATTCGGTACGGACGCTCCACTATCGCGCGGACTGGCGCCATCATTGTCATCTGTTTCCTTGCCGGGCCTGCTCGGGCCAGTACCGGAAGCGCAAGTAGCGCCGCCGCGCGTTGCGGACCAGCATGAGGCCGCGCCGGGCGTCCGCGTCGGGCCGCGGGTCCACCGGCACTGGCGCCGGACCGGACTGCGATCCCTCGTGTATTTCCACCCGCAACTGCCCATCAACCCAGCTGATCATCAACTGAACCGCCTCGTGCCCATCTGTGTCCTGCCTCATGGCGTCGGTGACCAGTTCGCTGGCGAGCAGAGCCGCGCCGTAGGCGTCGATGGGGATGTCCCATGCGTGGATGATCGCCCAGACGTGGCGGCGGGCTTCGGCCGCTGCTTCGGGACCTGCGGGAAGGGAGATGCGATACGGGCGCGGTGCCGTCACGCGGACGGGCGCCAACCTGTTCATCTGTTTCCTTGCCGAGCCTGGTCGGGTCAGGTGCCGGCATGTAACGCCGTTCTCCAGCCCACGATGGCCGGCCGGGGAGCCCGAAACATCGGTCGGCTGACGGATGTCGCAACCCGCGGTGCGCCGGCCCCGGCCTTCCGCTGGGCACCGGCGTTCGGCACGATGGTCGGATGACACACGAAGTGCGGGGCGTCGTCGCCCCAGCTAAGGGCGCCAAAGTCGAAGTCACCACGATCCTGGTGCCGGATCCCGGGCCCGGGGGAGGCCCTGGTCCGGGTGCAGGCGTGCGGCGTCTGCCATACCGACCTGCACTACCGGGAAGGCGGCATCGGGGACGACTTCCCCTACCTGCTCGGGCACGAGGCCGCGGGCGTGGTCGAGGCGGTGGGCGACGGGGTCAGCGCGATCGCGCCCGGCGACTTCGTCATCCTGAACTGGCGCGCGGTCTGCGGCGAGTGCCGCGCCTGCAAGCGGGGCCGGCCCTGGTACTGCTTCAGCACGCACAACGCCCGGCAGAAGATGACTCTCCCGGACGGCACGGTCCTGTCCCCCGCGCTGGGCATCGGCGCGTTCGCGGAGAAGACGCTGGTCGCCGCGGGCCAGTGCACGAAGGTCAACCCGGCCGCCCGGCCCGAGGTGGCCGGCCTGCTCGGCTGCGGCGTGATGGCGGGCCTGGGCGCGGCCATCAACACCGCCCCGGTCGTCCGGGGCGACTCGGTCGCCGTCATCGGCTGCGGCGGGGTGGGCGACGCGGCCGTGCTCGGCGCGGTGCTGAACGGGGCGCGGACGATCATCGCGGTGGACATCGACCCGCGGAAGCTGGAGTGGGCCCGGCAGTTCGGCGCGACCCACGTGATCAACTCGCGGGAGACCGACCCGGTCGAGGGGATCCGGGCGCTGACCGAGGGCAACGGCGCGGACGTGGTGATCGAGGCGATCGGCCGCCCGGAGACCTACCAGCAGGCGTTCTACGCCCGGGACCTGGCCGGGACCGTGGTCCTGGTCGGCGTGCCCACCCCGGAGATGCGGATCGAGCTGCCGCTGCTGGACGTGTTCGGCCGGGGCGGCGCACTCAAGTCGTCCTGGTACGGCGACTGCCTGCCGGAGCGGGACTTCCCGGTCCTGATCGACCTGTACCTGCAGGGAAGGCTGCCGCTCGATAAGTTCGTTAGTGAAACGATCGCGCTGGACGCGGTCGAGGAGGCCTTCGCGAAGATGGAGCGCGGTGAGGTGCTGCGCAGCGTGGTGACGCTCTGATGGCCGCGCGGATCGGGAAGGTCGTCACCTCGGGCACGTTCTCCCTGGACGGCCAGGACTTCGCGGTGGACAACAACGTGTGGCTGGTCGGTGACGATCACGAGGTCATCGTCATCGACGCGGCGCACGACGCCGGCGCGATCCTGGCCGCGGTCGGCGGGCGGCAGGCTGTCCGCGATCGTCTGCACCCACGGGCACAACGACCACATCAGCGCGGCGCCGCAGGTCGCCGAGGCAACGGGGGCACCGGTGCTGATGCACCCCGGCGATCAGGTGCTCTGGCGGATGGTCTACCCCGACACGCTGCCCGACGGCGACCTGGCCGACGAGGAGGTCATCGAGATCGCGGCCACCCCGCTGCGGGTGCTGCACACCCCGGGCCATTCGCCGGGCAGCGTGTGCCTGTACGCGCCGTCCCTGCGGGCGGTGTTCTCCGGGGACACCCTGTTCCACGGCGGCCCGGGCGCGACCGGCCGGTCGTATTCAGACCACGCCACCATCCTCGAGGTCCATCCAGGACCGGCTGCTGGACCTGCCGCCGGAGACCGTCGTGCACACCGGGCACGGCGAGGACACCACGATCGCGCGCCGAATCCGCCCAGTTCGCCCGAGCGTGAGCCATGGCGGATGAGCCGATCCGGATCGCGATGTGGTCCGGGCCGCGGACGGTGTCCACCGCGCTGATGCGGGCCTGGGAGAACCGCCCGGACACCGTGGTCGCGGACGAGCCGCTGTACGCCTTCTACCTGGACCGCACCGGGCTCGCGCACCCGGGCCGGGACGAGGTCCTCGCCAGCCAGCCGGTCCGCTGGCAGACCGTGATCCGCGAGCTGACCACGGCACCCCTGCCCGCGGGCCGGACCGTGTTCTACGCCAAGCACATGACCCACCACCTGCTGCCGGAGGTGGACCGGGACGCGCTCGCGCCGCTGCGGCACGCGTTCCTCATCCGGGATCCGCGGGAACTGCTGGCCTCCTACGCGAAGGTGCGCGCCACGCCCACGCTGGATGATCTCGGTGTGTGGCAGCAGGCGGAGATCTTCGACCGGTTCGGCGGGCCGGTGATCGACTCCCGTGACCTGCTGGAACACCCGGAGGCAGTGCTGCGCGCGCTCTGCGCGGCGCTGGGCGTCCCGTTCACGGCGGCCATGCTGTCCTGGCCCCCGGGGCCGAGGGACACCGACGGCGTCTGGGCACCGCACTGGTACGACTCGGTCTGGCGGTCAACCGGCTTCGGCCCGTACCACCCGCCGGAGCCAGGCCCTCCCGCCGCGGCTCGCCGCCCTGGCCAGCCGGTGCCAGCCGTTCTACCAGCGGCTGCGGGCCTCGCCGCCTGACTGGCGCGCCAGCCCGGGAGCCCGCACCCGGCCCCGCTGCCCAGGTCCCCGCACCCCACCCCGGAGCCCCGTAGTGCTGCAGACGTTTGATGAGCGCAACCGTGACCTCATCGTCAATGTGGGCGGCGTGCTGTCGCACCGCGACCAGGCCGTGATCAGCCCCTTCGACTCCGCGGTGCAGGGCGGTGACGCGGTGTGGGAGGGGCTGCGGCTCTACCAGGGCCGGATCTTCCGGCTCAGCGAGCACCTGGCCCGGCTGCGCCGCTCCGCGGCCGCGCTGGCCTTCACCGGGGTCCCGTCGGACGAGGAGATCACCGGGCAGATCCGCCGCACCCTGCGCGCGAACGCGATGACCGACGGCGTGCACATCCGGCTCACCCTCACCCGCGGCGTGAAGATCACCAGCGGCATGGACCCCCGGCTGAACCAGTCCGGGCCCACCCTGATCGTGCTGGCCGAGCACAAGGACCCCGTGTACGACCAGTCCGGGATCACGCTGATCACCTCGAGCGTGCGCCGCCCGCCGCCGGATGTCCTCGATCCCAAGATCCACCACAACAACCTGCTCCCGTCGATCCTGGCCAAGATCGAGGCCAACGTGGCCGGGGCGGACGACGCGGTCATGCTGGACGGCCGCGGCTTCGTGGCCGAGACCAACGCGACGCACCTGTTCCTGGTGACCGCCGGGCGGCTGGGCACGCCCACCACGGCCGCCTGCCCGGAGGGGATCACCCGGGCCGCCGTGCTGGAACTCGCCGCGGAGGCGGGTATCCCGCACACGGCCGGCGACTACAGCCTGACCCAGTTCTACGCGGCCGACGAGGTGTTCGTGACCGGGACCATGGGCGGTCTCACGCCCGTCGTCCAGCTGGACGGGCGGCCCATCGGATCAGGCTCGCCCGGGCCGGTCACCAAGCGGCTGAGCGACCTGTTCGCCAGCCTCACCGCCCGCACCGGGACGCTGATCACCTGACTCGCGCCGCGTCAGGACGGTCCTGGCTGGGCAGAATGTCCCCTATGACGAAGGCGCCAGAAATCCCCTCCGCCGTGCTGCCCGGCGGGGTCAGCATGCCGCTGCTCGGCTTCGGCACCTGGCGGCTGCACGGCTCAGCCGGGTACGAGGCCATCCTCACCGCGCTGCAGGTGGGCTACCGGCACCTCGACACGGCCACCATGTACGGCAACGAGGCCGAGGTGGGCTGCGCGCTGCGGGACAGCGGCCTGGACCGGAGCGAGGTGTTCATCACCACCAAGCTCCCGCCGGGCAAGGCGGGCCACGAGCGCAAGACGCTGACGGCCAGCCTGCGCGCCCTCGGCACCAGCTACGTCGACCTGTGGCTCGTGCACTGGCCGCCGCCCGCCCGCGCGATCTGCCCGGTGTGGCGTGAGTTCCTCACGCTGCGCGGCCAGGGCCTGGCCCGGGCGGTCGGGGTGAGCAATTACTCGATCGCGCAGATCGACACGCTGATCAAGGCGACCGGGGAAGCGCCCGCCGTCAACCAGATCCCGTGGAGCCCGGCCCAGTACGACGAGGCCGTGCTGGAAGACAGCCGCGAGCGGGGGGTGACCCTGGAGGGTTACAGCCCGCTCAAGGGCACGGACCTGGGTCACCCGGTGCTGACCGGGATCGCCGGGGAGCACGGGGTGACCGCGGCCCAGGTGGTGCTCCGCTGGCACATCGAGCACGGCATCGCGGTGATCCCGAAGTCGGCCCGGCCGGACCGGATCGCGGCCAACTTCGACGTGCTCAGCTTCTCCCTCACTGCCTCGGAAGTCACCCAGATCGACCGCCTGTCCCGGCGCTGACCCGGTCCCCGCCGCCCGGGGGCTGGAACGCGGGCTAGACGGGGGGCTGGACCGGCGCGGACCGCACCACGTGATCGGACAGGCGCGCGGCCACGGCCGCGGCCAGTCCAGGCAGCACCCGTGCGTGGGCCGGCCCCGGCCGGCCGATGAACGTGATCTTCGCGGTCAGCCCGGCCACGCACACCACGGCGGTCTGCTCGGGGTCTTCCAGCAGCCACGCCTCATCACCGATCCCCGCCAGCGGGCGGCCTGCGCGGCGTGCTGGCCCCGCGCTCGCCGCGCCGCGCACGCCGTCCGTGACGATGACAGTCACCGTCACGGACGGACCGCGGCGGTAGATGACCCCGGCGCCGAACGGGGGCGAGAACCGGGTTTCCCGGACCGGGCCGCCCAGGATCCGGGCCGCCTCGCCGGGAGGCAGCAGCGCCGGGCCCGACGGCAGCCCCGGCCGGGCCGTTACGGCGCCGGGTCCGGGCTGATCCGGGTCCGGGCTCGTGGCCGGGTTCCGGGCCGGGACTTCAGCCATCGCGGTGCGCCTCCCCCGAGGCTGCGGCCCGGCGGGTCCCCGCTGGCCGGCCGGCGCACTCCTCACTTATTCATCAGCCCCGCCAGGTGAATCCCGCGTTAATCACGAGCGTCCTGCTGGTGAGGCGGCCGGGAATTCTGCGCCGCCTGCTGGCCCGCGGCCTCCTGGTGCGGCCTCTGGGAGGCCGGGCCGCGCTGGGAACTGGCTGGGGATGTCCTCTGATGTCCGGCTATCGGGGCCGGGCCGGCCGGGCCGGGCTGGCAGGATGGCGAGCGTGCACGCCACCTCGCTCGGCCAGCTGTGGCACGAGGCGATCACCGCTGAGCCGCTGCCGCCCCGGCTGCTGGTGCTGGGCACCGCCCTGGCCGCGCTGATCCTGGTCGGGTGGCGCCGGGCCTGGCCCGTGTCCCGCACCGTGGTGACCATCGCCCACGAGGGCGGCCACGCGCTGGTCGCGCTGGCCGTGGGCCGCCGTCTCGACGGGGTCCGGGTGCACCGCAGCACGGCCGGGCTCACCGTGTCCGCCGGGAACGCCTCGGGTCCCGGCATCGTGGCCACCGCCGCGGCCGGGTACCTGGCCCCCCCGCTGCTGGGCCTGGGCGCGGCGGCCCTGCTCGCCAGCGGGCACCTGGTGGCCGCGCTGCTGCTCAGCCTGGTGCTCGTGGCCGCGCTGACCCTGATGATCCGCAACGCCTACGGGATCCTGGCCACGGTCACGGTGGCGGCCGCGGTGGCCCTGGTGACCTGGCGCGGCTCGTCCCTGCTGCAGGCGGCGTTCGGGTACGCGATGGCCTGGTTCCTGCTGATCGGGGGGATCCGGCCGGTCCTGGAGCTGCAGCGTTCCCGCCGGCGTGGCCGGGCGTCCCGGTCGGACGCGGACCAGCTCGCCGCGCTCACCGGTGTCCCGGGCGGGGTCTGGGTGGCCCTGTTCGCCCTGGTGGCGCTGGGCGCCCTGGCCATCAGCGGGTTCTGGCTGATGTACTGAGCGGGCGGGGCTCGGTCAGGGCGGCCCGCTGCGCCGCGCCCAGTCGAACCGTTGTGAAGGATCTCAGCTATGGCAGATGAGCATCACCACCACGACCCGACGTTCTACCGCACACCGCGGGACGCGGCGGAGGCCCCGCCCGAGAAACTGGCCTACGTCGCCACGTTCTCCCGGCCGGCCGACCAGCCCGACGCGATCGCCGTCCTCGACGTCGACCCGGCTCCGATCGGTACGGGTCCGTGGTCGGCTTCACCGAGCTGCCGCACCTCGGCGACGAGCTCCATCACTTCGGGTGGAACGCCTGCTCCAGCGCGCTGCACCCCGGCGGGGGACACGACCACGGCGGCCGCCGCTACCTGGTCGTCCCCGGCATCCGCTCGTCCCGGGTGCACATCCTGGACACCGAGCCGGACCCCAGCTCGCCTGCGGTCACCAAGGTGATCGAGGCGGACGAGGTCGGCAAGCTGGCCGGCTACTCCCGGCCGCACACCGTGCACTGCGGCCCCGGCGCGGTGTTCGTCTCGTGCCTGGGCGGTTTCGGCGAGGAGGGCCCCGGCGGTATCGCGCTGCTGGACCAGAACACGTTCGACGTGCTCGGGCCCTGGGAAGCCGACCGCGGCGACCAGTTCTTCGCCTACGACGTCTGGTGGCACGTCATGGCCGACGTGGCCATCACGTCCGAGTGGGGCACCCCCTCCATGATCGAGGACGGTGTCGTGCCCGAGCTGCTGCTCGGCCGCAAGTACGGCCACCGGCTGCACTTCTGGGACATGCAGACCCGCAAGCTCACCCAGACGGTGGACCTCGGTGACGAGCACCAGATGGTGCTCGAACTGCGGCCCGCGCACGACCCGACCAAGAAGTACGGCTTCGTCGGCGTGGTGGTCAGCGTGGCGGACCTGTCCGCCTCGATCTGGATGTGGCACGAGGAGAACGGCGAGTGGGCCGCGACCAAGGTGATCACCATCCCGGCCGAGCCCGCCCCCGCCGACCAGCTCCCGCCGCTGCTGCAGGGCTTCGGCGCGGTCCCGCCGCTGGTCACGGACATCAACCTGTCCGTCGATGACCAGTTCCTCTACGTGTCGTGCTGGGGCACCGGCGAGCTCAAGCAGTACAACGTGAGCGACCCGCTGCACCCGGTGGAGACCGGCTCGGTGCGGATCGGCGGGATCGTCGGCCGCGCGGCCCACCCGGCCCGGCCGGACCAGCCGCTGAGCGGCGGCCCGCAGATGGTCGAGGTGAGCCGGGACGGCCACCGGGTCTACTTCACGAACTCGCTGTACGGCGCCTGGGACGACCAGTTCTACCCCGACGGGGTGGGCGCCTGGATGGCCAAGCTGGACGTCACGCCGGGCGGCGGGCTGTCCTTCGACGAGCGCTTCTTCCCCGAGGGCGAGGCGTTCCGCGGCCGGCGCACCCACCAGGTACGGCTGCAGGGCGGCGACGCGTCCAGCGACTCCTACTGCTTCCCGTCAGAGCCCTGACCAGGGCAGTTGCGCCCCGGCCCGTGACCTCTACCCGACCGGGACCGGCTCCTCCTCCGACATGAGCCGGTCCGCGGTCCGGGCCGCGGTCTGCCGCGCCCACCGGCCGCTGGTCAGCAGCCCCACGACCAGCACGACGAGCCCGCAGCCGGTGATGATCCACCAGCCCACGTGGCTGGCGGTGGTGAAGCCGGTGCGCATCGGGCCCACCATGATCGAGGTCACCGCGGAGCCCGACCACCGCCACGCCCAGCGACTGGCCTACCTGCCGGCTGGTGGACGCGATCGCCGCCGCCACCCCCGCCTGCGTGCGCGGCATCCCGGACACCGCGGTGTTGGTGATCGGGGCGTTCACCACGCCGAAGCCGATGCCGAAGATCACGTACGAGGCGAGCAGCCAGCCGGTGGACTGCTGCGCGGTCAGCCCGGTCAGCATGAGCGCGCCCCCGGTCATGCAGATGCCCGCGACGATCAGCGGGATCCGCGGGCCGCGGTGGCTGATGATCCGCCCGGACAGCGGCGCGAAGATCACCGTGACCGCGGCCAGCGGCAGCGTGAGCAGCCCGGCGTGCAGTGCCGAGTAGCCGCGCACGTCCTGCAGGTACAGCGTGTTGAGGAAGAGGAACCCGCCCAGCGCGGCGAACGCGCTGACCGCGATCACCGTGGCCCCGGAGAACGGCGCGCTGCGGAAGAACCTCAGGTCCAGCAGCGGCTCCCGGCGCCGCGGCTCGACCACGAGCAGGGCCGCGAGGGCCGCCGCGGACAGCGCGAAGCAGCCGATGATCTCCGGCGAGCCCCAGCCGTGCCCGGGCCCCTCGATGATCCCGTAGACCAGCGAGGCCAGCGTCACGATCACCAGCACCTGGCCGACCGGGTCGAGCCGCCGCGGGTGCGGGGCCTTGGACTCGGGCACGAACAGCGCGGTGAGCACGATCGCGGCCACCCCGACCGGGATGTTCACCCAGAAGATCCCCCGCCAGCCCACCGAGGCGATCAGCAGCCCGCCCACCACCGGGCCCAGGGCCAGGCTGACCCCCACCGCCGCGCCCCAGACGCCGATGGCCCGGGCCCGCTCCGCCCGGTCGGTGAAGGTGTTCACGATGATCGACATGGCCACCGGGTTGAGCATGGAGCCGCCGACCGCCTGCAGCATCCGGAACGCCACCAGCCAGCCCAGGCTGGGCGCGAGGCTGCACAGCAGCGAGGCGACCGTGAACGTGGCCAGCCCGGCCTGGAACGTCCGGCGCCGCCCGAAGCGGTCCGCGGTGGAGCCGGACAGCACCAGGAGGCTGGCCAGCACCAGCGTGTAGGCGTCCACCACCCACTGCAGCCCGGACACCGAGGCGTGCAGGTCCCGCTGGATGGACGGCAGCGCGACGTTCACGATCGTGTTGTCGAGCCCCACGATCACCAGGCTCATGCAGCAGATGACGAGGATCAGGTACCGGCGGCGGCGGGTGGGCGGTGTCACGGCTCCCTCAGGGCAGCGGGCAGCGGGGTTTCCTTACTTGCGAAAATACAACTAAGCTCCTCGCGTCGTAACGCGTGGTTCACTGTCCTTATGCCGGCGGACGACTTTCCCGTACTGGGCTTCGGCTCGGCAGCCGAGTGGGACGGCTGGCTCACCGAGCACCACGCCGACTCGCCCGGGGTGTGGCTCAAGATCCCTAAGAAGGGCTCGGGGACCACCGGGGTGGCGTATCCGGACGCGCTCGGCGTCGCGCTGTGCCACGGCTGGATCGACGGCCAGAAGGGCCGCCTGGACGACGGCTACTGGCTGCAGCGCTTCACGCCGCGCCGGGCCGGCAGCAAGTGGTCCCGGATCAACACTGAGCAGGCCAGCGCCCTGATCGAGGCCGGCCGGATGAGGCCCGCGGGCCTGCGCGAGGTCGAGCGGGCCCGGGCGGACGGCCGCTGGGCCGCGGCCTACGAGCCGCAGTCCAGCGCGGCGGTCCCGGAGGACCTGGCCCGCGCCCTCGACGGCAACGCCGCGGCCCGCGCGTTCTTCGAGGACCTGGACCGGGCCAACCGGTACGCGATCCTCTACCGCGTGGCGGAGGCCAAGCGGCCGGAGACCCGGGCCCGGCGGATCGCCGCGTTCGTCACGATGCTTAGCGAAGGCAAGAAAATTCATCCCTGACCGCAGACTGGGCCCGGCAGTCAGGCACCTCGGATAGCCTTCTACGTCAGCGCCGCCTGCCCGCCCGGCCTCAGCGCCGCCGCCCGCCGGCCCGACGTCGGCGCCCCCCACCTACCGGGATGACCGTCATGCGAATGTCCACCACCGCGGGCTCCGGCCCGGCCGGGGGCGACGGGCCCGCTGACGGGCCCACCGGGGAGACCGCCGCGGACGCGGCCGGCCGGGACCAGGCCGCCCGGCGCGGCCCGGGCCGGGCCGCCGCCACCGTACGCCGGCACTGGCTGATCACGCTGCTCCTGCTGGCCGGCCTGGTCCTGCGGGCCCTCTCGCTGGCCGCCTACCAGCCAGCCCTGCTGTACATCGACAGCCTCAAGTACCTGTTCGGCGCCTGGCCCGGCAACGACCCGCTCGGCTACAACGTGATCCTCAAGGTGCTGCTGGCCGGGGGCAACCTGGTCACGGTCACCGTGATCCAGCACCTGGCCGGCCTGGCCATGGCGGGCGTCATCTACCTGCTCCTGATCCGCCGCGGGACACCGCGCTGGCTGGCCGCGCTGGCCGCCGCGCCCGGTCCTGCTCGATGCCTACCAGCTGCAGATCGAGCAGACCATCATGCCGGACGTCTGGTTCGAGGCCCTGATCCTCGCGGGCCTGGCCCTGCTGCTCTGGCGGCCCGACCCAGGACCCCGGCTGATCGCGGCGGGCGGCCTGGCCCTCGGGGCCAGCGCGCCCGTCGCCCAGGTCGGCCAGATCCTCATCGTCCCCGCCGTGGTCTACCTGCTGATCGCTGTGCCGGGCTGGCGGCGCAAGCTGCTCCGGGCCGTCCTGCTCTGCGTGGCGTTCGTGCTCCCGATCATCGGCTTCTCCCTCCGCGAGTACGTGGTCGTGCACCAGTTCTCGCTCGCCCCCGCGGCCGGGAGCACCATCTACGGGCGGCTGGCGGAAAGCGCGGACTGCGCGACGCTGAACCTGCCCGCCTACGAGCGGGCGGTCTGCCCGCCGCGGGCGCTCGCGATCCGGCTCGGCCCGGACGGGCTGGTGCACAACGCCCTGTCCCCCGACCACACGTACGTGGCGCCGCCCGGCCGCACCCACGGCGAGGTCATCGGTAACTTCGAGCACCGGGTGATCACCCAGCAGCCGCTGCGGGTGGTGGCGGGCGTCCTTGGCGACGCGGCCCGGCTGTTCGAGGTGCACCGGGTGACCAGCACCGGGGACACGCCCATCTCCCGCTGGCAGTTCCAGACCAGCTACCCGTCGTACGGCGACAGCATCTACCTCAGCCCCGATCACACCATCATGCTGGGCCTGCACTTCGCCTCCAGCGGCGGCCCCGTCCAGGTCCGCCCGCTGCCCGCCGGCATGGGCGGCCGGGCCACGGTGAACCGGCCGCTGGCCGGGTTCCTGCGCGGCTACCAGCTGCACGGCGGCTACACACCGGGGCCGCTGCTGGCGCTGGCCACCGTGGCCGGGCTGGCGGGCGCGCTGATCGCCCTGGCGGGCAGCCTGGCCTCGGCCCGCGGGCGCGGCTTCCTGTCCCCCGGCCAGCGCCAGCTCGCCCTGGCCTGCCTGCTGGTCTTCGGCTCGGCCGCGGCTGTCCTGCTCGCCTCCGACCTGTTCGAGTTCTCCTGGCGCTACCAGCTGCCCGCCCTGGTCACCCTGCCACCGGCGGGCGCGCTTGGCCTGGCCCTGCTGGGCAGCCTGCTGCGCCGCCGCGCCGCTCCGGCCCCATCCAAGGGCCGCAACGGAACTGACCGGGGCAGCTCCCCCGCGCCGGCCGGCGGGGAACAGGCCGATCCCCGCCCGCGCCGGTAGGTCGGCCCTCCCCGGCACGGCCCTGTGGACCGGGCTGTGGACGAAGCGGTGGACAGCCGCCCGGCCCGGGGGATAACCAGGCCACTGTTGTGGAAAAGCTGTTCATAGCAGCAAAATCTGTAAATTCATGGCCGAAAACCCTTGCCCCGCCCGGTGCCAGGCGGTACAAATTCTGCACCACCAAATATGGAGATCAGCGGGAACCCCCGCACGTCGGCGGGCCGGGAAACCGGAACGCCCGGGCGGGTGTGCGGAGCGCCGGGAAACTGGCACTCCGGGCTGATTTTCCCGCCCCGGTGGAGCGGCCGGACAGCACCCCGGTAGCCGAGTAATCGGCGCCCTGCTGAATGGCCGCGGCGAGGCCCCTCCATCTCATACGTGGAGGGGCCTCGCTGCGTTCCAGGCATTCCCGCCCATATCCCGGCCGCCTTCCGGTCCAGCCCGGTGGCAGGGGATGCCCGCCGCCCGGACCAGGATCAGCGCCGCTCCGGCTCCTCCCCCCGGCAGCCCGCATCCGGGGCAGGCTGTGGACCAGGATGTGGATAGCGCGGTGGACAGCTCCCTTTCCCGGGGGATAACACGCGCCTTCTTGTGGATTTCCCGGATAACAAGAAAAATCTTGAAATTACTGGCCAGAAACCCTTGCGCCACTTCGCCGGGCGGGAGTACAAATTCATTCATCGCAAGGCGGAAGTCCTTCCGGGGGGAAACTCCCGGGACGCCGGGGAAACCCGGGCAACAGGAAGGCCGGGCAACCGGCATTTTCAGTTGCTGCCTCCACCCCATGCGGTAGGCCGTAGCGCTCCAGGAAGCCGGGCAACCGGAGCACTGGTGTAGCGCGGCCCGGTGGGGCCCCTCCGACTCATACTCGGAGGGGCCCCATTCGCATGCCCCACCCCACGCCCCCTCACCCCCGCCCCGGGCCCCTGCCGCCGCCCCCCGCCCCGGGTCCCCCCTCACCTCGCGCCGGGTCCGCCGCCGACTTATCATCTATCTGGTGCACTCCGGCGCCCGATTCGTCCCGGTTTCCGTGCACCAGATAGGTGACAAGTCGCCCTGGCCCCGCCCGGCACCCCGGGCCACGGTCCCACGAGTCACACTGGCCCCTCCCGCCAGTCACCGCCATCCAAGATCAACGTGACCACAGTGCCTCTGACCCCTGCCAGGCAGACCAGCGCCTCACACGGGCGGCGCGGCGCAGGCGCCGCGCCAGGCGGTGCCGGAGCCTCACGCGCGGGCGGACGGCCTACGCGGGTGCGTGGCGGCCGGCGCCTACGCGGGCGGCGGGCGGACCGGGGCGCCCTGACGCGGGGTGGCGTGGGGGCCGGGGGCGCTGGCGTACCCGATACGGCCAGCCGGAAGAAGCACACCCGCGCCGGCCGAGCCAGCCGGATCCAAGCGCCAAGCACGGCCAGCCAGCGCCCCCGGCCCCCATGCCGCCCCTCACCGCGCCCCTCACCGCGCCCCCACCACGAACTCACCGCGCCCTCACCCGCGAACTCACATCAAGTCACGCCGCCGGAACCCAGCCAGTCCCACCACGGCCAGCACCACCGCCAACACCACCAGCCACGCCAGCGGCCCCACCGTGACCGCCGCCCCCGGCAGCTTCGGTATATGACTGAACGGCGACACGTCCAGCACCCCCTGCGCCACCCTGATCGCCGGCCCGATCAGCGTGATCAGGGCGGCCACGCCGAGCGCGCTCCACGCCCCCGCCACCGCCGCCCGCGGCACCAGGCCGAAGAGCGCGACGGCCACGCCCGCCCATGACCCAGGCCGCCGGGACCTGCGCCAGCCCCGCACCGGCCAGCCGCGGCACCTCGGCGCCCACGCCGCCCGAGGTGAACCCATCACCCAGCGCCATGGCCACGCCCCCCGCCAGCAGCAGCGCCACGCTGCCCACGGCGGCGACGAGCACATGGCTGCCCGCCCAGCGGACCCGCCCGACCGGGCTGGCCAGCACCGGCTCGGCGCGCCGCTCACTTTCCTCGCCGTGCAGCCGGAGGACGGCCGCGACCGCATACGCCGCGGCCGCCACGCCCATCATCCCGATCACCGCCGCGAGGTAGGCATCGACCAGGCCGCTGTGGCCGCCCAGCCGGATGAACATCTGCCGGGCCTGGGCACTGGTGTTCAGCATCGGGCCGATCCCGCGGGCCGCCGACCCGAGCACCGCGCCGGCCAGCGCGAAGCCGACCGCCCAGCCGAGCAGGGCGCCACGCTGCAGCCGCCAGGCCAGGGCGAGCGGGCTGCGCAGCCACACCGCCGCCTGCGGCTGGCCGGCCCGGGCGGGCAGCAGGCCCGCGCCCAGGTCACGATGGGCGGCCAGCCGCGCGGCGCACCCGGCCAGAGCGGCGGCGGCCACCACGAACAGGACAGCCACGCCCCACCGGGGGCTCGCGTACACCTGCACCTGCTCGGCCCAGCCCAGCGGCGAGGCCCAGCCCAGCCAGGACGCCCCGGACGCCGAGTCGCCCACCGCGCGGAGCAGGAACGACACCCCGAGCACGCCGACGGCCAGCCCGCGGGCGGTCCGGGCGCTGACCGTCAGCTGGGCGCAGACCGCGGCGACGGCTGCGAACACGCAGCCCGACAGCCCGACCGCCACGCCCAGGGCCAGCGACCCGGCGACCGGGTAACCCAGGATGATCTGCACGGCGGCGATAACCGGGATCAGGACGAGCCCGCTGCCGAACGCCACCGCCAGCCCGGCGGCCAGTGGCGCCTGGCGGCCGACCGCCGCGGCGCCCACCAGTTCCAGCCGCCCCTGCTCCTCGTCGTCGCGGGTGTGCCGGACCACCGTGAAGATCCCCATCAGCCCGGCGCCCGCGGCCGCCGAGCACCAGGACCTTCCAGGCCACCAGCGAGCCCGCGCTGGTCCCGTACACCGGCCCGCTCAGCGCGAGGACCGACGGGTCATTGCGGACGCTGGCGATGAGCGCGATGCGCTCACCGAGGCTGGTGTAGAGGTGGCGGAAGCTGTACCCCGTGCTGCCGATGCTGGCGGCGAACACGTACACCCAGACCGGCAGGATGATGCGGTCGCGGCGCAGGGCGAGGGAGATCAGGGCGGCGGTCCCGGTCAGCCCGGCCCGGCTCCGGCCGGCCAGCGGGCGGCCGGGCCGCTGCGTGCGGGCGGCCACCGCGGTCATGACGGGTCCGTGTAGTGGCGCAGGAACAGTTCCTCGAGCGTGGGCGGCTGGCTGACCAGGCTGCGGACCCCCGCCGCGGCCAGCCGGCTGAGCACCTCAGGAAGCGCGCCGTTGTCCACCTGGCCGCTGACCCGGTGGCCGGTGATCTCCAGGTCGTGCACGCCCGGCAGGCCAGCCAGCCCGTCCGGCGGCCGGTCCAGCTCGGCCCGCACCGAGGTACGGGACAGGTGCCGCAGGTCAGCCAGGGCCCCGGAGTCCACCGTGCGGCCCGCCCGGATGATCGTCACCCGGTCGCAGAGCGCCTCCACCTCGGACAGGATGTGGCTGGACAGCAGCACCGTCCGTCCCGCCTGCCGTTCCTCGTCCACGCACTCCCGGAACGCGGCCTCCATCAGCGGGTCCAGCCCCGAGGTCGGCTCGTCCAGGATCAGCAGCTCGGCCCCGGACGAGAGCGCGGCCACCAGCGCGACCTTCTGCCGGTTGCCCTTGGAGTAGGACCGGCTCTTGGTGGCCGGGTCGAGCTCGAACTTCTCCAGCAGGGCCGCCTTGCGCTTCTCATCGAGGCCGCCGCGGAGCCGGGCGAGCAGGTCGATGACCTCACCGCCGGACAGGTTGGGCCACAAGGTGACGTCGCCCGGCACGTACGCGAGCCGCCGGTGCAGCGTGGTCGCCTCCGCCCAGGGATCGCCGCCGAGCAGGCGGGCGCTCCCCCCTCCGGCCCGGATCAGGCCCAGCAGGACCCGGATGGTGGTGGTCTTGCCCGACCCGTTGGGGCCGAGGAAGCCGTGGACCTCACCGGCGGCCACCGTCAGATCGAGCCCGTCCAGCGCGTGGGTCCGGCCAAACGACTTCCTCAGGCCGGTTACCTCGATCACCGCGGTCATGGCCTCAGCTTAGCACTTGATTTACAAAATCATGAAAGTTATGTATCGACTAAACTAGGTCCAGCGACGACGGTGGGGAGAGGTGACAGCAGATGCCCGAGGCGCGGCGGGAGGCCCAGGAGCGGCCGGGGGCGCGGGAAGTCCCGCGGGCGGCGGCAGCCCCGGACCCGGGGGCAGCCCCGCAGGCGGCGGCCGCGAGTACGGGGGCAGCTCGCAGGCGGCGGCGCGCGAGGGCGCGGGGCGGCCCCGCGGGCGGGGGACGGCGTGCAGGCGCGGGACAGCGCCGCGGTGCGGCAGTTCATCCAGCGCTTCGGCTCGCTGCTCGCCGACGCGGGCATGCCGCGGATGCCGGCCAGGATCTTCGCCGCCCTGCTGACCACGGATTCCAGCCGCCTGACCGCGGAGGACCTCGCCGGCCTGCTCCAGGTCAGCCCGGCAGCGGTGTCGGGCGGTGTCCGGTACCTCATCCAGGTGGGCCTGGTCAGCCGGGAGACCGAACCCGGCTCCCGGCGCCACGTGTACGTGCTGCCAGACAACGTCTGGCATGAGGTGCTGAGGGTCCGGGACGGGATCATGATGCGCTGGGCGGACGCCATGCGCGGCGGGGCCGAGGTACTGGGCGCGGGCACGCCCGCCGGGGCACGGCTGGCCGAGTCGGCGATGTACTTCGACTTCATCAGCAAGGAACTGCCGGCGGTCCTCGACCGCTGGGAGGACTATAAGGCCGCCCACCTGGACTGACCTGCCCGCGACGGCCGCGGTCCAGACAGACGATCAATGTCGCTAGCCTGGGATCATGGCCGAAGAGAACCACGAACCCTCCTCCGATCCGGGCGACGGCACCGCCGAGTACACGTACGGCGGGGGCACGGGCGACTATGAGGTCGGCGGCGACAGCGCCCCCGGCACGGACGGGCTCGAGGACACCGACTTCGAGGACGACGGCGTCCTGGACTCCTCCGACACCCTGGAGGACAGCGAAGATCCGTACGAGGATCCACTGGACCAGGGTGTCCTGCCCGCCGACAAGTGGTCGGCCGGGGAGCGCTTCGGCACCACGCTGGCCGAGGAGCGCGAGGGCGAATCGCTCGACCAGCTGCTGGCCGAGGAGGAGCCGGAGCCCGACCCTACGCCGACCCCGACCCGCGGGCCGAGAGCGACCTGCCCCGGGAAGGCCCGGAGTCCTACGACGAGCAGCAGCCGCGGGCCGGCCGCCTGGTGGCCGAGGACGAGGGAGCCCACCCGGTCAACGAGGCGGACCTCGTCGCCCAGGACGTGGGCATCGACGGGGGCGCCGCGGGCGCGGAGGAGGCGGCGGTCCACGTGACCAGCGAGGAGGAGGACGAGATCGCTGGCGGCCCGGAAGGCTGAGCCGCGGGCGACTATGCTCCGCAGCCCTGGGAGAATCCGGGCATGACGGAATCCCAGCCGGCGCCTTCCCTCCTGTCCGGGCGGACCGCGTGGGCGCGGAACCTCGAGACCCCGCTGCGCCAGTTCCTGCGCACCGAGACGGGCAGTGCGGCCATCCTGCTGGCCGCCACGGTCGCCGCCCTGATCTGGGCGAACGTCGCAGGCGGGGCGTATGCGTCGGTCTGGTCCACCCGGCTGTCGGTGACCATCGGCAGCATGGGCCTGTCCGACGACCTGCACGGCTGGGTGAACTCCGGCCTGATGACCTTCTTCTTCCTGGTCGTCGGCCTGGAGGCCCGGCGCGAGTTCGACATGGGCGAACTGCGCGAGCGCCGGCGGCTGACGCTGCCGCTCGTCGTCGGCCTGGGCGGCATGATCGTCCCGGTCGCCATCTACCTGGCCGCCAACGCGGGCGGGCCGGGCGCGCGGGGCTGGGGCGCGTCCATGTCCACCGACACCGCGTTCGCACTGGGCATGCTGGCCCTGGTCGGCTCCTGGCTGCCCGACCGGGTGCGTACCTACCTGCTCACCTTCTCCGTGGTGGATGATCTGGCCGGACTGGCCGTTATCGCGATTTTTTACAGCGCGCGCCTGCAGGTGCCCGCGCTGCTGGCCGGAGTGGGCATCCTGGTCGCGACGGCCGCCGTCCGGGCCACGGGGCTCCGGTTCGGCCCGGCCTACTTCCTGCTCGGGGCGGCGGCCTGGGTGGCGTTCTTCAAGTCCGGCGTGGACCCGGTCGTGGTGGGACTGGTCATGGGCCTGCTCACCTACGCCCGCCCGGCCGCGCGCAGCGACCTGGAGCGGGCCAGCGACCTGTTCCGGCTGTTCCGCGAGCAGCCCACCCCGGAGCTGGCCCAAGAGGCCCGGGACGGCGTCCGCCTGGCCATCTCCCCCAACGAGCGGCTCCAGCAGCTTTACCACCCGTGGTCGAGCTATCTCATCGTGCCGCTGTTCGCCCTGGCCAACGCGGGCGTGGCGGTCAGCGTGGGGCTGCTCTCGAAGGCGTACACGTCCCCGGTCACGCTGGGCATCCTGATCGGCTACGTGGTGGGCAAGCCGGTCGGCACCGCGGGGTCCGCGTGGCTGGTCACCCGGCTCAGCCGGGGCCGCATCCAGCCTCCGGTCGGCTGGGCGGCGGTCATGGGCGCGGGCGCCATCGCGGGGATCGGCTTCACCGTGGCCCTGCTCATCGCCTCGCTCGCGTTCCACGGCACCCTGCTGGCCGAGGCGAAGCTGGGCATCCTGTCCGCGGCCTTCGTCGCGTCCGCGCTCACCTGGACGGTGTTCCGGGTCACCCGGCTGCTGCCCAAGCGGCTCAAGATACGCGCCCTGCTCGGCACCTCCACCACCATCACTGACCTGGCCGTCCCGGTCGACCCGGAACGCGATCACATCCGCGGGCCGGAGCAGGCGCCGGTCACCGTGGTGGAGTACGGCGACTTCGAGTGCCCGTACTGCGGGCAGGCCGAGCCGATCGTCCGGGAACTGCTGTCCGACTTCGGCGACGTCCGGTACGTGTTCCGGCACCTGCCGCTCAACGACGTGCACCCGCACGCCCAGCTGGCCGCGGAAGGCGCCGAGGCGGCCGCCAGGCAGGGAAAGTTCTGGGAGATGCACGACGTGCTGATGGAGCACCAGGGTGCGCTCACCGCGCGGAACCTGATCCAGTACGCGGCCGACCTCGGCCTGAACACGGCCCGGTTCACCGACGATCTGCGCAAGCACGCGGGCGCGGCGCGGGTGGCCGAGGACGTGGACTCCGCAGACCTGTCCGGGGTGTCCGGCACGCCCACGTTCTTCATCAACGGCAAGCGCCACTACGGCGCCTACGACATCAGCACGCTGTCTGAAGCGGTGCGCGCCGCGCGGGTGCGCGCCCTGATCACGACCTGAGGAGGCCAGCCCGTGGGCATGGTCAACACGGTGGGGCTCGTGCTGCATCCGGCGCGGGACTGCAACTCGGCCCTGTTCGAGCTGCTGGCCTGGGCCAGCAAGCGCCAGGTCACGGTGCTGACGCTGGAGGAAGAGGCCAGCCGGGTGCCCGGCCCGGCCGAGGCGGTCGCGCCGGCGGATCTGGCGGCCCGCTCCGACCTCATGGTCAGCCTGGGCGGTGACGGCACCATGCTGCGTGCGATGCGCATGTCGTACGGCCCCCGGCCGCCGGTGCTCGGCGTCAACGTGGGCAAGCTGGGCTTCCTGGCCGAGATCGACCCGCCGGAGATGGGCGACGCCCTGTACGCCATCGACGAGCAGCGCTTCACGGTGGAGCCGCGCTCCGCGGTCCGGGCCGAGTTTCCCGGCCAGCAGACCATCGCGTTCAACGACGTGGACCTGGCCCGCCTCCCCGGCCGCGGGTCCTCCATCCTGGTCGAGCTCACCGTGGAGTCGCATCCGTTCGTGCGCTACGCCGCGGACGCGGTGATCGTGGCCACGCCGACCGGGTCCACCGCGTACAACTTCTCGGCCGGCGGCCCGCTCGTGTCCCCCATGGCCGAGGGGCTGCTGGTCACCCCCGTAGCCCCGCACTCGGCGTTCAACCGGGCGCTGTTCCTGTCCAGCAACGAGAAGGTACTGCTCACCGTGCTGCCGGGCAGCGGCGAGCCCGCCCTGGAGTCGGACGGGAACGTGGTCGGGCACCTGCACCCGGGCGACACGGTGGAGGTGGGCACCATCCCCGGCGCGGCCCGGGTGGTCCGGCTCGGCCGGACCACGTTCTACCAGCGTGCGCAGCGTAAGCTCCGGCTGACCGGCTCGGCGGAGGCCGACGGCGACTGACGCGGCGGCGGCCGGTGCGGCCCCTGCGGGCGGGATTGCGCCGCTAGGGCGAGGCCGGCAGGCGGTAGCGTGGAAGGCAAAGATCGCCTGAGACGGGATGGATGACCAGCCGTTCATGGTTGGAACGGGTAGCGGGCAGAGTGACTGACACCCTGGAAGGGCAGTGAGCGTGGTGCGAGATCCGGGAGACCTCTACGAGGTGAGCCCTGACGCGCCGGTACTGGACGGGGCAGTGATGCTGCACTACCTCGACGGGTTCATCGACGCCGGGGCGGCGGGCAAACTGCTGTCCGCCCATTTGCTGGGCACGCTGGAACACGAGGAGGTCGCCCGGTTCGACGTGGACCGGCTGATCGACTACCGGTCCCGGCGGCCCCCGATGATCTTCTCGCAGGACCACTGGGAGTCCTACGAGGCTCCGGAACTGGCCCTGCACCTGCTCAAGGACACCACGGGGAGCCAGTTCCTGCTGCTCACCGGCCCGGAGCCGGACCACGAGTGGGAGAGCTTCACCCAGGCGGTCCGGGACGTGTCCGCCCGGATGGGAGTCCGGCTGGCGGTCGGGTTCCACGGCATCCCGATGGGCGCGCCGCACACCCGGCCGCTCGGCGTCACCGCCCACGCCACGAATTCCGGCCTGACCACGGGGTACCCGCCGCTGGTGGACCGGCTCCAGGTGCCGGGCAGCGTGGCGGCACTGCTGGAGATGCGGCTGGGCGAGGAAGACCGCGCGGCGGTCGGCTTCGCCGTGCACGTCCCGCACTACCTGGCGCAGGCCGCCTACCCGACGGCGGCGATCACCCTGCTCGACTCGGTGTCCCGCGCGACGGGGCTGCAGATTCCCGACGAGGCCCTGCGCGACGCGGCCCGGGAGACGGACGAGGAGATCCAGCGGCAGGTCGAGGGCTCCGAGGAAATCATGGAGGTCGTGCAGGCCCTGGAGCGGCAGTACGACGCGTTCGCCGAGGGGGCCGAGCGCGGCTCGCTGGTGGACGGGTCGGAGCGGCTGCCGTCCGCGGATGAGATCGGCGCCCAGTTCGAGCAGTTCCTGGCGGAGCAGCAGGGCCGGGCCGACTCCCCGGACTCCTGACCCTGCTGCCGCCGCTGAGGGAAACGGCCCCGATGCGGCGCCGCTGATCTGGCGGCCGCCGGGGCGGGGCTAGGCCACTTCGCGGAGCTTGCCGGTCGCCACGTCGAACACGAAGCCGCGGACCGAGGTCCTTGTGCGGGATGAACGGGCTGGCCTTGATCCGGGCGATGGACTGGCGGACGTCGTCGTCGAGGTCGGGGAAGGCCTCCGCCGCCCACTCCGGCTTGATGCCGGTGTCCTTCTGGATGCTGGCCTTGAAGTCGTCGTCGGTGAAGGTCAGCATCCCGCAGTCGGTGTGATGGATGAGGATGATCTCCTGGGTGCCGAGCAGCCGCTGGCTGATGGTGAGCGAGCGGATCTCGTCGTCGGTGACCACCCCGCCCGCGTTGCGGATGACGTGCGCCTCGCCCTCCTGCAGGCCGAGGATCGCGTAGACGTTCAGCCGGGCGTCCATGCAGGCCACCACGGCGACGTGACTGGACGGCGGAAGGGGCAGCTGGCCGGCGAAAGTCTCCGCGTAGCGGTCGTTGTTGGCCAGCAGCTCGTCGGTAGCGGTCATGGCGCCAGTCCTCTCTGATTGGTGTGCCCCCGGCCCGCACCGCGTGTGGTGCCCAGTGGGGCCATGCTCATCTTCTGTACTCCCCCGGTGCCGACGGTACTGAACGGGCAAACCTCGCATCCCGCCCGGCCCGGTTCCCGGCTGAGGCAGGGTCTTCCCCGCCGAGTCCTAAAACATGTAATTCCGATCGAGTTAGTAACTTATAACCTCTTGTTCCCCGGGCGCCATGTCCGACACGACGCGTTACCGCGTACACACACTCCGGCTTCGTCATCACTAGACTGATCCGCAAGGAAACGGGGACGACAGCGGAGCGTTATTCAAAACCGGCTAGCGAGGGCAGGCCCGGAGGACCTGCCCGAGCGGTCGGTGCAGGTCAGGGCGATTTCACCGCGCATGATCATTTTGAATAACGCGACCTTTGAATAAGACACAGCGGACGCTACGGCCCGGCCGGCCCGCCGCGGCGCGGGGGTGGCCGGCCATCGCGGCCAGGCGGACGCAGGCCGGCCAGCACGGAGCAGGCCGCCACGCGGCGACGTCAGGGGGATGCGTCCATGAACCGATCGAGCGCACGCGAATGCCTGGCGCCGGGCACCGTGGTGGCCCCGGGCGAGGTGCTGGTCGCCACCGAGATCGGTGACCCGGCGCACGGCCGGATGACCTGCCCGGCCGCGCCCCTGGTCGGCGGGCTGCTGTACCGCCGTGGGGTGCGCGTGCGCTACGCGCCCGTGCCGCGGTCCGGCGACGCGTCGCAGGCCGACGACGGCGCGGCCCTGTTCGTCACCACCGCCCTGCACAGCGACGGCACGGCGACCGCCATCGGCGCCGCGGCCAGCAGCGTGGACGGGGTGGCGATGGCCGCGGCCCGCGGCGCGGTCGAGGAATGGGCCGCGGTCAGCGGGACCAGGCGCCTGCTGAGCGCGGTCAGCCCGTGGTGCCCGGGCGCGCGCCGGGCCCTCGAGACCACCCGGCAGGCCCTGGCCCGCGGTCCGGTGTACGTGTGCGGGCAGCTGATGGCGAGCCCGCAGGCCTGCGCCGACCTGGAGAAGAACGGCGCGGTCTTCGCGCGTTCCCTGGATGACGTGCCCGGCGGCGCCACGGTGCTGATCCCGGCGCACGGCGTCGCCCCCGGGGTCCGCGCCGAGGCCGCCGAGCGCGGCCTGATCGTGATCGACGCCACGTGCCCGCTGGTGGCCGGGGTGCAGGCCGAGGCGCGCCGGTTCGCCGAGCGCGGCGACCAGGTGGTCCTCATCGGCCAGTCAGGCCTTGCGGTGCTGCCCGCCATCCTGGGCGAGGCCCCGGATCACGCCATCCTGGCCGAGACCCGGGTCGGGGCGGGCGCGGTCCAGGTCGCGGACCCGCGGCGGGTCTCCTACGTGCTCGTGCCCGGCGTCCCGGTGGAGGACACCCCGATCGCGACCGCCGCCCTCAGGTCCCGGTTCCCGGCCCTGCGCGGCCCCGACCCGGACGGGTTCTGCTACGCGGCGTCCGACCGGGCCGAGACCATCAGGACCGTGGCCGCGTCCAGTGACCTGGTCCTGGTGCTGGGCACCGAGGACGACGCGGACACCCGGCACCTGACCGCGCTGGCCCGCTCGAACCGGGCCAAGGCCAACGTGATCGCGGACGTCACCGAGATCATCCCGTCCTGGCTGGCGGGCGTCTCGGCCGTCGGGCTGGCCGAGTCCACCTCGGCCGCCCCCGGGCTGGCCGCGCGGGTGACCGAGGCACTGTCCGGGCTGGGCCCGCTCAGCGTGACCAGGCGGCAGGTCAGCACCGAGGTCACCGGCAGGGCGGAGATCCCCTCCGCCGGATAGCCGGGGGCTGCGCGGGGGCAGCCGATCTGACATTGTGGCTGTCATGCTCTTCCCCACCTCCCTGGTCGGCAGTTATCCCCAGCCGGAATGGCTCATCGACCGGGCGCGGCTGCGCGACCGGTTCCCGCCCCGGGTCCGTGCGACCGAGCTGTGGCGGGTCGCACCGGAGTACCTGGAGCAGGCCCAGCGCGACGCGACCGAGCTGGCCATCCGGGCCCAGGAGCGGGCCGGCCTGGACATCATCACCGACGGCGAGATCCGCCGGGAGAGCTACTCGAACCGGTTCGCGACCGCGCTGGACGGGGTGGACATCGACAACCCCGGCACCGCGCTGGACCGCAGCGGCGAGCCGAACCCGGTGCCCCGGGTGACCGGCCCGATCCGCCGCCGCCATCCGGTCGAGGTCGGGGACGTGGAGTTCCTGCGGGCCACCACGCGCCGGACCGTCAAGATCACCGTGCCGGGACCGTTCACCATGGCCCAGCAGGCCCAGAACGACTACTACACCAGTACCGAGGACCTGGCCCTCGGCTACGCCGAGGCGGTCAACGAGGAAGTCGCGGACCTGTTCCGGGCGGGTGCGGACATCGTCCAGCTCGACGAGCCCTACCTGCAGGCGCGCCCGGACGAGGCCCGCAAGTACGGCGTCCGGGTGATCAACCGGGCCCTGGAGGGCATCACCGGGACCACCGCGGTGCACCTGTGCTTCGGCTACGCCGCGATCATCCACGAGCGGCCGTCGGGCTACTCGTTCCTGCCCGAACTGGCCGACTGCGTCTGCGACCAGGTCTCGGTCGAGACCGCGCAGTCCGGGCTGGACTGCGAGATCCTCACCCGGCTGGACGGCAAGACGATCATCCTGGGCGTGCTCAACCTGGGCGACGAGACCGTGGAGAACCCGGCCGAGATCGTCGCCCGGGCCCGCCGGGCGCTGAAGTACGTGCCCGCCGAGCGGATCGTGCTGGCCCCGGACTGCGGCATGAAGTACCTCCCCCGCGACGCGGCCTTCGGCAAGCTCGTCTCGCTGCGGATGGCGGCCGCCCTGCTCCGCGCCGACGCCGGGGTCCCCACCGTCTCCTGACCGGGCGATGGGGGCCGCCGGCGCATCCCCCGGGATCGCTCACGGTGCTGGCCCGGGAGTTCGCGTGACCCACGCAGGCCCGCGCCGGCCGCTCGCACGGGCCTGGCGGCCCGGGCTCGCTAGCCGGCGTGGGTCACGCTCACGGGCGCTCGACGGGCGTGTCCGCCCGGCGGCCCCACTCGGCCCAGGACCCGTCGTAGACGCGGACGCGGTCGTGGCCGAGCAGGTAGGTCAGGACGAACCAGGCGGTGCTGGCCCGCCCGCCGATCGTGCAGTAGGTGATCAGCTCGCTGTCACCCGGGCCGACGGCGGAGAAGACCGCCTGCAGGTCGGCCGCGGACCGGAACGATCCGCGGTCGTCGTGCAGACCGTCGATGGGCTGGTGCACCGCCGAGGGAACGCGACCCGCGCGGCCTCCTGGCTCCATGCCCCCGGAGGGCCAGAACCGCTCGCCCAGGTACTCCTCCCGGGTGCGGACATCCAGGATGGTGGCATCGGGGGCACCGATGGCCGTGCGCACGGCTGTGAGATCGGCCCGCAGCCCGCTGCCCGGCCCGGGGAGGACGTAGTCAGTGGCGGCCGGCTCGGCCGGCGCGCTGCTGCACGGGCGCCCGTCACCGCGCCAGGCGTCGCGTGAGCAGTCGAGGATGCGCACGTCGGCGTGGCCGTGGAGCTTCATGAGCCACAACCCCAGGGCCGGCGCGTAACCGTAGAACACGACCGTCGAATCCGGCCCGATCCCGGACCGGGTGGCCAGCCGTCCCAGCGCCGCCGCATCGGCGGTGCGGTACCCGGCGTCCTTCAGGTCCCCGTACACGTTCCACAGGACGGCCCCGTCGATGTGCCACTCGTCGTAGCCGAGACGGCTCACGTCCACCTCGACCACCCGGACCGCGGGGTCGTGCAGGTGGGCTTCCAGCCACGCGGGGTCCACCAGCACGCTCTCGCGGGCGGCCGGCTGCGCGCTTTGCCGTGTCACGGATGTGGTGTTCATGGGAACCTCCAGCGGTGCCGGCGGGTGCCTGATGCCCCGCCTGCCCGCATCGTGACGCGCGGCGGCGGGCCGCCACATCGGTGTGAGCACCCAATCCCGGACGCGGCGGCTACCCATCTAGCGCCGCGGGCTACGTAGCTAGTGCAGCCCGGAGGCATATCCGGCGAGCTGGGACCGGCGCAGGCCGGTCTTGGCCAGCAAGCTCGCCACATGCTTCTCCACGGTGCGGGGTGACAGGAACATGGCCTCGGCGATCTCCCGGTTGCCCAGGCCTTGGGCCGCCAGCCGCAGCACGTCCGCCTCGCGCTCGGTGACGCCCAGCGCGCGAAGCTGGCCGGGCAGCCGCGGGCCGCCGGGCCGCGGCCGCGGGACCGGTGCCCCGGCCCGGCGCAGCAGCCCGCGGCAGGCCGCCGCCACCCGGTCATCACCGCGGGCCGCGAAGTACTCCGCGGCCTCCCGGAGCCAGGCGACCGGATCACCCCACCCATCGGCGAGCGCGGCCTCCGCGGCGATCCGGCGGGCATAGTGCCGGTACCAGGCCACCAGCGGTCCCATCTGGGCGTCGGCGGCCGCGAACGCCGTGGCCGCCTCGTCGGGCCGGCCCTCGCGGCCGGCCAGGATGGCATCGGCGTACCCGAGCAGCGAACCGACCACCCGGTGGCGGGTGCTGCGGGCGGACCGGACCCGGGCCGCGGCCTCACTGGCGTCCCGGTCCAGCAACGCGCCCAGCAGCGGCCACACCCCCAGGAACGGGGGCGCGATAGCCGCCGGGGAATCCAGCATCAGCCCGGCGCCCGTCGTCATCTGCGCCTGGGCCCTGTGCAGGTCCCCGGCCAGCAGGGACAGGGTCGCCCGGCAGTGACCCCAGGCGCAGCCCAGCACGTCCGGGTCGTCGGGGGCGAGCATGATCGCCTCGGCGATCCGGGCCTCCATGGCCTCCTGCTCGCCGCGGATCGCGTGCGCGGTGGCCTGGAAGATCAGCGCCATCGGCAGCGTGGCCAGCCTGAACCGGCGGGACGCCGCCACCGACCGCCGGGCGGCCGCCAGTGCCTCATCGGCGCGGAACTGCTTGTTGAAGCCGGCGGCGATCTGCAGGTCGAGCGTGGCCGTCAGCGCGAGCGCGCCCTGCGCCACCGCCAGCTCACGCGCCTGCTGCAGCCGGTCCACGCTCTCGGTGCGCAACTGGTCGATCGTGCCCAGCTCGTGCAGCGCCCGCAGGTGCCACAACCGCAGCCCGTGCGCGGCCGCCACGGCCGCCGCCCGGGCGAACGCCTGTTCGGCGGCGTCCAGGTCCCGCTGCCGCGCGACCCGGCCGATCACCTCCAGAGCCTCGCACGCCACCTCGGGCCGGCCGCTGCTCTCCGCGGACCGCAACGCGGACGAGGCGAGCTCGTCCGCCCCGGCCAGATTCCCGCGGCCGGCCGCGACCTGTGCCGCGCAGGCATCCACCTCGGCGGCGCCGGCGCCGGCGCAGCGGCGGGCGATCTCGATGCTCGCCGCGGCCTCGGCCCACCGGGCGCCCGCGATCGCCGCCCGCGCGATCCCCAGGTGCAGGGCGGCCGCCCGGGCCGACCCTGGCCCCGGGCCCAGCCGGGCCAGCAGCGTCCCGCCCGTCTCGATGGCCCGGTCGACCTGCCCGGACAGCGCGTAGACCTCGGTCAGCGCCTCATCGACGGGGATGCGCAGGACCTGGTCGCCCGGGCCGGCCAGGTCCCGGGCCCGGCCCAGGGTGTGCTCGGCGCTGGCCAGCGCACCCGCGGTCAGGTCCCGCCGTCCCGCCTCAAGCAGCAGCGCACCGGCCCGCGCCGTGTGGCCCGCGCTCTCGGCCAGCTCGGCGGCCAGCGTGCACCATGGTCCCGGCAGGCCAGGATGGGCCGCTTCCAGCGCGGCCAGGGCCCGGCCGGCCAGCAGGGCCCGCTCCGGGGGCAGCAGCCCGGCCAGCACCGCCTCATGGGTGAGCGCGTGCCGGAACCGGAAGCTTTCCCGGTCGGCCGCGACCAGCTGGAGCCCGACCCCCCGCCGCAACGCGGCCACCACGTCCGTGTCGGGCCGCCCGGTGACCGGGCCCAGCATCGTCCAGTCGAAACGGCGGCCCAGCACCGCCGCCGCGCAGAGGACCTGGCGGGAGTCCGCGTCCAGACCTTCGAGCCGGTCGCGGACCGCATCGGCGAACGTAGCCGGGAGGCCGGTTCCGGCCAGGTCAGCGGCATGCCAGTGGCCGTCCCGCTCGGCCAGCGTCCCGTCCCCGATCAGGCCGGCCAGGACCTCCTCGACCATGAACGGCACACCCTCGGACCGTTCCGCGACGAACGACTGGACCGCGTCCGGCAGGCCGGTGCCGCCCACGCACGCGAGCGCCATGCGGGCCCCCGCCGCCGGATCCAGCCGGCCCAGCGGCAGCACGGCAGCAGAACCGCGCAGCTCCAGCGCGCCGGCCAGCCCAGCCACGGCGGCGCCTTCCCCAGTCCGCAGGGTGCCCACGCACAGCACCCGTTCCGCCGCGAGATTGTCGGCCAGGTATTCCAGCAGCGCCAGCGTCTCGCGGTCCGCCCAGTGCAGGTCCTCCAGGATCAGCAGGCATCCGGCCTCCGGGGAGAGCGCCCGCAGCAGCCGGAGCACAGCCTCCCCCAGGAAGACCAGCGACTCATCGCCGGCCACCTGCGGCTGCCGCCACTGCGGGATCAGCCGGCCCAGCGCGGGCCGGAACGGATCCAGGTCCTTTCCTTCAGGCGGGCCGTCCGCGCGGCCTGCCGGGGCCAGTGCCTCGGCGAACGGCCGGAACGGCGTGGGCACGCCCCCGGCCACGGACCGCCCGAGAAGGACCGTGAACCCGCGCCCGGCGGCCGCCCGTGCGGTCTCACGGACCAGCCGTGACTTCCCGATCCCGGCCTCCCCCGTGACCAGGACCGTGCCGCCGCGCCCGGCCTCCGCCGCGGCCAGGGCAGCCTGCAGGTGGCGGGCTTCCTCCTCCCGCCCGACCAGCTCCGGGCACAGCACTTGCCGCACACGACCAGTATCGGCCTTGCCACCCGGCCGCGCACCAGGCCAAACAGCCGTCCGGGGCGGCCGCGGCCGTGGCCCTCGCGGTGCCCGGCGGTGCGGTCAGCGCGCGCCGGTGCCGCTACAGCCAGCCGATGATGGTCCCGAGGATGCCGCCGTTGCTGCCGCTGGTCGGCGGGGTGGTGGTGGGCGGCGTGGTGGTGGGCGGCGTGGTCGTCGGCGGCGTGGTGGTCGGCGGCGTGGTCGTCGGCGGCGTCGTGGTGGGCGGGGTCGTGTGCTTGGACTTCGAGGGCTTGGCCGAGGACGGGTGGCTAGACGGCTGGGACGACTTCCCCGACTTCCCGGCGCCCGACGTGGACGTGCCGGCGGCGCCGCCGCTCGCGGTGGCGCCGTGCTTGCCGTGCTTCTTGTGCCCGGGCCGTGTCGGCTTCGGCGTGTTCACCGCGGGGGCCGCCTGGGCAGACGGGACGGCGGACGCGACCGCGGAGCTGACCGGGGGCGTCGCGTGGTGCAGCGTGCTCGCCGCGAGCATGGCCCCGCCGCCGAACATGGCGAACACGGCGACCAGCACCCCGGCGGCGGGCACGAACGCGGCCGGCCCGCGGCGGGCCACCAGCGGGTCCAGCGGCACCGGGAACCCGGACCGGGCGAACGGCTCGGCCCGCTCCGCGATCTCCGCCCGCTCCTGGGCCGCGTCCGCTGAGGTGTCCGCGAGCAGGCTGAGCGCCTCGTGCTGCAGGCTCTCCGGCAGCACGGGCTCGGGCAGCACGCTCAGCAGGGCCAGCGGGTTCACCTGGCGCCGCCGGTGCTCGCCGCAGATATCGCAGCTGGTGATGTGCCGCCGGACCTGCTTGCGCAGCGCGGCGGTCAGGTCCCCGTCCCAGTCCCCCAGGATCCAGGACAGCTGCTGGCAGGACCCCACGCTGGAGCGGGCCACCATGAGCGCGCCCAGCGCGGTCTCGAACCGGGTCCGGGCCCGGGTGGTGAGAGCGTGCGCCTGGTTGCGGGGCACCCCCAGCGCGTCGGCCAGGTCCGCGCCGTAGAACTCGTGCCGCAGGCTCAGCTCGACGATTTCCCGGTCGCTCGGGTCCAGCCCGGCCAGCGCCGAGGAGACCATCTCCCGCTGCTGGGCGTGCTCCAGGGCCAGGCCCAGGTCGGCGGTCGCCTCACCGGCGCCGAACTCGTCGTGGGTGAGCGGGACGGAGGCGCCGTCGCCGTGCAGCCGGCGCCGGCACTCGTTCCGCGCCACCGCGTACAGCCAGGGCCGCAGCCGGCTCGGGTCGCGCAGCAGCGGCAGCTTCACCTCGGCCACCACGAAGGTGTCCCGGACCGCCCCCGCCGCGGCGGCGGGCTCGCTCAGCAGCGACCGGCAGTACCCGTACAAGCCTGGAGCGAACTGATCGTAGGCCGCCGCCAGTGCCGCGGGATCGCCCGCCACAACCGCCGCCACCAAGTCCCCGTCACGCATGCGATCAACGCTATGGGTTCGGGGGAGTTTTCGGATTGAGTCCGGCCGAATCGGCGCGTACCAGGCGCCCCGTTTTCACCGGTCCGCGCCCGGTCAGCGGGCCGGCGGCGGGCCAGCCGGCCCTAGCCGAGCAGCTGGTACGTGACCGGGACGCTGATGCCGCCCGGGTTCACGGTCAGCAGGGCGGTGGAGAACAGGGCGGCGCCCACCGCGGTCACCCTGATCTGGACGCTCTGCCCGGCCGCCAGCGACCCGGAGGCCTGGCTGAGGGTGAGGTCCTGGAGCAGCGGCACGGGCACCGTGAGGTGGTAGGCGGACACCGGGCCGCCGTGCGCGGTCAGGGTGAGCGTCCCGGTCCAGAGGCCGCCGAGGGACAGCTTGAGGCCCAGGCTCGCCGGTGACACGGTCAGGGTGCCCGCGACCACGGCGGATATCCCGGGCGAGGGGGCCGCGGAAGTGGCCGGGGCCGGGCGGCCCGGCCCGGCCGGGGCGGCCGGGGCGGTGCTGGCGGCGGCACTCCCGGTGCGCAGCACCTGTGGCCCGGGCGAGGTGACCCCGTCGCCGGCGCCGCCCGCGCCGGGCGAGGACGCCGCGCGCGAGCCCGCGGCGGGCGGCGCGCTGCTGGCGGGGGGCACCGGGACGGCGCCGGGCGGGCGGGCCGGGCCGTGATGGAGCAGCAGGCCGCCGCCGACGAGGGCCCCGCCGACGATCGCGGCCCCGCCGACCGCCGCGCCGCCGCGCGCGTACGCGGTCCCGTGCTCCAGGGACCCGTGCGCCAGCGGCCCGTGCGCCAGGCGCCGGTGCACGAGGTGGTGCAGCCCGGACCGGCGACGGCGGGTCGAGGGGCCGGGGGAAGCCGCCGGGCCCGAGCGGGGCCGCCCGCTGCCCGACCGCGAGCCGCTGGGCCACGGCCCCGGGCGAGCCGTCCGCGATCAGGCCGAGCACCTGATGCCGCAGCGCGGCGGGCAGCACGGCCGCTGGCAGCAGGCTCAGCAGCGCGACCGGGCTGAGCTCGCGGCGCTGCCGGTCGCCGCAGACGGCGCAGCGCCGGATGTGCCGCCCGATCCGCTTGCGGAGCAGCACCGTGAGCCGGCCGTCCCAGCCTCCCAGGATCCCGTCCAGTTCAGCGCAGGCGTCCCGGCCGGAGCGGGACACCAGCAAGACGCCGAGCGCGGCCTCGAAATGTGCCCGCGCCCGCGAGGCCATGGCGTGGGCCTGGTTGCGCGGGACGCCGAGCGCGTCGGCCAGGTCGGCCCCGTCCAGCTCGTGACCCAGGTTCAGCTCGATGATCTCCCGCTCGCTGGGGGTGAGCCCGGCCAGCGCCGACCACACCACCTCACGGCGCTCCGCCACTTCCAGATCGGCCCCGGGATTGGTCGCCTCATCGGTCACCCCCGCCGCCTCGTCGAGCGGGGCGGCGCTGCCGGCGGAACGGAGCCGGTGGCGGCACTCGTTGCGGGCCACCGCGTACAGCCAGGGCCGGAGCCGGTCGTGATCGCGGAGCGCGGACAGCTTCGCGGCGGCGATGATGAACGTGTCCTGGACGGCGTCGGCCGCGTCGGCGGGCTCGGCGAGCAGGGACCGGCAGTAGGCATACAGGCCCGCCGCGTAGCGGTCGTAGGCGGTTTCGAGTCCCGCCGGGTCGCCTGCCACGATGGCGGCGACGATGTCGCGGTCGAGCATGTCATCACGGTAGAACTCACTGGGGCCGGTCCGGGCGGATTCCGTGGTATGGCGGTAAGCGCCCCGGAGTCTCCTGGTGCCGGCGGGCCCGGGGGGAACGGCACGATCCGGGCCGGCCCTGCGCCAGCCGGCCACCGTCCCGGTGACGCGGCCCGGGGCCGCCCCGGTGACGCTGGCCGGCCGCCGCCCGGGCGCCGTGCGCCCCTGCGGCACGGCAGACCGGGCGCGATCCGGCCGCCGGGCGGCCAGCAGCGGGCGTGCTTATGGCCTGGGGCCGCCCGCCCGGGCCGGGCGTGCCCGCCGTCGACGTCGCCGCGGCGGTGGCCACCATGACCCCGCCGGGCACGCCCGCGCCCCGCCAGGAATCCGCCCGCGGGTGCCCGGGTACCAGCAGCAGGACGCTGGCCGTCGCCGCGACGAGCATGCTCAGGGCGATGCCCGACCCCTTGGTCACTGAGTTCATGCCGCGTCCCCTCCTCCGGGCCGGCCCGGGGAGGCGCCGGCACAGTTAGGAGTCCTCGTCCCGCCCGGCGCCAACAACTTTTCCGCGTCTTTTTCCGTCTCTGGGGCGTTCGGTGCGGGAGCGGCTGCGGATGGGAGGATTCGCCGGCTTGCTCACCGGCGGCCGGACGGGGCACACCAGAACACGCGCACGGCCCCGGCGGGCACCGGGGCGGGTGACCGCCTACTTTTTCCGTTTACGAAAACCGGGCCGGTCCTGCGCGCTACGCCGGGCCCGTATTCGCTAATACCTCCTGGGGGTTCCCGCGATACCCCCACACCCGGTTCCTCAGCCAGATGCTGGCGGCCACGGCACCGGGCAATCCGGCCCTGGTGAGCCGGCCGGTCATCTGGGACGCCCGCCTCGTGGGCCAGCACCCCGTCGCGCTCAACCCGGCCTTCGCCACCATCCAGCTGCTGCTGGGCCTCGGCATCGCCTGGCGGCCACGGTCAGGGTGGCGCTGGGCGCCCCGGCCGCGCGGGCCCTCTGGCTCGCCGTGTGGGCCAGCCTGGCCTGCTTCGCGCATGGGCTACATGCTGATCCTGATGCCTCTAGGAGTCACAGCCCAGCGGCATGCACTACTTGTCACGGCCCGGCGGCATTAGTCACAGCCCAGCGGCATGCACTACTTGTCACGGCCCGGCGGCATTAGTCACGGCCCGGCGGCCGCAGCCGCGTCCCGGTAGCGGTCCAGCGCCGCCTGCCGTGCCTGCTTGTGATCCACGATGGGTCCCGGGTAGTCCCGGCCGATCCGGCAGCCCGCCCGCTCCTGCTCCTCCCGGGGCATCCGCCACGGCTCGGCCAGGTACTCGTCCGGGACCCCGGCCAGCTCGGGCACGTACCGGCGAACGTACCGGCCATCCGGGTCGAACCGCTCCTGCTGGAGTGAGGGGTTGTAGATGCGCCGGAAGGCGGGCTGCGGATCAACCCCCACGGACGCGATCCACTGCCAGTTGCCGTTGTTGCTGGCCTGGTCGCCGTCCAGGAGCATCCGCATGAACCAGTCCTCGCCGCGCCGCCAGTCGATGCCCAGGTCCTTGGTCAGGAACGAGCCGGCCAGCAGCCGGACCCGGTTGTGCATCCAGCCCTCCCGGCGCAGCTGCCGCATGCCCGCATCCACCAGCGGGAACCCGGTGAGGCCCTCGGTCCAGGCGGTGAACCCGGCCTCGTCGCCCGCCCACTTCAGCGTGCCGCGGTAGCGGGCCTGGTACTCCTGCCGGGCGTTGTCCGGGTGGTGGACCAGGACGTGCTGGTAGAAGTCGCGCCAGCACGAGCTGGCGCCGGAACGCCTCCGCTCCTGGCGCAGCGCTGTTCCCGCCGGGTAGCTGGTCTTCCACCGCGCGCGGCGACAGGCAGCCGAACCGCAGGTACGGGGACAGCCGGGACGAGCACGTCGTCACCCGCCTGGTCGCGGCCGGAGTCGTAGTCCCGCACCGCGCCGTCCAGGAACCCGGCCAGCCGGGCCAGCCCGGCGCTCTCCCCGCCCGGCGCCGGCTCGGCCACCTCCTGCTCCAGGCCCAGGCTGGCCAGGGCGGGCACCCGGCCGTGCCTGGTCCCCGCGGGCATGCCGATCCGCTTGGGGGGGTCCAGGACCGCGCGCCGCGGGACGCCGTCCCAGTTCCGGTAGAACGGCGTGAACACGGTGTAGGGGCGGCCCTGCCCGGTCCGGATGGCGCGCACGTCGTCCACCACGCTCACCCCGGGATGAGCGTGCCCGGTGACGCCGGCCTGGTCGAGGGCGGCCCGGACCCGGCGGCCCCGGATGGCTTCGTAGGGGCTGGGGTCGCGGCTCAGGTGGACCTCGGTGGCCCCGGTCCCGCGGCCAGCGCGGGCAGTTCCCGCTCGGGCGGCCCGTGCCGGATGACCAGCCGGGCGCCGCGCTCCGCGAGCTGCCCGTCCAGGTCGGTCAGGCTCTCCAGCAGGAACGCGGTGCGAGGCCCGGAGGCGTGCCGCCCGTGCAGCAGGCGGTCGTCCAGGCAGAACACCGGCACGATCTGCTCGTGCCGGCCAGCGCCGCGCAGAGCGCCGGGTGATCGTGCACGCGGAGGTCCCGGCGGAACCAGACAAGGGCAACCATGAATGCCGAGGATAGGCGCTGCCCCCGGCCGGAACCCGGTGAGCAGCCACGGCGCGCGGGACGGCCGCCCGGGCCGGGCGCCGGGGCCGGAGGCGGGTCAGGCGGCCGCGGGCAGGTCCAGGTCGACCACGATCGGGGCGTGGTCGGACGGCCCCTTGCCCTTGCGGGCCTCCCGGTCCACGTACGCGTCCTTGACCGCCGCGGCCACCGGCGCCGCTGGCCAGGACCAGGTCGATGCGCATGCCCATGCCCTTGTGGAACATGCCGGCCCGGTAGTCCCAGTAGGTGAAGGGCTGGCCCTTGAGCGCCCGGGCCGGGACGTCGGTGAGCCCGAGGTCCAGCAGGCCGGCCAGGGCGGCCCGTTCCTCCGGGCGTGACGTGGGTGGAGCCGGTGAACGCGGCCGGATCCCACACGTCGTCGTCGTGCGGGGCGATGTTGAAGTCCCCGCACACGGCGAGCGGCGCGGCCGGCGCCGGCGGGGCCGAGGTCGGTGGCGAGCGCGTCGCGCAGGGCAGTGAGCCAGGACAGTTTGTAGGCGAGGTGGGGACTGTCCAGGGCCCGGCCGTTCGGGACGTAGACCGACCAGACCCGGCAGCCCGCGCAGGTGGCGGAGATGGCCCGGGCCTCCGGGTCGGGGAACCCAGGCTCGCCGGGAAAGCCGCGGCGCACGTCGTCCAGGCCGGCCCGGGACAGGATGGCCACCCCGTTCCAGCGGCCGGTGCCGTACAGCGCGGCCTCGTAGCCGAGTTCGCCGACCTCCTGCGACCGGGAAGCCGGCGTCGGGGGCCTTGGTCTCCTGCAGGCAGAGCACGTCCGGCCGGGTCTCCTCCAGCCAGCCGAGCAGCCGGGGCAGCCTGGCCTGCACCGAGTTCACGTTCCAGGTGGCCAGCCGCATGGGTGTCCTTTCCGGCCGGTCAGGCGTTCGCGTGCAGGGCGGTGTTCAGCGCGGTGCCGTGCCCGGCGCGCTCGCTGACCCGGACCGCGCCGGTCTGGGAGTCGCGCAGCCACAGCAGCCCCGGCCGGCCGGACAGGTCCCGGGCCTTGACCACCTGGCCGCCCGGCAGCGCGACCTTGGTGCCCGCGGTCACGTAGAGCCCGGCCTCCACCACGCAGTCGTCGCCGAGCGAGATGCCGATGCCGGCGTTCGCGCCGATCAGGCACCGTTCGCCGACCGAGATCGTCTCCTTGCCGCCGCCGGACAGGGTGCCCATGATCGACGCGCCGCCGCCCACGTCGGAGCCGTTCCCGACCACCACGCCGGCCGAGATCCGGCCTTCCACCATGGAGGTGCCGAGGGTGCCCGCGTTGTAGTTGACGAAGCCCTCGTGCATGACCGTGGTCCCCTCGGCCAGGTGCGCGCCGAGCCGGACCCGGTCCGCGTCGGCGATCCGCACCCCGGCCGGCAGCACGTAGTCCACCATCCGCGGGAACTTGTCCACGCCGTGCACGGTGACCTGGCCGCGGCGCCGCAGCCGCAGCCGGGTGGCCTCGAAGCCCGGGACCGGGCAGGGACCGTGGCTGGTCCACACCACGTTGGCCAGTACCCCGAAGATGCCGTCCAGGTTGCAGCCCCGCGGGCGGACGAGGCGGCCGGACAGCAGGTGCAGCCGCAGGTACGCGTCGTGCGCGTCGGCCGGGGGCGCGGCCAGGCAGCCGATGGTGGTGCGCACCGCGACGACCTCGACCCCGCGGGCCTCGTCCGGGCCGAGCAGGCCGGCCACGTCGGGCCCGAGCGCCGCGGCGGCCTCGGCCGCGGACAGCCGGACGGTACCGCCAGCCTCCGTGCCGCGGGCGCCCGCTCCACTGGCTTCCGTGCCGTGGGCGTCCGCGCCGCGCGCGTCAGCGCCGCGGGCGTCCATGGCCGGGATCAGTTCCGGCGCGGGGAACCACGTGTCCAGCACCGTGGCCCCGGCCTCCGCGCCGCTCACCACCGTGGCCAGGCCAACCCCCCGCGCCCCGGTCACCTCAGGATCGATACCCGACTCAGTCACGGCCCACATGCTAGCCGCCGTCTCCCGCCCGGGACCCGAACAGGCAGGCCCCGCCGACTTATCACCTATCTAGTGCGCTCAATCTTCGTAAAACGGACAGGAAAGTGCACCAGATAGATGATAAGTCGGCTCGTCCCTGATCAATGTGACTGATGTTGCCGGTGTGGCGGCGGCACCGGCCACACGAGGGGACCGGGGCGCCGGCGGGACCGGGGGGACCGTGGCCGGGACTGGGGGCCAGGCGGGGCCGGCCGCCCCGGAGGGCGGGGGGCAGGCAGCGGCGGTCCGGGCGACGGGGTTAGTCGCCGAGTTCGGCGCGGCGGCGGGTCACGAACTCGTCGAGCTCGGCCCGGACCGCGTCATCCAGCGGCGGCGCCTCGTACTCCGCCAGCGTCTTCGCGCAGATCTCCCCGGCCCGCGCCGTGGCGTCCTTGGCCCCGAGCCGCACCCAGCGCTCGTAGTTGGCCGTGGACGACACCAGCGGCCGGTAAAAGCACTCCCGGAACCGCTCCATCGTGTGCTGGGCCCCGAGGAAGTGGCCGCCGTGGCCGACCTCCTCGTGCGCCCCGAAGGCCAGGGTCTCCTCGTTGATCTCCAGCGGGGTGAACTCCACCCGCAGCATGCGGAGCAGCTCGATGTCGATGATGAACTTCTCGTAGCAGCTGACCAGCCCGCCCTCCAGCCACCCGGCGGCGTGCATGACGAAGTTGGTGCCGGCCAGGAACGTCGGCAGCAGCGTCATCAGCGACTCGTACGCCGCCTGGGCGTCGGCCGTCTGGCTGGAGTTGAGGCCGCCGCCGGTACGGAACGGCAGCCCGTAGTGCCGGGCCAGCTGGCCGGTGCAGAACAGTCCGATGGCCGACTCCGGGGTGCCGAAACTGGGCGACCCGGACTGCATGTCGATGTTGGACAGGAACGAGCCGAACACGACGGGACAGCCGGGCCGGATCAGCTGGGCCAGCGCGATGCCGGACAGCGCCTCGGCCAGCTGCTGGACCAGCGCGGCCGGGATCGACACCGGCGACATGGCCCCCATCAGCAGGAACGGGGTCAGGATCACGGGCTGGTTCGCGGCGCAGTACTCGAACTGGGCGTCCAGCATCCGGTCGTCCCAGCGCAGCGGCGAGTTGCAGTTGATCAGCGAGATGGTGGCCGGGGTCTGCTCGATCGACGCGCGGCCTTTGTCCCGGCCCCCGCCGCCACCGAACAGGATCTCGGTCATCGCGATGGTGTCGGCCGCGTTGGGCCCGGACACCACGTTGCCCATGTAGATCTTGTCGGTCACCGTCTGCAGCGCGTAGATCATGTCCAGGTGCCGGGAGTCGAGCGGCGTGTCGTTCGGCTCGCAGATCACGCCCCCGGCCGTGTCCAGCTGCGGGAAGGCCTGGGCCAGCATGCTCAGCCGGCGGAAGTCGTCCATGGTCGCGTCCCGCCGGACGTCGCCCTCGCGGACGAACGGGGAGCCGTAGACCCCGCCGAAGACCATCTGGTCGCCGCCGATGTGCACGCTGTTGGCCGGGTTGCGGGCCTGGATGTCGAACTCCCGCGGCGCCTTGGCCACCTGCTCCAGCACGAAGTCCGGGTCGAGGAACACGACCTCGTCCTCGACCTTCTGGCCCGCCCGGCGGAACAGCTCCAGCGCCTCGGGCTTGGCGAACTGCACGCCGATCTCGGAGACGATGCGCCGCCATCCCTTGTCCAGCACGCCGATGGCGTCCGGGGAGAGGATCTCGTAGCGCGGCATCGTGTTGCGGAACATTGCCACCTCCGGCCCGTCTTGACCCTCCCTGGCACCGCTACGTAGCATCACATAGTAGAACAGAGTTCCGTAACATGGAACTATGGGCTCGGACCTGACAAGCGACCTGACAAGCATGGAAGCCATGGGCAGGCGTAGCGAGCAGCGCGGCAAGCGATCGCCGGGGATGCGGGAGGCGTCAGTGGCCACTCCCACCGGCACGCAGGCGGTGGACCGGGCGGCCCGGCTGGTGACCGAGGTCGTGCACGCGCCGGACTCGGTCACGTTCACCGAGCTGGCCGCGGCGACCGGGCTGGCCAAGAGCACCACGTCGCGCCTGCTGGTCGCGCTGGAGCGGGGCGGGCTGGTCCGCCGGGACGACGACGGCCGGTTCCGCCCCGGTGACGTGTTCGTCCGCTACGCCTGGCGGGGCGGCGCCGAGGCCGGCCTCATCGAGGTGGCCCGGCCGTTCCTGGACCGGCTCGGCGGCGCAGACCGGCGAGACCGTCAACCTGGGCGTGGCCCGGGACGGCCTGGTCGAGCAGATCGCCCAGGTGGACAGCAGGTACCTGATCGGCGGCACCAACTGGGTCGGCCGGCCGGTGCCGCTGCACTGCGCCGCGCTGGGCAAGGTGCTGCTGGCCTACGGCGCGGCGCAGCTGCCGCCGGGCCGGCTGGAGTCGCGCACCAGCCGGACGCTGACCAGCCGGGCCGCCCTCGAGGACGACCTGCGCGAGGTCCGCCGGCGCGGCTACGCGGTGACCGACGAGGAACTGGAGCCGGGGCTGGTCGCGGTGGCCGCTCCTGTCTTCCGCGACGGCGCGGAGGTGGTGGGCGCCCTGTCGGTGACCGCGCCGGCCAGCCGCCTCACCCCGGTGAGGATCCCCGCGGTGGCCGCGCAGTGCGTGGCCCAGGCCCTCGGCCTGTCCGCGGCCCTCGGCCACCGCCCGACCCCCGGCCTCGCCCAGGAGACCGCCCGCGCACCAGAGACCGCACCCGAACCCAGGACCGCCCGGCCCGCCCGGACCTGAATCCCGCCGGCAGGCGACCCCCCGTCAGTCAGCAGAGAGCCAGTCAACAGAGAGAAGGTGCCTCGTGACGCAGGAGGAGCTGCTCCGCCAGCTTTATGACTTCACCCTGGTAGGCAACGCGCCCGAGGTGCTCAGCCTGACCAACGCCGGCCTGGAGATGGGCCTGGGCCCGGAGACCCTGCTCTACGAGGCGCTGATCCCCTCGCTGGAGGAGGTGGGCGCCCGGTTCGAGCGGGGCGACTTCTTCGTCCCGGAGATGCTGATCGCGGGCAAGGCCATGGCCGGCGCGCTGGAGATCCTCCGCCCGCTGCTGGCCGAGACCGGCGCCGAGTCGATCGGGACGATCGTGATGGGCACCGTCAAGGGCGACGTGCACGACATCGGCAAGAACCTGGTCAACATCATGTTCGAGGGGGCCGGGTTCCAGGTCATCGACCTCGGCGTCCAGGTCGCGCCGGAGAAGTTCATCGCCGCGATCCAGGAGCACAAGCCGGACATCGTCGGCTTCTCCGCGTTCCTGACCACGACCATGCCGATGTTCAAGGCGAACATCAACGCGCTGCAGAAGGCCGGCCTGCGCGACCAGGTCATCGTGATGGTGGGCGGCGCGCCGGTCACCCAGGAGTACGCGGACGTGGTCGGCGCGGACGGGTACGCCGCCGACGCGTCAGCCGCGGTGGTCCGGGCCAAGGAACTGCTGCGCCGGCGCCGCGCGATGACACCGGCCTAGGGAGCACGCCCGTGGAAACAGTCCTCAGGTCGGCCACCAAGACGGTCACCATCAGCCCGGAGCACCCGTTCTGCATCATCGGCGAGCGGATCAACCCGACCGGCCGCAAGATCTTCCAGGAACAGCTGCGCCGTGGTGACCTGTCCCGGATCGAGATCGACGTCGCCCAGCAGGTGGCGGGCGGGGCCATGGTCCTCGACGTGAACATGGGCGCGCCGCTGGCCGACGAGGCCGAGCTGATGGTGGCCGCGGTCAAGCTCATCCAGGGGCTGACCGACCTGCCGCTGTGCATCGACTCGTCCATCATCGAGGTGCTCGACGCGGGCCTGGCCGCCTACGAGGGCAAGGCGCTGGTCAACTCGGTGACCGCCGAGGACGAGCGGCTGGAGGCGATCCTCCCGCTGGTCAGGAAGTACGGCGCCGCGGTCATCGCGCTCCCCAACGACGAGGAGGAGATCCCCGAGGACCCGCGCAAGCGCCTCGACCTGGCCCGCAAGATCATCGACGTGGCGACGGGCCGGTTCGGCATCCCGGCCGAGGACATCGTGATCGACCCGCTGGCCATGCCGGTCGGCGCGGACACCTCCCTGGTCGTCAAGACCATGGAGACGATCTCGCTGCTGCGCGAGGAGTTCGGGGTGAACACCACGCTCGGCGCGTCCAACGTGTCGTTCGGCATGCCGGACCGGCACACGATCGGCGCGGCGTTCCTGCCCATGGCCATCCACAGCGGGCTGACCAGCGCGATCCTGGACGCCCGGGCCCCGCAGATCGTCCGCGCCGTGCAGGCCGCCGACCTGCTCCTCGACCGTGATCCCTGGGGGGCGTCCTGGATCGCCGCGCACCGGGCCCAGCAGGCCGCGCAGGCGCAGGCCCAGCAGGCACCAGGCCCAGGGCACGCCGTGACGATGGTGCCGCCCGGCACGGCCGCCGCGGGAGGCAGCCCGCCTCCCTCCATTCGCCGCAACGAAAACCAGCACGGCGCACTCCCGCCCGGCGCTGACGGGACGGCCGCGGGCCCGGTCCGGGTTGACCTGCGGTTCGAGCCCTCCGGACGCCAGGTCCGGGTGCCCGCCGGGGTGAGCGTGTTCGACGCCGCGAGCTGGAACGGCATCGCGATCGACTCGACCTGCGGCGGCCACGGCACGTGCAAGAAGTGCAAGGTGCGGATGCTGGACGGGGCGGTGGCGCCGTCGGCGCTGGACATCCGCGCGTTCTCCCCCGACGAGCTGCGCGAGGGCTGGCGGCTGGCCTGCCGGGTGCTGGCCGGCGGGGACGCGCGGATCGAGGTGCCACCGCTGGCCACCCGGCCCAAGGCGGCCACGGTCGGGGTCGGCCGCCAGGTCATCCTGCGGCCCGCGGTGCAGAAGCGCTACGTGGAGCTGGACGAGCCGACGCTGGCCGACCAGCGCAGCGACGTGGAGCGGATCCTGGCCGCCGTGGACGACCTGGAGCTGCGCGTGGACCTGCACGCGGTCCGGGTGGCCGGCCGGGTGCTGCGCGCCGCGGACTACAAGGTCACCGCCGTGATCGTGGACGACGTGCTGATCGACGTGCAGCCCGGGGACACCTCGGCCCGGCTGTTCGGCATCGCCTTCGACCTGGGCACCACGACGGTGGTGGCCACCCTGCTCGACCTGTCCACCGGCACGCCGGTGGCGGTGGCGTCGGCGCTGAACCAGCAGCAGCCGTTCGGCGCGGACGTGATCACCCGGATCAGCGCCACGATGATGGACCCGGACACGCTGGCCCGGCTGACCGCGCTGGCCCGGCAGACCCTGGCCGAGCTGGCCGGCGAGGCGTGCGCGGAGGGCGGGATCGACCCGGCCGAGGTGTACGAGGTGGCGCTGGCCGGGAACGCCACGATGACGCACATCGTGCTGGGCATCGACCCGGAGCCGCTGGGCGTGGCCCCGTTCATCCTGGCCACCCGGCTGCTGCCCGAGGTGCTGGCCGCCGACCTGGGCGTGCCCGCGCACCCCCGGGCCCGGGCGGTGGTGTTCCCGCCGTTCGGCGCCTACGTGGGCGGCGACATCACGGCCGGGCTGCTGGCCTCCGGGATGGACCGGGACGCGCGGACCCGGCTGTTCATCGACATCGGCACGAACTGCGAGATCGTGCTGGGCAACCGGGACTGGCTGCTGGCCACGGCCGCGCCCGCGGGACCGGCCTTCGAGGGGGCGGCGATCCGCTGCGGGATGCGCGCCGCGGACGGGGCCATCGAGGTGGTCACGATGACCCCGGACGGCCTGGAGCTGAAGGTCATCGGGGACGCCGAGCCGGCCTGTGCGGGTCGGGGCTGGTGGACGCGGTCACCGGGCTGGTCCGGCTGGGCCTGCTGGACTCCTCCGGGCGGCTGGTCAGCGAGGAGCGGGCCGCGGAGCTGGCCCCGGGCCTGGCGGACCGGCTGACCCAGCTCGGCGCGGAGCGGGTGTTCGTGCTGCACTGGCTGGGCGAGCCCGGCAACGTGTCCCGGTCGGTCTACCTGTCCCAGCGCGACGTCCGCGAGCTGCAGTTCGCCAAGGCCGCGATCGCCACCGGGTGGCGGATCCTGCTGGAGGAGGCCGGGCTGCAGCCGGGCGACATCCAGCAGGTGCTGCTGGCCGGGTCGTTCGGCAGCTACCTGTCCCCCGCCAACGCCATCCGCCTCGGCCTGGTGCCGGACATCCCGGTGCTGCGGGTGGTCAGCGCGGGGAACGTGGCTGGCGAGGGCGCCAAGATGGCCCTGCTCAGCGTCCGCGAGCGGGCCGGCGGGCTGGCCCTGCTGGAGGAGGTGAGGTATGTCGAGCTGTCCGACCGCGCCGACTTCAACGACCGCTTCGTCGACCAGCTGGCCTTCCCCGGCTGAGCTAGCGCAGACCGGCCCCGGGGCCGTCGTCATCGCCTGCGGGGCGCTCGGCGGCCCGATCCGGGAGATCACCGCCCGCCGGGGCTGGCCGGTGGAGCTGCACTGCCTGCCCGCCGTGCTGCACAACCGGCCCGCCGCCATCACCCCGGAAGTCGAGCGGCTGGCCGTGGCGGCCCAGGCCCGGGGGCTGCCGGTGGCCATCGGCTACGCCGACTGCGGTACCTACGGGGCGCTGGATGAGCTGTCCGCCCGGCTGGGCCTGCGCCGGCTGCCCGGACTGCACTGCTACGACCTGCTGGCCGGGCCGGACCGGGTGGCGGCGCTGTTCGAGGCCGAGCCCGGCACGTACGTGCTGACCGACTTCCTGGTCCGCAGCTTCCGCCGCACGGTGATCGCCGGGCTCGGGCTGGACCGCTACCCGGAGCTGTGGCCGGACTACTTCGGCCACTACCGCCGGGTGGTGTGGCTGGCCCAGTCCCGCGACCCGGCCCTGGAGGCCGAGGCGGAGGCCGTGGCGGCCCGGTTCGGCCTCCCGCTCACCGTGATCGGCACCGGCCTGTCCCGGCTGGAACGCGAGCTGGAACACCTGCTCACGGCCGCACCCGCAGCCGCTGCCCCTGTCCCGGTACCCGGCCCACCCACCGACGCGGCAGCACCTCCTTCCCCAGTGCTACCTCCCATCGCGGCTGGCATCGCGGGCCGTTTCGTGATCAAACGATTGGTGTTGCCAGAGCCACACCAATCGTTTGATCACGAAAGCAGGCTCGCTGCTGCCGCCACGCCGGGAGCCCCGCAGGTCACAGCAGCCCCACAAGCCCCAGAAAGCCCGCCCGCCGAGGGGGAGCGGTGCGCGGGGGGCTGAGCAGCGCGGCGGCACTGCTGGCGCAGCCGCGCTACGAGGTCTTCCCTTCCGGGTCGGTCGAGCAGGCCGTGGCGGACTGGGTCCCGCCCGGCATGACCGTCACCGTGACCGCCTCACCGGCCAAGGGCCTCGGCGCCACGCTGGACCTGACCGAGCGGCTGGCGGCCCGGGGCTACCAGGTGGTGCCGCACCTGTCCGCGCGGCTGGTGGCCGACGACGCTCACCTGGAGGCCATCGTGGCCCGGCTGCTGGCCTGCGGGGTGGACGACGTGTTCGTGCCCGCGGGCGACGCCGACCCTCCGGCCGGCCAGTTCGACAGCGCGCTGTCCCTGCTCACCCGGCTCACCGAGATGGGCCGCCCGTTCACCCGCGTCGGGATCACCGGCTACCCGGAGACCCACCCGCGGATCGACGACGACATCACCGTCCAGGCCATGTGGGATAAGCGGCATCACTCGTCCTACATCGTCAGCAACCTCTGCTTCGACCCGGCCGTGCTGCGCAAGTGGGTGGCCCGGATCCGGGCGCGCGGCGTCACGCTCCCGCTCTACGTGGGACTGGCGGGTCCGGTGGACCGGGCGAGGCTGCTGCGCATGGCGGCCCGGGCCGGTGTGGCCGAATCCACACGGTTCCTGACCGGGCATGCGGACTGGTTTCTGCGCCTCGGACTGCCCGGTGGCTACAGTCCGGAGCGGCTGCTGGACCGGACCGGGGCGGCGCTGACCGCTCCCGGCGCGGCCGTGGCCGGCCTGCACCTGTTCACCTTTAACCAGGTCAAGCAGACCGAGGAGTGGCGCGCCGCGCTGCTGCGCCGGCTGGCGGGCCCGGACCGCGGGCGGCTGGCCATCTGACCCGGGCCGTCCGGGGGCGGTTTGCGGTCACGCACCGCCGGCCGCGATGCGTTTCCTTATGCCTACAGAACGCTGTCCGCACCGGGCTGCGTCGTCATAGGCTGTCTTGTGCAACTGTGTCGATCAACTGCAACGGATCACGCAAGATGTCCGGATGTGGGTGGGAGCAGACGGTGAACAGGCACACAACGGCAACGAGGTCGCCGGGGCGTCCATGGCCATCGCGCCGGCCCGCCTAGTGGAGTGGCCGCTGCGCTGCGGCCCGGTCCCGCCCCTGGCTGACTGCCACAGCCCGCGTCCCGAGACCGGGCTGGGCCGGATCGGCAAACTGGATCCCGGGGACACGTTAATTCTCGTCCCTCCCCCCGCGGCCGGCCCGTCCGGGACAAATCCTGACTCCGGCGGCGGAGCTTTCCCCGCCGCCTCCGGCAACTCTGCTTACCTGTCCGCCTCCGGCAACTCTGCTTATCTGTCCGCCTCCGGCAACTCTGCTTACCTGTCCGCCTCCGGCGGAACGGGGAAGACGCAGCTGGCCGCGGCGCTGGCGCACCAGCTCTGGGATAGCCGCGCGGTGGACCTGCTGGTCTGGGTGAACGCCAGCAGCAGGAACGCCATCCAGTCCGGCTACGCGCTGACCCTCGCGGAACTCGGCGCCGCCGACGCCGGCGACGACCTGCCCACCGGCGCGCAGCGCTTCCTGGCCTGGCTGTCCAGCACCGAGCGGCGCTGGCTGGTGGTCCTGGACGACCTGGCCGATCCGGCCGACCTGGACGGCCTGTGGCCGGCCGGGAACGACGGCCGGGTCGTGGTCACGGCCCGGCGGGACGACACCCTGGCCGCACCGAACCGGAGGATCGGCCCGGTCCCGGCGTTCAGCACCCGGGAAGCCCTGGCCTACCTGACCGCACGGCTGGCCACCGACCCTGGCCAGCGGACCGAGGCCCTGGACCTGGCGCACGACCTGGACTGCCAGCCGCTCGCGCTGGCGCACGCCACGGCCGCGCTGATCTGCACCGGGGCCAGCTGCCGCGACTACCGGGGCTGGTACCACGACCGGAAACAGCGGATGAGCAGCACCAGCCCGCTGACCGGGGCGGCCCCGCAGGGCGCCAGCCCGGGATCAGGCGGCACGGGCCTGGACTACGCCGCGCTCGGCCAGTCCGGCGTGACCTGGTCGCTGGCCATGGACCTGGCCGACCAGATCCCGCCCGCCGGGTTCGCCCGGCCCGCCCTGGTGCTGGCCGCCCTGCTCGACCCGGCCGGCATCCCCGGGGTGGTCTTCACCAGCCCGGCCGCCTGCGGCTACCTGACCGGCCACCCGGCCATGCCCGCCGAGCCCGCCCAGGCCCGCGACGCGGTGCACGGCCTGGCCCGGGCCGGGCTGGTCACGATCAACCCGGCCAGCACCACGCGGACCGTGCAGGTCCACCCGGCGATCCAGGCCATGACCCGGGGGATCATCCCGCCGCCGGAGTTCGAGCGGGCCGTCCGGTGCGCCGCGGACGCGCTGCTGCAGTCCTGGCCCGCGGACCCGGTTCCGCCCCGGCTGGCCCAGGCCCTGCGGGACTGCACCATCAGCCTGCGCGAGTGCAGCGGCGATCTGCTCTGGAGCCCGGAGATCCACCCGGTCCTGATGCAGGCGGGCCGCAGCCTGGACAGCGACGAGGTCAGCGGCCCGGGCCTCGCCTACTGGCAGGAGATGCTGGAGACCAGCATCCGGGTGCTCGGCGAGGACCACAGCCAGTCCTTCCGCTGCCGCGACGGCCTGGCCTCGGCGTACGAGGCGGCGGGACGGCTGGACGACGCGATCGGCGTGCACGAGCGCACGCTCGCGGATCGGCAGCGGGTCCTGGGCAAGGACCATCCGGACACGCTGGCCTCCTGCGGCTATCTCGCCCGGGCCTTCGCCGCGGCGGGACGGCACGCCGAGGCGCTGCCGATGTACGAGCGGGTGGTCGCGGACCGGGAATGGGTGCTGGGCGCGAGGCACCCGGACACGCTGGCCGCCCGCAGCGACCTGGCCGGCGCCTACCTGGCCGCGGGGCGGCCCGAGCATGCCCTCCCGGTGTACCAGCAGACCCTGGCGGACCTGGAGCGGGGGCTGGGCCCCATGCACCCGGACACGCTGGCCGCGCGGGCCGGGCTGGCCCAGGCGTACCACACGGTGGGCCAGCTCAAGCAGGCCGTGCCGGTGTACGAGCGGATCCTGGCCGACCGGGAGACGGCGCAGGGCCCGGACCACCCGGACAGCATGAACGCCCGCGCCGACCTGGCCTACGCCTACCGGACCGCCGGGCGGATGAAGCAGGCGCTGCCGCAGTACGAGCGGGTGGTCAGCGACCGGGAACGGGTGCTGGGCAGCTACCACCCGGACACGATGACCGCCCGCGGCAACCTGGCCAACGCCTACCTCGCGGCGCGCCGGGTCAAGGACGCCATCCCGGTGTACGAGCGGACCCTGGCCGACCGGGAGATGGCCCAGGGGTCCGACGACATGGACACCATGACGGCCCGCGGCAACCTGGCCAACGCCTACCACTCGGCCGGGCGGCTCAAGGACGCGCTCCCGCTCTACGAGCAGACGCTGGCCGCGTGCGAGCGGGTGCTCGGCCCGACCCACCAGTCCACCCTGACCTCGAGGGCGAACCTGGCGTCCGCCTACCACGCCGCGCTGCGGCTGTCCGAGGCGGTCACGGTGTTCGAGCGCACCCTGGCCGACTGTGAGCAGGCCCTCGGCCCGGATCACCCGCTGACCCGTGCGGTCCGGGAGAACCTGGAGGCCGTCCAGCGGGCCTGACCCCTGACCCGGCCGGTCCCGCGGACTGACCTGCCGGAGGCTGGGCCCGCCGGGCACCGCCCGGCGGGCCCAGCCCTCAGTACCGCCCTACCAGTACCGCCCTATCAGGGCCGCCCCGTCAGTACCCGCCGCGGTCAGGCCCGCTCCTTCAGGGCCGCGACCAGCGCCGGGATCACCTCGGCCAGGTCGCCGATCACCGCGTAGTCGGCCCGGGACAGGATCGGCGCCGAGGGGTCGGTGTTGATGACCACGATGTGCTTGGCGCTGGCGCAGCCCGCCATGTGCTGGATCGCCCCGCTGATCCCGCAGGCCAGGTACAGCTCCGGGGTGATCTTGGTGCCGGTCTGGCCGACCTGCTGGGTGTGCGGGCGCCAGCCCTGGCTGGTGACCACGCGGGACACCCCGACGACCCCGCCGAGCAGGCTGGCCAGTTCCTCCAGCGGGGCGAAGCCGTCCGGGCCGCCGACGCCGCGGCCCCCGCCGACCACCACCCGGGCGGTGGCCAGCGACACCCCGCCGCCCTCGGCCGGCCGACACGGCCGCCCGGACCCGCAGGTCCGCCGGGTCCAGGTCGGGCTCGTGCACATGGACGGGCGGCCCGGCCGCCTCCCCGGCCGGGACAGGACCGGCCGGCTCGGCCGCCACCGCGTCGGTGGCCACGGTGAGCAGGGCGGGCGTCCCGTCCAGGGTGGCGTCCTCGATGAGCAGCCCGGCCCAGCGCTGGCGGGACACCTCCAGCGTGCCGCCCGCTGGCCGGTGCGGCGGCGGGCGCGGCCGCGATGCAGTTCGCGGCCATCGGCTGCCCGGTCAGCGCGCCGAGATGGGCGAGCACCTCGCTGCCGCGGTCGGTTCCCGCCGCGACCACCGCGGTGGCCAGCGTCACGCCGAGCAGGCCCTCCAGGGTCCGCGCCCAGGCCTGCGGGGCGTACCCGTCCAGCGCGGCGGGCTCGATGACGTAGGCCTCGGTCACCCCGTACGCGCCGAGCAGGCCGGCCGGGACCCGCTCGGCCGGGCCGAAGGCCACGGCGGCCAGGACCGGGCCGCCCCCGGCCGGCCCGGCGGCCGCCAGGGACCGGGCGAAGGTCAGGGCGCGCAGCGACGCGTCCGTCACCCCGGCCTCGTCCAGTTCGACCAGGCAGAGCACGTTCATGACCGGACGCTCATTTCAGGACCCCCAGCTCGTCCAGCAGCCGGACCAGGGCGGGCACCGCGTCCGTCCCGGTGCCCAGCACCGTGGCCTGCTGCCGCGGCTGGTCCGGGCACCCGGAGCGTGCGGCGTGCGCAGTCCCTCGGGCTGCCACTGCGGCTGGTACTGCTCGATGGCCGCCCGCTTGGCCCGCAGCCGTCCCGGCAGGGACGGGTAGCGGGGCAGGTTGATGCCTTCCTTGACGGTGATCACCGCGGGCAGCGCGAACTCGAACGTCTCCTCGCTGGCCCCGGTACTCCCGGCGGGCCCGCGCCCCGTCCCCGGTGACCTCCAGGTGCTTGATCCCGGTGGCGCACGGCCAGCCGAGCCCGTGCGCCACCCGCACCCCCACCTGGTAGTCCCCGGTGTCGGCCGCCTCGTTGCCGAGCAGCAGCAGGTCATAGCCCGGGCCCTCGGCGGCCCGGCGGCGCGCCTCGGCCACGATCGCGGCGGCGGTGGCGGCCGGGCCCCACTCGTGGCCGCCGTCCTCCAGCAGCACGGCCCGGTGGGCGCCGAGCGCGAGCGCGTCACGCAGCTGCTCCGCGGCCTCGGCCGGCCCCAGGGTCAGCACCGACACGGTGCCGCCCAGCCGCTCGGTGATCTGGACGGCCTCCTCCACCGCGCATTCCTCGTGCGGGCTGATCGCGAACCCGGACATCCGGGTGTCCACGTCCTGCCCGTCCGGGGTGACCACGATGCGGCCGCCGACCTGGGGGACCCGCTTCACGCAGACGGCGATCTCCACCGCCGGTCAGCTCCGGATCCGCGCGTTGTCCGGGTCGAACAGCGGGGTGGCGCCGGCCACCGCCACGGTCACCGGGTAGGCGTCCCCGAAGCACTCGACCTGGAGCCGGGTGCCCGCGCTGGCCTGGGCCGGGGGCAGGTAGGCCAGCAGCAGGTGCCGCCCGACCGACGGGCCGGACCCGGCGCTGGTCACGTACGACGGCCGGCCCTTCGCGTCCACCAGCCGCTCGCCGCCGCGCGACAGGATGGGCTCGCCGCCCAGCATGTACCGGGCCGGCCCGCCGGCGCGGTGTGGTCGTCCACGGTGAGCGTGCACAGCACCGCGGCGGGCGGCTCGGCCCGCTGGGCCAGGTAGGCGTCCTGGCCGATGAACGGCTGGGCCTTCACCCGCGGGCGGGTCATCCCCGCCTCGACCAGCGTGTAGTCCGCGGTCAGCTCGTTGCCGAAGGCGCGGTAGCCCTTTTCCAGCCGCCCGGTGGTGCCGTACACGCCGATGCCGACCGGCACCAGCCCGTGCGGGGTGCCCGCCGCCCAGAGCGCGTCCCACAGCTTCCCGCCCTGCTCGATGGGCACGTGCAGCTCCCAGCCGAGCTCACCGACGTAGGAGATGCGCGAGGCCAGCACGGACAGCCCGGCGATCTCCACCTCCCGGCAGGTGCCGAAGGGGAACCCGGCGTGGCTCACGTCGTCGCCGGTGACCGACTGCAGCACCTCGCGGGCCCGCGGGCCCCACAGCCCCAGCGTGGCCTGGGCGGAGGTCAGGTCGGCCAGCGCGGCGGTGCCATCGGCGGGCAGGTGCTCGGCGAACCAGGCCAGGTCCGACATCCCGGTCGCGCCGCCGGTCACCACCCGGAACCGCTGCGCGCCGAGCCGCATGATGGTCAGGTCGGCCTTGAACCCGCCCCGCTCGTCCAGCAGCGAGGTGTAGACGACCCGGCCGGGGGCCACGTCGAGCTGCGCCACGGCCAGCGACTGCACCACGTCCAGCGCGGACGGCCCGGTGACGTCGAAGATCGCGAAGGCGGACAGGTCGACCAGCCCGCACGCGTCCCGCATGGCCAGGTGCTCGGCGTTGATGACCGGCGACCACCAGCGGGCGTCCCACTCGGCGTCCCGGGGCATCAGCCGTCCCGCGTACCGCTCCAGCAGCGGCTCGTTGGAGGCGTACCAGTGCGGCCGCTCCCACCCGGCCGTCTCGAAGAAGACCGCGCCCAGGTCACGCTCCCGGTCGTAGGCCGGGCTGACCCGCACCGGGCGGCCGGACTCCCACTGCTCGGCCGGGTGCACGATCCCGTACATCTTGTTGAAGCCTTCCCGGGCCCGCGCCTGGACATGGGCCACGGTGCGCTGGCGACGGGTAGAACCGGGCGATGCTGGCCTCGTCCACGTCGACCGACGGGACCTGGCCGGACATCCACTCGGCCACGGCGCGGCCCACGCCCGGCCCCTCCTTGATCCAGCTGGCCGCGGCCGACCACAGCCCGTCCACCTCGGGCGCCGGGCCGAGCAGCGGGTGGCCGTCCGGGGTCATCGAGATCAGGCCGTTGATCGCGTACCGGATGCCGACCTTCTCGTCGCCCAGCAGTTCCGGCATCAGCTCCAGCGCCTCGGCCAGCTGCGGGTCGAAGTCGTCCGCGGTGAACGGCAGCTCGGTCGGGGACAGCGCCGATTCCTCGATGGAGGGGATGTCGTCCGGGAGGACGATGATCGGCCGGTGCGCGTAGGAGCCCACCTCCATGTCGCCGCCGTGCTGCCGCTCGTACATGTTGGTGTCCACGTCCCGGACGATCGGGTAGGCGATCTCCCCCTGGGTGCCGGCGAACAGCGGGATCGGGCCGACGCTGATCATCTGGTGCACGATCGGGGTGAGCGGGATCCGGGCCCCGGCCATCCGGGCGATGCGCGGGCTCCACACCCCGCAGCAGACCACGCAGATGCCGGTCTCGATCTCCCCGGCGGTGGTCCGCACCGAGGTGATCTTCGGCCGCCCGTTCCGGCCGCGCCCGCTGGTGTCGATGCCGAGCACCTCGGCGCCCGCCAGGACCTGGAGCGCGCCGGACTGCTGGGCCTCCTCCCGCATCAGCGTGCCGGCCCGCAGCGAGTCGACCACGCCCACGGTGGGGAAGTGCGCTCCGCCCAGGATCACGGACTCATCCAGGTACGGCACCAGCTTGCGCGACCTCGGCGGGCGAGATCACCTGGGCCGGGATGCCCCACGCCTTGGCCGCCGTGCAGCGCCGGCGCAGCTCGTCCATCCGGGCCGGGGTCCGGGCCACCTCGATGCCGCCGCTCTGGGTGAACACCCCGAGTTCCTGGTACTGCTCGGTGCTGTCCCGGGTCAGCTCCATCATCATCTTCGAGTACTCGATCGGGAAGATGAAGTTGGAGGCGTGCCCGGTCGAGCCGCCCGGGTTCGGCATCGGCCCCTTGTCCACCAGGACCAGGTCCCGCCAGCCGAGCCGGGCCAGATGGCAGGCCAGGCTGTTGCCGACGATCCCGGCGCCCACGATCACCGCGCTCGCCCGGCCCGGTATGTCATTCATGCCGCTGACTCCTGCCCATCCGTGTCGCGTCCTGGCCCCCGCAGGCCGCGGGGTTGCCTCGGCCCCGCCACCGGCAACTCTGGCGGCGGGGCCGGGGCACTCAGCTCATGTGGTGTGACTTACTACTCGGCTCTGCTTATTCGACGGGGATCTCCTTGTTGATCAGGCCCAGGTCGATGCCCTGCCTGCTCCGCACGACCCGGGCGATCACGTAGATCACGATGGCCAGCACGTACATGGCGCCCATGTAAATGAGCGAGTCGTGACTGTTCACGAAGTAGTTGTCGTTGCTGAGCCACTCGTAGAGGTTGAAGACGAGCAGCGCGATCGTGACCACACCCGGCCACCGGCACGATCGGCACGCCGAGCAGCTTGATCCGGCTGGCCGGCGAGGCCCGCCACAGATCGGGCTTGACGAAGGGCAGCAGCACCACGGCGATGGCGCTGCCCAGGTAGGTGACCGCGATGACCAGGGTGGCGTCCAGCGTGTAGGACCGGAACGTGGTCGAGTACGCGTAGACCGCGGCCAGCCCGGCCGCCGGGAGCAGCATCAGGATCAGCGACCAGACCGGGACCTTGCGCCGCTCGGAGACCTCGGCCGCCCGGTCCGGGAGCACCCGGTCGAACGCGGCCGCGAAGATGACCCGGGTCGAGGACAGGAACAGGGTGCCGACCCAGGCGAAGAACCACAGGCTCAGCACGAGGATCAGCACGACCTGGAACGCCGTGTTGTGCACCAGCCAGCCCGCGAACATGAACGGGTAGGGCCAGATGCCGAAGGTCGGCGTCAGGTTGTAGTCCAGCGAGTTGAGGTTCTGGTAGAAGTCCCAGCCCACGGTCTTCACGATCAGCAGCAGGAAGATAACGGTCAGGATGACCGTCATCCACAGGCCGACGAACATGCCGGTGAATACTCGGCGGAAGTCACTCGCCCCGCGGACCTCCCCGTAGAGGGTGGTCCCCCAGTTCGGCCACAGGAGGAAGAACATAAAGGCCGGCACGAGCAGCATCGTCGGCCCGAGCGGGCCGAACCCGAACGGCGACGTGGTGTAGCCCGCCTTGGCCGCGGCGTGGTTGGTCGCCGCGTAGGCGTTGTGCACGCCGAAGAGCTTCTGGCCTTCGAGGTTGAACGAGCTCACGAAGCTGGCGTGCGAGTTGACCAGGAGCAGCACGACAACGACGGCGAAGCCGACCATGCCGCCGAGGAAGAACCACCTCTGGACCTTGGCGTACCCGGCCATCCCGAGCGAGACCAGCACGCCGGCCAGGGCGATCGTGATGAGCGTGACGATGAAGATCCCGTTGTTGGTGCCGAACCACGCGGCGCCGCCCGCGGGCCAGGTCCATTTCAGCGTGGCCCAGAGCGGCTGGAACAGCTGGACCGAGAGGATGTTGCCGTAGATGGGCGCCCACAGCCAGAGGATGAACCACCAGCCGGTGGCGGCCAGGACAAAGCCGATGCCCCCGCCCAGGATCCGGCTCTGCCAGACGTAGTCACCGCCCGCCCGCGGGATGGTGACCACCAGCCCGGCGTAGGCGATGACCAGGAACGAGACCCAGACACCCGAGATCAGGACCGCGGTGATGAACTGGCCCTTGGGGAAGGCGGGCCCGGCGAAGGTGAACTCATAGAGGCCCAGCGTGACGAAGTTGGTCGCCAGGCAGGCGTAGATGATCGAGTCCCGGACGGACCAGCCGCGAACCAGCCCGGTGGCTTTGCGTAGGAACAAGGTCGGCGTCTCGCCGCCAATTGCGTCAGTTGCCATGCTGATCTCCCGGTTGGGGGCCTTTTGGGATGGTGGCGGGGCAAGCCTATTGCTCAGGCACTGACAAGCCAGCCGGTTTCAGCCATTTACCAGAAGGTACTTAGTGACCTTCCCCTTCTTGGCATTCAGTTCGAGTACCGCACCCTGCAGGACGCCGTCACTGTAAACACTGCCGGGATTGATGGCCAGCGTCCGGCCCATGCGTTTGATACCGCGGCTCTCGTGGATGTGGCCGTGCACCGAGAGCATTGGCTGATAGCTGTTAATCGCGTCGCGCACGGCCTTCGATCCCACCGGCTTCATGACCGCCCCGCCGTGCGTCGGCCGCAACGTCTCGTCGAGGGCCGGGCGCCTCGTCCAGCCCGGTCCCGTAGGGCGGGGCGTGGAAATTAAAGATGGCCCGTTCCATGTCGGGAATCTGGCTGACCACCGCGTCGATCTTTTCCTTGAGCTGTTCCTCGGGAGCCTCGCGGAATGTATTCCACGGGGTCGGGTTGGTCCAGCCCATCGACACCAGGTGGAAGCCGTCGAGGTCGAGGGACTTGGCCTCGCCGAAGGTGACGCTCGGCGAGGCCTCGATGATGTCGTCGATCTCCCAGATGTCGTCGTTGCCGCCGTTCAGGATGCACGGGATGTCGCCACCGCCAAGCTTCCCGTCGGCCATGTCCAGCCACCGGTCCAGCGAGCGGGTCATCTCAGCGCTGAACCGCCGGTCCACCGCGCCCTCTTCGTCGCTCAGGGCCTGCAGCTCATCGGGGCTGACCAGGGCCGGATAGTGCCCGGCGTTGCGGATCTTCTTCTCGACCTCTTCGAGCTCGGCCTTGGTTTCCATCCGGATGGTTTCGCCGCGGACCGTCGCCTGCCAGTAGCCGTTGTGCGCGACGACCGGCACCATGACCTTGCCCGGTGACGTCGCCGCCCAGGACGACCAGGTCGGCCTTGTAGAACGCCGCCGCGTTCAGGAACTTCCGCCAGCAGACCTCGGAGCCGTGGATGTCGGTGGCGAAGAAAACCCTCATGCGAACACCACGCCTTCCTGGTCCACGGCATGCAAGGGTCACCGGCGCGGTGCGCAACGCCCGTGCGTCCTGTGCAACGTCTAGCACCCGGCCGAAACCGGCGTCAAGCATGACGATGGGAATTTAGGCCGCATCCCGGAAGCCCGCTGCTAGTGCGCGACTTCCTCGGGAAGCTCGTACCAGCGGACCCGGTCGCCGACGTTCGCCCGGAGCTTCCACTTGACCCCCTTCGGGGTGGTCTCCGCGATCTCCAGCAGCTGCCGGGCCTGCGCGAGCGGGTCGTACTCGGACCCGGGCGGGGCCAGCCCCGGCTTCTCGGCCAGCAGGGCGGGCAGCTTGGCCAGGTTCTCGGTGACCGTCCGCCACCAGCCCCAGTCCGCGCCGAGCACCTTGCCGAACCGCCCGGCGTCGATCATCGGCGGGCCGCCCGCCCCGACCGGGAGCCCGGCCAGCAGGTGAAAGATGTCCCGCGCATCCTTCTCGTTGAGCTCGACGATCTGCAGCTTGGACAGCAGCACGTCCACGGAGTCGACGGTGAGCGGCAGCCGCCCGAAGGCCGGCCGGAAGTCCAGCGTGTGGCACATGGTCAGCCGGTCCACCATCACGTCGATAGGCCGGCCGGAAGGGGCGTTGAAGTACATCTGCCGGTCGCCGTTGAGGTTGTTGAACCGGCGGTCCGGGACGCAGCCCTGGTCGGCGAGCCAGGCCGCCACATCCTTGCGGCCCTTGGCCAGGCAGGCGAAGTCGATGTCCTGGTCGCGGCGCAGCCGGGGCGGGAACTCGGGGCAGAGCACCCGGACAGCCAGGCCGCCGAGGAGCTTCAGGCCCAGCCCGGCCTCGGCAGCGGCCCGGGCCAGCCCCAGCGCCTCGGGAAGGGGATCGTGCGACGATCCGACGGTGGGCTCGTCATCGGGGTCGGCCATGCCCGGGCCTGCTCTCGCTCCTCGGGGGCACCCGCCGGGGAATTAACGGGCTGCCCAGCGCAATTTCGGTGGAACTCGACAGTGAGTATGCCACGAGGGCCCCGTGACGGCAGTTGACGCAGAACGGGCAAATTGGTCATTCTGGTTGCGTGAGTGAGAGCACGGTTGCGGCGGGCGCAACGTACCAGTCCGCCGAGCGCGTGCTGACGCTGCTCGCCAGCCTTCGAGGACAGCCGGCCGGAACTCAGTGTGACAGAGATCGCCGAGGCGCTGGGCGTGCACAAGTCCACGGCCTCGCGGCTGGCCGCGACCCTGGAACGGACCGGGTTCCTGGCCCGGTCGGGCCGCCGGTACCGGCTGGGCGTCGAGATCATCCGGCTCGGCACGGTGGCGCTGCGCAGCGCCGACATCGTGGCCACCATGCAGCCCGCCATGGAGAAGCTCTCCCAGCTGACCGGCGAGACCATCAACCTCGCGGTACCCGCCGGGCCGGACGTGCTGAACGTGGCCGAGGTGCCGAGCACCTACATCCTGAGCAGCTCGGGCGGCTGGGTCGGGCGGCGCACCCGGCCGCACGCGGTGGCCAACGGCAAGGTGCTGCTCGCGTTCGGCGCCCTGCCGGCCCCGGCCCGGCTGGAGCGGTACACCGGGCACACCATCACCACCCAGGACGCGCTGGACGCCGAGCTGGCCCGGATCCGCCGGGACGGCTTCGCCACCGCGGTCGCGGAACTGGAGGAGGGGCTGGTCGCGGTGGCCGCCCCGGTGTTCGGCCCGGGCGGCGGCTGCGTGGCGGCGGTGTCGATCTCCGGGCCGGCCTACCGGATGCCGCCGGACAAGCTGCACGAGCTGGGGCGGCTCTGCGCGGACTGCTGACCGGGGGGCCAGGCGCGGCGCAGGCCAGCGCGGCACAGCACGGCACAGCATGGGACGCTGGGGCCGGACAAGAGCCGACATCGCAGCGATGGGCGGCCGGGCGGGAGAGATCACGTGGACGAGTACCTGCTCCATATCGGCGGCCAGTGGCGCGCCGGGCACACCGCGCCGGACGCGGCGGTCAGCCCGGCGACCGGGGAGACGTTCGCCTCGGTCGCGGTGGCCGGGGCCGCGGACGTGGACGACGCGGTGCGCGCGGCGGCCCTGGCCTGGCCGGACTGGGCGGCCCGGTCGCCGTTCGAGCGGGCCGCCTGGTGCGAGCGGGTCGCCGCCGCCATCCTCGGCCGGCGCGACGACCTGGCCCGGGTGCTCACCCTGGACCAGGGCAAGCCACTGGCGGCCGAGGCCTACGACGAGGTCGGCGAGCTGGCCGAGTACTTCCGGATGGCCGCCGCGGACGTGCGGCGGCTGGACGGCGCGTTCCCCCCGTCCACGTCGGCCGGGCGCCGGGTGATCACCGCCCGGGTACCGCTCGGCGTGGTCGGCGTGATCAGCCCGTGGAACTGGCCGTACACGATGGGCGCGGAGCTGTTCGCGCCCGCGCTGGCGGCGGGCAACGCGGTGGTCTGGGTGCCCGCCCCCAGCACCAGCGCGTGCTGCGCGGTGCTGGCCGGGATCATCGCCGCGGAAGGCACCCCGCCGGGCGTGTTCAGCTTCCTGCCCGGCCCCGGGCCGGTGGCCGGGGACGCGCTGGCCGGGCACCCGGGGGTGGCGGCGGTGGGGTTCATCGGGTCGGTGGCCACCGGCGGGCTGGTCGCGGCGCGCGCGGCCGGCAAGACGCAGCTGCTCGAGCTGGGCGGCAACGGCCCGATGGTGATCCTGGAGGACGCGGACCTGGACCTGGCCGCCGACGCCGCGCTGGAGGCGGCCTACCTGTGCGCGGGCCAGAGCTGCACGGCCGGGCGAGCGGTTCCTGGTGCACGCCGCGGTCCGCGCCGAGTTCGCCGAGCGGGTGGCCGCGGCCACCGCGGACCGGGTCCGGCTGGGCGACCCGTTCGATCCGCAGACCACGATGGGCCCGCTGAACAACGAGGCCACCGCGGCCAAGTTCGACCGGCACGTGGCCGACGCGGTCAGCCGGGGGGCCAAGCTCTGCCACGGCGGGCGGCGGGCCCCGGGCTTCCCCACCGCGCTCTACGCGGAGCCGACCGTGCTGGACGGGGTGACCACCGACATGCTGATCGCCACCGAGGAGACGTTCGGGCCGGTGGTGCCGATCGTCGAGGTGAGGTCCGCGGCGCAGGCGCTGGAGCTGACCAACTCCTCGCCGTTCGGCCTGACCGCCGCGGTGTTCACCGGCGACCTGGAGCGGGGCCTGGCCTTCGCGGAGCAGGCCCGGGCCGGCTGGGTCAACGTCAACGCGTCCACCAACCTGTGGGAGTCGCACCTGCCGTTCGGCGGGCGGTCCGGGTCGGTGAGCGGGCGGGGCCGGGTCGGCGGCCGGTTCGCGATGGAGACGTTCACCGAGCCCAAGACGATCCTCTACCCGGGGCCGCGGCTGCGCGGATAGAGCTGCGCGGATAAGGCTCAGCGGATAGAGCTCAGCGGGTAGGTTCTGTCCCCGGCCCCGCGCCGCGCGATTCACGACGGCGCGACGGGCGGTCACGCTGGCCGTCCGGGTGCAGGCCCATGACCGTGAGCAGGACCATCAGCGCGCCGCCGCAGCAGATCGCCGAGTCGGCCAGGTTGAACACCGGCCAGTGCGGCAGCTGGATCAAGTCCACCACCCAGCCGCGCAGCGGTCCCGGGCTGCGGGCGATCCGGTCGGTCAGGTTGCCCAGCGCCCCGCCGAGCAGCAGGCCGAGCGCGACCGCCCAGCGGCGGCTGGCCAGGGTGCGGGCCATCCGCAGGATGGCCACGATCACCGCCGCCGCGATCAGCGTGAACACGACCGTGTAGCCGCCCGCGCCGAGCGAGAAGGCCGCCCCCGGATTACGGAGGTAGTCCAGCTGCAGCAGCGAGCCGACCACCCGGACCGGCCGGTTCTGGGTGAGCGTCGCGACGACGATCACCTTGCTGATCACGTCGGCCGCGTACACCAGCGCGGCCACCGCGAGCAGCACGCCGATCCGCCGCTGGCCAGCCGGGACAGACCCGCCGTCCGCTGTGCCCCGCCACCTCATCCGGTCTCCGTTCGCCGGCTCCCAAGTTAGGGTACGCCGGGCGGTGGCCGGGTCAGATCGGGAAGCTGCGCGGCCCGCGGACCCCGGCGGTGCGGGGTCAGCTCCTCAGCGCGGCCGCGTTCTGCTGCCAGGCGAAGGCCAGCGGGGTCAGCGCGGTGAGGTCGATGGCGGGCTCCACGGTCGAGTAGGACTGCACGTTGTCGGCGAACACGGCCTTCTGCCCGTTGAACGCCGCGTACGGGACGTCCTGCGGGGCGTTGGCCGCGCAGAGCCGCATGTGCGGCACGGTGCCGGTGGCCGCGAAGGAGTTCGGCCCCTCGACGGCCGCCCCGGCCAGGACGGGCGGCTGCCCGTCCAGCGACCCGGCCAGGTTCGCGACCTGATGCTGCATGCAGTCCGGGTACACGGTCCCGTCCCCGACGATCAGCGAGACGCCCCACGCGTTGCTGCCCAGGATGTCGTCGAGCCAGCGCTGCCCCCAGGCCGCGTACACGGGCCGGCCGGCCAGCGCGTCGTACTCGTCCGCCATCACGGTCAGCCCGGCGCCGTGCGTGGTGGTGTCCCACTGGTCCCAGGCGAACCCGAAGCCGAACGGGTCCCCGGCGGCGGTGGTGATCCCCTTCTCGATCTGCCCGCGCAGGTCGGCCAGGAGCTGGGCCGTGGTCACGGCCAGGCCCGGCCGCGTGCTGCCCGCGGATGGCCAGGACCAGTTCGTAGTCGGCCAGCGCGCTCACGTCGTACAGGTTGAGCGTGTCGCCCAGCGCCTGCTTGCTGTGGATCCAGGCGCTGGCCCAGCTGGCCGCGTCCCGCAGGTAGGTGCCGGCGGAGCGGACCGGCAGGCCGGCGGGCAGGGCATCGGCCGGCGAGGCGGGGCGCGCCGCAGGCGTGTCCCCTCCGAGCCGGCGATCCCGGGGGGTTACGGGGGGTCGTCCCCCCGAGCCAGCACTGCCCTCCTGGAGGGCGCGGGCCAGTTCGGTCGCGCCCAGCATCATGTCGTCCCGCCAGGTGGTCTCCGGGTAGAAGTCCCACGGGATGGCCGTCATCAGGTGGCCCTTCCAGTGCGGGTCGGCCAGCGAGTAGACGGTCTCGGCCGAGCGCAGGCAGCCGGCCGCGTAACCCGGGTCGGAGTGGCGCAGCACCTGGTAGCACAGCGCGAAGTCGGCGGCCAGCCGCCGGCCAGGTTCGGGCTGATCCTGGCGCCGGGACGGCCGGCCCGGAAGACCGGCGGGTGCCGGATGTAGACGTAGTGCGGGTTGGTCCCCTGGTAGTGATCATCGGCCTGCGGCAGCCGCCAGATGTCGTGGTCCGCGAAGTAGTAGCTGTTCGCCTCGCCCGTGCCCACCTGGTAGTACAGCGTCCGGGAGCGCTCGTGCCACATCCGCCGCAGGAAGTCCAGGCCGAACTTGACCTCGCCGGTGAAGTCGGTGCCGGAGCGTGATCCCATCTGCCGGGGGAACGACGCGACGCCCTGCAGCAGGACGGCCTCGGTGTAGCTGGTCGTCTCGACGAAGTGCAGGTAGTCCCCGGCGTCGAACCAGCCGCCGGTCGCGTTGATCCGCACTCCCGGTCGCGTACCGGGCCAGGCTGCCCTGGAAGTTGCCGTTCCCGTCCACCGGCGGGGTGCGGTAGGTCATCGCGCTGGCGTCGTTGAGGTGAGCGGGCGCGGTGCGCAGCGCGGTGTGGATGAAGTCCGGGCCGTCCCGCTCGTTCTCGTAGAAGGACAGCGCGTTGGCCAGCGGCCGCGCGTAGAGCTGCGCGGCCGGGCCGATGCTGAACCAGGGCGAGGCCGCCGACGCGTCGCCCAGGATGCCGAGCCGGTAGCGGCCCGGCGCCCGGATCCCGGTGAACCGGGCCGCCCACACCCAGCCGTACCGCTTGCTCCAGGCGCCGAGGTTCTGGCGGGCCACCCCGGAGGCGGCCACCGTGCAGGACCCGGCCCGGACCACGACCCAGTGCAGCACGCCGGAGCGGCCTGGCCCTGGTCATGATCTCGGCCAGCTTGGCCGCGCCGGACGGGTAGCCGACCTGGTCGACCCGGATCGCCGCGGCCGGCGCCCCGGCCGGGGCGGCGTGCGATCCGGTGGTCAGCACCGCCCCGGAGGACGGCTCGGCGCAGATCTTCGCGACCTGCGATCCGCCGAGCCGTCCCGCCGCCGCGGCCGCGCGGAGCCTGCCGAGGCTTCGGCCGCGCCGCCGGATGCGGCGCGACAGGACCGCCGCCGCCAGGCTGAACGCCGCGGCGCACGCCCCGGCCCGGGCCGCCGCGCGCCGGTACCCTCTGCCGCCTGCCTGCCTGCGCCCAAGATCCATCGGCCCAGGCTAGGCCGCGGCGGCGCCAGCCCACAATGGGCCAGTAAAGGTTGTTTCCGGTAGCCGGGGTCGCTACGGCCGGGCGATGACCTGGAACGTGGCCAGGCTGGGATCGGCGGCGTAGGCGATCCGGCCGCCGTCGGCCTGCGCCGCGCGCAGCGCGTCGAGGGCGGCCGCCGTGATCACCTCACCCGGGGCCAGCACCGGCACGCCCGGTGGGTAGGGCGCCACCAGCTCGCCGCTCACCCGGCCCACGGCCTGGGCGGCGGAGCGGGTTTCGTTGCGGCAAAAAAAGGCCTGCCGCGGCGGCATCGCCATCTCGGGAATGACCGTCCACGACGCGGCCGGCACCGGCCGCCGGGGCGGCCCGCGGTGCGCCTCGATGATGCCCGCGAGGGCGGCGGTGAAGCGGGTCACGGCGGCCTCGTCGTCGGCCAGCGTCACGATCGGGATGATCGTGTCCCGGTCGGCCATCTCCACCGGCATGCCCGCCGCGATCAGGTCGTTCTCCACCGCGATGCCGTGCGCCCCGGTCCCGGCCAGCAGCACGACCAGCTTGGCGGGCTCGACCCCCGGGCCGTCCAGCACGTCCAGGCCCGGCACCTGGCGGAGCCGGTCCTTCGCGGCCGCGACCACCCGCAGCAGCCGGCCGCACAGCTCCTCGCCGTCCCGGGCCAGCAGCGCCCGGGCCGCGTCGATGCTGGCCATGATCGCGCCCGCCGGGCTGGTCGTGTGCGTCGCCTCGAAGGCCCGGTCCAGGCGGGCAGGGTCCAGGCAGGCCGGTCCAGGCGGCCGTGCGGGCCAGGACCAGCGCGCCCTGGGTGTAGGCGGGCAGGACCTTGTGCGCGCTGGTCACCATGGCGTCCGCGCCGGCCGCCAGGGCGTGCGGCGGCAGGTCCGGGTGGAAGCCGAGGTGCGCGGCCCAGGCCGCGTCGACCAGCAGCGGCACCCCGGCGCCGTGCGCGGCCGCCGCGTGCCCGGCCAGGTCGCCGGTGGTGCCCACGTAGGACGGGTCGCCGAGGAACACCGCGCACGCGTCCGGGTGGCGGGCCAGCGCGTCCCGGACCGCGCTGACCGGCACCGGGCCGGGCAGCCCGGTCGCCGGGTCCACCTCGGGCAGCACCCACACCGGGTCCAGGCCGGCCAGCACGAGGCCGAGCAGCAGCGAGCGGTGCAGCGCCCGGGTGACCACGACCGGCCGGCCGGGCTCGCCGGCGGCCAGGGCGAGCGCCTGGTTGCCGTGCGTCGAGCCGGCCACCGAGAACCGGCACCAGTCCGCGCCCCACAGCCGCGCGGCCCGCCGCTCCGCGTCCGCCAGCAGCTCGTCGGCGTGCTTGATCGTGTCCACCCCGCCGTACAGCGGCGCGTCGCCCGCGGTCACGGCGCCGGTCAGGTCGTGGCGCTGCTTGTGCCCGGGCACGCTCATCGGGGTCAGCTCGCCGGCCGCCGCCTGCGCGGTGAACCGCAGCCACCCGTCCAGCAACGGCGCGTCCGCGGCCAGCCCCCGGGGATCCCTCGGGTCCGTCATCCGGGGTCGGTCCCGGGCGGCTGGGGCTGGTGGCGGTAGAACGGGACCGGCTCCGGGGGCAGCGGGGTGTTGCCCAGGATCAGGTCGGCGGCCTTCTCGGCGGTCATCATGACCGGAGCGTAGATGTTGCCGTTGGTGATGTACGGCATCACCGAGGCGTCCACGACCCGCAGCCCGTCCAGCCCGTGCACCCGCATCGACGCCGGGTCGGTGACCGCGTCGGCGCCGGTGCCCATCTTGGCCGTGCACGACGGGTGCAGCGCGGTCTCGGCGTCGCGGCGGACCCAGTCGAGGATCTGCTCCTCGGTGGCGACCTCCGTCCCGGGGGACAGCTCGCCCGCGTTGTACTCGTCGAACGCCGGCTGGTTCAGGATGTCGCGGGTGACCCGGATCGCCTCGGCCCACTCCTGGCGGTCGGTCGGGGTGGACAGGTAGTTGAACCGCAGCGCGGGATGGACCGCCGGGTCACGGGACACGATCCGGACCGAGCCGCGGGAGTCGGAGTACATCGGCCCGACGTGCACCTGGTACCCGTGGCCGCCCGCCGGGGACGAGCCGTCGTAGCGGATCGCGATGGGCAGGAAGTGGTACATGAGGTTCGGGTAGGCGACCTCGTCGTTGCTGCGGATGAACCCGCCGCCCTCGAAGTGGTTGGTGGCCCCCGGGCCGCTGTGCAGGAACAGCCACTTCGCGCCGACCATGGGCCGGTTGCGCAGCTTGAGGGCGGGCGCCACCGACACCGGCAGCCTGGACCCGTACTGCACGTACACCTCGAGGTGGTCCTGCAGGTTCTCGCCCACCCCGGGCAGGTCGGCGACCACGTGGATGCCCAGCCCGCGCAGCAGGCCGGCCGGGCCGACACCGGACAGCTGGAGCAGCTGCGGGGTGTTGATCGCGCCGCCGCACAGGATGATCTCGGCGCCCCGGACCAGCCGGGCCGGGCTCCCGCCGCGGCCGGGACCGCCCCGTCCGGGCCCGCCCTGCTGGTACTCGACGCCCACCGCCCGCTCGCCCTCGAACAGGATCCTGGTCGCGTAGGCGCGGGTGGTGACCTCCAGGTTGGGCCGGCTCATCACCGGGTGCAGGTAGGCCCGGGCCGCGCTGAGCCGGCGGCCGTGGTGGATGTTCCGGTCGAAGGCCGCGAAGCCCTCCTGCCGGTAGCCGTTCACGTCGTCGGTCAGCGGGTACCCGGCCTGCTGCACGGCGGCGAAGAAGGCCTGGAACAGCGGGCTGGTGGCCGGCCCGCGCTCCAGCACGAGCGGGCCGCTGCCGCCCCGGTACTCGTCCGCCCCGGCCAGGCAGGTCTCCATCTTCTTGAAGTACGGCAGGCAGTGCGCGTAGTCCCAGCCGGCCATGCCCGGGTCCGCGGCCCAGCGCTCGTAGTCCAGCGGGTTGCCGCGCTGGAAGATCATCCCGTTGATGCTGCTGGACCCGCCGAGCACCTTGCCCCGGGCGTGGTAGACACGGCGGCCGTTCAGGTCCGGCTCGGGCTCGGACTCATAGCCCCAGTCGTAGAACCGGTTGCCGATCGGGAAGGTCAGCGCGGCCGGCATGTGGATGTACACGTCCCACGGGTAGTCCGGCCGGCCGGCCTCCAGGACGAGCACGCGGGTGCCGGGATCGGCGGACAGCCGGTTGGCGAGGGCGCTGCCCGCTGACCCTCCGCCGACGATGATGAAGTCGTACTCTGCAGGAGCCATCTGCCCTCCCCCGGCCGCGGGCCCGGCGCCGCAGCGGCCGCATCGCACAATAGCGGGATCTCAGCGGGGCGGGTCGCTAAGCACGCAGCCCGCCGGGCTACCCTGCGGACGTGGTGATGCCCGAGCGACAGCCCGCCGCCGAGCCCTGAGCCGCATCCCGGCGCGACCGCCTACCGGCAGACCCGGTTCCGGCCGCCGCCGGGAGCGACCGACATCCTGCTCATCCGGCACGGCGAGTCCCAGGCCGCGTACATGGACAAGCCGTTCCCGCTGGTGGACGGGCATGCCGACCCGGAACTCGCGGACAACGGCCGCGAGCAGGCGGAGCGGCTGGCGGAGCGGCTGGCCAAGGTCCCCATCGACGCGCTGTACGTGACCTCGCTGCGCCGCACGGCGCAGACGGCGGCGCCGCTGGCCGCGCGGCTCGGGCTGACCCCGCAGGTGGAGCCGGACCTGCGCGAGGTCAACCTGGGTGAGTGGGAAGCGGGCGTGTTCCGCAAGATGGTCGCGGAGAACCACCCCATCGCCGAGCGGATGTGGGCCGAGGAACGCTGGGACGTGATCCCCGGCGCCGAGCCCGCCGACGCGTTCGCGGCCCGGACCTCCGGGGCCCTCACCCGGATCGCCGCGGCCCACCCGGGCCAGCTGGTCGCGGCCGTCGTGCACGGCGGCGTGATCGCGGTGCTGCTGGCCATGGCCACCGGGTCGCGGCCGTTCGCGTTCCTCGGCGCGGACAACGCGTCGATCTCCCGGCTGGTCATCACCCCGCAGCGGTGGATCCTCCGCGGCTACAACGACACCGCGCACCTGGAGTAACGCCGGCCGGTTACCCGGTCACGGCCGCGGGGCCGTCTCCCCCGGCACAGGCTCCCCCGGCACAGGCTCCCCCGGCACGGGCTCCCCACGCACGGGCTCCCTGGCGGCCGCCGCCTCGTCGGTCGCGGCGAGCGACCCGAGCAGCGCGAGCGACCTGGCGTCTCCAGAGCCGGCTTCCGCGTGGTAGATGACCAGGAGCTGGCCGCCCGAGTCGCCGATGGCCAGCTTCTCGCGGCGCAGCTCCAGCATTCCGACCTGCGGGTGGCGCATCCGCACCGGCGCGCCCGCCAGCGCCTTCACGTCGTGCCGCGCCCAGAGCCGCCGGAACTCCTCGCTGGCCAGGGACAGCTCGCCGACGAGCTGCGCGATCCGCGGATCGCTGGCGTCGGTGCCGAGCGAGGCGCGGAACGCCGCGACCATGCCGCCGATCGCCTGCTCCCAGTCGGGGTACAGGTCCCGCTCGTCCTCGGCCAGGAACATCGACCGCAGCCGGTTCTCCCCCACCCGGATGCTCGGGGACAGGGCGGTCGCGAGCCGGTTGGCGGCCAGCACGTCGAAGAGCCGGCTCTCCACGAAGGCCGGCAGCGCGAGCGCGTCGAGCAGCTGCCGGATGCCCGCCGGCACGACCTCGCGGCGTGGCCGCCGCCGCGGCGCGGGCCGGGCCGCGGACAGGCCCAGCAGGTACTGCGTCGCGGTCGCGTCGAGCCCGAACACGCGGGCCAGCGCCTCGAGCACCTGCGCCGACGGGTTGCGGTCGCGTCCCTGCTCGAGCCGGAGGTAGTAGTCGGCGCTGATGCCGGCCAGGGTGGCGACCTCCTCGCGGCGCAGGCCCGGCGTCCGCCGGACGCCCGTGACGCGCAGCCCCGCGTCCGCGGGGTCCACCAGCTCACGGCGCGCGCGCAGGTACTCGCCGAGCACGTTTGACCTGGCCACGGGCTCACTGTACCGGCCGGGCGGCCGGTGATCCTGGCCCTGCCGGTCCCAGGATGGGCAGGGCCCTCGCTGCCCCGCCGCGCCGGGAGCATCCTGGATGAGGTTCCCGGCATGCGCCCGCGGAACAGGAAGGAACCATGGCTTCGCACCATCTCCCCGGCGGCACCTACCGGGTCGCCGATCTCGAGCTCACCCGCGTCGGCTACGGCGCCATGCAGCTGGCCGGCCCCGGCGTTTTCGGGCCGCCCAAGGACCGCGACGCCGCGATCGCCGTGCTGCGCACGGCCGTGGACCTCGGCATCAATCACATCGACACCGCCGACTTCTACGGGCCGTACGTCACGAACGAGATCATCCGCGAGGCGCTCGCGCCGTACCCGGACGGCCTGCACATCGTCACGAAGGTCGGGGCCCGCCGTGACGAGCAGGGCGGCTGGCCGCACGCCCGCACGCCCGCGGAGCTGACCGCGCAGGTCCACGACAACCTGCGGCACCTGGGGCTCGACGCGCTCGACGTGGTGAACCTGCGCGTCGGGGGCCTGGAGGAGCCCGAGCCGGGCTCGATCGCCGAGCAGTTCGGGGCGCTCGCCGGGCTGCGGCAGCAGGGGCTGATCCGCCACCTCGGCCTCAGCACCGTCACCGCCGGGCAGCTCGCCGAGGCGCAGTCGATCGCGCCGGTCGTCTGCGTGCAGAACATGTACAACATCGCCCGCCGCGGCGACGACGCCCTGGTCGACCTCACCGCGGGGCAGGGCATCGCCTACGTGCCGTACTTCCCGCTCGGCGGTTTCTCGCCGCTGCAGTCGGTCGCCCTGCAGGAGGTCGCGGAGCGGCTCGGCGCGACCCCGATGGCCGTCGCGCTCGCGTGGCTGCTGCAGCGGTCGCCGAACATCCTGCTGATCCCCGGCACGTCGTCGGTGGAGCACCTGCGCGAGAACATCGCCAGCGCCGCACTCCGGCTGCCGGCCGATGCGGCCGCGGAGCTGGACGCGATCGGCCGCTGAGCGGCCGCGGCCTGGCGCGCACCGCGGCCGAGGCGCGCGGGCGCGGTCAGGACGCGGTCAGGACGCGGTCAGGCGCGCAGCGCGGTCTTGCCGCGGACCACGTGGTTGACCAGCTCGCCGATGTCCGAGATCGCGATGCGGATCTCGTCGCCCGCCTGGAGCGTGAACGGCAGGTCCGGGACCAGGGACGTCCCGGTGGACAGCAGCACACCCGCCGGGAACTCGTCCTCGCGGAACAGGAACGCCGCCAGCTCGGTGACGGTCCGGCGCAGGCCAGCCGTGCTGGCCTGGCCGGTCCAGGCGGTCTCGCCGCCGCGGCTGATCGTCATCTCGATGGTCAGCCCGTACGGGTCCGGGACTTCCCAGGCGGGCCGGATCCCCGGGCCGGCCGCGCAGCCGCCCAGGTAGATCTTGGCCTGCGGCAGGTAGAGCGGGTTCTCCCCCTCGATCGACCGGGAGCTCATGTCGTTGCAGATGGTGTACCCGACCACGTCGCCCTCGGCGTTCAGCACCGCGGCGAGTTCCGGCTCGGGCACGTCGACCTGGGAGTCGGCGCGCGCGCTGACCCGGTCGCCGGGACCGGCCACCTTCCACGCGGCGGACTTGAAGAACAGCTCGGGCCGCGGCGCGGTGTAGACCCGGTCGTAGATGTCGGCGGAATCCAGGCTCTCCTGGACCCGGGCGTGCATGCTCCGCTCGTAGGTCACCCCGGCCGCCCACACCTCGGTCGCCCCGTCCACGGGCGCCAGCACGGTAATTTTCCGCAACGAGGACCCGTCCGGGCCGGGCCCGGCGAGCAGGGTCTCGCACGCGCCGCGGATCCAGGTCACCGGCCGGGCGAGCAGGTCGGCCATGGACGTCACGCCGGGCAGCGGCCGGGCCTGGTCACCGTCGAGCACCCCGACCTGCGGGGCGCCATCGCCCGCGCGGTACCTGATCAGCTGCACGGGACTCCCTCCGACCGGTCCGGCGGCCCGGCCGGGCCGCCTCCGGGCAGCGTACGGCGGAGGGCCGGCGGCGTCAACGCTTCATCAGATTAACGGTGAACTTCATCTGATGAAGCTGTTGACGATGATGGGCCGGGGCCGTAACGTCGGGCTGGCCAGTACCCGGCCGCGGGCGCCCTGACCAGGGCGTACCTTGCGGGCGGGCCCGGAACGCCAGCCCAGGAACGGAGCGCCGCCCGTGACCGCCGCCTACCCCGGCCAGGCCCGGCACGCCCAGGTGGTGCACGCGCTGGGGGCGGCGATCGTGCGCGGTGAGCTCGGCCCGGGCAGCCCGGTGCCCACCGAGGACGAGCTGGTCAGCCGGTTCGAGGTGGGCCGCTCGGCGCTGCGCGAGGGAGTGAAGGTGCTGGCCGGCAAGGGACTGCTGGAAAGCCGCACCAGCGCCGGGACCCGGGTCCGGCCGCGGGAATCGTGGAACCTGCTCGATCCGGACGTGCTGCGCTGGCGGTACTCCGAAGACGCCAGCCCCGCGGACATCCGGGCCCTGGCCGACCTGCGGGTGGCGCTGGAGCCGGGCGCGGCCCGGCTGGCCGCGGAGTCGGCCAGCGCGGCCCAGCGCGGGGTGATCGCCGCGTCGATGAGCGCGCTGTGGGCCACGGTCGAGGCGCCGGACGAGTTCATCGCGGCCGACCTGGCCTTCCACCGGGCGGTGTTCGCGGCCTGCCGCAACGACCTGCTGCTGTACATCCACGACGTGGTCAGCGTGGCACTCGGCGCGATCCGCCCGCTGCACACCCACTCGGTCGCGCACAACCGCGAGACGCTGCCCGCCCATCAGCAGGTGGCCGAGGCCATCCAGCGCGGCCATCACCGCAAGGCGGAGGCCGCGATGCGCGAGATCGTCGAGGGCGCCCGCGCGGACGCGCTAGGCCAGCAGGGCGCCGACCTGATCCGCGAGCAGAACGCGGATGCGGCGGGCCCGCAGGCCGCGGAAGGAGCCGAACCTCATGACGGATGACCCCGGCCGGGTGCGGATGGAGATCCGCGACCAGGTCGCCGTGCTCACCATCGACCGGCCCGCCAAGCTCAACGCGTTCACGCCGTCGATGACCGCGGCGCTGATGAGCCACGTCACCCACGTGAACGAGGAGCCGGAGGTGCGCGCGGTCGTGCTGACCGGCACCGGGCGGGCGTTCTGCGCCGGCAGCGACATCACCGGGCTGGACGACTACGCGACGCCGTGGGAGTTCGGGAACCGCCCGGACTACTGCGACACGATCCGGCTGCTGCGCCCGCCGGTCATCGCCGCGGTGAACGGGTACGCCCTCGGCGGCGGCCTGGAGCTGGCCCTGGCCTGCGACATCCGGCTGGCCGCGGAGCCCGCCACGTTCGCGGCCCCGGAGATCAAGCTGGGCTGGATCGGCGGCGGCGGGATGTCGGCGCTGCTCGCGCACAGCATCGGCCCGGGCAACGCCGCGGTCATGCTGCTCACCGGCGACCCGGTGGACAGCGCCACCGCGCTGCGCTGGGGGCTGGTCACCGAGGTGCTGCCGCCGGACGGCCTGGCCGCCCGGGCCGGGGAACTGGCCGCCACCATCGCCAGCCGGGCCCCGATCGCCGCGCAGACGGCCAAGAAGAACCTGCGCGCCGCGTTCGAGATGCCGCTGGGCCGGGCCATCGACTACGAGCGCCAGCTGCAGACGATCTGCTTCGCCACCGAGCGACGCCGCCGAGGGCCGGGCCGCCTTCGCGGAGCGCCGGCCGCCCGTGTTCCGGGCCAGATAAGTGTTCGGGGGCAGGTAAGTGTTCCCCGCGCCACACGCGGCCCGGTCCCGGGCCCGCTAAGGAGAGCAGATGGGCATCCTGTCCGGCTACCGGGTCATCGACCTGACCATCGCGATGGCCGGCCCGCTGGCCGCGATGCGCCTGGGTGACCTGGGCGCGGACGTGGTCAAGGTGGAGCCGGTCAGCGGGGAGTGGCAGCGGCACACCCCGGCCGGGGGTGCGGCCGGCCACCAGATCAACGCGTCGTTCCTGTCGCTGAACCGGAACAAGCGCAGCCTGGCGGTCAACCTGAAGTCGCCCGAGGGCCGGGAGATCGTGCTGGAACTGGCCCGCCGCAGCGAGGTGTTCCTGCAGAACTACCGCCCGGGGGTGGCCGAGCGGCTCGGCATGGACTACGAGTCCATCCGGGCCGTGCGCCCGGACATCGTGTACGTGTCGATCTCCGGGTACGGCGAGAGCGGCCCGTACGCGAACCGGCCGGGCCAGGACATGCTGCTCCAGGCGATGAGCGGGGCCATGTTCAACGTGGGCCGGGCCAGCGACCCGCCCGCGCCCGCGGGCACCTACGCGGTGGACGCGATCACCGGGTACGGGGCGTTCGAGGGGGCACTGGCCGGCCTGCTGCACCGGGAGCGCACCGGCGAGGGCCAGCTGGTCACGGTCAACATGCTGGACTCCGCGATCGCGGTGCAGGCCCAGGAGCTGTCCATCTACACGGTGGGCGGGATCCCGCAGCACCGCGGGGCCGAGGTTCACGGCCACGCCTATATCCGCGCGCCCTACGGGACGTTCGCGACCGCGGACGGGTACCTGGCCCTGGCCTTCCCGCCGCTGGCCCAGCTGGGCGAGGTGCTCGGCATTCCCGAGTTCGCCGGGATGGACGACGACGTGGACGGGCACAGCCAGGCGGGACGAGATCACCGCGCTGGTCCGGGCCCGGCTGCCGGAGCGCAGCACGGCCGAGTGGCTGGCCGAGTTCGGCGCGCGCGGCATCTGGGCCGGCCCGGTGTACGACTACGCCGGCGTGGTCGCCGACCCGCAGGTGCGGCACAACGGCTCGCTGGTCAGCTACGACCACCCGACCGAGGGACGGGTCACCACGCCCGGCTTCCCGTACCGCTTCAGCGCCACCCCGCCGCAGGTGTACCGCGGCGCGCCGCTGGCCGGGGAGCAGACCCGGGAGATCCTGGCCGAGCTGGGCTACGACGGCGAGTCGGCCGGACCGGCTGGCCGCCGGCGGCGTGGTCGCGGCGCCCGCGCGGGCCGCGGGTACCCCGGCCGCGCCCGGGCCCGCCGCTCATCCCGGGGAAATCTCATGACCGTCCGGCTGCGCGGGCTGACCTGGGATCACCCGCGCGGCTACCTGGTGCTGGACGCGCTGGCCGGGACCCTGGAACCGGACGTGTCGGTGCGCTGGCAGCGGCAGCCGCTGGAGGGGTTCGAGTCCCGGCCGCTGCGCACCCTGGCCGACGACTTCGACCTGCTGGTCGTGGACCATCCCGGGCTGGGCGAGGCGGTCCGGGACGGCGCCCTGCTGCCGCTGGACGAGGTGTTCGGCGAGCAGGAGCTGGCCGGCTGGCGGGCGGCGTCGGTCGGCGCCTCGTACGACAGCTACGTGCTGGACGGCCGGCCCTGGGCGCTGCCGCTGGACGCCGCCGCCCAGGTCGCCGTGGCCCGGCCGGACCTGATGGAGGCCCGGCCCGCGACCTGGGCGCAGGCCTGCCAGGCGGCCCGGGCCTACCCGACCACGCTGTGCCTGGGCGGCCCGCACGCGCTGCTGATGTTCAGCGCCATCTGCGTGGCGGCCGGATCACCCCCGGCGGCGGCCCTGGCCCGGACCGCGCCGGCCGGGACGCCGCCACCGGCCGCGAACGGGCCGTTTGTGAGCGAAACGGCGGGCACCGCCGCCCTCGAGATCATGGCCGAGCCTGCTGGCCTGCGCCGACCGTGAGCTGTCCCAGCGCAACCCGATCGGCGTGCTGGACGCGATGGCGGCCAGCGGCGGGCCGGCCTACTGCCCGCTGGTCTACGGGTACGTGACCTACCAGCGCCCGCTGGCGGGCGAGCCGGGATCATTCCGGCTGGCCGCCTTCGACGCCCCGGCCGGCCCGGGCGGGATCGGCAGCGTGCTCGGCGGCACCGGCCTGGCCATCACCCGGTCCGCGGCTCGAGCTCGGCGCGGCCGCGGCCCTGATCAGGACCCTGCTCTCGGACGAGGTGCAGGTCGGCCTCTACGCCGAGCTGGGCGGCCAGAGCTCGGCCCGGCAGGCGTGGCAGCACCCGGGGGCCGACGCGGCCGGCGGCGGGTTCTACCGCGCCACCCTGGCCACCGTGGAGCAGGCGTGGGTCCGGCCGCGGTTCGCGGGCTACCCGGAGTTCCAGGCCGCGGCGTCGGCCGTGCTGCGCGAGGGGCTGCTGGCCGGTGAGCCGCACGCCGGGCTGGTCCGGCGGGTCAACGAGCTGTTCGCGGCGGCGCAGGCACGCATCCAAGTCAACGGTGGATGGGTGATGTCGTGACGAGTGCCAGCATGTCCGAGGACGACCGCCCCGGGCCGTCCGGTCCTGGAACGGGTCACCGGCGACCTCGCCGCGGCGGGCGGCGTGCGGGCCGTGGTGCTCGACGACGGCAGCGAGCGCGGGATCCGGGTGCTGGAGTTCCGCACCGGCGGTGGCCTGCGCTTCGACGTGCTGGTCGACCGGGCCATGGACATCGGCCTGGCCGAGTTCGACGACCTGTCCGTCGGCTGGCGGTCCGCCACCGGGTTCCGCCACCCCGGGCTGCACGAGCACCACGACGAGGACGGGCTGTCCTGGCTGCGCAGCATGTCCGGGCTGGTGGTCACGGCCGGGCTGGACCACACGCTGTTCGGCGGCGAGGTCGCCTCCGGGCAGTACCACTACCCGCCGCGGCTGAATGTCCGGCACGGGCTGCACGGCCGGGTGGCCAACATCCCGGCCCGGCTCACCGGCTACGGCGAGCGGTGGGACTGCCGGCCGCTGCGTGCTGTGGGCCGAGGGCGAGATCCACCAGGCCGCGATCTTCGCCGAGAACCTGGTGCTGCACCGGCGGATCGAGGCCGACCTGGGCGGGACGGAGATCCGGCTCACCGACCGGGTCCGCAACGCGGGCTTCGACCTGACCCCGCACATGTTCCTGTACCACGTCAACGTGGGCTGGCCGCTGCTGGACGAGGGCGCCGCGTTCGACGCCCCCATCGCGCGCGACCCTGTGGCAGAGCGACAGCGTGGCCGAGCAGGGCGTCTCGCACCTGGTCTTCCCCGGCCCGCAGCCCGGGTTCGCGGAGCAGGTGTACGAGCACGCGCTCACCCCGGACCCGGACGGGCGGCAGCGGGTCCGGGTGGCCAACGCGGCCCGGGGCCGGGCGTTCGAGCTGGACTACGACCCGGCCGCGTTCCCGGCCTTCTTCGAGTGGCTGAACCTGCGCGAGGGCAGCTACGCGGTGGGGCTGGAGCCCTCCACGCATCACGTGGCCGGCGACGCCGCCGCCCGCGAGGACGGCTCGATGATCTGGCTGGCCCACGGCGAGGAGCGGACGCTACCAGACCGTGTTCCGCTTCACCCGCGGCGAGCACCGCCGGGCGCCAGGTAGGACGGTCCGGCCCGCTCACGTGCCTGGCCGAGGCTCACTGCCGGCCGCCCCGGCGCGCCTGCAACTGCCGGGCGACGAAGTCCGGGTCCAGGCCGCTGCCGTAGGACGCGCGTTTGCGGCTCTGGCGGCGCGCCCAGCGCCGCTTCCGGGTCAGGCCGGCCAGGAGCACGCCCACGCCGGCGATCACCGGCACGCCCGACGAACAGCGCGGCGAAGAGCCGGTCAGGCACGTTCTCGGCCATGGCGGCCGAAGGATTGCCGGGATTGAAATAGATGTCCACCGGGCCCGATCCGAATCCGGGCACGTCGACCGTGTAGGACTGCCCTTGCCACCGGAACGTCGCCAGGCCGTGCTGCTCGGTGACGACCACATGGTGGCCCGTCCAGAGGACACTTTCGGGTGCCTGGAGGTCCAGCAGCACGAAGAGCAGCGCAAAGGCGAACAGCGCGGCCGCCAGTCCCACTGACCAGCCCACCCCGTCCAGCATGGCTTCCAGACGACCACGCATAGGACTAGTCTGCGGCCCCGGCCGGTCCGCTGCCAACTGATATTCACACCAATCCGCACCGGGTCTCAACGCCGCTGGCCCCGGCGTGAGCGAACGCTCAGTACCTTGACATTTGCGCACAATTGGGAGAACTTGGGTTTTCGCCCTGGTGAGGATGGCTGACCACATGCCTGAGCTGTTCGGCACGGCCTACCCCCGGGCCGGGTTGCTGCGCCGGGTCGGGCGCCTGGAACAGGTCGCGGGAGTGCGCCTGGTCACGCTCGGCGATGGCCTGGGCCGCGGCGTCCGGGTGCTGGAGTTCCGGACCGGCACCGGGTTCGCGTTCGAGGTGCTGGTCAACCGCTGCTTCGACGTGGGCCGGTGCGAGCTGTCCGGGCAGCCGCTGAGCTGGCTGTCCGGGGCCGGGGTCAGCGGCCCCTGGTACTACGAGCCGGGCGGGTGGGGCTGGTTCCGCGCCTGGGGCGGCGGCATGGTCGTGACCTGCGGGCTGGACCACACCCTGGGGCCGGCCGACGACACCGCCGCGCACTTCGGCCAGCCGCACATCCAGCCGTCGGTGCGTTACGGGCTGCACGGCCGGGCCGGCGGCCTGCCCGCCCGGCTGGCCGGGTACGGCGAGCGCTGGGACGGCGACGAGTGCGTGCTGTGGGCGGAGGGTGAGGTGCTCCAGTCCGCGGTGTTCGCCGAGCAGCTCGTGCTGCGGCGGCGGATCGAGGCCCGGGTCGGCGAGTCCCGGTTCACCATCCACGACGAGGTCGAGAACACCGGGCACACGCGGACCTCGCACATGTTCCTCTACCACTGCAACGCGGGCTTCCCGGTGCTCGACGAGGGCGCCGAGCTGGTCGTGCCCAGCCGCCGGACCAGCACCGACTACGGCGTTCCGGTCGACGGGTACCAGATCATGCCGGCCCCCGTCCCCGGGGCCACGGAAGCGTGCTTCGAGCACGAGCTCATCGCCGAGCCGGCCGGGACCGTCCCGGTGGGACTGCTGAACCGGGCCCGGGAACTGGGGGTCTACCAGGTGTTCCGGATCGGCCAGCTGCCGCACCACACCGTGTGGCGGATGCCCGGCGAGGGCACCTACGCGCTGGGCCTGGAGCCGAGCACGAACCGGGACGCGGGCCGGGCGGACGCGCGGGAGCGCGGCGAGCTGCAGTGGCTCGACCCCGGTGAGACACGCCACTACGACCTGGAGATCGGCGCGCTGCACGGCGCGGCCGCCCTGGACGAGTTCGGGGACCGGGTGTCCCGGATCTCAGATCCCGGCTGAGTCTTGCCAAGCCTGGCCGGGCCGGTTGATACTCCTGTGAACGGATGGTCAATCCGTGAGCGAATGCTCTGCGCTCAGCTGATCCTGTTTCCGTCAGGTGACAGGAAGGAGACCCGGTGACCATAGAGACTGGCGAGTCGAGCAAGGGCAGCGTCAAGACCGAACTGCGGGAGAACGCGGTCGGCCTCCCCGGGATGCTGATGCCGACTGGATGCGCCGGGCGCAGCTGGTGTTCGAGCAGACCGGCGGTCACTAGGCCATGGCGGAGCTGACCCCGCCCGCGCCAGTCACGCTGGCGGAGTTCGAGGAGATCTTCGAGGCGGTCAAGAACTGGGGCCGCTGGGGGGCCGGCGACGAGCGTGGCACGCTCAACTACCTCACCCCCGATCACGTGCGGGCCGCCGCCGCCCTGGTCCGGTCCGGCCGGCAGGTGACCATGTCGATCCCGATGAACACCGTGGCCGGCCCGGACAACCCCAGCCCGGTCACCCATCATGTGGTCCAGGGGCACGACATCGACATCGGCTCGGGCAGCCTGACGTTCGCCACCGACTACCTGGGCCTGGCCTTCCACGGCGACTGCCACACCCACATGGACGCCCTGTGCCACATCGCCTACCGGGGCCAGGTCTACAACGGCCGGCCCGCCCTGGAGGTGATGACGACCCGGGGCGCCACCGCGCTCGACGTGACCAGCTACGGCACCGGGCTGGTCGGCCGGGGGGTGCTGCTCGATATCCCCCGGCTGCGCGGGGTGGCCTGGCTGGAGCCGGGCGAGGCGGTGACCCGGGCCGAGCTGGAGGCGGCCGAGCAGGCCCAGGGCGTGCGGCTCGGTGCGGGCGACATCCTGGTCTTCCGCACCGGCCACCACCGGCGCCGCCTGGAGCTTGGCGCGTGGAGCAACGACTACCCGCCCGCCGGGGAGGGCAAGGCCGGCCTGCACGTGGACACGATCCCGTGGATGCACGAACGGCGGATCGCGGCGTTCCTGCCGGACGGCGACGGGGAGACGGTGCCCAGCAACGTCGAGGGCATCCTGTACCCGATCCACCCGCTGCAGATCACCGCGATGGGCATGTTCGCCTCGGACAGCCTCCAGCTCGAGGACCTGGCCCAGGCGTGCGCGGAGGAGGGGCGGGACGAGTTCATGGTGGTCGGGCTGCCGCTCCGGCTGCCCGGCGCGACCGGGTCGCCGTGGAATCCGATCGCCATCTTCTGAGCAGCACCTTCTGGTCAGCCATCTTCCGGACAGGACGTGAGTCATGGAGCGCCGTTTCGAGGGCAAGGTCGCGCTGGTCACCGGGGCGGCGACCGGGATCGGGCAGGCCGCCGCGGTCCGGCTCGCGGCCGAGGGCGCGGTCGTGGCGGTGAACCACCGGCCGGGGCAGGACCCGGCCGCCACCCTCGGGCAGATCAGCGAGGCCGGCGGTGAGGGTTTCGGCCTGGCCGCGGACATGCGTGACCCCGCCCAGGTCACGGACATGGTGCGGGCGGTGGCCGGCCAGGGCGGGCGGCTCGACTACGTGGTCTCCAACGCCGCGGTCAACCCCTTCATGGCCTGGGACGAGACGACCGTCGAGGATTTCAACCTGCTGTTCGAGACCAACGTGCGCGGCACCTGGATGGTCTGCACCGAGGGCGCCAAGCAGATGATCGCCGAAGGGCACGGCGGGGCGATCTGCTGTGTCAGCTCGATCTCCGCCCATGTGGGCGCGCCCGGGCAGACCGCCTACTGCGGCACCAAGGGCGCCATCAGCATGCTGGCCAAGGCGCTCGGCCGCGACCTCGGCGGGCACGGCATCCGGGTCAACGCGGTCGAGCCAGGCTGGGTCAAGACGGACATGGCCGCGCCGCTGATGGAAGACCCGGCCGCGCTGGCGTACTACACCGAGCGGGTCGCGCTGCACCGCGGCGCCCAGCCCGCGGAACTGGCCGCGGCCATCGCCTGGCTGCTGTGCCCCGATGCCAGCTACGTAACCTCGGCCACCCTGCTGGTGGACGGCGGCTTCATCGTGAACGCGGAACTGTAGGAGGGCCGGACCATGGGAAGGACTGCGATGCTGGACGACTCCCCCCTCCTGGCCGGGGCCCGGGAACAGGTCAGGCGGCAGTACGGCGCCGCGGTCGGGCGGCCGCGGGAGGAGCTGATCACCCCGGCCCTGGTGCTCGACATCGACGCGGCGCAGCGCAACATCGACCGCGATGGCGGGCGCGCTGCGCGAGATGGGCACGGCCACCATCCGGCCGCACTACAAGACGCACAAGAGCCCCGACCTGGCCTGGCGCCAGGTCCAGGCCGGCGCGGCCGGGCTGTCGATGGCCACGGTGTGGGAGGCGGTGGTGCTCGCCGACGCGGGGCTGGACGACCTGTTCGTGGTCAACACCGTGGCTCACCCGGACAAGATCAGGGTGCTCGCCGAGCTGGCCGCCAGTCACCGGATCCTGGTCGCGGTGGACGAGGCGCCGAACGCGGCCGCCCTGTCCGCGGCGGCGGTCCGGGCCGGGTCCACGCTCGGCGTCATGATCGAGGTGGACACCGGGATGGGCCGGTGCGGCGCGGACAGCGCGGACGACGCCCTGGCGCTGGCCCGGCGGATCGCGGACCTCCCGGGGCTGCGGCTGGAGGGCATCACCGGCTACGAGGGGCACTGCTCGCTGACCATCGACGATGACCTGCGTCACGATCGGCAGCAGGCCGCGATGACCTTCTTCACCGGGGTCGCGGACCGGCTGGAGTCCGGCGGGATCAGCTGCCCGATCCGGTCCGCGGGCGGGGTGGCCACCTGGCAGTGGACGGCCGGCGTTCCCGGGGATCACCGAGATCCAGGCCGGCACCTACGTGGTCATGGACAACTACCACGGGCAGATGGTGCCGGGCTTCGAGCACTCGCTGACCATCCAGGCCAGCGTGATCAGCAGGCAGAGCGGCCTGGTCATCGTGGACGCGGGCTCCAAGTCGGTCGCGGCGCCGGCCGACGTGACCATGATCGGCCATGACCACCCCGTCGTCCGGTTCGATGAGGAACACGGGATCTTCGGCGCGGACACCGGCTCGGCGCTGGCCGTGGGCGATCCGGTGACCCTGGTGCCGGGGTACTCTCCGAGCACGGTCAACTACTACGACGCCTTCCACGTGGTCCGCGACGGCGTCGTGGTGGATATCTGGCCCGTGATCCCCCGCGGTCCCGGTCATCACGGGCTATCGGCTTCGGGAGGCTGAATGTCAGCGCTGCCTCAACCTGTCCCGGCGGTCCCGGCCGATCCGGGGCTGGCCGGCGCGGCGGTCATCGTGACCGGCGCGGGCAGCGGCATCGGTGCCGCCACCGCCCTCCTGCTCGGCAGCGCCGGGGCGAACGTGGTCCTGGTCGGGCGGCGCCCGGACCCGCTGGAGGAGGTGGCCGCGAAGGTGCGCTCCGCGGGCGGCGACGCGCTGTGCGTCCCCGCCGACCTGGCCGACCCGGCCAGCCCGCAGCGCATCGCCGGGGCCGCCGCCGCCCGCTACGGCCGGATCGACGGGCTGGTCAACAACGCGGCCGTGGTCCGGCACAAGGCGCTGGCCGACTGGGACACCGGCGGCTTCGACGAGCACCTGGCCACGAACATCCGCGCCCCGTTCTTCCTGATCCAGGCCGCCCTGCCGGCGCTGCGCGAGTCCCCGGTCCGGGCCGTGGTCAACATCAGCTCGTCCTCGGGCACCCTGCACCGGGTGGGCCAGTCCGTGTACGGGATGACGAAGTCGGCGCTGGACTACCTGACCAAGACGCTGGCGGGCGAGCTGGCCCCGCTCGGGATCCGCATCAACGGCATCGCGCCCGGCCCCATCGACACGCCCATCCACGCGACCTGGGCCGACGACCTGGACGAGGCCTACCGCTGGCTGGGCAGCCAGGTACCGCTGGGCCGGATCGGCCGTCCCGAGGAGGTCGCGCAGTGGATCGTGCTGCTGCTCAGCCCGGTGGCCGCCTTCCTGACCGGGGCGGTCATCCCGCTGGACGGCGGGCAGGTGATCGATCGTGAGTAGCACCGTGAATAAGTCGGGCGAGACCAAGGCGGCCGCGGAGGAACTGCTGCTCCGGGTGGCCTGGTTCTACTACAAGGACGAGCTGACCCAGGACGAGATCGCCCGGCGGCTGTCGGTCTCCCGGGCCTCCGTCGGGCGGATGCTGGACCGGGCCCGGAAGGTCGGCCTGGTGTCCATCAACCTGAACGCGGAACACCTCGACGCGTTCGAGGTGAGCAGCCAGCTCCGGCGCACCTTCAACCTGACCGAGGCCCTGGTGGTCCCCGATCATGACAAGGAACCCGCCGACCATCACCAGCTCAACGCCCGGCTGGGACTGGGCGGGGCGCAGTTCATGGGCACCCACCTGCGCCCGGGCGGCACCCTCGGGGTCGGCTGGGGCGAGACCGTGTCCCGGGTCATCGCCTCGGTCAACTTCGGGGCCGTCGGCCCGGTGCACATGGTCACGCTGACCGGCGGCGTGGACGGCTACCTGCAGACCATCCTGTCCTCCAAGGGCGAGGGCGGCGCGGAGCCGGAGGCCACCACGGCCACCATCATCCCCACGCCGATCGTGGCCTCCACCCCGCGCCTGGCCGCCGCCCTCAAGGCGGAGCCCGCCATCCAGCAGGTTCTCAAGCAGGCGTGCGACGTGGATCAGGCCATCGTCGGGGTGGGCACCCCCTCGGCCGACGCGACCATCGTGCAGATGGGCTACCTGGAGGCCGCCGACGCACGGCTGCTCCGCGACCGCGGGGTGGTGGGCGACATCCTCGGCCAGTTCTTCGACGCGGACGGCACGGTGGTCAGCCTGCCGATCCATGAGCGGCGGATCGGCATCGAGCTGTCCGACCTGGCCTCCATCCCGAAGGTCGTGGGCGTGGCCGGCGGCCTGCACAAGACGGAGGCCATCCTCGGGGCGCTGCGCGGCGGGTTCCTCGATGTCCTGGTGACCAACGAGCTTGTCGCGCTGCGCCTGCTGGAGCTGCAGCGCAGCTGAGCCGCCCCGGGGCGGCCGCGGGCTTCCGGGCCACACCATCTCCAGACCAGGAAATTCCCGGTCAGGGCCTTGCCAAGGGTGGCGTACAGGCCGATACTTCTTCCACGCGAGCAGATGTGCACTTCATGAGCGAATGCTCTGCCCGGTGAGGGGAGGCGGACCCTAGTGACCGTTCCCGGCCTGACTGCCCCCCGCCTGAGTGCCGGGGTGATCACCGCCGACCTGACCCGGCTGGGCGCCGAGCTGGAGATCCTCCGCGGCACCGCGGCCTGGGCGCACGTGGACGTGATGGACGGGGCGTTCTGCCCGCAGCTCACCGTCGGCCCGGCCTTCGTGGCGGCGGTCGCCTCCACCGGCCTCCCGGTGGACGCGCACCTGATGGTGGAGGAGCCACGGCGGCTGGTCCCGGACATCGCGGCCGCCGGGGCGTCGGTCATCACCGTGCACGCCGAGGCCACCCGGCACCTGCACCGCACCCTGCAGGAGATGACCCAGCTCGCCGGCGAGCCCCGGTCCTTCCTGCGCGGCGTCGCGATCAACCCGGGCACCCCGGTGCAGGCGGTCGAGCCGGTCCTCGAACTGGCCGACCTGATCCTGGTGCTCGCGGTCAACCCCGGCTGGTCCGGCCAGGCCCCGGCGGCCGGCACCCGCCGCCGCGTCGCAGCCGTCCGCGAGCTGGCCGCCCAGGCCGGCGCCGACGTGCTGGTCGGCGTGGACGGCGGGGTCAGCCTGGCCAACGCGGCCGAGATGGCCGGCTGGGACATCGACGTCCTGGTCAGCGGCAGCGCGATCTTCGCCCGCCCTGGGTCTGGCCGCAGCCCGGCGGCCAACCTGGAACTGATGACCCAGGCGCTGCTCCACCCCGTCCCCGCAGGCCCGATCCAGGAGGTAGCAGATGGCAGGCAGTAACGGCGGGCGCATCGTGGTGCCCCCGGTCCCGATGACCATCACCCAGATCGCGGTGGTCGTGGCCGACATGGAATCCGCCCTGCGGTCCTACACCGAGAACCTCGGCTGGGGGCCGTGGAGCGTGTTCGACTACAAGCCGCCGCTGCTGCACGACACCGTGGTCCGCGGCGAGAAGACGGAATTCCGCATGATCGGCGCCGAGACGTCGGTGAACGGGCTCGGCTTCGAGCTCATCCAGCCGGTCAGCGGCCCCAGCATCTACCAGGAGTTCCTGGACACCCACGGCGAGGGCGTGCAGCACATCGCCTGCATGAAGCACTCGACCGAGGACAGCGAGGCGCTCAAGAAGCACTGGAGCGAGCGCGGCGCGGAGATCCTGATGGGCGGGCGGATCGGGGAGTCCATCGAGTTCTACTACCTGGACACGTCGCCGATGCTCAAGTTCGTCCTGGAGTCGGGCAGCGGGCACGCGATCGACCTCGAGCCCACGTACGTCTTCCCGTGAGCCCCCGTTCCCGTGAGCAGAGTCCCGTGGGCGGGCCGGACCCGGTGCGTGTCCTCGTGATCGGCGATCCCTACCTGCCGCTGTCCGCCTACGCCGAGCCGCTGGCGCGGCTCGGCGACGAGGTGGAGGTGACCTCGATGCAGATCGAGGGGGTCGCGTTCGCGCCGCCGCGCACCGAGTCGGAGCACCGGCTCCGGGAGTACGTCGGCGACCCGGCCGACATCGCGCAGGCCGTGGCCGGGCACGACGTGCTCATCGTGCACGGCGCGCCGGTCAGCTCCGAGGTGCTCGACGCCGCGCCGCTGCGCCTGGTGTGCGTCGCCCGCGGCGGTCCCGTGAACGTGGATGTCGCCGCGGCGACCGACCGGGGCATCCCGGTGGTCAACACCCCGGGCAAGAACGCGGAAGCGGTCGCCGAGCTCACGATCGCGTTCGCGCTGCTGCTGATCCGCATGGTGCCGCGGGCCAGCTCCGACCTGCTCCAGCGGGGCTCGTTCGCGGAGTCCGTGTTCGAGGGCAGCGAGTACTTCGGCCAGGAGGCGGCCAGCGTCACCCTCGGCCTGGTCGGCCTGGGCCGGGTCGGCCGGGAGGTGGCGGCCCGGGCCCGGGCGCTCGGCTTCACCGTCCTGGCCTATGACCCGCTCGTCACCGAGGGCGCCGACGGGGTCGGCCTGGTCCCGCTGGATACCCTGCTGGCCCGGTCCGACGTCGTCTCCCTGCACGCCCGGGCCACGCCGGAGAACCGGCACATGTTCTCCCGGGCCGAGTTCGCCCGGATGCGCCCCGGCGCCTGCTTCATCAACACGGCCCGCGAGTCCCTGGTCGACGAGGACGCCCTGACCGCGGCGCTGGCCGCCGGGACCCTGTCCGGCGCGGCCCTGGACGTGCTGGAACGCCCGGCCGAAGGCACCCGGCACCCGCTGCTGGGCCGGCCGAACGTGGTGGTCACGCCGCACATCGGCGGGGCCACGGCGGAGACGCTGGGCCGCGGCGCGCGCCGCGCGGTGGCCGCGGTGGCCAGCCTGCTGGCCGGCCGGGTGCCCGCCGACGTGGTGAACCCGCAGGTGCTGCACGCCGGAAGCGCGATGACATGACGGGCCGCTACCTGCTGGCCATCGACGCGGGCACCGGCAGCTGCCGGGCCGTGCTGTTCACCGAGGCCGGCCAGCAGGCCGCGGTCTCGGTCCGCGAGTGGGCGCACCGGGAGCCGCCCGGGGTGCCGGGCGGCCAGGACTTCGACGTGGAGGCCGGCTGGCGGGCGATCGCCGCCTGCGTGCAGGACGCGCTGCGGGAGGCGGGCGCGTCCGGCGCCGACGTCGCGGCGGTCGCCGCCACCAGCATGCGCGAGGGCGTGGTCCTCTACGACCGGTCCGGCCGCGAGATCTGGGCCTGCCCGAACGTGGACAGCCGGTCCGCGGAGGAAGCCGCCGAGCTGGTCCGCGAGGGCGCGGCCGAGAAGATCTACGCGGAGGCCGGCGACTGGGTCTCCATCACCACCCCGGCCCGGCTGCGCTGGCTGGCCCGGCACCGGCCGGACATCCTGGGCGCGGCCGGCAGCCTGGGCATGCTCAGCGACTGGATCGTCTACCGGCTGTCCGGCGCGCAGGTCACCGAGCCGTCCTGCGGCTCCAGCTCGGGGATGTTCACGCTCGCGCAGCGGTCCTGGTCGGCGACCATCCCGGCGCTGTGCGGGCTGCCCGCCGACGTGCTCCCGCCGGTGGTGGACCCGGGCACGGTGGTCGGCCAGGTGACCGCCGCGGCGGCGGAGCAGACCGGCCTGCGGGCGGGCACGCCCGTGGTGGCCGGCGGCGGCGACACGCAGCTGGGCCTGCTCGGCGCCGGGGTGGCCAGCGGTGAGTACACGGTGGTGGCCGGCACGTTCTGGCAGAACACCGTGCTGCTGCCCGAGCCGCTGATCGACCCGCAGGCCCGGCTGCGCACGCTCTGCCACGTCACGCCGGGTGAGTGGATGCTGGAGGGGATCGGCTTCTACTGCGGCATGGGCATGCGGTGGTTCCGCGACGCGTTCTGCGGCGCCGAGGTCGAGCTGGCCCGCCGCCGCGGGGTGGACCCCTACACGGTCATGGAGGAGGCGGCCGCGCAGCTCCCGCCCGGATCGGGCGGCGTGGTCGCGATCATGTCGAACCTGATGAACGCGCGGCGCTGGGTGCACGCCAGCCCGGCGTTCGCCGGGTTCGGCCTCGGCGACCCGGCCAGCGCCCGGGGGGCCTGCGTGCGGGCCCTCGAGGAGGCCGCCGCGTACGTGGCCCGCGGGCACCGGGACATCATCACCGGGCTGACCGGGCTGCGCTTCACCGAGGCCACGTTCACCGGCGGCGCGGCCAAGGGGCGGCTGTGGCCGCAGATCATGGCCGACGTGCTCGGCGTGCCGGTGCACGTGCCCGTGGTCACCGAGAGCAGCGCGCTCGGCGCGGCGCTGTGCGCCGGCCTGGGCGCGGGCAGCTACGCCAGCCTCGACGAACTGCGCCCGGAGCTGCGCCGCCGGGGCGCCACCTACGAGCCGGACCCCGGCGCCGTGGCCTGTTACGACGAGCGGTACCAGGCCTGGCGAGTGATCTACGACCGGATGCTCGGCATGTCCGAGGACGGCCTGCTCAGCCCGCTGTGGCGGGCGGCAGGCGCCTAGCGACGAGTCCTGACCGCTCCCGACCCCGCCCGGACCCGCACCCGGACCCGACCCGTAGCCCATACCCGGACCACCCCCGACCAGTACCCGATCCGACCCGTACCCGACCAGCACCCCGGGAGACACCACCCATGGCCGACACCGACGATGCCAGCAGCGGCGCGCGTTTCCAGCCCTCGGTGCCCGCGCCCGCCGCCGTGTTCCCGCTCAAGGGCTGCGGCAGCCTCGACTGGGGGATGCAGAGCCGGCTGGCCCGGATCTTCCGGCCGGCCACCAGCCGGACCGTGATGCTCGCCATCGACCACGGGTACTTCCAGGGCCCCACCACCGGCCTGGAACGGGTGGACCTGTCGATCGTGCCGCTGCTGCGCTACGCCGACGCGCTGATGACGACCCGGGGCATGGTCCGCTCCACGATCCCGCCCGCCTCGGGCGCACCCATCGTGCTGCGGGCCAGCGGCGGTCCCAGCATCCTCCGCGAGCTGTCCGATGAGCAGATCGCGGTGAGCATGGAGGACGCGGCCCGGATCAACGCCTGCGCCGTGGCCGTCCAGGTCTTCATCGGCGGCGAGTTCGAGACCCAGTCGGTGCACAACATGACCCGGCTGGTGGACCAGGGCCAGCGGTACGGGATCCCCGTGCTCGCGGTCACCGCGGTCGGCAAGGAGCTGACCCGGGACGCCCGCTACCTGCGGCTGGCCACCCGGATCTGCGCCGAGCTGGGCGCGCATTTCGTCAAGACCTACTACTGCGCCGAGGACTTCGACACGGTCACGGCGGCCTGCCCGGTGCCGCTGGTGATGGCGGGCGGGAAGAAACTGCCCGAACTGGACGCCCTGGCCATGGCCTACCGGGCCGTCGAGGCCGGCGCGGCCGGAGTCGACATGGGCCGCAACATCTTCCAGAGCGAGTACCCCGAGGCGATGATCCGCGCCGTCGCGGCCGTCGTGCACGGATCCGCGAAACCCGAGGAGGCGTACGAGGAGTTCGTGCGCCCGCAGGAACAAGCCCGGGCCCAGGCCCGGGCGCAGGCGCTGGCTACGTGAGTTGGCTGACTAACTCGAAGGCATGGGAGGGCATGGACAATGGCTCATTCATCAGGCGGGCCGGATAGAGCGGGCACCGCCGTCACCGAAGCACCCGGGAGCCGCCTCAAGGCGGGCGTGGTCACGCTGCCCGGCGTGCTCATGCAGAGCGTCACCTCCATCGCCCCGGCGATCGCGGGACTGTTCACGGTCCCGTTCATCGTGGCGAACGCCGGGGTAGGCGCACCCCTCGCCTACCTGGGCGCGTTCATCATCGCGCTGCTGCTCGGGTACGTGCTGGCCCAGTTCAGCCGGCACCTGTCCTCCACCGGCAGCTACTACACGTTCGTCTCCCGGTCCCTCGGCGGGCGGGCCGGGTTCCTGGTGGCCTGGGTGTACCTGCTCTTCTACCCGGTGGTCATCGCCCAGGTGGGCTCGTTCATGGGCTCCACGCTGCAGTCCACGCTCAAGGCCGAGTACAACATCACCTTCGAGTGGTGGTGGTTCATGATCTTCCTCATCGTGCTGGTGGCCTGGACGGCGTGGCGCGGTGTGGAGCTGTCCGTGAAGCTGCTCATCGTGCTGGGCATCATCGAGGCCGTCATCGTGCTCGCGCTCGGCGTGTGGGGGCTGGCCAGCCCCGGGCCGGGCGGCCTGAACCTGCAGTGGCTGACCACGGCCGGGCATCTGGGCAACGCGCACGGGCTGTTCCTGGGCGTGGTGTTCGCCATCTTCGCCATCACCGGCTGGGACGCCGCGGCCCCGCTGGCCGAGGAGAGCCTCAACCCCAGGCGGAACATCCCCCGGGCGGTGATCGGCTCCATCGTCATCCTGGGCATCTTCCTCGTCGTGGTGTCCTGGGGCCAGATCACCGGCTGGGGCACCAGCCGGCTCAGCTCGTTCGCCAGTTCCCCGGTGCTGCCCTCCTTCGTGCTGGGCAAGAAGTACTGGGGCGACGGCTGGCTGGTGGTCCTGTTCGCGCTGTTCAACTCGGCCATCGCGGTGTCCATCGCGTGCACCAACGCGTCCACCCGGTTCCTGTACGGCATGGCGCGGGCCAAGGCCCTGCCGTCGGCGCTGACCAAGATCCATCCCCGGTTCAAGACGCCGACCAACGCCATCCTGGTCCAGACCGGCATCAACATCCTGCTCGGCCTGATCCTGCCGCTGGCCATCGGCGTGGCCAACGTCTACAACGTGACCGGCACCTGGTTCACGTTCGCGCTGGCCTTCGTCTACGTGGTGTCCAACATCGGCCTGTTCGTGTTCTACCGGCGGGAGCACGCGGACGAGTTCAGCTGGGCCAAGCACCTGCTGATTCCGGCCATCGGGATCGTCGCCCTCGGCGTGGTCGTCTACTACTCGGTGAACCCGCTGCCGGCCTGGCCGGTCTCGCTCGCGCCGTTCATCGTGCTCGGCTGGCTGGTGGTCGGCGGCATCGTGGTCGCGGTCGTGTACCGGGGCGACCGGTCCCGCAACCTGGCCCTGGCCGGCGCGGCGATGGGCGAGAGCGTCGAGGCGGCCATCGTCGAGCGGTACTCGCTGGACCACCCGGTTCCCCCGCCGGACGCGGTGCGCTGACCTGGACGTAAGCTCCCCGTGGCCCGTGAGGCGGGCCACGGGGAGCGCGTTTACTCTGCGTCCCCGCTGAGCAGGCTGAAAGCAGCGTGTGCGAGCGCCGTGCCTGACTACCATGCAGTGCGCGCTTACCCAAACGACGGCCCGGCTGGTGGGGGCAGCATGTCCAGCTGGTTCAGCACCAACATCGAGCAGACAGGGCGGCTGCCGCTGTTCTGCTTCTTCTGCGCGTTCGTGGCCGGGTTCGGGTTCATCAGGCTCTCGGTCCGCCTGATCCGGGCCCAGGTCCGCTGGTGGCCCGGCAACGTTACCCCGGGTGACCTGCACGTGCACCACATGGTGTTCGGGGTCGTGTTCATGCTGGTCGGCGGGGTGACCGGGATCGTGGCCCCGGGCGGGTCGCTGAACTGGCGGGCCGGCGCGGCGGCGCTGTTCGGGCTGGGCGCGGCCCTGGTCCTCGACGAGTTCGCGCTCATCCTGCACCTGCGCGACGTGTACTGGACCAGCGACGGGCGGCTGTCGGTGGACGCGGTGTTCGTAGCGGCCGGGATCACCGTCCTGCTGCTGCTGGGGATCGTCCCGTCGATCGTGCCCAGCCCCACCAGCCAGCAGGGCAGCACCTGGGAGGCGGTGACCAGCCTCACCGTGAGCGTCCTGGTCACCTTCACCCTGGCCGCGATCACGCTGCTCAAGGGCAAGATATGGACGGGCTTGTTCGGATTGTTCCTGTTCCCGCTGCTCATCGTGGGCGCGATCCGGCTGGCCCGGCCCGGCTCGCCCTGGGCCCGGTGGCGCTACCAGCGCCGCCCGCGTAAGCGGGCCCGCGCGGCCCGCCGGGAGCGGCGGGTCCGGCAGCCCGTCGTGCGGTTCAAGTCCCGGGTCGAGGACTTCCTGTCCGGCCTGCACGACCGGCCGGACCCGGCGAAGGATGCCGCGCCCGACAAGCGGGCGGCCGCCGTGGGCCGCCAGCCCGACCCCAAATAGCGCTTATCCGGACACCCCGGCCGAGACGGCCTGGGTCTGGGTGACCTGGGCCGCGAGGCGGCCGCCGTCGTCGGTGAGGTCGGTCTGGACCACGATCACGGTCCGCCCGGCCTGCAGCGGCCGCGCCACCGCCGTGACCACCCCGGCCTGGATGCCGCGCAGGAACACCGTGCTGGAGCCGATGGTGGCGGTCCGCGCGCCCTCGGGCAGGTTCAGGTAGGCGCAGATCCCGCCCAGGCTGTCGGCCAGCGCCATGAGCACGCCGCCGTGCAGGATGCCCCCGGCCGTGCACCGTTCCGGTGACCAGGCCAGGTGGCCGCGGACCTCCCCGGCGGTGGCGGCGTCCAGCTCGATGCCCAGGGCGACCGCGAACGGCATCAGGGCGAGCAGTTCGCGGTCTGTCCCCGGCTGCGCCGGGCTGCCGTCGGTCACGTGTCCTCCCCGTCCTGCCCGCCTCAGATCGCGGCCCACGCTACCCGCCCGGACGGGGTGGCTGCGTTCGGTGCCGGACCGGTGACGGGACAGGGGTGCGGGGGTTATCGTCTGCCTGTAGTGAAATGGCCGGCGGCCATTTCACCCGGGGGCGGGGGTGCGGTGTGGCTGACCGGCTGCTGGTAGACCTGGGTGGGGACGGGCAGGCTGAGGTGCTGCTCTGGCCGGGTGAGGGGATGCCGGAGCGCGTGTCGCGGGCTCCTTTAGCGTGGCCGCTGGATGCGGATGCGCTGGAGGATCTGCGCTGGTATGTGGAGGATTACCTGCAGGCGCCGTTCGGGGTGTGGGAAGACCGCGGCCCGGCGGTGGCAGAGAAGCTGTCCGCGTGGGGGGACCTGGTTTTCGGGTCGGTTTTCGGTGATGGCCCGGCACGCTACGCGTATGAGCGGGCGCGTGACCGGGGCCTGGAGGTGGTTTTCCGGTCCGCGGAGCCTGGCTTGCTGGGGTTGCCATGGGAACTGATGCGCGACGGGGCGGGGCGGTGGCGCTGGGGGCGGGCGGGATTTCCCGCAGCCTGCCGCTCGCCGGCAGCGCGGGGACGCTGGAGGTGGCGGGCGGGCGGTTGCGGGTGCTGATGGTGATCTCCCGGCCGGCCGGGACCTCGGACGTGGGGTATCAGATGGTGGCCCGGCCGTTGCTGGAGCGGCTGGACGCGGTCCGCGGCGAGGTGGACCTGACGGTGCTGCGCCCGCCGACCTTTGACGCTCTGGGCCAGGTGCTGGTGCAGGCCGCCGGCGCTGGTGAGCCGTTTCACGTGGTGCATTTCGACGGGCACGGGGCGATGCCCGGCCGGCCTGCGGGTGGCGGGGCGGCGGGCGCGCGGCCGTCCATGATGGCCGGTGCGGGTGAGGGGGTGCTGGCGTTCGAGAAACCCGGCGGCGGCAGTGACCTGGTGACGGCGTCGAAGGTCGCGGCGGTGCTGGCCGAGGGCAAAGTGCCGGTGGCCGTGCTGAACGCGTGCCAGTCCGGCGCGGTCGGCAAGGAACTGGAAGCCTCCGTCGCCACCGCGTTGCTGCGGGCGGGGTGCGCGGCGGTGGTGGCGATGGCTTACAGCGTGTACGCGGTCGCCGCGGCGGAGTTCATGGCCGCGTTCTACGAGACCCTGTTCACCGGGGCCAGCGTCGGGCAGGCGGTCACCGCCGGGCGCGGCGGCTGTCCGGGCATGACGGGCGGCCGAGCCCGAAGGGGGATATGCCGCTGGCGGACTGGCTCGTCCCCGTCCACTACCTGCGTAAAGACGTCTCCTTCCCGCAAGCCCGCACCAGCCGCCCGGCCGCGGCGCCGTCGCTGGACGCGGCGCTGGACCAGATCCGCGCCGGGGAGCCAGAGCCGGAAGCGGCGGCTGATCCGCTGGCCCCGGTGGACGGCTTGTTCGTCGGCCGCGATGACCTGTTCTACCAGCTGGAGTCCGCGGCCCGGCTGCAGCGCGTGGTGGTCCTGGCCGGCCCAGGGGGAACGGGCAAGAGCGAACTGGCCAAAGGGTTCGCCCGCTGGTGGCGCGACACCGGCGGCGTGGATGACCCACGGCTGGTCTTCTGGCATTCCTTCGAGCCCGGTGTCGCAACCTTCGGGCTGGACGGGATGATCACCAGCCTCGGCCTGGCCCTGTTCGGCCCCGACTTCGCCCGCCTGGACACCGGTCAGCGGCTGGATGCGGTCAGGAGACTGCTCGCCGACTACCGGCTGCTGCTGCTGTGGGACAACTTCGAGACGGTCCGGGAGATGCCCGACCCGGCCGGCGCGACCCCGCCACTGGACGAGGCAGGCTGCGCCGCACTGAAAGGTTTCCTGGAGTGGGTCCGGGACCACTCCCGCAGCGTCGTGATCATCACCAGCCGCGCCCAGGAAGAGTGGCTCGGCCAGGTCCGCCGGATCGAAGTAGGCGGGCTAGACCGGGCCGAGGCCGCGCAGTACGCCAGCCACCTGCTGGCCGCCTACCCCACAGCCCAGGCAAGGCGAGAACGCCAGTCGTTCGGGGAACTGCTGGACTGGCTGGACGGCCACCCCCTCGCGATGCGGCTCACCCTGCCCCGCCTCGACACCACTGACCCGGGGGACCTGCTGGCCGGGCTGCGGGGCACCACGCCCCTGCCCGCCGCCGGCGCCCCGGACGCCGGCCGGACCACATCGCTTCCGGCGAGCATCACCTATTCCTACGCGCACCTGGCCGGGCAGTCACAGCGGCTCCTGCCTGCGGTCAGCCTGTTCCACGGCGTCGCCGATCAGGACGTCCTGGCGGCCATGTCCGGCGTGGAGGGGGTGCCAGGTCGGTTCGCCGGTATCGGCAGGCAGGAGTGGGCGGCGGTGCTGGAGGACGCCGCCCGGGTCGGGTTGCTTACCGGCCTCGGCAGCAGCATGTACCGGATCCACCCGGCTTTGCCCGGCTACCTCGCCGCCGGATGGCACGCGGAAGACCCCGTCGGCTACGGCCCGGAACGGGAGGCGTGCGAGCAGGCCCTGTGCATTGCCTGCGCCGACTTCAGCCGGTGGCTGACCAGGCAGATCGAATCCGGCGACGCAGCCTTCGCCTACACCGTCATCTGGTTGCAGAGGCGAACTCTGGGCGCGATGCTCGGCCACGCCCTCGACCGCTGCGCCTGGGGGAAGCTGAGGGTATAGTCCGGGCGCTGGATGCCTACTGGGACACCCGAGGCCTCGGCCAGGAAGCCGCGGCCTGGGCCGACCGCATACTGGCGGCCACCACCGACCCCGGTCCGACCCCGACGGCACCCACTCGTTCCCTGTGGCTGCACACCATCGTCCACCAGGCTACCCGGCAGAAGGACGCCGGGCAGCTGGATCAGGCCGGGCAAACGTACCGGCAGGCTCTCGCCTACCTGCAGGATCAGCCGGAAACCGAATGGACTCGCACCAACATCTCCGTCATCTACCACCAGCTCGGCATGACCGCCCAGGACCGCAGGCAGCTGGACGAGGCCGACGACTGGTACCGCAAAGCCCTCACCGTCTTCGAAGAACTCGGCAACCGCCCCGAAACGGCGGGCACCTACCACCAGCTCGGCATGACCGCCCAGATCCGCGGGCAACTGGACGAGGCCAGCGACTGGTACCGCAAAGCCCTCACCATCTTCGAAGAACTCGGCAACCGCCCCGGCATGGCCACCGACTACCACCAACTCGGCAACACTGCCTTCATTCGCGGGCGCCTGGACGAGGCCAGCGACTGGTACCGCAAAGCCCTCACCATCTTCGAAGAACTCGGCGACCGCCCCAACACGGCGGGCACCTACCACCAGCTCGGCATGACCGCCCAGACCCGCGGGCAACTGGACGAGGCCAGCGACTGGTATCGCGAATCCCTGACTATCAAGGAAGAACTCGGCGACCGCCGCGGGATGGCGCTCACCTATGCGCAGCTGGGGTTGCTCACCGAGAAAAGGAGTCAGCCCACGCTGGCACTGGAGTGGAACATCCGGTGTGTGATCTTGTTCGACCAGTTCCCCAGCCCGATGACCGGAAGCGGGCCTACCGCCCTGGCCAGGCTCACTAGCCAGCTCGGCCTGCCAGCCTTGGAACAAGCCTGGGAGCAGGTCACCGGCCAGCCGGTGCCGCAGGCGGTACGCGACTACATCTCAAGTCACAAGGAAGAAGAAGCCGGAGGCGAGCCATGACCGACCCTGTGGCAGACGCGGCCAGATCCACCGCCGTGATCCTCGCTCCAGACCTCGGCCACAACCTGCCGGTCGAGGTTGAGGCCGCCCTGGCCGCCCGCGACGGTGGTGAGCAGCAGCCGGGCCAGTACGATCCCATCGCCATCGCCGGCCTTGGCATGGGGGCGGCCAGCCTGATCGTGTCTATCGCCCAGCTGGCCTGGTCCGTCTACAGCGACCGGCGCAAGCACACCCCCGACCCATCACCGGACTCCATCGCCCGCCAGGTCCGCATCACCCTCCGCGACCACGACATGACCCTGCCCCCCGGCACCGAGCGCATCACCGAAATAGTCGCCACCGAGATCACCCGCCACGCCAACCCACCCGGGTAACCGGCACTTAGCCTCCGGACGATCAGGTGAACTGGGCCTGGTCGGCGACGAAGTACGGGCCCTCGACCGCGTTGATGACGCTGATCCTCAGCTCGTGGCCGTTGGAGCGCTTCCAGCTGCAGACCGTGTGTCCGAGCGCGCCCTGGCAGCCCTCGGACGACCAGCCGTCGCCCGGCGAGAAGCTCTCGGCGAAGATCTCGTTCACCGCCGCCGGGGTGGCGTTCCTGGCGGCCCGGTCACGGTTGCGGGCCTCCCAGGCGCCGAACACGTCCTGGGCGGCGGTCTGCGGATTTGGCGCGGTGAGATAGCCGTTGACCAGGTGGTTCCAGGTCTGCTGTCCGACGATCCCGTCAACCGAGAGGCCGAGCAGCGCCTGGAACGCCCGCACGGCGTCATTGGTGGCCGGGCCGAAGCTGCCGTCGATGGCGATCTGGGCGCCGGCGCCGCGGCCGTGAATCTGACTCTGGACGGCGCGCACGGCGTCGCCGTTGCTTCCCTGCTGCACCGAGATGATCAGCTGAGGCCAGGTCTGAGCCCCGACGATCCCGTCGGCGGCCAGCCCGCGCGACGACTGAAAGGCCTGCACAGCGATCTTCGTGAGCGGGCCGAAGACACCGTCCACCCCCGTGGGGTGGCCCTGCGCCGTAACCAGGTACTGGACGGTCCTGACGTCCTCGCTTGCGGATCCTTCCTGCTCCAGCGGCCACGTAAGTGCCATCTGACGACCCCTTTCCTGCTTGGCCCGGTGAACTGGCCCAGTGAACTGAACGTGTGGACACTCATTGGGAGGGGGCCACCGGCAGGCTGATACCTGAATGGGAACGCAATCAGATCGTCGCCCGGCTGGAGCCAGGCGCCCGGGAAGCACGCGGCGCCCAGCCGTGTTATCCCTACGTATGTCCAGGTCAGAAGAAGAATTCAAATGTGTCACCTGCGGGGATGACCTGCATCCCGAGCGGGCCATCAAGTACGACTACTGCATGAAGCCTGAGTGCCAGGCGAAGAACCTCAAGGGCCTGACCATGGTGGCGGTCGGGGTCAACAAGGCGGCCGAGCAGTATCTGCTGCTGGACGAGGACACCCAGGCCGACCTGGCCCGGGGCAAGTATCACGACCAGCGGCGCGGCACCTTCGGCCAGCCCGAGCCGGCGCCCGGGAAGCCGGTGACCGGGAAGCCGGCCCCCGGCCAGCTATGGGCTGCGCCACCCGCGACGGCCGCCGCCCCGGCTCCTCCCCGGCTGCCGCGGCTGCCGGGCACGGCCTCACAGCGCCGGCTGGCCGTCCTGTACAACCAGCAGGGGCTGCGGCCGGACGAGATCGCCGGCAAGCTCGGGCTGAGCCGGTACGACGTCACGCAGATCATCCTGGCCTCCCGGAGCCGGGGGAAGGCCTGAGCCGCCTGGCTCAGCCGGGGGCGGGCCGGAGCCGGGCTCACCCGGCGAACTCGGCGCGTACCCCCAGCAGCCGGACCGGGCGCCGGTCGGTGAACCGGTCCAGGGCGGCGAGCGCCGCCTCCCGGATGGCGCCCGCATCGGCGGTCGGCCCCGGCAGCACCCGGGAATGACTCGAGGTGAAGAACGGCGCGTACCGGACCTTGACCACGACCCGCACCGCGGGCCGCTCCTCGGCGACGACGTCGGCGGCCACCCGCCCGGCCAGCCGGGCCACCTCGGCGCGCACCTGCTCCCAGTCGTCCAGGTTGACCTGGAAGGTGATCTCCCGGCCCCGGGACCGGGGCACGTAGGGGGCGCTGGACACCGGCGAGTAATCCTCGCCCCGGGCCAGCCGGACCAGCCACGGCCCGGTCGCCGGGCCGAACTCCGCCGCCAGCGCGTCCGGGTCGGCGCGGGCGAGGTCGCTGACCGTCTCGATGCCCAGCGCGGCCAGGCGGCGGGCCGTCTTGGCGCCGATCCCCCACAGTGCGTCCGTAGGCCGGCTGCCCAGCACGTCGAACCAGGTCTCGTAGGTCAGCCGGAACACCCCGGCCGGCTTGCCGAATCCGGTGGCCAGTTTGGCCTGCAGCTTGTTCTGGCCGATCCCGACCGTCGCGTCGAGGTTGGTCGCGGCGCGGATCCGGGCCGCGATCTCCCGCGCGAACCCCTCCGGGTCGGCGGTCTCCACGCCCACGAACGCCTCGTCCCAGCCCATCACCTCGGTGACCGCGCCGAATCCGCGCAGCGTCTCCATGACCGTGGCTGAGGCCGCCTCGTACTCCTCCCGGTCCACCGGCAGGAACACGGCCTCGGGGCAGCGGCGCGCCGCGGTCCGCAGCGGCAGGCCGGAGTGGACCCCGTACTCGCGCGCCTCATAGGAGGCGGTGCTGACCACCCCGCGCTTGGACGGGTCACCGTCCCCGCCGACCACGACCGGGCGGCCGCGCAGCTCAGGGTGCCGCAGGACCTCGACCGCGGCGATGAACTGGTCCAGGTCCACGTGCAGCACCCAGGGCCGCGGCTGCTCCGGCTGCCCCAGGGCCGGCTGCCCCAGGGCCGGCTGGCCCTGGGCTGCCTGATCCTGGGCCGGCTCGTCCTGCCCTGGCTGATCCTGCACTGGACCGCGCTCCCCGGTACACCGCTCCCCTGCAGACCGGCTTAACTGCGCCCTTCCCCGGGCGGCCCGGAGCCATGCCCGGCGGGGCAAGATGTCAGCAGCGGCCTGCATACTGCCGGACAGGCCGGCAGTACCGGGCAGGCGGGCGGCATCCGGCAGGCTGGCCGCGCCTGGCCGCACCTGGCCGCACCGGCAGCACCGGGAGGGGCGGGATCATGAGCACGGACGGCGACCAGGACCGGCCGCCGCGCCCCGAGCTGGCCGGCCCGCGGGTCCGGCTCCGGCCCGGGGATCAGCGGGACGCCGCGCTGCTGTGCGCGATCCTGGCCGAGCCGGAGGTGGCCTGCTGGTGGGGGGACCCGGAGCCGGCCAGCGTCGTCGCAGCCAAGCTGCGCGGCGACGATGAGAGCGTGCTGCTCGTGGTCGAGACGGCCGGGCAGGTCATCGGCGGGATCGAGTACTACGAGGAGAACGAGCCGATGTACCGTCATGCCGGTATCGACATCTACCTGAGCGCCCGCGGCCAGGGACAGGGCCTCGGTACCGAGGCCGTGGCCATGCTGGCCAGGTTCCTGTTCGAGCAGCGCGGGCACCACCGGCTGACTATCGACCCCGCCGCCGCCAACCACCGGGCCATCCGCAGCTACGAGAAGGTGGGTTTCCGCCGGGTGGGCGTCCTGCGCCAGTACGAGCGCGGCCGGGACGGGCAGTTCCACGACGGCCTGCTGATGGACATGCTCCGGCCGGAACTGGACGCGGGAGCCGGCTAAGTTCCCCGGGACAGTGCCCATGGCCGGGAAGAAAGGAAAACCGCCTAGAGTTTTAATCTAGACGGTTTAATGGGGCCTCGAATTGGCCGCATTGTAATGCAATAGGAGGCCGGTTGTCAAACGGAGATACTGACCAGGAGCAGGAATACATCTCCATGCTCTATGGCAGGCTCGACGACCTCCGGGACCGGGCCTCAGGCCGGTTGTCCAAGGTTTTGCTTGAGACCGGCGGTACCCCCGCGGCCAGGTCAGAACGTGACGCTTTCGTGGAGATGTACTCCCAGCGGATCACCCAGCTTGACGCGGCCGAGAACGGGCTGTGCTTTGGCCGGCTAGACCTCGCCGAGGGTGACCGGCGCTATATCGGCCGCATCGGCATTCTCGATGATGCCTCCGATTACGAGGCGCTGCTGGTGGACTGGCGGGCTCCCGCGGCCCGCCCGTTCTATATCGCTACCGCTTTCACGCCGGAAGGCGTGCTGCGGCGCCGGCATATCCGGACCCGCCAGCGCAAGGTGACCGGCGTGGATGACGAGGTCCTCGACATCGGTCCCGACGGCGAGGCCGGCCAGGGACGCGCGGCCGGGCACGCCGGGCTGACCGGGGAAGCCGCGCTGATCGCGGCGCTGTCCGCCACCCGGACGGGCCGGATGGCGGACATCGTGGAAACCATCCAGGCCGAGCAGGACCTGATCATCCGCTCACCGCACAACGGCGTGACGGTCGTCCAGGGCGCGCCGGGCACGGGCAAGACCGCGGTGGCCCTGCACCGGGCCGCCTACCTGCTGTACACCTACCGGGAACAGCTGTCCCGGCGCGGCGTGCTGATCGTGGGGCCGAACCCGACCTTCCTGCGCTACATCGGCCACGTGCTGCCCTCGCTGGGCGAGACCGGGGTGCTGATGTCCACCATCAGCGACCTGTACCCGGGGATCAGCGCGCGCCGCGAGGAAGCGCCGGAGATCGCGGAGATCAAGGGGCGGCACTCCATGGCCGGGATGCTGGCCGCCGCAGTGCGGGACCGGGAGGAACTGCCCGCCGAGCCGCTGGAGATCACGTTCGAGCGCGAGGTCCTGCGGCTGGACCGCAAGACCGTGCAGCGGGCCCGGGAACGCGCCCGCCGGTCCCGCCGGCCGCACAACCAGGCCCGGCCGATCTTCGTCCGGGAGATCATGAACGCCCTGGTCCAGCAGGTGACCAGCAAGTTCACGGCCGGCCTGCAGGAGACCGACAAGATGGTCGCCGAGATCCTCGGCGAGGAGGTCCCGGCCGCGGACAGCACCGTGCTGGGCGCGCACGACACCGAGGACATCCGGGCCGAGCTGCGCGAGGACCCCAAGGTCCGGGCCGCGATCACGCGGCTGTGGCCGGTACTGACCCCGCAGCGGCTGCTGGACGACCTGTTCGCCTCACCGCGCCGGCTGGCCGCGGCCGCGCCCCGGCTGCCCGCGGCCGAGCGTGACCTGCTCCGCCGCGACCCCAAGGGCGGCTGGACCCCGGCGGATGTGCCGCTGCTCGACGAGGCGGCCGAACTGCTCGGCGAGGACGACCGGATCGCCCGCCGCCGGGCCCGGCGCGAGCGCGAGCAGCAGGTCGCCTACGCCCAGGGCGTGCTGGACATCGTCTCCCGTGACCTGGAGGACGACCCGGAAATCCTGATGGCCTACGACCTGCTGAACGCGGACCGGCTGGCCGGCCGGCACGAGGAGCTCAGCTACCTGACCACTGCGGAGCGGGCCGCGGCCGACCGGACCTGGGCCTTCGGGCACATCGTGGTGGACGAGGCCCAGGAGCTGTCGGAGATGGCCTGGCGGATGCTGATGCGCCGCTGCCCGAGCCGGTCCATGACGATCGCCGGTGACATCGCCCAGTCCTCCAACCCGGCCAGCGCGACGTCCTGGGACCAGGTACTCACCCCGCACCTGGGCAACCGCTGGCGGCTGGACCGGCTGACCATCAACTACCGGACCCCCGCGGAGATCATGGCCGTGGCCGCGGACGTGCTGGCCAAGATCGACGCGGACGTTCGACATGCCCATGTCGGTGCGGGAAACCGGGACCACGCCGTGGCGGCAGGAGGTCAAGGCGGATGAGCTGGCCGGGCAGGTGGCGGCCGCCGCGGCCAGCGAGGCCGCCGCGGCCGGGGGCGGCAACGTCGCGGTGCTGGTCCCGCCGGCCCTGGTCGATGAGGTGAGCGAGGCGGTGGCGGCGGCCGTGCGGGCCGGCGCGAACGGCCACCGCCCCAGCAGCCCGGGCCCGGACAGCGCGGAAGACGGACAGGCGCGCGGAAAGGACGGCGCGGCCGGCCGGGACGGCCCGGACCTGGACGAGCAGATCGTGGTGCTGACCGTCAGCCAGGCCAAGGGGCTGGAGTTCGACTCGGTGCTGATCGCCGACCCGGCCCAGATCCTGGGCGAGTCGCCGCGCGGCCTGAGCGACCTGTACGTCGCGATGACCCGCGCCACCCAGCGGCTCGGCGTGGTCCATCCCGGCCCGGTGCCGGAAGTGCTGCACCGGCTCGCCTGCCGGCCATGACCGCCCCGGTCCCGGGCGTACCGGGCCCTAACGAACCGCTCCCGGGTCCCTCAGCCGCGGAGGCAGCGGCCGGCGGGCACCCCACGTTCTGGGACGCGGCGCAGATCCGCCAGGTCAGCCACCAGGTGGCCGATCTGGTCGCCGGAGTACCTGACCGGGCTGCCCGACGGCCCGGCCTACCAGCCGCCGCCCCGCGGCCTGGTCGAGGCCATGCGCGCCGCGGAGTGGGCCGACCAGGGCGAGCCCGCCGGCGCGGTGCTGGCCGAGTTCGCCGCGCACGTCGCCCCGTACCCCTTCGGGAACGGGCATCCCGGCTTCGCGGCCTGGGTCAACTCGCCCCCGCACCCGCTCGGGGTGCTGGCCGAGGCGCTCGCCGCGGCCATGGACCCCAGCGTGGCGGGCGGCAACCACGCCGCGGTGCACCTGGAGCACCAGGTCATCCGGTGGTTCGCGGGACTGCTCGGCTGGCCCGCTGGCTACTGCGGCCAGCTGGTGAGCGGCGGTTCCGCGGCGACGCTGACCGCACTGGCCGTGGCCCGGCACCGGGCCGCGGCCCGGGCCGGCGCCGATGACCGGCGCGACGGCCTGGCCGGCCTGGCGGGCCGGCTGGTGCTGTACGCGGGCACCGAGAGCCACAGCTGCGTCACCAAGGCCGCCGAGGTGCTCGGCCTCGGCTCGGCCTGCATCCGGGTGGTGCCCTCGGACCCGGAGCACCGGATGCGGCCGGATGAGCTCGGCCGGCTGGTCCGGGCCGATCAGGCCGCCGGGAAGATCGCGGTCGCGGTGGTGGCCACCGCGGGCACCACGAACACGGGCGCGATCGACCCCCTGGACGAGATCGCCGGGGTCTGCGCCCGGCATGACCTGTGGCTGCACGTGGACGGCGCGTACGGGGCCCCGCCGGTGCTGCTGCTGGACGGGTACGAAGCGGCCCGCGAGGGCCTGGCCCGGGCGGACAGCCTCGCGGTGGACGCGCACAAGTGGCTGTACGCCCCGGTCGACGCCGGCCTGGTGCTGATCCGCGACGGCGCCGTGGCCCGCGACACGTTCAGCCTGGTGCCCGCGTACCTGCGGACCGACGGTGACGAGGACGGGCCGGGCGGCCCGGTGTGGTTCTCCGAGTACGGGCTGGAGCAGACCCGCCCGTTCCGGGCGCTGAAGGTCTGGATGCAGCTGCGCCACCTGGGCCGGGACGGCTACCGGCGGCTGATCGCGGCCGACCTCGCCACGGCCGGGGAACTGCGCCGCGCCGTCGCGGCGTCGCCTGACTTCGAGCTGCTGGCCAGCGGGCTCAGCGTGGTCTGCTTCCGGCACCGGCCCGCCGGGATGGACCCTGCTGGCCTGGACTCTGCTGGCCTGGACCGGCACAACCAGGCCGTGCTCAAGGCGGTCCAGCTGGGCGGCCGGTCGTTCCTGGCCGGCACCACCGTGGACGGCGCGTTCGCGCTCCGGGCCTGCATCGTGAACCCCGGCCTGACCACCGCGCGGGTGGCGGCCCTGCTCAGCGACATCCGCGACCGGGCCGCGGACCTGCTCAGGCTTGCCAGTCCACGCTGGCTAACCCGTCTGGCTGATCCGTGCCAGCTGATCAGCGGCCGCGGAGCAGGCGGCTGACCGCCTTGACCGCGCGGCCGAAGTCGGTGCCGAACGGGTTGTCCTGCACCACGTAGGTCCAGGTGGCGCTGGGCCGGGCCAGGCCGCCCGCGGCCAGGTCGGCCCCGTCCGCGGTGATCGTGACGGTCTGGAAGGCGTGCCCGGTCAGCGCGGTGACGTCGTCCCGGAACTGGCTGAACAGCCGGGTCATCTCGCGGTTGTACTCCTGCACCGGGTTCAGTGACCCGCCGAACGGGTTCGGGCCGTGCCCGAGCGCCCGCAGGTTGATGCCTTCCCGCAGCTCGGCCGCCTGGGCCAGGTACTCCGCCCTAGGCGTGGTGCAGCTGGGCCAGGCTGATCTGCCGGGCCGCCTCGGCGAGCACGCTCCTCGGGGACGGACTCGCGCAGCGGTGGCGGCCCCGGTCAGCGGCCGCCGAGCAGGCGGCTGACCGCCTTGACCGCGCGGCCGAAATCGGTGCCGAACGGGTTGTCCTGCACCACGTAGGTCCAGGTGGCGCTGGGCCGGGCCAGCCCGCCGGCGGCCAGGTCGGCCCCGTCCGCGGTGATCGTGACGGTCTGGAAGGCGTGCCCGGTCAGCGCGGTGACGTCGTCGCGGAACTGGCTGAACAGCTGGGTCATCTCGCGGTTGTACTCCTGCACCGGGTTCAGTGACCCGCCGAACGGGTTGCGGGCCGTGCCCGAGCGCCGCGCAGGTGGATGCCTTCGCGCAGCTCAGCCGCCTGGGCCAGGTACTCCGCCCAGGCGTGGTCCAGCTGGGCCAGGCTGATCTGCCGGGCCGCCTCGGTGAGCACGTCCTCGGGGACGGTCTCGCGCAGGGTGGCGGCCCGTTCCGGGAAGGACCCGGCCAGCGTGCGCAGCGCGAGGTCCGTCCGGAGCAGCTCGTCGCGGTGCTGCAGCACGGTGCGGCGCTGGTCCTCCAGCAGCGTGTTGTACCGCCAGGTGTCCCGGTGGATCTGCAGGTGCACTCCCTCGGCCACCCGCTGGGCGTGCCCGACCGTCCAGTGCGCTTTCGGGTCGGTCACCAGGCCGTCCGGGCCGGCGTCCACCGGCGGGGCGTCCGGCACGCAGGTGGTGATCAGCTCGTCCTCCATGCTGAGGAAGAACACCGAGCCGCCCGGGTCGCCCTGGCGCCCGGACCGGCCGCGCAGCTGATCGTCGAGCCGGCTGCTGGCGTGCCGGCCCATGCCGATGACCAGCAGCCCGCCCAGCCCGGCCACCTGGTCGCGGTCGCCGGACGTGCCGCCGAGCCGGATGTCGGTGCCCCGGCCCGCCATCTGGGTGGAGACCGTGATCGCCCCGCGAGCCCCGGCCTCGGCCACGATCGCGGCCTCCTGCGCGTCGTTCTTGGCGTTCAGCACCACGCAGGACAGCCCGGCCTCGCCCATCCGCCCGGCGAGCCGCTCGGATTCCGCCACGTCCAGCGTGCCGATCAGGACCGGGCGGCCGGTCGCGTGCGTGTCAGCCACCTGGCTGACGACCGCGTCCTCCTTCTCCGGGACGGTCCGGTACAGCCGGTCCGGTTCGTCCTCCCGCACGCAGGGCAGGTTCGGCGGGATGACCGCGATCTCCATCCCGTAGAACTCGCGGAGCTGCTCGCCCACGGCCACCGCGGTGCCGGTCATCCCGCAGGCCACCGGGTAGCGGCGGACCAGGGCCTGGACCGTGATGCTGTCCAGGATCTGGCCGCTCTCGCTGGCCCGCAGCCCCTCCTTGGCCTCGACCGCGGCGTGCAGGCCGTCCGGCCAGCGCTGCCGCCGGGCCACCCGGCCGCGCGAGGCGCTGATCAGCTGGATCCGGTCGTCCCGGACGATGTAGTCCACGTCCCGCTGGAGCAGGGCCCGGGCGTGCAGCGCCACGTTGAGCTGGGTGAGCGTGTCCAGGTTCTGCTCGGCGTAGAGGTTGATGCCGCCGAGGGCCTGCTCCGCGATGCGGGTACCCGCGTCGGTGAGGAACACGTTGCGGCGCTCGTCGTCCACCTCGTAGTGCAGCCGGGGCAGCAGCCGCCCGGCGATCTCGGCCATCTCCCGCCCGGAATCGGCTGCCCCGGCCGAGCCGGCCAGGACCAGCGGCACCAGCGCCTCGTCCACCAGCACCGAGTCGGCCTCGTCGATGAGGATCACGTCCGGCTCCGTCGTGACCAGGTCGGCCTCGCTGGTGGCCAGCCGGTCGCGGAGCACGTCGAAGCCGATCTCGCTGGCCGACCCGTAGCAGACGTCGCAGGCGTAGGCGTGCCGCCGTTCCTGCGGGGTGGACGCCTGGGTGACCCAGCCGACGCTGACGCCGAGCAGGTCATAGACGGGGCCCATCCACTCCGCGTCCCGCCGGGCCAGGTAGTCGTTGACCGACATGACCTGGACCCGGTGCCCGCGGCGGACGTAACCGGCGGCGGCCAGCGCCCCGGACAGCGTCTTGCCTTCCCCGGTCGCCATCTCGGCGACCTGCCCGGCGAGCAGGGCCAGCGTGCCGAGCAGCTGAACGTCGAACGGCCGCTCCCCCAGCGCCCGGCGCGCCGCCTCCCGGCCGATGGCGCAGATCCCGGCGTCGTCGGCGGCCTCCGCCGCCGCCGCGGTCAGCGCGGCGTCGTCCAGCCCGCGCAGCTCCTCTTCCCGCGCGGCGATGTCCGGCAGGAGTTCCTCGTAGCCCGCCAGGCTGGCCGAGCCGGGCTTCTGCAGGAAGCGCCGCACCCGGGAGCGCAGCCCGCTCACGCCGCGCCCCCGTCCCGGGCCGCGCCACCGCGGCGCCGCGCGCCGCCGGTCGCGGCCCCGGCGCGGGCCGGGCCCTGCGTCCCGCGCAGCGCCCCGATGCCCTCGTCCAGGGCCACTTCGAGGTGCGAGATCTCCCCCGGTGGCCAGCATGATCAGCACTCCGCCCTGGAGACCCGGCCAGCAGGGCGGCCGCGCCGCCGGTCCGCATCCACCGAGGGGCCGATCTGGCCGCTGGCCTGCATGCCGCGGATCCCGTCGGCGATCTTCTGCTGCCAGCGGCGGAAGAGCCCGACCACCACCTCCTGGTGCTCCGGCGAGCCCGGCCCGAGCTGGGAGGTGAGCACGGCCAGCGGGCAGGACTGGCCCTGGGCCCGGTACCGCTCGACGACCCGGTCCCGCCAGGCCTGCCAGGCCGCCCAGGAGGTCAGCTGGTCGAGCGCGGGCTGCTGGTCCTCGAGCACCCGGTCCGCCTCGTGCTGGGCCACCGCGGCGAGCAGCTGGGTGCGCCCGTCGGGGAAGTAGTGGAACAGCTGGCTCTTGCTCGTGCTGGTGGCCTCGCACACGTCGTCCAGCGACGTGCCCGCCACCCCGCGCGCCCGGAACAGCTCCGCCGCCCCGGCCACGATCCGCTGCCGGGTGGCCAGCCCCTTCCGGGTCAGCGTCGCACCCATCTGCCGTCCTCCACATCCACGTCACCACGCCGCGCCGCAGGCCTCCAATCTCGCATAGCCCAGGAGTGGACTTGACGGTCCACTTTTCGGCCCGTAGGGTTCCTGCTGTTTGAACTATACAGTCCAATTTCAGCGAGACCCGGCATGACTGCTGTGCTCAAAGGCCGGACCGCGCTGGTCACCGGCTCCACCAACGGCATCGGCCAGGGGGTCGCCCAGGCCCTGGCCGCGGCGGGCGCGCAGGTGATCGTGCACGGCCGGGACGCCGGCCGCGGGGCCCGGGTCGTCGACGCCATCACCAGCGCGGGCGGCGCGGCGGCGTTCCTGGCCGCCGACCTGGCCGGCGGGGGCGGCGCCATCACCCGGCTGGCGGCCCGCGCGGCGGAACTCGCGGGCGGCCCCATCGACATCCTGGTCAACAACGCGGCCTACCTGGTCGGCCAGACCGCCACCACGGACACCACCGAGGCCATGATCGACGCGGCCCTGGCGGTCAGCGTCAAGGCGCCCATCCTGCTCACCGCGGCGCTGGTCCCGGGCATGACCGAGCGCGGCGGCGGCGTGGTCATCAACATGGGCTCCATCAACGGGACCATCGGGATGGCCAGGGCCGCGCTGTACACCAGCACGAAGTCCGCGGTCCACGGCCTGACCCGCGCCCTGGCCGCCGAGTACGGCCCGGCGGGCATCCGGGTCAACGCGATCGCCCCGGGCCCCACCCTGACCGACATCACCCAGGCCCACCGGGACTTCCTGGACCCGCTGATCGCCACGCTGCCGTCCCGCGGCTACAGCACGCCGGCCCAGATCGGCGCCACCGCCGTGTTCCTGGCCAGCGACGACGCCGCCAACATCCACGGCGCCGTCATCCCCGTCAACGGCGGCTTCACCGCCCTCTAACCCCGCCCGTCCATCAGCAGTTCGATTTAGACCCCCCATGAGGGGTCGGATCCTAACTGCTAATGGGCTGGGGCCCGCGGGGGGGGGTTAGGGGGCGGCGGGGTTGGGGTGGCCGGGCATGGGGCGCAGGGGCGGAATGGGTGCGGTCGGGTGCCGCCGGGGCCCGGACCACAGGGCGGGCACCACGTCCACGGCGGCGGCTATCGCGTAGGCGGCCCGCTCGTAGTTGACCCGCCAGCCCGCGAAGTGCACCCAGGCCTGCGCCGGATCCCGCTCGATCGGGAAGTGCATCTCGCGCAGCCGGATGATGGCCTCGAGGAACTCCTCGTAGGTCAGGCTGATGCCCGCGGCGACGTCGGGTTCTTCCGGCACGTCGATGCCCATGGACCGGGCGATCTGGTCGAAGCACATCAGGCCGCTGCGCAGGCAGAGCCGGGCCGGGACCTGCGGGGCGGCCAGGGGGCACAGCGACAGGTACAGCGCGGCCGAGTCCAGCACGGCCAGCAGCGCGGTCACCCAGGAGGCCAGCGGGTCCGCCGACCGGAACCAGATCAGCGGCGAGTAGGTGACGTGGCTTTCCATGACGTCCGCCGCCCAGCGCTCCCACTCGCCGTACAGCTCGGGCAGCTTGTCCAGCGTCGAGGTGCCCGAGCCGAGCGCGTAATGGGTCCGGGCGAGCAACTCCGGCCCCCAGGACGGTGACCCGGCCCGTGAGTTCAGCAATCCGATCTCGGTCTCGCGGCGGTTGAAGGCGGCGTACAGGGTCGGCAGGTAGGCGATCTGCAGGGTGACGGTGACCAGGGCGGTCATGGCCGCCGTGTCCAGCAGGGCCTTCTCGTAGAAACCGTGGGCGTCGGCCGAGCCGAACGTCCACAACGCCGGCCCCACGGTGCTGAACGCCGTGGTGATATTCGCCGTCAGCGGCCACACCAGCAGTGTGAACCCGGCATAGAACGTGATGAGCCACATGGCCAGCTGGACGAGGAGGATGACGGCCGCCTGCCCGGCCGCCAGCCGGTCGCGCAGTTCGTACCTCCGCACGGGCCTGGTGATCAGCCGGAACACGGCGCCGACGACCCGGTCGACCAGCCGCGTGAGATGGCTGCCGGTCTTGCGGGGGATGATGACGGTGCCGACCACGCTGACCGCCGCGGACAGCACGAGCAGCGCGCCGACGGCGGCCGCGACATCGCGGAGGGCGATGGGAGCTATCAAGGCACTCTCGCTGGCCCGGGCTCCTCATGGGTGAGGGCGTCGCGGATGGCCTGGCCGAGAGCGCGGGCCACCGGCGGCGGGAACGCGTTGCCGACCTGCCGGTACGCGGCGGTCTTCCGCCCGGAGAACTCCCACGTGTCCGGGAAGCCCTGCAGCCGGGCCACCATCCGGACGGTCAGCTTGGGCCGCTGGTCGGCCGGGAACAAGGGACCGGGGGCGTCGTCGCCGATGCCCAGCCCGTCCACGCCGAGCACTTTCCACGCCTCGCGGGCCCGGGTCGGGCCCAGGTCCGGGCCGCCGTGCTTCTTGCTGCCGCCCACGATCGTGGGCGCGATCCCGGCCGCCCGCCGGGCCCAGTCCGCGGCGCCCGGCCAGCCCTGCGCGCCCATCAGGTCGGCCAGCATCCCGCCCACCGTGGGCGGCGGCCCGGCGGCCGCCTCGGGCCAGCGGAACCAGGCGGCCCACGGCTGCCGCACCGCGACCAGCACGAACCGGGGCCGCAGCTGGGGCACCCCGTGCTGGCTGGCCTGCACCACGTCCCACCAGGTCTGGTAGCCCAGGCCGGCCAGCCGCTCCAGGACCTGGGTCCGGTACCCGTCGAACCGGCGGGCCGCGAGCCCCCGGACGTTCTCCAGCAGCACCGCACGGGCGCCGGTCTCCTCGACCAGCCGCAGCGCCTGCGGGAACAGGTCGCGCTCGTCGTCACGGCCGAGCTGCTTGCCGGCGATGGAGAACGGCGGGCAGGGCACGCCGCCGGAGAACAGGTCAACGCCCGCGAACCCGCGGCCGTCCACGTTGGCCACGTCGTCCTCGATGACCTTCCACGCGTCGCCCCGGTTGCGCCGCAACGTCTCGCAGGCGGCGTCATCCAGCTCGACCACGGCCTCGTGAGTGAACCCGGCCTGTTCCAGGCCGAGGGCCTGCCCGCCGGCCCCGGCGCAGATCTCCAGGGAGGTCAGCTCGCCGCTCACGCTGCCGTGCCCCTCATGCTGAGCCCTATCAACCGTGACCCTCCTGCCTCACCTTTCCGCCGATTGTGCCCGCCGGGACCGTCAGTTCCTGCCTCCCACGCCGTCACCATGACGCCAGCGTGTCGGTGAGCAGCTCATAACTCAGCACCCGGCGCTGCCCGGTCACCTCGTGCCACGCGTCCGACTGCTCGGAGTTCGCGGTGCCGGCCACGCTGGCCGCCATCGCGTCGTACGCGATGTGGTACACGGCGTCGACCTCCCCGGTGCCGCGGGCGATGGACGCCAGCCGGGTCGGCAGCGGCTCCGCGGTGACCGTGACCAGGTGCGGCTGCCGGCCCCGGCGGTGCCGGATCATCTGCAGGCACTCGTGCCGGATGTTCTGCACCCGGTCGGAGCGGATCGTCCACTTGCAGGACACCGCCGCGTGCAGCACGGGCAGCCCGGACGCGGTCCGCACCCGGGCCAGCGACACGGTCACGTCCGGCCTGATCAGGTAGTCCGTGCCGACCGTGACCCGCAGCTGGGGGTTGGCCCGCACGAGCGCGTCCACCTCGGACAGGTGCGCGTACTGGTCGAACCGGGTGATGACCGCGCCCCGCTCGATCCGCCAGCCCCGCTCCGGGTCCTTGCGCTGCAGCACCCAGCCCAGGTGATCGCAGACCGCCTGCTCCAGCGGGCCGCCCGGGTCCTTGGGCACGTCGGAGATGATGTCCCGGGGCACGGCCAGGTGGTCCAGGACGTCCGCCGCGATGCGCATCGACTCGGCGCTGTCCACGTCCGCGAAGTTGGGCACCAGAGCCCAGCCGAGCTTGTTCTTGCCGCTCGGCTTCCAGCCGAGCAAGGCGGTCGCAAACGACGCAGTCACGTTCCCACTCCCAGTCGCCGGGCCGCGCGGCCAGCAGTGTCACCGTAGCGAGGGCCACGTACGGTAGACCGCGGAACGCCAAGGAGGCCCCATGCACACCGACCCTGAAGAGCTCGACGTCCCGCGGCCGGACGGCACCCTGCGGGTGCTGCGCTGGGGCCGGGGCCCGCGGCACGCGGTGGCCCTGCACGGCATCACCGCGTCCGCGATGGCCTGGGAGCCGGTCGCGGAGGCGCTGCCCGCCGAGTGGTCGCTGTTCGCGGTGGACCTGCGCGGCCGCGGGCACAGCGCGGACCTGCCCGGCCCGTACGGGTTCGGCCGGCACATCGAGGACGTCCTGGCCGCCGTGGCCCACCTGGGCCTGGAGCAGCCGGTGCTGGCCGGGCACTCGCTCGGCGCCTACCTGGCGCTGCTCACCGCCGACCAGGAGCCGGGCACGTTCGGGGGGCTGCTGCTGGTCGACGGGGGGCTGCCGCTGCCGGTCCCCGAGGGCGTGGACCTGGACGCGCTGCTGGACGCGAGCCTGGGCCCGGCGCTGGCCCGGCTGCGCGAGACCTACCCCAGCGTCGAGGCGTACTTCGACTTCTGGCGGGCCCACCCGGCCATGAAGGACGGCTGGAACGGGTACCTGGAGGACTACCTGCGCTACGACCTGACCGGCGAGGACGGCGTGCTGCGCTCCCGGGTGTCCGAGCAGGCGGCCCGGGCGGACGGCCGTGAGCTGCTGGGGGCGGGCGAGCGGCTGGGGGCCGCGCTGCGCGGCCTGGCCCGCCCGGTCCGGCTGGTCACCGCGCCCGCGGGCATGTTCGGCCAGCCGCCGGGCATGCTGCCGCCGGAAATGTGCGCGTACTGGACGGCGCAGGCCCCGATGCTCACGGTCGAGACGGTGCCCGGCGCCAACCACTACACGATCCTGCTGGATCCCGGCCACGCCGCGACCGTCGCCCGCCGCCTGGCCGAAGCCTGACCAAACCGCCGCCGGCCCGGGCACGCCAGGCGCCGATTAGGCTGGTGAACGGTCTTGGCCGGGGAAATCACGGCGCTTGCCAACGAAACTGGGAAGGGTGTTGACGCTGGACCGCACGGATGGGCACGGCCGTGTCCTGCTGCTGGAGAACATTCACCCCGACGCCGCCAGCCGGCTGGGCAAGGCCGGCTACCAGGTCGAGACCCGGGCCGGGGCGCTGACTGAGGACGAGCTGACCGCCGCCGTCCGCGACGTCCAGGTGCTCGGCATCCGGTCCGGGACGCATGTCACCGAGCGGGTGCTGGACGCCGCGCCGAACCTGCTCGCGGTCGGCGCGTTCTGCATCGGCGTGAACCAGATCGACCTGGCCGCGGCGTCGGGGCGCGGCATCGCGGTCTTCAACGCCCCGTTCTCGAACACCCGCAGCGTGGTCGAGCTGGTCCTGGCCGAGATCATCGCGCTGACCCGGCGGCTCACCGACAAGAACACGCAGATGCACGCGGGCCTGTGGGACAAGTCCGCGGCGGGCAGCCACGAGGTGCGCGGGCGCCGCCTCGGCATCATCGGCTACGGCAACATCGGCGGCCAGCTCTCGGTGCTGGCCGAGAGCCTCGGCATGACCGTGTACTTCTACGACACCGCGGACAAGCTGGCCCTGGGCAACGCGCAGCGCTGCGGCACCATGGACGAGCTGCTGGAGATCTCCGACGCGGTCACCCTGCACGTGGACGGGCGGCCGGGCAACAGCGGCCTGTTCGGCGAGGCGGAGTTCGCCGCGATGAAGCCGGGCAGCCTGTTCCTGAACCTGTCCCGCGGCTTCGTGGTGGACCACGCGGCGCTGCGCCGCAACATCGAGTCCGGGCACCTGGCGGGCGCGGCCGTGGACGTGTTCCCGCAGGAGCCGCGCAGCCGCGGCGAGGAGTTCCAGTCCGAGCTGCGCGGCCTGCCCAACGTGATCCTCACCCCGCACGTGGGCGGCTCCACCGAGGAGGCGCAGCAGGACATCGGCGAGTTCGTGGCCGGGAAGCTGCACGACTACGTGAGCTGCGGGGCGACCGCGCTGAGCGTGAACCTGCCGCGGGTCGCGCTGCCGCACACCCCCGGCACGCACCGCCTGGTGCACCTGCACCGCAACGTGCCCGGCGTGCTGGCCAGCATCAACCAGCTGCTCGCCGAGCACGGCGCCAACATCGAGGGCCAGCTGCTGGGCACCCGGGACGAGCTCGGCTACGTGCTGACCGACATCGGCACCGAGTACCCCGACGACATGCTGGCCAGCCTGCGCAGCCTGGACGTCACGATCCGGCTGCGCACCACCCGGCCCTGACCCCGCGGCTCACGCCTGCGGTGGTGACCGGCGCTGGCCCGGTCCTCGTTGCGGAAAGAACGCCCGGGATCAGTCCGCGGGGGCCGCGGCCGGCGTGTCCGCCGGGCGGGCGGCGGCCTCCGGCACCGGCTCCTGGGTGCGGCCCAGCCGGTCTTCGAGCCGCCACAGCATGTCCAGGTGCTCGCTGGCCCACAGGACCAGCAGCGCGCTGCGGGCCTCGGCGGGCTGCCCGCTGGTGATCGCGGCCCGGGTGCAGTGCAGCAGCCGCTTGCGGGCCGCCGGGTCCCGGTGCTCCGGCGGGGGCACGGCCGTGCCGTTGACCACCGAGTCGCCGAGCGTCACGTACCAGGCCCGCAAGGCCAGCACGTTCTGCTCCAGGTTCTCGGCGCAGGGCTTGCGGGACCCGTTGGCCGGGGTGCCCGCGGGGGTGACCGGCAGCCAGGTCCGGGGCGGCTCCGCGTCCTGGCCCCCCGGCGGGCGGGGCGGGGACTGGCCTAGCACGGGCGGGCCGTCGGCCAGCGCGTTCAGGGCGGCCAGCGACTGGCCCGCGCGCAGCACCTTGGCCACGCCGCCGACCATGCGGCTGACCCGCTCCGGGTCAACCCGCTGGGCGGACCGCTCGGCCAGGTACTGGCTGAACGAGTCGTCCAGCCGGTGCACCGCCGTCGTCGCGGCCAGCTCGGCCCGGCCCGGGTTCGCCCCGCCGTCCAGCCCGCTGAGCTGCTCGACCATGGCCGCCACATAGTCCGAGGTCCGCGAGTAGGCCGCGGCCAGGTTCTGCCGGAGCAGCGCGGCCGCCCCCCGCGGCCAGAACACCAGCCCCACGCCCAGGCTGATCGCGAAGCCCACCGCGACGTCCTCGATGCGCAGCAGTCCCACCTTCCAGCCGGTCGGCGCGATGATGTTGAACAGGACCAGGATGACCACGGTGAACGCGGCCTGGCCCGCGGCGAACGAGATCACCCGGGGCGCGTAGGCGCCCACCAGCACCGCGACCGGGAGGATCCCCCACAGCACGATGGTGTGGCCGTTCAGCGGGATCAGGATCGCCGCCCCGATGACGATGCCCACGGCCGTCCCGGCCAGCGCGCTGAGCACCGACCGGCCGGTGCCCAGCGCGTTGGAACGCAGCACGGACAGGGTGCCCAGCACGACCCAGAACGAGTGCTGGAGACCGGATTTCTGGGCGATGAATACCGCGATGGCCAGGCCGACCGCGCCGCGGACGCTGTTGCGGAACCAGACCGAGCGGTAGTCGGCATGGGTCGCGGTGAAGCCCTCCGCGCCGGTCAGCCAGGACCGCATCCACCGGGTCCAGCGGCGCGAGGCCGGCACCACGCCGGTCAGCGGGTCGGCGCCCGTGTCGGCGGACGCCGCGGCGGCGTTGGCCGCGGCGGCCAGCTCGGCGGGGCCCGGCAGCCCGTCGATGGGCGGCCCGTCCGGGTGGGGGCTGGCCGCGCGGGCGTAGGAGGCGATCTGGCGCGTGGTGTAGGAGATCGTGTGGATCCGGAAACCCCGGTCCACCTGGGCCTGGAGCGCCTGCTCGTCCGGGATGCGGGGCAGCTCGGCGACGCGCCGGGCCAGCAGCTGGGCCGCGGTCTCCCGGGCCCGTTCCAGCCGCTGGACCGGCTGCTTGCCCGCCTGGTCGCGGCGGGACAGCTCCGGCCGCCCGTCGAGTTCCGCGGCGCTGGCCCGCAGCACGTCGGCGACCGCGCGGACCGCGGCGGTGTTCTCGGCCACGCACAGCTCGCCCACCGGGGTTCCGGCCAGGATCTCCAGGGACTGGTACAGCCAGCCCAGCTCATCGATCAGCCCGGCCAGGGCGGCCGTGGGCCGGGTCGGCCCGGTCGGCCGGTGCGGGGTGGCGGTCAGCCGGCCCCGCAGGCCCTTGACCGACTCCCCCGCCGCGGCCAGGCTGGCCGCCTCGGCGGGCCCGTCCCCGCACACGGAGTCGGCCACGGCGGCCAGGGCCAGGCAGCCCCGGGCCGTGTCGGCGCGCAGCGTGGCCCGCTCCCGCGGCGGCCAGATCAGCATGATGGCCGCGATGGCGACCGCCGAGGCCAGACCCCAGCCGGCCAGCCGCCATCCCACAGCCGAGAACGGGGCCGGCACCGTGACGGACAGCACGAAGACCAGCACGGCGGCCGTGCCCCCGGCCGCGAAATACCCGTTGATCACCCCGGAGAACAAGATCAGGAAGCCGACCACGGCCATCGCCCCGGCGGCCATCCAGGCGTTGCCGGAGAACGCCGTCCCCAACGACGATCAGGACCGCCCCGCTGACCGCCAGCGTCACGTACGCGAGCAGCCGGCTCCGGGTGGATCCGCTGAAGGAGACGAACACCAGCAGGGCCAGCGACCCGAACGCGGCGAACAGCGCGGTCTGCGGCTGGCCGATCACCTGGTCGGCGAACGCGAAGACGGCCGGCATCACGATGCCCGCCCGCGCCGCGCTCTTCAGCGAGACCAGGCCCGGGTCGTTGATCAGGGGGCGGGGTATCTTCATCCGCTGCGGTCGTCCTCCGGGGCGGCCATCCGGCCGGTGCCGGGCCGCCTCCGGCCGGCAGGCCGCCGGGCAGCGGCCATGCATGCCGCCGGGCAGCGGCCGTGTGCGTCGCTGGGCCCGGGACTTCCCGCCGCCGCGCTGCGGCCTCCGGGCCTGGTTCGCTTGATCGTATAACGGACGATGGCCGCCCGGCGGCCGGCGACAGCCGGTGCGGGCCTGCTCACGGCCGGTACGGGCTGGTCACGGCGGGGGCGGCGGCCGGTGCGGCGGCCGGCCGCTGGCCGGCGGGCGCGGCGGCCGGCCGGGGCGCCATCCCTTTTCCCCTGCCCTGGGCCTTATTTGCCGGTCCTGGCCCCGTTATGCTGCGCTTCAGACGGCGCGGCGAGACATTATGGAGTGCTGGGTGGCAGGCCAATGGCTGCAAAGGTCGGCTTCGGGCCGTGATAAGGCCGCCCAGATAGATGTCCGGCGCGCGCATTCGGCCCGCGTCTACGACTATTGGCTGGGCGGAAAGGACAACTTCGCCGCCGACCGGGACGCCGCGGAGGAGGCCATCGCGGCCAGTCCCGGCATCGTCGAGGACGTCCGCGCCAACCGCGCGTTCCTGGCCCGGTCGGTCCGCTTCCTGGCTGGTGAGTGCGGCGTCCGGCAGTTCCTGGACATCGGCACCGGGCTGCCGTCGTTCCCCAACACCCACGAGGTCGCGCAGTCGGCCGACCCGGCCGCGCGCGTGGTGTACGTGGACAACGACCCGATCGTGGTCGCGCACGCCCGCGCCATGATGGTCAGCGGCCCGGACGGCCGCTGCGACTGCGTGGACGCTGACCTGCGCGATCCGGCCGTGATCCTCAAGGCCGCCGCGCGCACCCTCGACCTGGGCCGCCCGGTCGCGCTGATGCTGCTGCTCGTCCTGCACCTCATCCCGGAGGCCGACGGCCCGCACGACGTGGTCCGGGCGCTGCTGGCGGGGCTGCCGCCGGGCAGCTACCTGGTCGTGTCCCATCCGGCCAGCGACATCCGGCCCGACTCGGTGGCCGAGATGACCCGGCGGATAAACCAGCGCCTGAAGGGGCCGAAGGCCACGGTGCGCGGCCGGGACCAGGTGAGCCGCTTCTTCGGCGGGCTCGAACTGCTGGAACCCGGCGTGGTCGAGCCGCCCCAGTGGCGGCCGGATCCTGGTGACCCGGCCCCGCCCGACGTCACGATCTGGTGTGGTGCCGGCCGCAAGCCCTGAGCCCGCCGGGCTCCGCCAGGCCGTGCGCGGAGCAGGCCGGACTCGACGTGGTGTCGCTCACGCCGGCGGGCGGCCAGTCCGGGGCCGCGTTCTGGGCGCGCGAGCGCGGGGGCGGCGCGTGGATGGTCAAGATCGCATCTGGGCCTGCGGCCGTGGCCGTACCGCAGCTGCGGGCGCTCGGGGAGGTCACCGGCCGCCTCCGTGACCGCGGCTACCCGGCGCCGCGGTGCGGGCCATCGGGCAGGCGGGCGGGTCAGCGTTCTGGGTCACCGAGCGCCTGCCCGGGCACGACCTGAGCGGCCCCGGCGGTGAGCCCGACGGCGCGGCGGTGTCCCGGCTGCTGCCGGAGCTGTTCCGGCTCAACGACGCGCAGGCCGGCCTGGGACCGGCGGCGCGGGCGCCGCGGGGTGGCCAGAGCTGATCACGAAGACCCTGGTGGCGGGCGGCGACGGTTATTGCCTGCATTCCACTTTGGCGGACCGGCCGGATACCCGGGAGTTGCTGGCCGCATTGCGCCGGATCGGCGAGAACTGCGGCCCGGCCGTTCCGCCCGGTGCTGATTTCACACATTTCGATTTTCATTTTCTGAATCTGCTGAGCGACGGCCGGACGATTACCGGGGTGGTGGACGTCAATCCGCCGCTGGTCAGCGGCGACCGGGCGTTCGACCTCGCCACCCTGCTCTTCTACGTCTACGGCCACGGGGAGCTGCGGCGGTGCATCCTGGAGCGGATGTCCGGCCTGGCCAGCTGGGCGGCGGCCCGGGCGTACCTCGCGCACATGGTGCTCCGGCAGGTGGAGTGGTCGCTGCGGCACCACCCGGCCGCGCCGGCCACCCGGCACCATCTCCGCCTCGCCCGGCTCATCATCGGTGACATCGCCGGGCCGGGACATGACCGCTACGTCCTCAGGTAGGAGGCGCCGTTCAGGTCGAGGATCGCCCCGCTGGCCCATTCGGCCTCCGGCGACGCCAGGTACAGCACAGCCGCGGCGATCTCCGCGGCGCTGGCCACCCGGCCGAAGGGACTCTGCCCGCGGATCTCGTCCCCGCCGGCCCCGGCCAGGCTGGCGGCGGCCATGTCCGTGGCCACGAACCCCGGGGCCACCGTGGTGATCGCGATGCCGTGCCCGCCCAGGGCGGCGGCCAGCGACTGGCCGAGCGCGTTCAGCCCGGCCTTGCTCGCCGCGTAGGCCGGGTGGGAAGGCTCACCGCGGAAGGCGCCGCGCGAGGAGACGTTGATGATCCGGCCGCCGCCCGCCGCCATCATGTGCCGGACCGCGCACCAGGTCGCGTTCGCGGCGGCGGTGAGGTTCACCGCCAGCGTGTGCTGCCAGGCCGCCTGCCACTCCTCGTAGGTCCCCTCGGTGACGGGCTGCGCGGCGTACACGCCCGCGTTGTTCACCAGCACGTCGAGGCCGCCGAGCGCCTCCGCGGCCTGATCGGTCATCCGGCGCACCGCGCCCGGGTCGGCCAGGTCCGCCTGGACCGTGAGGTGGCCCTCGCCGGGCAGCGCGGCCAGCACGCCGGCGGCCTGCGCGGCCGACCGGCCGTAGTGCACCGCGACCCGGTCACCCTGGGCCGCGAACGCCTGCGCCACGGCGGCCCCGATCCCCCGCCCGGCCCCGGTCACCAGGACCGCCCGCCCGTTCACCCGATCAACCCCGTCCCTGTCCGTCGCGGGGCCATGCCCGGCCCGTCGTGGCTCACGCCGCTGGTCCGGCACAATATCGGCATGACAACCAGCCCGGCACCGGCCTGCGTGTTCTGCGGCATCATCGCCGGGGAGGTACCGGCCAGCCGGGTCTACGAGGACGATGACGTGGTCGCGTTCATGGACGTGCGGCCGCTGACCCCCGGGCACCTGCTGGTCGTGCCCCGGGCGCACGCCGCCCGCCTGGAGGACCTGGACGAGGACCTCGGGACCCGCGTGTTCGCGGTGGCCCACCGGCTGGCCCGGGCGCTGCGCAGCAGCGCGGTGCCCGCGGAGGGCGTGAACTTCTTCCTGGCCGACGGCGTGGCCGCCGGCCAGGAGGTCTTCCACGTGCACCTGCACGTGATCCCGCGGACCCCGGGCGACGGCTTCCGGATCAAGGCCAGGCCGCGCAGCCCCGGGCGCGGCGAACTCGACGCCACCGCGGAGCGCGTCCGCGCGGGCCTGAGCCGCCTGCCCCGCTGACCCGCGCGGGCGTTACCGCGGCTGGCTGACCCGGCCGGCACCCGCCTGAGATCCGGATTTCGTAACCGGCCCGTTACCGGATGACGCAATCCGGGCCGGATACCGGATGGCGTAAAGCAGGGCCTGACTTCATACTCAATCTGGGGGTTGGGGATGAGATGGCTCCAGTACTTGTGGGCCGGGAACCTGAGGTCGCCGCGGTGGCCGCTTTCCTGGGCCGGGCCACGCAGAACTCGCCGGTCATGCTCGTCGAGGGCGAGATAGGGATCGGCAAGACGAGCGTCCTGGCGGCCGCGCGTGACGCGGCCCGCGAGCGGGGCTGGCTGGTTCTCACCGCCAACCCGGCCGAACTCGAAATGCCGCTGGAGTACACCGGGATCGCCGACTTGCTGGATCCGCTGCCGGGCTCGCTGACCGAGACCCTGCCCGGCCCGCAACGCCGGGCCATCCGGGTGGCCCTGCTCCGCGAGGAAGCACCCGAACCGTCGGTCAACCTGCGCACCATCGCCACGGCCGCGGTCACCCTGCTCCGCCGGGCCGCCCGCTTGCAGCCCGTTCTCATGATCGTGGATGACCTGCACTGGCTGGACCTCCCGTCGGCGCGGGTCCTGTCGTTCGTCCTGCGCCGCCTTCCCCCCGCCCCGGTGAGTCTCCTGGCCTCGGTCCGGACCGGCTGGGCCAGTGGTCAGCGGATCAGTGGCCAGCAGGCCAGTGCCCAGCAGGCCAGTCCCCAGCCAGCCAGTGGCCGGCCCGCCCTCGCGACCGACGCCCTCCCGCCCGGGCGGCTGGACCGGCTGGTGCTCGGCCCGCTCAGCCCCGGCGCCGCGCATGAGCTGGTGACCTCACGCACCCCGTTCCGGCCGGGCCGGCGCACGCTGCTGAGCCTGGTCCAGCTGACCGGCGGGAACCCGATGTTCCTGCTGGAACTGGCCGGGCGGCCCGGCGTCATCGAGTCGGTCATCAACGGGCGGCCGCCGGACATCCCGTCTTCCCTGCGGCAGCTGGTGGCCAGCCGGATCAGCTCCCTGCCAGCGGGCGCCCGTGACCTTCTGCTGGTCACCGCGCTCGCCGACGGCCCCAGCCTGCCCGTCATCCTGGGCACCGCCCGTGACCCCTCCCGGGTGCTGGACGATCTCCGGCAGGTCATGGACGCCAACCTGCTCGCGGCCGCGGATCAGCGCGTGTTCGTGACCCATCCCCTGGTCCGGTCGGTCATCGTCAGCACCGCAGATCCGGCGGACCGGCAGGCCGCGCACGCACGGCTGGCGACGGGCGCGGAACGGCCGGAGGAACGGGCCCGGCATCTCGCGCTCAGCGCCGGGGGACCCGATGAGCTGATCGCGGCCGACGTGGAGGCCGCCGCCATCGCCGCCGCGGGGCGCGGGGCCTGCGCGGTCGCCGCGGACCTGGCTGAGCTCGCGGCGGCACTGACCCCGCCGGATGGGCCCGCGACCCGCCAGCGCCGGATGGTCCTGGCCGCGGCCCACCGCTTCGATGCGTCGCAGCCGGCCCAGGCCCGGCTGCTCCTCGAAGGGGTCATCGATTCCGCGGAACGCGGCCCGGAGCGTGCCGAGCTGCTCCGGCGGCTGGCCCGGTACCGCGGGCACAGCGGCCAGTCCCTGCCCGGGTGGGCGGCCGACCTGGAGCGGGCGCTGCGCGAGGCGGCGGATCACCGCGAGTCGCGCATCGTCATCAACCTGGACCGCTGCGTGGTCGCGCTGAACTCGGGTGACCTGGTGGCGGCGCGGCTCATCGCCGAGGAAGCGCTGGCGGACATCGAGCGGGGGGGCCGGAAGGCCGCGCTGGAAGCGCAGTGCTGTGCGGGGCTCGCGCTGCTCGACTTCATGCTGTGCCGCCCGCCGCGGCCTGAGCTCATCCGGCGCGCCCTGGCCGGCGCCCTGCACCAGCCCGTCCGGCTGAGCATGGAGCTGCGTCCCAACGTGGCGATCGGTCACGTGCTGCACTGGAACGGCGACCTTGGCCTGGCCCGGCGGCTGTACGAGGAGGAGTACCGGCGCGCGCGGGAAGAAGGCATCGAGACCGAGCTGCCGCTGCTGCTCTGGGGGCTGGTCGAGACCGAGACCTGGGCCGGGCGCTGGGACCGGGCGGAGCAGCTGGCCGAGCAGGGCTGCCGGGCCGCGGAGGAGGCCGAGAGCCCGTCCGGGGTCGCGCTCATGTTCGGGGTGCGGAGCCTGCTGCAGATCTGCCGCGGCCGGCTCGACGAGGGGCGGCGCGACGCCACACGGTCGATGCAGGCCGGCGCCGACCTCGGCATGTCGGTGGTGCCCCGGATGTGCGCGCACGCGCTCGGCGTGGCCGGGCTGTCGCAAGGCGACGCGGCCGGTGTCCACCAGCAGCTCGGGCCGTTCGTCCAGCCCGCCGGCTGGAGCGACGGGCTGGAGCCCGCGCTGTGGCGCTTCCTGCCGGACGAGATCGAGGCCCTCGTCCGGCTGGGCCGCCTCGGCGAGGCGGAAGCCATCCTCGAACCCTACGAATCATGGTCGGCCGAGCTGGGCCGGGGTTTCGGGATGGCGGGCGCGGCCCGCTGCCGCGGCCTGCTGCTGGCCGGGCACGGTGACCTGGCCACCGCGGAAGCCGTCCTGGAGAACGCGATCAGCCAGTGCGAAACCGTCCCGCAGCCCTTCGAGAGGGCCCGGACGCTGCTCACGGCCGGTGAGGTCCACCGGCGGGCCCGGCACAAGCGGCTGGCCAAGATGCGCATCACGGACGCGCTCGCGATCTTCGAGCGCCTGGGCGCACCGGCCTGGGCCGACCGCTCGCGCCGTGAGCTGGCCTGCGTCGGCCTGCGGCCGGCCGCCCCGCACCGCTCGTCACTGACGGCCGCCGAGCAGCGGGTGGCCGAGCTGGTGGTGCTGGGGCACAGCAACGCGCAGGTCGCGGCCGAGCTGTTCATGGGCCGGCGCACCGTCGAGTCCCACCTGACCAGGATCTACCAGAAGCTAGAGGTCCATTCCCGCACCGAGTTGTGCCGCCTTTTAAGCACTTCGGGGCACCACTGAAGCTCAGGCTCCAAATGTGCGGGGTCTACGGATTCATCTGCCGGGCCGGAGCCATACCGTTCCCGTGGGCGGGCCTGCAGATCACGCCAGCCCACGGCAGGACCGCACAGCCAGGGGGCGGCGCGGTCCCAGCCTGACCGGGGCATTCATGTCATCCAGAGGGGACCTGGTAACAATGCCGGACCGAATTCCTTCCTTGCGTGTGGCCGCACCCGTAGAGACGTTCCTCCAGCAGCTCGGGCCGCTGAGGGAACTCCCGGGGAACTGGCGGGGGCAAGGGTTCAATCTCATCGCGCGGCCCGACTTCCAGGGCGGGAACGATATCTTCCTGGAGCTGAACCCCACCGACGAGGAGCTGCACTTCAGCAGCATCGGCGGGCCGATACCGAACCGCGGCTCGGTTCAGGACGACATCGAGATCTTCGGCATCCACTACCTGCAGCAGATCAGCGACCGCAGCAGCGGCGGCGCGATCCACCTCGAGCCCGGCATCTGGCTGAACGTCCCGGAGACCACGGACCCGGCCGAGCCAGCGACCGTGGTGCGGATGGCCACGATCCCGCACGGCACGGCCGTCCTGATCCAGGGCACCTCGTTCGACGTGCCCGGCCCACCCAGGATCGGCGCGGCCAACACGGTGCCCTTCGGCATCGGGGGGCCCGTCCCGCCGCCGGGAACCCCGAACGGTTTCCCCGAGTACGACCTCAGCCAGCCCAATGACTTCCGGACCAATCCCGTCCCCGCGGGCGTCACCCAGGCCATGGTGACCAACCCCAACTCGCTGCTGGCCGACGACATCGCGGCCCAGACCATTACCGAGACCACGGTGCTGACCATCTCCACGGCGGCGGGAACGGCACCCAACGCCTTCGGCGGCGCGGAGGACATTCCCTTCCTCGGGCCCAACGCGAATGTGGCGGAGGTCAGCGCCATCTTCTGGATCGAGAAGGTGAAGTACCCGGCCCCCTACGACGACCACCTGTTCCTGCAGCTCCAGTACACGCAGACCGTGCTGCTCAACTTCGCCGGCCTCAGCTGGCCGCACGTGTCCGTGGCCACCCTCCGGAAGGTCACCTGACGCCGGGCGTGCCCGCGGCCGGAATGAGCCAGCGCAGCCACATCGAGTGCAGCCAACGGGGGGCCTGTCATGCGCACCGTACCCGTGGGAACCGGGGGTTCCCAGCCGGCCGGTCAGACCGTTACGGCGCCAGAAGGTGCGGCTGCGGGCGACCAGGCCATCGGGGTCAGTGACACCACCCAGGAACTGCGCTTCGCGGTGGCCATGTCGGGTGGCGTGAGCCTGGCGGTATGGATGGGCGGGGTGGCCCGCGAGGTCAACCTGCTGCAGCAGGCCAGTAACGTGCGCCAGCATGAATCCGCCGCGGGGTCGGGCGGTGTTCCGGGCGCTGCGGCCGGCCCGGGCGCGCGGCCGGGGCGGGCGCTGCGGCCGGGGCGGGCGCGGAACCGGGTGCGGCACCGGGCGGGCCGGGCGGCACGGACTGGGACGCCCGGTCCCGCGACCTGTACCTGAGGCTGCTGCGCTGCCTCGATCTCACCGTCACCGTGGACGTGCTGGCCGGGACCAGCGCGGGCGGGATCAACGCCGCGCTGCTCGGGCTGTCCAGCGCGGCCGGGGCGGACCTGGCCATGCTCCGCGACCTGTGGCTCACCACCGGCTCGATGGACCTGCTCCTGCGCGATCCCGGGGAGAAGAACCCGCCGTCGCTCATGCAGGGCGACAAGGTGCTGTTCACCCAGCTGGCCCGGGGGATCGAGAGCATCTACCGGCGCCGCCCGGACGATCCGTGGCTGGCGCCCGCCGGGTCGGCCGGGCAGCCCGTGGATACGACCGTGTTCATCACGACGACGATGATGTCCGGTGAAGCAGGCCGGTTCACCGACGACTACGGCACGGTGGTCCCCGACGTGGACCACCACGGGCTGTTCACGTTCCACCAGGAGGATCTCGCGCCGGGCAGGCGGGACATGTCGTCCCTGACCGCGCTGGCCCTCGCCGCCCGCAGCAGCGCGTCGTTCCCCGGGGCGTTCGAGCCGTCCTACATCCCGATCGGCACCCAGGTCGCCGGGATCCCCGGTATCCCGCTGCGGCCGGACATGACCCGCTTCGCCAACATGACCCGCAGCCACTGGGTGGCCGACGGCGGGCTGCTCGACAACCGGCCGCTTTCACCGCTGCTGTCCACCGTGCTGAGCCGCCGCGCCACCCGGGAGGTCCGGCGGGTGCTGGCGTTCGTCGTGCCCGACGGCGGCGGCGCACCCGCCTCGCCCACCGGGCTTCCCCCGGCGGCCCGGTGGGCGAGCCCGCCCACGATGGCCACGGCGCTCAGGATGGACCTGGATGCGCAGCTGAGCCAGTCGATCGCGGGCGAGCTGCAGCTGATCCGTGCGCACAACGACCAGTTCGCCGCCGCGGGCGACCTGCGGCGCAGCCTCGCGGAGATGGGTACCCGGCTGCTGCCGCGCAGCCTGGTCACCCCGGGCCTGCTGGCCGGGTACCAGGTCCAGCAGGGCCGGGGCCTGGCCCGCCCGCTGGCGGACGCCATGATGCGGGAAGTGTCGGCGCTGCAGCCGCCGCCCGCGCAGTGGTCCGCCAGCCTGTCACCGGCCGGGCCTGCGGCGGCCGGGCCCGCGGCGGCCGAGCCGGCGCAGGCCCAGCTGGCCGCCGGGATGGCAGCGATCCTCGGCGGCGGGTGGCAGCCCGCTCCGGGCGAAGGGGCGCTGGACGAGGACGCGGCCTGGGCGGCCTGGGATTCGGCACCAGACCCGGTCAGCCGCGCGACCCGGTTCGGCCTGCCTGCCTTCCGCGCCGCGCAGGCAGCCGTGCTGCACCTGATCCGGCTGGGCGGCCAGCGGGCCACCAGCCTCGAAGAACGGCAGATGCTCGCCGGTCATCACGCGGCCATCACCGCCGCCGCGGCGAACCTGCCCGGGGCGGGCGACGACGCCGTGCCCGTGGGCGACCTGGTGAGGCAGGCCGCGGGGCCGCCCGGGGACCGTCCGCGGCCCAGCCTGCTGCAGGTCGCCGCGCACCTGGCCACCGCCCAGCGGCAGGCACTCCTGATCGGGCCGGACCGCCCGGGCGCTGGGGGTCCCGGCACTGGGTCCCGGCACCGCGGGTCCCGGCACACCCGGCGCTGCGGGCCCCGGCGCTGCGGGCCGCGGTGCCCAGGACCCGCTTACGGCGGCCTGGGAGAAGCTCGCCAGCGCGGCCCTGGGGCTGCTCCGCGACCTGGCCCTGATGACGGTCAGCGGCGGGCGGGCCTCACGCCGCCAGGCCGCGCACGCGACCGTGGCCTACCTCGGCTACCTGGGGTCCGCGGCCGGGCCGGCCGAGCTGACGGACCGGCTGCTCAACCTGGTCATTGCCGAGCGCGCGCTGCAGCCCGCCGACCCCGGTATCGACCAGCCGGTGGAGTTCATCCAGGTCAGCGCCAACACCCGGACGTCCCTGGCCCCCGAAGACACGGTCAGCAAGCTCCGCGGCGTCGAGCTGCACCACTTCGCGGCCTTCTACAAGAGTTCCTGGCGGGCCTACGACTGGATGTGGGGCCGGCTCGACGGCAGCGGCTGGCTGGTGCACATCCTGCTCGACCCGCGCCGCATCCTGGCCGTCATCGAAGATCATTATCAGTGGCCGCACGGGCAGCGGGCGCAGAACTTCGCCGCGCTGCTGCGCCAGGCCACCGGCCTGCCCGATGGCCTGGACGGCGCCAGCCTGGACGGCGACTGCCTGGAGAGCGACCTGGCCTTCCTGGACCGGCCGGACGCCCCGATCCCGGTCAGCCTGCCGAACTCGGCCCTGTTCCTGGCCCGGGCCTGGCAGGAGCTCATCGCGGCCAACGAGCTGCCCGCCGTCGCCGAGCGCATGGTCGCGGACGACCGGCGGATGCCCCCGGCCACCGACCCCGGCCAGGCCCCGGCCGGCCTGGGCGAGCCCGCCAGCACCGAGCCGCGGCCGCCCGCCCGGGCTGCGCTCGCGGGCCGGGTCCGGGCCGCCGGGCACCGTTCCAGCGCCCGCCGCCGCCAGCGCCGGCCCCTGCCCGCCCCGCCGGATCCGTGGGTCACCACCGTGCTCACCATGAGGGAGGAGCACAAGGGCCCGCACGAGTTCGCCGCCCAGCTGCCCGGCTGCCCGGTGCGGCAGCAGACGCTGGCCAGCGAGGACCGGACCCCCGCCTTCCTGCAGCTGGCCACCAAGGCCGCGGCCGTGGCGACCGCCGCGCTGACCACCGCCCCGGAAGCACCGAAGGCGATCCGGCCCATCCTGGGCAGCGCCCGCAACGTCACCCGGACCGGTTACCTGGCCACGAAGGCCCTCGGCGGCAACGGAGGGAAGACCCTGCTGGCCGGGGTGGTACTGGCCATCCTCGGCATCGTCCTGGCCTCGTCCGCAACGGTCGTCATCGGGCTGACCGGCACGGTCATCGCCCTGGTGGGCCTGTACCTGATCGCCCTGGGCGCGTGGGGCATCCACCGCGGCCTGCTTGGCGCGCTCATCGGGTTCACCGCGCTGCTGGCGGTGGGGGCGCTGACACTGCACTGGGTGCGCACCGAGGTGTGGGGCACCGGCGGCAGCAGCACGAACGGGCTGGTGCCCCGCGATGTCCTGCCCTGGCTGCGCAGCACCTGGTGGGGTGGGCTGGTACTGCTCGGCGGCCTACTCCTGCTGGCCCTGCTGCCCAGCATCTTCGGCCGGCGCCGGGCGCCCGCTAATCCGGGGACCGAGGTTCAGGCCGCGGGGATGGCGGGCCAGGACACGGCCGGGGCGGCCGCGCCCGCTTCGGGCGCTTCGGGCGGGTCGGGTGCTTCGGGCGGATCGGGTGCTTCGGGCGGGTCGGGTGCTTCGGGTTCCGGGCCTGCGGGAGGCGCCCAGCCGCAGCCCATGAGCTTGCGGTAGCCCGGGCGGGGGCCGCGGCGATAGTCCCCCGGGGGCGCGGCCGCCATACCCCCCGGTGAGGCACCCGATAGGCTTGTTTCGTGGCACCAGCCGGGGGAAGTGCTGGCGCGACGAACGCCCGCCCTGGCCGGCCCGGCCTCGCCAGGTCAGGACAGCACGGGCCAGGACAGCACGGGCCAGGACAGCACGGCTAAGGCCAGTACGGGCCCGGACGGCACCGGCCCAGCCGCAGGGAGGATGGGACCACGGCTCCATACGGCGAGTACAACTTCGTGGTCGCGGCCAGCCGGTTGCCGGTGGACCGGACCGAGGGCCCGGACGGCGAGACCGAATGGCGGCCCAGCCCCGGCGGCCTGGTGACCGCGCTCGAACCCGTGATGCGAGCCGCGGCCGGAGCCTGGGTGGGCTGGCCCGGCGCGGCAGGCGAGGCCCCGGAGCCGTTCGACGCCGACGGGGTGCACCTGGTCAGCGTGGGCCTGTCGGAAGAAGAGGTCGCCGACTACTACGAGGGCTTCTGCAACGCCACCCTGTGGCCGCTCTATCACGACGTCATCGCCCAGCCTGAGTTCCGCCGCCCCTGGTGGGACGCGTACGTGCGGGTGAACCGCCGGTACGCCGAGGTGGTCGTCGCCCAGGCCGCCCGCGGCGCGACCGTGTGGGTGCACGACTACCAGCTCCAGCTCGTCCCGGGGATGGTGCGTGAGCTGCGGGCCGACGTGCGGATCGGCCACTTCACCCACATCCCCTTCCCCGGTTACGAGATCTTCGCCCAGCTGCCCTGGCGGCGGCAGATCGTCCGCGGCCTGCTCGGCGCCGACCTGCTCGGTTTCCAGCGCCACAGCGACGCCACCAACTTCCTGCGCGCCTGCCGCCGGTCGGCGGGCCTGGCCACCCGTGGTTCGCTGGTCAGGGTCCCGGATGCCGGGTTCGACGACACGCACTCCGACCACGCCACACGGGGCGCGCGGCGCCAGCGCGTCGCCCAGGACCACTTCGTGAGCGGGCGGGACGTGCGCGCCGCGGCGTTCCCCATCTCGATCGACGCGCGGGGCTTCGAGGAGATCGCCCGGCGGCCGGACGTCCAGGACCGGGCCAAGGAACTCCGCGAGGCACTGGGCAAGCCGGACATCGTGCTGCTCGGCATCGACCGGCTCGACTACACCAAGGGCATCCTGCACCGGCTCAACGCCTACGGCGAGGTCCTGGACGAGGGCCGTCTCGGGCCGCCCGGCGCCGTGCTGGTCCAGGTGGCCAGCCCCAGCCGCGAGCGCGTGGAGCACTACCGCCGGCTCCGCGACGAGGTCGAGGTCACGGTCGGCCGGATCAACGGGGAGCATGGCGAGGTCGGCGTCGCGCCGGTGCACTACCTGCACCAGTCCTACCCCCGCGAGGAGATGGCGGCGCTCTACCTGGCCGCCGACGTGATGCTGGTGACCCCGCTGCGGGACGGGATGAACCTGGTCGCCAAGGAGTACGTGTCCTGCCGGTACGACGAGACCGGCGCGCTGGTGCTGAGCGAGTTCACCGGCGCCGCGGATGAGCTGAGCGGCGCGTTCATCGTCAACCCGCACGACATCGAGGGGCTGAAGGACGCCATCGTCCGGGCCGCGACCGTCTCCCCCGCCGAGGCCCGGCGCCGGATGCGCTCGATGCGCCGCCGGGTCATGGAGCACGACGTGGCCCACTGGGCCCAGACCTATCTGGCCGCGCTGGACGAGGTCCCCCTCCGCGACCATCCCGCCGCCGACCCGGTCGCCTAACCGTCAGTCGCCGAACCGTCAGTCGCCGCAACCGTCAGTCGCCTAACCGTTAACAGGTAGGATCCGACCCCCCAGGGGGGGTCCAAGTCGAACTGCTAACCGGCTCCCCGGGCACCGCGCGCGGGATGGGGAGGTCTGGGCACAAAATGTCGATCGCGTGATTACTCTGAGGTTCAGGACGCCGAGCGCACTCGGCCGGAGGAGCCTGGGGACGGCGATGACGGGGACGGCGTGGCAGCGACTGTCTGACCTCGGTGCCTGCCGCGTTACCCAGATCCCCCGCCGCTCCCGAGAGGCAGCCCCGGACGGACGGGCAGCCGCCGACCGCGACCCCGGCCGCCCGCAACGCCTCGCGGCACTCGCCTCCGCCTACCACGCCGGGATCAGCCGTCACACCGACGCGGGGCCTATCGCCGTGGGCTGGGTCCGGGCCGTGGCGGGCGGCCCGGTAGAGGTACTGCTCGCCGGGTCAGCCCTGCGGGGCAGCACGAGTCCGGCCCGCTTAACCGCCCCGGCTGCCGGCGAGGTCTCGCTCGCCTTACCGGCGGGCGGCCGGGGCCACATCGTCGCGCCGGGTGGCATGGCGGCCGCGATGAACGCCCTCCCGTGCTGGACCCGGATCGGCGGGATCACCGACGGCCTCCTGGCCGGCGACGACGGCGCCGACCAGGCTGATCGCGCGTCGCTGGAGGAGGGCCTGCTGGCGGCCTGGGACGGTCCCTTCGGCTGGCTGATCCTCGCCGATCCCGCTGGCCCCGGCCGAGATCACCGACTACGCCGCGCAGGTGGCCGGCCAGCAGCGGTTAGCGGCGGCCATGGCCGACCGGGACCCGGAAAAGGCCGTGCAGGCGCGCCGCCTCGAACAGCGCCACACCGAGCTACGCCAGGCCCTGTCCTCCGGCCTCTGGCGGCTGCACGTGCTGGCCGGCGCGGCCGCACCCGAAACGGCCGCGCGCGTCGCCGGCCTGTTCTGCGCCTCAGTGGATCTCGCCGGCCTTCCCTACACGCTCACCCCTTCCATTTCCGCAACGGAACCTATCGACGAACTCCTCGGCGCCCAGCCCGGCGGACCCGGGCCAGCCCAGACGGATCCGGCTGCGGCGTTCCCCTTCCACGGGAGCACCGCGCTGCTGGCGGCTCTGGCGCGGGTCCCCGAGGCCGAGGTGCCCGGCGTCCGGCTGACCCTGCGCCCGGAATTCGACGTGACCCCGGAACCGCCTCCGGGTCAGGCGGGCCCGGCGTCCCCGCTGCGCCTGGGTACCGTGCTGGACCGCAACGGCATCCCGGCCGGGCCCCTGTCGGTGCCGCCGGCCTCGCTCAACCGGCACGTGTTCGTCTGCGGGGCGACCGGGGCGGGGAAATCGCAGACCGTGCGGGCACTGCTGGAGGCGGCATCCGGCGCGGGCCTGCCGTGGCTGGTCGTCGAGCCGGCCAAGGCCGAGTACCGGCTGATGAGCGTGCGGCTGAACGGAACGGCGCGGCGGGGTGGTGCGGATCCGCCCCGGCGACGCGGACCAGGTCGCCGCCGGGATCAACCCCCTCGCGCCGGCCGCCGACGCGGCGGGCCGGCGGTTCCCGCTGCAGACCCACGCCGACCTGGTCCGCGCGCTGTTCCTGGCGTCGTTCGCCGCGGACGAGCCGTTCCCGCAGGTGCTGTCGGCCGCGGTGACCCGGGTGTACGAGGAGGCTGGCTGGGACCTGGCGCTGGGTGAGCCGGCCACACCCGGGGTGCGCCCCCGGTACCCGACGCTGGGTGATCTGCAGGCCGCCGCCGGGCGGATCGTGTCCGAGATCGGCTACGGCCGCGAGATCACCGACAACGTGCGCGGGTTCATCACGGTCCGGCTGTCCAGCCTGCGGCTGGGGACGACCGGCCGGTTCTTCGAGGGCGGTCACCCGATCGACTTCGGGAAGCTGATGGCCCGCAACGTCGTGTTCGAGATCGAGGACGTCGGCGACGACCGGGACAAGGCGTTCCTGATGGGGACGGTGCTGATCCAGCTGGCCGAGCACCTGCGGATGCAGGCCCGCGGCCATGGTCCGGGCACGGGCACCGGGGCTGCGGCATGTGTCGGTCTTCGAGGAAGCCCACCGCCTGCTGCGCCGCCCCGAGGAGCACCGCGGGTCCGGGGCCACCACGCACGCGGTGGAGATGTTCGCCGGGCTGCTCGCGGAGATCCGCGCGTACGGCGAGGGCCTGGTCATCGCGGAGCAGATCCCCGCCAAGATCATCCCCGACGCGGTCAAGAACACCGCGGTCAAGATCGTGCACCGTCTCCCGGCGGCCGACGACCGGGAAACGGTCGGGGCGACCATGAACATGACGGACGCCCAGTCCAGGTACCTGGTCACGCTGCCGCCGGGCCAGGCCGCGGTGTTCACCGACGGGATGGACTACCCGGTCCTGGCGGCCATGCCCGACGGGACCGGCCCGGGAAGCCGCGGCCGCCCCGGTCACGGCCTCCCCCGCCGGGATCGTGTCACCGCGCTCAGCCACGTGCGGCCCGGACTGCCTGGCCAGCCCCTGCACGCTGCGCGACATGCGGGCCGCCCAGCGGCTTCTCGCCGGCGAGCCCGGGACTCGTCCTCTGGGCCGAGGTGGCGGTGCTGGCCCACCTGACCGGGTGGCTCATGCCCGTGCCCGTCCCCGGCAGCGAACTGGCGGCCCGGATCGCCGCCCTGTCCGACGCGCGCCTGCGGGACTGCGCCGTGTCGCACGCGGTGGACGCCGCGGTCGCCGCGCGGGCCAGCACCTTCGCGGCGCGGGTCAGCCCGGACGCGCTCGCGTCGCACGTGGCCACGGCCCTGCGCCGCTGGATCGCGGACGCTGGTCGTGAATGCGTGTTCCCCGAGCCGCAATGGCTGGCCCCGGCCTTCCGCTGGGCCCTGATCCTGGACGACCTGAAAACCCTGGACCGCAAGTCCCCCGGATCGGGCCGCCATCCGCAGACGGCGGACTGGGAAGCCGCTACCGGGCGCCCCATCCCCGGCGAGACCTGCGCCAGCCAGATCGGCGTGGTTCAGCGCTGGCACGACGCGGACCAGCGGAACCCGGCCGACGTGCGACGGATCGCGTTCGGGGCCGCGCGGCCTTCCGCCCTGGAAACGGCCGTCGGCGCGAAATCCGGTGACGAGGACTGGGAGCAGCGCCTGTCCGAGGCACTCACCCAGCTTCACGACTGCCGCTGGCCCCTGGACTACCTACACGCTGGCGCGGGCATCACCGCTTCTGGGGACGGAAGGTGAGGCATGAACGTTGACAGGCTCCCCGATAGCGACGACGATCCCCGCCCCGCCGCCGACACCACCCACTTAACCGAGCCCCCCCAACCTGAAACAGCGGC
>CAWKOA010000024.1:0-92624 GCA_963851025.1 uncultured Actinomycetes bacterium
CGCGGTCCTGGCCCCCTGGGACCAGGACGTGCACGCCGACCATGAGGCGGTGGGCCGGGCCGCCCGGCGCGCCAGCCCACTCACCCACTGGTACCCGGGTCTGGACCTGGCACTGGGCCCGCCCCGGGCGACTCGCGAGTGCCATGGCATCAAGGCCTTGAGAGTTTCGTTGCGGCCCTCGATCGTGGCCCGCAAGCGCGCCGCCATCGGCTGCTTCACCAGCCAGCTGGAGCGGCGTGACGGCGCCCCCGGTGCTCGCCCCGGGCACCGTGGCGCATTTCGCCCGGACGCGAAGTGCTGTTCACGCGCCGGCCGGCGACGCTGGACCGGGGCTACTTCGACCAGATGTACGCGGCCGCGGCCGACCCGTGGGGGCTGGCCACCCGGTGGTACGAGGCCCGCAAGTACGCGCTCAGCCTGGCCCTGCTGCCCGACCCGCATTACCGGGACGCGTTCGAGCCCGGCTGCTCGGTCGGGGTGCTGACCGGGATGCTGGCCGCCCGGTGCGGCCACGTGCTGGCCTGGGACGCTTCCGCCGCCGCGGTCCGGGCGGCCGCGGCGAGGAACGCGGCGCTGGAGAACGTCCAGGTGGGCCGCGGCGATCCCCGGCGACTGGCCGCCGGGCCAGTTCGACCTGATCGTCTTCTCCGAGGTGCTGTACTACTTCGCCGGGGCCGACCTGGGCCAGGTCCTGGACCGCGGGGCGGCGGCGCTGCGGCCGGGCGGGCCGCTCCTCGCGGTGCACTGGCGGCATCCGGTGGCCGACTACCCGCGCGGCGGCGACGACGTGCACCGGGTCCTGGCGGCCCAGCCCGGGCTGGCCCGGCTGGTCGGGCACACCGAACCGGACTTCATCGCCGAGGTCTACCAGCGGGCGGCCGCGAGCCGGTCTCCGTGGCCCGGGCCGAGGGCCTGGTGTGAGCGCCCGGTGAGGAGGGCGGTGGCGTGAGGCGCGTGATCGCCGCTGTCGGCGTGGTCATCCCGGCGCACGACGAGGAGGACCTGCTGCCCTCCTGCCTGGCCGCGGTCCGGCTGGCCGCCGCGCGGCTGGCCGGCGTGCCGGTGCACGTGGTGGTGGTGGCGGACGCCTGCACCGACCAGACCGCCGAGCTGGCCCGGGCCGGGGGAGCGGCGGTGCTGGACATCGGGGCCCGGAGCGTCGGCGCCGCCCGGGCCGCCGGGATGCGCGGAGGTGCTCCGCCGGACCGGGCCGCTCGATCCGGCCTCCGTCTGGCTGGCCACGACGGACGCGGACACGCTGGTGCCGCCGTGCTGGCTGGCCCGGCAGCTCCGCTACGCCGAGGGGGGCTGGGACGCGGTCGTGGGCACGGTCACCGTGACCGACTGGCGGCAGTACCCGGCCGAGGTGCCGCCGCTGTTCCAGGCGCGGTACCGGACCGGCGGGGCCGAGCCACCCGCACGTGCACGGCGCTAACCTGGGCTTCCGCGCTGCCGCGTACCTGGCCGCGGGCGGGTTCGGCCGGCCCGGACCGCCGAGGACCACGCGCTGGTCAGCGCGCTCGCCGCCGCGGGCCGCCAGGTCCTGCGCACCACCGCGGTAAGCGTGGTCACCTCGGCCCGGCGCCGGGCCCGGGCCCCGCACGGCTTCAGCCACCTGCTGGCCGGGCTGGCGGCCCCCGCGGAGGCCTGAACGCTGGCCCCGGCGCCGCTGTCAGGCCGGGGCGCCGTCGGGTCCGGGGCTGTCGCTGTCCCGGCGGCGCGGCCCGCCGGACCGCCGACCGGCGGGCGGGGCTGATGCCGTCCTCGGCCGCTGCGGTCTGGGTCGGGTCGATGAACACGTACGGCGTCACCGGCAGCCGCTCGGACAGCCGGTGGTCGATGTCGTCGGCCAGGTCTTCCACCTGGTCCGCGCTGGACTCATCGCTCAGCGCGACCCGGGCCGCGACGATCAGGCTGTCCGGGCCGACGTGCATGGTCTGCAGCTCCAGCAGCCGGTCCACGCCCGGCGTCTTCTCGATCTCGTCCCGGATCACCTTGATGACCTTGGGGTCGGCGGACCGGCCGATGAGCAGCTCCCGGCTGTCCATGCCGAGCCGGAAGGCCACCACGATCAGCAGCACCCCGATCGCGATCGAGGCGCCCCCGTCGTAGACCGGGGAGCCGGTGAGCTGCTCCAGCAGCAGGCCGCCGGCGGCCAGCGCGAGCCCGATGACCGCGGCGGTGTCCTCGAACAGCGCCGCCTTGACCGTCGTGTCCCGGCTGGTCTTGACGTGCTCCAGGGTGTGGGTGTGGCCGCGGCGGGCCTCGCCGCGCAGCTGCCCGTAGGCCCGGAAGAACGAGGTGCCCTCGGCGATGGCGCACACGGCCAGCACCACGTACGCGATGGGGAAGTCGTTGGTCTTGCTGTGCAGCGAGAGGATGCCCTCGAAGATGGAGAACCCCGCGCCCGCGATGAAGATGCCGAACGCGGCGAGCAGCGACCAGAAGTAGCGCTCCTGCCCGTACCCGAACGGGTGCTCCTCATCGGCCGGGCGCTGGCCCTGGCGCACCGAGGTGAACAGGAACACCTGGTTGAGGGTGTCCGCGAACGAGTGCGCCGCCTCGGCCAGCATGGCGCTGGAGCCGGTGAGCACCCCGGCCACCAGCTTGGCCACCATCACGATGATGTTGGCCCCGCCGGCGATCAGCACCGTGCGGGTGGTGGCCCGCCGGGACTCGGCCTGCTGCTCGGCGCGCGCCTGTCCCGCACTCGATGTCATGGCGGCCTGCCCGGCCGCGATTCTGTCATCGGGACCTAGCTGCCCCGGGCGACCCCGCTAAACCGCCGGCGGCCGGTCAGCTGCCTTCGACCGGCCTACGGGCCGGTCAGCCCCGGTGCTGCAGCGTGTAGCGGACCGTCTGCACCCGGATCAGCCCGTCGGAGAACACGAACGTGTCGATGCCGTCGTCCACGAACGTGGCGCCGGCGTCCGCGGCCCACTCCAGGAACAGCACGTCACCCTCGTAGATCTGGGTCTTCAGGGTCCAGGCGGCGTCGGCACGTCAGCCAGCAGCTGGGTGAACGCGGTCCGGATCCCGTCCTGGCCGCGTAGCACGCCCGCGGGCGAGATGAACACCGCATCCTCGGCGTAGTCGGCGACGATCTCCTCCAGGTCGCCGGCCCCGAGCGCCTGGGCGTGGTGGGCGAAGATTTCCTGCGGTGTACGTGCCATCGCTATCTCCCTTGGTAGCCAGCCGGTGGGACCTACCATATGGTGCCCACCCCCGACCCGGAAGGCAGAGCCCCTCGTGACCGTAACCGCCCCCGCCGCCCCCGAGCTGCCCGCCACCGCCGGAGTCCAGCGCCGGATCGCCGAGGAACTCGGCGTGCGGGAGGGGCAGGTCAACGCGGCCGTCGAGCTGCTCGACGGCGGGGCCACGGTGCCGTTCATCGCCCGCTACCGCAAGGAGGCCACCGGCGCCCTGGACGACGCGCAGCTGCGCACGCTCGAGGAGCGGCTGCGCTACCTGCGCGAACTGGAGGAGCGGCGGGCGGCCATCCTGGAGTCGATCCGGGCCCAGGGCAAGCTCGACGACGAGCTCGCCGCGCGGATCATGGCCGCCGACTCCAAGGCCCGGCTGGAGGACATCTACCTGCCCTACAAGCCGAAGCGCCGGACCAAGGCGCAGATCGCCCGCGAGGCCGGGCTGGAGCCGCTCGCCGACCAGCTGCTGGCCCACCCGGAAACCGCCCCGCAGGAGGCCGCCGCGGCGTACGTGGACGCGGAGCGCGGCGTGCCCGATGTGGCCGCGGCGCTGGACGGCGCCCGGGCCATCCTGGTCGAGCGGTTCGCCGAGGACGCCGACCTGATCGGCGAGCTGCGCGAGCAGATGTGGTCGCGCGGCCGGCTGGTCTCCCGGGTCCGCGAGGGCCGGGAGGAGGCGGGCGCCAAGTTCGCCGACTACTTCGAGTTCGCGGAGCCGTTCACCGCGCTGCCCTCGCACCGGATCCTGGCCATGATGCGCGGGGAGAAAGAAGAAATCCTCGACCTGACCATGGACCCTGGTGAGCCCGCGGCTGACGGCCTGGCTCCTTCCGCCCCGTCCGATTACGCAACGAGAATCGCCCGGCGCTACGACGTCGCCGACCAGGGCCGTCCCGGCGGACCGCTGGCTGGGGGACACGGTGCCGTGGGCCTGGCGGACCCGGATCGTCGTGCACCTCGGGGTGGACCTGCGGATGCGGCTGTGGCAGCGGGCCGAGGACGAGGCGGTCGCGGTGTTCGCGGCCAACCTCCGCGACCTGCTGCTCGCCGCCCCGGCCGGGACCCGGCCCACGATGGGCCTGGACCCGGGCTTCCGCACCGGGGTCAAGGTCGCGGTGGTGGACGGGACCGGCAAGGCGGTCGCCACCGACACGATCTACCCGCACGAGCTGCGGCGGGGCGGCGGCGCCGGCGGGGCGGGCTCGGCCCGGTGGGCGGAGTCCATCGCGACGCTGGCCCGGCTGGCCGCGGCCTACCAGGTCGAGCTGATCGCGATCGGCAACGGCACCGCCTCGCGGGAGACCGACCGGCTGGCCGCGGACCTGATCAAGGCGCATCCGGAGCTGAAGCTGACCAAGGTGATGGTGTCCGAGGCCGGGGCGTCGGTGTACTCGGCGTCCGCGTACGCCTCCCGCGAGCTGCCCGGCATGGACGTGTCGCTGCGCGGCGCGGTCTCGATCGCCCGGCGGCTGCAGGATCCGCTGGCCGAGCTGGTCAAGATCGACCCGAAGTCCATCGGGGTCGGCCAGTACCAGCACGACCTGGCCGAGATCAAGCTGTCCCGGTCGCTGGACGCGGTGGTCGAGGACTGCGTGAACGGGGTCGGCGTGGACGTGAACACCGCGTCGGTCCCGTTGCTGGCCCGGGTGTCGGGCATCAGCGAGGGGCTGGCCGCCGCGGTGGTGGCCCGGCGGGACGAGGCCGGGCCGTTCCGCAGCCGCCAGGCGCTCAAGGACGTGCCGCGGCTGGGCCCGAAGGCGTTCGAGCAGTGCGCGGGGTTCCTGCGCATCCCCGGCGGCGACGACCCGCTGGACGCGTCCAGCGTCCACCCGGAGGCCTATCCCGTGGTCCGGCGCATCCTGCAGGCGGCCGGGACGGGCATGCCCGGGCTGATCGGCAACACCTCGGTGCTGCGGTCGCTGAAGCCGCAGGAGTTCACCGACGAGCGGTTCGGCCTGCCGACCGTGACCGACATCCTCAGCGAACTGGAGAAGCCCGGCCGTGACCCGCGGCCCGCGTTCACCACGGCCAGCTTCGCCGAGGGCGTGGAGACGCTGGAGGACCTGGCGCCCGGCATGGTGCTGGAGGGCGTGGTGACCAACGTGGCCGCGTTCGGGGCGTTCGTGGACATCGGCGTGCATCAGGACGGCCTGGTGCACGTGTCCGCGATGTCGCGCACCTTCGTGTCTGACCCCCGCGAGGTCGTGAAGCCAGGTGACGTGGTCCGGGTCCGGGTGCTGGGCGTGGACATCCCCCGCAAGCGGATCTCGCTCACGCTGCGGCTGGACGACGAGGCGGCGGGTCACGGCGGGGGCCGCGGCGGGCCCCGGCGTGACCCGGCGGCCGCGGGCCAGCCCGAGCGCCAGCCCGCGGGCCCGCCGGAGCGCGGCGAACGAGGCACCCGGGGGAGCGGCCGCCCGGCCAGGAACGCGGGCGCCCAGGCCAGGGTGGCGGGCGGCAGGACCAGCGGGGCGGGCGCCCGGCCAGGGGGCGGCCGTCCGGGCCAGGGTGGCGGCCGCAGGGCCAGGGGGGCCGGGGCAGCGGGCCAGGCCAGGGGGGCGCGGACCAGTCCGGCGGGGCCATGGCCGAGGCGCTCCGGCGGGCTGGCCTGGTCGGGAACCAGCCGGACGGCCACCCCGGCAAACGCCCCTGACCCAGCCCCTCACCCCAACGCCCCAGCCCCCCGGGCCCCCCGGCCCCGTGCGCATCACGTCTCACTTTGATCACGGGCCGCGATGACTTATCACCTATCTGGTGCATCCCGGCGTCCGGTTTACCCCGATTTGAGGGCACCAGATAGGTGATAAGTCAGTGGATCCACGGCTGGGGGCGGGGCGGGGGCGGGGAGGGGTAATGGCGTACGCGGGTAGGGAGTCATGAGAACGCTCTGTCTAAAGTGATGTTACTGATTGTTGAACTTGAGGCTGCTGTGGCAGGTGTCACGCATCCTGCGGCAAGGGGCTCTGGGCATGACCCGGGGAGGGCAGAACCGGCTCTCCGCCGGGACGGCGCGGACAGGGGAGGTTGCAGCCAGGACGGTTCTCGTTCGCCGAGGCTCAGGCCTGGGCGGAGTCCCGGGCGGGGGCCTGGGCGAGCGGGGGTGAGGGGCGATGACGTCGCGTCGGGGGATCTTGGCGGCCTACACCGCCTGGATGACGCTGCTCGTCGTGGCCTACTACGCGCTGCCGGGGCTCCGGGTCGGGCTGTGGGGCGTGCTGGCGCTCTCCGGGGTCTCCGCCATCGTGGCCGGCGTGATCCTCAACCGCCCGGCCTCCCGCGCCCCGTGGCTGCTGCTGGCCGCGGCGAACCTGAGCTTCGCCGTCGGCCAGCAGAGCTTCCTGATCCTGACCGAGGTCGGGCACCGGGCCGTGCCGTTCCCGTCCTTCGTAGACCTGTTCTACCTGGCGACCTACCCCTTGTACGCGCTCGGCCTGGCTGATCTTCATCCGGCGCCGCTCGGCCGGGTATGACCGGCGCAGCCTGCTGGACGCGCTGACCCTGACCGTGGGCCTGGCCCTGCTGTCCTGGGTGTTCCTGATCCTGCCCTACGTGCACAACGCCGCCCTGTCCTGGCAGCAGAAGGCGGTCGCGATCGCCTACCCGCTGGGCGACGTGCTGGTCCTGGCCATGCTGGCCCGGCTGCTGGCCCCGGGCACCTGGCGGACCCGGTCCCTCCAGCTGCTCACCCTGGGCAGCCTGGGGCTGCTCGGCTCGGACGTCGGCTTCGGCCTGGCCCAGCTGTACGGCTCGTTCCGGCTGGGCACCGCTCACCGACTTCGGCTGGGCCGTGTTCTACACGGCCTGGGGGGCGGCCGCGCTGCACCCGAGCATGACGGAGCTGACCGAGCCGGTGGCCCGCCAGCGGGCCCCGAGCTCGGTGGTCCGGCTGATCCTGATCATGCTGGCCTCGCTGGTCGCCCCGGCGGTGCTGCTGGCCGAGGCCCTCGAGCACCGGGTCCAGGACGCCGGGGTCATCGCGGTCTGCTCGGCGCTGCTCTACGTCCTGGTCCTGTCCCGGCTCGCGGACGTGGCGGCGGCGCTGCGCCGGGCGCTGGCCCGGGCCCAGGTCCTGCGGCTGGCCGGGGCGGCCCTGGCCGCGGCGGCCACGGTGGAGCAGGCCGCGAGCGCGGTCAGGTCCGGGGTGGCCTCGCTGATGGAAAACCGCCAGCGCGGGCCCGTCCTGCTCGCCGTGCGCGAGGGCGGCACCCTGCGGGTGGTGGGCGCCCCGCCCGATGAGCCGCCGGTGGCCACGCAGCTGCCCGCCGGGCAGGCGGAAGGCTGGCTGTCGCTGCTGACCGGGCCCGCGCCGCAGCTGCTGGCCCGGCGACCCGGACGGTGACAGCCGGACGTCCTGCTCTGCCCGCTCTACCTGCAGGACAGGCCCGCCGGTGATCCGCTGATCGGGGTGCTGTCGGTGTCCGGGGCCAGCCCGGACCTGGCCGAGCTGTCCGGCACGTTCGAGGTGCTGGCCCGGCAGGCGGCCCTGGTGGTCGAGCGGGTCGTGCTGAGCGGCGAGGTGATCCGGCGCAACAGCGAGGCGTACTTCCGGACCCTGGTGCACGACACGTCCGACGTCATCCTGATCGTGGACGACTCCGGCCGGATCCGGTACGCCACCCCGTCGGCCCGGAGCATCTTCGGCGATGTCCCGGTGGACGGGGAGTACCTGTGGGATCTCGTCCAGCCCGATGAGCGGGAGGAGATCGCCCGGGCGCTGGCCGAGATGCGCGGCCGGGCAGGGCCGCGACGTCGACGAGGACTGGCGGATCACGGCCCGCGACGGCTCCTACGTCGAGGTGGAGGTCAGATGCAGTGACCTGCGGCACGAGCCGACGGTCGGCGGCCTGGTGCTGACCCTGCGGGACGTCACCGAGCAGCGCCAGCTGGAGCGGGAACTCAAGTACCGGGCCTTCCACGACTCGCTCACCGGGATGCCCAACCGGATGCTGTTCCAGGAGCGGGTGGTCCGCGCGATGGCCCGCGCCCGGCGCACGGACGCGGTCGTGGGCGTGCTCTTCATCGACCTGGACGACTTCAAGGTGATCAACGACACCATGGGGCACAGCGTCGGTGACGAGCTGCTCGTGGCCGCGGGGATGCGGCTGTCCGCGCTGACCACGGGCCGCGGCACCGCGGCCCGGCTGGGCGGAGACGAGTTCGGGCTGCTCATCGAGGACGCGGTGGAAAGCGCCGTGGTCGAGAACCTGGCCGAGGCCATCGTGGCGGCCTTCCAGGAGCCGTTCACGCTGGCCATCGGCTCGGCCATCGTCACCGCGACCGTGGGCCTGGCCAGCAGCGAGGACTCCGCCAGCACGAGCGACCTGGTCCGGCACGCCGATCTCGCGCTGTACGCGGCCAAGGCGGCCGGCAAGCGGCAGTGGCGCCGCTACCAGCCGGTGCTCAGCGCGGGCATGATGCGGCGCCGTGACCTGCAGGCGGCCCTGGACAGCGCGGTGGCGGAGTCGGCCTTCACCCTGGTCTACCAGCCGATCGTGGAGCTCAGCAGCGGCGCGGTGGCCGGGTTCGAGGCGCTGCTGCGCTGGCCGCACGCGGAGTGGGGCATGGTGCAGCCGGATCAGTTCATCGACCTGGCCGAGGAGACCGGCCACATCGTCCCGCTCGGCGCCTGGGTTCTCCAGCAGGCCACCGCCGACCTGGCCCGCTGGCAGCAGCGGGTCCGCGGTCACCCGCCGGTGTACGTGAGCGTGAACGTGGCCGCCCGCCAGCTGCGGGACCCGGGCTTCGTCCAGGGGGCCCGGCGGCGGCTGACCGAATCCGGCGTGGCCCCGTCGTCCCTGGTGCTGGAGCTGACCGAGAGCGGCCTGCTCCGCCCGGACCAGCGGCTCCGGGCCGACCTGCAGGAGCTGAAGGGGATGGGGGTGCGGCTGGCCATCGATGACTTCGGCACCGGCTACTCGTCCCTGAGCTACCTGCGCGAGCTGCCGATCGACCTGCTCAAGATCGACAAGTCCTTCGTGGACGGGATCGCGGTGTCCACCCAGCGGCTGGCCCTGGTGGAAGTCATCAACCGGATCGCCAAGACGCTGGAGCTGACCGTGATCGCCGAGGGGATCGAGAGCGAGGTGCAGCGGGACATGCTGGTCTCGATGGGCTGCCGTTACGGGCAGGGCTACCTGCTGGCCGCCCCGATGCCGGCCGACGAGGCCGAGGCACTGCTCCGCGTCGGCCACGGCCTGCTGCCGCAGCTGCCCGGGCCACGCCGGTTGACCACCCACTTCCCTCAATGATCTGATTGAGCAGAGGAATCAGACGATACTGGGGGCAGTCATGGCGGAGAATCACGCGGACAGCTATCACTATCAGCCCGGTTTCGGGAACGAGTTCGTCAGCGAGGCGGTTCCGGGTGCCCTGCCCGCGGGCCGCAACTCGCCGCAGCGCGCCCCGCTGGGCCTGTACGCGGAGCAGCTGAGCGGCACCGCCTTCACCCAGCCGCGGGCGGTCAACCGGCGGACCTGGGTCTACCGGATCATGCCGTCCGCGGCCCACCCGCGCTTCGACCGGATCGGCAACGGATCGCTGCGCGGCAGCCCGTTCGACGAGATCGAGCCGGATCCCAACCGGCTGCGCTGGGACCCGCTGCCGCTGCCCGCCGACCCGGTGGATTTCGTGGACAGCCTGTACACGGTGGGCGGGAACGGGGACCTGCGGACCCGCAGCGGGATGGCCGTGCACCTGTACGCCGCCACGTCGCCCATGACCGACCGCTATTTCGTGGACTCGGACGGGGAACTGCTGTTCGTGCCGCAGCAGGGCACCCTGGTGCTGCACACCGAGCTGGGCCCGCTCCAGGTCGGCCCGGGCGAGATCGCCGTGCTGCCCCGGGGTATCCGGTTCCGGGTGGACCTGCCCGGGGGCCCGGCGCGCGGCTACCTGTGCGAGAACTACGGGGCCCCGTTCACCTTGCCGGAGCGCGGCCCGATCGGCGCCAACGGGATGGCGAACGAGCGTGACTTCCTGGCCCCCACCGCCGCCTACGAGGAGCGCGGCGGGCCCGTGGAGGTGGTGCAGAAGTTCGGCGGCAACCTGTGGGCGGCCGGCTACGACCATTCGCCGCTCGACGTGGTGGCCTGGCACGGCAGCTACGTGCCGGTCAAGTACGACACCGCGAACTTCATGGTGCTGGGCACGGTCAGCTTCGACCACCCGGACCCGTCGATCTACACCGTGCTCACCTCGCCGTCGGACTCGCCGGGCCAGGCCAACGTGGACTTCGTCATCTTCCCGCCGCGCTGGCTGGTCGCCGACGACACGTTCCGGCCGCCCTGGTTCCACCGCAACGTGATGTCAGAGTTCATGGGCCTGGTCCGGGGCGCTTACGACGCGAAGGCCGAGGGGTTCCTGCCCGGCGGGGCCAGCCTGCACAACACGTTCACCTCGCACGGCCCGGACGCCGAGACGTTCGACCGGGCCAGCCGGGCCGAACTGGCCCCGCAGAAGGTCGCGGACACGCTCGCGTTCATGTTCGAGAGCCGCTGGATGATCGCGGTGACCCGGCAGGCCATGGAGGCGGCGCACCGCCAGCCCGACTACGACTCGGTCTGGGCCGGCCTGGCCCCCTCCTTCACGGCGCCCGCGCCGGCCCGTGACTGAACCTGGCCCGCCGCCGCCCGGGCGGCGCGCTGCTCACGGTGCCGCCGCCACGGTTCACCGGCGTGCTGCCGCTGTGGTACCAGCTGGCCCAGAGCCTGCGCGCCGCCATCCACGGGCTCGACCGGGACGGCGCGCTCCGGCTGCCGACCGAGGCGCAGTTCGCCCGGCACTACGGGGTCAGCCTGGCCACCGTGCGCCAGGCGCTGGGTTCCCTGGCCGCCGAGGGCCTGATCAGCAGGCACCGGCGGCGCGGCACCTTCGTCAACCCGGACGCCCTGCGGACCCGGGCGCTGCGCGTGCTGGGCTCGGCGGACGCGGTCATGGCCCAGCAGTCCAGTGGCGAGGTCCGGGTCCTCGGCCGGGCCCGGGTGCCGCCCGGCGCGCTCCCCGCCCGGCTGGGCCCCGTGCCTGAGGCGGTGCTGATCCGCCGCCTGCGCCTCGACGACGGCGTGCCGGTCAGCTACGCCGAGAACTACCTGCGCCCGGAGCACGCGGACCGGGTCAGCGACGTGGCGCTGGAACGGTCCCCGGTGACCAGGATCCTGCGCGACGAGCTGTCGCTGCCGCTCACCAGGATCGACAACGAGGTCTCGGCCCGCGCCGCGCCGGCCGAGGTGGCCGCGCTGCTGCAGATCGATGCGCTGAGCCCGGTGCTGGTTTCCGAAAACGTGACCTACGCTGCCGGCGGCACCCCGGTGGACGTGGCCCGGATCCACTACCGTGGCGACCTCTTCACATTCGCGATCTCCCTGGACATTCCTTGACCTTGCCGACTTTCACCGAGCACGCCCTGCCGTACTGCGTGTTCTCCCGCGGCGCGGACGGCCCCCGGGTGGGGGCGGGCCTCGGCGCGTACATCGTCGACCTGCACCGGACCTTCGGCGACCCGATCTTCGCCGGGCCGTCGCTCAACGCCTTCATGAGCCGAGGGCCGCGGGCCTGGCAGCGCACCCGGGAGCGGCTGCTCGGATCGGTGCGCGGCGGCCAGATCGGCGAGCTGGTGCCGCTGGCCGAGGCCACCTTGCACCTCCCGTTCGAGGTGGCCGACTTCGCCGACTTCTACTCCTCGCTCGAGCACGCGACCAACGCCGCGCGGGTCCTGCGGCCCGGCGACCCGCAGCTGCACCGCAACTGGCGGGAGATGCCGGTCGGCTACCACGGCCGGGCCGGCACCGTGGTGGTCAGCGGCACGCCGGTGCCGCGCCCGCGGGGCCAGCTCGCTCCCGGCCACGCGCGGCCCGAGCTGGCTCCCACCCGCAAGCTGGACTTCGAGGCGGAGATCGGCTTCGTGGTGGGAGCCGGGTCGGCGCCGGGCCAGCCCGTGCCGGCCGGGGCCTTCGCCGAGCACGTGTTCGGCGTGGTGCTGCTGATCGACTGGAGTGCCCGGGACATCCAGGCGTTCGAGTCCCGGCCGCTGGGGCCGTTCCTGGGCAAGTCCTTCGCCACCACGATCTCGCCGTGGGTCGTCCCGCTGGCCGCACTGGAGCAGGCCCGGGTGCCACCCCCGGCCCAGGACCCCGAGCCGCTGGGCTACCTGCGCGACGGCCGGTCCTGGGGCCTGGACATCGACCTGGCGGTGAGCATCAACGGCCAGCTCATCTCCCGGCCGCGCTTCGCGGCCATGTACTGGACCGGGGCCCAGCAGCTGGCCCACCTGACCGTGAACGGCGCCGCGCTGCGCACCGGCGACCTGTACGGCTCGGGCACCGTGTCCAGCTTCCGCCGGGACGAGATGGGCTCGCTGCTGGAGATGACGGACGGCGGCCGGGACCCGATCACGCTGCCGGACGGCCAGACCCGCGGCTACCTGGCCGACGGCGACACGGTCACGCTGTCCGGGTCGGCGCCCGGCCCGGGAGGATCGCGGATCGAGTTCGGCTGCGCCGCCGGGGAGATCGTCGCGGCGGGCTGACCGGCGTCACCGGGCCAGCACGGCGGCCTGCCCGATCAGCCGTTCGCCCTGGCGGATGAGCCCCGCGGCCTGCGCCGGGGTTCACCGGCTGGCCGCCGAAGGCCGCGCCGAGCAGCAGTGACCGCATCTGGTTCCCCAGGGCGTCACGCTCGGCCCCCAGCTACTGGAGCTGGCCTTCGATCCGGGAGTATCCGGCGTCGCCGGGGGAGCGGCTGGCCAGGCCCCGGGTGGAGGCCTGCAGCGTGTCCAGCCCGAACGCGCCGACCGGGGCCTCGATCTGCGTGTAGACCCGTCCCAGCGCCAGCAGGGCGGGCCGGTCCGTGCCGCATCCCGGCGGGCAGCGCGGCCGGATTGAAGATCTCGCTGAGCACCCGCCCGTCCGGGGCGTAGTCGTCGCGCAGCCCGAGCAGCGCCATCATCGTGGGCTGGATGTTCGTGTGATCGGACCAGAGCGTGCTGTCCACCCCGAGGTGCGCCACGCCCGGCCCGGCCAGGCCCAGCCAGGTGGTGTTGATCCGCGGGCTCACGTCCCCGTGGTTCCAGGCGTCGGTGCCCGGCCGGCTCGGTGAAGCAGGATGGAGCCGCACGAGGCCTTACCGCTGCTGAGCCAGAAGTCGTCCTGGCCGAACAGGACCAGCGACGGGGTGCGCCGGGGATCACCGGTGACCATGTGCAGCAGCTTCAGCTCCACCGGGTCGGCCAGGTAGTTGGTGAGCCGCACCGTCTTCCCGGTGACCAGATCCTGCCCCTTGAGCCGGGCGGCGGCCTGCTCCAGCGCGCGGAGCCGCCGCCGCGGTCCGGGCGGGCTGGCCGTGCACGTAGACGGCCGGCGCGGAGTCCGCCGCGACGTCGAAGGGCGTGGCGACCCCGGCGGCGCCCAGCAGCCCGGTGAGGTTGCCGTTGACCTCGCCGATCCGGGAGTAGTGGCAGGTCACGGTGACGCCGTTGCAGCCGGCCGGGGTGGCGGGACTGCCGACGAAGTGGTCACCCTCGTCGGCGGTGACCACGAACAGCGTGTTCTGCCGGGTGATGCCGTGCGCGGCCAGGCCGGGAGAAGAACGTCCCGAACGCGGCGTTTTCCTCGCGCAGCTGCTTCTCGTACCCGGCCTGGCCGGGACCGAAGGGGGTCCCGGTCGCCCACGAGTCGTGCAGGTCGCTGAGGTAGGTGTCGGTGACCGTGACGCCGTGCAGCTGCAGGTCGAGGGTGTAGGCCAGCGCGTTCGGGCCGGTCATGCCGTCATAGCCGGGGAAGCCGACGTCCCCGCTGGAATCCTTGATCACCGCGCCGTCCAGGTTCCGGACCGGACCGCCGGGGCTGATGAGCGGCTGGACGAACTTGCTGCCGTACAGCGCCTGGTACCCGTGGTAGCCGCCGGGCTCACTGGGCAGCACGTCGGGCTGGCCGCCGTGCGCGCAGGCCTCGCGGCGCCCGCGGCGCAGTGCACGGCCAGGCCCTCGAAGTCGGCCGCCGCCTTGTTCTGCAGCTTCGGCGTTCTCGGCCTCCCTGGCCTCAGGCGACCTGGCCCCGAAGACCAGCGGGACGTCGGGCGTGGTGTTCTCCAGCTCGGTGTTGGCCCCGGCGACCGTGCCGAAGTTGCAGCCCGCCCGGGTGTAGGGCACCCAGGGCGCCGGGGCATCGGCGCCGCTCTGGGTGACCATGGTCGGGCTGGGGTCGCCCACCGGCGCGCCCGGTCGGGCGAGCTGTAGTCAACGATGGGGTCGGCCCAGTAGGCGAACGAGCCGGCCGTGTCGGTGGTGCCGTCCGGCTTGTAGTAGTTGTACTCGTTCGCGATGGGCATGCCCTGGTCACTGCCGTACAGGCCGGATTCGGACGTGACGATGTCGTCGGCCGTGTGCGCGATCAGCGGCGTGTGCTCGTGCGTGATCAGCGTGCCCTGGCCGGTGAGGAAGTGCAGCAGGCTGGGCATCTGCTGCAGGTCACTGGGCACGTTGGGGTTGTCCCGGGTGTAGTGCATGTTGTCGAACTGCATGTAGATGACGTGCCGGATCGTCCCGCCCGCGCCGAGCACGCAGCCCGTGGCGTGCCCGGTGGCGGCGGGCGGCGGCCCGCCCGGGCGGAGTGCCGGGCGCGCGCGCGGCCGCGCCCGTCAGGCTGACGGCCAGTGCCCCCGCTGCCCCCAGCGCGAGCAGCCGGGGAAGGATCTTCCGGGCCATGCGACACCTCCGGCGCACGGCGCGGGCCATCCCCACCGGATGGCCTGCGCTTCGCAGCGAAGCCAAGCACCGCCCCGCAAACTCCGCCTGAACGCCACGCAATGGGAGTCCAAAGCTCGCCCGGGCGTCTCAGCAGCCGGGCCCGGGATGAGCCGCGCCGAACGCCTCGAGGGCCTCACCCGCCGTCTCGAAGTACTGGTCCGGGCCGGCGGCCCCGCTGATCCCGTAGTGCTCGAGCTGCTGGCGCACCGGCGTCATCACGCTGGTCATCACGAACCGGATCTGCCGCTGGTGCAGCTGGGCGATGGCGGCGCCGAGCACCGAGGAGGCGCTGTAGTCCACGTCGCCGATGGCCGCGCCGTCGAGGACGAACCAGCGCAGCGGGCTGCCCTCGGCGCTGAGCTCGATCAGGTCTTCCAGCAGCCGGGACGTGTTCGCGAAGTACAGGCTGGTGCCGAACCGGTAGATGACCAGCCCCGGCTCGGTCCGGGCCCCCGGCGTCACCGGCGTGGTCTGCCAGTGCCCGGCCGCCGACTTGACCAGCACGCTGTTGCGCGGCCGGTAGCTGTGCCGCAGGTGGTCGATGATCGAGGCGATCACGGCCACCAGGATGCCGGCCTGGATGCTCAGGGCCACGACGGCCGCCGCGGCGACCACGGCGACCGCGAACTCGTCCGGGCGGACCCGCCGCACCCTCCGGATGCCGCGCACGTCCACCAGCTCGGCACCGATCAGGAACACGACCGCGGCCAGCGCGGCGTCCGGCAGGTAACTGAGCGGCCCGGTGGCCACGAGCAGCACCACCAGGGCCAGCGCGCTGGTGGTGAGCGAGGCCAGCTGGCTGCGGCCGCCCGCGTCGTCCACGATCTGGGTCTTGGTGGGGCTCCCGTTCACCACGAAGGTGCCGGTGAACGCGGCGGCGATATTGCCGGCCCCCAGCCCGACCAGGTCGGTGTCGGTGCCGAACGGCTCGCCGTACCTGGCCGCGTACGCGCGGGCGGTGGCCGCGCTCTGGGCCAGGATCACGATGAAGATCGACGCCGAGGTGCCCAGCAGCGCCAGGATGTCGTGCAGCCCGAAGGCGGGCAGGCTGAACGCGGGCAGGCCGCGGGGCACGTAGCCGAGCACGCTGACCCCGTGGGCGGCCAGGTCGGCCACCCGGCTGACGATGATCGCGCCGGCCACGGCGATGAGCGCGCCGGGGATCCGGCGGGTGATCCGCCGGGCGCCCATCATCACCGCGATGACGCCCAGCGACACGGCGACCGTGAGGCCCTGCGCCTGGGGCAGCGCGGCCACGGTCTGCCCGAGCTTGATCAGCGTGTGCGGGCTGGGCGCGCTGACCCCGAGCATGTCCGGCAGCTGCCCGATCGCGACCTGGATGCCGACCCCGGCCAGGAAGCCGAGCAGGACCGTCCGGGACAGGAAGTTGGCCAGGAAGCCGAGCCGGGCCAGCCGGGCCAGCAGCAGCAGGGCGCCGGTGAGCAGGGCTGCCAGCCCGGCCAGCCGGATGTACTGCGCCGAGCCGGGGTCGGCCATCCGGATCAGCGCGCCGGCCAGGATGGCCGCGGTCGCGGAGTCGGCCGCGACGACCAGGTGCCGCGAGGCGCCGAACACGGCGAACAGGGCCATCGGGAGCAGCAGCGTGTAGAGCCCGGTGACGACCGGCATCCCGGCGATCCGGGCGTAGCCGAGCACCTCGGGGATGCCCAGCGCGGCCAGCGTGACCCCGGCCAGCAGGTCCCCGGGCACCTCGGCCCGGCGGAGCGGCAGCAGCCCGCGCAGCGCCGGCCACCCCGGCGGCCGTGCCCACCGGGCCACCGGCCTCACCTGGCTTCCCCGTCCCCGCGCTGCTCCGATCCCGTAATCATGCCCTGTCGCCCGCGGGGCGTGGCCTACGACAGGCGGCCGGGGTTACGGGGGGCGGACGCGGGTGCTGGCCGGGTCGAAGGGCGGGCGCAGGGACACGGTGGCCGGGTAGAGGTCGCCGCCCGCGTTGACCTGGTAGCGGCCAGCGTCCAGGAACTCGCGCGTGACCACCTCGCCGGCCGGGTGCCGCAGGTAGCCGAGGCCCACCGCCCGGCCGACCGCCTCGCCCCAGGCCGCCGAGGTGAGCTGGCCCACCGGCACCCCGTCGCGGAGCACAAGCTCGCCGCCCCACAGCATCGGCCCGCGGCGGTCCCGGTCCGGCTGCGTGCCCGGGCCCGGGGCTGGCCCCCCATCCAGTCCCGGGCCCGGCTCCCGGTCCTGGCCGCCGACCAGGACCGAAACCAGCCGCCGCCGCGGCCCGGCGGCCCGCGCCTTCTGCACCGCCTCCCGGCCGAGGAACGGGACGTCGCCGCGCAGCTTGCAGGCGAACAGCAGCCCCGCCTCGGCCGGGCCGTACTCGGGGGTCAGCTCGCGGCCGAAGGCCCGGTACCCCTTTTCCAGCCGCATCGACTCGATCGTGTAGTAGCCGGCCTGGACCAGCCCGAACTCCGGGCCCGCCCCGGTCAGCAGCTCGAACACGCCCACCGCGCACTCGGCGGGCACGTACAGCTCCCAGCCCAGCTCGCCCACGTAGGTGATCCGGGTCGCGCGCACCCGGAAGTGGCCCAGGTCGATCTCCCGGCTGGTCCCGAACGGGAACGCCGCATCGCCCAGGCCGGCCGGGGACAGCGCGGCCAGCAGGTCCCGTGACCGCGGCCCCATCACGCCGAGCACCGCGTACGCCGAGGTGACGTCCACCAGCCGGGCGAAGGTGTCCGCGGGCATCCGGCGCCGGATGTGGTCCTGGTCGCGCTCGGTCGTGGCCGAGCTGCTGACCAGCAGGAACTCTTCCGCGGACAGGCGGGTCACGGTCAGGTCCGACTCGTAGCGGCCCTGCTCGTTCAGCAGCCCGGTGTACACGGTCCGGCCCGGCGGCACGGCCACGTCCGCGGTGCACAGCCACTGCAGCGCCCGCTCGCTGTCCGGCCCGGTCAGCAGGTACTTGGAGAACGACGTCTGGTCGAACAGGGCCACGTCCTGCCGGGCCGCCCGCTGCTCCGCCGCCGACCAGGGCAGCCAGCCCGGCGCGTCCCAGCGGTAGTCGATGACTGGCTCCATCCCCTCCGGGGCGAACACGTTGGGCCGCTCCCAGCCCATCCGGCTGCCGAAGCACGCGCCGGCCGCCGCCGTCAGGTGGTGCACGGGGGAGCGGCGCAGCGGCCGGGCCGTGGCCAGCTCCCGGTTCGGCCACGGCACCGCGTAGTGCAGGCCGAGCACCTCACCGACCCGGTCGCGCAGGAACCGGGTGTTGCCGTGGAACGGCGCGAAGCGCCGGATGTCGGCGGCGGTCAGGTCCAGGCCCGGGTCGCCGGACAGGATCCACTCGGCCAGGGCCCGCCCCGCGCCGCCCGCGGACGCGATGCCGACCGAGTTGAAGCCCGCCCCGACGAAGAAGTTCCGCAGCCCGGGCGCTTCCCCGGCGATGAACTGGTTGTCCGGGGTGAAGCTCTCCGGGCCGTTGTAGAACTTCTTGATCCCCGTATCGCGCAGCGCCGGGATGCGCCGCTGGGCCTGCTCCATCAGCGGCGCGAAATGCTCCCAGTCCTCGCCCAGCAGCTGGAACTCGAACGGGTACGGGATCTCGTCCGGGGACACCCACGGCTTGGCGTCCGGCTCGAACCCGCCGACGACCAGGCCGCCGACCTCTTCCTTGAAGTAGGTGTAGCCGTCCGGGTCGCGGAGCACCGGCAGGTCCCGGTGAATCCCCTCGATCTGGTCGGTGACCACGTAGAAGTGCTCGCAGGAGTGCAGCGGGACGGTCACCCCGCACCAGGCCGCCACCTGCTTGGCCCACTGCCCGGCGCAGTTGACCACGATCTCGGCCCCGATGCTCGCCCTCGGTGGTGCTCACCCCGGTCACGACGCGCCCGCCCGCCCCGTCCGCGGTCAGGATCCCGGTGACCCGGGTCCGCTCCCGGATCGTGACGCCGCGGTTCCGGGCCCCCTTGGCCAGCGCGTAGGTCAGGTCGGCCGGGTTGGCCTTGCCGTCGTCGGGCAGCCAGATGGCCCCGGCCAGGTCGCCGGTCTCCATGACCGGGTACCGCGCCCCGGCCTGGGCGGGGGTGAGGATCTCGGCCTCCAGGCCGAACGCGGCCGCGGCGGCCGCGGTCCGGCGCAGCTGGGTCAGCCGCGCCGGGGTACGGGCCACGATCAGCCCGCCGCAGCGGCGGAACCCGGCCGACAGCCCGGTCTCCTCCTCCAGCCGGGCGTACAGGTCGGTGGAGTACTGCACCAGCCGGGTGCCGCTCTCGGTGGCCCGCAGCAGGCCGACCAGCCCGGCCGCGTGCCAGGTGGTCCCGCAGGACAGCTGGCCCTGCTCCAGCAGCAGCACGTCAGGGCAGCCGCGCTCGGCCAGGTGATACGCCACGCTGGTGCCGATGACCCCGCCGCCGATGATGACGACGCGGGCCCGGGACGGGAGCGCTGGAGAATCAGTCATCACGGGTGGCCTCGTCCAGCAGCCGCCCCCAGGCCGGGCTGGTCATCACGGCCGCGGCCGCCTCGAACCGCTCCATGGCCCAGCCCCAGAAGTCGAACTCGATCGGGCTGCTGGCGTGCTGGATCGCCCCCCACAGCGTCCATCCGTATCTGCCTATCTGACCCAGGATCTGGGCGCGCGCGACCTTATTCCGCAACGAGAACCCGCCGTAGTACTCCCGCACGAGGGCCGCGAGGGCGTCCGCGGGCAGGCCGCATTCGGCCGCGATGTTGCCGAGCTCGAAGCAGGGATCGCCGTTGCCCGAGTACTCGTAGTCGATGAGCCAGATCTTCTCGCCGTCGTCGATGAAGTTCGCGGCGAGCAGGTCGTTGTTGCACGGCACGGTGCCCTCGTCCCGGACGGCCAGGGCCCGGCGGGCCGCGGTCACCTGCGGCATCAGCTCCGCGTACCCGGCCGGGACGGTGAATCCGTGCCCGGTGGCCACGTCCAGGTAGCGCCGCTGCACCTCGAACATGTCGAAGGCAGCGGCGAACCGGGGGCCCGCGTGCAGCCGGCGGCACGCGGCCGCGACCCTGGGGATGGTGACCGGGTCGGCGAGGTCCTCGTTGCGGAAAGTTCTGCCGTTGATGTAGCCCAGCACGAGCAGGCCGTGCTCGGGGCGGTAGGCGACGACGGGTGCCCCCACCCCTGCGGCCGCCGCGGCGACCGAGTTGCGGTGCTCGTGGTCCCGGTTGATCGCGAGCAGGTCGCCGCGGGACCAGATCCGGGCCACGAACGTGCCCTGCGGGGTGGTCACCTTGTAGTTGCGGTTGGTGAGCCCGCCGGGCAGCGGCTCCACCGCGCGCGGGGTGGCGGCCAGGCACGGCACCCGGTCGAGCAGGTCAGGGTCCGGCAGATCGTCCATTGCACCGCAGGGTAAGGGCCCGCGGCTGCTAAAGGTCTAGACGTAATCACGGGAATGTCTCAGTCGTGACCCGCTACGGCGATTGGGTCTAGACAGTTACTTGTCCAGGTACTTTACGCTACGCCTCAACCTGGGAGGCGCCGATGACTACCATCCCCGAGTCCGCCGGGCACGAACGGGATTCCGCTGACCTCGCCCAGTTCGGCTACAAGCAGGAGCTGAAGCGCTCGCTCGGGCTGGGCAGCTCGTTCGCGGTCGCGTTCAGCTACATCTCGCCCTCGACCGGCATCTTCACGCTGTTCGCGCTGGGCCTGACCACGATCGGCGGGGTGTTCATCTGGACCTGGCCGGTGGTGGCGCTGGGCCAGTTCCTGGTCGCGCTGAACTTCGCCGAGGTGTCCAGCCACTACCCGGTGGCCGGGTCGGTGTTCCAGTGGACCAAGTACCTGGCCAACCGGACATACTCGTGGTTCACCGGCTGGATCTACCTGTTCGCCGGCATCCTGACCGTCGCCGCGGTGGTGGCGACCCTCCCGATCGCGCTCATCCCGGCGCTGAACGGGCTGGGCTGGCACAGCCTGAACGCGACCAGCCTGCACACCCAGCTGGTGGTGGCGCTGATCACGCTGGTGGTCATCACCGTGCTGAACATCTACGGGGTGCGCCTGGTCGCGCTGATCAACAACACCGGGGTGATCTTCGAGATCCTCGGCATGTTCGTGTTCGCGCTGGTGCTCATGATCTTCCACAACCACCAGGGCTTCAAGGTGGTCACCAACAGCGGGGGCCTGCACGTCGGGCCCAGCACGTTCCTGGCCGCCATGTTCATGAGCCTGTTCGTGATCTACGGCTTCGACACCGCCTCGACGCTGGCCGAGGAGACCCGCGACCCGCGCCGGGCCGCGCCCAAGGCGGTGCTGTACTCGGTGATCGGCGCGTTCATCATCGGGGGCGTGTTCCTGCTGGGCACGCTGATGGCCATCCCGAACCTGCACACCGCGATCACCGGGAACGGCGGCCTGGGCTGGAACCCGGCCAACGTCATCGAGGCCAACTTCCCGTCCGGGCTGGCCACCGTCTACCTGCTGGTCGTGTCGGCGGCGATCTTCGTCTGCTGCCTGTCGATCATGGCCGCGACCATCCGGCTGTGCTTCGGCATGTCCCGGGACAACCAGCTGCCGTTCTCGGGGCTGTGGTCCAAGGTCTCGCCGACCCTGCACACCCCGGTGTGGGCCTGCATCGTGGTCGCGGTGCTGGCCGCGGTGCCGTTCCTGAAGTACTCCGGGGTCGCGATCATCGCCATCGCCGCGACCGGCATGATCTACCTCAGCTACTTCCTGGGCAACCTGGTCATCATGCGGGCCCGGCTGCGCGGCTGGCCCAAGATCAGCGCGCCGTTCAGCCTGGGCCGCTGGGGCCCGGTGGTCAACGTCCTCGCGCTGCTGTACGGCGGGGCCATGCTGGTCAACTTCGCGTGGCCCCGGGTGGCCAGCAACCCGGAGCCGCAGCCAGACCGGCGGGCTGCTGACCTTCGGGATCGGCTTCGTGAACAAGATCCCGATCCTGTGGCTCGTGGTCATGGTCATTACGCTGATTGGCGTGATCTACTACCTGGCGGTCGGGCGGCGCAAGCAGTTCGCCCCGGTGATCGCGCCGGCCGGGGATGACGCGCCGCTGGTGAGCGGGGCGGCTGCCGGCCCGGAGAGCTGAGCCGTTGGCGCAGCGGGACGAGGCACAGCGGGGCCCGGCTCAGCGGGACAGGGCTCAGCGGGACGGGGCGCGGCGGGGAGGGCGGTCGCGGGATAGGCCCGCGGCCGGGCTGCTCGCGCTCGAGGCCCCGGTGATCGTCCGGGAGCCGGGCACGACCATGCACGGGCAGATCGAGGAGTGGCTGGCCGAGGCCATCGAGGCGGGCCGGCTGGCCCCGGGCGACCGGCTGCCGACCGAGCAGGACCTGGCCGCGTGGCTCGACGTCAGCCGGATGACGCTGCGGCACGCGCTGGCCACGCTGGCCCGCCGCGGCCTGGTGGACCGGGCGGTGGGGCGCAACGGCGGCACGTTCGTGGCCCAGCGCAAGCTGGAGCAGGACCGGACCACGCTGGCCGGCTTCTCCGAGCAGCTGCGGCGGCACGGGATGGTGGCGGGCGCGCGGGTGCTGTCCGCGGCCGAGCGGCCGGCCCGGCCGGGCGTGGCCGCCGCCCTGGAGATCGCCGCCGGCGACCCGGTCTGCGAGATCCGGCGGGTCCGGCTCGGCGACGGCCGGCCCATCGCGGTCGAGTGCTCGGTCTTCCCCGCCGCGCGGTTCCCCGGGCTGCTCCGGTGCCGGCTCGACGGCTCCCTGTACGACCTGCTGGACCAGGAGTACCAGCAGCGGCCGTGCCGGGCCCGGGAGAGCCTGGAGCCGGTGACCGCCGGCGTCCGCGAGGCCGAGGCCCTGGAGGTCCGCGAGGGGGCGCCGCTGATGCTGGTCGAGCGGATCGCCTACGCGCAGGCGGGCCACCCGGTGGAGTTCGCCCGGGACCTGTTCCGCGGCGACCGGACCCGGATCGTCATGTGGACGACCGAGCTGGCGCATGTCCGCTGAGGCCGGGCCCGTAGGCCCGGACGGGGCTGCGGCGGCCCCGTCTGCTCGCGGTCAGCGACCTGCACGTCGGCTACCCGCAGAACCGCCAGCTGGTCGAGGACCTGCGGCCGCGCTCCGCGGCGGACTGGCTGCTGGTGGCCGGGGACGTGGGGGAGCGGATGGCGGACATCGAGTGGGCGCTGCGCACGCTCAGCGAGCGCTTCGCCCAGGTCGTCTGGGTGCCGGGGAACCACGACCTGTGGACGCACCGCACCGACCCGGTCCAGCTCCGCGGCGAGGAGCGGTACCAGCACCTGGTGGAGTTCTGCCGGCGGCTGGGCGTGCTCACCCCGGAAGACCCCTACCCCGTGTGGGACGGGCCCGGCGGCCCGGTCCGGATCGTGCCGCTGTTCCTGCTGTACGACTACTCGTTCCGGCCCGACGGCGCGCGGACCAAGGCCGAGGGCCTGGCCCGCGCCTACGAGACCGGCGTGGTGTGCACCGACGAGCGGTGGCTGCACCCGGACCCGTACCCGAGCGCGGAGGAGTGGTGCTGGGCCCGGGTCGAGACGACCCAGGCGCGGCTGGCGGCCCTGCCGCCCGGCCCGCCCGCTGTCCTGGTCAATCACTTCCCGCTGATCAGGGAGCCCACCCGGGTGCTGCGGTACCCGCAGTTCGCGCAGTGGTGCGGCACCACCCGCACCGACGACTGGCACGTCCGGTTCAACGCCGCGGCCGTGGTCTACGGTCACCTGCACATCCCGCGGACGATCTGGCGGGACGGGGTGCCGTTCGTCGAGGTGTCGCTGGGCTACCCGCGGGAGTGGCAGCGCCGGCCCGCCCCGCCGGACCTGCCCCGCCAGGTGCTGCCGCCGGTGCTGCCACCGGCTCCGCCGTGAAGCAATCAGTGTGAGAACGCTCACACTGTGCTGCGGGCCGGGCCCGGCCGGCGGCGCGGCGAACCAGCCCCAGTCCGGCGGCTGCCGGTCGAGGCCGACCGAGAACAGGGCCCAGACGACCTTGCCCGTCTCGGTCGGGACGGTCCACCCCCAGCGGTCGCTGAGCGCGCTGATGACGTGCAGCCCGCGGCCGCTCTCGGCCAGGTAGTCAGGATCCTTCGGCTCAGGCGGCCGGGGGCTCGGGTCCGCCACCGCGCACAGCACGAACTGGCCCGGCTGGACCAGCCCGAGCCGGACCGGCCAGCGGCTGCGGCCCGCGCCGCCCGGGGTCCCGCCGGGCCGGGCCCCGGCGGGCAGTGTCCCGCGCGGGCGGGCTGGCCTGGGGCACCGCGTGCCGCAGGGCGTTGGTCAGCAGCTCCGACACCACCACGGCCACGTCGTCCCCGCGGTCGGTCACGCCCCAGCGCCGCATGGTGGACAGGCAGAAGTCGCGGGCGGGGCCGACCGACCGGGTGTCGGTGCCGGGGGTCCGCATCGCGAGGCGCGGGAAGCAGGTCCAGTCCGTCGGGGCCAGCCCAGGCGTCCGCTGGCGGACGCCGCTCGCCGCGGCCGCCATGGCCACGGCGGGCGCCAGCCAATGCCAGCCCACGTGGCTTAGTGCGTGACCTGCCAGGCCTAATGGCTGTGCCGTCATTGCCTTCCGAGCGATCTGTCGTTACCGGGAACGGCCAACAGGGGTCATCTTGCCCCATGCACGTTACGTTTGCAACGCCCGCTGCACGACCGTCTGCACGTGCATCTGATCTGTTAGGCTGCACAGTGCAAGTGATCATTTAACCCGGCCCCCGGCTCGCCGCGGCCGGCGCGTTTCCCCGCGTCTCCCTAGTCCCAGGGAGGAACAGTTGCAGGTCAAGAACGGCACCCCAGCTGGAGAACTCGACGCCCGCTGGCGGAAGTCCAGCGCCAGCAACCCCAACGGCAGCTGCGTGGAGGTGGCCGAGCTTCCGGGCGACTCGATCGCGATGCGCAACTCCCGGTTCCCGGCCGGCCCGGCCCTCATCTACACCCGGGCCGAGATCGCCGCCTTCCTGGCCGCGCTCAAGAACGGTGAGTTCGACGACATGTGAGACCCCGGGCCGCCCGGCCCGGAAAATCGGCGGAATTGGCCCCGGGACACCGGGCGGGTCCGGTGATATCGTGCTCTGTGTGTTCCGCTTAGTAGTGGTTCACGCTGCTGTTGGCAGATACCATGCGCCCGCGATGGCGTCACTGGGCTGAGAGTCTGACATCGGCCGGGGGGCTGGGAGTGGCAGGTCATCCATTGGGTCGGGAGTGGCATGGAGCCGAAAACTGAGATGGGATCTGTCTATCCGGCCGGCCATCCGGCCAACGGGTCGCTGACCGGGCCGCGGGCCGGCGCCACCGTAGTCCGGATGGTGCTCGGCGCCCAGCTGCGCCGCCTCCGGGAGGCCGCCGGGCTCACCCCGGAGCAGGCCGGCTACGAGATCCGCGCGTCACGGTCCAAGATGAGCCGGCTGGAGCACGGCCGGGTGGGCTTCAAGCTCCGCGACGTCGAGGACCTGCTGACCCTGTACGGGGTCACCGACGAGAAGCTGCGCCTCGGCCTGCTCGCGCTGGCGGAGAAGGCCAACGAGCAAGGCTGGTGGACCCAGTACGGCGACATCCTGGCCGACTGGTTCGAGACCTACCTGGGCCTGGAGGCGGCGGCCTCGCTGATCCGGACCTTCGAGCTGCAGTTCGTCCACGGCCTGTTCCAGACCAGGGATTACGCCCGGGCCGTCACCCTGCTCGGCAACCGCGCCGCCCCCGAGACGGAGATCGACCGCCGGGTCAGCCTCCGGATGGCCCGCCAGGACCTGCTCACCGGCCCGCAGCCGCCCCGGGTCTGGTCCGTGATGGACGAGGCGGCGCTGCGCCGCCCGATCGGCGGCCGGGACGTGATGCGCGGCCAGCTGGCCCACCTCCTCGAGGTGGCCACGATGACCGAGGTCACCCTGCAGGTGGTGCCGTTCCGCCGGGGCGGCCACGCGGCCGCGGGCGGGTCGTTCACCGTGCTGCGCTTCGACGAGCCGGACCTGCCGGACGTGGTCTACATCGAGCAGCTCACCAGCGCCCTGTACCTGGAGCGGCGTTCCGACGTGGACCACTACATGGAGATCATGAACCGGCTCAGCGCCGAGGCCCTCACCCCGTCCGGGACCACCCGCCTGATCAGGGAGATCATCAAGGACACGTAGGGCGCCGCCTGCCGCGCTCCGCGCCGGGTCCCGCGCACCGCGGCGGCCCGGCGCTGTCATATCCGCTCTGCGTCTCATTCAAAGTCGCGTTATTCAAATGATCATGAACGGTTGGCGTCGCCCTGACCTGCACCGACCGCTCGGGCAGGTCCTCCGGGCCTGCCCTCGCTAGCCGGTTTTGAATAACGCTCTATGTCAGGACATGCGTTTGCCGTAACGGGCCGCGGGCACTTCACCCGGGCCAGGGCACTGGAACGGGCGGTAACCAGGAGGCGTTATGGTCGCATGGTCCACGCGGTGAACACGCCCGGGCACGGGCTGCGGCCGGCGAGGGCACGCGTGGCGGCGCCAGGCCGGCACATCGACCAGGGACGGACATGGTGGCGCAGGAGGCTTTGATCTGGCCGGGCAACAGTTATCCGCTCGGGGCGACGTTCGACGGGGTGGGCACCAACTTCGCGCTTTTCTCCGAGGTGGCCGACCGGGTGGAGCTGTGCCTGTTCGACGAGGGCGGCGCCGAGACCCGGGTCGCGCTGCACGAGGTGGACGGGTTCGTGTGGCACGGCTACCTGCCCGGGGTGAGCCCGGGCCAGCGTTACGGCTACCGGGTGCACGGGCCGTACAACCCGGCGGCCGGGCAGCGCTGCAACCCGGCCAAGCTGCTGCTCGACCCGTACGCCAAGGCCGTCGAGGGCAGCGTCCAGTGGGACCAGGCGGTGTTCTCCTACCCCTTCGGCCACCCTGACCAGCGCAACGACGAGGACTCCGCGCCGCACGTGCCCCGGTCCGTGGTGATCAACCCGTTCTTCAGCTGGGACTCCGACCGGCACCCGCGGACCCCGTACCACGAGACGGTGATCTACGAGACCCACGTGCGCGGCCTGACCAAGCTGCACCCGGAGGTGCCCGAGTCCCAGCGGGGCACCTACCAGGGGCTGGCCCATCCGGCCGTCGTCGATCACCTGCAGCGGCTGGGCGTGACCGCGGTCGAGCTGATGCCGGTGCACCAGTTCGTCAGCGACGCGATCCTGGCCGAGCGCGGGCTGGCCAACTACTGGGGCTACAACACGATCGGCTTCTTCGCGCCGCATAACGCCTACGCCGCCAGCGGGACCCGCGGCGAGCAGGTGCAGGAGTTCAAGTCCATGGTCCGGGCGCTGCACCAGGCCGGCATCGAGGTCATCCTCGACGTGGTCTACAACCACACGGCGGAGGGCAACCACCTGGGGCCGACGCTGTCCTTCCGGGGCATCGACAACGCCTCGTACTACCGGCTGGTCGGGGACGAGCAGCAGTTCTACATGGACACCACCGGCACCGGCAACAGCCTGCTCATGCGGCACCCGCACGTGCTGCAGATGATCATGGACTCGCTCCGGTACTGGGTGACCGAGATGCACGTGGACGGCTTCCGCTTCGACCTGGCCGCGGCGCTGGCCCGGCAGTTCCACGAGGTGGACCGGCTGTCCGCGTTCTTCGACATGTGCCAGCAGGACCCGGTGGTGTCCCAGGTCAAGCTCATCGCCGAGCCGTGGGACGTGGGCGAGGGCGGCTACCAGGTCGGGAACTTCCCGCCGCTGTGGACCGAATGGAACGGCAAGTACCGGGACACGGTGCGCGACTTCTGGCGCGGCGAGCACGCCACCCTGCCGGAGTTCGCCTCCCGGCTGACCGGTTCCAGCGACCTGTACCTCAGCGACGGCCGCCGCCCGGTGGCCTCGGTCAACTTCGTCACCGCGCACGACGGCTTTACCCTCGCCGACCTGGTCTCCTACAACCACAAGCACAACGAGGCCAACGGCGAGGACGGCCGGGACGGCAGTGACGACAACCGGTCGTGGAACTGCGGGGCCGAGGGCCCCACGGACGACCCGGCCGTGACCGCCCTGCGCGACCGGCAGAAGCGCAACTTCCTGTCCACCGTGCTGCTCTCCCAGGGCATCCCCATGCTGCTGGGCGGGGACGAGATGAGCCGCACCCAGCACGGCAACAACAACGCCTACTGCCAGGACACCGAGATCTCCTGGGTGCACTGGCCGCCGTCGGCGGACGCGCCGATGCCCGAGGGCTACGAGGGTGACCAGGACCTGCTGGACTTCACCGCGAGGCTGATCCGGCTGCGCGCCGAGCATCCCGTGTTCCGCCGCCGCCGGTTCTTCCGCGGCCAGGCGGTTCGCGGCAAGAGCGGCGGGCAGGATCAGCTGGGCGACATCGCCTGGTTCACCCCGGCCGGTGAGGAGATGACCGATGACGACTGGGCCGTGGGCTTCGCCAAGTCCCTCACCGTGTTCCTGAACGGCGACGCGATCACCGAGCCGGACCCGCGCGGCGAGCGGACCAGGGACGAGTCGTTCCTGCTCCTGTTCAACGCGAGCGAACTGGACCTGGAGTTCACCATCCCGCCGCAGCGGTACGGCGAGCAGTGGGTGAAGGTCCTGGACACCGCGATCCCGCTGAGCGCGCTGGCCGACGCGCCCGCCGCCAAGCCCGGCGACGCCGTCGCCATGCCCAGCCGGTCCATGCAGGTCCTCGGGCGTGTCTGAGAGGGCTGGGCCGCAGCGGCGACCCCCCGGGGCACCGATATCCACCTACCGGCTCCAGCTCCAGCCCAGCTTCGGATTCTCCGCCGCCGCCGCCCTGGCGGACTACCTGGCCGATCTCGGCGTCACCCACGTGTACCTGTCGCCGATCCTGCAGGCGGCACCCGGCTCGACACACGGCTACGACGTGGTAGACCACTCCCTGGTCTCGGAGGAACTGGGCGGCGAGGCCGCGTTCCGGGACATGGCCGCCCGGTTCCGCGCCCTCGGGCTGGGCGTGATCGTGGACATCGTGCCCAACCACATGGCCGTCCCGGTGCCCGAGTCGCTCAACCGGCCGCTGTGGTCGGTGCTGCGGGACGGCCCCGGCTCACCGTTCGCGGCCTGGTTCGACGTGGACTGGGCGGCCCAGGATGGCAAGCTGCTGATGCCGGTCCTGGGCGGCCCGCTCAGCGACTGCCTCGGTGACCTGAAACTGGACACCGCCGGCGCTGAGCCGGTGCTGCGGTACTTCGACCATGTGCTGCCCGTGCGCCCGGGCACGCAGCGCCTCCCGCTGCCTGACCTGCTGGCCGCCCAGCACTACCGGCTGGCCGACTGGCACCTGGCCGCGACGGAGCTGAACTGGCGGCGGTTCTTCGACATCAGCTCGCTGATCGCGGTCCGGGTCGAGGACCCGGCGGTGTTCGAGGCCACCCACGAGGTGATCCTCCGGCTGGTGGCCGACGGCCTCATCGACGGCCTGCGGGTGGACCACCCGGACGGGCTGGCCGACCCCCGGGGCTACCTGCGGCGGCTCGCCGGGCGCAGCGGCGGCCTGTGGGTGTCCACCGAGAAGATCCTGTCCGGGCCGGAGCACCTGCCCGCGGACTGGCCGTGCGCCGGGACCACCGGCTACGACGCGCTGGGCGTGATCGGCGGCCTGTTCCTGGACCCGGCCGGGGCCGCGCCGCTGACCGCGGCCTACGAGCGGTTCACCGCCGGGCCCGGCCGGTTCGCCGGGGTGGCCGAGGCCGCCAAGCGCGAGGAGGCCGGCCAGGCGCTCGCGGCCGAGGTGGCCCGGCTGGCCCGGCTGGCGGGCGAGGCGGGGCACCCGGATCTGGACGGGCTCAGTGCCGCGGACCGCACCGCGGTGCTCACCGAGCTGCTGACGGCGATGCCGGTCTACCGGGCGTACGTGGTCCCGGGCGAGCCCGCGCCGGCGGAGTCGGCGGCGACCGTGCAGCACGCCGCCGCCACGGCCCGGCCCCGGCTGCCGCAGCGGCTGCACGCCGCCCTGGACGCCCTGGTGGACCTGGTGCTGGGCCGGGGCGCGCCGCAGGCCCGGTTCATCGTCACGTTCCAGCAGGTGTGCGGCCCGGTGATGGCCAAGGGCGTGGAGGACACCGCGTTCTACCGCTGGTCCCGGCTGGCCGCCGCTGAACGAGGTGGGCGGCGACCCGGACTCCCCCGGGACCAGCCCGGGGGAGTTCCACGAGTTCGCCGCGCGGCTGGCCCGGGACTGGCCGGCCAGCATGACCACCCTGTCCACGCACGACACCAAGCGCCAGGAGGACGTCCGGGCCCGGCTGGCCGTGCTGGCCGAGGTGCCGCAGGCGTGGGCCGCGGAGGTGACCCGCTGGCAGCAGCGGGCCGCGGCGCTGGCCAGCGGGGCGGTGCCGGAGCCGGACACCGCCTACCTGATGTGGCAGACCCTGGCCGGGGCGTGGCCGCTGGACCGGGAGCGGCTGACCGGGTACCTGCGCAAGGCCATGCGCGAGGCGAAGACCCGCACCTCCTGGACCGAGCCGGACACCGAGTACGAGTCGCAGGTGCTGACCTTCGCCGAGCTGGTGCTGGACGACGAGGAGCTCACCGGGCAGATCGGCCGGTTCGCGGCCGGGCTGGAGGGTGACGCACGCGCGAACGCCCTCGGCGCCAAGCTCGTGCAGCTCACCATGCCCGGCGTGGCCGACACCTACCAGGGCTGCGAGCTGGCCGGCCTGCGCCTGGTCGACCCGGACAACCGCGCCCCGGCCGACTTCGCCCGCCGCCGGGACCTGCTCGCCGCGCTGGACGCCGGGCCGGACGCCGCGCTGGACGCCGGGCCGCTCCCGGCCGGCCTGGACGCGCGGTCCCTGGACCTGGGCAAGCTGCTGGTCACGGCGGCCGCGCTGCGGCTGCGCCGGGCGCACCCGGACTGGTTCGCGGGGGAGTACACCCCGCTGGCCGCCGAGGGGCCCGCGGCGCGGCACGCGGTCAGCTTCGCCCGGGGCGGGCACGCGGTCACGGTGGTCACCCGGCTGCCCGCCGGCCTGCGCCAGCGCGGCGGCTGGGCCGGTACCGCGCTGCCCCTGCCGCACGCCGGCCCCTGGCGGGACCTGCTGACCGGTGCCTCCCATCCGGGTGCGCGCCCGCTGCTGCCCGATCTTCTGCAACGACTGCCCGTGGCGCTGCTCGTCCCCGGAGAATCCCCGGAGGGGCAGCGTTGAGCGTGTTCCGGGTCTGGGCCCCCACAGCCGGGCAGGTCGAGGTGCAGCTGGGGTCGCAGGCCATGGGCGGCGGGCCGCCGCAGCCCATGCGCCCGGCCGCCACCCCGGGCTGGTGGGAGGCGGACGTGCCGGAGGCGGCCGCCTCCGGCACGGACTACGCGTTCCGGGTGGATGGGGGCGAGCCGCTGCCGGACCCGCGCTCCCCGTGGCAGCCGCTGGGCAGCGAGGGGCCGAGCCGGACCTACGATCACGGCGCGTTCACCTGGACCGACCGGGGCTGGCGGGGCGGCCCGCTGCGCGGCGCGGTGATCTACGAGATGCACGTCGGCACGTTCACCCCCGAAGGGACGTTCGACGCCGCCATCGGGCGGCTCCATCATCTCCGCAATCTCGGCGTGGACATGATCGAGCTGATGCCGGTGGCCGCGTTCCCGGGCCAGCACGGCTGGGGCTACGACGGGATCCATCTGTGGGCCGTGCACGAGCCCTACGGCGGCCCGGACGGGCTCAAGCGCTTCGTGGACGCCTGCCACGCGATGCGGCTGGGCGTCCTGCTCGACGTGGTGTACAACCACGTGGGCATCGGGAACCGGCTGGCCGACTTCGGGCCCTACTTCACCGAGGCGCACGTGACCCCCTGGGGGCCCGCGGTGAACCTGGACCAGCCGGGTTCCGACGAGGTCCGCGGCTTCCTGATCGGCAACGCGCTGATGTGGCTGCGCGACTACCACCTGGACGGCCTGCGGCTGGACGCGGTGCATGCCTTCGAGGATCACCGGGCCCTGCACATCCTGGAGGAACTGGCCGTCGAGGTGCAGGGGCTCGGCACGCTGCTGAACCGGGAACTGGTCCTCATCGCCGAGTCAGACCTCAACGACCCGCGGCTGGTCAGCTCCCGGGAGGCCGGCGGGTTCGGCCTCGCGGCCCAGTGGAGCGACGACTTCCATCACGCGGTGCACTCGGCGGTCACCGGGGAGCGGCAGGGCTACTACGGCGATTTCGGCTCGATGGGGGCCCTGGCCAAGACGCTGACCCGGGTGTTCTTCCACGACGGCAACTACTCCTCGTTCCGCGGCCGCAGCCACGGGCGGCCAGTGGACCTGCTCCGCATCCCCAGCTTCCGCTTCCTGGGCTACCTGCAGGATCACGACCAGATCGGCAACCGGGCCACCGGCGACCGGATCTCCAGCGGGCTTTCCGCCGACCTGGTCAAGGTGGCCGCGGGGCTGGTGCTGACCGCGCCCTTCACGCCCATGCTGTTCATGGGCGAGGAGTGGGCCGCGTCCACCCCGTGGCAGTACTTCACCGATCACATCGACCCCGCGCTGGCCACGGCGGTCGCCGAGGGCCGCCGGGCGGAGTTCGGCGCGCACGGCTGGGGTCCCGCCGAGGTACCGAACCCGCAGGACAAGGAGACCTTCCTCCGGTCGAAGCTGAACTGGGCGGAACGGGACACGCCGCGGCACCAGGAGATGCTGGCCTGGTACACCGAGCTGATCGCGCTGCGCCGGGCCTACCCGGAGCTGACCGACCCGCGGCTGGACCGGATGGCGGCCGGCTTCGACGAGGCGCAGCGCTGGCTGGTGCTGCGCCGCGGGCGGCTGCGGATCGCGGCCAGCCTGGGCGAGCAGCCCGCGGCGCTCCCGCTCGGCGCGCCCGGGACCGCGGTGCTCGCCGCCACCAGCCCCGGGGTCAGCCTCGAGGGGGAGCAGCTCCGCATGCCGCCCGCCTCGTTTGCCGTGGTGGCGACCTGAGGCACGTCCCGCGGATCTAGGATCGAGCCCATGCAGCAGCGCGTGGAGCCGGTACGGACCGCCGACGGGCCCTTCGACCTGACCGTGTGGGTGCCGGACAGCGGCAGCGGCCCCGGCCTGCTGCTGATCCAGGAGATCTACGGGGTGAGCGACTACATCCGGGCCGTCGCCGGGGACCTGGCCGGCCTGGGGTACGTGGTGGCGGCGCCGGATCTGTTCTGGCGGCTGCAGCCCGGTTACCAGGCCGCCCACGACGAGGCGGGCCTGGCCTCGTCGCTGGAGATGGGGTCCCGGTTCGACGTCACCCAGGGCGTCGCGGACTCCATCGCGGCGCTGGGCGTGCTGGCCGGGCTGCCCGAGGTGGACGGCGGCATCGGGATCATCGGGTTCTGCCTCGGCGGGTCGATCGCCTACCTGGCCGCCGCGCAGACCCCGCTGGACGCGGTGATCTCGTTCTACGGCTCGGCCGTGCCGGAGCAGCTGGGCGTGCTGGGCCAGATCACCGCGCCGCTGCTGCTGCACTTCGGCGGCAGCGATCCGTACATCCCGCGTGCGCAGGTCCAGGCCGTGCAAGACGCCGCGGCCGGGCAGCCCAACGTGCTCATCTACGTGGAAGAAGAGGCCGGGCACGCGTTCCACAACCGGAAGGCGCCCATGTTCAGCCAGCCTGAACCGGCCGCCCGGGCCTGGCGCCGCACCGAGGAATTCCTCCGCCGCCACCTGCCCGCGCGCAGGAACGCCGGCTAGCGCGGTCAGGCGCCGCTGTCGGGCAGGGCGGGCGAGAACACCCAGAGCACCTGGGTCCGGCCGGCGGCCCACACCGCGCGGAAGGTGTGCTGGCTGCCGGCCGGGAAAGTGAAGGCGTCACCCTGCTCGAGCGTGACGTGCTCCCCGGCCAGGGAGATCTGCAGCTGCCCGGCCAGGACGAAGACGAACTCCACGTCGGCCGGCAGCGCGTAGGGCTCGTCCCCGCTCCCGCCACCCGGCTCGATGTCGCTGAGGATGGCCTGCACCCGCTTCTCGCCGGACGGGGTGAGCAGGTACTCACGGACCCCGGTGCCGCCGAAGTTGATCGGCGGGTAGGCGCCCCGCCTGACCACCTCCCCCAGCGAAGCCTGGAACAGCGAGCCGACCGAGATGTCCAGTGCCCCGCAGATCCGGATGAGCGAGGCCACCGAGACGTTGGCGAGATCCCGCTCCAGCTTGGACAGGAAGCCCTTGGTCAGCCCGGCCTGCCCGGCGACTTCAGCCATGCTCTTGCGGGCGGCCAGCCGGGCCGCCCGCAGTTGTGCACCGATGTGCGTGACGTCGGGGCCGGCGTCGGGCCTGCCGTTCCCGCGGCTGGCGCTGGGCACCAGTTCTCCTCCTCCTGATGAGAGGCACGCCGGGCAGCCGCCTGAGGCACCTCAATAAGACAGCGGAACTCGTTATGAAACAAGTGTTGACAGCCATGAATCATGTGGTGACCATAACGGGCAAGGCAGGTCACGTCGGGCTAGGAGATGCCATGGCTGCACAGTCCCGGGCGGAAGCGGCGGTCCAGGAGCTTGAGGGTGGCCTGCGCAGCCAGATCGAGGTGCACTCGATCGACTGGATCCCGGACCCGGAGCGGCACGGCAAGACCTGGCAGCAGGCCATGCTGTGGTTTCTCGGGAACTTCCAGTACTTCACGATCCCGATCGGCTTCGTCGGCCCTTCGCTCGGCCTGTCGCTGGGCTGGTCGATCCTGGCCGGCGTGCTCGGCATCTGGTTCGGCACGCTGTTCATGGCCTTCCACGCCACCCAGGGCCCGGTGTTCGGGCTGCCGCAGATGATCCAGACCCGGGCCCAGCTCGGCTACCGCGGCGTGGTGGTCGCGCTGTTCGCCGTGCTGTTCACCTACATGGCCTTCAACGTCGCCGACCAGGTGCTGATGGCCAGCGGGCTGCACGGCACGTTCGGCTGGAGCGCCGGCACCGTGGCCATCATCACCGCGGTGCTTGCCGCCGCCCTGGCCATCTTCGGCTACGACTGGGTGCACAGGGTCTTCCGGTTCCTGCTGGTCATCTCGTTCCCGTGCTACGCGATCATCTCGGTGGCGATCCTCGTCGGGCATGCGGGCGGCGTGACGCCGCACCACCCCGGCAGCTTCATTTTTACCGCGTTCATGGTCCAGTTCTCGGTCGCCGCGGCCTACAACATCACCTACGCGCCCTACGTGTCGGACTACTCGCGCTATATGCCGCGCAAGACGTCGCCACGCGGCATCATCGCCGCCGTGTTCTTCGGCGCGTCTGGCTCGGCCATCTGGCTGATCGCCCTGGGTGCGTGGCTGGCCACCCGGCTGGGCGTGTCCGACGGGCTGGTCGGGCTGCAGCGGGTCGGGGACAATGTGGCCGCGCCGCTCGGCTCGATCACCGCGTTCCTGTCCGCGACGGCGCTGCTGGCCACCATGGGGATGAACGCGTACGGCGGGATGCTCACCGTGCTCACCGGCATCGACTCGTTCAAGAAGATCCAGACCAGCCGGATCTGGCGGGCGGCCACGGTCGTCGTGCTGGCCGTCATCTGGTACGCCATCGGGGCCGGCATCTCGACCAGTGCGTCCGACACCGCGGTCAGCGCCGTGCTCAACTCGCTGACGCTGATGCTGTACCTGCTCGTCCCGTGGACCGCGCTGAACCTGGTGGACTTCTTCTTCGTCCGGCACGGCCACTATGCGATCACCGACATCTTCCGTCCCGACGGCGTCTACGGATTGTGGGGCTGGCGCGGGCTGACGGCCTATTTCGCGGGCTTCGCGGCCGAGATCCCGTTCATGGTGCTGCCCCCGATCGCCGGCTTTTCCTATACCGGCCCCTTCCCCCGCTACCTGACCAACGGCGTGGACTACTCCTGGCTGGTCGGGCTGGCCGTCTCCGGCCTGGTATACCTGCTGCTGTCCCGCTCGCTCGACCTGGCGGCCGAGACGTCGGCCGTGGACGCCAGCGAGCGCGAGCTCCGCGCCATCGACGCCCTGGCCGGGACGAAAGGCGGGGAGCCCGCCAGGGAATCGGGGGATCTGGGGATGACATGACCGAGCCTGTTCCGCGGGTCACCACCGGAGGGATCGCCGGGCAGGTCGACGCCACGCTCGTGCCCAGGTACGGCGGAGAGGCCACGTTCGCCCGGCTGCCGCGCATCGATGAGGTGACGGACGCCGACGCGGCCGTGCTCGGCGTGCCGTTCGACGGCGGGGTCAGCTACCGGCCCGGCGCCCGGTTCGGCCCGGCCCACATCCGGGAATCGTCCCGGCTGCTCCGGCCGTACAACCCGGCCCTCCAGGCGTCACCCTTCGCCAGCCAGCAGGTGGTGGACGCGGGAGATCTCGCGGTCAACCCGTACAGCATCGAGGAGGCGATCGGCTCCATCGAGCGCGGGGCGCGCGGCCTGCTCGAACGGGTGCCGTTCATCCTGATGCTCGGCGGCGACCACACGGTCGCGCTGCCGATGATCCGGGCGCTGGCCGCCGGGCACGGCCCGCTGGCCGTGGTCCACTTCGATGCCCACCTCGACACCTGGGACACGTACTTCGGTGCCGCCTACACCCACGGCACGCCCTTCCGGCGGGCCTCGGAGGAAGGCCTGCTCGACCGGTCGGGGTGCCTGCACATCGGGATCCGCGGACCGCTGTACACCGGCAGTGACCTGACCCAGGACGGCGAGCTGGGATTCCAGGTCATCTCCGCCCCGGACGTGGACCAGCTCGGCGTGCCCGGCATGGTGGAGCGCATCCGGCAGCGGGTCGGCGACCGCCCGGTCTACGTGTCGGTCGACATCGACGTGCTGGACCCGGCGCATGCCCCCGGCACCGGCACCCCGGAGGCCGGCGGCCTGTCCAGCCGGGAACTGCTCGCCGCGCTGCGGTCATTCGCCCGGCTGAACCTCGTCGGCGCCGACATCGTGGAGGTCGCACCCGCCTACGATCACGCCCAGATCACCGGGATCGCCGCCGCGCACGTGGGCTACGAGCTGCTGTCCTCCCTGGCCGCCCGGAAGGCGGGCTGAGGACCGCCGCCCAGGCAGGCGATGATGCGGTGGACCTGCTCGGCGTAACGCTCCCGGAACTCCGCGCTGGACGGGTCCGCGCCGAACAGCTCCCGGGCGATCTGCGGCATCGCGATCGGCGCCGCGACCATGCCCATCCCGGCCAGCAGCACCGCCGCCGGGTCCAGGCCGGCCGCTACTTCCCCAGCCGCCTTCCGGCGGCTGATCCGGTCCAGGTCACCCTGGCGGCCCGGCCCGCTGTCGGGCGCGGAGTCGTCCGCCAGGCCGCGCCACAGCAGCAGGCGCAGTGATCGCGGATCGGCGAGGGCGTCAGTGAGATAGCGGACGACCAGGTCGGCCAGGGGCAGGTCGGGCGGGGCGAAACTCTCCTCCCGCTCCAGCCAGGCTCGCTGCAGGGCCAGGTACAGGCCTTCCTTGGAGCCGAAGTAGTAGTTGATCAGCTGCTTGTTCACGCCGGCCCGGCGGGCGATGGCGGCGACCCGGGCGCCGGCGAAGCCGTGCACCGAGAACTCGTCCAGGGCGGCGGACAGCAGGGCCTGGCGTGAGCGCTCGGCGTCGCGCTGCCGGTCGGCCCCCTCCGGGGCCCGGCGCGGTCCACGGGACCTGGCGGGCTCACTCACCCGCCCAGGTTATCAGCCGATGGCCTGACACAGATAGTCATCTATCTGGTTGACAAGACTCGATAGGCGTTTGATAGTGGCTGCTGGAAGCCGGCCGCCGGGCCGGCCGGAAGGAGCATCATGACTGCGGTCATTGACGCCCGGGAGCTGCGCAAGCGCTTCCCGGGGGGCCGGGGCCAGGACATCGAGGCGGTGCGCGGCGTCAGCCTGCGGGTCGCCCGGGGCGAGATCGTCGGGTTCCTGGGCCCGAACGGGGCGGGCAAGACCACCACGCTGCGGATGCTGACCACGCTGCTGCCGATCGACGGGGGCAGCGCCACGGTGGCCGGGCTGGACGTCCGCCGTCAGCCGGGGCAGGTCCGCACCCGCATCGGCTACGTGAGCCAGCTGGGCGGGGCCGACGAGCTGGCCACCGGGCGGGAGAACCTGACCTTGCAGGGCCGGCTGTACGGCGGGAGCCGCGCGGACGTGGCCCGGCGGGTCGGGGAGGTGCTGGAGCGGTTCGACCTGGCCGGGTTCGCGGACCGCCGGGTCCGGACCTACTCCGGCGGCCAGCGGCGGCGCCTCGACGTGGCGCTGGGCGTCGTGCACGAGCCCGAGATCCTGTTCCTGGACGAGCCGAGCACCGGGCTCGACCCGCAGAACCGGGCCAGCCTGTGGGACCACATCCGCGGCCTGCGGGACCGGGGCACCACGGTCTTCCTGACCACGCACTACCTGGACGAGGCGGACGTGCTCTGCGACAGCATCGTGATCATCGACCACGGGACCGTGGTCGCGGAAGGTACCCCGCGGGCCCTCAAGCAGGAGGTGGCCGGGGACGCGATCGTCCTCGTCACCCGCGACGCGGACGCCGGCGGGCGGGCCGCCGCCGCGCTGGCCGGGCAGGCCGGCGTGCGCGACCTGGCCGTGGAGGGGGACACGGTGCGGCTGTACGCCAGCGACGGGGCGGCCGCGCTGCCCGGGCTGCTCCGGCTGCTGGACCGGGCCGGCCTGCCGGTCCGCTCGCTCCGGCTGTCCGAGCCGAGCCTGGACGACGTGTTCCTGCGCCAGACCGGCCGGTCGCTGCGGGACGCCGGCGGGCCGGCCGTCCCGGCCGCGGACCGCGAGACCGAGGGGGCGGCGGCATGAAAACCGCCACCGACACCGGCCTGCTGCTCCGCCGTTACCTCAGCCAGCTGCTGCGCAACCCGGTCTGGCTGGTGGTCGGCTTCTCCACGCCGATTCTCTACCTGGCCCTGTTCACCCCCCTGCTGCGGCACCTGGTGGGCGCGGGTGGCCTGCCCGCCGGCCACGTGCTCGACCTGTTCCTGCCGGGCATCCTGGCCCTGCTCGCCTTCGCCAGCGGGTCCGGGCCCGGCTTCAGCACGATCTTCGAGCTGCGCGCCGGGGTCATCGAGCGGTTCCGGGTCACCCCGGCCAGCCGGTTCGCGATCCTGACCGGCCCGATCCTGGCCTCGATGCTGCTGATGTTCGCGTTCGACACGGTGGTCGTCGCGATCGGGGCCGGGTTCGGCTTCGATGTGCACGCCAGCGGGCTGCTGCTGCTCGGCCCGCTGCTCGCGCTGCTCATGGCGACCGTGGCGGCCTTCTCCATCGCCATCGCCCTGCGCACCGGGGACATCAGCGGCTTCGCCGCCATCATCAACGGGCTGAACCTGCCCGTGCTGCTGCTCGGCGGGGTGCTGCTGCCCATCTCACTCGGGCCCGGCTGGATGCGGGTGCTGGCCCATCTCAACCCGCTCTACTACGCGGTCAGCGCCGCCCGCGTGCTGGCGTCCGGCACCCTCGCCGGCTCCGCGGTGTGGCAGGCGTTCGCCGTCCTCACGCCGCTGTGCGCCGTGGTCATGGGCTGGGCCACGGCCGTGGTCCGCCGGGCCGTGGCCTGACCCGGCGCCCTGGCTGGCCACCGCGGCCAGGACCAGCGCCGCGGCCAGGATGACGGCGCCGGCGATCCCGGTGGGGCCGAGCCGGTCACCGAGGATCAGCGCCGCGAGCACGGTTCCGGTGAGCGGCTCGAGCAGGGACAGCAGCGCGGCGGTGCCCGCCGGGGCGGTCCGCAGGCCGCGGAAGTACAGCGTGTAGGCCACGGCGGTGGGGCCGGTGCCGAGGGCGGCCAGCAGGCCGAGCGTGACCGGATCCGGGCTGAAGCCGACCCGGCCGGTGGCCGCGGCCACCGGCAGCAGGACCAGGCCGCCGAGGGTGAACCCGAAGCCGGTCGCGGTCAGGTCATCCAGGCCCGCGACCGGCCGGGCGCTGATCAGCGTGAGCGTGGCGAACCCGGCGGCGGCCAGGACCGCCATCCCCGCGCTGGCCAGCACCGCGCTCTCGGTGAAGCCGCCGGACGGCAGGCCGGCCAGCAGGCCGAGGCCGGCCAGCGCGAGGGCGGTGGCGCAGCCCGCGAGCCGGCCTGCCCGCCGTCCCCGCGCCCGCTCGGCGGCCAGCACGAGGACCGGGGCGCTCCCGATCGTGACCAGCGTGGCCAGGCTGACCGAGGTCAGCGCCACGGCCGTGAAGTAGCAGCTCTGGAACACCGCGGCCAGCCCGGCGATGGCGGCGATGCGGGTCCAGGCGGCCCGCCCGGCGGGCCAGCGCCTGCCGGTCAGCACCAGGAACACGATGATCAGTGCGCCGCCGGTGGCGAGCCGGTAGGCGGCCACCGACAGGGCGGGCAGCCCGGAGCTGCGGCCCAGCAGGGTGCCGGTGAGGCCCCCGGTTCCCCACAGCAGTCCGGCCGCCATCAGGCAGGCCAGTCCGGTTCCGGGCCGGCGGCGGGCCGCCGCCGGGCCGGTCAGGCGAGCAGGCGTGGAGCCAGCAGTCATGGAAGATCGCTCCTGCGACGAGAAGGAAGAGGGTCGCGGAAGCGGGGTGGATCGCCAGCGGAACAGTGTTACCGGTGACCAGGGTTACCGGTAACCAGGTTCGACCGAAGAGAGCGCGTCAGCCCGATGGCCTGAGACCCAGGCTGCTGGCGCGCGGCGGCGGCACCCCGCTCAGGAGCGGGGCGGCGGGGTGATCGGGAAGAGCCGGTGCACGGGCTCCATCCTAGGGGCTGGCGGCCTGCGCCGTCCTAGCCCGCCGTCCTAGCTCGCCGGGGTGACGATGCCGTATTCGTGGATCTTCCGGTAGATGGTCGCGCGGGACATGCCCAGCGACTTGGCCGCCTTGACCTTGTTGCCCTGGTAATCGAGCAGGCCCTGGACGATCGCGTCGCGCTCCATGGACTCCAGCGGGGACAGCAGCCGCCGGCTGACGGTCCAGCATTCGGGCGGAAGGTCGGCCGGCTGGATGGACCCGGTGCGCCGCTTCTGCACGACCCGCTTGAGCACCTGCCACAGCTGCTCGGTGTTGCCCGGCCACTTCGACCGGAGCAGCAGCTGCATGGCCTCGGGCGAGCAGGTCAGCCGGCCGTGCTGGCCCAGCTTGGCCACGAAGAAGGGGACCAGCACGTGCAGGTCCTCGATGTGGTGGCGCAGCGGCGGCAGCTCCACCGTGCTCGGGAAGAAGCGCAGCAGCCGGGTCAGGTCGCCGTGGGCCAGCCTGCGGTCCAGGGTGACCGCCACCCACAGGTCGTCCTGGCGCGAGGCCGCCCTGGCCTCCTGGAGGGCTGAGGTCAGCGCGTTCAGCTGGCGGGCGTTGAGCAGGTCCACGTGCCGGATCAGCAGCGAGCCCTCGCCGTCGAGCAGCTCGCGGCGGGCCCGCAGCAGCCAGTCGGTGTCGGTGGCCTCGGCGGCGTCGAGGACGTAGAAGCGCTCCGCCGGGTTGCGGCGCTGGTGGACGGCGCGGACCAGGGTCAGCTTGCCCACCCCGGGCTCGCCCTCCAGGGCGAGCCACTCGCCCGAGTCGTACACGGACTCGACCTGCCGGCAGCCGCGCAGCCACAGGGCCCCGCTGCCGACCAGGCCGGGCAGCGACATGGGGGGCTTGGCGGCGGATTCCGTGGCCGGGCGCTGGCTGGCCGGCTCGATGAGCTTCACGTGCACCACGCCGCCGGCCACGTGATCGTCGCCCCGGACCGGGCGGCAGTACATCCGGGCCTGGATCCCGCTGGGCAGCTCGACGGAGACCGCGCCCGCCTGCTGGCTGGCCAGCATCTCGGCGGCCTGGCCGAGCAGCACCCCCTGGTCGCCCGGGTCGAGCACCTGGCGGGCGTACTCGTTCATCATCACGACGTCGTTGTTCAGCGCCAGCACGATCCCGCTGGTGCGCCGGCAGGCCCGCATGTACTCCTGCATCAGCTGGAGTTCCCGCGCGCTGCTGTCCGCCAGCATGGCCTGGGTGATCTGGTCCGCGGTGGTCTTGGCCAGCGCGATCAGCAGCGGGTCGGCGTCCTTGCGCCAGCAGGTCAGGTCGACCGCGCCCACGGCCTTCCCGGAGATCGGGTCGTGGATCGGGACCCCGGCGCAGGCCAGGTCCTCGAGGTCCTCGGCGTAGTGCTCGTGGCCGAACACGCACGCGGGCTGGCCGCCTTCCAGCGCGGTGCCGATCCCGTTGGTGCCGACGTACTCCTCGGCGTAGCTGAAGCCGGGGGCGAGCTGGACCCCGTCCAGGTGACGTTCCAGGTCGTGGTCGGCGGTCATCCTGGTCAGCACGACGCCCGCGGCGTCGGTGAGGATGACGCTGATCGGCTGCCCCTCCAGGTGCTCGCGCAGATTGCGCAGGACCGGCATGGCGTTGCGGGTCAGCGGGGTATCGAGGTTCGGATCGCGGACATAGGGCAGCGCGACCCGGTCGGCGGCCACCTTCCACTGCCGTGAGCGCCACCATGAGGCCAGGATCGGCTCACGGACCTCGTTCGGCCGGACCGATTCAGCCGTCAGAAACCGCTCCCGCGTGTCCGCCAGCGCCTTGCTGTCGGCCAACGCTGGCAGGTGCACTGCTGTGGGCACCATCGCGCCTCCGTACCTCCCGGTACCGCTCGCGCAAGCTGGTCGCTCAGCTCGCGGTCGGGCATCCCGAGTTCGCGTGTTACTTACCCAAAATAAGTGCGGCGTTACCGGCCCCTGTCTCAAGTTGAGACCGGCGGCCCCGGGGGGGCGGCGTTTTGATCGAAGAACACCGGCTGACTTTCGCTTGCCCGCTGAAGAATCCGGAGCCGCCTCATGGAACGCCCAGGTCCGCCCCCTGGAGAGACCTTCAACCCTTGGAGCGTAGTCAACCTGGTCTTTCACCACCTGGCTGACCAGGGACTGCATCCGGTCCTGGGTGAATCCGGCGACCCGGGTGCCCCGGCCGCGGAGCTGCTCCGCGCGCTGGGGATCGAGCCGGCCGCCGAGGGGAACCACCGGAACTCCGAGGACGTCCAGGACCAGCTCGCCGAGCTCAGGAACATCTTCTTCGGTGAGCGCTGATCCGGTGACCGCTGATTTGGTGAGCACTGATTTGGTGAGCACTGAGTCCGCAGGCGGGGGACGCCCGCCGCGCAGGCCGGGAGGGCTGCAGACGGGCCTGTCTCATGTTGAGAGCCCGGCCCCCGCTTTTACAGGTTGTTATTCGGCACATAGGGACTTCCGGCAGCCAACCAAGCAGGCTGCCGAGCCACGATGGGGAAAGGGGTGACCATGAGTCGCCAGAGTGTGGCTAAGGCCCACCAGAAGATCCAGGAACTGTCCTGGGAACCCATGTATCACGAGCCGGTGTCGCAGTACGGGACGGACTACTCGTTCCGTAAGTCATCGAAGAAGGACCCGCTGAAGCAGGTCCTGCGCTCCTACTTCCCGATGCAGGAAGAGAAGGACCACCGCGTCTACGGGGCCCAGGACGGCGCCATCCGCGGCAACATGTTCCGCCAGGTGCAGGAGCGCTGGCTGGAGTGGCAGAAGCTGTTCCTGTCCATCATCCCGCTCCCGGAGATCTCGGCCGCGCGGGCCATGCCGCTGCTGTTCCGCACCGTGCCCAACCCGGAACTGCACAACGGCCAGGCGATCCAGATGATCGACGAGGTACGGCACTCGACGATCCAGCAGAACCTCAAGCGCCTGTACATGAACAACTACATCGACCCGGCGGGCTTCAACAACAGCCTCCGGAACTTCCAGAACGACTACTGCGGGACGATCGGCCGGCAGTTCGCCGAAGGGTTCATCACCGGTGACGCGATCACCGCGGCGAGCATCTACCTGACGATCGTGGCCGAGACGGCGTTCACCAACACGCTGTTCGTGGCCATGCCCGCCGAAGCCGCCGCCAACGGCGACTACCTGCTGCCGACGGTGTTCCACTCGGTCCAGTCGGACGAGTCGCGGCACATCAGCAACGGGTACGCCACCCTCCTCATGGCCCTGGCCGACGAGGAGAACCACCAGCTGCTCGAGCGCGACCTGCGCTACGCGTGGTGGAACAACCACCGCGTGGTGGACGCCGCCATCGGCACGTTCATCGAGTACGGCACCAAGGACCGGCGCAAGGACCGTGAGTCCTACGCCGAGATGTGGCGCCGGTGGATCTACGACGACTACTACCGCAGCTACCTCGTCCCGCTCGAGAAGTACGGGCTGGTCATCCCGCACGACCTCATCGACGAGGCGTGGAACCAGATCTGGAACAAGGGCTACGTGCACGAGGTAGCCCAGTTCTTCGCCACCGGCTGGCTGGCGAACTACTGGCGGATCGACCCGATGACCGACACGGACTTCGAGTGGTTCGAGTACAAGTACCCGGGCTGGTACGACAAGTACGGCAAGTGGTGGGAGAACTACAACCGGCTGTCGCATGCCGAACGGGCACCACCCGATCGTGGCCGAGTCCGTCGACTACGTGTACCCGCACCGCTGCTGGACCTGCATGGTGCCCTGCCTGGTCCGCGAGGACATGGTCATCGACGAGGTCAACGGCCAGGTCCGCACCTACTGCCACGAGGCCTGCCGGTGGACGGACGCGGAAGCGTTCCGGCCCGACCTACCAGGGCCGTTCCACCCCGAACATGGGCCAGCTCATCGGCAAGCGCGAATGGGAGACCCTGTACCACGGCTGGAACTGGGCCGACGTGGTGTCCGACATGGGCTACGTCCGGGACGACGGCAAGACCCTCGTGGCGCAGCCGCACCTGGACCTCGACCCGAGCAAGATGTGGACGCTGGACCACCTGCGCCGGATGGGGCCGGTGCTCAGCCCGAACGTCCTGCTCAACGAGATGACGCCGGAAGAGAGGACGGCCTTCGTGGCCGACTACAACCGGCAGGGCCCGGCGGGCCGTCCAGCGCCAGCGGAGGCCTGACCGACCCTAGCTAGACCGGGAGGTGGGCCGCAGGCCAGGCCCTGCGGCCCCCTCCCAACCACTTCTCCGAGGCGATTTCCCACTATCCGCGAGGGGGCCATGGCCGACAAGCATGTCGTACGGTTCGAGCCGGTCGGCATCGAGATCGAGGTCAGCGAGGATCAGACGATCCTGCGGGCCGCCGCCGAGCAGGGCATCATGCTCATGCACGGCTGCAAGGAGGGCCAGTGCGCCGCCTGCAAGTCGTTCATCCTCGAGGGTGAGGACATAGAGCACGACAAGTACTCGACCTTCGCGCTCCCCGACTACGAGCTCGATGAGGGCTACACGCTGCTGTGCCGGGCGCACGCCTACGAGGACGTCACGATCGAGCTGCTCAACTACGACGAGGAGATGATCCGCTCCGGCCTGCCGATCCAGCAGGGCGTGGCGGAGGTGGTGTCCAAGGACGCGGTCACCCACGACATGCGCCACCTGATCCTGCGGCTGCTCGAGCCGGACGAGATCAAGTTCTTCCCCGGCCAGTACATGGACATCGCCGTGCCCGGGACGGAGGAGGTGCGGTCCTTCTCGATGGCGAACACCACCAGCCGCGAGAGCGGGCTGCTGGAGTTCATCATCAAGGTCTACCCGGACGGGGTGTTCTCCAGGTTCCTGGCCGAGAAGCTGGCCGAGGGGGACCGGCTCGACCTGAGCGGCCCGTTCGGGGTCTTCACCCTCCGCGAGGGCGAGAACGACCTGATCTTCGTGGGCGGCGGGGCGGGCATGGCCCCCATCCTGTCGCTGCTGCGCACCCTGGCCGAGCGCGGCATCCAGCGCAAGGCCACCTTCTTCTACGGCGCCCGGGCCAAGCGGGACCTGTGCTTCGAGGCCGAGCTGCACGAGCTCGAGGAGAAGCTGCCGAACTTCCGGTACATCCCGGCGCTGTCCGAGGCGGACGTGGATGACGACTGGGACGGCGAGACCGGCTTTGTCACCGACGTGGTCAAGCGGCACGCGACCGACCTGACCGGAGCCCACGCCTACGTCTGCGGCCCGCCGCCCATGGTGGAGGCGGCCCTGCCGCTGCTCGCGCAGCTCGGCGTGGAAGAGAAGCGGATCTACTACGACAAGTTCACCACCACCGGGGATCCCGGCCAGCAGTGAGGAGCAACGGACGTGCCTGCAAGCCCACCGGCAGAGCGCCGGTGGCAATCCGCGCCTGAACTCTCACGATGAAGGAGAGACCTCATGACAACCGCTCCAGAACGCAGTGTTCCCAAGCCGGTCTTTACCGACGCGGAGGCCGGGGCGAAGGAATTCCCGGACTCGACCGCCCGCCGGTTCAACTACTACACGCCCGCCAAGCGCAAGCAGTCCCACTACGAGGACGTGACCGTCGAGGTCCAGCCCGACCCGCGGCACTACCTCGCCCAGGGCTGGCTCTACGGTTTCTCCGACGGCCGGGGCGGGTACCCGCTGGACTGGACGTCCCTCAAGGCCTGGGGCTCGGACCGGCCGGAGCCGGAGCGCTACCCCGGCTCGGGCGGCAAGGGCTACGACTGGCCCGCGCACGGCTGGCATGAGTTCCGCGACCCCAACGAGGAGTGGGAGCTCACGTTCTACCGCTACAACTCCAACGTGGTGCGGCAGCTCAACCAGAACATCGACGCAGCCCGCCAGGCGAAGGCGTTCGAGCAGTGGAACCGGAGCTGGGTGAACTTCGTCGAGCGCAACGTCGGAGCCTGGATGCACGTGGACCACGGGCTGGGGCTGTACCTCTTCGCCAACGCCAACCGGCGCGCGCCGACCAACATGCACAACAACGCGATCTCGGTGAACAGCATGCACCGGATCCGGGCCGCCCAGGACCTCGCGCTGTACAACCTGAGCCTGTCCGAGGAGATCGAGGGCTTCGACGGCACGGCGCACCTGGAGACCTGGAACAGCGACCCGGCCTGGCAGGGCGTGCGTGAGGTGGCTGAGCAGCTCACCGGCATCGACGACTGGTGCGAGGCGATCTTCGCGGCCAACGTGGTGTTCGAGCCCCTGGTCGGCGAGCTCTTCCGCAGCCAGCTGGTGCAGCACGCGGCCCCGCGGAACGGCGACTTCGTCACGCCCACGGTGGTCGGCGCCGAAGAGTATGACTACGCCGAGCGCGACCTGCGCTACACCCGGCCGATGTTCGAGCTGCTGACCTCCGACCGCGAGTTCGGCGACCAGAACAAGGCGAAGCTGCAGGAGTGGCTGTCGGTCTGGGTGCCCCGGTCCATCGCCGCCGCCCGGGCGCTGCAGCCGCTGTGGTCGCAGCCCGAGTCGAAGCCGCCCCGCTTCGAAGACGGCCTGGACGCGCAGAAGCACCGGTTCAGGGGCATCTTGTCCGATCTGAGTCTGGAAGCACCGAAGGAGCTGGCCCAGTGACCAAGTTCAAGACGGCGGAAAGCCCGTTCAAGGTCAACAACACCGCGTCCAACATGTGCGGATTCACCCTGATGAACAATCAGGTCGGCGCAGTCGTGGCTCAGGTCATGAGCACCGAGTCCAATGTGACGGTGACGCCCCTGCCGTCCATGATCCGGGTCAACGCGGTCCGGCGCATGGACGTCGTCTACGACGAGATCTCCGAGGCGCTGGGCGAGGAGCCCGGCTACTTCGACGCCGCGGAGTTCGAGGAGAACATGTCAACGCACTACGGCCGCATGATCCACGAGGACGACCGGACGATCATGTTCGCTAATCCCGAGGACGCGGCCGAGTACATCGATTTCGATCTGACGGCCAGCAGCTAGGCGCGGCGTCCAGCGCTTCATCACCGGACCCCCAACGAGGAGGAACCGTGTACGAAAAGGACGGCGAGAAGTACTTCGTTGTCGATAGCCATATGCATTACTGGAACGCCGCCCCGGACAACTGGGTGGAGGGGGCCGAGCAGTACGCCAAGGGCTGGATCGAGTGCTTCCACGCTTACCAGGGCCTCGGCCCGCCCGAGACGCACTGGTCCATCGAGCACTTCCAGAAGTACTCGGAAGACGACCTGATGAAGGACGTCTTCGAGGACGGCTACGTGGACGTGGCGGTGTTCCAGCCGACGTACCTGAAGGAGTGGTACAAGGAGGGCTTCAACACCACCGAGCGCAACGCCGAAATGGGGAAGCGGCACCCGGGCAAGTTCATTTACAACACCCGGTTCGACCCCCGCGACGGCGATCCCGGGCTGGAGGCGCTCAAGAAGAACGTCAACACGTACGGCTCGAAGGGCGTCAAGCTCTACACCGCCGAGTGGAACAACGGCTCGCGCGGCTACAAGCTGAGCGACCCGGGCGCCTACCGGTTCCTCGAGGCCGCCCAGAACCTCGGGATCAAGAACATCCACGTGCACAAGGGCCCGACGATCTGGCCGCTGGATAAGGACGCGTTCGACGTCTCAGACATCGACCACTGTGCCACGGACTTCCCGGACCTGAACTTCATCGTCGAGCACGTGGGCCTGCCCCGGATCGAGGACTTCTGCTTCATGGCGACGCAGGAGCCCAACGTCTACGCCGGCCTGTCCGTGGTCATCGGCGGCCTGATGTACGCGCGGCCGAAGTTCTTCGCCAAGGTCATGGGCGAGCTGCTGTTCTGGGTCGGCGAGGACAAGATGACCTTCGGCAGCGACTACGGCATCTGGGAGCCGAAGTGGCAGATCGAGGGCTTCGTGGACTGGGACTACCCCAGTGACGAGTTCTCGGACTACCCGAGGGTGAACACCGACACCAAGAAGAAGATCCTCGGGCTGAACGCGGCCAAGCTGTACGACATCGAGGTCCCGGCCGAGTTCCAGATCAAGGACGCCAGCGCCCCGGCATCGCAGGATGATGCCCAGCTGGTCTCGGGGGCATGACTGCCCCAGTGACCGCGAGCACGCGCGAAGCGCGCCCGGCGGAGCCCAGCGCTCCGCCGGGCGCGCCCGGCGCCGGAGGCCTGCCCGGCGCCGGAGGCCTGCCCGGTCAGCGGCGCCGAGGCCTGCCCGGTCAGCAGCGCGCTCCCGTGGTCGAGGTGCCGCGGGTCCTGGCCGCCCTGGACTCGGTACGGGATCCGGAGCTCGACGAGCCGATCACGGCGCTGGGCTTCGTCTCCTCGTGCACCGTCACCCCCGAGGGTGATGCGCAGGTCCGGCTGCGGCTGCCCACCTACTTCTGCGCGCCCAACTTTGCCTTCCTCATGGTGGCCGACGCCTACGACGCGGTAGCCGCCCTGCCGGGCGTGCGCCAGGCCGAGGTCGTGCTGGACGAGCATTTCGCCTCGGACGCGATCAACGGCGGGGTGGCCGCGCACGCGGGCTTCGCGCAGTCGTTCGACGGCGAGGCGGTCGGCGAGCTGCACGAGCTGCGGGCCGACTTCCTGCGCAAGGCGGTGCTGGCCGGTACCGATCAGGTCTGCCGGCCGCTGCTCAGCGCCGGGACTGACCCGGCCAGCCTGCCGGGCATGACCCTGGGCGAGGTGCCGCCCTCCGCCGCGCTGCAGCGGCTGCGCGAGCGCCGCGCCCAGCTCGGCCTGCCCGCCGGCGATGACGCGTGGCTGCTCATCGACCCGAAGACCGGTGAGCCGGTGAGCCCGGATTCCCTGCGGATGTATCTGGGCCGGGCCCGGCTGACCCGGACCAGTATCGAGGCGAACGGAAGCATATGCCGCGGGATGCTGGGGCACCGATACAACGACACGGCCGGGCTAGGCCAGCAACCCCAGGTCGAGGAGGACCAATGAAGGCCGTCCGCTTGCACGCTTTCCACCAGCAGCCGGTGATCGACGAGGTACCGGAGCCGACTATCGGCGGCCCGCTCGACGTCATCGTGAAGATCGGCGGGGCCGGCGTCTGCCGTACCGACCTGCACATCATCGAGGGCCAGTGGGACGCGGCCATGGGCACCCCGCTGCCCTACATCCTCGGTCACGAGAACGCCGGGTGGGTGCACGAGATCGGCTCGGCGGTCAGCAACGTGGCCGTGGGCGACACCGTGATCCTGCACCCCACCCCGACCTGCGGGCTGTGCCGGGCCTGCCGGGCCGGTGACGACATGCACTGCACCGGGGACAGCTCCTTCCCCGGCCTGTCCCGCGACGGGGGGATGGCCGAGTACCTGCTCACCTCGGCCCGGGCCTGCGTGAAGCTGGACCCGGCGACCCAGCCGCAGGACGTGGCGGCGCTGGCCGACGCGGGCATTACCGCCTACCACGCGGTCCGCAAGGCCCTCCCGCTGCTCTACCCGGGCACGACCGCCGTGGTGATCGGCGCGGGCGGGCTGGGCCACATCGGCATCCAGTGCCTGGCCGCGCTGTCCGCTACCACCATCGTCGTGGTGGACCGGAACCCGGACGCGCTCAAGCTGGCCGAGCAGCTCGGGGCGACCCACACCGTGGTCGCGGACGGCAGCCACGTGGACGCGGTCAAGGACCTGACCGGCGGCGCCGGCGCCCACGTCGTGCTGGACTTCGTGGCCGAGCAGGGCGCGGAGATGGACGGCTGGAACATGACCGCCCCGGCCGGCTCCTACTTCGTCATCGGCTACGGCGGCACGCTGGAGATCCCCACGCTCGACATCATCTCCACCGAGCGCAACATCATCGGGAACATCGTCGGCACCTACAACGACCTGGCCGAGCTGATGTCCCTGGCCCAGGCAGGCAAGGTCACCCTGCACACCCGGACTTACCCGCTGACCAGCGCCGTCGAGGCGTTCGCGGATCTCGATGCAGGCCGGGTGCGCGGCCGCGCCATTCTCGTCCCCTGATTACCGCCACTGACTAAGAACCCGTCCTAGGAGGACTGATGGCTAAGGAACTGCGTTTCGGCGCGGAAGCGCGCAGCCTGCTGCTGGCCGGTGTGGACAAGCTGGCCGAAGCCGTGAAGTCAACGCTGGGGCCCAAGGGACGCAACGTCATCCTGGAGAAGATCACCGGCACCCCGGTGGTGACCAACGACGGCGTGACCATCGCCCGCGAGATCCATCTGGCCAACCAGTTTGAGAACATGGGCGCCCAGCTGGTCAAGGAAGCGGCGATCAAGACCAACGACGTGGTCGGTGACGGCACCACCACGGCCACGGTGCTGGCCCAGGCCATCATTACCGAGGGCATGCAGGCGATCGGCGCCGGTGCCAACCCCGTGCTGGTCAAGCGGGGTATCGACGTGGCCGTGGACCGGCTGGTCAGCCATCTGCAGGGGGTGGCGCACCCGGTGGCCACCGAGCAGGACTACGCCCGGGTGGCGGCCATCTCCGCGAACGACGACGAGGTCGTGGGCGGGGTCATCGCCAAGGCGCTGCACACCGTGGGTGACGACGGCATCGTCACCGTGGAGGAGTCCAGCGCGAACGGGATGGGCGTCGACTTCGTCGAGGGTTTCCAGTTCGACAACGGGTACCTGTCGCCGTACCTGGTCACCAACCCGGCCAGCCTCGAGGCAGTCCTCGACGATCCCTACCTGCTGCTGTGCAGCGAGAAGATCACCAAGGTCCAGCAGCTCATGCCGCTGCTCGACAAGATCATGCGCGCCCCCCGGCCGCTGGTCATCCTGGCCGAGAACGTCGAGGGCACCGCCCTGTCCATGCTGGTGCACAACCACGTCAACGGGATGTTCCAGTGCGTGGCCGTGCGGGCCCCGGGCTTCGGTGACCGCCGGCTCCGCAAGCTGGAGGACATCGCCGCCGTGACCGGCGGCGCGGTCTGCAGCAAGACCTCGGGTTTCTCGCTGGAGACCATGAGCCTGGAGCACCTGGGCCGGGCCCGCCAGGTCCGGGTCACCGCCGACAACACCGCCATCATCGGCGGCGACGGCTCGGCCGAGGACGTCGATTTCCGGCTCGGGCAGCTGCGTGCCGAGCTGGAGCGGGCCACGTTCGGGATCGACGCGGACGTGCTGAGCGAGCGGATCGGCGCGCTGTCCGGCAAGGTCGCGGTGATCCGGGTGGGCGCGCCCACCCCGGCGGAGCTCAAGGAACTCCAGCACCGGGTGGAGGACGCGCTGGCCGCGACCCGGGCGGCCATGGCCGAGGGCATCGTGGCCGGCGGCGGCGCCGCGCTGCTGCACGCCGCGGGCGCGCTGGATGACCTCCAGGTCAAGGACGACTACGCGACCGGCGTGGAGATCGTGCGCAGGGTGCTGACCGCGCCGGCGTACCTCATCGCGACCAACGCGGGCTACTCCGGTGAGGAGGTCGTGGCCCAGCTGTCCCGGCTCGGCCCGGACGAGGGCTTTGACGCGCTCCAGGGCCGGTATGGCAACATGATCGATATGGGCATCATCGACCCGCTGCGCGTCGCGCGCTCTGCGCTGCAGAACGGCGCGTCCGTGGCGGGCCTGCTGCTCACCACCAACACGCTGGTGGCCGAGGAGCAGACGCCCTGGGGCGGCAGCGCCGCGCTGATGACCCAGTTCGGGCCGCTGGATGAGGGCCTGAACCAGCCGTCGCCTGACTCCAGCACGCCGCAGTCGCTCGGCCTCGGCCCGTCGGTCGGCTAGGGAAGCTGGTCCATGGCGGCAGATCCCGCGCTGCGGCCGCCCCCGCCTCCGGGCCCGCCTTCGGACCAGCTGAGCCCGCTGCGCCTGATGCGCTCGCGCGGGCGGCTGCGCGGTGTGCTGGCGCTGCTGGGGCCGGCCTTCGTGGCCTCGGTGGCCTACATCGACCCGGGCAACTTCGCGACCAACTTCGCCGCCGGGGCCAGGTTCGGCTACGCGCTGGCCTGGGTCATCGTGGTCGCCAACCTGATGGCCATGCTGGTCCAGTACCTGTCCGCCAAGGTCGGCGTGGCCACCGGGCGGGACCTGCCCGAGCTGTGCCGGGCCTACCTGCCCCGGCCGGTGACCGGCGGCCTGTGGGTCCAGGCCGAGCTCATCGCCATGGCCACCGACCTGGCGGAGTTCGTCGGCGCCGCCCTGGGCCTGAACCTGCTGTTCCACGTGCCGCTGCGCGCCGCGGGTCCCATGACCGCGGTGGTGGCGTTCGCCATCCTGGCCCTCGACCAGCGCGGTTACCGCCGGTTCGAGCTGGCCGTCTGCGGCCTGCTCGGCATCATCTTCCTGGGCTTCGCCTACGACCTCGCGGCCGTTCACCTGGACCCGTCCGCGCTGGCCAGCGGCCTGGTGCCGGGCTTCGCCGGGCCGGGTGGCCCGCTGCTGGTGGCCGGCATCGTCGGGGCCACCGTGATGCCGCACGTGGTCTACCTGCACTCCGCGCTGACCAAGTCCCGGGTGGCCTGCGCCGACGACGGCGAGCGCCGTGAGCTGCTCCGCTTCCAGCGGCTCGACGTGGTCATCGCGCTCGGCGCGGCCGGGCTGGTCAACCTGGCCATGCTGGTGGTGGCGGCGGCGATGGCCAGCCAGTCCGGCGGGGTCCAGATGGCCTCGCTCACGGCCGCGCACGCCGACCTGGCCCGGCTGGTCGGCGGGGGTGCCGCGCTGGCCTTCGCGGCGGCGCTGCTGGCCTCGGGCCTGTCGTCCTCCAGCGTGGGCACCTACGCGGGCCAGGTGGTCATGCAGGGCTTCATCGACCGCCGGATCCCGCTGTTCCTGCGCCGCGGGCTCACCATGCTGCCGGCCCTGCTGGTCCTGGAACTCGGCCTGCCCACCACCGGCAGCCTGGTGATCTCCCAGGTGGTGCTCTCGTTCGGCATCCCGTTCGCGCTGGTCCCGCTGGTCATCCTGACCCGGCGCCGGGACGTGATGGGCCCGCTGGTGAACCGGAGGCTCACCACCGCGGCGGCGGGCCTGGTCACGGTGATGATCATCGTGCTGAACGTCTACCTGCTGTACGCCACGTTCGCCGGCTGAGTGACCCGGGTGACCGGCCCCGCGGCGGGGTACCCTCCTGCGCATGACGACCGGACTGGACGAGCTGGACCAGAAGATGATGGCGGCCGCGCTCGCGCAGGCGCAGGCCAGCCTGGACGCCGGGGGCGTCCCGGTCGGGGCGGTGCTGGCCGCCGGCCCCGGCATCGTGGCCGCGGGCCACAACGAGCGCGTGCAGCTCGGCGACCCGATCGCGCACGGGGAGATCGCCTGCCTGCGTAACGCGGGCCGCCAATCCTCCTACCAGGACATGACCCTGTACACGACCCTTTCCCCCTGCCCGATGTGCACGGGCGCCATCCTGCTGTTCCAGATCCCGCGCGTGGTGGTGGGGGAGGCCGAGACCTTCGCCGGGGACCTGGATTTCCTGGCTGACCACGGCGTCTCGGTGACCCTGCTCAATGACGAGGGGTGCATGGCCGTGATGCGCGAATTCCAGGACCGCTACCCGGCCGTTTGGAGCGAGGATATCGGCGGCCGCTAGCCGCGCCGCGCGCCTGGGCGGTGCCGCCCATCCGGGCCTTTTATTTCCGCCATTTCGGGGAGAATTCAGACACAGATCCCCGATCCGCTGCGGATCGGGGCACTTGGTGCCGATACTCGGCATCGTGATCGGCGAGACGTTCGAGCGCCTGCTCGCAGCCGCGCAGGGCCGGACCGGCGAGGCCGAGGGGGCCTTCTCCGCGCTGTGGCGCGACGCGAACCCCGCCCTGCTGCGCTACCTGCGGGTGATCGCGCCCGAGGCCGCCGAGGACATCGCCGCGGACACCTGGGTGCAGGTGGTCCGGGGCCTGGACGCCTTCCGCGGCGACGAAGCTGCCTGGCGGGCCTGGCTGTTCACGACCGCCCGCCGCCGCGCCATCGACGAGGGCCGCCGCCGGTCCCGGCGGCCGGTGGTCCCGGTGCCCGACCTGCCCGACGGGGCCGGGCCGGGCAGCGCGGACCCGGCCGACCTGGTGCTGGAGAAGCTGAGCACCGAGGCGGCGATCGCGGTCATCTCGTCCCTGCCCCGGTTCCAGGCGGAGGTCATCCTGCTCCGGGTCGTCGCGGGGCTGGACACCCAGGCCGTGGCGGGGCTGGTCGGCCGCAGCCCCGGGGCGGTCCGGGTGGCCGCGCACCGGGGTTTACGGCGGCTGGCCGCCACCCATCGGGAGTCCGGCATCACCCACGACCCCGCGGGAACCGTGTAACGAAGACTGTGTAACAAGAACCGTGTAACGAAAACGGCCGCCGCGTCGTTTCGAAGTCAGCATGACCACACGTGAGCCTGGACCTGAGCAGAGGAGCCGGCCGGACCGCCCTGGCCCGGAGCGGCCTTCTGGCGCGCCGCTGGACCTGCTCCTCGAGGGGCGCCCGCTGCCAGACGGAGACCCGGGCCGCTGGCAGCCGGCCGCCCTGGTGCTGGCCGCGCTGACGTCCGCCCCGGAAAGCAGCGAGCTGGCCGGGGAGGCCCGGGCGCTCGCGGAGTTCCGGGCCCGGGGGGCCGGCACGCAGCCGCCGTCCCGGGTCCGCCGCCGCAGCCCGGGCTGGGTGGCCTCGCTGCGCGGGACCAGGCCGGCGGTGGCCGTGGCCACCGGGGCCGTCCTCATGGGCGGGCTGCTGGCGGTCGCTTACGCCGGTGACCTGCCCGACGCGGCCCAGCGGCTGGCCCACGACACCATCGACGCGCCCCCGGCGGGCGGGCCCGCCGCCACGGGCCGGGAGCCGGGCGTGCCGCCGGGGCCGGCCTCGCCGCTGCCGGCCGGCGCCGGGGCGTCCGGGCCCGGAGCGGCCACGTCAGCCCGCCACGTGGCGCACAGTTCCCCCGCTGGCTCCCGGCGCCATCGGCGGCCATCCAGTTCCGCGCCCGGCACGGGGCGCGGCAGCTCAGGGGCGCCCGGGCCCGTCCGGCAGCCCAGGGCAGTCCGGCCACCCGGGCCCGTCTGGCAGCCCCAGCGATTCGCCCACGCCCGGCCCGACCCAGCAGCCCTCACCCTCGGCGAGCAACCAGCCCCGCCGGCCGGCGCGACCCCGTCGCCGTCGGCCGCGCCGAGCGCCACCCGCCGGTCCGCTCCCCGCCACGGGTACCCGCGGGCCGGCGCGCAGAGCGCTCCCCCCTGACCACCCGCCGCCTCCTGTCGCCGCGGCGGGTGCCAGGCGGCGGGCCGGGTCCCAACCCCCCCGGGGACTCGGTCCGCCGCCACCTCCGGCCGCGGCCCCGTCCAGGCCAGGGTCAGCCCAGGCCAGGGTCAGCCGCGGAAATCGACCGCGGTGGTGTTCGCCCCGCTGATCACGACGGCGACCGTCTCGTCCGGGCCGGGGGAGTACCGGCCGGACAGCAGCGCGGCCAGCGCCGCGCAGCCGCCCGGCTCGGCCACCAGGCGGAGCCGGTCCCACAGCATGTCCTGGGCCGCCATGATGTCCTCGTCGCTGACCAGCACGACCCGCCGCACGATGCTCACGGATCACCGCGAACGTGTGCTCGCCGACCGGCGCGGGGCCAGTGAGTCGATGGCCACGCTGCCTGCCTCCGCGTCCACCGGCTGGCCCGCCCGCAGGGCCCGGGTCAGGGTGGGCGCGCCCTCGGGTTCCACCCCGATCACGCGCGCCTGGCCCGCGTAGGCCGCGCAGATCCCGGCGAGCAGCCCGCCGCCGCCCACGCTGGCCAGCACGGTGCCCGCCGCAGGCGCCTGCTGCCGCAGTTCGGCGCCCAGCGTCCCGGCGCCCAGGATCGTCTCGACCTGGTCGAACGCGGGCACCGGGAGCGCACCCGACGCCGCCACCCACTCCTCGCTGGCCGCCAGCGCGTCGGCGTAGGCCGCGCCCCCGACGACCAGGTCCGCGCCGTAGCCGCGGATGCGCTCGATCTTGGCCGGGGACGAGACCTCCGGGACGAACACGCGGGCGCGCACGCCCAGCGCCTGGGCCGCATACGCCACCGCCGCGCCGTGATTGCCGCCCGACGCGGCGGCCACCCCGGCGCCGGGCAGCGGGCGGAGCAGCAGGTTGGCGAACGCGCCCCGGGCCTTGAACGACCCGGAGTGCTGGAGCTGCTCCAGCTTCAGCACCAGCGGGCCGGGCTCCAGCCCGAACACGGCCCGGTCCAGCACGGCGACCGGGGTGCACAGCACGTAGGGCCGGATCAGCGTGGCGACGGACGAGATCGCATGCGAGGTGATGTCGCCGATCATGGCCGTCGGGATGCCGGTATCGCTCACTCCGCTCCTTCCCGCCCTCATGCTACGCAAGGCGGCCGCCCGGGCTTGGCCGGTAACGCGCTTGGTCGGCGGCAGCGCGGGTTGTACCGTTTGGCCCATGCCTGGCTCTGCCGCCCCCGCGCCGAAGTCCCCGTCTCCCCGGCTGTGGCGGATGCGCCGCGTCCAGGTGGCCGGGACCGCGGCCGCGGCCGCCCTGGTCGCGGGCACGGCCGCCGGGTTAGCAGCGGGCGCCACGGCCTGCGTCATCGCGGTGGCCGCGGTCATCGCCGCCTCGCTGGCCGCCTTCTGGTTCACCCGTAACCGGGTCCGGGCCTGGACCTACACCGAGCGCGAGGATGACCTCATCGTCGCCCGGGGGGTGCTGGTCCGGCGCCTGTCCGTGGTGCCCTACGGCCGCATGCAGTTCGTCGACGTGACCGCCGGGCCGGTGGAACGCGCGTTCCGGCTGGCCACCGTCAAGCTGCACACCGCGGCGGCGGCGAGTGACGCGCGGATCCCGGGGCTCGAGCGCGAGGAAGCCGCCCGGCTGCGGGACCGGCTGGCCGCCCTCGGTGAGGCGAAGGCCGCGGGCCTGTGACGCCCGATCCGGGCCAGTGGCACCGGCTGCACCCGCTGTCGCCGCTGGTCCGCTCCGGGCGCGCCGCCGTCGGCGTGCTGGCCATCGTGGGCATCTCGGCGTCCGGCCAGTTCGGGCACGACGGGTCGCACCTCATCGACTGGGTGCTGGCCGCGCTCGTGGTGCTCGGGGCCGTGGTCAACTGGCTGGTGACCCGCTGGAAGCTGGACGGGGCCACGCTGCGGATCGAGACCGGCCTGCTGCGCCGCGACTCCCGGCAGCTGCCGGTGACCCGGATCCAGGCGGTGGACGTGGTACGGCCGTTCCTGGCCCGCGCGCTCGGCCTGGCCGAACTGCGCGTCCGGCTGGCCGGTTCCAGTCACGCCGACGGGCGGCTCGCCTACCTGCCCGAGCAGGCCGCGCTCGACCTGAGGGCCCGGCTGCTGGCCGCGCATCACGGGCTCGACCCGGCCACCCCGGAACCCGGCGAGCGGATCCTGGCCAGTGTCCCCACCGGCCGCCTGGTCGGGTCCGTGTTCGCCTCCGGGGCCAGCCTGCTCATCGCGCTGCTGGTGGCCGAGCTGGTGGTGATCCTGGTCGTCGCCGGCCGTGCTCGCCGCCACCGGCGAGCACGTTCCTGATCTTCCTGATCACCCTGGTGCCGATGGTGTGGCGGCGGCTCGCGACCGAGTACGGCTTCACCCTGGCCCAGTCGCCGGACGGCATCCGGATCCGCCGCGGGCTGCTCGGCACGGTCGCGGAGACCATCCCGCTGCGCCGGGTGCAGGCGGTGCGGATGGTCGAGCCGGTGCTGTGGCGGCCGCTGGGCTGGTGCCGCCTGGAGATCGACGTGGCCGGCTCGCCGGGCCGGGATCATGCCGACGGGTCGGGCCGGATGCGCAAGACCCTGCTCCCGGTCGGCCATCGCGAGCCGGCCTGGCAGCTGATGCGGCTGGTCATGGGCGCCGATCCGCCCCCGCTGACCCGGCCGCCGCGGCGGGCCCGCCGCAAGGCCCCGCTGAGTTATCACTTCCTGGCCGCCGGGCACGACGCCGCCACCGCGATGGGGGTCACCGGCCGGCTCCGCAAGGTCACCACCTGGGTGCCGCTGGAGAAGGTGCAGAGCATCCGGATGGTCACCGGGCCGGTCCAGCGCGTCCTGTCCCTGGCCACCGTGCACGTGGACGCGGCCGGCCGGCGGGTCAGGGCCGAGTTCCGCGACCGGCCTGGCCAGGAGGCCGGGCGGCTGGCCGAGGACCTGGCCGGGCTGTGCCGCACCGCCCGGCGCCGGGCGCCGGGCGCCGCCGTCCCGGCGCCCCCGGCCATCCCGGCCCAGCCGGGCCCGCCGCTCGCTGCCCCGGCTACGCAACCAGAGCAGCGCCGGTGAACGCGGCCCAGAGCGTGGCGTAGGTCCCGCCCGCGGCGAGCAGTTCGTCGTGGGTGCCCTGCTCCACGATGTGGCCGTGGTCCACCACCGCGATCCGGTCGGCCCGGGCCGCGGTGGTCAGCCGGTGCGCGACCACGAGCGTGGTACGCCGCGCGGTGAGCCGTTCCGTGGCCGACACGACGGCCGCCTCCGCGGCCAGGTCGAGCGCGGCGGTCGCCTCGTCCAGCAGGAGGATGTCCGGATCGACGAGGTAGGCCCGGGCCAGCGCGATCAGCTGGCGCTGGCCCGCGGACAGGTTCCGGCCGCGCTCCGCGACCTCGTGCAGGAAGCCCCCGGGCAAGCCCGGCGATCATGTCGAGCGCGCCGACCGCGCGGGCCGCCGCTTCCACCTGCGCGTCGGTCGCCTCCTGGTCGCCGTAGGCGATCGCGTCGCGCACGGTGCCGGCGAACAGGTGCGGTTCCTGCGGCACCACGCCCAGCCGCCGCCGGTAGCGGCCGAGGTCGTAGTCGCGCACGTCCACCCCGTCCACCAGCACCGCGCCGCCGGTCACGTCGTAGAACCGGGCCACCAGCTTGACCAGCGTGGACTTGCCCGCCCCGGTCTGCCCCACCAGGGCCACGGTCTCGCCCGGCGTCACCACGAGGTTCACCCCGCAGAGCGCTTCGGAGTCACCGCTCCCGTAGCTGAAGCGGACGTCGCGGAACTCGATCCGCGCGCGGCCCCGGGTCACCGGCCGCGGCTCCGCGGGCTCCGGCGTGCTGGTCCGGGTGCGCAGCAGCCCGCTGATCCGGCGCAGCCCGACGGCGGCCTGCTGGTAGCCGTCGAACACCTGGGACAGCTGCTGCACGGGCGAGAACAGCATGTCGATGTAGAGCAGGTAGGCGACCAGCGCGCCGGCGGTGAGCAGCCCGGCGCGCATCTGGCCCGCGGCGACCAGCAGCACGAGCGCGGTCGCCGCGGTGGACAGTGACTGCACGAAGGGGAAGTAGACCGCGATGTAGCGCTGGGCCCGGAGCCGGGACCGCCGGTAAGCGGCGCTGCGGCCGGTGAACCGGGCCAGGTTGACCTGCTCCCGCCGGTACGCCTGGGAGACCCGCAGGCCGGCCACGTTCTCCTGCAGGTCCGCGTTGACGACGGCGACCTTCTCCCGCGCCTCGCCGTAGGCCCGCGAGGACTTGGACCGGAACACCAGCGTGGCCGCCACCACCAGCGGGACCAGGGCCAGCACGGTCAGGCCCAGCCGGAGGTTGATGATCAGCAGGGCGACCATGACCCCGGCGAAGGACAGGGCCGAGTTGACCATGGTGATCAGCCCGGTCTGCAGGAACGACGACAGCGCGTCCACATCCGTGGTCATCCGGGTCATGATGCGCCCGGACATCTCGTGCTCGTAGAAGTCCAGGCCGAGCCGCTGCAGCTGGGAGAAGATCTTGACCCGGAGCGAGTACAGGACCCGCTCGCCGTTGCGGCCGACCACCACGGTCTGGACCGCGTTGATGACCCAGTCGGCGAGGACCACGGCCAGCGCGGCCGCGGCGATCAGCAGCACGGCGCCGGTGACCTTCGTCTCCACGCCGTGGTCGATGCCGCCGCGGACCAGCGCGGGCATGGCCAGGCTGGCCAGTGCGTCGAGGGCGTCCAGCACCAGGCCGATGATGAGGCCCACCGCGAACGGCCGCAGCACCTGCCGCAGCGTGAACCGGGGCGCCGCGGCCCGGGCCCAGCCGACGTCCACCCCGGGCACGTCCCGGGCTGGCGGCAGCGCGTCCACCCGGGCCAGCAGCTCCGGCGACGCGGGAATGCCCGCCATCATGCTGGTCATCCCGCCGCCCGCGCCGGTGCCGGCGCGGCCGCCGGCCCGCCCGCCGCGGACCCCGACCCGGCCCGCCGGGCTGGCCGCGCCGGGCAGCGCGCCCAGGCCCGGAAGCTGGGCGGGAACGGCCGCAGCCAGCCCGTCCGCGGCCGGCGGCCGGCGGGGCGGCGGCGTCAGCGGCCGCCTCGCCCGGCCACAGCCCGGGGGTGATGGCCGGGCCGGCTGCCTGCTCCGGGGGGGCGCCGGCCTGCTCGTAGCCGCGCAGCGCCGCCGTGTCGGTGCCCTCGGCATCGTCGTCGGGCCCGGTGATCAGGTCGCGGTACAGCGGGCAGCGGGCCTCCAGCTCCGCGTGGGTGCCCGCGTCGACGAGACGGCCCTGGTCGAGGACGGCGATCCGGTCGGCGAGCTGGAGGGTGGAGCGCCGGTGCGCGATGAGCAGGGTGGTCCGGCCGGCCATGATCTGCTTGAGCCGCCCGTGGATCTCGGCTTCGATCCGCGGGTCGACCGCCGAGGTCGCGTCGTCGAGGACCAGGATGCGCGGATCGGTCAGCAGCGCCCGGGCCAGCGCCACCCGCTGGCGCTGGCCGCCGGACAGGGTGAGCCCCTGCTCCCCGACCACCGTGTCGTAGCCCTTCGGCAGCCCGGCGATGAACTCGTCCGCCTCGGCGGCCTGGGCCGCGGCCAGGACCTCCTCCCAGCTGGCGTCGGGCCGCCCGTAGGCGATGTTGGCCCGGACCGTGTCGGAGAACAGGAACGAGTCCTCGCTGACCAGCCCGATCGCGGCCCGCAGCGAGTCCAGGGTGAGATCACGGACGTCGTGCCCGCCGACCCGCAGCGCCCCGCCGGTCACGTCGTAGAAGCGGGGGAGCAGCTGCGCGATGGTCGATTTCCCCGAGCCGGAGGTGCCGACCAGCGCGACGGTCTCGCCCACCGCGACCTGCAGCGACAGTCCGCGCAGCACGGGCTGGCCGGGCACGTAGCCGAAGCTCACGTCGTCGAGGTCGAGGCGGGCCGGGCCGGATCCCAGCGGCAGCGCGCCGGGCCGGTCGGTGATACCGGGCTCGGTGTCGATGACCTCGAACACGCGGATCACGCTGGCCCGCGCTTCCTGGCCGGTGGTCACCAGCGCGGCCAGCGCGCGGACCGGGCCGACCAGCTGGATCAGGTAGGAGGAGAACGCGACGAACGTGCCCAGGGTGATCGAGCCCCGGATGGCCAGCCAGCCGCCCAGCGCGAGCACGCCGACCTGGCCGAGCGCGGGGACGGCCTGCAGGGCCGGGTTGTACCGGGCCATCAGCCGTACGGCGCGGACCCGGGAGGCGTAGAGCAGGCGGCTCGCCCGCTCCAGCCGGCCGGTCTCCTGGTCTTCCTGGCCGAAGCCCTTGACCACCCGCACGCCGGTCACGGCGCCGTCCACCACCCCGGCCACGGCGGCCGCCTGCTGCTGCGCGTCCCAGCTGGCCGGGAACAGGGTGCGGCGTGAGGCCACCGAGATGAGCCACAGGGCCGGGCCGACGGCCAGGGCGATCAGGGTCAGCAGCGGGGAGAGGAACAGCATGATCGCCAGGGAGGCGAGGAACAGCACCGCGTTGCCGAGCAGCATCGGGATCATGCTGAGCAGGGCCTGGACCATGGACAGGTCAGAAATGGACCGGCTGACGATCTGGCCGGTGTGCAGCTGGTCCTGGCGCCTGCCATCCAGCCGGGACAGCGCGCCCATCATCTCGGTCCGCAGGTCGTGCTGGACATCGAGGGAGACCTGGCCGCCGCGGTAGCGGCGCAGGTAGAGGCCCCCGAAGTTGGCCAGCGCGGCGCCCAGCAGCAGGACCGCGAGCGGCCAGACCGCCGGGTGCCCGGGGCCGACCAGGTCGTCCACGATCTGCCGCTGGATCAGCGGGATAACGCGCCGCGACCACGGTCACGACCAGCGTGCCGCCCAGCGCGAGCGTCACGTTGCGCGGGAAGCGCCAGCAGTACCCCGCGAGCCGCCGCAGCCAGCCCTCGCCCAGGCCCGTCCCGGCAGCGGCGGCGTCCCGGCCGTCTCTGCGCGCCTTAGCCACCGCCTTCCTGCTGGGCAGCGTGTTCGTGGTGGTGTGCCGTTCGGTGTCCGTGGGCCCGTTCCTTTCCGTCCCCGTTCGTGCTGGTGCCGCCTGTGGTGGTGCCGCCTGCGCTCTCCCCGTCCCCGTCGTCGCACGCGCCGGGATCCTCCCTGGCCCGCCTCGCCTCGGCCATCGCCGAGCCGAGCAGCCCGAGCGCGTCCAGCACCGCCTCCGGGTCGCCGGTCGCGTCCAGCAGCTGGCCGAGCCAGGCCGCGTACGCCGCGTCGGCCCGGTCCAGCGCCGCGTGGCCGGCCGGGGTCAGCGAGAGCCGTACGACCCTGCGGTCGCCCGGCTCGGCGGCCCGGCTGGCGTACCCGGCGGCCACCAGGCCATCCGCGGTCGCGGTCAGGGTCGGCTTGGCCACCGCCAGCCGCTGGGCGAGCCGGGTGGAGCGCTCACCCCCGGCGCCGGCCAGCTTCATGATCCGGTACTGGGAGGGGGTCAGCCCCGTGTCCACGCACTCCAGGCCGCGGAACAGCCGGAGTATGACCATGATGGCCGGGGACATGTCGGCCCCACCCGGCATCTTGTGCGCCTCACTCACAGTTAGGCAGTCTAACGAATTTCAGTTAGCCGGGCTAACAATGAGCCGGAGCCGGCGATTCCCGTGGAGGCCGCTCGCGCGGGAATGTGATACTCAGCGTGTTCAGGGAGTTACAGCCCCCACCCCCAGAGGCGCCGGCCGCGCGGTGACGCGGATCGCGTCGCTGCGGGCCGCGCTGCGGTGCTAGCGGCTGCCCGGCTCGACCAGCCCGTGCTCATATCCGAAGACCACGGCATGGACCCGGTCGCGCAGGCCCAGCTTGTCCAGGATGTGGCCGACGTGCGTCTTGACCGTGCTCTGCGTCACCACGAGCTGCGCGGCTATCTCGGCGTTGGACCGGCCGCGGACCACCAGGTCGAGGACCTCCCGCTCCCGGCTGGTCAGCCCGGCGAGCGCGGCGGGGGCCGCAGCGGCCGGGCGGCGCGCGGCGAACTCGGCCAGCAGCCGCTTGGTCACGGCCGGGGAGAGCAGGGCCCCGCCGTCGGCCGCGGCCCGCACCCCGAGCAGCAGCTCCTCGGGCGGCGCGTGCTTGAGCAGGAATCCGCAGGCCCCGGCGCGCAGCGCCTCGTACACGTACTCGTCCAGGTCGTAGGTGGTCAGGATGACCACACGGACCGGATGGGCGGCCGGGCCGGCCGCCTGCTCGGCGGCGATGCGGCGGGTGGCGGCCAGCCCGTCCAGCAGCGGCATGCGGACATCCATGAGCACGACGTCGGGACGCGCCTCGCGGGCCAGCCGCACCGCCTCCTGGCCGTCGCCGGCCTGACCGACCACGGTCAGCCCGGGCTGGCTGTCCAGCAGGGTGGCCAGCCCCGCCCGGACCAGTGCCTGGTCATCCGCGACGACCACCGCGATGTCGCCCGCCCCGCTCATCCCGTGCCTCTCATCCCCGTGCCTCTAGTCCACGGTCGCCGGCTCATCCCGGTACGGCTCATCCCGGTACCGGGGCGGCCAGGCTGTCGCAGGGGATAGTGGCGGTGACCGCGAACCCGCCACCGGGCCGGGCCCCGGCCTCGAGCTGGCCGCCGTACAGCTCGGCCCGCTCCCGCATCCCGCGCAGCCCGCGGCCGCCCGGCAGCCCGTGCGACGCCGCTGCCGCCCGGTGGCCGTCCGGGGGACCCGCGTTGACGACCTCGACCCGCAGCTGCCCGGGGCCGTAGCACAGGATCACCCGGGCGGCGGACCGCGGGGCGTGCCGGGCCACATTGGCCAGCGCTTCCTGGATGATGCGGTACACCGACATCTCGACGCCCGCGGGCAGCGGCCGGGCCTGGCCGGCCACGGTCAGGTCCACCATCGTGCCGGCCGCCCGGCTGGCGGCCACCAGGCCGTCCAGCTCCGCCAGGGTGGGGGCCGGGGGCCGGGCCGGGCTGCGGTCCGGTTCCCGGCGCAGCGCGCCGAGCAGGTGGTTCAGCTCGCCGAGCGCGTCCCGGGCCAGCTGCTCGACCGTCCCGATCACCGGGTCCGGTGCGGGCGGCGCGGCCATCCGGGCCGCCCCGGCCTGCACCGCGATGGCGGACAGCTGATGCGCGACCACGTCGTGCAGCTCACGGGCGATCCGGGTCCGCTCCGCCTGGTGCGCCGCCTCGACCGCGGCCGCGGACTCGGCCCGCCGGGCGCTGGCCGCGTCGCCCAGCACGAACGCGGCACCGAGCAGGGCCAGCGGCGCACCGGACAGGCGCTGCCCGTGGCTGGTGAGCACGACGAGCACGGCCCCGCCCAGCGCGGCCCAGCCGAGGCCGCGGGCGTAGCGCCGGGAAGCCTGGCCGTAGCTGCCCACCCCGTACGCGGCGATCAGCACCGCCGCGAACGCGGACACGAGGTCATGGTGCAGCACGGCGCGGACCGCCAGCACGGCGGCGGCGCAGGCGAGTACCGGGAACGGGAAGCGGCGCCGCCAGCAGAACGGCACCGACATGGCCAGGGTCAGGGCCAGCGCGCCGAGGATGGCGGGCACGGTGTCGCGGTGCCCGGGATGCTCCCACCACCAGGGCACATCGGGCAGTCCCCAGAGCAGCAGGCCGGCCGCGATCGCCAGGTCGACCCGGCCGGGCGCGGCGTACTCCTGCCACCGCGCGATGGCCCGCGGGATACGCACGCCCCGGCTCCGCACCCCCCGGCTACTCCGCATGCCCCGACAATAAGGCGTGGCCGGGCGGGTGTCCTCAGCGCCAGGACGAGCCCGGGTCGTCCCCCGGGCTGAGCCGCCGCTAGTAGCTGTAGTCCCGCTCCCGGAAGCCGTACCCCGCGGCGGCGCCGCCCACGATGAGGACGAACAGCAGGAACGTCAGCACGTGCACGCTCGTGCACCACAGGCAGATCGCGTTCAGCGTGAACAGCTCGGTGTAGACCAGGTACAGCACGAACCCGATGCCGACGACCACGGACGCCGATCCGGACCCAGGCCAGCGCCGGGAACTTCAGCCGCCAGGCCCAGGGCGAGACGGCCGCGACCATGAACACGTAGAAGGCCAGCCCGAGCACGGCCACCGGGAAGACGCCGAACACCATGGACTCCGCGCTGTGGGTGACCAGCGCGCAGTTGATGGTGCCGGTATCCGAGCAGGCCAGCGGCACCGACGAGTCGTAGTGGGTGATGGTCAGGTAGATCGAGACGCCCAGGCCGGCGATGGCCAGCGCCCAGGTGGCCAGCTGGAACCACAGCGGCGGGATCTTGATCCCGGCCTCGGCCGGGGCCGCGGCGGCCGCGGCGCGCCGCCTTGCGCTCCCGCTCCCGCTGGGCCTGGGTCAGGCGCTGCGCCTGGCCTCCGGGCCGCCGGGCCTGCGCGGCGGCGGGCTGGGGTTCCGGCCGCCCGCCGCGGGTGCCCTTGTTCTTCTTGGCGCCCGCCCCCGCGGCCTGCCTGGGGGCGGACATCAGATCTGGCCCTGGATGGACTTGATCGTGGGGGAGGTGCAGACGCTGGACGGCTGGTTGCTGGTGATCTTGCAGATCGTCGCGGTGATCATGTTGGCCGCGCCGTCCGCGCCCTTGGCGACCGCACTCGACGGATCCTTGAGCGCGGCGGCCAGCTGAGCCCAGGTCTGGCCGGCCAGCACCTGCGGGTCGTACTGGGCGCCGTGCACGAAGTACTTGCCGCCGAAGTCGATGAACGGGATGGCGCCCTGCTCGCTGGCGGACACGTACGGCGGGCTGTCGTACTTGGTGAGCAGCGCGGTCTGCGCCGCGGTGGTCTTCTCCAGCGGCTTCTCGCTGACGGTCTCCTGCTCGACCGGGGTGAAGGTCAGGTACTTGCTGGTGTAGCTGGTCTTGTAGAAGTTGAGCGTCGCGCGTGTGCGGGTACACCTCCTGGCCGCCGGCCGAGTGGATGCCGCTGAGGCCGTGGAAGGTGCCGAACCGGCTGAGCGCCACGGCCATGGCCCACCGCTCGGTCGCGCAGTACGGGCAGTACTGGGCGCCGATGTAGAGCACCTCGGGCTTGCCGCCGGAGGTCAGCGCCTTGGCCGAGGACACCGCGGTGATGCTCTTGGTGTCGGCGGTGCCGGTGCCCACCGACGTGAGCGTCGAGGCCGGCACGCTGGTGACGTCCTTGACCACGCTGGCCGGGAGCGCGGTGCCCGCGGCGGAAGTGGAGCCCGTGCCCGTGGAGGCCGGGCTCTGGGTCGCCTTGATCACGATGAAGGCGACCACGATGACGACGACACCGAGGATGCTGCCGCCGGTGATGAGCAGCCGGTTGCGGACCTCCGCCTTGCGCTGGGCCGCCCGTTGCGCGGCGATCCGCTCGCGCGCGCTCTCTCGCTTGTTCCTGCTCGCCTTGCCCATTACCCGTCCTATGAATGGTGCCAATGGTGGCCCGGCCAGGGTCCATCGTAGGCGGCATCAGGGGATGAGGCTGCCCCGTTCGTGGGCCGCGGACGGCTGGATTGACCCGTTCCCCGCAGCCCAGGCAGCGATCTGGGCCCGCGAGGTAAAGCCCAGCTTGGACAGGATATTCGCTACGTGGCGTGCTGCGGTGGCCGGACTGATAACTAGCTCGTCCGCGATGCCCTTGTTGCTGTAACCGTGCGCGATAAGCGCGGTGATCTCGCGCTCGCGCGGGGTCAGCGAGGTCAGCGGGCCGGCGCCGGGCTCTGGGACAGCACCGGTGACCCGGCGGGAGGGATAGCGCGGGGGATCGGCACCCCTGGCCCGGGAACGGCCCCGTTCCTGGGGGTGCCTGGCCCTGATCTCAGGGCCAGCGTCACCGCGGCGTCCGCGCTCAGCTGCCGGCCCTGCTCCCACAGCCCGGCGAGCGTCTCCTGGCCCAGGCTCCGGGCCGCGTCCAGGTACGGCTGGGTCCGCTCGGCGGGCAGCGGGGGCAGGCCAGCCGTCTCGCGCAGCGCGGCGGCGGCCGCGGACAGCAGGATGGCCAGGCGGCCCGGCCCATCGCGGGTTCCCAGCGCGTGCCCTGCCCCCTGATCCTCCTCGGAACACAGATCTTCCTGAGAACACTGATCTTCCCGGGAACACAGGGCCGCGAACGCCTCCAGCCCGCGGGCCACGCCGATCCGGGCCCCGGTCAGCTGGCTCAGCCGCAGGCTCTCGGCCAGGTGCGGCCGGGCCAGCGCGAGCTGCCCCTGGTCCAGGGCGACCCGGCCGATGCCGGCCAGGCAGCGGGCGATGTCCGGCCGGGAGTCGATTTCGCGCAGGATCGGCAGGGCCGCCTGGTAGCAGTCCATGGCCCCGGCCGGATCGCGGCGCAGCCGGGCCAGCGCGCCCAGGCCGAGCAGCGTGCGGGCCATCGCCCCAGCGCTGGTCGATGCCGCGCATCACCTCGAGCGCGGCCTCGCCGAGCTGCTGGGCCTGGCGCAGCCGGCCCTCGGCCGCGGCCAGGGTGGCCTGGGTGCCGAGCGCGTACCCCTCGTTCCAGGCGTTACCCGCCTCCCGGGCGGTGGCCAGGGCCTGGGCCGCCCATGACGCGGACTCGGCCGGCAGGCCGGTCTGCAGGGCGGTCTCGGCCAGCACGTTCTGCGCGGTGGCCGTCCAGATGAGCAGGCCCGCGGCCTGGCACAGCTCCAGCCCGGCGCGCGCCCACTCCTGGGCCCGGGCCGGGTCGTTGGGCAGGATGAGCTGGGCCCGCCCGATCAGCGCGGTGCCCAGCACCGCGTCGGGCACCCCGTCCCGGCCGAGGCCGAGGAAGCGGGCGAACCAGCTCTCGCCCTCGCCGAACGAGCCGCGGACGATCCACGACGGCCGGACCGCCACGCAGATGCGCAGCCCGGCCTCGGCGTCCCCGGTGGCCAGGCAGCTGCTGAGGACCTGGCGCAGGTTGGCCACGTCCACGTCGTAACGGCGGAACACGGCGACCACGGCCGGCCAGCCGGACGGGATCGTGGCCATCCCGACCGCCTCGTTGCGCTCGCACACGGCCAGCACGTAGTCCCGCAGCCGCAGCTGGGTCGCGGCGGACTCGCCCGCCTCGGCCAGGCGCTGCGCGGCGTAGGCGCGGATGCTGTCCAGCATCCGGTAGCGGGCCTGGCCGAGCACCTCCGGCTCCACCACCAGCAGCGACTTGTCCACCAGCCCCGACAGCAGGCCGACCACGTCCTCGGTAGGCAGGCGGTCGTCCGTGCACACCTGCTCGGCCATCTCCAGGGACCAGCCGGAGAACACGGACAGGCGGCGGAGCAGGATCTGCTCCGCCGCGGACAGCAGGTCATGGCTCCAGTCGATGGTGGCGCGCAGGGTCCGCTGCCTCGGCGGCGCGGTCCGGTCCCCGGGGCCGAGCAGCGTGAAGCGGTCGCCGAGCCGCGCGGCGATCTGCTCGGCGGACAGCACGGTCACCCGGGCGGCGGCCAGTTCGATGGCCAGCGGCACGCCGTCCAGGGCGCGGCAGGTGGCCGCGACCGCCGCCGCGTTCCGCTCGGTGATCGCGAAGCCGGGGCGGGCCGCCGCCGCCCGGTCCGCGAACAGCTGGACCGCCTCGAAGCCAGCCAGTTCCACGGCGTCCCGCGGCGCGTCCCGGGGCGGCACGGCCAGCGGCGCGACCTGCCACACGGATTCCTGCGGGATCCGCAGCGGCTCCTGGCTGGTGGCCACGATGCGCAGCTCCGGGCAGGCGGCCAGGAGACGCTGGCCGAGCGCGGCGCAGGCGTCGACCAGGTGCTCACAGTTGTCGATCATGATGAGCACCTGCCGGGTCTCCAGCGCGCCCGCCAGCGTGTCCGCCAGCGGGCGCCCGGCCTCGCGGTCGATGCCGATGAGCGAGGCCATCCGGGAGACGATCAGCTCCGGTTCCCAGAGGTCGCCCAGTTCGACCACGTAGACGCCGTCCGCGAAGTCCCCGGCCGCCGTGGCCAGCAGCCGCAGGGCCAGCCGGGTCTTCCCGATGCCGCCCGCGCCGCACAGGGTGAGGGCCCGGGTCCGGTGCAGCGCGTCGCGAAGGTAGCCGAGCTCGCGTTCCCGGCCGATGAACCGGTTTGGCTCCTCAGGAAGCTGAGTCGCCAGTGCCTGCGTTTCCAGCGCCTCTGGTTTCATTTTCCCTTTTAAACAGGATGGCCCGCTCATGGTCAGTGTCGCATCATCCGGCGCGGCCTGCCGCCCGTATGGCCTGGCCAGGCGGCATGTAACGCACGTCAACCCCTTTGAGGTGATACTTCGCAACTGCCTGAACAGTCAGTTATGCCGGATATTCGACGGGGCTATTCGATTCTGGGACTGCTGATGCTGCCGGGGCAGCTGACCTTCGCTCGCCCTACCCACATTGGCAGTTCCGCAGGAATTGGGCTAGTCCCCGAATCGGGGGACACGGCATGTCCCGGCGGCCATCGAGCCCGAATTCCCGGCCGTCCCCGCGGCCGCCGGCGCGCCAGACGCCGTGCGGGCCGCGGCCTGCGGCCCGGCGGGCACCGGCCGTCCGGGCGGTCTTCGTTGCGGGATCTTGATGTTAGATCTTCTTGCGCCGCGCAATCACAGGTAGCTATTTTCGGGACCATGGTCGCTATCCCGCGCCGTAGTGCGCGCACGAATATAAATTCGCAGGCCAGCATGGGCGCCGCGGGGCGGAGCAGGCGGCCCTGGCGGCTCCCGGTGCTGACGATCGTCTGCGCGGGCCTCGTGGCCGCCGGGTGCAGTTCGTCGTCCACGGGATCCTCGGGGAGTTCGCCGTCCGCGAGCGCCACCCCCCAGGGCACCGCGAGCGTGGCCTACGCCTCGTCCCTGACCTTCCTCAACGAGAAGGTGGCCGCCCCGGCCTTCACCACGGCCACGGGGTACAAGTACACGGGCCGCGGCGATTCCTCCGGCGCGCTGGAGGCCGACATTGCCTCCAACTCGATCACCCCGAACGTGTTCGAGGCGGTCGGCGGCGACAACATCACCCCCCTGGAGCCCAAGTACACCAAGTGGTTCATCCCGTACGCGGGCACCCAGATGGTGGTGGCCTACAACCCGAAGAGCAAGTACGCCAGCGACTTCAAGGCCTACGCGGACGGCTCGAAGCCGCTCAAGAGCCTGTTCACGCTCATGCAGACCCCCGGCTTCAAGCTGGGCCGGACCGACCCCAACATCGACCCCCAGGGCCGGGACTTCATCTACATGCTGGAACTGGCCCAGATGTACTACCACCTGCCCAAGGACACGGTCAGCAAGATCCTCGGGACCACCGACACCGGCACGGCCAACTCGTCGCAGATCTTCGCGGAGTCCTCGCTGGACGCGACGCTCCAGTCGGGCCAGCTCGACGCGTCGAGCGCGTTCATCACCCAGGCGGTCGAGCTGCACCTGCCCTACATCAAGCTGCCCGCCGCCATTAACCTGGGCGACGCGGCGCTGGCCGACCAGTACGCCAAGGCGACGGTGACCATCAAGCCGCCGGGCAAGCCCAAGGCGACCAAGTCGGGCTCGCCGCAGGTGATCGACATCACCATCATCGGCAAGCCCACCCCGGCGGGCATAGCGTTCGTGAAGTACACGCTGTCCCCGGCCGGCCTGGCCCAGTACAAGCAGGGAGGGTTCACGCTGATCACCCCGACCGTCACCGGCGACAGCAGCGCGGTTCCCTCAGCCGTGAAGAGTGAGCTGGGCGGCTAGCCCGCCGGCCCAGCCCGCCGGGTCGGCCCTGCGCCGGACCGTGCGCTCGGCCAGCGGGGTCGCCTCGCTGGCCGGCGCCGCGGTCATCTGGGTCGCCCTGCTCGGGCCGGTGATCACCCTGCTGGCCCACCTGTCCTGGCCCCAGGTCAGCGCGGCGCTGTCCGTCCCGGGCGCGCTCGACCCGCTGGTCGTGTCGGTCGAGTCGGGCGCGATCACGCTGGGCGTGCTGCTGGTCCTGGGCACCCCGCTGGCCTGGAAGCTGGCCCGCGGCTCGCTGCCGTTCCCCCGGGTCTGGGAGGCTGGGCGTGCTGTGCAGCCTGCTGCTGCCGCCGCTGGTCATCGGCCTGCTGCTGATCTTCATGGTGGGCCCGTACACGCCCATCGGCGAGCTGCTCGGCCACGTCCACCTGTCCGCGACCAACACGTTCCTGGCCCTGGTCATCGCCGAGGTGTACGAGTCGGCCCCGTACTACGTGCTGGGCGCGCAGGCCGCGTTCGCCGCGGTCGAGCCGGCCATCGAGGAGCAGGCCGCGCTGCTCGGCGACCGGCCGTCCCGGGTGGCCCGCCGGGTCACGCTGCCGCTCGCCGCGCCCGGCCTGGCCATGGCGCTGGCCGTGGCCTGGGCGCGGGCCATGGGCGCGTTCGGCGCCGTGGTGATCATCGCCTACCACCCGTTCGGGATACCGTTGCAGATCTGGACGACCCTGCAGGAGACAGGGCTGCCCACGGCGCTCCCGTTCGCCCTGGTCCTGCTGGTGGTCGCCCTGCCGCTGCCGCTGGCCGCCTACATCTGGAGCGCGCGTGCTCGAGGCCGACGTCGAGGTTGACCGCCGGGAGTTCCGGCTGTCGGCCACGTTCGCCGTGGCCGCGGGGGAGCGGCTCGCCCTGTTCGGCCCGTCCGGGGCCGGGAAGACCACGATCCTCGAGGCCATCGCCGGGCTGGTGGACCCGGGCCGGGGCACCGTGGTGCTGAACGGCCGGGTGCTGACCAGGACCGCCGCGCCGCGCCGCCAGGTACCGCCGTGGCAGCGCCGGGTCGGCCTGCTGCGCCAGGATCCGGCGCTGTTCCCGCACCTGTCGGTGCGGCAGAACCTGTCCTACGCGCCCGCGGCGGGCACCGGCCGGGAGGAGATCGCCCGGATCGCGGAGCGGCTGGGCCTGGCCGGGCTGCTGGACGACCGCCCGGCCCGGCTGTCCGGCGGCCAGGCGCACCGGGTCGCGCTCGGCCGGCTGCTGGCCAGCCGGTGCGACGCGCTGCTCCTCGACGAGCCCTACACCGGCCTGGACGCGGGCCTGCGCCGCGACCTCACCGAGCTGGTCCGGGAGCAGGTCGCGGCCCGGCAGGTGCCGTCCGTGCTGGTGGCCCACGAGCTGGAGGCCGCGCAGGCCTTCGCGGACCGGATGGCGGTCCTGGACCGCGGGCAGATCCTCCAGGCCGGGACGCCCGCCGAGGTGGTGGCCGCGCCCGCGGTACGCCGCGTGGCCGAGCTGGTCGGCTACCGGAGCTTCGTGCCGCTGCCCGGGCGGGAGCCCGCCGGCCGGGCCGCCGGGGTCACGGCGGGCGTGCACCCGGACCGGGTGGTGGCGGGCCGGCAGCCCGGCCGGGGCGTGGTGCTGGCCGGCCCGGTGCGGTCCTGCCGCCCGTCCGGGGCCGGCTGGGAGGCCAGCGTCGAGGCGGCCGGGACGCTGGTGCCGGTCCGGCTGCACCGAGCCGCCCGGCGCCGGGCCGGACTTCGAGTTCACGGTGCTGGACCCGCCGTGCTTCGGTCCGGACGGGACCCGGGTCAGCCGCCCCGAGGAGGTGCCAACGTGAGCGGCCTGATCCCGGCGGGCACGGGGCAAGCCACAGCGGGGGCGGCCAGGCCCGAGCCGGGCGGCGCGCGGCTGCGGGTGCTGCGCCAGGCCCGCGGCTACTCCCAGCAGCAGCTGGCCGGGATGGCGGGCGTGTCGCGGCAGGCCGTGTCGGCCGTCGAGGCCGGGCATTCCGACCCGTCGCTGCGGGTGGCCCTGGCCCTGGCCAGCGCGCTGGGCGTGACCGTCGAGGAGCTGTTCGGGCCGGGAGTCCCCGCGCCCGTGGTCGGGGCCCGGCCGGTGGCGCCGCTCGGCGAGGAAGGGGCCAGGGTCACGCTGGCCCAGGTGGGGGACTCGTTCGTGGCGCTGCCGCTGGCCGCGGACTCCGCCATCCGGGCCGGGTTCCTGCCGGCGGGCGGGCTCGTCGCCATGCCGTCCGGGCCGGCCCCGGCCACCCCGGTGCGGCCGCTGGGCCCGCCCCGGCCGACGCTGGTGGTGGCGGGCTGCGACCCGGCCCTGCCGTTGCTGGAGACGCCGCTGGCGCTGCTCGACCCCCCGATCGCGTTCAGCTGGTGGCCGTGCAGCAGCGGTGAGGCGCTCCGGCTGGCCGCGGCCGGGCTGGTCCACGCGGCGGGCACGCACCTGCGTCAGCTCGGCTGCCCGGGCAGCTGGCCCGGGGCGGGGCCGAAGTGGTCGGGTTCGCGTCCTGGCGGGAGGGCCTGGTGCTGCGGCCCGGGCTGGCCGGCCGCGTCCGCGGGGTCGGGGACCTGGCCGAGCGCGGGCTGCGGGTGGTGAACCGCGAGGAGGGATCCGAGGCCCGCCGGGTCCTGGACCGCGAGCTGGACCGGGCCGGGCGTGAAACCCGCCGCGCTGCGCGGCTACGCCACCCGCGCCACCGGGCACCTGCAGGTGGCGTCGGCCACGGCGGCGGGCCTGGCCGACGCCGGCGTGGCCAGCGAGCCGGCCGCGCTGGCCTACGGGCTCGGCTTCGTGCCGCTCGCCGAGGAACGCTTCGACCTGGTCATCCCGGCGGGCCAGCTCGGCACCCGCGAGGTGGACGGGCTGCTGCGGGTGCTCTCCTCGCCGTGGCTGGCCGCCCAGCTGGCCAGCCTGCCCGGCTACGACCCGGGCCGGTGCGGTGAGCACGTGGCCACACTGCCGGCCGCGGCGCCGTGATGGCCGGTTAAGGTAAGCGCGTGTACGACCATGATCCGGGTGAGCTGGCCGACCTCGGCTGGGAGGAGTTCATCCGCCGCCAGTGGGACGCGGTGTACACCGGCTACCGGACCGGCCGGGGCCGCCGCACGCTGTGCCGTGGCTGGGCCGACCTGCTCGAGGCGGGCCTGGACTGCTCCCAGGAACTGGCCGACGCGCTGGTCCGGGCGGAGATCCTGGACCGGGCCGACCGTGACCTGGAGGGCACCGCCGACCCGCGGGCGCTGGTGGCGGGGATGGCGCAGGTGATCGCGGACGTCCGGGCCGACCTGCTCGAGTTCGGCCCGGAAGAGCTGGGACCGGCGCTGCCCGGGCTGCTGGACCGGCAGGCCGCGCTGCGGGACTTCCTGCGCGAGTACGCGTTCGTGGAGGACCCCGGCTGAGTCAGCGCCGGCGGGCCAGCCACATCCGGGTCTGGTAGGGCACGATCATCGCGATCCCGGGGAAGTGCGTGGCCAGCAGCTCCTCGATCCGGCCCAGCAGCCGGGCCCGGATGGGCGGCGCGAGCTGCGCGATATAGGACTTGCTGCGCTCCTCGGCCATCCAGGTCGCCGCCTCCACCTGCCGGGTCCAGGGCACCACGACCCGCATGCCGGGCTCGAACAGCCCGGTGCTGGCGATGCCCTCCTCGCTCCAGTCCGGGTCGCGGTGATGCCGGCGGTAGCCGGGGCAGGCCGCCTCCATCAGGTCCTGGTAGGTGTCGAACCAGTCCTCCCCGTCCGCCCAGGCGTGGCTCCACCAGGCCGCCCAGCAGCCGCCCGGGCGCAGCACCCGGGCCACCTCCCGGCTGGCCCGGTGCTGGTCGAACCAGTGCCAGGACTGGGCGAAGCAGGTGAGGTTGACGGACCCGGACCGGATCGGCATGCGTGTTCCCGTCCGCCTGCAGCCACGTCAGGCCGGGGCTGCGGGCCCGGGCGCGGCGCAGCATGAGCTCGCCGAAGTCGATCGCGACCGTCCGGGCCCCGCGGGCGGCCAGCTGCCGGGTGGCGATGCCGGTGCCCGCGCCCACATCCAGCACCACCGCCCCGGGCAGCCCGCGCGAGGCCCGCTCGATGGCGGTGAACACGCCGTCCGGGTAAGACGGGCGCCCGGCGTCGTAATCGGCCGCGACCGGGTCGAACGGGGACCGGCTCACCGGCGCCACGGCCCGCGGCGGGCCCGGGTGACGATCACCGCGTCACCCGGGCGCCCGGTGCCTTTTTCAGGGTCCGCAACGGAACTTTTCGTGGTCAGTGCGCATACACCGGGACCAGCAGCCCGCGGGCGATGGTGTGGAAGCGCAGGTTGAAGCCGGTAACAGCGGGAGAGACGTCGGAGTCGACGCCCAGCTTCTCGCTGTCCACGGCGTGCACGGCGAAGACGTAGCGGTGCGGCGGGTCACCCGCGGGGGGTGCCGCCCCGCCGAAGTCCTTGGTGCCGTAGTCGTTGCGGACCGAGAAGGCGCCCGCGGGCAGGCCGGCGCCGCCCGCCGCGCCCGCGCCGGCCGGGAGCTCGGTCACCGTGGCCGGGATGTCGACCACCAGCCAGTGCCAGAACCCCGAGCCGGTCGGGGCGTCCGGGTCGTAGCAGGTGACGGCGAAGCTCTTGGTCTCGGCCGGGAAGCCGGACCAGCGCAGGCCCGGCGAGATGTTGTCGCCCGACATGCCGAAACTGTTGTACACCTGCGCGTTGCTCATCTGCTTGCCGTCGGCGACGTCGTCGCTCAGGACCGTGAAGGCCGGCACTGGGGGGAGGAAGTCGTACGGAAGCGGTGCGCGATCGGCCATGATCTCCCTACCTTCTTTTATGTACGTCTGCTAAGCGGCACCCCGGGGAAACCTTACTGGCCTGAACGGAGACTGTGACGTGACGCCAGCGTGGCTGGTGAAACTGCGGCGCGGGTCGCTGGCGAACGGGTCGCTGATGAACGGGTCGCTGATGAAACTGCGCGGCGGGCCGCTGACGTGGCTGAGCCGCGCGACGTTCACCGCCATCCTGGTGGCGCTGGCGGTCGTGCCCGGCCCGGCGTCCGCGGCCCGGCCGTGCACCAGCAAGGCCTGCGAGTCCGCGGGCGTGGTGCGGTGGGTCCGGCTGCTGCCCGGCAGCTGGGTGGCCCAGCCCGGGCTGGCCGGCACCACGCCGGCCCAGGGCGAGGCGTACGCGGCCATGGGCGCGCGGGTGGCCGCGATCGGCATCGGCACCACCGTGTTCGCCTACCAGTCCCGCTCGGGCGCGCCGGCCTGGGAGAGCTCGCTGGCCGGGTTCCGGGCCGGCTCCCGGATCGTGTCGGTCCGGGTCTGGCCGGGCGTGGTCACCGCCGGGGTCGACGTGCCGGGGCGGCGGGCCGGGTCCGCGGTCACGCGGCACGAGGTGGTCCTGGACAGCGGCACCGGGCGGCTGATCCGCTCCTACCCGGCCGCCGCGTTCGGCGGGGCCGTCGCGGCGGATTCGGCCCGCACGGTGATCGTCGGCAGCGTCGCCGTGACCAGCTACAGCAACCGGACCGGGGACGTGCTGTGGAGCCGCCCGACCGGGCCCGCGGCCCAGGCGTGGAAGGTCAGCGGCAACGATCTGTACCTGACCGTGTCGGCGGGCGGTTACCTCAGCAACGGCCCGGTCCGGGAGCTGCGCAAGATATTCCTGCGCTCCGGCGTGCAGCGGCTGATCCGCCCGCCGGGCCGGTCCTTCCGCGGGGTGCTGAGCCGGGTATTCGACGGCGTGGTGGTGTTCACCGACGCCAAGGGCACCATCGCGTACAGCGCCACGACGGGGCGCAAGCTCTGGCGGCGGGCGGGCGCGGTGCCGGAGAACGCGTGACGCCCTCGGCGGGCTGCTCTACCTGACCGACGGCAGCAGCCTGGCGGGCGTGGACCCCGAGACCGGCCGGACCCAGGCCCACGTGTCCGGCGGATCGACCACCGGGACGTCCGGCTTCTATGCTGTGCGGGATGGCGTGGTGCTCGGCCTCGACCAGGGGGCCCAGGGAGATGCGTGGGGCTACGACGTGGCCGTCGGCCGGGTGGTGTGGACCAACTCCGACCTGCCGTGGCCGCACTATTTCGTGGATCTGTCCGGGGTCGGCGGCAGCACCGGCCCGAAGTCGGGCGGGATCCTGCTGGCGGTCTGCGGGCAGGCCGGGGCGGCGGCGGGCAGCGCCGGCCCGGTCTGGACCGCCCCGAGCTGGTCGCCCTGAACTGGTGAAGTACCTCCGGGTCGTGCCGGCCGTAACCTGAGTATGTCCATCCTGCAACTAGTGAGACGTCCATCCGCATGGCAGTCTCAACAGCGACAGGAGGCGGCGTGGCGACAGAGGATCTGGCCCGCCGGGCCCGTGAGCTGCTCAGCATGACCGGCGGGTCGGCCTCCCGGTCGCTGAACCAGCTGGTCGGGCTGGTGTCCCGGCAGGTCCCGGGCTGCTCGGGGGCCGCCTCGGCCGTGTGGCGCGACACCGAGCCGGTGGTCAGCGCGGCCAGCCATCCCGACCTCGCCGAGCTGTTCGAGCTGCAGCTCACGAGCGGCTCCGCGCCCTGGCTGGACGCGCTGGCCGTCACCGGCGCACCCGGTCAGCTGCCCGGACACGCTGGACGAGGAGCGCTGGCCGGGGTTCGCGGCCGCGGCGCTGGCCCGGGGCGTCCGGTGCTGCGTCACGCTGGCCCAGCGGCACGGGGAACAGGCCCTGACCCTGACCATGTTCGGCGCCCGGCCCCGGTCGCTCGACCCGGATCAGCTCCCGCTGGCCGAGCTGCTGGTCGCGTTCGGCGGGGCGGTCATGGGCAACGCGGACGCCTACGACGGGGTGCAGCGGACGGTGCTGCGGCTGCGTGATTCCGTCGAGTCCAGTGCGCTGCTCGATCAGGCCCGGGGCGTGCTGATGCACGCGCGCGGCTGCACGGCGGAAGAGGCGTGGCAGCAGATGCGCGCCATGTCAGCGGCGCGGCACGTCACGATGACCGAGGTGGCCCAGGAGGTCATCGCGTCCCAGGGGTCAGATACACCGGGGCAGACACCGGGTGGACGCGCCGGAGGCCGGGGCGGGCTGAGCCCGTCCCGGCCTCCGGGTCCCGCACCGCCACCAGGGGGGTGCGGCGCGGTGTGCGGGGTGGTGCAGGTGGTGCGGTGGTGACCGGCTAGGCGGCGGAGCGCTCGTAGATGGCCAGCGTCTCCTGGCCGATCCGGTCCCAGGAGTAGCGGGCCCGGGCCCGGTCCACGGCGGCGATGCCGAAGCCTTCCAGCAGCATCGGGCTGGCCAGCAGGGTGCGGATCCGCTGGGCGATCAGCCCGGGGCGGCTGGGGGGAACCAGCAGGCCGGTGGTGCCGTCGATGATGGTGTCCAGGTGGCTGCCGATCGCCGAGGCCACGACCGGGGTGCCGCAGGCCATGGCCTCCAGCGCGACGGTCGCGAACGGCTCGCCGGTCGGCGCGTCCACCAGCAGGTCCGCGGAGCGCAGCAGCGCGGGCAGGTCGGCGTCGCTCACGCTGCCGTGGAAGATGACCCGGTCCCGCACGTTCAGCTCGCTGGCCAGCCGGAGCAGCGCCCGGTAGCCCTTGTCCCCGCGCAGCTTGCCGTGCTCGGGGCCGCCCGCGATGACCAGCTCGGCCCCGGGGATGTCGGCCAGCGCGCGGACCGCGACGTCCACGCCCTGGTTGGGGGCCAGGGGCGCCACGCACAGCAGCCGGGGCCGGTCTCCCCGCTGGGCCACCGGGCCCTCCGGGGAGAACGTCCCGGTGTCCACGCCGCGCGGGATGAGCCGGACCGAGTCCCGCCGCACGCCCAGCCGGGCCAGCGTGGACACCTCGCTGGAGGAACTGGCGAGCACCGCGCGGACGCTGCGGGCGATGACCGGCTCCAGGCGGAGCCGGGCGGTGCCCTCGGCGGCGGCGCGGCTCTGGGCCCGGGCGGACTGGGCCCGGGCGGGCTGGGCCGGCCGCGGACCGGGACCGGGTCACCGGCCTGGAGCGAGAGGAAGGTCTGCACGACCGGCACGCCCAGGTCGCGGGCCCCGGCCAGGGCGGCGAGCCCGCTGGTCCAGAAGTAAGCGTGCGCGACGTCGGGTGCGTCGTGCTGCCAGTGCCGCGCCAGGTACTGGCCGAACTCCGCGGCGTGCGGGGCCAGGCTGTCGGCCGGGAGCTCCCGGGCGGGACCGGCGGGCACGTGCTCGACGGTGACGCCCGCCGCGGGCTCGGACTTCTCCGGCTGGGCGTCCGAGTCGCGGCGCGCGTAGACGGTGACCTCGTGATCCTGCTCGGCCAGCGCGGAGACCAGGGATGCCAGCCGGCGGTCTTGCCTATCCGGTCCGGCCTCCGGGGTCTGGCCGAACGGGTTCCCCTGCAGTGTGACCAGGGCAATCTTCATGGGGAGGTGCCTCCTCGTTGGGGGGTCGCCCACGCGGTGTACGCCACGAGTCGCCGAAGAGGCAGTTAAGAGTGCAGGCTACGAAAGTCCAGGCTGAGCCGGGGGAAAATTTCCATGGCAAGCACGCCTCTCCAGCCACGCCAGACGGCGTGGGGGCGTGCCTGCGTCGTAGACACTGCGAGCACTATAACCCCGGACACCGGCCGCTGCCAACGCAGCCGGCGTGCCGCGCGCAGCCGCCGCGCGGAGCCCTCGCCAGCCGCGGAGCCGCCTGCGAGCCCAGGCCCGTCGCTCAGCCGCAATACGGTGACGATCAGGACACCGCCCGGATCCGGCTACCGTGATCCCGGGTTAGCTTGGATCGTCAGCCGTCCGCTACCCCGGGGCGTCGCGGCCTAACCTCCGCGGCACCTACCCGTCGTCACCCGTCGTTCCCGCCGCGATTGGACCTCGATGCCGCAACCCGCCGGCTCCCCGGAACTCGACCTGGAGGTGGCCGCGCTCAAGGAGCGTTACGCCGGACTCCGGCAGGCCGCCGCCATGCCGGGCGCCGACGCCGGGGCCGTGCTGGAGGCCGCGTTCGCGGAACTGGACGCCGCCGTGGACGTGCTCGGCGCGATGCGGGCCGGGCCCGCTCCCGCCCCGGCCCAGGCGGGCGGCCCGGGCCCGGAGGCCCTGCTCGCGGAGCGGCGGCTGCTGCGCGCCGTGTTCCAGGACGCGCCGGTGCCGATGTTCCTGCTCGGCGCGGACGCCACCGTGCAGCGGGTCAACACCAGGGCCAGCGAGCTGCTCGGCTCCGGGCCCGGCTACGCGGTCGGCAAGCTCTTCACCGCGTTCGTGGACCTGCCCTCGCGGGCCGCGGTGCAGAGCCAGCTCGCCGCGGTCGCGCGGACCGGCCGGACCCGGCGGATCCAGTGCCGGCTGCTCCGCCCGGAGGGACCGGCGGGCGCCGAGCTGACCGCCGGGCTGGCCCGGCTGCGCGGGGACGCCGACCAGCTCGTGGTGGTGGCCAGCGTGACCAGTGCCAGCGTGACCAGCGGGGAAGCGGACCTGGCGGCGGACCACGCGGCGGCGCCGGACCGGGTACCCGGCCCGGCTCCGGTACCCGGCCCGGCTCCGGCACCCGGCCCGGACAGCCCGGCCCGCCTCATGGAGGCGATGATCCACCGCTACGACCTGGTCACGTCCGCGACCAGGCTGTTCCTGGAGAACGCCACCTACAGCGAGTCGGTGACCCTGCAGCGCTGCGCCCGGCTGCTGGCCAGCGAGCTGGCCGCGTGGGTGATCGTGGACGTGGAGCGGCGGCAGCGGCTGCGCCGGCAGTTCGTCATGGGACCCGAGGACCAGCCCTCGGACCTGGCCAACGCGGTGGCCGCGGTGGACCCGGCGCCGGGCACCACCCCCCGCCAGGTGCACGAGTCGGGCAGCTCGCTGCTGATCGCGCACGCGGAGGACGCCGGGATCCTCGGGGCCGGGGCGCAGGGCGTGCCGGTCATGATGATGCTGGACGCCACGTCCGTGCTCTGCGTGCCGCTGTCCGACGGGGAGCACACCTACGGCACGCTGACCCTGGCCCGCAACGCCAGCGAGGGCCATTTCGAGATGGCTGACCTCGGCGTGGTGGAGGAGCTCGGCGAGCAGCTGGCCCTGGCCATCCGGGTGGACCGGATGTTCCGGCGGCACACCGAGATCGCCGACGCGCTCCAGTCGAGCCTGCTGCCGCGCGATCTGCCGCAGATCCCCGGGGTGGAGATCGCGGCGGCCTACGTGGCGGCCACCGAGGGCCTCGAGGTGGGCGGCGACTTCTACGACGTCTACCGGACCCCAGGCGGCTGGGGGGTGGCGATCGGCGACGTCTGCGGGAAGGGCGAGGAGGCCGCGGCGGTCACCGCGGCCGCGCGGCACGCCATCCGGGTCCTGGCGCACTGGTCGGCCGATCCGGCCGAGGTCCTGGCCAAGGCCAACGAGGTCATGCTGGCCGAGGAGTTCGGCGACCGGTTCGTGACCGCGAAGAACGCCCACCTGCGGTGGCAGGACGGCCGGCTGCATGTGGTGCTGGGCAGCGCCGGTCATCCCGGCCCGGTGCTGGTCCGCCCGGACGGCCGGACCACGATCATGAGCCCGGGCGGGCTGCCGCTGGGCCTGTTCCCCACGGCCCAGGCCGGCCGGGAGGAGATCGACCTCGAGCCGGGGGATGTGCTGTTCTTCTTCACCGACGGGGTGACCGAGGCGCGCAGCCCCGAGCTGACCTACTTCGAGGACCGGCTCACCGATGAGCTGGCCGGGCTGGCCGGGCAGGCCGCCCCGGGACATCGTGGCCGGGCTGCAGTCACTGGTGGTGGAGTTCTGCCGCAACGAGCTGCGCGACGACATGACCATGCTGGTGCTGCGGGTGGCCGAACCGCCGGACCAGTGAAGCCACGCACTGGCCCGGCGGCCCGGTTACGGGGGGAGAGCGGCCGGGAGGGGGTCCGGCGACCGCCGGCGGCCGGTGCTGTGGCCGCCCGCCGGGGATCGCTGGCCCGCCGCTACTCCTCCAGGTATTCCTCGATGGTCTCCGAGGTGGAGCTCAGCGGGCTGGCCGGGGTCATCTGCGCCTCCGCTTCGGCCTTGCTCAGCTGCCGGCCGGGGAAGACCTCCGGGTCAGGCTCAGTCACCAGGGCGCCGGCCTGTACCTCCGCCGCCTGCTCCGGGGTGAGCACGACGGTGCCGGGCGGCAGGGCCGTGGCGTGCGGCCGGCACGCCGCCGCCGTTGCTCGCCACGACGGTGCGGCGTGCGCTGATCGGCCTGCGCACCACACGCCGCTTCAGCCAGCCGTAGCCGCGCCGCGGGACGAACATCCCGGCCAGCCCGACCAGCATCAGCACCCAGCCGGCCGCCTGCACGTTCAGCCAGCCCGGGTGGCCGGTGACGGCGAAGGCGAGAATGGCGCCGATGGCGACCAGGGCCAGACCCGTGGCGGTCTTCATGCCGTGTCTCCTTGTTTCAGTTAACGATGCGCCGCTGGGGCGAGCAGGCGCGCTGTCGTCGTCGGTGTCCCCGCCGAGCAGGCATCCCCGCAGGTAGCGGAGGGCAGCCGCCTGGAGGCGGGACACGTGCATCTGGGAGATGCCGAGCCGCTCGCCGATCTCGGCCTGGGTCAGGTTGCCGTAGAACCGCATCAGCAGGATCCGCCGCTCACGCGACGGCAGCTCGTTCCAGTGCGCGCCGACCGCGTCCATGTCCACCGCCCGCTCCAGCTCGGGGTCGTCCTCCCCGATCAGGTCCGCGAGCTTGGCCGGGCCGTCCGCCTGGGTGAGCGGGGCGTCCAGCGAGGACGTGTGGAAGAACATGTCGGCCTGGCGGGCCTCGTGCAGTTCCTCGTCGGTGACGCCCAGGTGCCGGGCCAGCTCCGCGTCGGCGGGGGCATGGCCCAGTTCCTGCGCGAGGTCACCGGTGGCCTTCCGCATCTCGAGCAGCAGTTCCTGGGCCGAGCGCTTGACCCGGACCTGCCACCTCTTGTCGCGGAAGTGCCTCTTGATCTCCCCGCTGATGCACGGCTGCGCGTAGGCGGCGAGCGCGCCGCCGAACGCGGGGTCGAAGTTATTGATCGCCTTGAGCAGGCCGACGTAGCCGACCTGCATCAGTTCCTCGACTGATTCCGGGCTGTCCCGGTAGCGCAGCACGCACGAGCGGACCAGCGCCTCGTAGCGGGTCACCAGGATCTCGCACGCCGCGCTGCGCACGGCACTCCCGATCGGTTCCGATTTCACGAGCTCCAGGAGCTCGGTGTCGTCGCGGCTGAGCAAGTCCGCACGCGACCACGGCGGCGGCAGACCCAGATCCGCGCCTGCCCCGGACGGGCCGGGGAAGGGCTGAGCATCCGGGCCAGCCGGGCGACGGCGAAGGGCCGTCTTCGTCATGATCACCTCCGGCGCCTGGGCTCCGGGGGGAAGCGCAGGCGCCCCATTCGTGCCCGCTGAGCAGAAGATAAACATGCCGTCGGCCATTGATTCCGAGCCGTGATCCATTCCGGCCCCGGCTGCGGGAAACTGCCCAGGTCAGCGCGGGTTCCGGGGGAGGAAACGGGCCGCCGCGGCCACGGCATGTTCCCGGCGCCGGCGCTGTTGTACCAGACAGGCAAGCAGACGATCGGGGATCGACGTGACAGGAATGTGGCGGCGCGCTCACCGGCAGGCGGCCGGTGACGCTCCGCGGGTAATCGTGGTGGGGGCCGGGTTCGCGGGGATGGCGGCGGTGCAGGAGCTGGACCGGGCCGGAGCCCAGGTGCTGCTGATCGACCGCAACGTGTACAGCACGTTCCAGCCGCTGCTCTACCAGGTGGCCACGGGCGGGCTGAACCCGGGGGACGTGTCCTACCCGGCCCGGGCGTTCACCCGCCGGCAGGGCGCCCGGTTCCGGCTGGGCGAGGTCACCGGGGTGGACCCGGACGCACCGCCGGGTCACGCTCGCGGACGGCGGCGCAGTTCGGCTACGACTACCTGATCCTGGCCACCGGGGTATCCGCGGCCTACTACGGGGTGAGCGGGGCCGCCGAGCACAGCCTCGGCCTGTACACCCGCCGCGACGCGGTGGAACTGCGCAACCACCTGATGGCCCGGCTGGAGCGGCTGGACATCGCCGGTCCCGGCAAGAGCGTGAACTTCACCGTGGTGGGCGGCGGCGCGACCGGGGTCGAGCTGGCCGGTGCCCTGGCCGAACTGCGCAGCACCGCGCTGGACGCCGCGTTCCCCGAGGTGAACCTGGCGTCGGTGCACATCCGCCTGGTCGAGCAGGCGGATGCCCTGCTGCTGCCGTTCGACCCGCGGGCTGCGCGAGTACGCGCGCCGCCAGCTGGAGGACCGCGGCGTGGAGGTCCGGCTGGACACCGCCATCCGCGGAGGTGCGCAGCGACCGGGTCATCCTGGCCGACGGGGAGGACCTGCCCAGCGACGTCACCGTGTGGGCCGCCGGGGTGTCCGCTCCCGCCGAGGTGGCCGGCTGGCAGCTGCCGCAGGGCCGCGGCGGCCGCATCCTGACCGGCCCCGACCTGCGGGTGCTCGGCCAGGACCGCATCTTCGCCCTGGGCGACATCGCGCTGATCGAGGACCAGCCGCTGCCGCAGCTGGCGCAGCCCGCGCTGCAGACCGGACGGCACGCGGCCCGGCAGATCCGGCGGCTCGCCGCGGGCGAGCCTGCCCTGCCGTTCGAGTACCACGACAAGGGCATCATGGCCACGATCGGGCGCCGGTCCGCGGTGGTGGAGCTGCCGCGCCGGATCAAGATCCGGGGCACGCTCGCCTGGCTGGCGTGGCTGGCCCTGCACCTGCTCACGCTGCTGGGCAACCGCAACCGCCTGTCCGCCCTGCTCAACCTGTCCTGGCGGTACCTGACCTGGGGCCATGGCGGCGGCGTCATCGTCGGCGACGATCCGGCGCCGTTCCTGGTGGACGGGCCGCTCCCGGTGGGCAGTGATCGTGGTCACGGGACCGGCCCTTCCACGGCCTAGCCATCGCGGGGTTGCTTACTATGAAGCATGTCCCCAGCGACTGAGCGATCAGCTGGGCTACGACGGCAGCCGGACGCCCCGCCGAGGAGGTGCTGTCGCAGCGGCTGGTGCTGCGCCGGGTGCACGCGGATCACGCCGAGGGCATCGCGCTGGCCGTCGGGCGCCAGCCTGGACTACCTGAAGCCCTGGATGGCCTGGGCCACCCGGGAAGCCGCGGAGCCGAGGACCCAGCTCATCCGGGTGGCCGAGGCCGACGAGCTGTGGGAGACCGGCACGCGACTTCATCTACTCGATCCTGCTGCCGCCCGAACAGACCATCGTCGGGGAGATCGGCCTGCACCGCCGGGTGGGGGAGGGCGGGATCGAGATCGGCTACTGGATCGACGCCCGGTACGCCGGCCGGGGCCTGGGCACGGAAGCGGCCCGGATGCTGACCGAGGTGGCCCTCGCGCCTGCCCGGCGTGACCAGGGCGGAGATCCACTGTGACGAGGCGAACCAGGCGAGCGCGGCCATCCCGCGCAAGCTGGGCTACCGGCTGGACCGGATCGACCCGCACCAGCCGGAGGCGCCGGGGGAACAGGGCCGCCGGATGGTGTGGGTGACGGAGGCGCAGTGAGCGCTGGGCGGGACTGGGCCGCCTGGCACGACGCCTACGACGATCCCGGGACGCCGCTGGCCCAGCGGCTCGTCGCGGTCCAGGCCCGGATCACCGAGGCGCTCGACCAGGCCCCGCCCGGGCCGTTGACGCGCGGTCAGCATCTGCGCGGGCCAGGGCCGGGACCTGATCGGCGTGCTCCGCGGGCATCCGCGCGGCGGTGACGTGACCGCGCGCCTGGTGGAGCTCGACCCGCGCAACGCGGACGACGCCCGCCAGTTCGCCGCGGACGCGGGCTGACCCAGGTCGAGGTGGTCACCGGGGACGCGGCGCGGACCGATGCCTACGCCGGGCTGGTCCCGGCCAGGCTCGTGCTGGCCTGCGGCGTGTTCGGCAACATCACGGACGAGGACGTGGCCCGGACCATCCGGTGCTGCGCCGGGCTGTGCGCCGCGGGTGGCACGGTCGTGTGGACCCGCGGGCGGGGTGAGCCCGACCTGATCCCGCAGATCTGCGAGTGGTTCGCGGCGGAAGGGTTCGAGCTGATGGGCGTCTCAGAGCCGGGGACGCGCTGGGGGGTCGGCGCGCACCGGTTCGCGGGGACACCCAGGCCGCTGCCCGCCGGCGAGCCGATGTTCACCTTCGTCGGGGGCGACGTAGCTGCGGCGGAGCCGGCGGCAGCGCTCAGTAGGGCGGTGACCAGCGCCGGGCAAGCCGTTAGGGCAGGAAAACTAGTGCGCGAAGATCGGGGCCGGATTCCGCACCATCGTCGAGCCGGCACTGCCGGGCCTTGACGATGAGTTCGTTCGCGGGAGCCCGGACCGTGGCCGCGCAGCGGTGCGACGGCCGGGCCGCTGCCCCCGATGAGCAGGGCGCAGGCCACCGCGGCGAGGGCGGCGGGAAAGAACAGGATCGCCTTCACCCGGTCGGACGGGCGGGGGATGCGCCGCCGGACCGGCAGCGTGCGCAGGGCGATCCAGCCGCCGAACCGGGCCAGCCTGGCCCGGATTTCTTCGACCCGGGGTATCTCCTCGTCCCAGGTGAGCCTGGTGAAGATGGAGAACAGCGCGACCAGGCGGGGATCTGAGTCCCTCAGCGTCCGGTCGATCCGGTCCAGCATCCGTCGCTGACTCGCCGGCAGGCTCACGGCTGATCTCCCATCTGGGTCTTCCCCCAGGTCTTTCCGCAGCCACGCATCACCGGCCGGCCCGCGGCCCGGGGACGTGGCTTTCAAACCAGGCTACCGGCCGCCGCCGGCCGTCCGCCGGGCACCCGCCTGGTCCGTAATCACAGCGTCAGATACTCGCTGCCCTCTGTATCCGGGTGGTGCAGGAGTTGCGGCTGGGTCCGCACCGGCGGGCCGTCCGGGCGTTCATCCGCTGGCCCAGCAAGGTCAAGATCCCCGTGCCGGGGCACAACGTGCCCTCCGATTACCTGGGGGATTAGCCCTAGCCGCTCCGTTGAGTAATCACGCCCCCGCCTGGCAGGCCCGTCCGGCCGGGCGGGGGCGTCTCTGGGCAGCGTCAGGCCACGTGCGCTTCGGGCGTGACGGTCCAGGACAGCCCGGATGGTGCGGTCCAGATCAGCGTGCCAGGCCGTGGGCTGCCGCAGACGCCAGGCGGTCGAGCCCTTCATCCGGTGATCATGGCGGCATCCCCCGGAGATATTGCACGGGCAGGTCAGGCCGCCCTGGTCGTAGGGGACTGTGTGATCGAGATCGCAGCGCGACGCAGGCCGGCGGCAGATCGGGAACCCGCAGACCTGGTCACGGACCTCGATCAGGTCCCGCATCCGGCCCGGGATCCGGTATCCGGGGACTGCGTGGGCGTGCGTACACGGACTGCCGTGATGGCGTGTCCCGTTATCGCCGTCCGCATGCGGACTCACCGCATGCGGACTCGTCCCGTGCGATCCGCATGCTGACTCGCCGGGTGCTGATTCGCCGGCTGACCGCCGTGGCAGCCCTCAGGATGGCCTGCAGAGCCTGGCCAGGCCGGGAGAGTTGCTGGACGCGGACAGGTGGCTGGGTAGCGGCTCGCCCAGGAGCGTGACAGGCACGGTCACGGTGATCCGTCCGAGCACGCCGGTCCGGCCACGCCAGGTCCGGCCACACCAGGTCCGGGCCGGTGAGCGTCTGCGCCCGCTGGCTGAGTACCCGGCCCCGGCGGATGACCCGATTTCCGCCGGCCGCGGTCTGGCCAGCGAACCCGGGTCACGGTGATCACCTGGCCCCCGGCGTCGGTCACGACCACCCGCCACGTACAGGCCGGATCGGCCGCCGCGGCCCGGGCCAGTTCCCGCGCCACCCCCGCCGTGATCGCGCCCATCCGGCTGAGCTGGCCTGGCTCGTCCCACCAGCCGGCCAGCGTCCGCCAGGACACGCTCAGCTCGGGGCGGCGGACCTTCGTCTTGCCGGTGCCCGCGCCTGGCCACGGGATTTCGCCCGGCGCCGGGATCGGCGGCCAGCACCACGGCTGCTGATCTGGCGAGCCGGGGGGCGGCCTCGTCTCGCACGCACCGCTGGCTGGGCCGGAAGGCGGATGCTCGTCGCGAGAGTTACCGCTGGCTGGGCCTTCGGGCGCGGGACCTGTCTCGGTCCTGGGCGTGATGGCGCCACCGTTCTCGGGCGCGGGGCTTTTCCCGTCTGGGGGAGGGGTGCTTCCGCCGCCACCGCGCGCGGGGCTCTTGCCGTCTGGGGGAGGGGTGCCTGCACCGCCACCGGGCGCGCGGCCGTCACCGTCCGGCGGTGTTCCCGGTGGCTCCGGGTTCCCGGGGGCCGCCTGGCCCGGGGGCTGGGGGACCGTCCCCAGCAGCAGGCCGATGAACACCTGCGCGCGCAGCAGGTCGATGCCGCCGCCCGCTCCGTTACCCTTCATCGCCTCGGCCAGGGCGCTGATCCGCGCCCATGCGGCGGAGGCTTGCGCGGCGGGGAGGAAGTGCCCGGCAAGCTCGGCGGTCCCGCTCTCCTCGCCGCTCAGTTCAACGCGGGCGTTCTTTTCCGCCTCGGTGCGCCGCCGCTCTGCGGCCGCCGGGTCCGCGGAAATCACGGCGCGCTGCAAGGACGCGCGAAGCTGCCCAGTGGTCTGATGGCCCGCCCGGACCAGGACTTTGCGCTCCACCGCGCGGGCCAGGTCATCATCGAGCGGAGTAGTCCAGAGATCGATGAGCTTGGCCCGCGCCAGGTCGATCGTGCCGTCGCTCAGCGCGGACCATGTGGCGGGCAGCCTGCGGGACATGCTGACCGCCAGGCTCAACCACCATTCGGCCGCGCATTGCGTCAGGGTCAGGGCGAGTGCGACCTCATTGGACGCGAACTCCGCGGAAAGCTCGCGGCTCGGGTCACGATCGAGCCCGGGATCATCCATGACGCCCCGGCGGCGTCCGAGCTCGGCAACCGCCGCCAGTTCCTGCGCCTGAGCCCACGAGGTGAGCTTGCGCCACCCGGTGATGCTGTTGACCAGGGCCGCCTCGTCTTGCTGACCCGGCTGCGCCTGACCAAGCCAGGAGGCCAGATCGGGACCGGGCTCGATGCGCACATGGCCCGCGATCTCCGGGCCCGACATCGGCGGCCCAGTGTCCGCCTCGGCGGCACGCAACTCGTCCTCGGCCAGGGGGTCCTCGTCTGGCGGGTCCCCGCCTGGAGGGTCAAGGGCAGCCGGGGTTTGCCCGGGCGGGTCGTGCGTCGGCGGGTCCTCACCAGGCGGGTCTAGCGCGGCCAGGTCTTGTGCCCGCGGGTCCTCATCTGGCGGGTCAAGGGCGGCCAGGTCGTGTGCCTGCGCGTCCGGGGCCGGCTTACTCCCCGCATGCTGGGATGTGCTCGGGTGCTGCTGCCGATCAGGCCCCCGCGGCGGCTGGTCGGCAGCAGGACCAGACCGGCCTAAGCGGGCGGAGGTACCTTTGGCCGGCCGCTCAGGCTCACCCCAGGCGGGCAGGTCGTATCCGGCCCGTGTGCGCCGCAAGCGGTCGGCGGCCGCCAGTACTTCCTCCATCGCGAGGCCGCCGGCCCAGCACATGCCCATTCCGTGGCTGGCCGATGCCGCCCCGCGGCCCGGGGGCGAGCCCGGCGGGTCGGGGACCGGTACTTTGCCTGCAGGTCCAGCTGACGTCGCACTCACCTCCCGGCCTGGACGGCGAATCGTGGGCCTAGATGCTGAGTTATACGAACATATTATCGAATACCTGAGGTCGGCTGTCCTCATTCGGATAAACATTCGATAACGTTCCCCGGTGTGCGGTGTGCGGTGTGCGGTGTGCGGTGTGCGGTGTGCGCGTGTGCGCTTGGTCGCGCGGAGGCCGCCGGGTCAGACAGGGCGCGGAGAGGGACGGGTGAATGTCTCGTCAAGCCGTAAGCCCAGCACGGCGGGGCCGGCCCGAGAGAGAGCTGAGCGCAGGTTCTGATACTGCTGAGAGTGTCCGGTGCTGCACTTCTTAGCGTGGACAGAGCAGGCTCCCAGAGCCTTCCCAGGAGCCAGCCGCCGGCGAGCCCGGTGCCGGAGAGCCCCGGGCCGGAGAGCCCCGGGCCGGAAAGCCTCGTGCCGCCGAGCCGGCCGCCGGAGAGCGCGGTGCCAGCGGCCAATCCCGGGTGGCGCCCATGGCACTGGCTGGCCCTGGTGCTAGCCGCGGTGGCGGTGACCGTGCTGGCGGTGGTGGGGACGACGGGGGCCGTCCGCTACGTGACCAACTTCTGGCAGTACCGGGGTTTCCCGCCGCCGAACGCCCCGCACAGCATCACCGTCGTCCGGCCAGGCGGTCCGCATCAGGTCCCGGTCATCCTGCCCACCGTGCAGAGCATTACCGTGCGCAGCCCGGCGATCGGCGGATATCCCGACCCGGTGACGGTCGTGCTCCCCCCGGGATACGCGAACCATCCAGGGCAGCGGTACCCGGTCCTCTACCTGCTGCACGGGTTCCCCGGCGGGCCCGCGCAGTTCGTGAACGTCGGCCAGGTGGGCGCCGTGGAGGCGACGCTGGTGGCGGCGGGCCGGATGAAGCCGATGATTCTCGTCATCCCGACAGGCACCCGGTCCTTCCTGGCCGACCAGGAATGGGCGAACGGCGTCAGCCACGGCAATGCGTGGGAGACGTTCGTCGCGCATGACCTGGTCAAGGCGATCGACGCGCGGTACCGGACGATCCCGGGCGCCCGAGGCCGCGGCATCGCGGGGCTGTCCGAAGGCGGCTACGGGGCGCTGAACATCGGATTGCACCATCCCGGCACATTCGGGCTGCTGGAAAGCTGGTCAGGCTACATGCAGGCGGACCACATACCGGCCGTGTTCGGGCACAGCGCGGCCCGGCTGGCCTACAACAGCCCGGCCTCCTGGGTGCGCACCGTGGCCCCGCAACTGCAGGCCCGCCACACGTTCCTCTGGTTCTACAGCGGCGCCAGCGATGCGCTGTCCGTGCAGAACCGGGCGTTCGCCGCGGAACTCGCCAGACTGGGCGTGCCGCACCACTTCTTCCAAGCCCCCGGAAAGCACAACTGGCGCCTGTGGCGCGCGCAGATGCCGCAGGCCCTCATCACAGCATCGGATCACATGAGCCATGGATAAGCAGCGGCGTGACACGGTAAACCCCGTCTACCGGGTGGCTGGGATAAGCATGGCCATCCTGCTGGTCACCACGACGGCCACTGGGTGGCTGTACCTGCTGCGGGCGGGTGTGGCGCACTGGCCCGGACCCAGGGTGGCGGACGCGTTGCCGCTCGACGAGCTGCCAGGGGCGGACAGCGTCCCGCTCATCAGCTACCTCGCGGTGTTCGCGGCCGCTGGGGCGCTGCTCGGCCTGGCCGCCCGGGCCGTGCGGATGGACCGGCTCACCGCCGCGCTGAGCCTGGCCGCCGGGACCGGCCTGTGGCTGCTCGCGGTGGACACGTTCTGCCTTTTCGTGGTCCGCCAGGTGCCGCTGGGCCAGGCGCTGCAGGCGGCGGTCCGCCTTCAGCCGCTGTACATCGCGGCCGCGCTGGCCGGGGCAGGCGGCGCGTTGCTCGGGCGGAGCGGGCGGCCAGGCGGCCTGACGCCGCGCCTTCTCGGCTGGCTGGTGGCCCTGGCCGGCCTGGCTGACCTCCTGTCCGCGCTGGTCCCGCGGCTGGGCGGCACGCTGGCCGCGCTGGTCAGGTTCGCGCCCCACGTCGTGACGCCGGCCGCGCACATCCTGCTGGTGCCGGCCGGGGTGCTGCTGCTGATCACGGCCCGGGGACTGGCCCGCGGCAGCCAGCGGGCCTGGCGGCTGGCGGCTGGCCTGCTGGGCCTCTCGGTACTGCTGCAACTACTGCGCGGACCGGACTACGCCGCGGCCATCGTCACCGGCCTGGTGGCCATCGCCCTGGTCGCACGGCGGGAAGACTTCCGGTTCAGCGGCGACCCCGCGGCCCGGCCGTCGGCGCTGTTGCGGCTGGCCGGCCCGCTGCTCCTCGCGCTGGTGTACGGCGTAGTAGCGCTCTGGGCCTATCAGACCGCCGCTGACCTGCCGTTCAGCCTGTCCGCCGCGGTGCGGGACACCCTGCGCGCGATGGGCGGCCAGTTGCCCCACGATGTGGACCTGCTTCCCGGCGAGTTCGCCGAGTGGTTCCCGCTGTCGGTGCTGTCCATCGTGGTGATCGGCGTGCTCTGGGCGGCAGCCGTGTGGCTGCGGCCCTGGCGCCAGCGCCTGTTCCCCGACCTGCGGCGGCGCGGGCAGGCCGCGGATATCGTCCGCCGCTGGGGCGCTGACACGCTAGCGCCGTTCGCCCTGCGGGCGGACAAGGAGTGGTTCCTGACCGGGCAGACTCTCATCGCCTACCGGGTCGTCCGGGGCATCGCCCTGGTCAGCGGGGATCCGGTGGGGCCGCCCGAGGAGGCGGGGCCAGCAGTGGCGGCCTTCCTGGACTTTGCCCGGATCCGGGGCTGGCGCACGGCGGTGCTCGGTGCCTCGGACCGGCTGCTGGCGAGCTACCGGGAACAGGGACTGCATCCGATCTACCACGGCGACGAGGCGGTCATCGACACCGCGGCGTTCTCGCTGGAGGGCCGCCGGATGCGGGCCGCCCGGCAGGCCACCCACCGGCTGGAGCGCAAGGGATTCAGCGCCGAGGTGGTCATGGCCGGCCAGGTACCAGCGGCGCTGCGGGCCGAATTGGCCACGGTCGAGCAGGCCTGGCTGGGT
>CAWKOA010000025.1:0-62087 GCA_963851025.1 uncultured Actinomycetes bacterium
GTCGCCTTGGTAGGCCATTACCCCACCAACAAGCTGATAGGCCGCGAGTCCATCCCCAGCCGAAAAAACTTTCCACCCCAGCCGATGCCGGCCAAGGTCATATCCGGTATTAATTCCGGTTTCCCGGAGCTATCCCAGAGCTAAGGGCAGGTTGCTCACGTGTTACTCACCCGTTCGCCGCTCGAGTACCCCGAAGGGCCTTTCCGCTCGACTTGCATGTGTTAAGCACGCCGCCAGCGTTCGTCCTGAGCCAGGATCAAACTCTCCGTTGATGTCTATATGCAACCACCACCCCTTCAAAAAGGCATGGCAGGAGCTGACAAAAGAGTGCCCGCCAACCGGCTCACACCACTCCGCAAAGCGATCTGGCTGAATATCCGTAAGCGGGACACTGACCGTAACCGGCCAGCCCCCGCAGACGGGGGTTTTAGTGCATGTGCACTGGCTTTTAGCACGCTGTTGAGTTCTCAAGAAACGGACGCACACCATCACCAAGGCTTCCGCCTCAACTCCGGGGCAACCCTTCTAACTTACCTGCACGTCCAGGGACCGTCAAATCCTGTGACCAGGTAGTTTGACTGGGCTGGGAAGCCCGGGACCCTGCAACGTACGTTGTTCCTCAGCCTACTGCGGTCCGGGACCACCCGTGTCCGGGCTCCGTCTCGCAGCCGTCCCCGGGACGGTCCGCCAGCGGCGTTCCAGTTTCCCTTGGGGCAGGAGAAACACTAAGCAGCAAAGCGGTTTCCGTCAAATCGGAGCCCGCCCGTCCGGCCCTCCCCCGCTGACCTGCACCGCAAGGATTGACCGGGCGGCATGACGCCCGCAAGGAGCCCCTGAGAGACGCTCAGGACGGCCCTGGCCGCCAGGCAGCGAGGTTTGCAACCTCCCGGCGGCGGGGAAAATTCCGCGGCGCACACGGGACGCCAGGGGTCGCCCGGCCCGGGCCCGGGGTTAGGGCTGGCCCCGACCGCGTCAGCCGCGCTCGACGGTGACGCCGCCTACGGTGCGCTTGCCCCGCCGCAGGACCAGGAACCGGCCGTACAGCAGGTCGGCCTGGGCCGGCCGGGCGTCCGGCTCGCTGACCTTGCGGTTGTTCAGGTAGGCACCGCCCTCGGCGATGGCCCGCCGGGCCGCGGACTTGCTGGGCACGATCGTGGTCTCCGCCATCAGGTCGGCGACGGCCGGCAGCTCGCCCGCGCCGTTCCCCCCGGGCACCCGCACCGTGGCGGACGGGACCTCGGCCAGGGCGGCGGCCAGCGTCTCCTCATCCAGTTCGGCCAGGTCACCCTGGCCGAACAGGGCGCGGCTGGCCGCGATGGCCTTCGCGGTCTCGTCCGCGCCGTGGACCAGGGTGGTCATCTCCTCAGCCAGGGCCCGCTGCCCGATCCGGGCCGCCGGCCTGTCCCGGGTCTCCTGCTCCAGGGCCTCGATCTCCGCGCGGGACCGGAAGCTGAACACCCGGAGCAGGCCGGGCACCTCCTCGTCCGCCCGGTTCAGCCAGAACTGGTAGAACGCGTACGGGCTCATCAGGTCGGCGCTGATCCAGATGGCCCCGCCCTCGGTCTTGCCGTACTTGGTCCCGTCCGGCTTCGTGATCAGCGGGGTGGACAGGGCATGCGCGGTGGCGCCCTCCACCCGGCGGATCAGGTCCACCCCGGACACCAGGTTGCCCCACTGGTCACTGCCGCCCAGCTGCAGCGTGGTGTCCTGGCGGCGGTACAGCTCGAGGAAGTCGTTGGCCTGGAGGATCTGGTAGCTGAACTCGGTGTAGCTGATCCCGCCCGCTTCCAGCCGGGCCCGCACCGACTCCCGGCCGAGCATCTGGCTGACCGGGAAGTGCTTGCCGATGTCGCGGAGGAATTCCAGCGCGGACAGCGGCCCGGTCCAGTCCAGGTTGCTCACGACCAGCGCGCCGGCCGGGCCCGGCCGTGAAGTCCAGGAAGCGGGACACCTCGCCGCGGATCCGCTCCACCCACCCGGCGACGACTTCCCGCGGGTTGAGCACCCGCTCGGCGGACTTCCCGCTGGGGTCCCCGATCAGCCCGGTGGCCCCGCCGACCAGGGCGACCGGCCGGTGCCCGGCCAGCTGGAAACGGCGCATGGTGAGCAGCAGGACGAGGTTGCCGATGTGCAGACCGGGCGCGGTCGGGTCGAAGCCGCCGTACAGCGTGACCGGGCCGGCGTCGAGGGCCTTGCCCAGCTCCTCAAGATCGGTGGACTGGGCGATCAGCCCGCGCCAGCTGAGCTCGTCGATGATGTCGGTCACCGGCCTATGGTGCCACCTTCGGCCGCCGGGGGTGAAACTGGTTTGGGCCTGGTCCGCGGCACGTGCGGGCGGTAGGCCGACACCGTGGGATCGCCGGTCAGCCAGAACCGCCAGGGCCGGTCCGCGGCGCTGCTCACCCCGACCCGCGGGCCCCGGCTGACCCGGGGCGGCGTCCCGGCGGGGCGGCGCGCGGGCTGGGGCCCCGGCGGGCCGGGCCGGATCCGCAGCGGCGAGCCGGGATCGCACACGTCCGCGCCGTCCTGGGCCCGGTCGATGCCGAGGGCCTGGCAGAGCCGCGCGGGACCGCGGGCCAGATCCCGGTCAGTCACCCTACGGCCAGCCACGGGCGCCCCCGGCCGGCCCGCGAGGCGCCGCGCGGCCGCGAGACCGGCCCCCTCGGTGACCCGGCCGGCCCGCAGCAGCACCGCGGTGGCTGTCCCTTCCGGCTCGCAGACCAGGTTCACGCAGAAGTGCATGCCGTACGTGAAGTACACGTACGCATGCCCGGGCGGGCCGAACATCACCCCGTTGCGGGCGGTGCGGCCCCGGTAGGCGTGCGACGCCGGGTCCGCGCTCCCCTCATACGCCTCGACCTCGGTGAGTTCCACGGCGACCAGGCCCTCGGCGGTCTCGTGCTCCAGCACGCAGCCCAGCAGCCGCGGGGCCACCTGCAGTGAGGGGCCGGCGAAGAAGTCCCGCGGCAGCAGCGCTGAACTGAACCCGGCCGGGTCGGCGCCGGTCACCGGCCCGGTCAGCGGGCCGCCCACGCGGCGTGCTCGTCCACCACCGCGCGCAGCGCCGTGAGCTGCTCCGCCACCCGCTCCGGGGCGGTACCGCCGGGCGCCCGGCGGGCGGCCAGCGCGCCCTGGACCGACAGCACCTCGCGGATGTCCGGGGTCAGGTACTCCGAGATCTTGGCCAGGTCCTCGTCGCTCACGTCGGGCAGGTCGCAGTCGTGCACCTGGCACCACACCACCAGGTGGCCGACCACCTCGTGCGCGTCACGGAACGGGACACCCCGGCGGACCAGCAGCTCAGCCAGGTCGGTGGCCAGCGCGAACCCGGTACTGGCCCCGGCGGCCAGCCGCTGCGGGTGGATCCGCAGCGTGCTGACCAGGCCGGCCAGCGCGGGCAGCACCACCAGCAGGGTGTCCACCGCGTCGAAGACCGGCTCCTTGTCCTCCTGCAGGTCGCGGTTGTAGCTGAGCGGCAGGCCCTTCAGCGTGGTGAGCAGGCCGGTGAGGCCGCCGATGAGCCGGCCCGCCTTGCCCCGGGCCAGCTCGGCCACGTCCGGGTTCTTCTTCTGCGGCATGATCGACGAGCCGGTCGCGTAGGCGTCGTCGATCTCGACCCAGGCGAACTCGGACGTGGACCAGAGCACGATCTCCTCGCCGAGCCGGGACAGGTGCACCCCGAGCAGCGCCGCGTCGAAGCAGAACTCGGCGGCGAAGTCCCGGTCGCTCACCGCGTCCATGGAGTTCTCCGCGGCCCGGTCGAAGCCCAGCTCGGCCGCGACCGCCTCGGGGTCCAGCGGCAGCGACGAGCCGGCCAGCGCTCCCGCGCCCAGCGGGGACACCGCGGCCCGCTTGTCCCAGTCCCGCAGCCGGCTCACGTCCCGGGCGAAGGCCTGGGCGTGGGCGAGCAGCTGATGGGCGAACACGACCGGCTGGGCGTGCTGCAGGTGCGTCATCCCGGGGGCCGGCGTGTCCACGTGCTCCCCCGCCTGGGCCAGCAGGGCCGTCTCCAGCTCGGCCAGCCGCGAGACCACCCGCCGGACGTGGTCGCGCAGGTACATCCGCAGGTCGGTGGCGACCTGATCGTTGCGGCTCCGGCCGGCCCGCAGCTTGCCGCCGAGCGAGCCGACCCGCTCGAGCAGGCCCCGCTCGAGCGCGGTGTGCACGTCCTCGTCCGCGACCGTGGGCCGGAACGTGCCCTCCCGGCAGGCCGCGTCGAGATCATCCAGCGCGGCCAGCAGGCGGCTGGCCTCGCCGTCGTCGAGCAGCCCGGCCCGGTGCAGCACCCTGGTGTGGGCCCGGGAGGCCAGCAGGTCGTAGGGCGCCAGCCGCCAGTCGAACTGGACACTGACCGACAGCCGGGCCAGCGCCTCGGCGGGGCTGGACCCGAACCGGCCCCCCCACAGCCTGGTCGGCGTGCGTTCCTCGGGAGTCTGCTCCTCGGCGGCCACTACGGTCCTCTCCTGGGCCGGGCACCACGGCCCGGTTTTCGTTATCTGCCTGGTTCCTGCCCCAGCCCCCGCACCGCGCAGGCCGGACGGCTGCCTCAGCGCGTGGCCGCGGTGTCCCGCAGGGCCGCGATCCTGCTGGGCAGGCCCCATAGTTCCACTAGTTCCGGCGTTCCGCGATGCGCAGCAGCGCCGCGGCGACGTCACGGCCGCCGTCCGGCTCGCGGGTGATGACCAGCACCGTGTCGTCACCGGCCACGGTGCCGAGGATCGAGGACCAGGCGGCGTGATCGACGGACGAGGCCAGGAACTGGGCCGCGCCCGCGGGGGTGCGCAGCACCACCAGGTTCGCGCTGGCCTCCGCGCTGAGCAGGAACTCGGCCGCGATACGGGCCAGCCGCCCGGAGGGGTCACGGTCGGGGGCCAGCGGCTCCGCTCCCGGGGCCTGGCCGCCGCCGATCAGGGTGGACAGGCCGCCGGGCAGCCCGCCGGGCCGTGAGCCGGGGCCGCCCGGCTCCTCCGGCAGCGCGTACACCAGCGCCCCGTCCGGCCCGCGCAGCCGCACGGCGCCCAGCTCGTCCAGGTCGCGGGACAGGGTGGCCTGGGTGACGGTCACCCCGCGCTCGGCGAGCAGGTGGGACAGCTCGTCCTGGGACCGGACCGCGGCCTGGGTCAGGATGCCGGCGATCTGGGCCTGCCGGGCGGTCTTGGTCAGCGGGCTCACGGGCGCCATCAGGACCGCTCCAGCAGCCAGGCCAGCAGCGCCTTCTGCGCGTGCAGCCGGTTCTCCGCCTCGTCCCAGACGACGCTGCGCGGCCCGTCCAGCACCGCCGCGGTGATCTCCTCGCCGCGGTGCGCGGGCAGGCAGTGCAGGACCACGCAGCCCGGGGCGGCCAGGCCCAGCTTCTCCTCGTCCAGCCGGTACGGCGCGAGCACCGCGGAGCGGCCCGCTTCCTGGCCCTCCTGGCCCATCGAGGTCCACACGTCGGTGGCCAGCACGTCAGCGTCGGCGCAGGCGGCCTTGGCCGCGCCGGTCACCTCGACCGCGCCGCCGGTCCGGGCCGCGAGGGCGCGGGCCTCGGCGGCCACCACCGGATCCGGGCGGTACTCCTGCGGGGACGCGATCCGCACCCGCATCCCGGCGGTGGCCCCGCCCAGCAGGTAGGAGTGGGCCATGTTGCTGGACCCGTCCCCGAGGAAGGTCAGGGTCAGCCCGGCCAGGCGGCCGTGCGCCTCCCGGACCGTCTGCAGGTCGGCGAGGACCTGGCAGGGGTGGAAGGCGTCGGTCAGCCCGTTGATCACCGGGACGGCGCTGGCCGAGGCCATCTCGGCCACCCGGTCCTGGCCGAACGTGCGCCACACGATCGCGGCCACCTGGCGGCTCAGCACCCGGGCCGTATCGGCGATCGGCTCACCCCGGCCGAGCTGGGAGGATCCTGCGTCGATGACCAGCGGGTGGCCCCCCAGCTCCGCGATCCCGACCGAAAACGAGATTCTGGTCCGGGTGGACGGCTTGTCGAAGAGCACGGCCACGGTGCGGGGCCCGGCCAGCGGGCGGTCGCCGAAGCGGTCCGCCTTCATCGCGTCGGCCCGGTCGAGCACCTCGGCCTGCTCCGCGGGGCTGAGGTCGTCGTCACGCAGGAAGTGACGGGGCATGTCAGGCCTCCCGCCCGGCCGGGACAGGCCCGCCTGGAACGGGCACCGCGTCCAGGATGCCCGGCCACGCGGCGAGGAACGCGGCGGCCTGGTCCGCGTCCAGGATCAGCGGGGGCGCGAGCCGGATCGCGTCCGGCTGGACCGCGTTGACCAGGAAGCCGGCCTCCCGGGCCGCGACCTCCGCCTGGGCGGCGACGGGCTGGGTCAGCACCGCGGCCAGCCAGAGGCCGCGGCCGCGCACCCCGCGCTGCAGCGGGTGGCTGATTCCGGACAGGCCGCCGGCCAGCTGCCGGCCCACCTCCGCGGCGTGCTCCAGGAGGCCGCCGGCCTCGATCGTGTGCAGCACGGCGAGGGCCGCGGCGCACGCGACCGGGTTGCCGCCGAACGTGCTGCCGTGGTCGCCCTTGCGCAGCGCGGTGCCCGCGTCGCCCAGCCCGATGCAGGCGCCGATCGGCAGCCCGCCGCCCAGGCCCTTGGCCAGGGTGAGCACGTCCGGCGTCACCCCGTCGGCCTGGCAGGCGAACCACGCGCCGGTTCGGCCGATGCCGCTCTGGATCTCGTCCGCGACCAGCAGCGCGCCCGACGCGTCGCAGGCGTCCCGGGCGGCCCGCAGGTAGCCGGGCGGCGGCGGGACCACGCCGCCCTCGCCGAGGGCGGGCTCCAGGAACACGGCGGCGGTGTCGCTGGTGACCGCGGCCCGCAGCGCGGCCACGTCGCCGTAGGGCACGAACCGGACCGTGAACCCGAACGGCCCGAACGGCTCGCGGATGGAGCTCTTGCCGGTCAGCGCCAGCGCGCCCATGGTCCGGCCGTGGAAGCCGTTCTCGGCGGCCACGAACACCGGGCGGCCCGGGCCCTGGTAGCGGCGGACCAGCTTGAGGGCGGCCTCGTTGGCCTCAGTGCCCGAGTTGGCGAAGAACACCCGGCCGGTGCCGGTGGCGCCGAGCAGGCTGAGCAGCCGCTCGGCCAGCGCGACCTCCCCCTCGTGCACGAACAGGTTGGAGGTGTGGGCCAGGGTGCGGACCTGCCTGCTCACCGCGTCGACGATCGCGGGATGGGCGTGCCCGAGCGAGCTCACCGCGATTCCGGCGAACATGTCGGTGTACTCACGGCCGTCGGCGTCCCAGACCCGGCATCCCTCGCCGCGGGCCAGGGCCAGCGGCGGGATCCCGTAGTTGGGCATGAGTGCCGCCTCGTACCGCGCCTGGAGGCGCTCTGTCGCGTTCAACCCTGCCCTCCGTCCGTGCTGGTCCCATCCGGGACGACCCCATCCGGGACGACCATGGTGCCGATGCCGGAGTCGGTGAAGATCTCCAGCAGCACCGAGTGCGGCAGCCGCCCGTCCAGCACGTGCGCCTGCGGCACCCCGCCGCGCACGGCCCGCAGGCAGGCCTCCATCTTCGGGATCATGCCGGCGCTCAGGCCGGGCAGGAGCTTCTCCAGCTCGGCCGCGCTGAGCAGGCTGATCACGTCGTCGGCGCTGTGCTGCCCGGCGCCCTGCCAGTTGGCGTACAAGCCTTCCACATCGGTGAGCACGACCAGCTTGGCCGCGTCCAGGGCGACCGCCAGCGCGGCGGCCGCGGTGTCCGCGTTGACGTTGTAGACCTCGCCGTCCTCGCCGCGGGCCACGCTGGAGACCACCGGGACCCGGCCGTCGCGCAGCAGCGCGAGCACCGCGCCCGGGTCCACCGTGTCGATCTCGCCGACCAGGCCGAGGTCCACCGGCTCACCGTCCACCACCGCGCCGCGGCGGCTCGCGGTGAACAGGTTGGCGTCCTCCCCGGACATGCCGATCGCGAACGGCCCGTTCCGGTTGATCAGCCCGACCAGGTCCCGGTTCACCTGGCCGGTGAGCACCATGCGGACCACGTCCATGGCCTCCGGCGAGGTGACCCGCAGGCCGGCCTTGAACGTGCTCGGCACGCCGAGCCGGTCGAGATGGGCGGAGATCTGCGGGCCGCCGCCGTGCACCACGACCGGGCGGATGCCCGCGTGCCGCAGGAACACCACGTCCTGCGCGAACGCGGCCCGCAGGCCGTCGTCGGTCATCGCGTGCCCGCCGTATTTGATCACAACGGTCTGACCGTGGAACCGGCTCAGCCAGGGCAGGGCCTCGATGAGGGTCTCTGCCTTGGCCAGCGCCATCGCGGCCGGGCCTTCTCCCGCGCCGGTGGTGGTCATGTCGAGTACGCCGAGTTCTCGTGCACGTACTCGGCGGTCAGGTCGGTCGTGCTGATCGTGGCGGCGTGCGGCCCGGCGGACAGGTCCACGGTGATGGTCACGTTCCGCGGGTGCAGGTCCACCTTGGACCGGTCGTCGCCGGCGCAGCCGTTGCGGCAGACCCAGACGCCGTTGATGGCGACGCTGAGCCGCTCCGGCTCGAAGGCCGCGTCCGTGGTGCCGACCGCGCTGAGCACCCGCCCCCAGTTCGGGTCCTCCCCCGCGATGGCGCACTTGAGCAGGTTCGAGCGGGCCACGGCCCGGCCGGCGGTGACCGCGTCCTGCTCGCTGGCCGCGCCGACCACCTCCACGGCGATCAGCTTGCTGGCTCCCTCGGCGTCGGCGAGCAGCTGGCGGGCCAGGTCGGCGCAGACCTCGGTCAGCACCGCGGCGAACTCGGCCACGTCCGGCGAGGTCTCCGCGGCGCCGCTGGCCAGCAGCAGCACGGTGTCGTTGGTGGACATGCAGCCGTCGGTGTCCAGCCGGTCGAAGGTGACCCTGGTCGCCTCGCGCAGCGCCTGGTCCAGCTCGGCCGGGCCCAGCGCGGCGTCGGTGGTGAGCACGCAGAGCATGGTGGCCAGGGCGGGGGCGAGCATGCCCGCCCCCTTGGCCATCCCGCCGACGGTGTACCCGGCCGCCCGGTGGAACGCGATCTTGCTGACCGTGTCGGTGGTCCTGATCGCGTCGGCCGCGGTGGTGCCGCCGCTGCGCGAGGCGTCGGCCAGGGCGGCGTCGAGCCCGCCCAGCAGCAGGTCCATCGGCAGCCGCTCGCCGATCAGGCCGGTGGAGCAGACGGCGATCTCGCCCGCGGACTCCCCCTCGGTCCCGTCCGCCGCGGCGAGGGCCTGGGCCAGCCGCTCGGCGGTGGCGTGGGTGTCCTGGAAGCCGACCGGCCCGGTGCAGGCGTTGGCGCCGCCGGAGTTGAGCGCGACGGCCCGGACCCGCCCGCCCGCCACGACCTGCTGCGTCCAGAGCACCGGGGCGGCCTTGACCCGGTTGCTGGTGAACACGGCCGCGGCGGCCCGCGAGGGGCCATCGTTGATCACCACCGCGACATCCCGCTCACCCGACGACTTGAGGCCGGCCATGACGCCGGCCGCGCGGAAACCCAGCGGCGCGGTGACGCTCATGGCCTGGCTCCTCGCCCGGTTCGCGGAGTGGGCCCGGCAGGATTCATGGTGCGACTCCGTTGGCGGTAAGGCCGGCCGCTTCTGGCAGGCCGAGCATGAGGTTGGCGATCTGGATCGCTTGCCCGGCCGCCCCCTTGACCAGGTTGTCCAGGGCCGCCACGACCACGGCCCGCCCGGCGTGCGCGTCGGCCACCGCCTGCAGCTGCACCGCGTTGGACCCGACGGTGGACGCGGTGCTGGGCCAGTGGCCCTCGGGCAGCACCTGGATGAACGGCTCCCCCGCGTAGGCGCTGGCCAGCGCCTGATGCGGGGCGCCCGGGTCGGCCGTGCCGCGCGGAACGCCCGCGCCCGGCCGGCTGTGGCCGGGACGGCAGACGGGCTGAGCCGGGCGGTGCAGGTGGCCAGGATGCCGCGTGGCATCGGGGCCAGCGTCGGGGTGAACGAGACCGTGGCGGGGCCGCCGGCCGCCTCCTCGAGCGCCTGCTCGATCTCCGGGGTGTGCCGGTGCACGCCGCCCACCTGGTAGCCGGACATGGAGCCCATCACCTCGGTGGCCAGCAGGGAGCGGGCCGGGGACCGGCCCGCCCCCGAGGTGCCCGAGGCGGCCACGACCACGATGTCGGCTGGCTCGGCCACCCCGCTGACCAGCAGCGGGGTGAGGGCCAGGATGATGGCGGTCGCGTAGCAGCCCGGGGCCGCGACCCGCCGGGCGGCCGCGATCTGCTCGCGGGCGCCGGGCAGCTCGGGCAGCCCGTAGACCCAGCGGCCGGCGTGCTCGGTGCGGTAGAAGGCCGCCCAGTTCCCGGGGTCGGACAGCCGGAAGCTGGCGCTCAGGTCGATGACCGCGACCTCCGCGGGGAGGCGGGCCGCCATAGCCGCGGACTCCTCGTGATGCAGGGCGAGGAAGACGAGATCGGCCGAGGCGAGCCGGCCCGGGTCGGTTTCCTCGAACGTCCGGCCGGCCAGCCCGGTCAGGTGCGGGTGCAGCTCGGTGACCGCCGCCCCGGCGCTGGTTCCCGCGGTGACCGGCCCTAGTTCGAGGTCGGGATGCCCGGCGATCAGGCGGAGCAGTTCACCGCCGGCGTAGCCGCTGGCCCCAGCGACCGCCACGCGGACACCCATGTGTTCTCCCAGGCTCTCTGGCCGGGCACGCGGTCCACGATCGGCTGATCGTGACGGTGATGGCGCACCCGGCGGGGCATCCAGGGGACCCGGGGGGATCCGGCCCCTCTCGCAAAATTATGCGTGAACATGACTAGTTATGCAAGCGAGGGCGGCCCGTTCGGCGGGCCCCGGCTCCGCCGCCACCTCCCGGGCGTCCACCATCCCCGCCGCCTTCTGCGGTCACCCGCAATCACCTCCCGCCGGGCTGGGGAGGGTGCGACTCGTGCTCGGGGCGGGCCGCGGGCCCGGCCGCACGCGGAGGCGGGGAATGGCGGCGAGAACGGCCCGCGCGACACGGGGAGCCGGCCTCGTATGCCGCCGCGGATAACGGCATGATGAGGGGCGCGAAAGGAGACCCTCATGCGCCGTTACCCCTGGCGGCCCGCTGGCGCGGCTTTCCCCGCCCTGCTCGCCCTGGCCGTGCTCACCGGGTGCGCGCTGACCGGGTGCGGCACGGGCGGCTCGGCTAAGCCCGCGGCCGCGACCTCCACCGCGCCGTCGCCGGTGCCCGCCCCGACGGGCCGCAAGTGCGGCGCGGGGAAGACGGCGGCGGGCGTCCCGGTCCTGGTGGAGGTCGGGCAGGGCCCGGTGGGGTGTGCCACGGCCATGAAGATCGAGCGGGCCTACGCGGCCGCGCTGGCGTCGGGCCGGGCACCCGGCAACGGCGGGGGCGGGCCCGGTCTCCCTCAAGGGCTGGGTGTGCGTGGGCTTCGACACGCCCGAGATTCTCCGGACCGGCGATACCTCGAAGTGCTCGAGGGGGCCGTCGGAGATTCTCGCCGTGCTGGAGATGCCCAGGTCATCACCGTCGGCCTCGGGATCTCCCTCAGCCTGACCCGCTCAGGCCTGTCCCGTCAGGCCCATTCCCTCAGGCCGGCCAGACCCAGCCCGGCTCCGTCCGGCTCGCGCGCTGGCCACGGTTCCAGCCGCCCGCCAGGCGTGCCCGGCTGAGCTGATAAGCGGGGCAGGTCGGGCCGGCTGGGCTCCGGGGCCATGATTTCGGTGTCGGTCACCACGACGACGTGGTTACGGCCCGCGCTCTTGGCCTCATAGAGGGCCCGGTCCGCGCCTGCGAGCAGGTCAGTCAGCTGGCTGCCTGTCGTCCGTTCCCAGGTGCTGCCGAGGGCGGCCACGCCCATCGACACCGTGACCTCGACTGGCCCGGCTCCCGGGTCGTCACTGATGCTGATCCGCATCTGGGCGATGTGCAGGCGCATGCGCTCAGCGATCTGGCGGGCGTCGGCGGCACTCGTCTGCGGCAGCAGCACCGCGAACTCCTCGCCCCCGAACCGCCCGACGAGGTCGTACTCGCGCAGGAAGATCCGGAAGGCGTGCGCCATGGCCTGGAGGGCCTTGTCCCCGGCGAGATGCCCGTACAGGTCGTTGACCATCTTGAAGTGATCGACGTCGATCAGGACGAGCGCCAGCGGGGTGCGGGTGCGGACCGCCCGGGCCACCTCGGAAGCGGCTTCGCGCTCCCAGGTGCCCGCGTTGAGCAGCCCGGTCTTGGAGTCGATGCGGGAAGCGTTCAGCAGCTGGGCGTGCCGCACCGACCGCTGGAGCAGGGTGACGAACGGCAGCGCGAAGACGATCGTGATCAGGCTGGCGGCTACGCCGAGGGTGACCAGGACCGCCACGGAGAGCTCGACCACGTCGTTACGCACGCGTTCCTGGTCGAAGATCATGTCCCGGAGGCGCTGGCACGGATCGGCCATCCTGATCACCGGCAGGACCAGGGCCTGGTTGGCGGCCCACTGGACCAGCCCGGCCGCCGCGACGGCCAGCACCCACCCGGCCACCTCGAGCTGGGAGAACCGCAGGGGCATGATCAGCCCGCCGGGCCCGGCGGGCAGGTGGCCGATCGCATGGAAGCTCACCGAGGCCAGCCCGTAGGACAGCCCGACGGCGGAGGCGGTGAACACCCGCCGGTGCGCGGGCACCCGCCGGATCCGGTACTGGGTCAGGCCGATCCGGATCAGGGGCGCGGCCAGGGCGAAGACAGGAGGAAGCAGGATGGCGATGGGGAGTTCCCAGACCGCGTACACATCCTTGGTGACCCCGGCGTTCTCCCCGGCCCGCTTGGTGAGCTCGACCGTCGTGGCGATGCACAGCAGGAGCGCCGCGAACACGACGACGTCCCGGACACTGACGTCGGCGGCCCGCGAGGCCAGGCCGAGGGCGGCCGCGTACACCGACGTGGTCGCGATGATGAAGGCCGCAAGTCCCCGGGGCAGCTCCCACAGGGGCCAGGCCCGGAAGGCCGGCAGGGCGACGTGCATACGTTTGCGCACGCCGACTCGCATTCAGTCCTCCTCTTGTGCGCACAGCACTCGATACGGGGGGTGTGGAGCGCTGCCCCGCATTGTCACAGAGCCGGTGTGCCCGCTGTCAACCCCTCATTACGCACCGATACCACCTTCGGGGCGTTGATGGCCATTTATGACGGAAAGTTACCGATTGGCCGTCCCGTTTCCGGGGGCAGCGCCTTCCGGTCTGCCGTGCCGGCCCATCCCTAACGTGAGACCGTAATGCGCGTTATGTGCCTCTGCGTCACTCTGACGTTAGAGTTCCGACCCACCTCCCCATCACCAGGGGTACAAGCGTTCGGAAGGAGATCCGCGATGACCGCGACCACTGGCTGGGCCTGACCCCGCACGACCGCACCGCCCGACACGGCAGGAAGGAGACCCGCGATGACCGCCACCACCGGCTGGGCGTGAACCCCGGAGCCACCGCCCGCGACACCTAGGTAAGGAGGTCCTGCGATGACCGCGACCACTGGCTGGGCCTGAACCCCCCGCACCACCGCACTCCCCGACACCGCAGGAAGGAGACCCGCGATGACCGCCACCACCGGCTGGGCCTGAACCCCCCGCACCACCGCACTCCTCCGACACCCAGGAAGGAGCCCGACCATGACGACCACCACCGGCTGGGCCTGACCCGCCTGCTGACACGGGTTACTGGCGCAGGCTCAACTTGTTCGCGCAGGGAAGTTGAGACACGCGGCGGTCAACCCCGGTGCGATCGCGACAACGTGACCTCAGCGGCATGGCACCGAGCACGCCGCTGACGGTGTCCAGCCAGGCCGGGCGCCCGCCGCCCCGCCAAGGTCTCGGACGCTCCGTGCCCGGGATCACTCCCCTCCCCGGGAGTGATCCTGGACGTCTCCCCGGCGGGGGCCGGGGCAGCACCCGCCCCGTAGTTTCACGTGCTTGATGCCGCCTGCGTGATGGCACGCAATTGGGCAAATAGGGCCACCATCCGCGCCGCACGCAACGACAAGCGGAGTGGCCCGGAATCTTTGCGCTGGCGCTCAGCCGGAATCCGCTCAGCCGGAATCTTTTTGGGTCAGCCGCAGGCACGCCCCAAACTCACGCATCGAGGCGCTTATGTCCCACTCTGGAAAGCGCCGCTGAATTTACCTGGCGGCCTGGCGCAGATTACTGAGCTTGCCGCTCGCGGCTGGGCAGCATTCCCACGGTCGCGGTGTCGGTGAACATCCACACGTGGTTCCGGCCCGCGTTTTTCGCCTGGTACAGAGCCCGGTCGGCGCCCGCGAGCAAGTCGGTCAGCTGGCTGCCTGTCGTCCGCTCCCAGGTGGTTCCGAGTGCCGCCACCCCGATCGACACAGTAACCTGAAGTGTCTCGGCTCCCGGTTCATCGCTGACGCTGATTGGCATCTCCGCGATGTGCACGCGCACACGCTCGGCAATTTGGCGGGCATCGGCTGCACTAGTCTGCGGCAGTAGAAGCGCGAACTCCTCGCCGCCGAACCGGCCAGCTAGGTCGTAGTCACGCAAGAAGATCTTGAAAGTACGCGCAATCGCCCGAAGGGCTTTATCTCCAACCAGGTGACCATGAAGGTCATTGACCAACTTAAAGTGATCAACGTCGATCAGGACCAGCGCGAGCGGGGTACGGGTACGTACAGCGCGCGCGACTTCGGAAGCGGCTTCACGCTCCCAGGTACCGGCGTTGAGCAGGCCCGTCTTCGAGTCGACGCGCGATGCGGCGAGCAGTTGAGCGTGACGGACGGAACGCTGCAGCAGTGTGACGAACGGAAGCGCGAAAATGATGGTGAAGGTGCTGACAGCCACTCCGAGCGTGACGAGCACCGCTACGCAGAACTCGGCGATGTCGTTATGCAGGTTCTCCCTGGCCAGGACAAGATCGCGTATCCGGACCGCCGGGATCGGATCCCTTGACTGCGGTGAGCAGCAGCGAGGTATTCGTCACCCAGGTCGCCGCGGCGGCCACCGCGACGGCGAGCATCCAGGCGGTCGGATGGGGAAAGGGGCTGGAGTCGGCGTCCGACCCGGTTCCGGTCAGCGTGTGGAACACCAGGGACGCCGCGCCGTTGCCCAGGCCGACGATGGCAATGCTGAAGACCCGCCTGTGCAGCGGGGTCTTGCGGACGCGCAGCTGGATCAGGCCGAAGCGGAACATCGGCATGCAGAGCGCGTAAACGGGCGGAAGCAGGATCGCGACCGGGAGTTCCCAGACCCCCAGCACGTCGCGGATCAGCCCGGCGTTCTCCCCCGCGCGCTTGGTCAGTTCCACCGTGGCCGCGGAACAGGCCAGGAGCGCGCCCAGGAGCAGGAGGTCACGGGGGTCGGCGGTGGTCACCCCGGTCAGGGTGAGCCCGATGGCCACCCCGTAGGCCGCGATCACGCCGGCGATGAAGGCGACCAGCCATCCCGGGAGTTCCCAGACTGGCCAGGCCCGGACGGCAGCGAGCTGCTCACGCACACGATTGCAGCTGCTGTCGGGCATGCATACCTCCTTCGGTCGCCCGTGTTTGAACCGGCTCGGATCGTCGCGGGCGGTGAGAGCGTTGCCCCGTATTGTCACAGGGCAGGCGCGTCTCCTGTCAAGCCCCCATTACTCCCTGATACGGCGTTCCAGGACGCTCTCCGCAATTTGTGACCCAAGGTTACCCGCTGTGGTCAAGGGCGGAAGCCACCGGGGGTAGCGGCGCCGCGGCAACCGGGCCACTCGCGGCATCTAGCCCATAAAGCCGTACTACCTGCTAAATGATGCTAAGTCCGGCGTTGTCTTCAGCGTACCGTCGCGCTGACGCGGCACACATGACTACCAAGCCACCCCACTCATCACACCCGGCACAGGAAGGAGCCAGCAGATGCGCAGCGGCAGCTGGGGCTGAACCCCGTCGTCAGGCCCAATCCGTGAACTGAGCAGCACAGAAGGGAGTCGCAGTGATGCGCAGCGGTAGCTGGGGCTAGAGCCCGGGATACGCCCGTCCACACAGGCCCACGCACGGAAAGGGAGGACCGCCGAGATGCGCAGCGGCAGCTGGGGCTGAGGCCCCCACACACATCCACCGGATACCCGCTACATGGAAGGGGACGCAGAGATGCGCAGCGGCAGCTGGGGCTGAGCCCCCGACACACAACCACCCGCCACCCAGGAACACGGAAGGAGCAGCAGACATGCGCAGCGGTAGCTGGGGCTGAGGCCCGACACATCCACCCGCCAGCCCACCACCGGAAGGAGTACGCAGACATGCGTAGCGGCAGCTGGGGCTGACCCGCCCCCAATCCCCCACGTGAAACCCCCCACAGGAAAGGACACGCAGACATGCGCAGCGGCAGCTGGGGCTAAGACCACCCACTGACACGAGCTACTGGCCTGGTGCCGTCAGCTCAACTTGACCGCGCAGGGAAGTTGAGACACGCCCCGGTCAGTCCGCGTGAGATCGCGACAACGCGACCACCGCGGCAACAACCAGGCCGATAGCACCGCTGGCGGCGATGACCATGCTGGGCGCGAAACGCTCAGCCGCCGCCCCCGCCAGCACCATCGCCGCGCCCTGCCCCAGGCTCATCCCGGCCTGGGCGATGCCGAACGCCTGGCTCCGCTGGGCCGCCGGCGCCGCCCGCACGAACGCCGCGTTCGCCGCCAGCTGGTAACAGTCGAAGATCCCGCTGACGACCAGGATCACCAGCGCGGCGGGCAGCGCCGGCCGGAAAGCGAACAGCATCAGGACGCCCGGCGCCAGGGCCGCGATGGGGCTCATCCACCGGAGCCGGCGCGCCGGGCCGACCAGGCGGCTGAAGCCTACGGCCCCGAGGGACGCACCCAGCGCCCCGGCGGCCAGGATCAGCCCCGCGGCCACGGCACCGCCCCCCAGCGACCGCGACAATGGGGCGACCACCCCCTCGGGCACGTTGTAGAACGCGACCAGCCAGCCCAGCAGCATGGGGGTGCGCAGCGCCGGGCGGCCGAACACGAGCCGGACCCCCGCGGCCAGATCCGACCGTGACAAGGCCCGGACCGCGGTGCGGGCCGGGGGCCGGGCGCGCACGAAGGTCCTGGTGATCAGGGCCGAGACCAGGAAGGTCGCCGCGTCGGCCAGCAGCGAGGTCCGGACCCCGAACACCCCCACGATCGCGCCGCCCGCGGCGAAGCCCACGACCTGGGCGAACTGGAGCGTCGTGAGCGTGACCGCGGTCCCTAGCACGTACAGATCCCCGGAGAGGATGTCCGGGTAGAGCGCGGCGCGGGCCGAGGTGAACGGCGCGCCGATCATGGTCACCACGCCGAAGATGCCGACCATCAGGATCACCGGCATGCCCGGCAGGGCCATGATGGCCACGAGTGCCGCGCGGCCGAGGTCAGCCGCGATCATCACCTGCCTGCGGGGCAGCCGGTCGGCCAGCCCGGACAGGGTCAGGCCGCCGACGAAAGCCGGCACGATACTGAGCGCGAACGTGATCGCGGCCAGCAGCGCGGAGTGGGTGCGCGCAAAGACCAGCAGGGTGATGGCCACCCGGGCCAGCTGGTCGCCCGCGACGGACAGCAGCTGCGCGGCCCAGAGCGCCCTGAACTCGGGGATACCGAAGACCTGCCCGAAGGTGGAGGGGGGCTCAAGCGCAGCCGCCCTGTCGGGCGAACTCTGCCCGTCATACGGGATCCCGGGTTTCCCGCTAGCGATCTGCTCCTCCTTCAGGCCAGCCCGCCCCCGCCGCGGCACTGCGGCCATCAGTCAGTACCCGCAGGCCACCCCCGCCGCATGACTACGGTACGTGGTCACCTGCGAACCTCTAGTAGGAACGTTACCGACATACGAATCCGCAGCACCGTTCTTGCCGGAAAAGGGCACGCCAGACGTGCTTCCGGCGCTGGTCAGGACCGGACGGTGGCCGCGAGCGACTGAGCCGGTCAGGACGCCCCGCGGAGCACGGCGCCCAGCCGGCGGGCGGCCTCCTCGACGGCGGCATCCCGCGCCGCGGTGGTCTCCTCTGCCGTCAGCGTCCGGTCCGGCGCCCGGAAGCGCAGCGCGTAGGCCAGGGATTTGCGGCCCGGCCCGGCCTGCTCGCCGGTGTAGACGTCGAACAGATGGACCTCCTCCAGGAGTCCGGAGTACTGGCTCTGCCCGACGCCCTCGACCAGTGCGGCTTCCACGTCCGCCGCGGGCACGCTCTCGGGCACCAGCAGCGCGACGTCCTGGGTGGCCACCGGATACGGCGAGATCGCCGGCGCACCGACCGGGCCGAGCGCCGTCGCGGCGGTCTCGATCACCGACAGGTCCAGCTCCATCGCGGCCGTCCTGGGCGGCAGCCCGAACGCGGCGATGACCCGGGGGTGCAGCTCACCCGCGTACCCGGCCAGCCACTCCTGGCCCTCCTCCGCCTGGACGAACAGCGCGGCACAGCGGCCCGGGTGCCACGGCGGGGTCTGCTCGGACCGGATCTGGAACGGGACCCGGCTGTCCCGCAGGACCTGGCGGGCCGCCTCGATCGCGTCCTGCCAGCCCGCAGGCCGCCCTGCGCCCCACCAGCCGTCCAGTTCACGCTCGCCGGTGACCGCGGCCGCGATGTGCAGCGGCTGCTCGGGCAGCGCGGCTTCCAGGGTGGCCACCTCGTGCACCGTGGGCCCCCGGTCCGTCCGCAGGATGGGAGCGGTGCGCGGGCCGTTGCGGTGCTGCAGGAAGACCCGCCCGGTCTCGAACAGCCCCACGTCGGTGAAGCCCCGGCCGATGTTGCGGACCAGGACCCGCAGCAGTCCGGGCAGGATCATGGTCCGCATCAGCGGCTCGTCGTCGTTGAGCGGGTTGGCGATCACCGGGGCCAGGCGGCGCGGGTCGTCCTCGGGCAGCAGCAGCCGGTCGAAGTCGGCGGCGGAGCTGAACGGCATGCTGAGCACTTCGACATAGCCGGACCAGGCCAGGGAGCGGCCGGTGGCGCGGCGGAGCCGCTGCCGCTCGGTGAGCCCGCGGCCAGCCGCGGCCCGCGGCGTGCGCACGGGGACGTTCTCGTAGCCTTCCAGCCGGATGACCTCTTCGGCCAGGTCCCACGGGTAGCGCAGGTCCGGCCGCCAGGACGGGGGCCTGACCGCCAGCATCTGCTTGCTGCGGTCGTGCTTGCCGTGGTCAGGACGCTGGTAGCGGTTCGCGCCGGTGCCGGTGGCGCCCCGGCCCGGGGCTGTCCCGCTGGCCGCGTCGGGCTCCGGTGGCCGGCTGGCCGCCCCGGATACCTCGCAGCCCACGTCGTGCAGGCGGCGCAGGACCGCGTCGCGGCCGTACACCGTGCCCGCCACCTTGTCCGGGTAGTCCACCGGCATGGTGATCGTGACCTGCGGGACCTCCACCTGGGCGTGGGTGCAGCCGGGCACGGCCGTCCCGCCGCCCAGCTCGGCCAGCAGCGCCACCGCTTTGGCCGTGACCCGCAGCGGCAGCTCGCGGTCCACGCCCCGCTCGAACCGGTAAGACGCCTCGCTGAACAGCCGGTGCCGGCGGCTCTCCCGGGCGATCGCCTGCGCGTCGAAGTGCGCGGCCTCGATGACCAGGTTGGCGGAGCTTCCGGAGATCTCGGTGGACAGGCCGCCCATGGTGCCGGCCATCGAGATGGCCCCGGACGAGTCGGCGATCACCACGTCATCCGGGTCGAGGTCGCGCAGCACGTGATCGAGGGTTTCCAGCTTCTCGCCGGGCCGCGCCCGGCGGACGACCAGAGGCCCGCTGAGGTGGTCGGCGTCGAACGCGTGCAGCGGCTGGCCCAGCTCGAGCATCAGGTAGTTGGTGATGTCCACGGCCAGCGACACGCTGCGCAGGCCGCCCCGGGCCAGCCGGACCCGCATCCGCAGCGGCGTGGGCGCGGCCGGGTTGAACCCGCGCACCTGGCGGAGCACGAAGCGGTCAGCCGCGGTGGGATCCTCGATGCTGGCCGGGTGCACCTGGTCCGAGACCGTGGCGACGTCGGCGGGCAGGTCCGCGTAGGCCGGGTCGGTGAAGCGCACCCCGTAGGACGTGGCCAGCTCCCGGGACACGCCGCGGACCGAGAGCGCGTAGCCCCGGTCCGGGGTGACCGCGAGATCGAGCACATGGTCGGCGAGCCCGCCGTACTCCACGAAGTCCGCGCCGAGCGGCGCGTCCGGCGGGAGCACCAGGATGCCGGAGTGGTCGTCGCCGAGGCTGAGCTCGGCGGCGGAGCAGATCATCCCCTCCGACATGTGCCCGTAGGTCTTCCGGGCGCCGATCTCGAACCCACCGGGCAGCCGGGCCCCGGGCAGGGCCAGCGGCACCCGGTCCCCGGGCGAGAAGTTGACCGCCCCGCAGACGATCCCGTGCGGCTCGCCGCTGCCCGTGGTGACCTGGCAGTAGCGGACCGGCTTCTTGAACCCGGTGAGCTCCTCGATCGCGGTGACCTCGGCCACCACGACCCCTTCGATGTCGTGGCCCACCTGCTCGACCGACTCGAGCTCCAGGCCCGCCGCGGTGAGGCGGCGCCCTGCGTCCGCCGGGTCGGTGGCCGGGTCCAGGCCGGCCACCTCGAGCACCCAGTTCAGCGAGATGCGCATCAGGCCTCCACCCCGAAGGCCCGGCTGAACCGGACGTCCCCTTCGAGGGTGTCCCGGATGTCGGTCACCCCGTGCCGGACCATCAGCGCCCGCTCGATGCCCAGGCCGAACGCGAAGCCGCTGTAGCGCTCCGGGTCGATGCCGCAGGCGATCAGCACCCGCGGGTTCACCATGCCGCAGCCGGCCAGCTCGATCCAGCCCTGGGACCGGCATACCCGGCAGGGCTCGCCGCCGGGCCTGGTCGACGCGCCCCGGCACACGTGGCACTCCATGGACACGTCCGCGGAGGGCTCGGTGAACGGGAAGTAGTCCGGCCGCAGCCTGGTGCGCAGCCCTTCACCGAACATGGCGTCCACGAAAGCGCGGATCGCGCCGCGCAGATCGGCCATGGTCAGGCCCTCGTCCACGGCCAGGCACTCGATCTGGTGGAACACGGGGCTATGCGTGGCGTCGAGTGCGTCGCTGCGGTAGCAACGGCCCGGGCTGACCACATACAGCGGGAGCGGCCGGGTGAGCATGGCCCGGATCTGCACCGGTGAGGTGTGCGTGCGGAGCACCATGCCCGAGTGCCCGCTGTCTTCCGGCCCGGCCACGAACAGCGTGTCCTGCATCTCCCGGGCGGGATGATCGGGCGGGAAGTTGAGCGCGTCGAAGTTGTACCACTCGGCTTCTATCTCGGGGCCCTCGGCGATCTCATAGCCCATGGAGACGAAGACATCGGACAGGCGCTCGCTGACCGTAGTGACCGGGTGCCTGGCCCCCTGGGGCTGGTGACCCCAGGGCAGCGTGACGTTCACGGCCTCCTCGATCAGCACGCGCTGATCGCGTTCCACCTCCAGCACCTGCTGCCGGGCCGCGAGCGCCTCGCTGACCTCGCGCATCGTGGTGCCGATCCGCTTGCCGGCCTCGGCGCGGGCCTCCGGGGGGAGGGCGCCGATCTCGGCGTTGGCCAGGCGGAGCGGCGACCGGTCCCCAGCGTGCGCCAGCCGGGCGGTCTTGAGCTCATCCAGCGTCCCTGCCGCGGCGATGGCGGCCAGCGCCTCGTCGCGCATGCGGGTTACCTCCCCGGGAGACAGGCTCGCCACCTCCACGGGGTCGTACTGCTTATTCGGTGCGGACATCGTCCTGCTTCCTGCGGCCGGATAGGAAAGGGGAAAGTCTGTGCGGGCCACGGCCCGTCATCATGCCGGACGGCGGGTGCGGCACGGCCGCGAGTCCACCGCCTGCGGGGCCCACCGGGGCGAGTCGCGGAGCTTGCGCCGCAGGCCGCCCGGGCCCGCTGCCGGGGTCACGCCCCGGGCCGCAGCACTCCGCCCCCCGCCTACCCGAAGTCGGGCAGCCCGGCGGGCATGGTAAATCGGAATTCGGCGCCGCCACCGGGCGCACGCTGCACGGTGATCGTCCCCCCATGCGCTTCGACCAGGCCCTTCACGATGTACAGGCCGAGCCCGGCGCCGCCGCGGCGCTTGGCGCGCCAGAACTGCCGGAAGATGCGCGGCACCATCTCAGGCGGCACCCCGTCACCCTCGTCGCGCACCGAGACCGCCACCGCGGACGCGCCGGCCGCCCCATGGGCCGCAACGGAACCATTGACCGCGCCAGTGCCACCCGGACGGCTCAGCGCCCGGGCGGGAAGGTCGTCCACCGGCTGTATCACAATCGTCACGGTACCAGCCCCGTGCCGGACCGCGTTCTCCACCAGGTTGCCGAGGATCTGGTCGACCTTGTCCGCGTCCAGCCAGGTCTCGGGCAGCTCTTCCGGGGCCACGATCGCGAAGCGGTCCGGCTGGTCACCGGCGGCGACCCGGCCCGCGACGATCTTCTCCGCGCGCTGCGGGATGTCCACCAGCTGGCGGTGCACCTCGATCCGGCCGGCCTCGATCCGGGACACGTCCAGCAGCTCGGTGATGAGCCGGGTCACCCGGTCCGCGTCGGCGTTGACGGTCTCGAGCATCACCCGCTTCTGGTCGTCGGTGAACCGGGTCCACTTGGCCAGCAGCGTGGCGGTGAAACCCTTCACGCTGGTCAGCGGGGAACGCAGTTCGTGGGCGACGGTGGAGACCAGGTCAGCGCGGCTGCGCTCGAGGCGATTCCGCTGCTGGGTGCCGCGCAGGCTGATCGCCAGGCGCTGCACGTCACCTGGCTTGACCGGCCCGGGCCAGTCCTGCCCGGCCGGCGCGCAGCGGGGCACCCGCACGTATCCCATGGTGACCAGGAACTCGCTGCCGTCGGGCAGGTAGAGCGGCAGTTCCGGGTGCCTCGTCCGGGTGGACAGCCCGCGGTACGGGTCGGCGCACGCCCACCAGCTGCGGCCCTCCGCGTCACGGAGCGGGAGTACCTGCCGGACATCCCGGCCGAGCGCGTTGAGCGGCGCGATACCGGTGAGCCGGGTGGCCGCGTGGTTGAACACCACGATCCGGCCGACATGATCGGCCACCACCAGCCCGTCGGGCAGGTCGTCGGCGCAGACCAGGCCGCCCGAGGCCACTACCTGGCCGGCGGGCACACTCGCCAGGGCGGCTATCGCCGAGTCGGGCCTGGACCTGTCCACTAGACCGCCGCCTCCGTCCGGCTGCTGAGCTGATGTTTCCCTGAATGACGCAACGTGATCAGACTCTAGCGCCTGCGCCACGGCCAACGGCAGCCCCCCAGGCCAGCCGTTCGGGGGACGTCACAGCTCCGTCAGGTTTGCCGCCGGGCCGCCGGAACGCGCCGGGGGCACGGCCGGCCGCTGCGCGCGCGCCGAGGCGTACAGGCAGACCGCGGCCGCGGCGGCCAGGTTCAGGCTCTCCGCCCGGCCGTAGATGGGCACGGCCACCGCCTCGTCCGCCAGGTCCAGCACATCGGCGGGCAGCCCCCAGGCCTCGTTGCCGAACAGCCACGCCGTCGGCCGGCTGAGCTGCCCGGCGGCCTGCAGGTCGTCCAGTGTGCTGGTGGCGCCGCCGTCCGCGGCCAGGACCAGCAGGCCGCGCTCACGCAGGGCCCGCACCGCGTCCGGCACCGGCGGGCCCGTGACCACCGGAAGGTGGAACAGGCTTCCCGCGGAGGCGCGGACGGCCTTGCTGTTGTACGGGTCCACCGAGGACCCGGCGAAGATGACCCCGCCCGCGCCAGCGGCGTCGGCGGTGCGCAGCACCGTGCCCGCGTTGCCCGGGTCCCGGACGTTGGCCAGGATCACCGCCAGCTGAGGGGACCGGGCGGCGACCTCGGCCAGGCTGGCGTCGACGAACCGGCACATGGCCAGCACCCCTTGCGGGGTGATGGTCTGGGCCAGCTCGCTCATGACCTCGCCGCTCACCGCGTGCACGTCCGCGCCCTGGGATGCGGCGAGCTGGATCAGTTCCGCGTAACGGGACTGCGCGGCGGACGTCACGAACAGCTGCGTCACCACGCCGCCGGTGGCCAGCGCCTCGCCCACCGCCTGCGGCCCCTCGGCCAGGAACGACCTGGCCCGCTGGCGGAGCGCCCGCTTGGCGAGCTGGCGCGCCGCCTTCACGCGCGGCGAGCGGATGCTGGTGAGCTCGGCCCCGGCGGGCAGCACCACGCGGGGCGTCAGGCCGCCGCGGTACCGGCTGAGTCGGCGCCGGTCCCGGCCTCGGCCAGCGCGGCCTTGGCCACGTCGACCAGCGCGGTAAACGCCGCCGGGTCACTGACCGCGAGCTCGGCGAGCATGCGGCGGTCTACTTCCACCTCGGCGAGCCGGAGCCCCTGGACGAAGCGGTTGTAGGTGATGCCGTCCGCGCGGGCGGCGGCATTGATGCGCTGGATCCACAGGCGGCGGAAATTGCCCTTCCGGTCCTTGCGGTCCCGGTAGGCGTACGTCATCGAGTGGAGGACCTGCTCCTTGGCCTTGCGGTACAGCCGTGACCGCTGGCCACGGTAGCCGCTCGCCCGCTCAAGGACGACCCTGCGCTTCTTGTGGGCGTTGACTGCCCGCTTCACGCGTGCCATTTCATATCTCCCTGGAGGCGGGCCGGGCTACTTTCCCAGCAACTTCTTGATCTTCTTAGTGTCGGACGGCGCGACCACCCAGTCCTTGCCCAGCCGCCGGGTCCGCTGGCTCGACTTGTGCTCGAGCAGGTGGTTCTTGTTGGCGCGGCGGCGCATCACCTTGCCTGTCCCGGTGATCCTGAACCGCCGCGCGGTACCGCTGTGCGTCTTCATCTTCGGCATGGTGGCCGTCTTCTCCATCTTCATGTGTGCCTGAGGGCACGCTGATCTTCCGCGGCCGGGGGCAGGCCCTTATCCGGCCGTGCCCGTGCCGCTCAACGCGGGCGAGTTACGCGGTGCCCTGGGTCAGGCTCCTGCCTGGTCCGCGCCGGCGTCGCCGGCCGGGCGGGCCTGGGAGGCGGGGGCGGCCGCAGGCCGCCGCTGCCGGGGCACCGGACGCGCTGCCTCGGCGGCTGCCTCTTCCTCGGCTTCCCGCGACGAGCGCTCCGCCTTGGACTCGCTCTTCTTCCGGTGCGGCCCGATCACCATGATCATGTTGCGGCCGTCCTGCTTGGGCTGGGCTTCCACGAAGCCGAGCTCTTCCACATCGCCGGCCAGGCGCTGCAGCAGCCGGAACCCGAGTTCGGGCCGGGACTGCTCACGCCCCCTGAACATGATCGTGACCTTGACCTTGTCGCCTTGCTTCAGGAACCGCTCAACGTGACCCTTCTTGGTCCCGTAGTCGTGCGGGTCGATCTTCGGCCGGAGCTTGATCTCCTTGATGACCGTCTGCGCCTGATTCTTGCGCGATTCCCTGGCCTTGAGCGCGGACTCGTACTTGAACTTGCCGTAGTCCATGAGCTTGCAGACCGGCGGGCGCGCCGTGGGCGCGACTTCCACCAAGTCGAGGTCCGCTTCCTGGGCCAGCCGGAGCGCATCGTTCAGTGCAACGATCCCGACCTGCTCGCCGTTAGGACCGACGAGCCGCACCTCGGGTACGCGGATCCGATCGTTGATACGGGGTTCGGCGCTGATGTGACCTCCTTGGGTCTAGTCCACCGCCAGGACCCAGTGCCCGGGCGGCTGCGCTGCGACCATCCGGCGGGGCTTCTGGCCTGCGGCGGATCCGCCGCCACAAGAGAAAAAGGCCCCGCACCAGTGCGTGCGGAGCCCACCAAAGCCACACCGCCCGGCGGGGACAGAATCCTCGCCAGGGACGCAGCGGGCCGGACTGGCAGCGGTCCTGTTCCGTAAAGGATCGGGCCGCTCGCCCGGCCTGGCTGTCCGGCCCGGAAGCCGGCAACCATACCCGCCAGCCTAAGGCCGGCCAGGTGGGAGGTGGTCCTCCGCTTACACGCCCAGCACGCAAGTGCCGGGCTGGTCGTCTGGTAAGAGTAACAGCAATTCAGGCTGGCCGGGTATTCCGGTAACACCCCCAGGGCGGCCAGCCCGGCGGTGCGCATCGCCTCGAGCGGCGCGGGTTTGCCGGTCATCAGCTCGAACTGGCGGGCCGCCTGGTGCAGCAGCAGGGCGAACCCGCCCGCCACCGCCGCCCCGGACCGCCCGGCGGCCACGGCCAGCCGGGTCGGCCACGGGTGGTACACCACGTCGAGAACGCAGCGCGGGCGCAGGTCACCGGCCTCAATCCGTTGAGAATAGATATCCGCGGCCCCGGCCGGAGTGGTGGCGATGAGCAGGCCGGGAGCGGGCGCCCCGGGGTCGTCAAAGGAGACGAGCCGGACGCTCACGCCGAGCCGTTCCGCCGCCGCCCGCAGGGTGCCGGCCCGCCGCGGGTCGCGGACGGCCACCGTCGCCTCCGCGATACCGAGGCCGCGGGCCGCGGCCAGCGCGGAGCAGGCCGTCGCGCCCGCGCCCAGGATGAGCGCCGCGGGATCACCCTCGCGGGCCAGCCGGGCGAGGGATGCGGGGCGGCCGTCCGCCTGGGCCGGCAGGCTCTCGGCGAGCGCGGCGATCATGCCCGGGACGTCGGTGTTGTGCCCGCAGCGGCGGCCCGCGTCGAAGATCACGGTGTTGGCCGCACCCACTTCGGCGACCAGCGGGTCCGACTCATCGAGCAGCGGCAGTACCGCGCGCTTGAGCGGCATGGTCAGGGACAGCCCGGCCCAGTCCGGCCCGCAGCGCCCGATCAGGCCGGGCAGGCCGGCCTCGTCGCACTCGATCGCCTCGTAGGCCCACCCGGCCAGGCCGAGCGCCTGGTACCCCGCCCGGTGCAGGACCGGCGACAGTGAGTGACTGATCGGGGAGCCGAGAACCGCGGCTTTCATGACCGGAGTGCTCAGCCCGAGCCCGTGCGTGAACCCGTGCCCCCGCCGGTGCTGCCGTACTTGGCCACCGCCGCGTTGAAGGCCGCAGCCGTGCTGAAGAACTGGGTGGCGCCCGTGGCCGAGTTGGTGGTCAGGAAGAACAGGAAGCCGCCATGGGCCGGGCGCAGGGCGGCGTTGATCGCCTCGTTCCCCGGGTTGTCGATCGGCCCGGGTGGGAGGCCGGCGTGCAGGTAGGTGTTGTACGGCGAGGCGAAGTTGAGGTTGAACCCGCCCTTGTGGGCCAGCGACATCGCGTACAGGACGGTGGTGTCGAGTTCCAGCTTGATCTGCGGGTTCGCGTTGAGCCGGTTGTAGATGACCTCAGCGATCTTGGGGAAGTCCTGGCGCCGCTTGCCCTCGGCCTGGATGATGCTGGCCACCGTGATGACCGCGGCCTGGGTCTCCTGGGCCGCGGCCGCCTTGGCCGGCAGCCCGATGGCCTGCGCATTCTGCTTGAACTGGGTGACCATCATCTTGAGCACGGCGGCCGGCGTGGTGTGCGGCGGGATGGTGTAGGTCGCCGGGAACAGGTAGCCCTCGGGCTTGCCGTTCGCGAAGGTGGGCAGGCCGAGAGCGGCGGGGTGCGCGATGGCCTGCTGGTAGCCCTTGAGGTCCCCGGTCTGCTTGCCCAGCAGCGCGATGATCTGCGCTAGCCGGAAGCCCTCCGGGATCACGATCTTCGACTGGACCCGCGAGGACGGCTGCAGCAGCAGGGCCAGCGCCAGCGAGGCCTTCATGTGCAGGTGGACGTGGTAGTAGCCCGGCTCGAGCGCGTTGCCCTGCGGGTTGGCCTTGGCGGCGTTGGAGAACGCGCGGGCGCTGGCGACCACGCCTTTGCCGGCCAGCGTGATGCCGACCGCGCTGGCCGTCTGGCCCGGCTTGATCTGCACGGTGACGAGGCTGGCGGTGCCCGCGCCGGGGAAGTCCGGCGGGTTGATGTACTCGCGGTAGTAGTGGTACCCGACTCCCCCGACGATCGCGGCGAAGACGACGAAGACCGTCAGCAGCACCAGCAGGACGGTACGGCCGCGCCTGCGCCGCTTGCGGACCTGACCGGAGGGTCCCCCGCCGTCCCCGCGCCGGGATCCCCGCGCCGGGTCCAGCCCGGGCAGCAGGTCGCCGTCGGGGCTGTCCTCAGCCCAGGCGTGCGGCTCGCCGTCATCCGGGTACCAGCTCCCGGACGCGGCGTAATCGCGTGGTTCCTGCCCCTGATCCGGGGCCATGTCAAGGTCACGTGGGTCGTCCACGTAGCCCTCATACCCCGGATGAGCCCGGCCGACATCCGGGGCGGCCCCCCGGCGACGGCGGCCCCGGCCGCGCGGGCCCGGGTAGTCCGCCGGTTCGTCCTGGTCAGGCTGATAGGCATCCGGATTGTCCGGGTAGCCGGCGGGGTCCTGGGCGTAGCCAGCCGGGTCGTGCGGATAGCCCGGCCCCGGCGGATAGCCGCCCGGGCCCCCGGGGTAGCCATCCTGGTCCCGCCCGGGCCGCCGGGACCGCGGGGCCACCGGGGGCAGCGGGCCAGACGGCGAGTCCCCCCACCGGTAATCCGAGTCCGGGAGCGGCGGGAGCGGCCCGGAAGGGTGCCCCGATCCGGGCATGGGGCCCGGGGGCAGCGGCGGAAGCTCGCCCGCGTGGAGGTCACCGTGGCCGGCCCAGTCCGGGCCGTCGTCGGGCGGGCTGGCCCAGCTGGCCGGCCCGGCCGTCTGCGAGTCCCACGACGCCCGTTCCCAGGACGGGGGCTCCCAGGACTGCGGGGCCCAGCGGTCGGGGGCCATGGGCTCGGGCAGGGGCTGGTCCCCCGCCCGGCCGCCACCGAGCGGATCGTGGCCCCGGGAGCCGGAGCCCCGTGCGTCAAGACCCCGTGCGTCGGGTCAAGTCCTAGCGGGTCAGGACCCCAGTCGAAGGCCTCACCGTTGCGGCCGTCCCGGTCCCGCGGGTACGACGCCGGGGGCAGGCTGGAACCCGCGGCCGGGAAGTCCCCGGTGTCGGCGGTGGCGATGGGGTTGGGCGCCCACTCACCGCGGGCCTGGCCGTAGTCGCCGGGGGGGTAGGGATCGTCGGCGTCCGGTGGCAGGTACTCTGCTGGCCCCCGCTGGCCTGGCCCCCACTGGTCGTCCTGGTCTCCCGAAGTCCCCCGCCGCCCGTGCCGGCTCACCCTTCTTCCCCGCGGTCAGGCGGAACGATCTCGCCGGGAGGCAGGCCACCCGCGCGCTCCGCGTCCAGGGCGCCCTGCAGCAGCAGCGCGGCGGCCGCCTGGTCCACGACCTGCCGCCGGGCACGCCCGCCCTTGCCGCCCTGGCGCAGCGCGTCGTGGGCCAGCAGGGTGGTGAACCGCTCGTCCACCAGCCGGACCGGGATCGGCACCAGGCGGCCGGACAGGGCGACCGCGAACGACCGGGCGGCCTCGGCTGCGGCGCCCTCACGCCCGGACAGGCTGGTCGGCAGGCCCACGATCACCTCGATCACGTCATGCTCCAGCGCGAGGCTGACCAGGCGGTCCAGGTCGCCGGAGCCGCGCCGGACGGTATCCAGCGGGGAGGCGAGCAGGCCATCAGGATCACAGCGGGCCACGCCAATCCGGACTGATCCAGGGTCGATGCCGAGCCGAACGCCAGTCCTCAATCGCGGGCTCCGCAGCCCTGCGGTCTCGTTCGCGCAACGGGTTGGCTGCAGCACGGTTTAACCGTACGCCAACGAATCATGCCGTGTCCCTGACAACCGCACGAACCGCATCAAATGCCTCGGCAATGGCCTGGCCGGACCGGTCGCCCTGCGGCGCGCCGCCGCCCTGGGCGATGTCGTCACGGCCGCCGCCGCCCCCGCCGAGCGCCTGGGCGGCGCTGCGGACCAGCGCCCCGGCGGCCAGCCCCCGGCTCCGGGCCGCCTCGTTGACCGCGACCACCACCGCGGGCCGGTCCGCGGGCACGCCCGCGATCACCACGACCGCGGGCCGCTGCTGCGGGAGCCGCCCCCGGACATCCAGGGCGAGCTTGCGGATATCGTCCGCCGTGGTGCCGTCCGGGAGCTGGTGGGCGACGAGCGCGGCCGGGCCGGCGTCCTCGGCGCCGCTGGCCAGCTCGGCCGCGGCCCCCAGGATCTGGGCGCTGCGCAGCCGGTCCAGGTCCCGCTCGGCCTCCCGGAGCCGGCTGACCAGCGCCGCGATCCGGTCCGGCAGCTCTTCCCGCCGTGTCTTGAGCTGCTCGGTCAGCTGGCTGACCAGGACGCTCTCCCGGGCCAGGTAGCGGAAGGCATCGGTGCCGACCAGGGCCTCGACGCGGCGCACGCCGGAGCCGATGGACGCCTCACCGAGGATCTTGACCAGCCCGAGCTGCCCGGAGTGGGCCACGTGGGTGCCGCCGCACAGCTCCCGGGAGTAGCTGCCGACCTCGACCACGCGGACCTCGTCGCCGTACTTCTCGCCGAACAGGGCGATGGCGCCCATGGACCGGGCCTCGTCGATCGGGGTGACGAAGGCCCGGACCTCGAGGTCGTCGATGAGGACCTGGTTGACCTCGTCCTCCACGTCGCGGAGCACGGACACCGGGACAGCCCCGGCGGCCGTGAAGTCGAAGCGCAGCCGGCCGGGTGAATTCTCCGACCCGGCCTGGGCCGCTGAATCCCCCAGCGCCCCGCGGATCGCGCGGTGCACCATGTGCGTGGCGGTGTGCGAGCGGGAGATCGCCCGGCGGCGCGCGGTGTCGACTTCCGCCTGGGCCAGCGCGCCCACCACGACCTCGCCCGAGGTGACGACACCCCGGTGCACGATGAGCCCGGGCACGGGGGCCTGGACGTCGCGGACCTCCACCTCGCCGCCGGCCGCCCCGGGGGCGCTGGCCACCCGGATGATTCCGGTGTCCGCGAGCTGGCCGCCGCCCTGGGCGTAGAACGGGGTCCGGTCCAGGATGACCTCGACCTCGGTGCCCGCGCCGGCCGCGGGCACGCTCACCCCGCCGGCCAGCAGCCCGGCCACCGTGGCCTCGCCGCTGATCTCGTCGTACCCGGTGAACACCACCGGCCCGGACCTGGCCAGCAGGCCGGCGAACACGGAGATGTCCGCGTTGCCGGTCTTCTTCTCCAGCGAGTCCTGCTTGGCCCGCTGGCGCTGCTCGGCCATGAGCCGCCGGAACCCGTCCTCGTCGACCGTGAGCCCCTGCTCGGAGGCCATTTCCAGGGTCAGGTCGATAGGGAAGCCGTAGGTGTCGTGCAGCTGGAAGGCCTGCTCACCGGACAGCGACGCGGTGCCGCGCCGCTTGGTCTCGCCCACCGCGGCATCGAAGATCGCCGAGCCGGTGCGCAGCGTGGACAGGAACGCGGACTCCTCCGCGTCGATCACCCCGAGGATCCTGGGCGCCTCGATGCGCAGCTCCGGGAACTGGTCGGCCATCGCGCCAATCGCCGTGTCGGCCAGCTCGTGCAGGTAGCGGCCGTCGCTGCCGCCGCCGCGCTGGCCGCCGGCCAGCAGCCGGAGGTTGTAGATGCTGCGGCGCAGGATCCGGCGCAGCACGTAGCCGCGGCCCTCGTTGGTCGGCAGCACCCCGTCGGAGACCAGCATCGCGGCGGTGCGCACGTGGTCGGCGACCACCCGCAGGGCCACGTCGGCGCGGTGGTCACGGCCGTACTTCTGCTCGGTCAGCTCCGCGGCCCGGTCCAGGATCTTCCACAACGTGTCGATCTCGTAAATGTTGTCGACGCCCTGCAGGATCGCGGCCATCCGTTCCAGGCCCATCCCGGTGTCGATGTTGCGGGAGGGCAGCTCACCCAGGATGGGCCAGCCCTCTTTGCCCGCTCCCTCGCCCCGCAGGAACTGCATGAAGACGAGGTTCCACACCTCCAGGTAGCGGTCCTCGTCGGCCTCCGGGCCGCCGTCCCGGCCGTAGTCGGGCCCCCGGTCGTAGTAGATCTCCGAGCACGGCCCGCACGGTCCGGGCACGCCCATGGACCAGAAGTTGTCCGCCATCCCCCGGCGCTGGATGCGGCTTTCCGGCACGCCGACCGTGTCCCGCCAGATCCGGAACGCCTCGTCGTCGTCGTGGTACACGGTGGCCCACAGCCGGTCCTCGGGGAACCCGAAGCCGCCGTCCCGCTCCGGCGTGGTGAGCAGTTCCCAGGCGAACGGGATGGCCTGCTCCTTGAAGTAGTCGCCGAAGGAGAAGTTGCCCAGCATCTGGAAGAAGGTGCCGTGCCGGGTGGTCTTGCCGACCTCCTCGATGTCCGGCGTGCGCACGCACTTCTGGGCGCTGGTGGCCCGCGGGAAGGGCGGGGTGGCCTGGCCGAGGAAGTACGGCTTGAACGGCTGCATCCCCGCGTTCACCAGGAGCAGCGTGGGGTCCTCGGCGATCAGCGACGCCGACGGGACCACGGTGTGCCCGCGCTCGGAGAAATAGGTAAGGAAACGGCGGGCGATCTCTGCCGACTCCATCAACGGCCATCCTCTTCATGGTCGGTGCGCCCTTTGAGGGCGGGACGTGACGCCTGGATCTGGCGCTGGCGGTAGATGTCCATGCCCTCGCGGACATCCCCGGCGAACCGGGCCAGTTCCCGGGTCCGCGGGGCGGGCATGATGGCCCGGGCCACCGCGGTCATCCGCCGGTAGCCGGAGATGCCGAGCGCCGCCCCGAGGATCAGCCAGAACAGCCTGCGGATCATGACCGGCTCCCCATCCGCTCTGCTGCCCCGGGGGATGCCTGGCCGGCAGGTAGCTGCCGGCGGGCGCCGGCCGCGGCGGCCCGCAGTTCCGCGGCGTGCCGGACGCCGTAGACGAAGGCCGAGAGCCGGGCCAGCTTCGTACCGGACGTGGCCGCGGCCAGCCTGGCCAGCGGGGCGAGCGCGGTCACCCGGCCGGTCAGCTCCGCCATGCCCGCGGCGACCTGGTCCATGCTCGCGGTGATCTCGTCGGTCCGGTCCAGCTGCCCGGCGGTGGCGTCGATCGTGGCGTGCGCCCGGGCGATGACCGAGTCGGTGTTCTCCCGCAGCGCGGACACGGTCACTGATGTCTGGGTGATCAGCCTGGACAGCTTGATCAGCACCCATACCGCGGCGGCCACCAGGACCGCCCAGCACGCGGCGGCGATGATGACCGCCACCCATACCGCGTTCAGCATGCCTGCTCCCTCATCTGCCTGACCTTATCCCGCTGGCGGGCCCGCCATCCCGCGACCGAGCCAGTCGCCCCGGGGGTCCGGGGGGTCGCCCCCCGGGCCTGCACAGGCCGCCGGGTCAGGAACCGTCCTGGCCCGTCCCGCGCGGGCTGTGCTGGTCCGGTCCGGCCGCGCGGCCCAGGATCCCCCTGATCCGCTCCGAGCGCTCGGCGTAGCGCGCCTCCGCGCCGTGCCGCGACGGCTCATAGTAGGTCCGGCCGGCCAGCGAGTCCGGCGCGTACTGCTGGGCGACGACGCCCTCGGCGGAATCATGCGGGTACGTGTACCCCTGGCCGTGCCCGACACGCGCCGCGCCCGGGTAGTGCGCGTCCCGCAGGTGCGCGGGCACCGGCCCGGCCAGCCCGGCCCGGACGTCGGCGGACGCGGCCCCGATCGCCTTGATCACGGAGTTGGACTTCGGGGCCAGGGCCAGGTGGATGGTGGCCTGGGTCAGGTTGATCCGGGCCTCGGGCAGGCCGACGAACTCGACGGCCTGGGCCGCGGCGACCGCCACGCCCAGCGCGGACGGGTCGGCCATCCCGACATCCTCGCTGGCGTGCACGATCAGCCGCCGGGCGATGAACCGCGGGTCCTCGCCGGCCTCGATCATCCGCGCCAGGTAGTGCACCGCGGCGTCGGCGTCGCTGCCCCGGATGCTCTTGATGAACGCGCTGATCACGTCGTAGTGCTGGTCACCGGCCCGGTCGTAGCGGACCGCGGCCCGGTCGACCGCCCGCTCCAGGACGGCGATGTCGATGGTGGCACCGCGGCGCAGCCCGAGCGCGGCCGACTCCAGGTAGGTCAGCGCGCGCCGGGCGTCGCCGCTGGCCAGCCGGATCAGGTGGTCCAGCGCCTTGGCGTCGAGGCTGACCGCCCCGTCCAGGCCGCGCCCGTCGGCCAGCGCGCGGCTGATCACCTCACGCATGTCGTCGTCGCTGAGCGGCTCCAGCGTCAGCAGCAGGGACCGGGACAGCAGCGGCCCGACCACCGAGAACGAGGGGTTCTCGGTGGTGGCGCCGATGAACGAGACCCAGCGGTTCTCCACGGCCGGCAGCAGGGCGTCCTGCTGGGCCTTGTTGAAGCGGTGCACCTCGTCGATGAACAGGACGGTCTGGGCGCCGGTCAGGCCCAGCTCCCGGCGGGCGGCCTCGATCGCCGAGCGGACGTCCTTCACGCCCGCGGTGACCGCGGACAGCTCGGTGAAGCGCCGGCTCGTGACCTGGCTGATGACGTGGGCCAGGGTGGTCTTGCCGGTGCCCGGCGGCCCCCACAGCACCACGGACATGCCGGCATCGTTCTCGGCCAGCTTGCGCAGCGGCGTCCCCTGGCCGGTCAGGTGCCGCTGGCCGACCACCTCGTCCAGGGTGCGCGGGCGCATCCGCACCGCGAGCGGTGCCGCCGCCCGCGCCGCTTCTTCCCCGGCCGCGTCGAAGAGGCTGTCCGCCTGACCGCCGTCAGCGGTGCCTGCCCTTACCACACCCCGACACTATCCGCTGCGGCGACCCGGTCAGGATCCGCCGGTGCCGCCGTCCGGCGGGACGACGGCGTCGATGCCCGCTTCCCGCCGCTGCGCCGGCGTGATCGGCGTGGGCGCGCCGGTGAGCGGGTCGGAACCGGACGCCGCCTTGGGGAAGGCGATCACGTCGCGGATCGTGTCCCGCTCCGCCAGCAGCATGATCAGGCGGTCCCAGCCGAACGCGATGCCGCCGTGCGGGGGCGGCCCGTAGCGCAGCGCGTCGAGCAGGAAGCCGAACTGGGACCGGGCTTCCTCCCGGGACAGCCCGATGACGTCGAACACCTGCTGCTGCATGGCAGGCCGGTGGATACGGATCGAGCCGCCGCCGATCTCGTTGCCGTTGCAGACCAGGTCGTAGGCGTCCGCCAGCGCGCCGCCCGGCTCGTCGGCGAACTTGTCCGCCCACTCCGGCAGCGGCGCGGTGAACGGGTGATGCACCGCGGTCCAGCCGCCCGCCCCGTCCTCCTCGAACATCGGCGCGTCCACCACCCAGGTGAACGCCCACGCGCCGGGGTCGATGAGGCCGAGCCGGTGGCCGATCTCCAGCCGGGCGGCGCCGAGCAGGGACCGGGCCTGGTTGCGGCGGGCCGGCCGCGAAGAACACCGCGTCGCCGGGCCCGGCGCCCGCCGCGGCGGGCAGCCCGGACCGTTCCTCGGCCGACAGGTGCCGGGCCACCGGTCCGGAGTCGGACACCTGCCCGTCGGCGTCGATCAGCACGTAGGCCAGGCCGCGGGCCCCCCGGGCCTTGGCCCATTCCTGCCAGTTGTCCAGCTCGCGGCGGGACTGGCTGGCGCCGCCGGGCATGACCACCGCCCCGACGTGGGGGGCCTGGAAGACGCGGAACGAGGACTGCGCGAAGTACCTGGTCAGGTCGGCCAGCTCGCAGCCGAACCGCAGGTCGGGCTTGTCCGAGCCGAACCGGGCCATGGCGTCGGCGTAGGTCATCTGCGGCACCGGGCGGGGCAGCTCGTAGCCCGGCGACCTCGGACCACAGCCGGGCGACGAGGTCCTCGGCGACCTCGACCACGTCCTCCCGGGTGATGAAGCTCATCTCGATGTCGATCTGGGTGAACTCGGGCTGCCGGTCGGCCCGGAAGTCCTCGTCCCGGAAGCAGCGGGCCAGCTGCCAGTACCGCTCCATGCCGCCGACCATCAGCAGCTGCTTGAACAGCTGGGGCGACTGGGGCAGCGCGTACCAGTGCCCGGGCTTGAGCCGGACCGGGACCAGGAAGTCCCGGGCCCCCTCCGGGGTGGACCTGGTCAGGTCGGGCGTCTCCACGTACACGAACCGATGGCTGCGCAGCACGTCGGTGACCAGGTAGGTGGCCTCCGAGCGGACCCGCAGCGCGGCGGCCGTCTCGGCGCGCCTCATGTCCAGGTAGCGGTAGCGGAGCCGGGTTTCCTCGTTCAGCTCGCCCGCCCCGTCGATCGGGAACGGCAGCGGGTCGGCCTCGCCGAGGATCTCCAGCTCGTCCGCGGCCACCTCGATCCCGCCGGTGGGCAGCTCGGGGTTCTCGTTCCCCTGCGGCCTGCGGCGCACCTGGCCGGTGACCTTCACGCAGAACTCGGCCCGCAGCGCGTGGGCCGGGCCGTCCTCGCCCTCGCCCCGGAACACGACCTGGACGATGCCGCTCGCGTCGCGCAGGTCGATGAACGTGACACCGCCGTGGTCGCGGCGGCGGGCTACCCAGCCCGCCAGCGTTACCGTCTGGCCGTCCTGCTCGGCGCGCAGCGTGCCCGCCTCATGGCTTCGGATCATTTCCTGCTCAGCCTCTCCATTACAGCCCCGTAGATCGTCCCGGCCCGCCCAGCCCGGTATTTCGCTGCAGCGCGACCAGGAACTGATTGCTGGCCCGCTCGACGCCGATGGTGGTCTGACGGCCCGTGGCCGGGCAGCACCTGCGTCTCGTCCGGCAGCGTCAGGCACACCCGGGCCAGGCTGTCCATCATGGCGGCGGTGTCACCGCCGGGCAGGTCGGACCGCCCGATCGACCCGGCGAACAGCAGGTCGCCGGAGAACATGACGGCCGGGCCGGACCGGAACACCACCGACCCCGGGGTGTGCCCGGGCGCGTGATCCACCGTGATCTCCAGGCCGGCCAGGTTCAGGACCGTCCCGTCGGTGAGCTCCCTGACGTCGTCCGGCTCGGTGAACTCCAGGCCGCGCAGCAGCTGCTGGCCCGGCCCCAGCGGCAGGCCCCGGGCCGGGTCGGACAGCAGCACGCGGTCGCCGGTGTGGATGTACGCGGGGATGCCGCGGGCCCCGCAGACGGGCGCCACGGACCACACATGGTCGATGTGACCGTGCGTGAGCAGCACCGCGACCGGCTTCAGCCGGTGCTCGGCGATGATCTCGGCGATCCCGCCCTCCGCGTCTTCCCCGGGGTCGATGATCACGCACTCCGCGCCCGGTTCCGCGGCCACCAGATAGCAATTGGCGGCGAAGGAACCGGCCGGAAACCCGGCAATCAGCACGGGGTGACCTCCTTGCGGCGTTCGGGACAGAGGGCGGACTCACGGTCAACTTCGCCCGCTACAGGCTACCGATCCGCTCAGCCCAGCTGCGAACCGATAACAGCGACGTCACGACCTCCCCGGTGCCGGTACCATTCGCGAAGTTTCGCTGGTAAGCAGGCAACAGGCAGCCGGGAGGAACGGATCGGTGACGGGTAAGAAGGAGCGGCAGCGCAAGCTGGCCCGTGAGCGCATGCTGCGCCAGCAGCAGCGGCGCGCCCAGCAGGCCCACAGGGCACGCCAGATCACGATAGTGGCCGTGGTCTGCTGCGTGGTCGTCGGGCTGGGCGTGGGCGGCTACTTCCTGTTCGCCGGGTCAGGCGGCAGCAAGGCCGCGGCGGTGTCCGCGACGTCGTCGGCCTCGGCGTCCGCCTCCGCGACGCCGTCCGCGTCCACGGCGGCCTCGACGCAGGCCGAGCCGGCCACCAGCTGCAGCTACCGGGCCGGCGGGACCGCCTCCCGGAACGTGGGCCTGCCGCCCGCGAAACCCGACTCCAAGGCGACCTACCAGGCCACGATCCACACCAACCGGGGCGACGTGGTCATCGACCTGCTGAACAGCAAGGCCACCTGCACGGTCAACTCCTTCGTGTACCTGGCGGCCAAGAACTACTTCAGCAACACCCACTGCCACCGGCTGACTACCGCCAGGCCGCTGTACGTGCTGCAGTGCGGTGACCCGACCGGCACCGGCAGCGGCGGGCCCGGCTATGAGTTCAATAACGAAAACCTGGCCGGGGCCAAGTACACCGCGGGCACGATCGCGATGGCGAACAGCGGCCCCAACACCAACGGCAGCCAGTTCTTCATCGTGTACAAGAACTCGACCCTGGCGCCGAGCTACACGCCGTTCGGCGAGGTCGTCAAAGGACTCGGGATCATCCAGAATGTGGCCAAGGCGGGCAGTGACAACGCCAATGGGGCCGGGGATGGGCACCCGAAGGAGAAAGTCGTTATAGACAGCGTCACCATCAAGAAAACCTGAGCCTGGCAAGGTCGCCAGGACCCAGGGCTGAGCAGGAGGTTAGCGGTGAGCACCGCCAACGATCCGTGGGGCAGGGTAGCTGACGACGGTACGGTCTACGTGCGTGCCGGCGGGAGCGAGCGGGTGGTTGGCTCATGGCAGGCGGGCAGCCCGGACGAGGCGCTCGCCTTCTACCGCCGCAAGTACGAGGCGCTGGAGACCGAGGTCGCCCTGCTCGAGCAGCGCATCTCCGCCACCGACCTGTCCCCCGGCAGCGCCCGGGCGACCATAGACCGGCTGCTGGAGGCGGTGACCACGGCGAATGCGGTCGGTGACCTCGACTCGCTGCACGCGAGGCTCGAGGCCCTGACCGGCCAGGTGGACAGCCGCCGCGAGGAGGTCAAGGCCGCCCGCGAGCAGGCCCGGGTCGAGGCCAGGTCGTTCAAGGAGCGCATCGTGGAGGAGGCCGAGCAGATCGCGGCCGAGGCCACCCACTGGAAGATCAGCGGGGAGCGGATGCGCCAGCTGCTCGAGGAGTGGAAGGCCGCCCCGCGGGCCGACCGGGCGGTGGAGACCGCGCTGTGGAAGCGGCTGTCGGCCGCCCGCAACGCGTTCGCCAAGCGGCGCAAGGCCTACTTCGCCGGGCTGGAGGAGGAGCGCGAGGAAGCCAAGGCCCGCAAGGAGAAGCTGGTCGTCGAGGCGGAAGCGCTGGCCGCGTCCACCGACTGGGGGCCCACCGCGGCCGCGTACCGCGACCTGATGCGGTCATGGAAGGCCGCGGGCCGCGCGGGGCGCAGCGACGAGGAGGAGCTGTGGGGCCGGTTCAAGGCCGCCCAGGACCAGTTCTTCGCCGCGCGGTCCAGCGTGTTCTCGGCCAAGGAGAACGAGCTGCGCGAGCACGCGGCGGTGAAGTCCGCGCTGCTGGAGGAGGCCGGCCAGCTGGTGCCGGTGCGCGACGTCCGGGCCGCCCGGGCCTCACTGCGCTCCATCCAGGAACGCTGGGAGCAGGCCGGGTCGGTGCCCCGTGAGGCGCACGACCGCCTGGAGCAGGGGCTGCGCCGCGTCGAGGACGCGGTCCGCAAGGCCGAGGACAACCAGTGGCGCCGGTCCAACCCCGAGGCGCTGGCCCGGGCCCAGGGCACGGTGGAGCAGATCCGCTCCACCATCGCCAACCTGGAGCAGCAGCTGGCCAAGGCGCAGCAGCGCGGCGACACCCGCGGGGTCACCCAGGCCGAGGAAGCCATCGCCGCCCGCCGCTCCTGGCTGGAAGAAGCCGAACGCACCCTGGCGGAGCTGTCGGGCTAGTCCGGGGGGACGACCCCCCTGGACCCCCCGCCATTCGCCGGTCTCGGCGAGACACGCCTGCGGCGCGCCTCCCCTCGCCGGCAAATCGGCGGTGGCTGAGGTTAGCCCACCCTGGAACCCAGAACCTCTTAACTCGTGATGCGGTAGACGTCGTAGACGCCGTCGATGGCGCGGACGGCGCGCAGGACGTGACCGAGGTGCTTCGGGTCGCCCATCTCGAACGTGAAGCGGCTGACCGCGACCCGGTCCCTGGTCGTGGTGACCGAGGCGGACAGGATGTTCACGTGCTGGTCGGAGATGGTCCGGGTCACGTCCGAGAGCAGCCCGGTCCGGTCCAGCGCTTCCACCTGGATGGCCACCAGGAACAGCGAGTCCTCCGTGGGCGACCAGCGCACCGCGACCAGCCGCTCGGGCTGGGAGTCGAGCAGGTGGCGCAGGTTCAGGCAGTCGGCCCGGTGCACCGAGACCCCGTGGCCCCGGGTGATGAACCCGGTGATCTCGTCCCCGGGCACCGGGGTGCAGCACTTGGACAGCCGGGCCCACACGTCGGCGGCGCCTTCCACCACGACGCCTGAGTCACCCAGCGGCCGGGGCCGGGCGGGCCGGGTCGGCAGCGTCGCCTCGGCCAGGTCCTCCTGGGCCCCGGCCATCCCGCCGGCCGACTGGACCAGCTTGGCCGCCACGGACTGCGCGCTGACGTGGCCCTCCCCGACGGCCGCGTACAGCGCCGACAGGTCCGGGTAGTGCAGCTCGGTGGCGATGGCCAGCAGCGCGTCCCCGGTGGCCAGGCGCTGCAGCGGCAGGCCGTGCTTGCGCATGGCCCGGGCGATGGCCGTCTTGCCGGTCTCGGTCGCCGCTTCCCGGCGTTCCTTGGAGAACCAGTGCCGGATCTTGTTGCGGGCCCGGGCGCTCTTGACGAACTTCAGCCAGTCCTGGCTGGGCCCGGCGTCCTGGGCCTTGGAGGTGAAGATCTCGACGGTGTCGCCGTTGTCCAGGGCGCTCTCCAGCGCCACCAGGCGGCCGTTGACCCGGGCCCCGATGGTGCGGTGACCCACCTCGGTGTGGATGGCGTACGCGAAGTCCACCGGCGTGGCCCCCTGCGGCAGCGCGATGACCTCGCCGCGCGGGGTGAACACGTAGACCTCGGCGGCCCCGAGGTCGAAGCGGAGCGACTCCAGGAACTCGGCCGGGTCAGCCGTCTCCCGCTGCCAGTCCACGAGCTGGCGCAGCCAGGCCATGTCGCCGGTGCCATCCCGGCCGCCGCGGCCGCCGCCGGCCACTTCTTCCTTGTACTTCCAGTGCGCGGCCACGCCGTACTCCGCGCGCCGGTGCATCCCCCACGTCCTGATCTGCAGCTCGACCGGCTTGCCGCCCGGGCCGATCACGGTGGTGTGCAGCGACTGGTACATGTTGAACTTCGGCATCGCGATGTAGTCCTTGAACCGCCCGGGAACGGGGTTCCACCGGGCGTGCACCGTGCCGAGCGCGGCGTAGCAGTCGCGTACCGAGTCCACCAGGACGCGGATGCCCACCAGGTCGTAGATGTCGTCGAAGCCCACGTTGCGGGCGATCATCTTCTGGTAGACGGAGTAGTAGTGCTTGGGCCGGCCCGTCACCCGCGCCTTGACCTTGGCCTCGCGCAGGTCGGTGGAGACGTCCTCGATGACCTCCTGGAGGAAGACATCGCGGCGCGGGGCCCGCTCGGAGACCAGCCGGGCGATCTCGTCGTACCGCTTGGGGTAGAGCGTCGCGAAGGCCAGGTCCTCGAGTTCCCACTTGATGGTGTTCATGCCGAGCCGGTGGGCCAGCGGCGCGAAGATCTCCAGCGTCTCCCGCGACTTGCGCTCCTGCTTCTCCCGGGGCAGGTAGCGCAGCGTGCGCATGTTGTGCAGCCGGTCGGCGAGCTTGATGACCAGGACCCGGATGTCACGGGACATGGCGACGACCATCTTGCGCACGGTCTCGGCCTCGGCGACCTCGCCGTACTTGACCTTGTCCAGCTTGGTGACCCCGTCGACCAGGGCGGCGATCTCGTCACCGAAGTCGGCCCGCAGCTGGTCGAGGGCGTAGGCGGTGTCCTCCACCGTGTCGTGCAGCAGGGCCGCGCACAGCGTCTCGTGGTTCATGCCCAGCTCGGCCAGGATGGTGGCCACGGCGAGCGGGTGGGTGATGTACGGGTCGCCGCTCTTGCGCTTCTGGCCGGCATGCCAGTGCGCGGCCACGTCATAGGCGTGCTCGATCAGCCGGACGTCGGCCTTCGGGTGGGTCGCGCGCACCGTCTTGATCATCGGCTCGAGGACGGGGTTGATCCCGCCGCCGCGGGTCGCCCCGAGCCGGGCCAGCCGCCGCGCCGCCCGCCCCGATCCGGCGCCCCGCCCGGCGCCCGTCCCCCGGCTGGTGCCGGTGCCCCGGCTAGCCCCCGTACCCCGGCTGGCGGACGGGCTCCGGCCGTTGGCCGACCGGGAACCGGAACGCGCCCCGGTGCTGGCTGAATCCGTGCTGGCTGAATCAGTGCTGGCCGAATCAGGGTCAGCCGGCCCCGTACCCGCCTGCTCGGTGCCGGCCGGGTCAGCCTCTTCCTGGGCCGGGCCGGCCGGAGACGGGGCAGCCTGAGACGTGCCGGCCTGGTCGGTGTCTACGTGGGCGGCGTCTACCTGGGCAGGAGGCGACTCCACTCCGTCCTCCGCGGCCCGGGCGGGCTGGTCAGGGAGGGCATGAGTGGCACCGGATCCGGCACCGCCGGACGTTGCCACGTCACCGGCCACAGGCACTCCTCACGTCCGCCAAGACCCCATTCTATCGGCGGAAGATCCGGAAAGTGCCGAGCTCAGCGCCTCGTCACACAACCAGCAGTGAGCGGATGGGGACACCGGGCAGCCGGGCCACCCCGTCCAGGAAGCTGAGCTCCAGGATCACCGCGATCCCGGCGACTTCCGCGCCCGCCTTGCGGACCAGTTCCACCGTGGCCGCGCCGGTGCCCCCGGTGGCCAGCACGTCGTCCACGATGAGCACCCGCTCCCCCGGAGCGAACGCGTCCTGGTGCACCTCGATGGTGGCGCTGCCGTACTCCAGGTCGTAACTCTGCGCGTACGTGGGCCCGGGCAGTTTCCCCTGCTTGCGGACCGGCACGAAGCCGGCGCCCAGCTGGATGGCGACGGACGGGGCCAGGATGAACCCGCGGGCCTCGATCCCGGCCACCTTGTCCACCCCGGCGTGGCCGCTGGACAGCGCGGTCACCACCGCGGCCAGCGCGGCGCTGTCGGCGAGCAGCGGGGTGATGTCCTTGAACATCACCCCGGGCTGCGGGTAGTCGGCGATATCCCGCACCCGGGCCCTGATCAGCTCCGCGATCTCCGCGGTGTCCTCACCGGCCGCCATCTAACGGCGCTTCTTCTTGCCGCCGGGGCGCCGCTTGGCCGAGGAGGTGTTCCGGCGCGGCTGCTGCCGCGGCCCGGGGCGGCCACCCGGGGCCGGGCGGGACGCCCGCCCCGCCGTGACCCGGTCCGCACCGCCTGGCGCGGCGTCGCCGTCGTCATCCTGGTCGGGAACATCCGCGTCGGGGACGTCGCCGGCGTCGCTATCCAGCACCGCCGCACCGGCGGCGGCGCCCGCACCCGCGACGGCGCCGCTCGGGGCCTTGGCGGCGGCGCGCCGGGCGGACCGGGTGCCCGAGGCCTTCTGGGCCACCCGCTTGGCCAGCGCCTTGTACTGGGGGTCGCGTTCCTTGAGGTCCGCGAGCACCGGGGTGGCGATGCAGATGGAGGAGTAGGTGCCGGACAGCATGCCGACGAACAGCACCAGGGCCAGGTCGTTCAGCTCGCCCGCGCCGAGCAGTCCGCCGCCGATGAACAGGATCGCGGCCACCGGCAGCAGCGCGATGATCGAGGTGTTGATGGACCGGACCAGGGTCTGGTTGAGGGCCAGGTTGGCGGCCTGGCTGTAGGTGCTGCGGGCCGACCCGAGCAGGCCGGCGGTATTCTCCCGGACCTTGTCGAAGACGACCACCGTGTCGTAGAGCGAGTAACCCAGGATGGTCAGCAGCCCGATCACGGTGGCGGGGGCGACCGGGAAGCCGGCCAGCGCGTACACGCCCACGGTGATCACGATGTCGTGGACCAGCGCGATCAGGGCGGCGACGGCCATCCGCCACTCGAACGCGATCGACAGGTAGATGACGATCACGATGAGGAAGGCGATCAGCGCCTGCAGGGCCTTCTGCGAGATCTGCGAGCCCCAGCTGGCCCCCACGAAGTTCACGCTGATCTGGCTCTGCGGGATGCCCAGTTCCTGGGCCAGCTTGGACTGGACCTGCTGCCCCTGCGCGTAGTCCAGCTTGCCCGTCTGGACCTGCCAGGTGGCGCTGCTGCCCGAGCCGAGGTGCTGGACAATGGCGCCCTGGCCGTCGCCGGTGCCAGCGACCGCGGTCTGCACCTGGCTGATGGAGGTGGCCGAGGAGGCCGGGAACTGGATGACCGACCCGCCCTTGAAGTCCACGGTGAAGTTCAGCCCGCGGCCGAACAGGCCGGCCAGGCTGAGCAGCAGGATCAGCCCCGAGATCGTGTACCAGAGCTTCTGGCGGCCCACGAAGTCGAACGAGACCTCGCCGCGGTAGAGGCGGCCGCCGAACGTGCCGAGCCGCGACATCATGCCTCCTTAGCCGGGGCGCCGGCGCGCACGCGGGCGGTCCGGGTGGACCGCCACGGCGTCCGCGCGCCCAGCCGGGCGGGATCAAGACCGGAGAAGCGGTGTCCCTGGCCGAAGAACTTGGTCCGGGCCAGCAGGGTGATCATCGGCTTGGTGAACAGGAAGACCACCACGACGTCGATGATCGTGGTCAGGCCGAGGGTGAAGGCGAAGCCCTTGACCTCGCCGATGGAGAAGTACCAGAGCAGAGCCGCGGCCAGGAACGACACGGTGTCGGAGACCAGCACCGTGCGCCGGGCCCGTTTCCAGCCCGCGTTCCACCGCGGTGCGCAGGGTCCGGCCGTCGCGCACCTCGTCACGCAATCGCTCGAAGAAGACCACGAACGAGTCCGCGGTGATGCCGATGGCCACGATGAGGCCGGCCACGCCGGACAGCTCCAGCGCGAAGCCCTGGTACTTGCCGAGCAGGATCACCAGCTCGAACACCAGCACGGCCGCGACGATCAGGCTGGACACCGCCACCACGGCCAGGCCCCGGTAGTACAGCAGGCAGTACAGCACGACCAGGAGCAGGCCGATGCCCCCCGCGATCAGCCCGGCGTGGAGCTGGTCGCTGCCCAGGGACGGCGAGATCGACTGGACGGACTCCTTGGTGAACGTCAGCGGCAGCGCGCCGTAGTTCAGCTGGTTGGCCAGGCTGGTCGCCTGGTCCTGGGTGAACTGGCCGGTGATCTGCGCGGACCCGCCTGGGATAGCGCCCTGGTCGATGGCCGGGTACGAGATCACGTTGCCGTCGAGCACCACGGCCAGGTAGTCCAGCGGCGAGGAGGGCGTGCCCGTGGAGCCGTACTTGCTGTACATCTGCTGGGTCAGCGTGCCGAACGCCGAGCCGCCCGCGGAGTTGAAGTTGAGGTTGGTCTGCCAGTAGACGTTGGAGGTCTGCTGGGTGGCGCTGGCCGACGTGATGTCCTTGCCCAGGACGTGCGCCTTGTCCAGGACGAACTTGGCCAGCCCGCCGTTAAGTCCGGTACCGCAGGACACGGTCTGCACGTTGGGGTTGTTGTACTGCTGGGCGGTGTAGCCGACCTTCTGCTTCCAGTTCTTGTCGGCACAGTTGAGCTTGTTGAACTGCGCCTTCACTGAAGCGCTGACCAGGCTGGCGTCCCCGCTGGCGCCGGCCACGGTGGACACGCCGGAGCTGCTGGTGGCCGGGGCGGAGGCCGAAGGGCTGGCCGACGGACTGGTGCTGGCCGAGGCCGACGGGCTGGCCGACGCCTTGGCGTGCGCCGCGGTCAGGGTGTGAGACCGGCTCGCCATCTCCCTGGCGCCGGTTCCGCTGGCCGCCCCGCTGCCCAGGGCGCCCGTCTTGGCCGTCGAGCTGGCCGACGGGGTCGGGGTGCGGCTCGGTGGGCGTCGGCGTGGGCGTGGTCGTGGCGGTCGTGGCGCCCGTATTCGGCGCCTACAGGAGCACCTGGCGGAACAGCAGCTGGGCGGTCGTCCCGACCAGGTCCACGACCTTCTGCGTGCCGGCCCCGGGGACCGCCACGTTGATGATGTCGCTGCCCTGCTGCTGGACCTGGGCCTCGGTGAAGCCCGCACCGTTCACCCGGTTGGCCATGATGTTCTTGGCCGTGACCATGTCCGAGGCGAACTTGGCGCTGGACACGCCCTTGGGCGCCTCGGCCCGCAGCGCCACCGTGGTGCCGCTGGTCAGGTCCAGGCCCAGGTGGACCTTGAAGTCCTTGCCCCAATGCCCGGGGGAGGCGATGTTGCTGCCCACGATGGCCAGGAACAGCACCACGATCAGCGCGGCCAGGACGGCCAGCGCCCGGCCTGGCCGGGAGACGTTACCGCTAGGGGGAGCCACTTCTCGTCTGTCCTTCGGTTCGCGTGTCCCCCGGCCCGACGCTGGGCGCGGGGCAGGCCGTCAGTCCGCGGTGCGCTCGTCCTGAGCGGTGTGGTCGGCCGAGGTGGCCGGCCGGGCCCGAGCCGTTCAGGTGCTCCGGGGCGGCCGGGCTGTCGGCAGTCCCCTCAGCGGGCGCGTCCTCCGGGCTGTCCGGCTCGTCAAACGACGAGTCCGCCGCCTCAGTTCCCATGCCGGCGGGGCCGTCATCGTCGGGCAGGGTTTCCATCACGGCCCGGCGCAGGAACCGCATGTGCACGCCGGGCGCCACTTCGAGCACCACATCCGTATCGTCGGCCTCGACCACCGTGGCGTACATGCCCGCGGTGGTGCGAACCCGCTGACCGGGCCGCACCGTGTTCTGCATGGCTTGAGCCTGCCGCTGCCGGTTACGCTGCGGCCGGATCATGACGAAGTAGAGCAGCCCGAACAGGACAACGATGACGATGAGGAACGTGTAGCTTCCTCCGCCGGAGCTGCTGGCCGCAAGATTATGCATGTGACTCCCCATCGCGGGGGCTTCCTTCCAGTTGATGAGCTCTGCCTGGCCGCGCGCCGGGCCGTTCGGCCGGCAGGGCCGCAAATCCGTGGCCATCCGGGCAGCGGTTGACCAACTGCCGAAGTGTAGCGGCGCGCGGGCAGCGCACCAACAGGCTACGGCTTCCCGCGACTGATCGTGACATCCCCGCGACCAAAACGGGCACAGCCGGCGAGGCGAGGCGCGCCGCAGGCGTGTCCTCTCCGAGCCGGCTGTCGCGGGGGTTCCGGGGGTCGCCCCCCGGGCCAGCAGAGCGCGCCGCAGGCGTGTCCTCTCCGAGCCGGCTGTCGCGGGGGGTCCGGGGGGTCGCTCCCCGGGCCAGCAGAGTCAGCCGCGCACGTCACTCGAACAGGCTGCCCGGGCAGGGCCAGGCCCGGCGGCTCGGGCGGCTGGAGCCCCAGGTGCAGCCAGGCCGCCGGGGTGGCCACCCGGCCCGCGCGGGGTCCGGGCCATCAGGCCCCAGCCGGACCAGGAACGGCTCGGCCACCACCTCGACCGTCTCGGCCTCCTCGCCCACCGCCACGGCCAGCGTGGACAGCCCGACCGGGCCGCCGCCGAACCGGGTCACCAGCGCGCTGAGCACCGCGCGGTCCAGCCGGTCCAGGCCTTCCTCGTCCACCTCGTACAGTTCCAGCGCCGCGCGGGCCAGTTCCCTGGTCACCACGCCGTCCGCCCGGACCTCGGCGAAGTCACGGACCCGGCGCAGCAGCCGGTTGGCGATCCGCGGGGTGCCGCGGGACCGCCCGGCGATCTCGTCCGCGCCGTCGTCCCGCAGCGTCACCCCGAGCAGGTCGGCCGACCGGCGGACGATGACCTCCAGCTCCGCGGGCTCATAGAAGTCCAGGTGCGCGGTGAAGCCGAACCGGTCCCGCAGCGGCGCGGGCAGCAGCCCGGCCCGGGTGGTCGCGCCGACCAGGGTGAACGGGGCGATCTCCAGCGGGATCGCGGTCGCGCCGGGGCCCTTCCCGACCACCACGTCGACCCGGAAGTCCTCCATGGCCAGGTAGAGCATTTCCTCGGCGGGCCGGGCCAGCCGGTGGATCTCGTCGATGAACACCACGTCCCGCTCGGCCAGCGTGGACAGGATCGCGGCCAGGTCACCGGCCCGCTCGATGGCCGGCCCGCTGGTGATCCGCAGCGGCGCGCCCAGCTCCGCCGCGATGATCATCGCGAACGTGGTCTTGCCCAGCCCGGGCGGCCCGGACAGCAGCACATGGTCGGGGGCCCGGCCGCGCCGCAGCGCGCCCTCCAGCACCAGGGACAGCTGCTCGCGGACCCGGGTCTGGCCGATGACCTCAGCCAGCCGCTTGGGCCGCAGCGCACCCTCGATGGCCCGCTCGTCCGCGTCGGCCAGCGGCGAGACGAGCCGCTCCCGGTCCGCGGAGCCCTGTGGTTCCCGCGGCGCGGAAGACGGTGGTTCCCGCTCTGCGGCCACCAGGGCCTGCTCTTCCAGGGCGGACAGGCCCGGCGCCTCCCGCTCGGCGTCCTCGGCGGCGGAGTGCGCGGACTGGGCGCCCCGGCCCGGCCGCGGGCCCGGGCCCGTCATGCGCGGCTCAGCTTGCGCAGCGCGGACCGCAGCGCGACGGACACGTCCACGTCCCCGTCGCGGCTGCCCGGCCAGGTCAGCGGCGACCGCGGCGATGGCCTGCTCGGCGTCGCGGGCGGGCCAGCCCAGGTTGACCAGCCCGGCCCGGACCTGGTCACGCCAGAGCGCGCCGCTGCCCGCGGCCGGCCCGGCGCCGGGCGGCGGGCCCATGATCCCGGCCGGGGCGGCGGGCGAGCCGAGCCGGCCGGCCAGTTCCAGCACGATCCGCTGCGCGCCCTTGCGGCCGATGCCCGGGACCCGGGTCAGCGCGGTCACGTCCTCGGCCGCGATGGCCTGGCGCAGCCCGTCCGGGCTGAACGAGGCCAGCATGGCCAGCGCGAGCCGCGGGCCCACCCCGCTGGCCGTCTGCACCAGCTCGAACACGTCCCGCTCGTCGTCGCTGGCGAAGCCGTACAGGGTCAGCGCGTCCTCGCGGACCACCAGGGACGTGGCCACCCGGGCCCGCTCACCGGTACGCAGCGCGGCCAGCGTGCCCGGCGTGGCCTGCACCAGCAGCCCCACCCCGCCCACCTCGATCACCGCCCCCTCCGGGGCGATGGCACACACCAGCCCGTCCAGATGCGCAATCACCGCAGGCCTCCTGCAGGGGTACGGGAAACGGCCTGGCCACCTTGGCGGGCGGCCAGCGCGGCGGCGCCTAGGCGGGTCTGCGGGCCGCGCCACAGGTGGCAGATGGCCAGGGCCAGGGCGTCGGCCGCGTCCGCGGGCTTCGGCGGGTCAGCCAGCCGGAGCAGCCGCATCACCATGGCGGTCACCTGGGCCTTGTCGGCGCGCCCGCTCCCGGTCACCGCGGCCTTCACCTCGCTCGGCGTGTGCAGCGTGACCGGCAGGCCGCGCCGCGCCGCGCACAGCACGGCCACCGCGCCCGCCTGCGCGGTGCCCATCACGGTCCGGACGTTGTGCTGGCTGAACACGCGCTCCACGGCCACCGCGTCGGGGTGGTGCTCGGCCAGCCAGGAGTCGATCTCCACTTCCAGGGCCAGCAGCCGGGCCGCGATGTCGGCCGAGGGCGGGGTCCGCGCGACGCCCGCGGCGACCAGGCCGGGAGGCAGGCCGGGGGTGCCCTCCACCACTCCGAGCCCGCACCGGGTCAGTCCCGGGTCAACGCCGAGCACCCGCATTTGCGCTCCATCCCGGCCGGCCCGTGGATCCGGGCTGTGACGAACACGTGTTCGGTCGGGTCTGACCTTACCGGCCGGCAGCGCCGGGCGCGCCCAGCAGGCCCGGCGTGTCGGCATTCCCGGCGGCCGCGGGCGGGCCCGCGGCCCGGTTCACGGCAGATAACGAGAACCGTCCGCGCGGGGTCCCCCGGGGACGGCTCAGAAGTATTCGAGCATGAACGCGTCCGCGCCGAACACCGCGTCCAGGGCGGCATCGCCGTCGGGGTCGCCGCCGGCCGCCAGCCCGGCCCGGCGCAGCGTGGCCAGCGGGATGCCGGCGTACAGCGCGGCGAACCCGCGCGGGCCGAGGGCCAGCGCGCCGGGGACCGGGTCAGCCGGGGTGAGCGTGCCCTTGCTCCCGCCGACGTCCAGCGCCCACCAGCCGTCGTGCCCGGGGCGCTGCGGGTCAGCCAGCCGGAGGACCGCGGCCAGCCCGGCCCCGGCGGGGAAACCCCGCCCGGCCACGGCGGCGGGCGCGTCCACCACCCGGAGCATCCAGGCCTTCCGGCCGGACAGCCGCACGTCGGGGTCGGTCGTCAGCCACTGCACCGGGTCGGCCGGGCCGGCACTGGCCCGGACAGTTTGAGCAATGGAGGAATGGGAGGCGACCACGCCCCAGATGGCCCGGGTGGCCGCGGCCGAGCCGGCCAGGGCCCGCTCCACCAGGATCTCCTGGTTGCCCTGCTGCCATCGGTAGGCGAGGAACGCGTCGGGGGCCAGGTAGGCGAACCGCTGCTCGTCGCCGAGCCAGCGGGCCACGGCCGTCTCGTCCCGGGTGTTCGGGCCGCAGTCCCGCAGGGTCTGGTGGACGCGGCCGGTGACGGCCAGCACCTCGGCGGCGTCGCCGGGCCCGCACCGGCGCAGCCGCGGGCCCGCATCCGGCGGCGCGGCCGCGGGCCGTCCCGGGGCACGGCCCCGTCGGGGGCGATCAGCGCGCGCAGCGAGTGGGCCGGGATCGCGTGCTGGCCGAGGCTGCCGGCGATCTCCCAGCCCACCGACCGGTACAGCGCGAGGGTGGCCGGGATAGAGCGCGGAAACCGGGTAGCCGCGCTCGCCGATCAGCCCGAGCAGGGCCTGCATCACCGCCCGGCCGGTGCCGCGCCCGCGTTCCTCGGGCGCCACCATGACGTTGGCCACCCCGGCCATCGGCACCGGGCGGCCGTGCCACCACTGGATCATGTCGTGGTACTGCGCGGCGGCGACCAGCCGGCCGCCGTCGAAGGCACCCAGGTACCGCCGGGCCGTGATGGCGGCGCCGGTGTTGTCCTCCCAGCGCGGCCGGTCCGCCCGCGCGACCGGCCCGAAGGCCCGGACACTCAGGTCGAGCAGCGCCTCGGGGTCGTCACCGGGACCCAGTTCCCTGATGTCCACGCGTCAGCCGAGCTTCTCCATGACCTCGTCGGGCACCGAGTAGTTGGCGTAGACGTCCTGGACGTCGTCGGAGTCCTCCACCGCCTCGATCAGCCGGAAGACCCGCTTGGCCTGCTCCTCGTCCAGTTCCACCTCGACGGTGGGCAGGAACGCGGCCTCGGCCGAGTCGTACTCGATGCCCGCGTCCTGCAGCGCGCTGCGCACGGCCAGCAGGTCGTGCGGCTCACTGATCACCTCGAACGACTCGCCCAGGTCGTTGACCTCCTCGGCGCCCGCGTCGAGCACGGCGGTGAGCACGTCGTCCTCGCTGGCCCCGTCCGCCTTGGGCACGATCACCACGCCCTTGCGGTGGAACAGGTAGGACACCGAGCCGGGGTCAGCCATGGACCCGCCGTTGCGGGTGAGCGCGGTCCGCACGTCGGCGGCGGCCCGGTTCCGGTTGTCGGTCAGGCACTCCACCAGGACCGCGACCCCGCCGGGGGCGTACCCCTCGTAGGCGATGTTCTCGTACGCCGCGCCGCCCGCTTCCAGGCCGGCCCCGCGCCGGATGGCCCGGTCGATGTTCTCGTTCGGTACCGAGTTCTTCTTGGCCTTCTGCACGGCGTCGTACAAGGTGGGGTTGCCGGCCGGGTCCGCGCCCCCGGTCCGTGCCGCCACCTCGACGTTCTTGATCAGCTTGGCGAAGAGCTTGCCCCGCCTGGCGTCGATGACCGCCTTCTTGTGCTTGGTCGTGGCCCACTTGGAGTGGCCGCTCATATCCGATCCCTCACCATGTCAACGAACAGCTTGTGCACCCGCGGGTCGCCGGTCAGCTCGGGGTGGAACGCGGTGGCCAGCGCCGGGCCCTGGCGGACCGCGACGATCCTACCGGTGCCCGGGTCGGCCCCGAGTATCTCGACGTCCGGGCCGGTTTCCTCGACCCACGGTGCCCGGATGAACACGGCCCGCAGCGCCGGCCCGGGCACCCCGGCCAGCGGGATGTCCGCCTCGAACGAGTCCACCTGCCGCCCGAACGCGTTGCGCCGCACGGTCATGTCGATGCCGCCGAAGGTCTCCTGCCCCGCGATCCCGTCCAGCAGCCGGTCGGCCAGCATGATCATGCCAGCACACGAGCCGAAGACCGGCATCCCCGCGCTGATCCGCTTGCGCAGCGGCTCAGTCAGCTCGAAGATCTCCGCCAGCTTCCAGATCGTGGTGGACTCCCCGCCGGGGATGACCAGCCCGTCAACCTGGTCGAGCTCGCCCGGCCGGCGGACCCGCAGGGGCCGGGCCCCGGCCGCCTCCAGCGCCCTCAGGTGCTCGATCACGTCGCCCTGGAGGGAGAGCACGCCCACGGCCGGTCCCCCCGCGGCGGCGGGCCCCCTCCGGCGAGGTCGTGGTCGGGCATGGCGGGTCCTTCCGGGCAGCGTAGGGCTGCTTCGAGCGTAGCGGTCTGGCTGCAACACCACGAACTGGGCAGATCTTCCCGGCCGCCCGGGTCCCGCCGGTCAGCCTGCCTCCGGATCTCGCTTCCCCCAGGCCCAGGTGCCGCTCGATCGCGGCCAGCCGGGCGTCGATCGAGCGCAGCCGGGTGATGATCTCCGCGATCTGGGCGGGCGAGCCCACGATGCGCAGCTCAGGCTCCCAGTCCAGGCAGGCCGCCGGCCTCCCACCTCGCCGACCTCCTTGCTCACCCGCCCGCCGAGGAGCTGGATCACCTGCTGGCGGACCCGGTTCAGGTCCGCGCCCAGCTTGACCAGCACCTGGGCGGCCACGCCCTCGCCCTCGCGGATGAGGCCGAGCAGGATGTGCTCGGTGCCGATGTACTCGTGGCCGAGCTGCTGGGACTCGCGCAGCGGCGAGCTCAAGCACCTTCTTGGCCCGCGGCGTGAACGGGATGTGCCCGGACAGCTGCTCCTTGCCCCGGCCGACCATCTCCTCGACGTTCTGCCGGACCGCCTCCAGGCTGATCCCCAGGGATTCCAGCGCCCTGGCGGCCACGCCCTCGCCCTCGTGAATCAGGCCCAGCAGAAGGTGCTCGGTACCGATGTAGTTGTGGTCCAGTATCCGGGCCTCTTCCTGGGCCAGGACGACGACCCGGCGAGCCCGGTCGGTGAACATCTCGAACATCTGCCGCTCCCTTCCCCCACGGGTGGGTGAAGACGGTGCGCTAAAGCAGGGAGCGAGGGTGCGCCGTCAGCGCTGGCGTCCGGCCAGCGCTGACGGGGCAGGCCGCTCAGTCACCAGCCGCGGCTGGCGTAACGGTCAGCGGGGGGCAGGGTGTCGGTGCTGATCCCGACCATGGGCTCGCCGAGCCCGCGGGACACCTTGGCCACCACGTCGGGGTCGTCGTGGAAGGTGGTGGCCTTGACGATCGCGGCGGCGCGGGCGGCCGGGTCACCGGACTTGAAGATCCCGGAACCGACGAACACGCCCTCGGCGCCCAGCTGCATCATCATCGCCGCGTCCGCCGGGGTGGCGATGCCGCCCGCGGTGAACAGCACGACCGGCAGCTTGCCCAGCCGGGCGACCTCAGCGACCAGCTCGTAGGGGGCCTGCAGGTCCTTGGCCGCCGCGAACAGCTCCTCGTCCCGCATGGTGGCCAGGCCGCGGATGGCGGCGGAGATCGAGCGCATGTGCCGGGTGGCCTCCACCACGTTGCCGGTGCCCGCCTCCCCCTTCGACCTGATCATGGCCGCGCCCTCGGCCAGCCGCCGGAGCGCCTCGCCCAGGTTGGTGGCGCCGCACACGAACGGCACGGTGAAGTCCCACTTGTTCACGTGGTGGGCCTCGTCGGCCGGGGTGAGCACCTCGGACTCGTCGATGTAGTCCACCCCGATGGCCTGGAGGACCTGCGCCTCCGCGAAGTGCCCGATCCGGCACTTGGCCATGACCGGGATGGACACGGCCTGGATGATCCCGTCGACCATGTCGGGGTCGCTCATCCGGGCCACGCCGCCCTGGGCGCGGATGTCGGCCGGCACCCGCTCCAGCGCCATCACCGCGACGGCGCCGGCATCCTCGGCGATCTTGGCCTGCTCCGGCGTCACCACATCCATGATCACGCCGCCCTTGAGCATGTCCGCCATGCCGCGCTTGACCCGCGCGGTGCCGGTCTGCGTGGCGGAACTCGCGGAGCTGGATGCGGTACTGCGTGACACGGTGAACCTCATTCGGATCGGCAGAGTTGTGTTAGGTCCATGGTAGGCGCTTGGTCAGCTGGTCAGATGGGGCATATCGGAGCCGCCCGCCTCGCCCGGTCACCACGACCAGCGAATCGTCGATCTCGAAGAAGGCCGGCATCGGCGCTCCCCCGGCCAGCCCCAGCACCCGGGCCAGCCAGCGGCGCCGCGCGGCCTGGGTGGCCGCGACCGCGTCGTTGTAGAACTTGCGGGCCAGGAACACCTGGTGCGCGGCGGACTCCAGCTCGGCGAGCAGCTCGTCGGCGCTGCCCTGGCTGTCCAGCGAGGTGCGGAAATCAGGCTGGCTGAGCACCGCCCGCAGGGCCTGGGTCAGGTCGCTCTCGGCCAGCTCGTTGGGTTCACCGGCCGCCCGGGCGTCGTGCGCGGCCCCGGCCAGCAGCAGGCTGGTGGCCGGGTCGAGCAGGCCGCACGCGGCCAGTTCCTGCGCCACCGAGCTGCGCCGGACCAGGGCAGCGTCCAGCGCGGCCCGGGCCTTGTCCACCCGCGCGTGCATCCGGTCGAGGCGGCCGGCCCGCCAGGACACGTACACGCCGATGAGCACCGCCGCCACGGCGATGAGGATGACGTCGATCAGCACCGCTCACCCACCGCCCGCCCGCCGCTCACCGGGCCACCCCGACCTGCCCGTAGGCGGCCACCACGGCCTCGTAGACGCGCACCACGTCGCGGGCCACCACCGGCCAGTCGTAGGCCCGGACCGCCTCGGCCGCGGCCTCGGACAGGGTGGCCCGCCGCTCCGGGTCGTCGAGCAGCCGGGCGGCGGCCGCGGCCAGCGCCGCCGGGTCGCCCGTCTCGAACAGCTCACCGGCCCGGCCGCCGCGCAGCACCTGCCGGAACGCGTCGAGGTCACTGGCCACGATCGGCGCCCCCGCCGCCATGGCCTCGGCGAGCACGATGCCGAAGCTCTCGCCGCCGGTGTTCGGCGCGCAGAAGACATCGACGGAGTGGTAGACGCGGGCCTTGTCCTCCTCGCTGACCTGGCCGAGCAGGATCACCCGCGGGCGCAGCGGCGCGGGCACCTTGGCCAGCACGTCGTCCGGCGTCCCCGGGCCCGGCGATCAGCAGCCGCAGCCCGGGCCGGTCCGGGGCCGAGCTCGGCGAACGCGCGCAGCAGCACGTCCAGGCCCTTGCGCGGCTCGTCCATCCGGCCGAGGAAGCCGAGCGCGCCGCCCTCCCCCGGCCAGCCGGGCAGCGGGGTGGCCTTCTCGTACCGGCTCACGGTCACGCCGTTGGGGATCAGCACGGCGTCCCCGCCCATGTGCTCGACCAGCGTGGTCCGGGCCGCCTCGGAGACCGCGATCCGCCCGGTGATCTTCTCCAGCGCGGTCTGCAGGGCCGGGTAAGCGGCGTGCATGATGCGTGACCGCGGGGTGGCGGTGTGCACGGTCGCCACGATCGGGCCGTCCGCCACCCAGCAGGCCAGCAGGGACAGGCTGGGCGCGGCCGGCTCGTGCACGTGCAGCACGTCGAACCCGCCCTCCTTGACCCAGCGCCGGACCCGGCTGGCGGACAGGAACCCGAACGCCAGCCGGGCCACCGAGCCGTTGTAGGGCACCGGGACGGCCCGGCCGGCGGCCACCACGTAGTCGGGCAGCGGGGTGTCGTCGTCGGCGGGCGAGATCACGGACACCTCGTGGCCCAGCCCGATCAGCGCCTCGGCCAGGTCCCGGATGTGCTGCTGCACCCCGCCGGGGACAGCCCAGGTGTACGGGCAGACGATGCCGACTCTCACGGCCCGCCGCCCGTGCCCGGGCCGGGGGCCGCGCTGGCTGTCTCGCTCTCGCCGCGCGCCGCGCGGTCCGCCGCGGCCAGCCGCTCCGGGTCGAGATCCGCGACGAAGACCTTCTGCAGCATGTGCCAGTCCTGCGGATGCGCGCGGATCCCTTCCTCGTAGCGGCGGGCGACCGCCTGGGTCATGACCGCGACCTTCTCCCGGCGGGTGCCGGTCTCCGGCACCGGGACCTCGTCGCAGATGCGGGCCCGCCAGCCATCGCCGTCGAACCAGAGGGTGGTGGGCAGCAGCGCCGCCCCGGTCTGCACGGCCAGCGCCGCCGGGCCGGCCATCATCCGCGCCTTCTCCCCGAAGAACTCCACCTCGATGCCGCGGCCGGTGACGTCCCGGTCCGAGACCAGGCAGACCAGGCCCCCGGCCCGCAGCCGCTGGGCCAGCACGCCGAACCGGCTGTCCCCGCCGCTGCTCGGGAGGACCTCCATGCCGAGTCCCTCGCGGAATTCCAGGAACCGCTGGAACAGGGACTCCGGCTTGAGCCGCTCCGCGACCGTGGTGAACTTCCCCACCCCGCGGCCGATGATCCAGGCCCCGGCCAGCTCGTAGTTGCCGGTGTGCGGCAGGGCGATGATCACCCCGCGGCCCGCGGCCAGGTTCCCCTGCAGGTTCTCCTCGCCGGTCGCCAGCATGTCCGACTGGATCCGGTCCTGCCCGATCACGGGCAGCCGGAACGACTCCCGCCAGTAGCGGGCGTAGGAGCGCATGGTCTGCCGGGACAGCGCCCGCAGTTCCTTGCCCGTGGCGGACGGGCCGGTCACCCGGCGCAGGTTCGCCTCCAGCACCTGGACCCGGGGTCCCTGGCGGCGCCAGGCGAGGTCGGCGCCGAACTCGAAGGCGCCGCGGGCCCAGGATTCCGGCACCCGGCACACCAGGGACCAGCCCAGGGCGTACCCGGCGTCGGTCAGCCGGTCCCGTAGCGTGGTCACGCCTTATCCTTTCGCGCGCCGCCATCACCAGGGTCCCGAACCGCCGTGGCCGGGCCGGCACCGGGGCCGCCGTTACCCGCCGCGCCGGGACCGGGGCCGCCGTGGCCGGCCCGGCCGCGCCGCCCGCGGGCCCGGCCGCCCCGGCGGCGGCCTGCGGGGCCGGCCGGGGGGCGGCGCCCGGGCCGACCGCCTTCCTGACCACCAGGACGCGCTGCACGAACGTGACGGTGCTGGCCACGGCCAGCACCCACAGCCCGATGGCCAGCACGAACGGCACGCCAAGCCCGGTCAGGCCGGCCACGACCAGGATGAGGAGCAGCCGCTCCGAGCGCTCGGCCACGCCCACGTCGGCGCGCACGCCTATCCCCTCGGCCCGGGCCCGGGCGTACGACACCATCGACCCCGCGACCAGGCAGTACAGCGCCACGCAGGCCAGCACCGGCTGGTGGTCGCGGGCGAGGTAGATGGCCAGCCCGCCGAAGACCGCCGAGTCGCCGATCCGGTCCAGGGTCGAGTCGAGGAACGCCCCCCAGGGCCCGGAGGTGCCTTTCACCCGGGCCAGCAGGCCGTCGAGCATGTCGAACATGGCGAAGCCCCAGCACACCAGGGTGCCGGCGAACAGGTGGCCGGTGGGGAACAGCCAGAGCGCCCCGATGGCCACGCCGACCGTCCCGGTCGCGGTGATCATGTTCGGCGTGATGGGGGTGCGCGCCAGCGCCTCGCCGACCGGCCGCAGCAGGCGGGCGAACAGGGGTCTCAGGGCGTTCAGCATGGCCGTCCGATCCTACTGGCGGAGTGGACAGGAGGGACGATTCCGGCTGGGGGGTTGTGGTCGGGTGTCCAGCAGGTAAAGGCTGGTTGTGAGGCAGCCGAACAGCGTCGTAGGAGGCGAGACTCATGACCGACAGGAGAGGATCGACAGCTACAGGCGGTACAGCAGGGGCCGATCAGCCCGGCAGCGTGCGGAATGTCGCGCTGGTCGGCCACTCCGGGTCGGGGAAGACAACTCTGGTGGAGGCTCTCCTCACCAGCACGGGCGCCATTCCGCGGGCCGGACGGGTGGAGGACGGCAGCACCGTCAGCGACTTCGACGAGGTCGAGGTCCGGCAGCAGCGCTCCGTGAACCTCACCCTAGCGCCGGTGGTGCACGCCGGGATCAAGGTCAATCTTCTCGATACCCCAGGGTACGCCGACTTCACCGGCGACCTGCGGGCGGGCCTGCGGGCCGCGGACGCCGCACTGTTCACCGTGCCGGCCACCGACGGCGTGGACGGCCTGACCCGGATGCTGTGGGAGGAGTGTGCCGCGGTCGGCATGCCGCGGGCCGTGGTCATCACCAAGCTGGATCACCAGCGGGCCGACTTCGACGAGGCCCTGCGGGCCTGCCAGGACGCGTTCGGCGATTCCGTCGCCCCGCTCTACCTGCCGGTGACCTCGGGACCCGGGGCCGTGGCGGGGCTCATCGGCCTGCTGTCCGGCCGGTTCTACGACTACACCAGCGGGACGCGCACCGAGCGCGACCCGGACCCGGACCAGGCCGACCGCACGGAGGAACTGCGCAGCTCGCTGATCGAGGGCGTCATCCAGGAGAGCGAAGACGAAACCCTCATGGACCGGTACCTGTCCGGGGAGACCATCGATCCCAAGGTGCTGATCGAGGACCTGGAGAAGGCGGTCGCCCAGGGCAGCTTCTACCCGGTGCTGGCCACGTCGAGCCTGCAGGGCATCGGCCTGGCCGAGCTGCTGGAGATCATGACGCAGGCCTTCCCCTCCCCGGGCGAGCATCCGCTGCCCGGCGTGACCACGCTGGACGGCAAGCCGGTGACCGGGCTGTCCTGCGACCCGGCGGGGCGGCTGCTGGCCGAGGTGGTCAAGACCGCGTCTGACCCCTATGTCGGGCGGATCAGCCTGGTCCGGGTGTTCTCCGGGACGCTGCGGCCGGACGCGCCGGTGCACGTGTCCGGGCACGGCCTGGCCGAGCGCGGCCACGCCGACCACGACATGGACGAGCGGATCGGCGCGCTCACCTCGCCGCTGGGCAAGCAGCAGCGCCCGGTGGCGCAGTGCGTGGCCGGGGACATCTGCGCCGTGGCCAAGCTGTCCAGCGCCGAGACCGGCGACACGCTGTCGGACAAGGAGCACCCGCTGCTCATGGAGCCGTGGTCAATACCCGAGCCGCTGCTCCCGGTGGCCATCGCGGCCAAGTCCAAGGCCGACGAGGACAAGATGTCCCAGGCGATCTACCGGCTGGTGGCCGAGGACCCGACGCTGCGGATGGAGAACAACTCCGAGACCCGCCAGCTGGTGCTGTGGTGCATGGGTGAGGCTCACTCCGACCTGCTGCTGGACCGGCTGTCCTCGCGGTACGGGGTGGGCGTGGAGACCAAGGCAGCTCCGGGTCCCGCTGCGCGAGACGGTGGGCGGCAAGGCCCGGGGCCTGGGCCGCAACGTGAAGCAGACCGGCGGGCACGGCGAGTTCGGCGTGTGCCATATCGAGGTGGAGCCGACGCCGTCGGGCACCGGCTTCGAGTTCGTGGACAAGGTCGTCGGGGGCGTGGTGCCGCGCCAGTTCATCCCCTCGGTGGAGAAGGGCGTGCGGGCCCAGCTGGAGCAGGGCGTGCTGGCCGGCTACCCGATGGTGGACGTCAGGGTCACCCTGTTCGACGGCAAGGCCCACTCGGTGGACTCCTCGGACATGGCGTTCCAGAAGGCGGGCCGGGCGGCCCTGCGGGACGCCGCGGACAAGGCCAAGGTGCTGCTGCTGGAGCCGGTGGACGAGCTGTCCGTGCTGGTCGCGGACGACTACGTCGGAGCGGTCATGTCCGACCTGTCCTCCCGGCGCGGCCGGGTGCTGGGCACCGAGCCGGTGGCCGGCGGGCGGACCCTGGTGAAGGCCGAGGTGCCGCAGCTGGAGATCACCCGGTACGCGATCGACCTGCGCTCGATGTCGCACGGCACCGGCTCGTTCAGCCGCAACTACCTGCGCTACGAGCCTTTGCCGTCGCACCTGGCCGACAAGGTCGCCGCCGCAGCGGACGCGGACTGACCGATGCCGGTGAGGGGGGCGCAGCCGCAGGCGTGCCCCCGCGCCGGGCGATGCGGGGCCGCTGCAGGCGGCGTGCCGCGCTCGGCCCGCAGGGCGATCGGGGGGTCCGGGGGTCGCCCCCCGGATTAGCAGGCCAGGCGTCGGCGATCAGCTTCCGCGTGTCCCGGAGGAGCTGGGGGAGCACGCGGGTGTGGCCGACGACGGGCATGAAGTTGGTGTCGCCGCCCCACCGGGGCACCACGTGCTGGTGCAGGTGCGCCGCGATGCCCGCGCCGGCCACCGAGCCCATGTTCATGCCGATGTTGAAGCCCTGCGCGCCCGACGCGGCCCGCAGCGCGGTCATGGCCCGCTTGGTGAACGCGGCCAGCTCCGCGGTCTCCGCCTCGTCCAGGTCGGTGTAGTCGGCCACGTGCCGGTACGGGAGCACCATCAGGTGCCCCGCGTTGTAGGGGTACAGGTTGAGCACGCTGTAGACGAGCTGGCCCCGGGCCACGATCAGGCCGTCCTCGTCGCTGAGCGCGGGGATGCGGCAGAACGGGCAGCCGTCACCCTCCCCGGTGCCGGGCGCCCTGTTCTCGCCCTTGATGTAGGCCATCCGGTGCGGCATCCACAGCCGGGCGAAGCCGTCCGGGATACCGGCCCCGTCCTGCTCGGACAGGCCAGGCTCGGTTGGCTCGGTCATCTAGCGGTCAGACCTGGATGCGCTGCTGGACGGCGCTGACGATCTCGGCGATGGCGTCGGCGACCGGGACCCCGTTGCGCTGCCCGCCGTCGCGGAACCGGAACGAGACCGCGCCCTTGGCCACGTCCTCGTCCCCGGCCAGCAGCATGTACGGCACCTTCTGCCGCTGCGCGTTCCTGATCTTCTTCTGCATCCGGTCGTCGCTGGTGTCCACCTCGACCCGGATGCCCTGCTCGCGCAGCTGGGCCGCGACCTTCTCCAGGTACGGCACGTGCGCGTCGGTGATCGGGATCCCGGTCACCTGGACCGGCGCGAGCCACGGCGGGAAAGCGCCCGCGTAGTGCTCGAGCAGGATCCCGAAGAACCGCTCGATCGACCCGAACAGGGCCCGGTGGATCATGTACGGGCGCTGCCGGGAACCGTCGGGGGCCTGGTACTCGATGCCGAACCGGCCCGGCTCCTGGAAGTCCACCTGCAGCGTGGACAGCTGCCAGCGGCGCCCGATCGCGTCCTTGACGTGCACGTCGATCTTGGGGGCGTAGAACGCGCCCTCGCCCTCGGCGACCACGTACGGCAGGCCCGAGGCGTCCAGCGCGTGCTTGAGCGCCGCCTCGGCCGCGTCCCACTCGGCCAGGTCCCCGACGAACTTCTCCGGCCGGGTGGACAGCTCGGCCTCGAACTCGGTCAGGCCGAAGTCCCGGAGCAGGCCGACCACGAACTCCAGCAGCGAGGCCAGCTCCGGGGCCAGCTGGTCCGGGGTGCAGAAGATGTGCGAGTCGTCCTGGGTGAAACCGCGGGCCCGGGTCAGCCCGTGCACCACGCCGGACTTCTCGTAGCGGTAGACGGTGCCGAACTCGAACAGCCGGAGCGGGAGCTCACGGTACGAGCGGCCCCGCGAGGAGTAGATGAGCACGTGCATGGGGCAGTTCATCGGCTTCAGGTAGTACCTGGCGCCGTCCAGCTCCAGCGGCGGGAACATGCCCTCGGCGTAGAACCCCAGGTGCCCGGAGGTCTGGAACAGCTGCTCCTTGGTCACGTGCGGGGTGTGCACGAACTGGTAGCCGGCTTCCTCGTGGCGGCGGCCCGAGTACTCCTCCATGACCCGGCGGACGGTCGCGCCCTTCGGGTGGAACACGGGCAGCCCGCTGCCGATCTCGGTCGGGAACGAGAACAGGTCCAGCTCGGCGCCCAGCCGCCGGTGATCGCGGCGCTCCGCCTCGGCCAGCAGCTTCAGGTACTCGTCCTGCGCATCCCGGGACTCCCAGGCGGTGCCGTAGATCCGCTGCAGCTGCGGGTTCTTCTCGCTCCCCCGCCAGTACGCGCCGCCCGAGCGCATCAGCTTGAACGCCGGGATCTGCCGGGTGGTGGGAACGTGCGGGCCGCGGCACAGGTCCTTCCAGCACAGCTCGCCGGTGGACGGGTCGAGGTTGTCGTAGATGGTGAGCTGGCTGCCGCCGACCTCGACGGCTTCCTCGACGCTGACCTCCGAGGGGGCGGTCGGCGCACCTGCGTCGGCGGAGGCGGCCGGGCCGCCGCCCTTGAGCCCGATCAGCTCGAGCTTGTACGGCTCACCGGCCAGTTCCCCGCGGGCCTGCTCGTCGCTGACCTCACGCCGGGAGAACCGCTGGCCCTGCTTCACGATCTGGCGCATCCGCTGCTCGATGGCCTTGAGGTCGTCGGGGCTGAACGGCGCGGCCACGTCGAAGTCGTAGTAGAAGCCGTTCTCCACCGGCGGCCCGATGCCCAGCCTGGCCTCGGGGAACAGCTCCTGGACGGCCTGCGCCATCACGTGCGCGGTGGAGTGCCGCATGATCGCCCGGCCGTCGTCGCTGCCGATCTCGACCGGCTCGACGGTGTCGCCCTCGGCCAGCGGCGCCGCCAGGTCGCGGAGCTCGCCGTTGACCCGCGCGGCGATGACCGCGGACCCGGCGCCGGGGGCCGGCTCGCTGAGCCGGAGCGCGTCACCCGCCGTAGTGCCCGCGTCCACCACGTGCTCGCGACCGGCGAGGGTGATGTGAAGCTGCTGGGCCGACACGGCGGGCTCCCTGGATAGATCGACGGGTGGGGCCATTGCCCCAGCCTCCGATGCTATCGAGCCGCGGGCCCCGC
>CAWKOA010000026.1:0-133343 GCA_963851025.1 uncultured Actinomycetes bacterium
GTAGTCTCCCCGGCCACCGGGATCGGCTGGTTGTTGGTGCCGACCTGCGCCTCTTGCTGGCGGGCCCGGCTGGCCAGCAGCGAGTTGTAGGACTGCTCAACGCCGGCCTCACCCTGCAGCGTGCCGGACACGTTGTTGGTGAAGCCGACGTGTTGGCCCCCAGTTGCCCGTTCGGGTACACGCGGGTGTACGACGGGGTCAGCGCGATGCCCGGGAGGTTGAGCGCGCTGATCCGGGACGCCGTGGTCGCCGGGACACTCTGCTTCCGCACCACGTAGTCCGGCGATACCGACAGTCGTGGGACAGCAGGGCCAGGATCGATGCGGACGTCATCCCCAGGCGGGCCAGCGCGCTGGCCACCGAGCCGAGCGACCGTCTGGCCTGCGCGATCATCGGCGGGTCGGCGTGGACCAGGTCGGTCTGCACGGTCATGGCGAGCGTCGTGCCGTCGGCGCTGGTGATGCTGCCGCGGACGGCGGGCACGGGCATGGTGGCGAGCCGGAAGCGATCGGCCTCGGCCCGGTACGCGGACCCTTCCATGGCCTGGAGCTGGACCAGCCGCCGGCCACCAGGGAGAGCACGAAGCCGATGCAGAGCATGGTGATGCGCAGCCGCGGGACGGGCTGCCGCGGGTTAGCGTGCGGCGGCGCAGCGGCCCCGCACGGCCCCGGGCCTGGCGGCCGGGGGCCTGGGGACCGCGGGCCGGGCTCTCCCGGGGCGGGGGGCGCCGGGTCGCACGGGCGGGCGGCACGGTCCCGGCCCGCGATGCGGGCCCGCCTGGCCGCCGCCCGTCCTGGCCGGGGCGCGGACCCGGCCGTGGCCAGCTTCACCGCGGCCGCCTGGACCGCCATCACGAGACCGCCGGCCGGCCGCGGGCCGCCGGGGGCCGCCCGCGGCCGGCGGCCGCGACGCCCGCCCGCCGGGACGGCCGTCGCCCTGTCCATCCCTCACGGGGTCCATCCCGGGACCACCGGAATGCCCGGCTGGCTGACGGGCTGGCGGATGATCTTCCCGGAGTTCAGATTCAGGAACCTGGTCAGCGGCGGTTCGACCATGCCGAGCTGGCGCGCCCGCTTCGCGATCACCGAGGGCGCTGAGTCCTCAGCGACCTGCTGCTTGAGTGCCTGCACCTGCTGCGCGCGGGCCGCCTGGGCCTGCTGCAGGCTGCTGATCTGGTACGAGCCGGTGGCGAGGACGGTGTTGATCACCAGCAGGCAGATCAGCCCCCCGCCGAGCAGCGCGGTCACGAAGACGATGAACGGGGTCCGCGCGATGGCCGCGGACGGTGCGCCCGCCCAGGGCCCGGCCTGGGACGCGGCCGCCGCCGGGCGCGGCCCGGCGCCGGTGCCCCTTCCCGGGGCGGTGCTGCCCGGGGTACCGCCCGGCTTCGCCGGGGCCGGCCCGCGGACGGCCCGGTCCGGCCGGGACGGGCCGCCGCCGCCCGGCCGGGCCCGGCCGGGCAGCACCGGCGACGGCGACGCCCCCGCCCGCTGGCCTGCCGGGGCCTGCCCACGCGCGCCCGGCCCGCCACGGGCCTGCCCGCCACGGGCCTGGCCACTACGGGCCTGGCCGCCAGCCCCCTGGCCGCCAGCCCCCTGGCCGCCGGCATCCCGGCCCCGGGCGTCCCGCTCCCCTGGGCCCGGTTCCCGGACGCTGGGCGGCCGTGGCCGGACCCCCGTCCCTGCGTCAGTGCGCACGCTCACTCCCGCGTCCCCCTTGCGGCCGGATGACTCTTCCCCGCCCCGTAATGGCCTGTGCTCTGCTGCCCTGCGCCCTGGCGCCCTGCGCCCGGCGCCCTGTGCCCCGGTGCGCTGCGCCCCGGTGCGCTGCGCCCTCGTGCCCTGCGCCGGGCGCCTTGTGCCCCGCTGCGCAGCCGCACCGTGCGCTGGCGGGCCCGGCCCGTCCCGCCAGTCACGCCGCGTCCCTAGTGCGCTCGGCGGCCCGCAGCCGGCGGGCGCGGCCCGCGGGTTGCGGGCCAGCTCCGCCTCGGAAGGGCGTTGCGCCCCCCGGGTGAGCAGCCTGAACTCGGGCCGCGCGGACTCCAGCGGCACCGGCAACCCCGGCGGCGTGGTGTCCGCCGCCGCCCCGGCGAGCGCGGTCTTGACCGCGCGGTCCTCCAGCGAGTGATAGGCCAGCACCACGATGCGGCCGCCGACCGCCAGCCGGTCCAGGGCACCGGGCAGCGCGGCGTGCAGCGCGTCGAGTTCCCCGTTCACCTCGATGCGCAGCGCCTGGAACGTCCGCTTGGCCGGGTGCCCGCCGGTGCGCCGGGCCGGCGCCGGGATGGAATCCCGGACGATCTCGGCCAGCCGCGCGGTGGAGGAAAGTGGAGCGCGGGCTCGTTCCCGCACCACCGCGTCGGCGATCCGCCGGGCGAACCGTTCCTCGCCGTAGTCGCGCAGGATCCGGGCCAGCTGGCCCGCCGGGTAGGTGTTCAGCACCTCGGCCGCGGTCAGCGCCCTGGTCTGGTCCATCCGCATGTCCAGCGGGGCGTCGTAGGAGTAGGCGAAGCCGCGGGCCGGGTCATCCAGCTGCGGCGAGGAGACGCCCAGGTCGAACAGGATGCCCTGGACGCGCTGGTCACCGCGCTGGGACAGGAGCTCGGGTATCTCGTCGTACACGGCGTGCACCAGCGTCACCCGGTCGGCGTAGGGGGCCAGCAGCCGCCGTGACTCCTCCAGCGCCTGGGTGTCGGTGTCCACCCCGATCAGCGCGAGTCCCGGGTGTGCTTCCAGCAGCGCACGGGCGTGACCGGCCCGGCCCAGGGTGGCGTCCACCAGGATCGCGCCGCGTGGCTGCAGCGCCGGCTCGAACAGGGCCAGGACTTCCTCGACCATCACCGGCAGATGCCCGGCTGCCGACTCGCCCATCAGACCCCCTTTCGCCCCGCCGCACCCTCCCGGGGATGCGGCGGGCGGCGTGCCTGGCCGTTGTGCTGCCCGGCCAGGTCCCCATCCGCGCGATGCGCGGGCCTGGACGTCCCCTGGCGCCGGGGAAGTGACGCCAGCCGACGTAAGCGCCCAGGCGCGGGTGGAGACCTCGCCGAGCACGCGGCACCGGAGAACCGGCACCGCTTACAGCACCCCTGGCAATCCCTCCTCTGATGCTGCGGAGAAGGTGTCTTCCTGCTCCGCCAGGTAGGACTCCCATGCCTGGGAGTCCCAGATCTCCAGGCGCGTGTTGGCCCCGATGACCGTGCAGTCCCGGGTCAGCGCCGCGTACTCCCGCAATGCGGGCGGAATCGTGATCCGGCCCTGCTTGTCAGGGGTCTCGTCGGAGGCACTGGCGAAGAACACCCGGCTGTAATCCCGTACCGCTTTGGAGGCGGTGGGCCCGCGCAGGCCGTCCGCGATCCGGCCGAATTCGGCGCCCGGGAAGACGTACAGGCAGCGTTCCTGGCCCTTGGTGATCACTAGCCCTCCAGCGAGCTCCTCGCGGTACTTGGCCGGCAGGAACAGCCGGCCCTTCTCGTCGAGGCGTGGCGTATGAGTGCCCAGGAACACAGGCCCTCACCTCCCGCCCCCCGGAGTAGCGTGCCCCATCGCGCTCCACTGTACTCCACAATCCCCCACCGTCAACGTCAGCAAGGACCCAGATATCGGATAATCGCGCTGAAGGCGCAGGTCAGAGGCAGGGAGCAAAGTGGGGGAAGCGCTGGCGGCTCTCGCCCGGGCCGCGGGACCGGTTCCCCACATCGCGCGCTGGGCCGTCCAGGACGTACTGTCGGTACGCACCAACACGCCGGCCGCGGGCGATCCACTGCCCGGCGGCTGGCGAGGCTGTCGGCCACGGGCCCAGCTGACCAAGGAGGACAGGTGGTCTTGGATATGGGGGCCGGCGCCGAGCGCACGCTCGACGACCTGGTACAGGTGGCCCATCGCATCGGCACCGCGATCGAGTCGGTGATCGAGGGGAAGCCGGACGCGGTCCGGCTCGCCCTGACGGTCCTGCTCGCCGAGGGGCACGTGCTGATCGAGGACGTTCCCGGTGTGGGGAAGACCATGCTGGCCAAGGCACTCGGCCGGTCGACCCACTGCGCCGTGCAGCGGATTCAGTTCACCCCGGACCTGCTGCCCAGTGACATCACCGGGGTCAGCGCGTTCAACCAGGAACATCGCGAGTTCGAGTTCAAGCCGGGACCGGTCTTCGCGAACATCGTCGTCGGCGACGAGATCAACCGCGCATCCCCCAAGACCCAGTCGGCGCTGCTCGAATGCATGGAGGAGCGGCAGGTCACGGTGGACGGCACCAGCTACCCGCTGGAGCGGCCGTTCATGGTCATCGCCACCCAGAACCCGATAGAGATGGAGGGGACCTATCCCCTGCCCGAGGCCCAGCGGGACCGGTTCACGGCGCGCATCGCCATCGGCTACCCGAGCACCGAAGCCGAACTGGCCATGCTGGACCTGCACGGCTCGAGCTCCCCGCTCGATTCGATGGAGCCCGTCGCCTCGGCCAGCGACGTGCGGGACCTGATCGCCGCCGTCCGCCGCGTGCACGTGGCTGAGGCGCTCAAGCAGTACGTCATCAGCCTGGTCAGCGCCACCCGCTCGGCCCCCGAACTGCGGCTCGGGGCCTCCCCGCGGGCCACCCTGCACCTGCTGCGGGCCAGCCGGGCCCGGGCGGCGCTGGACGGCCGGGACTTCGTGATCCCTGACGACGTGCAGGCCCTGGCCGGCCCGGTCCTCGCGCACCGCCTGCTGCCGACCGCCGAGGCCATGGTGGAGCGCCAGCTGCCGGACCGCGTGGTGGCGGGCATCGTGGAGCAGACCCCGCTGCCCCGGATGCGCTGAGCCCCGGCCGCCCCGCGAGCCCCGGCCGCCCTTCAGCAGCACCCGGACATGCCGCGCCGCAGTGGAGTAGCCCCGGCTGCGCCGCCTCATGAACCCGTTGCCAGTCCGTGACGTAAGTTAGGACAACGGGGCGGAGGAAGGGCCAGGATGCGGTCGCTGTTCGCCGGATTGACCACACGGGGAAAGTCATTCCTCGCGGCGGGCGTGGCCGCGGGGGGATTTGGGCTTGCCCTCGGGGAACGGGCCCTGCTCAGCATCGGGATCGTGCTGGTGGCGCTGCCGCTGCTGGCCGCGCTCGCGACCAGCCGGGCCCGTTACCGGATCCGCTGCGCGCGGCGGATCAGCCCGCCCCGGGTGGCCGCCGGGCAGAACGCCGTGGTCTGCCTGCGGCTGGAAAACATCTCCCGGCTGCCCAGCGGGCTGCTGCTCGCCGAGGACGCCCTCCCCTACTCACTCGGCACCCGGCCGCGCTTCGTGCTGGAGCGGATCGAGCAGGGCGGCTGGCGGGAACTGACGTACCCCATCCAGTCCGGCACCCGGGGCAAGTACACGATCGGCCCGCTCCAGGTGCGCGTGGCCGACGCGTTCGGCCTGGTGGAACTCACCCGCTCGTTCGCGGCCCGCAGCACGCTGGTGGTGACGCCCGCGATCGTCCCGCTGCCGAGCATGCCGCTGGCCGGGAACTGGCGCGGCGAGGGCGGCGGCCACACCCGTACCGCGGACACGGCCGGCGAGGATGACGTCATCCCCCGCCCGTACCGTGACGGTGACGAGCTGCGCCGGGTGCACTGGCGGTCCACGGCCCGGCACGGTGAGCTCATGGTCCGCCGGGAGGAACAGCGCTGGCGCAACCGCGCGGTCCTGCTGCTCGACACCCGCACCCGGGCCCACAGCGGCGCCGGAGCGGGCTCCTCGTTCGAGTACGCGGCCAGCGCCATCGCGTCCATCGGCGTCCACCTGGCCCGCGGCGGGATCGACGGGCAGCTGGTCACCGACGCCGGGCCCGCCACCGCGCCCGGGTCCTTTGAGGATTCGCTGCTCGACTCGCTCGCGGTTATCAAGCAGTCCAGCGTGTCCGGGCTGGCCGGCGGCCTGGACCTCGTGCCCGGCGGCACCGGGGGGCTGCTCGTGGTGGTGGCCGGGCGGCTGTCGGCGCAGGAAGCCAGCAGGCTCGCCGCGGGGCGCCGGGACGCGGGGCCCGCGATGGCGCTGCTGCTGGCCGTCTCCACCTGGGCCGGCCGCCGGGCGGCCGACGGCCAGCCGGACGAGACGGACGTCCCCGCCGGGGTCCTGCGCGCGGCGGGCTGGCGGGTCACCACGATCACCGCCGACACCCCGCTCGCCACGGCCTGGGAGCGGCTGCGTGCCTCCTCCGCGCTGCTCGGCGCGCCCGGGCACGAGCAGGGCCGCTTCCGGGCCGGGGCCGACCGGTGAGCCAGCGGCTCACCATCGCCGCGGCCGTGGCCGTGATCGCGGCTTCCTTGTCTCTTTACCCGCTGGTGTCGGGCTGGCTCTGGTTCTGGGAGGGCGCCGGGGCGGTGACCGCGGTCGCCATGGCCGGGGCGCTCACCCGGCTGCGGGTGCTCCCCTGGGCGGTGTGTGCCCCCATCGGCCTGGCGGCCCTGCTGCTGTACATGAACCTGCTGTTCTCCAGCGCGCAGTCGCTGGGCGGGATCATCCCGACGAACAGCTCCCTGCACCACCTGTGGCGGCTGGCCCGGGGCGGGCTGGACGGGACCGCGCGGTTCGCACCACCCGCCCCGGCCAGCCACGGGATCCTGCTGCTGACCGTGGCCGGCATCGGCGTGGTGGCCGTGGCCACCGACCTGCTCGCCGTGCGGCTGCGCAGGCCGGCCGTGGCCGGGCTGCCGCTGCTGGTGCTGTTCTGCGTCCCCCTCACCACCAGCCTGCACCAGGGCGTATTCGGGGCCATGACCGTGTTCATCCTGGGGATGGCCGGCTACCTGGCCATGCTGGCCGTGGACGCCCGGGAACGGCTGCGGCTGTGGGGACGGCTGGTGACCATGTGGCACCGGGGCCAGGACCCGGCGGCGGTGCCGCGGGGCACCCCGAACACCAGGGAGCTGGCCGCGGCCGGCCGCCGGATCGGGGTGGCCGCCGTGGTGATCGCCCTCTTCGTGCCGCTGCTGGTGCCGGGATTGCGCAATCACAAGCTCTTCTCGGGCGGGGGCGGCGGCGGTGAGGACCTGGTCTCGCTGCCCGATCCCGTGGTGCAGATGAACAACGACCTGCGCCAGTCCACGCCCAGGCCCGTGCTCACCTACCGGACGACCGACCCGGACCCGCAGTACCTCCAGGTGTACGTGCTGAGCAATCTCACTTCCAGTACCTGGACGCTGACCCCCGCCCCGGGCCAGCCGGTGCAGGGCGGGAAGCTGCCCGCCACGCCCGGCCTGAGCCGGGGCACCAGGACGTCGGCCGAGACCACGAGGATCACCCTGTCCAAGGGGCTGACCAGCGGGGCGGGCAAGGCCAGCTTCCTGCCGCTGCCTTACCCGGCCCGCAGCGTCAGCGTCGGCGGGGACTGGCGGGCTGACCCGCGCACGCTCACCATGTTCTCGGCGCAGAGCCTGTCGGGCCTCAGCTACACGGTGACCAGCCGCGAGGTCTCGCCCTCGGTGGGGCAACTGGAGCAGTCCAGCGGGGTCCCGAACAGCATCACGGCCAACTACCTCGACGTCCCGAAGGCGTTCATGCCGCTGAGCAAGCTCGCCCAGCGGGTCACCCAGGGGCAGGCCACGCTCTACGGCGAGGCCGTGGCCCTGCAGCACTGGTTCACCCAGCCCGGCAGGTTCACCTACAGCCTCAACGTCAGCGAGCCGGACACGGCCCAGGCGCTGATCGACTTCCTGACCAAGGACCGGCGGGGTTACTGCCAGCAGTTCGCCTTCGCGATGGCCGTGCTGGCCCGGCTGCTCGATATCCCCTCCCGGGTGGCGGTGGGGTACACGGAAGGCTCGCCGCTCGGGCACGACCGGTGGCAGGTCCGGACCAGCGACGCGCACGCGTGGCCGGAGCTGTACTTCCCGGGGGCGGGCTGGCTGCGCTTCGAGCCCACCCCCGCCGGGTCCGGCGGCCAGGCCACCGCGATCCAGCCCGCCTACACCCTGCCGCCGGTGCTCGCCGCCCCGGGCGGGTCCCAGACCGTGCCGACGCCGGCCGCCACGACGCCGCAGACGAAGGCCACGACCGGGGACTCCGGTGCGCTGGCCAAGCTGGGCCACCTCAGCGCCACGGGCGCCCGGGGGGGTGCCGGCGCGGGCCGTACCGGGTCGATCTGGCTGACGGTCGTGGCGGTGATCATCCTGCTGCTGCTCATCACGCCCGGCCTGGCCAGGGTGGCGACCCGGCGGCGGCGCTGGTCACGGGCCCGGGGTGACCGGGAGCGGGCCCAGGCGGCCTGGCTGGAACTGCTGGACGACCTGACTGATCACAAGATCGCCTGGTCGGCGAGCGAGTCGCCGCGCGCCCTGGGCAGCAGGCTGGCCGGGGCGTTGCGGCTCAGCCCGGAGGCGGCGGCCGCGCTGACCCGGATCATGCAGGCCACCGAGCGGGCCCGGTACGCCCGGGAGGCCGCGGACTCGGCCACGTTGCGGGCCGACACCGACCTGGTCCGCCGTGAGATGGCCGCGGGCTCCGGCCGGGTCACACGCTGGCAGGCCCGGCTGCTGCCGCCGTCGTCCCTGCTGCCGGTGCGGGCGGCCGTGCAGCACGGGCTGGACGTGTTCGGCTGGATGGACGTGGCCGCGCACCGGACCGGGGCCTGGTCCCGCCGCGGCCCGCGCGCCGACCGTAAGGCCCGCGCAGCCTGAAACCACCGGACCGCCAGACCGCCGGGGCAACCGGCCCGCCAGGCAACTGCCCACTGGGCCCGACGACCACCAGCCGACGACCACCGGCCGACGACCGCGGGCCACCGACCACCGACCACCGGCGACGGGCCGACCGCCCGGAGGGCGGGATCAGCCAGGTGAAGCAGGGCCTACCGGTCCCGCTCCTGGCGACGGCGCCAGCGCTCCTCGAGCCGCTCCATGAACCGGGCCCGGGGACTGGCCGCCGGCCGCATCCGGCGGTCACGGGCCACGCCAGGCCGCCCGGCCGAGCCACCGGACATGTGCCGCCAGCTGGAGAGGGCCCACATCGAGCAGGCCAGCATGACCACGAAGCCGGCCACGCCGATCAGGGTCAGCTTGGAGATGACGCCGGCCAGCAGCAGGCCCACGCCGAGCAGGAAGCCGATCGCCGCCTCGACCACCCTGCGCTTGTAGTGCACCCGCGGATCCTTCGCGCGCACGGCCTGCGCGAACTTCGGATCCTCGGCATAGAGCGCACGCTCGATCTGATCGAGCTGACGCTGCTCGTGCTCAGACAGCGGCACGGCGCCTCCCATGAAACCTCGCGCGCGGGGACGGGTGCGATGAGTTCATCTCACGGTCCAGGGTTCTTCTTCCAGAATACGAGTCCGGCTGGTCTGGGTGGAAGGGTAGTGGGAGGGTAAAGGAATTCCGGGCCCTGCCAGCACCCCGGACCTCCTGTGGCGCCTGCCGCAGCCATCTGCCCGGCGAGCCGGGCGTCAGCCAAACGCAAATTCGAATTAGATCCGCGTAAGGGTGAGTATATCAGCCTTCCCGCGGCGGGCACGGGGCCAGTTCGGCGCCCTCGCGTGAGACCTGACCCGGCTGGCCGCCGGGGGAAATCCGGCCGGCGCCGGGAAATGTGATCCGCGTGACATCCGGATACGGACCGTCCCGCCCGGGCCGGATCACCCGGGCGGCGCCGGCCCGGCTCCCCGGACGCGAGCCCGGCTCCCCGGGCGGCGGCCCCGGCTTCGCGGGCGGGTGCGGCGCTGATCCGCCCGGCCGCGGGGACGGCTCGTCCCGCTGCCCGGTCACCAGGGCAGCGGGCCGGACCGTGTCGGCTCCGAACCGCCCGCTGATCCGGTCCAGGGCGCGCTCGGCATCGCGCCAGCCGGCCCGCCGCTCCCCGAACGCCAGCTGGGTGGCGGCCCGGGAGGCGGGCACCAGGCCGCTGGCGCGCACCCCGACCAGGCGGAGCCGGGCCCGGGAGTCCAGCCCGGCCGCGCCGTACAGGGTGCAGGCGGTGGTGTAGATGGTCTGCGCCACGTCGGTGGGCTCGGGCAGCGTCCGCGACCGGGTGATCGTGGTGAAGTTGGCCAGCCGGAGCTTGATCACCACGGTCCGGGCCAGGGCCCCGGCCGAGCGGAGGCCGCGCGCGGTCCGCCCGGACAGTCGGAGCAGCTCGCGGCGGATCACCTCCGGGTCGTCGATGTCGGTGGCGAAGGTCTCCTCCGCGCCGATGCTCTTCTCCGGGGTGCTGCTCACCACCGGGCGCTCGTCCCGCCCCCAGGCCAGCGCGGCCAGGTGCGCGCCGAGCGACTGGCCCAGCTCCCGCTGCAGGGTGCCGACCGGGATCTCCGCGATGTCCCGCACCGTGCGCAGCCCGAGCCGGGCCAGCACCTGCCCGGTCTGCTCCCCCACACCCCACAGCGCCGCCACCGGCAGCGGGTGCAGGAAGGCCAGGACCCCGTCGGCGGGCACGATGAGCAGCCCGTCCGGCTTGGAGCGGGTGGACGCGAGCTTGGCGACGAACTTGGACGGGGCCACCCCCACCGAGCAGGTGATGCCCTGCTGCTCGGCGATCGTGGCCCGGATCAGCGCGCCGATCCGGGCGGGCCGCCCGAGCCGCCGGATGGCCCCGGACACGTCGAGGAACGCCTCGTCCAGCGCGAGCGGCTCCACCTCGGGCGTGACCGACCGGAAAACCTCCATGACCTCCCTGGACACCGCGGCGTAGACGTGATGCCGGGGCGGGATGAACACGGCCTGGGGGCACAGCCGCCGGGCCCTGGTCACCGGCATGGCCGAAGCCACCCCGAACGCCCGCGCCTCGTAGGACGCGGAGAGGACCACGCCGCGGCTGGCGGTCGCGCCCACGACCACCGGCCGCCCGGCCAGCTCGGGGCGGTCGCGGATCTCGACGCTGGCGTAGAAAGCGTCCATGTCCACGTGCAGGATGTGGCAGCCGCTGTCAGGCTGGTCGTGACCAGGGCCGCCGTGGCTCATCGGTATCCGAGCACGTGGAACTGGGCGGCGAAGTCATGGAAGGCGGGGTGGGTGGAGGCGGCCTGCTCCAGGGCCAGCAACGCGTCCGCGGCGCCCGGGTCCACGTCCGCGAAGGAACCCGGCACCAGATCGGTGAAGACCCGGATGCCGTGCGCGGCGCCCGGGCGCAGCCCGGCCCCTTCGATCAGGCCGGTCACCTCGGCCAGGGTGAAGCGGCGCGGCCCGGAACGGCCAGCACGGCCGGCCCCGGCCCGCCACCAGCCGGGCCCGCCGCGGCGCCCCCAGCACGGCCCGCAGCCGTCCCCCCAGCCGCACCCCCAGCCGCGCCTGCCGGGCCGCCCACCGCGGCCAGCAGCCGCCGGGCCTCGTCGAATCGCCCGGCCAGGGCCCGGTGGATGACCGCCGCGACGGCGCTGGCCGCCAGCACGCTGACCGCTCCGCCGGGCCGCAGCACGCTGGCCACCGTGGTCATGGCCGCCGCCGGCGAGTCCACGTACTCCAGGACGCTGTGGCAGAGCACCAGGTCGGCGCCCTGCTCCCCGACGACCGCGGCCAGGTCGCCGACGTCACCCTGGACGGCCCGCAACCGCACGCTCATCTCCGCGGCCCGGCGCTGCGCGGCGGCCAGCGAGTCCGGGCTCGGGTCGATCACCGTCACCGTGTGCCCCTGCCCGGCCAGCGGGACCGCGGACCCGCCGGTCCCGCCGCCGGCGTCCACGATGTCCAGCCGCGACCGGCCGGTCTCAGCCATCAGGCCGGTGACGACGGCCCCCAGCACCTCCCGGATGACGGCCGTGCGCGCGTCGTCGTAGCGGTGCCACCGCTGCGCCGTGCCCGTCCCGGCCGCCGTGCCCATCCCGGCCGGCGCGCCCGTCCCGGGTGGCGTGCCCGTCCCGGGTGGCACCTCCAGCCCTCCGCCACGACGCTCGCTGGCCACGGCCCCTCCTCGCTCACGGTCGGGTCCCAATGTAGTGCGCGGCCAGGACAACCCCCGGCCTTCGCCACGGACACGGGGACGGATAGGGCGGCCGGGGGCGCCGTCCGCTCAGCGAAAGCTGAGAGATTCCTTTAAATGTGCTCCGAGTTTGTTACCGTGCTAGCCGCCGAACTTGTACCGTGCTGGCCACCGAACTTCTACGCGCTGGCCGCCGAACTTCCCGCCGATCCGGTCCCGCTTGGGCGCCGGTGCGGGAAGCCACGTTCCGGCGGCCCGAAATTCACCCGGCCGGCCACCCCGATTCCGCGATTACCAGCCCCTTCACTGGGAAATACATAGGCCAGTGCCCTGCGCCGCGAAGCGCGCGGGCGCGCCGCGGCCGGGGTGGGTGGATGGGTGGATGCGCTGCAGCGAATCTCCCGGGGCCAGCGGGGCGTACCACCTGTTTCGCGGGGCGGCACGGGGCGATCTGGCTCCCGCATGGGGCCGGGAGTTCCGGGGGCTGGAGGTCAGCGCCGACATGACGGTCCATGAGGTACACGGGAAACCCGAGGCGCCCTCCGGATATATACCTGAGGCAGTCTCCGGTTGCTGCAACAATGCGTTTACTTGCAGCTTTGCTCAGCAGAACCTCTGCGAATGGTCATCCATATCCAAACGGGTCTCGTTCACGAGACTGACCCCCTAGGCTCTCCCCATGGTCGAGCACTTGGAGCTCCCCCGCCCGCTGCGACTCATTCGCTGCACGGGGTTGAGCTTGAGCGAATCCCTGGGTCTTCCGCTCGCTGCCTACTTCCTCGGCGCGTGGCTCGGCGGCCGCAACGACGGGCTCATCGCCGGCGTCGTGGCCATCTGGCTCACCGCCGTGATCCGGAAGATCGCCTGCGGTTCGGTGCCCAGCCTGCTGACCATCTCGGCCATCGTGCTCACCCTGCAGACCGTCGTGGTCCTGGCCACGGGCGTGTTCTGGATCTTCCTGCTCCAGTTCCCGCTCGGCTACGCGGCCATGTTCATCCTGTTCGCGCGCACCGCCCGGGGCCCCAACCCGATCGTGGCCAAGCTCGCCGCCGAGGTGGTGGCGCTGCGCCATCCGGCCCACCATCCCGGGCTGCAGCGCTTCTTCCAGGGCGCGACCTGGCTCTGGGCCGGCATCTTCCTGGTGCTCACCGCGGGGCTGGGCGTGATGATGTGGACCGAGCCGGCCAGCACGTTCCTCATGCTCTCGACCGTGGCCACGGTGGCCGGCACCCTGGCCGGCATCGGCGCCTCGGCGCTGTGGTTCTGGTCCGTCCTGCGCAAGCACGGGCTCCGGGTGCAATTCACCGCGGCGTGACGGTTTTCGTTGCGGAGAATTTGAAGTTTTCAGGCCGTCAGCGTCGGCTTCAGTTCCAGCAAGTGAGCCAGCAGGCCGTTGACGAACGCGGGAGACGCGTCGGTGGACAGGTCGCGGGCCAGCAGTACCGCCTCGCTGATCGCCACGGCGTCCGGGACGTCGTCCGCCCAGAACATCTCGTAGAGGCCGATGCGCAGGACGTTGCGGTCCACGATCGGCATCCGCTCCAGCGTCCAGCCCTCCGCGTGCTCTTCCAGCAGCTGGTCGATGCGCTCGCGGTGCGCCTGGACGCCGCGCACCAGTTCCGCCGCGTACTCCCCGACCGGGGGGCTGTCCAGGATGGTGCGCTGCTCCAGCACGTCCAGCACCGGCTCGCCGCGGACCTCGGCCTCGAACAGGATGTCCAGGGCCCGCTTGCGGGCCTTACTGCGGGCGGCCACGGAACCAGTTCGCTGTCGATCTAGACCCGGGCGATCCGGGCCCGGGCGATCCGGGCGCGGGCGATCCGGGCGCGGGCGGCCGGGTCACGCCCGGCCCATGTAGTCACCCGTGCGGGTGTCCACCTTCACCTTTTCGCCCGTGGTGATGAACAGCGGCACGTTGATCTGCGCGCCGGTCTCCAGCGTGGCGGGCTTGGTGCCGCCGGTGGACCGGTCGCCCTGCACCCCGGGGTCGGTCTGGCTGACGGTCAGCTCCACCGACGCGGGCAGCTCGACGTACAGCGGGGTGCCGTCGTTGAACGCGACCGTCGCGGTCTGCTCCTCGAGCAGGTAGTCCGCGGCGCCGCCGACCGTCTGCCGGGGGATGCGCGGCTGGTCGTAGTCCTGGGTGTCCATGAAGACGAAGTCGTCGCCCTCACGGTAGAGGTACTGCATCTCGCGCTTGTCGACGTTGGCCACGTCGACCTTGACGCCGGCGTTGAAGGTCCGGTCCACGACCTTGCCGGACATGATGTTCTTCAGCCGGGTGCGCACGAAGGCGCCGCCCTTGCCGGGCTTGACGTGCTGGAAGTCGACGATGTTCCAGAGCTGGCCGTCGATGTTCAGCGTCATGCCGTTCTTGAGGTCGTTCGTGGTGGCCACGTCTGCGTGTCTCCTGCGTGCGGGCGCACGCCCCGCCGCCGATGGCCGGCTACAGGACGAGCAGTTCCCGGGTGGTAGTGGTGAGTAGCTCCTGCGGTGCCGCCGTCCCCGTACCGGCGCGCACCACCAGGGTGTCCTCGATCCTGACGCCGCCTTGCCCGGGGAGGTAGATCCCGGGTTCGACGGTGATGGGGACCCGGTCCCCGAGTGTACCCGTCCGGCCGTACCCCATGATCGGTGCCTCGTGGACTTCGAGCCCCACGCCGTGGCCGAGCCCGTGCTGGAAATGCTCGCCGTGACCCGCCCCCGCGATCAGGTCGCGGGCGGCCGCGTCCACGGCCCGCACGTCCGCGCCGGGCACGGCCGCGTCGATCCCGGCCGCCTGGGCCGCGGACACCAGCGAGTAGATGTCCCGCTGCCAGGGGGCGGGCGGGCCGAGCACGACCGTGCGGGTCATGTCCGCGTGGTAGCCCTGGTACCGCGCGCCGCAGTCGACCGTGATCAGGTCGCCGGCCTCGAACGCCCGGCCGGACGGCACGTGATGCGGGATGGCCCCGTTCGGGCCGCTGGCCACGATGGTGTCGAAGGCCAGCCCGTCCGCGCCCAGGTCGGTCATGGCCCGCTCCAGCGAGATGGCCAGCTCGCGCTCGGTCACGCCGGGCCGGATCAGGGGCACGATCTGCTCGAACGCGCGCGAGGTGATCTCGCAGGCCCGGGCGAGCAGCGCGATCTCCTGCTCGTCCTTGGCCATCCGTATCTCCTCAACGGCCCGGCCCAGTGGGACAAGCTCGGTCCCGGGAACCTGGGCGGCGAAGGCCCGGTAGCGCTCCACGGTCATCTCGTGGGCCTCGAACGCCAGCCTTCGCAGGCCCCGGGTGGCCGCAACGCGGGCCAGCGCGGGCTCGATCGCGCGCTCGATGAGGATGTCGAGGTCGGGGCAGGCCTGGCGGGCCGTGCCCGCGTAGCGGGAGTCCGTCGCCAGCACGGCGCCGCCGGGCTCGGCGGGGAGGAGCAAGGCCGCGTTGGAGCTGGCCAGGCCGGTCAGGTAGCGCACGTTGGCGGGGCTGGTGATCAGCGCGGCGTCCGCGCCGAGCGCGGCCAGGGCCGGCCGCAGCCGTTCCCGCCGGGCCTTCTCGAGCTCAGGCATGCCCCGACTGTAACCGTGACCCCGCCCCAGCCCGCCACCCCCCGCCCGGCGCCCCCTGTTCCCACGCGACCCTCACGTCCTGCCCGTGGTCGGCGTCACGGTGGCGCGGGCCAGGATGGACAGGGCCGCGGGGCGGAGCGAGTCGGTGCGGTCCCAGAGGGCGGCCGGGACCGAATCGCGCTGGTGAACGTGCTCGATGAGGCCGAACCCGTGCTGTTCCAGGAGGGCCGTCATGTCGCCGGGGGCCAGGAACGTCAGCCACGGCTCGCCCCGCTCGGCGGCCGCGGGGGCGACCAGGCCGGCGTACGTGGCGCCGGCCTCGTCCCGCAGTCCGGGAGGCAGCATGTAGTCGGTGATGAGCTGGGTACCCGGCGCGAACCCGCCGATCTCGGCCAGGGTCTGGGTGATCGCGGCCTGGGTCAGGTACATGGTCACGCCGAGCCAGCTGACCAGGGCCGGCCGCGCCGGATCGAACCCGGCCTGGCCGAGGCGGGCGGCCAGCGAGTCGCGCTCGAAGTCCACGGGCACGAAGCTCACCCGGTCCGGTTCGCCGATCCCGGCGGCGGCGAGATGCGCGCGTTTCCAGTCCTGGGTTCCCGGGTGATCGACCTCGAAGATCCGGTCCGGGCCGCCCGTGGCCCGGGCCGTGCGGTAGGCGAACGAGTCGAGGCCCGCGCCGAGGATCACGTACTGGGGCACGCCGTCACCGACGCAGGCGGCCAGGTGATCCTCGGTGAACCGGCTCCGGCAGACGACCTGGGCCCGGGCGGAGGACAGCACCAGGTGCGTGCCGTGCAGCCGGTGATAGCTGATGAGCTCCTCAGCCTGCTCGCCGAGCAGGGTGGCGGCCAGGTCATCGGCGAAGATGACGGGCTCGCCGTCGACGATCAGGTGGGCGGCCCGGGCGGCGGCTGCGGTCAGGGCGGTCTGGCTGGGCAGATCAATGGTTTCCACGCCGCGGACAATAGCCGAGGATTTCCCTAACGTTACCACATAAACAAAATTTTCGGAAGCATATTCGAATTACAATTGTGCGGCATAAACGGGCGGGCGCCATGGCCGCGGTACCACTCACGGCGCCTGGTCCGCGGCCGGCGGGCTGACCAGGTACTTGGCCAGCAGGACGTCGTCCACGTACTGGCCCCCGATGAGGAACTCGCCCCGGAGCAGCCCTTCACGCTGGAAGCCGAACCGGGTGTACAGCCGGATCGCGTCCGGGTTCGTGCTGAAGGTGCGCAGGCTTATCTTGCGGGCGCCGCGGGACCGGGCCCGCTCCTCGGCCGCGGCCAGCAACGCCGTGGCCACTCCCCTGCGCCTCGCGTCCGGCGCCACCGCCAGTCCCAGCACCCCGATCACGTGGGCGTTCTCCGGCAGCGGCAGCGGTGACCCGAGCCGGATGTACCCGACCACCGCGCCGTCGATCACCGCGACCAGGAAGGCCTGCGGCGGGCTCTCGGTCAGGAAGAAGACCGAGCCCGCCTGCTGGATCACCGACGGGAACCCGCTCTGCGGCGACCACGAGATCTTGTCCAGCCGGGCCAGCTGCGCCTCGTCGGAGGCACGCGCCGCCCGGACCTCCACCGGGGTGAGTGGTGCGGTCATGCGATCATCCTTTCGCACCGCCGCCCCCGGCCGTGCGCCGAGGCCGGGGTCCGGGGCCAGGGTCTCTGAGCACGGGCCCTGGCGGCCGCGTTCCGTCGGTGCCTGGTGGCAGGATCGGGGAATGACGAACTCAGCTGCCCCGGCTGGCGTCCGCGCGGGTGAGGCTGGCCTGACGGCGGGCCAGGCCCGGGTCACCGCCGAGCGGGCTGCCGCGCAGCTGCTGTCCGGCCCGCTCGCGGGCCGCGCCGAGGAGGTGGCCGGGCGGTTGCTGGCCATCCAGGGCCAGGACCCCCGCGGGGCCAGGCTGGCCGTCCGGGTCCGCAGCCAGGGACTGTCCGCGGCGGACATCGATCACGCGCTCACCGTGGACCGGACGCTGGTGATCAGCTGGCTGAACCGCGGCACCCTGCACCTGGTGCGCAGCGAGGACTACTGGCCGCTGCACCGGCTCACCACGCCGCAGCTGGAGACGGGCTGCGCCCGCCGGCTGGCGCAGGAGGGCATCCCGCCCGCGGAGGCGGATCGCGCGGCCGGGCTGATCGAGCGTTCCCTGGCCAGCGAGGGCCCGCTGACCCGCGCGCAGCTGGCCGGGCGCCTGACGGCCGCCGGGGTCCGGACCCAGGGCCAGGCCCTGGTGTACCTGCTGTTCCTGACGTCGTTGCGGGGCATCTCCGTGCGCGGGCCCATGATCGGCAAGCAGCACGCGTACGTGCTGGCCCGGGACTGGCTGGGCGCGCCGCCCGCCGCGGCGGACCCCGATGCCGCGCTGGGCTGGCTGGCCCGCCGTTATCTGGCCGGGCACGCCCCGGCCACCGATCGGGACCTGGCGAAATGGGCGGGCCTGCCGCTGCGTGACGCCCGCCGGGCGCTGCGGGAAATCGCGGCTGACCTGGTCGAGGATGCGGGCGGCCTGGTCCGGCTGGCGGGAGCCGCGGACGGGACCGCCGCTGGGGATGGGAGCGCCCCGGCGGCAGGCGCGGATCGTCCGGCCGGCGGGCGTGGGGCCGGCGGGCGTGGGGCCGGCGGGCGTGGGGCCGGCGGGCGTGGCGCGGGCCGGCGGGCCGAGCCGGCGCTGCCGCCGCCCCGGCTGCTGGGCGTCTTCGACCCGCTGCTGCACGGCTGGCAGTCCCGCGAGGCGGTGCTGGGCCGGCACGAGCCGGAGATCGTCCGAGGCGGCATGTTCCGCTCGTTCGCCCTGGCCGGCGGCCGGGCGGTCGGCACCTGGGCGCTGGCCGGCCAGCAGGTCTCGCTGACCCTGCTGGAACCGGTGAGCGCCGCGCACCGCCGGGCCCTGGAAGCCGACGCCGAGGACGTGCGCCGTTTCCTCGGCCTGGCCGGGGCGGCCGGGCAGTAGCCGGTTCCGCCGGCCAACTTCGCGATATAACGCTTGCGGCCTGGCGCGCCCCTTCATATACTCGGCTACGGATATACGGAGACGGGGAAGTAGGCGGCCATCATGACGGGCAAGCGGCGGCGGGTGTCCAACCCTCTGGCGCTGGCCGTGCTGTCCACGCTCCGCGAGCGTCCCAGGCACCCCTACGAGATGGCCGCCACCATGCGGGCCCAGGGCAAGGAACGCAGCATCAAGCTGAACTACGGCTCCCTGTACACCGTGGTCAACAACCTGGCCAAGCACGGCCTCATCGAGGCCATGGAGGCCAGCCGTGAGGGGCGGCGCCCCGAGCGCACCGTGTACCGCCTCACCGATGAGGGCCGCACGGAACTGGAGGACTGGCTGACCGAGCTGCTCGGTACCCCGGTCAAGGAGTACCCGCAGTTCGAGGCGGCTCTGGCGGAGATGGCGGTCCTCCCCCCGGCGCAGGTGCGCGACGTGCTCGAGCGCCGGGTGGAGGCCCTGGAGAAGGCGCTCGACCAGGAACGCGCCGAGGTCGCCCAGCTCACCTGGCTGCCGCGGCTGTTCCTGCTCGAGAACGAGTACCACCTGGCCCTGCAGGAGGCAGAGCTGCTCTGGGTGCGCGGCCTGGTGCGGGAACTCCAGGAGGGCTCATTCCCCCTGATGAAGGAGTGGGATCACTGGACCCGGACCGGGGAATTCCCGGAAGGCCTGGCCGACGAGCTCTACGAGGCGGCAGGCCGGGACGTGCCCGCGGCGGGTAGCGCCGCGGAGGCGGCGGCCATCCGCGAGCGCCCCCCGGGCCCCGGGACTGACCCCGGGACCGGCTCCGGGACCGGCTCCGGCGGGGAAGGGAGCCGCTGAACTGATCCAGGACGCAGCCGGCCCCCGGCAAGGTGCGGGAACACCTGACCAGGGGCCGATCCTCGAACCGATCCCGCGGGAACGAGATCCGATCGGGTTGTTGCAGCTCAAGGATACTCGGTGAGTTCCGCGCGGGCCGGTTCAGCTAACCGACCACGCACGGAGGAACACGCCCATGAGTACCCAGGCGCAGGACGCGGGCCCGGCCCGCACCACGCCCGCACGAGCCCTGGCCATCGAGGCCCGCGATCTCGTCAAGACCTACCCCAAGGAAGTCCGCGCTCTCGACGGGCTCAGCTTCGCGGTTCAGGAGGGCACGGTCTTCGGGCTGCTCGGCCCCAACGGGGCCGGCAAGTCCACCACCGTCAAGATCCTTACCACGCTGGCGCAGGCCGATTCCGGGTCGGCCAGCGTGGCCGGTCTCGACGTGCGCACCCAGGCCGCCGCCGTGCGCCGCGCCATCGGCGTGGTCGCCCAGCGATCCGGGGCCGACCCGACCGCCACCGGCCGGGAGAACCTGCTGCTGTCCGGCCGCATCCAGGGCCTGCGCGGCCGCGAACTGGACCGGCGGGCCGGCGAGCTGCTGGAGCGGTTCGACCTGGCCGGCGCCGCGGGCCGGATGGTCCGGACCTACTCCGGCGGCATGCAGCGCCGGCTCGACGTGGCCATGGGGCTGATCCACCGGCCGGACGTGCTGTTCCTCGACGAGCCGACCGCGGGCCTGGACCCGGAGTCGCGCTCCGCGATGTGGGATGAGATCGCACGGCTGTCCGCTGGCGAGGGCCTCACCATCCTGCTGACCACGCACTACCTGGAGGAGGCCGACCGGCTCGCCAGCCAGCTGGCCATCGTTGAGCGCGGCTCCGTCGTGGCGGCCGGCAGCCCGGACGAGCTGAAGGCCCGGCTGCACGGCGACACCGTGCACGTCGAGCTGGCCGTTCCCGGGGACCCGGCCCAGCTGGACGCCGTGCTGCACCAGCTCCCGGCGGTCCGCGAGGTCGCCGTGACCGGAACCCAGCTGAGCGCCCGGGCCGACGACGGCGCGACCGCCGTGCCGGCCCTGCTCAGCGCGCTGGAGCGGGCCGGGATCGCGGTGCACGGGATCACCGCCGCCCGGCCCTCGCTTGACGACGTGTACCTGCGGTACGCCGGGCGCCGCTTCGCCGAGGCCGAGGAGTCGGCCGCTTCGTCCAGCCCGTCCGCCCCGAGCCCTGCCGGAGGAACCCGATGACCACCCTCGCCGCCCACACCACCTGGATGACCCAGCGCCAGCTGAAGGCCCTGGCCCGCCAGCCCGCCTACCTGATCATCACGATCATCCAGCCCGTGATCTGGCTGTTCCTGTTCGGTTCGCTGTTCCGCAAGGTCGCGGAGCTGCCCGGGTTCGGCGCCCCCTCCTACCTCGACTACCTGGTGCCCGGGGTCGTGGTGATGAGTGCCCTGTCAAGCAGCATGTGGAGCGGCATGGGGGTGCTCGAGGAGATCGACCACGGCATCATGGACCGGTTCCTGGTCCTGCCGCTGCGCCGCTCGGCGATCATCAACGCCTCGGTCGTCATGCAGTCGCTCACCACCGCGATCCAGTCCCTCATCATCGTGGGGCTGGGCCTGGCCGCCGGGGCCCGGTATCCGGGCGGCACGGTCGGCATGATCGTGCTACTGGTGGTGTCGGTGCTGGTCGCGGTGGTGTTCAGCGCGCTGTCCAACACCATCGGGATGCTGGCCCGGGAGCGGGAGACCATCATCGGCCTCAGCGTGTTCCTGCTGCTGCCGCTGACGTTCCTGTCCTCGGCGTTCATGGCCCCGGCCCTGATGCCGCACTGGATGCGGATCGTGGCGGACTGCAACCCGGTCAACTGGGCGCTGGAAGCGGCGCGGGCCGCGATGAGCGCCACCCCGGACTGGGCCCGGGTCGCCGCGCAGGGCGGCGGGCTGCTGGCCCTCGCGGTCGCGGTCACCGCCCTGTCGGTGCTGACCTTCCGCGCCTACCAGAAGTCCGTCTGACCCCCGCCCCACAACCCCATAAGTCCCACAACCCCCACAACCCCCACAACCCCCACGCAAGGTTCGTGATCAAACGATTGGTGTTGCCGGGGCAACACCAATCGTTTGATCACGAAGGGGACCGCTGGGGGCGGGCTGGGGGCGGGGCTAGCCGGCCAGGTCGCGGACGCGCTCGATGAGGCGGACCCGCTCGGCGTGGGTGCCGGCCAGCGGGGTGACGTTGAGCGTGGTCACCCCGGCCTCCTTCATGGCCGCGACCCGGTCCGCGACCAGGCCGTCCGGCCCGATCAGCGAGGTGCCCTCGAGCAGCTCGGCGGGCACCAGGGCGGCGGCCTCCTCCTTGCGGCCCGCCAGGTACTCGTCCTGGATCCGGGTGGCCGCCTCCTCGAACCCGAACCGCACCGCGAGCTCGTAATAGAAGTTGTGGCCCTTGTCCCGGTGCGGGCCCATCCCGCCGATGTACAGCGCGAAGAACGGCCGGGCCAGGTCCAGGTACCCGGAGACGTCCGGGCCGATGGCCAGCGGCGCGGACGCCACCACGTCCAGCGCGCCGAGCGACGGGTCGCGGCGGGCCCGGCCGGCGGCGAGGGGCTCAGCCCAGGCGAGGCCCGCCTTCTCGGGGTAGTAGAAGATCGGCTGCCAGCCCTCGGCCAGCTCGGCCGCCAGCGCCACGTTCTTCGGCCCGAGCGCCGCGACCATGATCGGGATCCGCTCACGGACCGGATGGTTGATCAGCTTGAGCGGCTTGCCGAGGCCGGTGCCCTGCTCGGGCGGCAGCGGGATGGTGTAGTACTTCCCGGCGTAATCCAGCCGTTCGCGGCGCCAGACCATCCGGCAGATCTCGATCAGTTCCCGGGTGCGGCCGATGGGGGCGTCGTAGGGCACCCCGTGCCACCCCTCGATCACCTGCGGGCCGGACGCTCCGAGCCCGAGGGTGAACCGGCCGCCGGAGACGTAGTCGAGCCCGGCCGCGGTCATCGCGGTGAGCGCGGGCGTCCGGGAGTACAGCTGGAAGATCCCCGAGCCGATCTCGAGCCGCTCGGTCTTGGCCGCGATGAAGCCCAGCTGGCTCACCGCGTCGAAGCTGTAGGCCTCGGGCACGAACACGATGTCCAGCCCGGCCTTCTCGTAGTCCGCGAGCTCGGTCACCGTTTCGGAAAAACCGCCGGCGTAGTTGAGATGCATCCCGATGCGCATGCTCCGGCCTTTCACGGGCGTCAAGCCGAATGCCGTTCGGCTCAGGTGATGTTGAGAGTAGCGGGCGCCCGCGCCCGGTCAACCGTCAGCCGGCGTCCGCGGCCGCTTCGGCGGACACCACGTCCTCGCCAGCCGCCGCGCGGACCGCGGCCAGCTCGGCGATCGCCTGGAGGGCGAGCTGGTAGGACATCAGCCCGAAGCCGGCCACCGTCCCGTCGGCTACCGCGGCCACCACGGACGTGTGCCGGAACTCCTCACGCCGGGCCGGGTTGGTCATGTGCACCTCGACCAGCGGCGCGGTGCGCATGGCCAGCGCGTCGCGCAGCGCGTAGGAGTAGTGCGTGAACGCGGCCGGGTTGAGGACCACGGGCATCCGGGCCGCAGCCGCCTCCTGCACCCAGGAGATCATCTCGGCCTCGTCGTCGGTCTGCCGGACCTCGACGTGCAGGTCCAGCGTGCGCCCGGTGAGCCGGCAGGTCTCCACCAGGTCGTCGAACGTCTGGGTGCCGTACACGTCTGGCTCCCTCGACCCCAGCTGGGCGAGGTTGGGTCCGTTGAGCACGAGTACCTGTTTCACCGTTCGCACACCTCCTGGTAGGCCCGGCGCAGCAGGTCCTCGGAGGGCGCGTCCAGCGTGCCAGGCCGGGCGAGCCCGTCCAGGACGACCAGCCTGAGCCGGGCGCCGCGGGCCTTCTTGTCCACTGTCATGGCTTCACGCAGGTCGGGCCAGACATCCGCGCGGTACACCGTGGGCAGCCCGACCGCCTTGAGCACCCGGCGGTGCCGGGCGGCGGTCCCCGCGTCCAGGCGGCCCTCCAGCCGGGCCACCTCCGCGGCGAACACCATGCCGATGGCCACCGCCTCGCCGTGGCGGATCTGGTAGCCCTCCACCCGCTCGATCGCGTGGCCGAGCGTGTGGCCGTAGTTCAGGATCTCCCGGCGCCCTGCCTCGCGCAGGTCCCCGGAGACGACCTCGGCCTTCAGCCGCACGGCCCGCTCGACCAGTTCCCGGGCCTGCCGCCCGTGCGGGACCACCGCTTCCGCCGGGTCCTCCTCGATCAGCTCGAGGATCACCGGATCGGCGATGAACCCGGCCTTGATCACCTCGGCCAGGCCGCTCACGTACTCGGCGCGCGGCAGCGTTTCCAGCACGGTCAGGTCGGCGAGCACCCCGGCGGGCGGGTGGAACGCCCCGACCAGGTTCTTCCCCTCCGGGATGTCCACCGCGGTCTTGCCGCCGACGGCGGCGTCGGTCATCCCGAGCAGCGTGGTCGGCACCAGCACCACCCGCACCCCGCGCAGCCAGGTGGCCGCCACGAAGCCGGCCAGGTCGGTGGCCGCCCCGCCGCCCACCCCGACGATGGCGTCAGTACGGGTGATCCGGCTGGCGGCCAGCTTCGACCAGAGCCCGGCGGCGACGCTGATGTCCTTGGCCGCCTCGCCCGCCGGCACCTGCGCGGTGTGCACCTCGTACCCGGCGTCCCCGAGCGCCCGGCCGACCGGCCAGGCGATCTCGTCCAGGCCCTCGGGCGCGATGACCATCACCGAGGAAACGTCCTTGCCGACGAGTGAGGGCAGCTCGCCGAGGACGCCGGTGCCCACGACCACCTCGTAGGGATGCTCGCCGCCGACCGGGATCCGGGTCGGGCTCACGGCTGGGGCGCCGACGGGCCGTGGCCGTTGCCGCCGCCGGGCGCGAGCCGCACGGCGATCTCCCGGGCGATGTCCTCCGGCTCGCGATCGTCGGTGGGCACGGTGATCCAGGCCAGCGCGGTATACACCGGGAGCCGTTCCTCCAGCAGGACCTTCATCCTGCCCCGCGGGTTGCCGAAGAGCAGCGGCCGCGGGCTGTCGAGCCCGGTCCGGTGCACCGCCGAGGCGAACCCGGTCTCCAGGTACACCACCCGGCGGCCGGCCAGCAGCTCGCGGGTGCCGGGGTCGAGGATGGCGCCGCCGCCGAGCGCGAGCACGCCGGGATGGCTGCTGATCAGCCGGGCCGCGGCCGCGCGCTCCAGCGCCCGGAACGCCTCCTCGCCGTCCTGCACGAAGATGTCGCTGACCGGCTTGCCGGCCGCCTCCTCGATGACCGTGTCCGCGTCCACGAAGTCCAGCCCGAGCTGCGCAGCGACCAGCGCACCGACCGTAGTCTTGCCGGCCCCGGGTGGCCCGATCATGATCGCGGCCGGATGCCCGTGGTCAGGCTGCCCGTGGTCAGGCTGCTGCTCATGGTCTTGCAGGCCCTGATCGGGCGCGCTGGGCTCCGCGGGTGTCACTTCATCTCCAGCGAGTTCAGGTAGCCGGACCAGTTGCGGTGCGCCTCGGCCACGGAGTCGCCGCCGAACTTCTCCGCCGCGGTCCCCGCCAGCACCAGGGCGACCATGGCCTCGGCCACTACTCCCGCGGCCGGCACCGCCGTCACGTCGCTGCGCTGGTTGATGGCCCTGGCGGGCTCGCCGGTCCGCACGTCCACCGTGGCCAGCGCGCGGGGCACGGTGGAGATGGGCTTCATCGCCGCCCGGACCCGCAGCACCTCTCCCGTGCTCATGCCCCCCTCGATCCCGCCTGCCCGGTTGGTCCGCCGCCGGATCCCGTCCCCAGCCAGCTCGATCTCGTCGTGGGCCTCGGATCCGCGGCGCCGGGCCGTGGTGAACCCGTCGCCCACCTCGACGCCCTTGATGGCCTGGATGCTCATGAGCGCCGCGGCGAGTCGCCCGTCCAGCCGCCGGTCCCAGTGCACATGACTGCCGAGCCCGGGCGGCAGGCCGTAGGCCACCACCTCGACGACCCCACCGAGAGTATCGCCGTCCTTGCGGGCCGCGTCGATTTCCGCCACCATCGCCGCGCTGGCCCCCGGATCCAGGCAGCGCACCGGGTCCTCGTCGACCCGGTCCCGGTCGGAGGGCCCGGGCAGGGTGCCGTCGGGGACGCTCACCGTCCCGATCGCAACCACATGGCTGAGCACCTCGATGCCGTACGCCTGGCTGAGGTACTGCCTCGCGACCTCGCCCAGGGCGACCCGCGCGGCCGTCTCGCGGGCGCTGGCCCGCTCCAGCACCGGGCGGGCATCGTCGTGGCCGTACTTCTGCATCCCGGCGAGATCCGCGTGCCCGGGCCGGGGGCGGGTCAGCGGGGCGTTGCGGGCCAGGTTCTCGAGTTCCCCGGCCGGGACCGGGTCGGGCGACATCACCGTTTCCCATTTCGGCCACTCGGTGTTGCCGACCCGGATGGCCACGGGCCCGCCGAGCGTGCGCCCGTGCCGGGTCCCCCCGGTGATCTCCACCTCATCCTGCTCGAACTTCATCCGCGCGCCGCGACCGTACCCGGCCCGCCGCCGGGCGAGGGCGCCGGCGATGTCCGCCGTGCTGATCTCGACGCCGGCCGGGCACTCCCTCGCAGATGGCGACCAGGGCACGGCCGTGGGACTCTCCGGCGGTCAGCCAGCGAAACATGTCCCGATCCTCCCACGGGCCGCCTGGTGCAGGTCAGCGGCGCCGGCCCGGCCAGCGGTGCAGTGCAGGCCAGCGGTGCGGTGCAGGCCAGCAGCGCCGTGCGGGCCAGTCACGCAGACTCCGCCGCCCGGCCAGGCTGCACCACCGATACTTCGACGCCGCGCCGCAGCCGGTCGCCGGTGGCAGCCAGCAGGGCGTCCGCCGCACGGCGGACGGCCGCCCCGGCGGCGGCCGGGTCGCACCCGGCGGCCAGCGTCACCTGGAGCGCCAGGTCGGCCCCGGCCGAGGGAGGGGTGGCGTCACCCATCTCTTCGTGGGCCGTGTCTTCCTGGGCGGGCCCGCCGGGGGCGGAATCCGCCAGTCCCGCTTCCAGCGGGTCCGGACTAGCCGGGCCCGCCCCGGGCCGGGCCGCGCCGCCGCCAGGCCCAGGGCCGGGCCGCGCACCCCCGGTGGCCGTGACGCGCTGGTCGGGTGTGGTCACCGCGGCCGCCACGATCAGCGGCTCGCGCTCCAGCGCCGCCTGCAGCGCGGCCAGCACCTCGGGATCCTGGTGCGGCAGCGGGACCGGCCGGCCCGCCGCGAGCGCCGCGAGCCGGGCGCCGTCCACGGCGAACGGGACGGGACCGGCCACGTCGATGACCACCGCGCTGGCCTCCTGGGTGCCGGCCAGCCAGACGCTGGCCGCGGGGACCGGGACCGGGCGTGCGTCGCTGCGCCACCGCTGGAGCGCGTCGAGGCAGGTAAAGGCGAGTACGGCGTGGCTGCCATCCGGGGCGACCAGGGTAGGCAGCGCCATTTCGGTGGACTTCTCGGTGGCGTGGCCGTCCGCCTCCGCCGGCTCCCCTGCCGCCGGCTCCCCTGCCACGGGCTCCCCTGCCGCCTGCTCACCCACGGCCGGCTTACCTACTACCGGCACGGCCACCACAGGCACCAGCAGACGGGACCGGGCCAGCGCGGTCAGCGCGGCGTGCTCACTACCCTGACCAGTGGCGTAAGCGGTCAGCGCGGCCTGCACCGCCGGGTCGGCGGTACCGTCGTCTCCGGGGAATTTCGGCTCTGCCACGGTCAGCCCTTGCACGCCCCAACCCTAGGCCATCTCCGGCGACACCCAGACGGCTGGCACTACGCGCCCGTAAGCTCTAGCGCTGACGGCCGCGCCGTGGCGCAGTTGCTCCAGGCCCGGATGCGCACCACGGTGTCCCGGGCCAGCCGCCAGCGTCAGGCGGGCGTGCCCCGACAGCTCAGCAGGAGTGCGGCGAACCGGCCATCAGCGGCCGGAATGCCCACTGCAGGCGAAGCAGTTGAGGGTGAAATCGCCGTATGAGAGTCTTTTGAACTGCACCGAAGGCCGACCGGAGGGGAGCGTGTGACAGAGGCTGAGCACATGGTCAGGATCATCGAACCGGGAACGCCGATGCAAAAGGTCATCCCGCCCCGCTTGGTCGAGCCCTATCTGACCGGGCGCCGCTCGGTGATTGCTGGGTATGTGTACCGGGCCAGGGACTGTGCCTTCCACGGCCCGGCGAATTTCTATGATTCGCTCAACCTTGGCTATGAGGGCTCGGACTTCACCGCCGAACTCGCGGAGATCTATGTCATGCGCTGGCTCGCCCTGGAGATGGATTCCTCCCTGGCGCCTCCCCCGGTGGACGGCCAGAACACCCTGCCGTCCATCCCCGAGTTCTACACGCTGCCCATCCCGGTCCCGGTGGGAGCGGAGATCCACCGGATCGTCCTCGGCGGGGAGGAGTTCATCGCCCGTTACGACGGGCAGTCCTGGCTGCGGCCGTCCAGAGGGCTGTGAGCCATGCGCTTCAGGCTGATGGCGACCTATCGCGGGGTGCCGTACGAAGTGGGAGTCGGCCCCTCCAGTACCGATGTGGTCTTGTTCGCGGCGTGCCCGCCGCCCGAGGAACTGGGCTTCGAGCCCGCTCCCGGGCACTGGCGCAAGCACGTCATCAGGGCGGAGGTCGACGTGCTGTGGGAGTCGCGCCCAGTGGGCACCTTTCATGGCGATCCCTGCCTGGTGCTCGATGACCTGGGCGACCGGCTGCACATCGCCTACCTCGGCAAGGACGGCCGGCGGGCCCGCGAACTCGGGTACTGGCAGGTCGACCGGGGCGTGTACGAGCTGCTGACCCCCCGCGACGAGGTGACCGGCCTGACCGAGGAGAAGGCGGAAAAGAACCTCCCCCGCCGGCCGCCGGTGAACGGGGCCCAGCCGGTGCCGTCCTATCCGTACGGCTCGCCGCAGTGGCCGCCGGCGCCTGTCCCCTCCGCTGGCCCGCCCGGCCCGCGCGGCCGGGACGGCGGGGCCGGCTACGCCGGCGAGCCGGCCCTGGCCCCGGCCGGGGCCTGGAACGGCAACGGCGCACCGGCCGGCACCGGGGGCTGGAACGGGAACGGCCCGCCCGCCGGAGCAGGCGGCTGGAACGGCAACGGCGCACCGGCCGATACCGGGGGCTGGAACCGCAACGGCGCGCCCGCCGACACCGGCGGCTGGAACCGCAACGGCGCACCGGCTGGCACCGGGCCCTGGAACGGCAACGGGTCCCCTGCCGACACGGGGGGCTGGAACGGCAACGGCCCGCCCGCCAGCACGGGGGGCTGGAACCGCAACGGCGCGCCCGCCGAGACCGGCAGCTGGAACCGCAACGGCGCACCGGCCGCCACCGGGCCCTGGAACGGCAACGGCGGGCCGGGGACGGCCACCGGGGCCAACGGGCACGGGATGGCCAGCTGGAATGGCATGGCCGGGCCGGATGGGATGCTCGACGCTCCCGCCGCGCCTGGCCCCGGGCGCCGGCGGCAGTCGCCGAAGACCGGCCGGCGGGCCGCCCGCAAGCAGCGGGTGCCCACCCGGGCCATCTTCTCGGAGCTGGCTGACCTGGCGTCGATCCCGCGGTCGGCCTATGCGCTGGAACAGGAGACCGACGGCGCGATGTGCCTGCTGCGGACCCCGGAGGGGTTCGAGGTCTTCAGCGCGGCCGATGGCTCCCGGCACGAGGTGCGGTCCTTCGATGATGAGGAAGCGGCGTACTTCTACCTGTTCGGCGTCCTGGCCGCGGAAGCCGTGCGCAACGGCTCGCTGATACCACCGCGCTAATTCCGCCGCGCTGGCCGGGCCGGCGGCCGCGCCAGGCCCTGGGCGGGCCGGTCAGAGCGCGGCGGGCGAGGCGATGAGCACGCCCAGCCGGCGCAGCCCCCGCGCGGTGCGGGCCTTGATCGTGCCCAGCGGCACGTCCAGCCGTTCGGCGATCTCCCGCTGGGTCAGGTCCGCGTAGTACGCCATCTCGATCGCCTCGCGCTGCAGATCCGGCAGCCGGGCCAGGACCACCTGCATGTCCCGCGTCCGCTCGACCTGGCTGGCGATGTCGCGGCCGTCCGGGCCGGCCATCGAGGCGGCGTCCTCCAGGGGCACCGTCTCCCGGCGCCGGGAACGCAGATGGTCGATCGCCCGTCTGCGGGCGATGGTGAGCACCCAGGCCTCCAGGCTGCGCGACGGGTCGAAGCGGGCCCGGAAGCGCCACACCTCCACGAACACCACCTGGACGACGTCGTCGATATCCGCGTCCGGGACCCTGCCGCGCAGGTAGCGCCGCAGGATGGGCCCCAGTTCGGCGTAGCAGTCATCGAACGTGTCCTCGCGGGCCGCGGCCAGGCGGACGCCCAGTTCCCTGATCCTGTCTGTGCCCACCTCTGCACCGTCCTTCCCGGCCGGCTTCCGATCCCGGTCCTCGACCGGCCGTCCTCCAAACCGCTTCAAAAGTTATTCATAGCCGAGAATGCGGCTGTGCGCAACCGGACGCGGCGCGGCCGCCGAAGACAGGAGAGCCGGAAAGCAGGGGAACCTGGCCCCGGCCCGGACCGTGCTCCTCACCGGAACCGCAGACGGGGCAGCCGGACAGGGCCGCCGGGAACAGCCCAGGGGGAACCCAGGCTGGGGAGGACCGGGCCAGGAGAACCGGACCGGGAAAGACCCCAGGCCGGAAAGAGCCCGGCCGGGGCAGCGCACGGGAGGAGTGAGCGGTGCGGCGGAGTCCGACGAGGCAGCCCGGTCAGGCCGCCGCTACTCCACGGGCGGGAGGATCAGCCGGCGCATCATCAGCCGGGCGCCGCGGCGCGTCAGCGGCCGGGCCCCGCCACGGATCAGTAGCCGAGGGCGGCCACGACTTCGGACAGCGCTTGGGGCAGCGTGCCGACGAGCCGGGCCGTCGCCGGAATCCGGTCCCGGTCCCAGCCCGGGCCGCCCAGGATCAGCCGCGCACCCGGGCGGCGCGGGGACAGGTCAGGCAGGCAGACCGGGTTCCCGGTGGCCGGAACCTGGGACCACAGGAAGACCACCGCGGGCCCGGTGCGCCGGACGGCGGCCGCCAGCGACGAGTAGGGCAGGTCAGAGCCGAGCATCCGGCTGTCGATCCCCCGCTCGGCCAGCGCCGCCGCCAGCGCGTAGAGCGGCAGGCTGTGCTGGTCACCTTCGGCCGAGGCGAGCAGGACCGCCCGGTGTTCCAGCTGGCCGGGCCGGTCAGCGGCGTACCGGGAGAACGCGGCGATGGTCGCCATCGACAGCAGGTGCTCCGCCTCGACGCACGTCCCGGTGTGCTCGAACCGGGTGCCCAGCCCGGACAGCACGGGGAGCACCAGGTCCTCCCAGGTCCGGACGCTGCCGTCGGTAGCCAGCGTGGCCCGGATGGCCTCGCTGATCCGTTTCTCGTCCAGGGCCAGCACGGCGCGGGCCAGGCCGCGGGCCGCGGCCGACGCACCGGGCAGTGCCAGGCGCTGGCCGCCGGAGCCGTGACCTGGTCCCGGCCGGGCAGCGGGGAGTCCCTCGCCAGGAGACCCGGCCGCGTCCCGCCCGCCGGGATCGCGCCCGGCCGCGGCACCCCCGCCAGCACCCGGCCCGGGCTCCGCTCCCCCGGGCACGGCTCCCCCCGGCACGACTCCCCCCGGCACGGGCACCGCCTCAGCGTCGCGGACCCCGGCCGGGGCCGGGAACAGCGCCACCGGGGCCATCATGGCGGCCCGGGCCGCATCGGCCGGGGCGGCGCCGCGCAGGATCAGCCGCTGCATGTGCTCGAGGCGGATGATGTCCTCCGCCGTGTAACGCCGGTGCCGCCCGGGACTGAGTTCCCGGGCGCCGATGCCGTACCGCCGGTTCCAGGTACGCAGCGTGGCGGGCGCCACGCCGAGACGGCGGGCGACCGCTCCCACGCTGAAACCGACTGTGTCCGTCATGACCTTTCCCGAAGTGACTTATGCCACCGACCGCCGCCGGTAATCCCCGGCCAGGTTCCGGCGCCAGAACCGCTATTCAACCCCGGCTCAGCACCGCCGGACAAACCAAGCTCAGGCCGCGTACCGCGCATCGCGCAGCCGCCGCGGCCGGCTGGGTCGCGCTGGCCGTCATGGCCATGGCCCAGGTGATCTCGTCCCGGGCCGGTCACCTGGAGATGTTCGTCACGCTGATCGTCGCGGCGCTGGCCGTGGCGAGCGTGTCGTTCACCGCCATCGGGGCGGGCTGGCCGCGCGCTCTCAGCGCCGCGGCCGCCGCGTTCGCGCTGGGGCTGGCCGCCGAGTGGGCCGGGACCAGGACCGGCTTCCCGTTCGGGGCCTATCGCTACACCGGGCTGCTGCGCCCGGCCGTGGGGACCGTGCCGCTGGTGGTCCCGCTGGCCTGGGCCGCGATGGGGCTGCCCGGCTACGCGGTCGGCACCAGCATCGCCCGCAGCCGGGCCGGCCGGATCGCAGCCGGCGCCGTCGCGCTGACCGCCTGGGACCTGTTCCTGGATCCGCAGATGATCCGGAACGGGTTCTGGGTGTGGGCGCACCCCGGCCCCTACCAGGGCGTGCCGCTGAGCAACTTCGCAGGCTGGCTGCTGGTGGCCGCCGCGCTGATGGCCGTGTTCGACGTCCTGCTCGCAGGCGCCCCCCGGCCCGCGGCCCGGCCGGCCGAACCGGGCGTGCGGGCCCAGCCACCCAACCCAGGGCAGATAACGGAAACCCATCCGGGCCTGCTCACGACCTACACCGTCATGGCCGTCATGGAAACAGTGGGGTTCGCGGCGATCTTCCACCACGGCCGGGCGATCGCGGTGGCCGGGGCGCTCGGCATGGGCATCCCGGCCGGGCTGGCCTGGGCCCGCCGCACCCGCAACCGAACCGGAGGAACGCAGCACCCATGAGCGATGTCGTGGTGATCGGCGGCGGGGTGGGCAGCATGGCCACCGCGATCCGGCTGGCCGCCCGGGGACACCGGGTCCAGCTGTTCGAGCGCCGCCACGAGCTGGGCGGCAAGCTGACCGAGCTGCGCCGGGACGGGTTCACGTTCGGGCTCGGCCCGTCGCTGCTGACCCTCCCGGACCTGTTCGGCGCCCTCGCCGCCGAGGCGGGCCGCAAGCTGGACGAGCTGGTCACGCTGACCGAGGTCGATCCGGTGTGCCGGTATCACTTCCCGGACGGCAGCGTCCTGGACGCGCGCAGCGACCCGGGCGCGATGGCCGCGGAGGTCGAGCGGTTCTCGCCCGGGCAGGGCCAGGCCTGGCAGCGCTATTTCGAGTGGGGGGAACGATGCTGGGCCGCGAGCGAGCGGGCCTTCCTGGCCGGCCCGCTGGACCTGGCCGGGCTGGCCCGCCGCCGGGCCAGCCTGTCCGACCTGTTCGCCAGCGCGCCGGGGCAGACGCTGGCCGGGCTGGCCCGCCGGTTCTTCACCGACCCGCGGCTGATCCAGTACGTGTGCCGGTACGCGACCTACTCCGGCTCCTCCCCTTTCCAGGCCCCCGCGGCGGTCGGGTGCATCCCGTACCTGGAGCACGCCCGGGGAGCCTGGTACGTGGAAGGCGGGCTGGCCCGGCTGCGGGACGCGCTGGCCCGGCTGCTGGCCGAGACGGGCGTGGTGGTGCACACGGGGGCCACGGTGTCCCAGGTCCTCACGGCCGGCGGCCGCGCGGCCCCGGGACGGGGCCGGGGCTGGCCGGCCCGCGGCCGGGCGGCCGGGGTGCTGGTCGCCGGGGAGCGGGTCCCCGCCGACGTGGTGATCTGCGGCGCGGACTCCGCCCGGCTGTACCGGGACCTGTCCCCGTCCCGCCCGATGCGCCGCCGCATCGCCCGGATCGGGCCGTCGTCATCGGGGTTCCTGGTGCTGGCCGGCGTCCGCGGGCGGACCTCCGGGCTCGCCCACCACAACGTCATCTTCTCCGCGGACTACCGGGCCGAGTTCGCGGACATCTTCGACCGCCGCCGGCCGCCCGCGGACCCGACGATCTACGTGGGCTGCCCGGCGGCCGGGGACCCGGGCACGGCGCCGCCCGGGCACGAGAACCTGTCGCTGCTGGTCAACGTCCCGGCCTCGAACCCGCGGAGCTGGGGCCGGTCCGCAGAGGACTACCAGGAACTGCTGCTGGACAAGCTGGCCGCGGCAGGCGTCGGGGTACGCGGCCGGGTGCTGTTCACCGAGACGCTGACGCCGGCCGACTTCGAGCGCCGGTACGACGGCTGGCTGGGCTCGATCTACGGCACGTCCCACAACGGCCTGCTCGCCCCGTTCCGCCGCCCGGGCAACCGCGGCCCGCTGGCCGGGCTGTACCTGGCCGGCGGGTCGGTGCATCCGGGCGGCGGGCTGCCGCTGGTCGTCATCGGGTCGCGCATCGTGGCCGACCTGGTCACCGAGGACCTCGCCACAGGGAGGATCTGAGTATGAGGCTGCTCACCGCCGCCCAGGCGGCCGCCGCGGCCGTGGTGGCGGCCCGGCTGGCCCGGGGCCGCGGGATGCGGCCGCCGCTGCACGCCGGGGTGCTGCCGCCCGGGACCACGGTGTCGGCCGTCATCCCGGCCCGGGACGAGGCGGCCCGGATCGGTCCCTGCGTGATCGCGGCCCGCGCCGACCCGGGGATCGGCGAGGTGATCGTGGTGGACGACGAGTCCGCCGACGGCACCGCCGCGGTGGCCGCGCGGGCCGGGGCCCGGGTCATCCCGGGCCGCCCGCTGCCGCCCGGGTGGGTCGGCAAGCAGTGGGCGCTGCAGCAGGGCCTCGAGGTGGCCTCCGGTGAGTTCGTGCTCACCCTGGACGCCGACGCGCGGCCCCGGCCGGGCCTGGCCGCGGCGCTGGTCACGGCGGCCGCGGCGGGGCCTTTCGACCTGGTCAGCGCGGGCCCCCGGTTCGTCTGCGACAGCGTCGCCGAGCAGGGCCTGCACGCGGCCATGCTGGCCACCCTGGTCTACCGGTTCGGCCCGATCGGCCCGGCCCGCCAGCCACGCCCGGGCCGCGTGGTGGTCAACGGGCAGTGCCTGCTGGCCCGCCGGGCCGGGCTGGCCGCCGCGGGCGGGTTCCGGCCGGTCCGCGGGTACCTCACCGACGACATCGCGCTGGCCCGGGAGCTGGCCCGGCGGGGCTGGCGGATCGGTTTCCTCGACGGGCGTGACCTGCTGGATGTGGACATGCACGCGTCCGTGGCCGAGGTGTGGCGGGAATGGGGCCGGTCGCTGCCGATGAGCGACGTGGCCAGCCCGGCGAGCCAGGCCGCGGACCTGGCCGTGCTCGGGCTGACCACGGCCCTGCCGCTGGCCCGGCTGGCGGCCGGCCGGCCGACCATGCTGGACCTCGGGCTGCTCGCGATGCGGGTGGCCCTGCTCGCCCCGCTCCGCCGCTGCTACGCCTCGCCCGGGCCGGGGGTGTACTTCTCGCCGCTGGCCGACGTGGCGGCGCTCATCCGGATGACGGGCGGGACGATCCGGCCGGTGCGGTCGTGGCGGGGCCGCCGCTACCCGGATCCGCCGTCCCGGGCGGCACGGCGGGGGCAGCACCCGGCCCCGGCGCCGGCCGGGTCACCGGCCGGTGCTGCGGGCCCGGGCGGCGCTGGCGGTGCCGCGCGGCCAGCGCGGCCAGCGCGAACCTCACCCCGATGAGCGACATCAGCGCGCCCGTGGCCGCGACCTCGAGGGCCGGGGTGAAGATCAGTTGCAGAAACGGAACCGCGAACACGCCGGTCCTCGCGCCCACGGCAAAGGAGCGGGTGAACAGGGCCACCCCGGCGCACAGGGCGATGCCCAGGCCGAAGGCGGGCGGGCAGATGACCGCGAACCCGCCGGCGAAGGTGAGCACGCTGCGGCCGCCGTGCAGCCGGGCGAAAACGGGCCAGGCGTGGCCGATCATGGCCGCCGCGACGGCCGCGTACACGAGGGCCTCGCCCCCCGGCGCCCCGCCGCCCGGCGGGCCGCTGCGGAGCCCGTGCGCCAGGATCAGGCCGAGCAGCCCGGCCAGCGTGCCCTTCAGCGTGTCCCCGGCCAGCACTGGGAGCGCACCCGACCAGCCCAGCTGGTCCTTCATGTTCCAGAAGCCCGGGTTCTGGTCCCCCACCTGCCGCGGGTCGAACCCCCGGGCGCGGCCGGCCAGCACCGCGACCGGAATCGAGCCCAGCAGGTAGCCGCCCGCCACGGCCGCGACCCAGGAGTCAATCATGATCGCCTCTTTTCACCTCACCAGATACCCGCGCGAGCACGCCACGCGCGCGATCAGCCGGATGGCCTTCGACCGGCCGGTGCTGGCCAGGACGGCCGGGCTGCGGTTCTGGCGGCTGCTCGGCACCGCGCAGGGCAACGCGATGAGCCTGAGCGCCGACCTGCGCCGCTGGGCGATGTTCGCGGTCTGGCAGGACGAGGCGGCCCTGGACCGCTTCCTGGCCGACTCGCCCATCGCGGCTGAGCGGCGGTCCGCCGGCCAGGAAACCTGGACGGTCCGGCTCCGGCTACGCGGGCGGGCACGGCCAGTGGGGCGGCCGCGACCCGTTCGAGGGCATGACCGCCCAGCCGCTGGCCCCCGGCCAGACGGTCGCGGTGCTGACCCGGGCCTCGATCAGGCCCCGGCACCTGGTCCGCTTCTACCGCGCGGTGCCCGCGGTGGACCAGTCCCTGGCGGGCGCGGACGGGTGCCTGCGCGCGGTGGGCATCGGCGAATGGCCGCTGGCCCGGCAGGCGACGTTCAGCCTGTGGCGGGACGCCAGCGCGGTGCGCGGCTTCGCGTACGCGGGCGGCCCGCACGCCGCGGTGATCACCCGCACCCGCCAGGAGGGCTGGTTTTCCGAGGAGTGCTTCGCCCGGTTCGTCCCGTACGGGTCGCACGGCTCCTGGGACGGCACCGATCCGCTGGGCCGCGGCTGACCTGGTCACGACAGGGCGCCGGCGGGCGAGCCGGTGACCGCCTGCCCGACCTGCCCGGTGATCCCGGCCCGGGCCAGGTCCCGGGCCAGCAGGCAGGCCCGTGTGATGGCCCGGGCGCGGGCCGAGCCGTGCGCGATGACCACGGTGCCCCCCAGGCCGAGCAGCACCGCCCCGCCGTGCGCGTCGGCGTCGAACCGCTCGGCCAGGCGGCGCAGGCGGCCCCGGTTGGCGAACTGGGCCACCGCGCCGGCCGGCCCGGCGGCCAGCGCGGCCCGGGTCTCGGTGACCGCGAGGCGCAGGCTGCCCTCGATCGCCTTCAGCGCCACGTTGCCGGTGAAGCCGTCGGTGACCACGACATCCACGGCGCCGGCCAGGGCGTCGCGCCCCTCCACGTTCCCGGTGAACCGGACCGGCGCGGAGCAGAGCAGCGGCTGGGCCCGGCGGGCCAGCCGGTTGCCCTTGCCCGGCTCGGAGCCGATCGTGAGCAGGCCCACCGTGGGCGCCGCCAGGCCCAGGACGGCCCGGGCGTAGCCCGACCCGAGCACCGCGAACTGGGCCAGCATCTCCGGGGTGGGGTCGGCGGTGGCGCCGGCGTCCAGCAGCACGGTGCCCCGGCCGGCCGTCGGCAGCACGACCGCGATGGCCGGGCGGAGCACGCCCGGCGCGCAGCCGAGCGTGGCCACCGCGGTGGCCACGGTGCCGCCGGTCGAGCCCGCGGACACCAGGGCGCCCGCCTGGCCGCTGGCGACGAGCCCGCAGGCGACCGCCGCGCTGGTGCCGGGCTGGCCGCCCATCCGCACCCCGCTGTCCCCCATCGGGATGACCTCGGCCGCGTGCACCACCTCGATGTCGGCCGCCGCACGGTGGGCGGCCAGCAGCGGCCGCAACGTGCCGGTGTCGCCGGCCAGGACGACCTGGACACCATGCTCGCGCACCGCCGCGACCGCCCCCGCGACCTGCTCGCGGGGCGCGTGGTCGCCGCCCATGGCGTCCAGCACGATCGGTGCGCCGGATCCCGGCATCGGTCCCTCCTCCGGAGGTGTGGGTGGGCTGGGGCTTATCCCGCCGCCGCGAACGCGGCGCCGGCCAGCTCGGCGGCGGCCTCGCCCAGGGAGCCGGCCAGGTGCGCGGGTACCGGCGGCCGGTCCTGCCACCCGGGGCCGCCGAGGACGATCCGCAGCCCTTCGGGCAGGCCGTCCAGCAGGCCGGGCCGGGCGGTCGCCGGAACCTGGGACCAGACGAACACCGCGGCCGGGCGGACGGTGCTGACCGCGTGGGCCAGCGCCTGCCGGGGCACCCGGCCGCCGAGCTGCCGCACGTCCACGCCCCGGCCGGCCAGCTCGGCGTGCAGCGCGTACACCGGCAGCACATGCTGCTCCTCCTCGGAGCAGGCCAGGACGACCGGGCGGATCGTGCGGGCCGGCGGTGCCAGCGTGATCACCGCCAGCAGCGTGGTCAGCAGCGAGCCGGACAGCATGTGCTCGACCGCTCCGTGCCCGGCCACGGCGGGATCGCGGGCGCCGAGCTCGCGCAGCGCGGGAACGGCCAGCTGCTGCCAGGCGGCGGTCACCCCGTGCCGGGCGAAGGCGTCGCCGAGCAGCGAGCACAGCAGCGGCGCGTCCAGCTGCACCGCGGCGCGGATCAGCAGCGCGGGCGAGAACATGGAGTCCGCCGGGACGTCCCCGGGCGGGCCGCCGGCGGCCAGCGTGGCCAGCCCGGCGGCCTGGGCGGGGGGCACTCCCGTCTGCACCAGGGTCCGCATGGCCCGCAGCCGGATCAGGTCGTCGGAGGTGTAGCGGCGGTGCCCGCCCGCGCTGCGGCCGGACGGGCCGATTCCGTGCCTGCGCTCCCAGGTCCGCAGCGTCGCGGCCGGGATGCCGAGCTGCCGGGCGGCGCCACTCACGGTGAACACCGGCCCGGGCGGGGATGCCGCGGCCGGGCTCACGATCCGGGCAGCCTGACGACGACCTGCCGCTCCCGGCGGGCGGCGCGGGCGGCCGCGGTCAGGTGCCGCGCGAAGATCGCGGTCTTGCGGCGGCGGGACAGCCGGACCCGGCCCCGCAGGACCTGGTAATCGCGGCGCTCCAGCTCGTCCAGGATGCCGCCGTAGAGCTCCAGGGCAGCCCGGATGCAGGGCCGCGAGGACGGCGCGAGCAGCTCCACGCCGGGCAGCGCGGCCCGGTAGTGATCGCGGGCCCGGCCGCACTCGAACGCGAGCAGGTCCCGGACCGCGCCGGTGGGCTGCGGGCGGGCCAGGTCCGCCGGGGCCACCCCGAACCGCTCCAGGTCCGCCAGGGGCAGGTAGATCCGGCCGCGGCGCAGATCCTCGCCGACGTCCCGGATGAAGTTGGTGAGCTGGAAGGCCAGGCCCAGCTGGCGGGCGGGCTCACGGGCCCGGGCGGGGTCGGCGGATTCCAGCACGGGCAGCATCATGGTGCCGATCACCGCGGCCGACCCCTCCATGTACCCGAGCAGGTCGTCGTAGCTGGCGTACGACGTCACCGTGAGGTCCATGGCCATCGAGGTGAGGAAGGCCCGGAAATCGGCCTCCTCGATGCCGAACGAGCGGACGGTGTGCACCACCGCGGCCAGCACCGGGTCCTCGCAGCGGCCCCCCTGCAGGTAGCCGAAGAAGCGCTCGCCCCAGTCCGCCAGGGCCAGGGCGCGCTGCGCCGGGCCCAGGCCGTTATCCAGGTCATCCACGATCTCGTCGGCGTACCGTGCGAAGCCGTAGAGGGCGTGGACGTGCGGCCGCTTCCAGTCCGGCAGCAGCCTGGTGGCCAGGTAATAGGAGGTGCCGTGCCGGCGGTTGAGCTGGCGGCAGCGCTCGTAGGCGGCGGTCAGGGTGGCGGGCCCGGGTGCGGCCCGGATGGCCGGCCCGGAGGCCGTCGGCGGGGCCAGGACCGGGGCGGCGGGCGGTGTTCCGGGATGACCCGGCCCTGGTCCGGCCGGGCCCGGCCCGCCTGGGACTGGACCCTGGCCTGGGCCTTGGCCCAGGCCAGCCGGATCGGGCCGGGACGCCCCCGCGACCCGGGCCGCCCGCCGCTGCTCGTGGGGTGCCTCGCTCAGCTCGGTCACCGCGGGCCGTCCAGCACGGCCCGGGCGGCCAGGCGGCCGGAGATCAGCACCATGGGAACGCCTATCCCGGGGGCGGTGCCCGCTCCCGCGAAGTGCAGGCCCGGAACCCGCCGGGCCGAGCGGCGCGGGCGCAGCCACGCGGTCTGCGAGAGGCGGTGATCCAGCCCGAACGGGGTGCCGGCGCTGTGCCCGCGGGCCGCCCAGCCGGGCGGGTCCACGATGAGCTCGGCCGGGGCACGATCGAGGTCGCCGTAGCCCAGGCGGCCCAGCCGGGCCAGCAGCCGGCCGCGCAGCCGGGGGGTGGTGGCCCGCCAGTCGTGCCCGCCGAGCAGGTTGGCCGTCGGCTCCAGCACGCTCAGCGTGGCGTGCCCCGCGGGCGCCGCGTCCGGGTCGTGGCTGGGCGCGGTCACCAGCAGGCTGGGGTCGGGTCCGGGCTGGACGTCGCCGCGCCGGGTCAGCGCGTCGAACGTGCCCGCCCAGTCCGGCCCGAGGTGCAGCGTGTGGTGCGCCTGCCCGGGCAGCGGGTGGTCCAGGCCGAAGTGGGCGACCAGGGCGGACGGCGCGAAGTGCGGGCGGCGCAGCCGCCAGTCCGCGGCGCCTGGCGGCAGCAGGTCACGGTGCGCGGCGGGCAGGTCAGCCGCCACGATCACGCTGGACGCGCGGATCAGCTCACCACCGGCCAGCCGCACGCCGGTCACGCCGCCCGCCCCGGCCAGCACCCGCTCGGCCGGGGTGCCGTAGCGCAGCTGGGCCCCGGCCTTGACGGCCACGTCCGCGAGCGCGAGCGGCACCGCGTGCATCCCGCCGCGGGCCGGGATGTGCACGCCGCCGATGGTGTCCATGGTGGAGACGATCGAGTAGATCCCGGGGGCGCGGGCCGGGTCGAGGCCGACGTACAGCGCCTGGAAGGTGTGCGCGCGGATCAGCCGCCAGTCGGTCAGGTGACGCTCGGCCAGCGCACTCATCCGCCGCAGCGCACCCAGGCGGGCCAGCCTGATCACCGCCCTGACCTGGACGAGGTCACGCAGGCGGTGGAAATCCCGGGCCACGAACGGCTCCCATTCCGCCTCGAGCAGCAGCTCCAGCTGGCGGCGGAAGCGCAGGTAGCGCTCGGCTTCCCGGGCCCCGGACAGGCGGCTGACCTCGGCCGCCATCCGGTCCGCGCCGGGCAGCACGTCCAGGTGCGAGCCGTCGTGGAACGCGAGCCGGTAGTAGGGGTCCAGCTCGGCCAGCGGGAGCCAGCTCGCCAGGTCCTCCCCGGCCGCGCCGATGGTCTCCTCGATCACCCCGGGCATGGTGAGCACCGAGGGGCCGGTGTCGAACCGGTAGGGCCCGGCGCTGGCCGTGCCGCAGCATCCGCCCGGCCCGTCACTGGCTTCCACCACGGTGACGTCGCGGCCCGCCGCGGCCAGGTGGATCGAGGCGGCCAGGCCGGCCAGCCCGGCGCCGATCACGACGACTGGCCCGGTCATCTCAGCGGCCCCGCCGGGTGGCCAGGCCGGTCATCTGGAGCAGGGCGGCCCGGGCGCCGTCCGGGACGCCCGGCTCGGCCCCGAGCGCGGCCCGGGCCTGCCCGGCCAGCCCGGCGATCCGCCGCTCGACCGCGTCCAGTGCCCCGCAGCCGGCCAGCACCGAGCGGACGCCGGCGATGTCCGCCCCGGTCGCGGCCGGGTTGCCGGGGACCGTCTCCAGCACCCGCCGGTCTGCCGGGCCGGCCATCTGCCTGCCCAGCACCAGCAGCAGGGTCTGCTTGCCCTCCCGGATGTCCTCCCCCGCGGGCTTGCCGGTGGTCTCCGGGTCGCCGAACACCCCGAGCACGTCGTCCCGCAGCTGGAACGCCTCCCCGAGCGGCAGCCCGTATCCGGACAGGAAGCCCTCGTCGCGGGTGCCGATGACCGCGGCGCCCAGCTGGAGCGGGCGTTCGACCGTGTACTTGGCTGACTTGTAGCGGATGATCCGCTCGGCGGCGCTGATCTGCTCGGCGGCCGGGGAGTCCGCACCGGCCGGTGCGGTCCCGTCCCGGGCGGTGCCGCCCTGGACGATCCCGGCTGGTGCGATGCCGGCCGGGACAGTGCCGGCCGGGACGGTGCCGGCCGGGACCGTGCCGCGCTGGGCGCCGACCAGGTCGAGGTACTGGCCGCCGATCACCTCGGTCCGCAGCGTGGTGAACAGGCGCAGCACCGCGGCGAGCCGGTCCGGGCGCAGCCCGGCGTCACACAGGGCGGCGTCGGCCCAGGTGAAGGCCTGGAGACCGAGGACGAGCGCCGCCGCCCGGCCGAACTCGGGGCGCGGGCCTGGCCAGCCGTGCCCGCCGTCCGGGCCGGCCAGCCGGACGTGCGCGGCGGGCTCCCAGCGCCGGATGGGCGAGCCGTCCATCAGGTCGTCACAGATGAGCGCGCAGGCGTGCAGGAACTCGACCGCGCAGCCGACCCGCAGGGCGGCGTCGGCGTCGGGCCCGGTGGCCGCGCCCCCGGCGGCCCGGTATCCCCAGTAGACGAACGCCGGGCGGAGCCGCTTGCCCGGGCCGCGGACGAGACGGCCGAGCACTTCGTCGAAGGGAGCGCTGTCGGCGCCCAGGAAATCCAGTTCAGCGACCCGCCGGCCGACCATGGCGGCCAATTCCGCCTCGATGAGCTGGCCCGGCCAGGTCACCTCGGCGGCCGCGGCGGGAACCTCACCGACCTGCACAGTCACGATCCGGCGATCCTCTCTGCGGGGGTGCGGCGAATGCCATCACCGGGAGATTCGGCCCAGCGGGCCCGGGCGGTTGCATGCGCCCGGCCCAGGCGGTTGCATGCGCCCGGGCCGGGCGGTTGCATGCGCCCCGGCCCGGCCGCCGGGCGGCCGCAGGTTCTTACGGGCGTATTACCGCCGCCACCGCCGTGGCCCCGCAGGCGCTCCCCGGGACGCCAGCAGACCCGTGTTTGGGTGGGATACCCTCAAGCCGCTCACCTGGTATTGGCCGCTTAAAGTATCCGAGTGATTACCAATGAATACGAGAAGGTGCACGTGAGCGCACTACAGCCGGGGTTGATGAACTTCGCCCGCATGCGCGGCTCAGGCCGCTATGGTTCAACTGCCGGCGGGGCTGACGGTCCCCCGCTCCCCAAGCAGCCCCGCCGGCACTCGATCGCCACCCGCCCGCAGCTGCCCCGGACCTCCGGATATGAGCGCCCTGGATACCAGCGCCCCGGAGGCCACGGGCCCGGGGACAGGCAGGAAATCTGATCATGGCCCCGTTCACTGGCGCCCACGTCCCGCTGACTGGCGCGCAATACGACCTCTCCGCGGGCGACTACCGCGCCACCGTCACCGAGCTGGGGGCCGGCCTCCGCCAGCTGGAGTACCGGGGCCAGCCCGTCACCGTGGGGTACGAGCCGGACGTGCTGCCCCCCGGGGCCGCCGGCCAGCTGCTCTGCCCCTGGCCGAACCGGGTGGACGGCGGCCACTACGCCATCGACGGCACCCACTACCAGCTCGATCTCAGCGAGCCGGCCAACGCGAACGCGATCCACGGGCTGACCCGCTGGTCGTCCTGGGCGCCGGGACCCGGCGGCCGCGCCCGGGCGGGGAGGAGATCACCCTCCGGCTGGCGCTGCTCGGCCACCAGGGATACCCGTTCGCCCTGGAACTCGACGCCTCCTACCGGCTGGACGCCGATCATGGCCTGCAGGTCAGCATCAGCGCGCGCAACCTGGGTTCCGTCGCGGCCCCGTACGGGACCGGGTCGCACCCGTACCTGACCGCCGGGGCGGCCACCGTGGACGAGTGCGGCCTCGGCCTGCGGGCCGGGCTGTGGCAGCCGTCCGGCGAGCGGGGCATCCCGGCCGGCACCCCCGAGGACGTGACCGGCACGGAGTTCGATTTCCGCACGCCGCGGCCCATCGGCGACACCCAGCTCGACCACGCGCTGACCGGCCTGGACCGGGACGCGAGCGGCCGCGCCTGGGCCCGGCTCACCAGCGCGGGACCCAGGGGGGGACGGGTAGCCCGGACCGAGGTAGCCCGGACCGAGGTAGCACTGTGGGCCGGGCCGGGCTACGAGTGGCTGCAGGTGTTCACCGGCGACACGCTCGGCCCGTCGCACCGCCGGAAGGCCGTGGCCATCGAGCCGATGACCTGCCCGCCGAACGCCTTCAACTCCGGCGTGGACCTGCTGATGCTCGAGCCGGGCGACAGCGTGACCCACACCTGGGGCATCCAGGTCACCCCGGCCTGACCCCGCGCCTCCGCCCGGTCACAGGCACCATGATCACGCGTGAGGTGTCGTTCCAGCGACACTTAAGTCATGATCACGAGCCGGGTCTGGGGTTGGAGATGTGGGCTGGTGGGGCCGGTGTGGGTCAGCGGGGCCTGGGGCGGGAGGGTCAGCGGGGCCGGGGCGGGCGGGTCAGCGGGGCCGGGGCGGCGGGGGCGGCGGGGTCCGGGGCGGCGGGTAGCGGGGGTCGGGGCGGGCTACGCGGGTGAGGCGGGCCAGGTCATCGGGGGTGTCCACGTCGTCCGGGCGGCCGGTGTCCCCGCACTCCACCAGCGTGACGAGATCCTGGCGGGCGCGCAGGAACGGCCGGGCGCCCACGTCGCCCGCGGCCAGGCCGATGACCTCGGCCCAGTGCTCGCGGGCGATCAGCACCGGGTTGCGGGGCTGGCCGTCGTAAGCGGCCACGGCGACCCGGGCGCCGTCCTCGAACGCGGCGATCAGCCGGTCCACCGCGGCCGGGCCCGACCCGGGGCTGGTCCACCAGGGCGATCACCGCCGCGGCGCTGCCGTCCGGGACCGCGCCCAGCCCGGCGGCCAGCGAGGATCCCATGCCGCTGGCCCAGTCCGGGGTTGAACACGCTGATCACGCCGGGGGGCAGGCTGACCGGGGCGGCACCGGTCACCACCACCAGGGGGGACGCGCCGCCCGACTGCAGCAGCCAGATCCCCCGGTCCACCAGCCGCACCCCGTCCACCTCGACCAGGGCCTTGGGGCGGCCGAGCCGTGACCCCGAGCCCGCCGCCAGCAGCACCCCGGCCACCCCGCTCCCGGCGGAGAGGCCGTCGGAGAGGTCATCGGGGAACGAGCCGGCCGGGAACGCCCCCGCCGCGCCGTCAGTGATGGATCCGCCCGGAGGTACTGGTCAGCGGCTGGCCGGAGCCTCCCCAGCGGAGCTGGATGAGCTCGGCGGCCACGGACACCGCGGTCTCCTCGGGGGTGCGCGCCCCCAGGTCGAGGCCGATCGGGGAGCGCAGCCGGGCCAGTTCCTCCTCACCCAGGCCGGCCTCGCGGAGCCGGGCGAGCCGGTCCTCGTGCGTGCGGCGGCTGCCCATGGCGCCGATGTACGCGGCGGGGGTGCGCAGCGCCACCTCCAGCACCGGCACGTCGAACTTCGGGTCGTGGGTGAGCACGCAGATCACCGTGCGCGAGTCCACCGGCGTCCGGGCCAGGAAGCGGTGCGGCCACTCCACGACCACCTCGTCGGCCTCGGGGAACCGGGCCGGGGTGGCGAAGATGCCCCGGGCGTCGCAGACGGTCACCTGGTAGCCCAGGAACTTCCCGGCCCGGGCCACGGCCGCGGCGAAGTCGATCGCGCCGAACACCAGCATCCGCGGCGGCGGGGCGAACGAGTGCACGAACACGGCCAGCTCGTCACCGAGCCGCTCGCCGTCCGCGCCGTAGCGCCGGACGCCGGTCAGGCCCTGGGCCAGCATCCCCCGCGCGTCGTCGTCCACCGCCGCGTCCAGCCGGTCACCGTTGCCCAGGGTCCCGCTGGACCGGCCGGGGCGGCCGCCGCCCGGGCCGGCCACCGTGTCATCGGCCCAGATGACCCGGCGCGCGCCGACCCGGCCCGGGCCCTCGATCACGCTGGCCACCGCGACGGGCTCGCCCGCGGCGATGGCCGCCGACACGTCCCCGAGTTCCGGGTAGAGCTCGCGGCTGACCGGCTCCACGAGCAGGTGCAGGATGCCGCCGCAGGTCAGCCCGACCGAGAAGGCGTCGTCGTCGCTCACTCCGTAGGTGGCCAGCACCGGCTGCCCGGTCTGGCAGACCTCCTGGGCCAGCTCGTACACGGCACCTTCCACGCAGCCGCCCGACACGCTGCCCGTGACCTCGCCCTCGGCGGACACCGCCATCGCGGCCCCCGGCTCACGGGGCGCGCTGCGGAACGTGCGCACCACCGTGGCCAGGCCGAATACCTCGCCCGTGTCCCACCACTTCGTGATGGGGTCCAGGATGTCTCGCAACCGGCTTCACCTCGGTACGTTGGTCACCACGGCCCCGGGCGACTGCGGTCACGCCCGGCGGACGGCTGGAGAACCGCCGCGCCGGGACGGCCGGGGCTTGATCTCAGGGTACGTTCACGTCACCGGCCCGCGCCATGCCGCACCTTCCGGCCACCGGGGTCACGCACCTTCCGGCCACCGGACCACGTTCCGGCCACCGGACCACGGGCCTCGGGCACCTCACTGCGGGACCCCCGCCTCTAGCGAGTTAGGTTAGCCTAAGCTATCGTCGGTTCCCGGTCCAGCGGCGATGCCCGCTCCCCGGAGCAGGGAGCGGCAGCGATGAGGAAAGGTGACTGGCTGATGGCAAGGCGATGGGGCCGGGTTCCCCGGATGACCGCGGTGACCCTGGCCGCGGCGGGCCTGGTGACCGCCGCGATGACGGGCTGCTCGGCACTGTCCGGCACGGCATCCACCGGGGCCAGCGGCGCCATCACCCTCTACAGCGGCCAGCACCCGCAGACCACCCAGAAGCTCGTGGCCGCGTTCGAGAAACAGACCGGGATCCAGGTCAGCGTGCGCAGCGACGACGAGGCCGTGCTGGCCGACCAGATCGTGACCGAGGGGGGCCACTCCCCCGCCGACGTGTTCTACACCGAGAACACCCCGCCCCTGGAGTTCCTCCAGGCCAAGGGCCTGCTGTCGCCGGTGCGCAGCAGCACGCTGGGGGCCACGCCGGCGAAGTACAACTCCCCGCAGGGCGACTGGGTGGGCGTGTCCGCCCGGGTCAGCGTGCTCATCTACAACCCGCGCCTGATCAGCAAGAGCCAGCTGCCCACCTCGGTGATGCAGCTCGCCGACCCGAAATACCAGGGCAAGCTGGCCCTGGCCGCCGGGCGAGACCGACTTCCAGCCCATCGTCACCTCGGTCCTGCGGGCGCACGGCGCGGCCGCCACGGAGAACTGGCTCAAGGCCCTGAAGGCGAACGCGGCCGGGCACCTCTACCCCGACAACGAGACCGTGACCAGCGACGTCAACCGCGGCAGCGCAGCGCTGGGCATCATCAACCAGTACTACTGGTACCGGCTGCGGGCCGAGATCGGCGCCGGGGCCACGCACTCCCAGATCGCGTTCTTCGCCCCGCGCGACCCCGGTTACGTGCTCGACGTCTCGGGGGCCGCGGTGCTGAAGTCCAGCAGCCACCAGGCCGCCGCGCAGCGGTTCCTGGCCTTCCTGGTCAGCCAGCCCGCCCAGGAGATCATCGGCGGGCATTCACTCAGTTACGAGTACCCGATAGCCTCGGGCGTGACCACCTCGGCCGCGGAGACCCCGCTGCGCCAGCTCCAGCCGAACCCGATCACGCTCGGCGAGCTCGGCACCGGGTCCGCGGCCGTCGCCCTGCTCCGCCGGGCGGGCCTGCTGTGATGAAGGAACGGCCGGGACGTCCCCGGCCGCCTGGAGGATACCGATGACGTCGTCCCCCGTCCTGGACCGCCACGGCCCGGGACCGGGGCAACCCGGCGCGGACGGGCCGGTTCTCGTTGCGGAGAAAAAGGCGCGCCCCGGGCGGCGCCCGCGCGCGCTGACCGCCGCGGCCACGCTGATCGCGGCGGTCCTGGCCCTGCCCCTGGTCTTCCTGCTGGTCGAGGCGAGCGGCAGCGGCGCGGCGGCCGACGCCCGGCTGATCTTCCGGCCGCTGACCGGGGAACTGCTGTGGAACACGGTCCGGCTGACCGTGGTGGTGACCCTCCTGTGCGCGGTGATCGGCACCGCGGCCGCGTGGTGCGTCGAGCGCACCAACGTCCCCGGCCGCACGATCTGGGCCGTGCTGGTGGTCGTGCCGCTGGCCATCCCCGACTTCGTGGTCAGCTTCGGCTGGGCGTCGCTGTGGACCTGGATCCACGGCTTCCGCGGCGCGGTCATCGTCATGACCCTGGCCGTGTACCCGCTGGTCTACCTGCCCGTCGCGGCCAGCCTGCGCAGCGCCGACCCCGGGCAGGAGGAGGTCGCGCGCAGCCTGGGCTCCGGCCGGGTCCGCACCTTCGTCCGGATCACCCTCGGCCAGGCCCGCGGGGCCATCCTGGGCGGCTGCCTGCTGGTGGCCATGGTGATCCTGGCCGAGTACGGCGCGTTCGAGATCGTGGGCTACCAGACGTTCACCACCGAGATCTTCACCGAGATCAACGTGGCGTTCAGCCTGCCCGCCGCCTGCGCGCTGGCCCTGGTCCTGGTGCTGCTCAGCCTGATCGTGCTCGGGGCGGAGGGGAAACTGCGCGGCCGCGGCCGGATCAGCCGGTCCGGCGCGCTGGCCCAGCGGGTGACCGCGCGGCACCGGCTGCGCAGGTCCCGGATCCCCGTCCTGGCCGGACTGACCGCGCTGACCGGGCTGTCCCTCGGCGTCCCGGTCGGCTCCGCCATCTACTGGATGGCCTCGGGCGGGCGGGACTCGCTCACCGGGGTGTCCATGCCGATGGCGGCGCTGACCACCGCCCTGTACGGGCTGCTGTCCGCGGGGCTGGCCACGCTGATGGCGCTGCCGGTGGCCATGCTCGCGGTGCGGCACCCCGGCGGGGCCCGCCGCTTCCTGGAGCGCAGCACCTACCTGGTGCTGGCCATGCCGGGCGTGGTCATCGCGCTGGCCCTGTCCTACTTCACCGAGCGTTACCTGGGCGGGTTCGGCTACCAGACCGCGCCGCTGCTGATCCTGGCCTACGCGATCATGTTCTTCCCGCTCGCCCTGGTCGGGGTCAAGGCCTCGCTGGCCCGGGCCCCGGTCAGCCTGGACGAGGTGGCCCGCTCCCTCGGCCAGCCCCGGCTCGCGGTGCTGCTCCGGGTCACGCTGCGGCTGACCGGGCCGGGCCTGGTCGCCGCGTTCTGCCTGGTGTTCCTGTCCGTTATCACCGAGCTGACCGCCACCCTTATCCTGATCCCGACCGGAGTGCAGACCCTGGCCTCGCAGTTCTGGGTGTACGAGACGAACCTGTCCTACGGGCAGGCCGCCCCGTTCGCCCTGGTGATGATCGCCGTGGCGGCCATCCCGAGCTGGGTGCTGGGCCGGTTCTTCGATCGCGGCGCGGCGGACCCGAGGATGATGACATGACCCAGCTGGCGGTCGCCGGGCTGGACAAGCGATTCGGCGCTCACCAGGTGCTGGCCGGCCTCGACCTCGACGTGCCGGCCGGCTCGCTGACCGCGATCCTCGGCCCGTCCGGCAGCGGCAAGACCACGCTGCTGCGGATCCTGGCCGGGTTCGAGCACGCCGACGCGGGCACGGTGCGGATCGGCTCCGCGGTCGCCGACGGGCCGGGCGTGTTCCTGCCCCCGGAACGGCGGCGGATCGGCTACGTGCCGCAGGAAGGCAGCCTGTTCCCGCACCTCACCGTGGCCGCCAACGTCGCGTTCGGGCTGAGCCGCCGCAAGCTCGGGCGGGCGCGGCGCGGCCAGCGCTCCGCGGAGCTGCTGGAGGCGGTCGGGCTCGGCCGGCCTGGACCGGCGGTACCCGCACCAGCTGTCCGGCGGCCAGCAGCAGCGGGTCGCGCTGGCCCGGGCGCTGGCCATCGCGCCGGAGGTCGTCCTGCTCGACGAGCCGTTCGCGTCCCTCGACGCGCACCTGCGGGCCAGTGTCCGGGCCGACGTGCAGCAGCTGCTGAAGGAGTCGGGCACCACCACCGTCCTGGTCACCCACGACCAGGACGAGGCGCTGTCCACCGCGGACCGGGTCGCGGTGCTGCGCGACGGCGCCATCGCCCAGTGCGCCGCGCCGCAGGAGCTGTACTGCCGCCCGGTCGACGCGGACATGGCCCGCTTCATCGGCGAGGCCAACCTCATCCCGGGCGTCCTGCACGGCTCGTCCGTGCAGACCCTGCTGGGCCTGCTCGCCGTGACCGGCGCGGACCCGGCGGGCGGCGGCGCCGGTGCGGCGGCGCCCGCGAACGGCCACGGCGGCCACGGCGCTAACGGCGCTAACGGCGCGGCGCACCGCCCGGCCATGGTGCTGATCCGGCCCGAGCAGGTGGAGCTGGTTCCCGGCCGGCCCGGCCCGGCCCGGGCCGAAGACGGCGGCGACGGCGGCCTGACCGGCCGGATCACCGGCTACGGCTACCACGGGCACGACGCGGTGGTGACCGTGCAGCCGGAACAGGACCCGCAGGCGCCGCCGCTGACCGTCCGGACGCTGGGCGGCCAGGCGCTGTCCCCGGGCTCCCGGGTCACCCTCCGTGCCCGCGGCCCGGTGATCGCCTGGCCGCAGCGCGACTAACAGAGCGCGACTAACAGAGCGCGACCGACAGAGCGACCGGCTGAGCCCTGTTTACTCGACGATCTTGGAGATCGGGATCTCCAGGATGTCCCGGGCGCCCGCCGCCCGCAGCGCCGGGATCAGCGTGTTCACCCCGCGCTTGGGCACGACCGTCTCGACCGCGTTCATCCCGCCGCGGGCCAGCGTGGTGATGGTCGGCGAGGACAGCGCGGGCAGCATCGCGGTCACCGCCTCCAGCTGGGCGGCGTCCACGTTGAGCTTGAGCAGCACGTGGCCGCGGGCCTGGATGGCGCCGCGGAGCAGCAGCGCGATGTCGTCCATCGCGGCCCGCTTCTCGGCATCGGCGTACGCCTCGGTGTTCGCGATCAGCTCGGTGTAGCTGGTCAGCAGCGTGTCCAGGATGCGCAGCCCGTTGCGGCGCAGCGAGGAACCGGTCTCGGTCAGGTCGACGATCGCGTCCACGATGTCCGGCACCTTGGCCTCGGTGGCGCCGTGCGAGGGGATGACCATCGCCTTGACCCCGTTGGCCTCCAGGTACCGGGCGGTCGTCGCGGGCAGCTCGGTGGAGATCCGGACCCCCTCGGGCAGGTCGGTCACGGACTGCCACGGCGAGTTCTGCGGGACCGCGAGCACGACCCGGATCGGCTGCGAGGTGGCCTTGGAGTAGTGCAGCTCCCCCAGGGACGCGACCTCCGCGCCGGTCTCGGTGATCCAGTCCCGGCCGGTGATGCCGAGGTCGAACAGGCCCCGCTCGATGTAGGACGGGATTTCCTGCGGGCGCAGGAACCGCACCTTGTCGATCCGCGGGTCATCGATGGACGCGTGGTAGTCACGGTCGGAGGACCGGCGGACGGTCAGGTCCGCGGCGTCGAACAGGTCGAGGGTGGCTCGCTCCAGCGAGCCTTTGGGCAGGACCAGGGAAAGCACAGTGAGAACCTTTCTTCCGCAACGAGAACCGGCCGGTGCTGGTCATTCCGCCCGGTCAATGTCGCTGGTGGTCCCCGGCCCCCGGGCCGTTCCCGCGCAGGGAGCGCAGCACGAGCGCGGTCTCGAGCGCGGCCACGACCGCCTCCCATCCCTTGTCCTCGCGGCTGCCGTCCTGCCCGCTGCGTTCGCGGGCCTGCTCCAGGGTGTCACAGGTCAGCACCCCGTTGCCAACTGGTTTGCCCGCGTCCAGCGCGACCCGCGCGATGCCGTAGGTGACCGCGTCGCAGACGTACTCGAAGTGCGGCGTGCCGCCCCGGATCACCGCGCCGAGGCAGGCTACCGCGTCGTGGTTGCGGGCCAGCTCGGCGGCGACCACGGGCAGCTCGACCGCGCCGGGCACCCGGACCACCAGCGGGTCGTCGACGCCGCACGCCTTGGCGGCGGCCAGCGCGCGGTCGGTCAGCGCGTCGGTGATCTCGGCGTGCCAGCGGGTCACCGCGATGGCCAGGGTGAGCCCGGCCGCGTCGACGGTCTCGGCGGCCGGCCGCCCGGCCCCGCTCACTGTGTCTCCTTTGAGGTTCGCGCCGCCCGGTAAAAACCGCACCGGCCACTCGCCCGGGCCTGACGGCCCGGGCTCGCTAGCCGGTACCGGACGGCGCTCACCGTGTCTGCCTCAAGGCTCGCGCCGTCCGGCAGAAAACCGCACCGGCCACTCGCCCGGGCCTGACGGCCCGGGCTCGCTAGCCGGTACCGGACGGCGCTCACCGGCACCCGGCCAGGGCCGTACCGCTGCTCGCCGGGGTGCCGTTGGCCGGGGTGCCGTTGGCCGGGGTGCCGTTGAGGGTGGCGGGCAGGCCGTCGATCAGGTGGCCGAGCCGGTCCCGCTTGACGGTCAGGTAGCGGAGGTTCTCCGGGGTGGGCGTGACCGGCAGCGCGACCCGGCCGGACACCTCGATGCCGAACCCGGACAGCCCGCTGACCTTCGCCGGGTTGTTGGTGAGCAGCCGCACCGAGCGCACCCCGAGGTCGGCCAGGATCTGGGCGCCGGTGGAGTACTCGCGCGCGTCCGCGGGCAGGCCGAGTTCCAGGTTGGCGTCCACCGTGTCGGCGCCCGCGTCCTGGAGCTGGTACGCGCGGAGCTTGCTGAGCAGGCCGATACCCCGGCCCTCGTGGCCGCGCAGGTACAGCACGACGCCGCGGCCCTCAGCGGCGATCGCGGCCATCGACGCCTCCAGCTGGTCCCCGCAGTCGCACCGGCGGGAGCCGAACACGTCCCCGGTCAGGCACTCCGAGTGCACCCGGACCAGGACGTCCCGGCCGTCACCCAGATCGCCGAGGACCAGGACCGGGTGCTCGGTGTGGTCCACCAGGTTCTGGTAGCCGAGGGCACGCCACTGGCCGTGGGCGTTGGGGAGCCTGGTCTCCACCACCCGGCGGACCATCCGCTCGCTGCGCCGGCGGTACTCGATGAGCTGGGCGATCGAGATCAGCGTGAGCCCGTGCTCGTCGGCGAAGGCGCGCAACTGCGGGAGCCGGGCCATGGTGCCGTCGTCGTTGACCACCTCGGCCAGCACGCCGGCCGGGTCCAGCCCGGCCAGCCGGGCCAGGTCCACCGCGGCCTCGGTGTGCCCGGGCCGGCGCAGCACGCCGCCCTCGGCGTAGCGGAGCGGGAAGATGTGCCCGGGCCGGACGATCTCGTACGGCTCGGTGGCCGAATCGACCAGGGTGCGCACGGTCCGCGCCCGGTCCTCGGCGGAGATCCCGGTGGTCACGCCGTCCCGGGCGTCCACGCTGATGGTGAACGCGGTGCGCATCCGCTCGGAGTTGTGCGGGGTCATCAGCGGCAGCTGGAGCCGGTCCAGGTGCGTCCCCGGGCAGCGGGACGCAGATCACGCCGCTGGTGTGCCGGATCATGAACGCCATCAGGTCGGGCGTCATCTTGCTGGCCGCGACGATGATGTCGCCCTCGTTCTCCCGGTCGGCGTCGTCCACGACCACCACCGGGCGGCCGTCCGCGATGTCCCTGACCGCCTGCTCGACGTCGTCCAGCATGGACTCGTCGGGCATGGTTTCCTCGCTGCTCATGACCTGGCTCCCGGCTGCTCGTTCGCGTCCTGGCTGGCTGTCCCGGCTGCCGCCGCCGCGGCGGCGCCGGCCGGTGTCCCGGGCGGTCCGCTGGCCAGCAGGCTCTCCACGTACTTGGCGATCACGTCGACCTCCAGGTTCACCTGGCTGCCGGGCTGGAGGCGGCCGAGGGTGGTCAGCTCCAGCGTGGTGGGGATGAGGCTGACCTCGAACCAGGGCGCCGGCGCGGCGGTCGCTGGCGCTGGCGCTGCCTGGCGCTGGCGAGGGCCGAGACGGTCAGGCTGACCCCGTCCACGGTGATCGAGCCCTTCAGCACGATGTACCGGGCCAGGTCCGGCGGGGTGGCGATGCGCACCACGTCCCAGTGCTCGCCCGGGGTGCGGGACAGGATCTCCCCCGTCCCGTCGGCGTGGCCCTGGACCAGGTGGCCGCCGAGCCGGCCGCCCAGCTCGACCGGGCGCTCCAGGTTGACCGGGGATCCGGGGCTGAGCGCGCCGAGCCCGGTCCGGCCGCAGCGTCTCGGCCATGACGTCGGCGGTGAAGGTCTTGTCCGAGGAGTCGGTCACGGTCAGGCAGACCCCGTTGACGGCGATGGAGTCACCGCGGCAGGCCTCCGCGGTCACCCGCGGCCCGCGTACGGTCAGCCGGGCCGCGTCAGGCAGTCGCTCGACGGCGACGACCTCGCCGAGTTCTTCCACTATGCCGGTGAACATCCGCGGTTCCTCTCCTCGGAGCCGTAAGGCCACTCGGCTCCGGGGGTGCGCGGACGCGCCAGCGCGGCCGGCAGCCAACGCTGCCGCCACGCGCGTGCTGCCTCCCATCCGGACTTTAACCGTCGGTCCCGGAATTTCACCGGATCAGCCGGCCGCTGGCGCTGGGCGCCTTGGCCGGGTCGCGGACTATCACCGCCGGCTCGGAATTTCACCGACCCCGGAGCACGCTTTACTGCAGCAACCAGTGTGCCACGGGAGGTATTCCTGGCCGCAACCCGCCTGCCCGTGACCCTCCGCACATCGCCGGCAGCGCGGCTCAGCCGGCCGGATGACTCTCGGCGACCTCGGCCAGCCGGTGGCTGAGGAAGTCGCGTTCGGGCTGGTTGGCGGTGAGGTCCAGGGCGCAGCGGTAGGCCTGCGCCGCCTCGTCCGCGCGGCCGAGCCGGCGCAGCAGATCCGCCTTGGCGGCGGGCAGGTAGCGGTAGCCGGCCAGGCGGCCGTCGCGTTCGAGGTCCGCGATCGCGGCCAGGCCTGCCTCCGGCCCGTCGGCCATGGCCAGCGCGACCGCCCGGTTGAGCGCGACCACGGGCGAGGTCCACGCCTGCCCGAGCAGGTCGTACAGGCCCAGGATCTGCCGCCAGTCGGTGTCGCGGTAGGCGGGGGCCTGCGCGTGCACGGCCGCGATCGCGGCCTGCAGCGCGAACCGGCCCGGGCGGCCGCCCCGCAGCGCCGCGCGCACCATCGCGATGCCCTCGTCGATGGCCGGGCGGTCCCACTGGGCGCGGTCCTGTTCCTCCAGCAGCAGCAGCCGCCCGTCCGGGGCGCACCGGGTCGCCCGCCGGGCGTCGGTGAGCAGCAGCAGCGCCAGCAGGCCCCGGACCTCGGGCTCGTCCGGCATCAGCCCGCCCAGCATCCGGGCCAGGCCGAGCGAGCGGTCGACCAGGTCGTCGCGGACCAGGCGGCCGCCGCCCGGCGCGGTGTGGCCGGTGGTGTAGAGCAGGTGAACGACGGTGAGCACGGCGTCCAGCCGGTCCGGCAGTTCCGCCGTCTCCGGCACCCGGTAGGCGATCCGGGCGGCGGAGATCTTCTTCTTGGCCCGGGTGACCCGGGCCGCCATGGTCGGCTCGGAGACCAGGAAAGCCTGCGCGATCTCGGCCGTGGACAGCCCGCAGACCAGCCGGAGGGTCAGCGCCACCTGCGCCTCCCGGGCCAGCGCCGGGTGGCAGCAGGTGAATATCAGCCGCAGCCGGTCGTCGGGGATCACGCCGCTGCCCTCCTCCGCCCCGGCCCGGCCGTCCGCCGCAGCCGCGCCGCCCGGCCCGGGCCCGGCCGGCTCCACGAGCAGCGGGAGTTTCCGGCGCAAGGTGGTGTCGCGGCGCAGCAGGTCGATGGCCCGGCGCCGGGCGGTGGTGGTCAGCCAGGCGCCGGGATTGCGCGGCACCCCCTGCTGGGACCAGGCCTCCAGCGCCGAGACGTAGGCGTCCTGCACGCACTCCTCGGCCAGGTCCAGGTCCCCGGCGACGCGCGCCGTCGCGGCGAGCACGAAGGCCCACTCGCGACGGTGCGCGTCCGCCACGGCGGCAGCCGCCGTGGGGCGGCCCTTCCCGGCCCCCGATCCGGTGCTGGGCCCGGGGTCGGCGGGAAGGCCGCCCGCGGTGGGTCCGGTCACATGCCGTCGAAGACCATGATCGGCCGGACCTCGACGCCCCCGAAGCGGGCCGGGCAGAGCTTGCCGATCTCGAGCGCGTGGTCCAGGTCCCGGGCCTCGACCAGGTAGTAGCCGCCCAGGGCCTCCTTGGTCTCGGCGAACGGGCCATCGGTCACCACGTCGTCGCGGATGGAGGTGGCGGTGCTGGTGGGCTGCAGGGCCCGCCCCGAGACGATCGACCCGCCGGTCTCCTCGACCTGCTTGGCGAAGCGGTTGTGCGCCTCCATCACCTGCTGCAGCACCTCGGGTGTCGCAGTGGCGTAGCCGCTCTCGTCTTCGTTGATGAGGATCAGGTACTCAGCCATGACGGCATCTCCTTCAGGTTCTCGACTCGTCCGTCATCAGTCCGACGAACGGCCCCCGCGATATCGACAGCCTGCGTGCGAGTTCTTGCCTCAGATTATGGGTGACCGCCGGGCCACGGTCAGCAGTCACGGCCGGACCGGCCGGGACGGCGGCTCAGCAGCGCCAGGGCGCCCGGGCGGTGGCCTGCTCGGCCTGGGCGCGCAGGGCCTGGACTGCCGAGGCCGGGTCGTCGGCGCCGTACACCGCGGAGCCGGCCACGAAGACGTCGGCGCCCGCCTCGGCGCAGCGCTCGATGGTCTTCTCGCTCACCCCGCCGTCCACCTGGAGCCACACCGCGCCGCCGTGCCGGGTCACCAGTTCACGGGCCCGGCGCAGCTTGGGCAGCACCAGGTCGAGGAAGGGCTGGCCGCCGAACCCAGGCTCCACGGTCATCAGCAGCATCATGTCGATCTCGGGCAGCAGGTCGGCGTACGGCTCGACCGGGGTGGCCGGGTTGATCGCCAGGCCGGCCCGGGACCCGGCGGACCTGATCATCCGGAGGGTCCGCACCGGCGACGAGGCCGCCTCGGCGTGGATCGTGACGTTCCGCGCGCCGGCCTCCGCGTAGGCCGGCGCAAAGCGATCGGGCTCCTCGATCATGAGATGGCAGTCCAGCGGCAGGCCCGCGTGCTTGAGGAGGGCCTCGACCACCGGCAGCCCGAGGGTGAGGTTGGGCACGAAGTGGTTGTCCATGACGTCCACGTGCAGCCAGTCGGCCACGCCGGTGACCGCGGCCGCTTCGTCCGCGAGCCGGGCGAAGTCAGCGGACAGGATGCTGGGTGCCATCTGGACGGCCATGGGGCTGAGTGTAGGACCCGGCGCTATCGCCCGGTGGGTGGCCTCGGGGGTGAGACCCCGGCCCCCCGTCCGGGTGCCGGCCGGGCACCCGGACGGGTGCCCGGCGATCCGGGCCCGGGCGGGACCTCGACGCGGCGCTGGCCGCGCAGGGTCGGCGGGTGCTGGTTGCCGACCCAAGCGAGACCGCCGACGACTTTGTACGGGACATGACCGAGGTGCTCACCTCGATGTGCGCCCGCCTGCACGGCCGCCGCGGTGCCCGGAACCGGGCGTTGCGTGCGGTGACAGCGGCGAAGAAGGCCGGCGTGGACGCGGCGGTCTAGGTGATGCTGCGGGCATACAGGTTTGCGCTGGACCCGACGCCGGCGCAGGCGCGCGTGCTGGCCTCGCACTGCGGGGCGGCGCGCAAGGCATTCAACGAGGGACTGGCGCATGTCAGGCGGTGCCTGGACCAGCACGCAGCCGAACGTTCCTACGGTGTTCCCGAACAGCAGCTGACCGAGGTGCCGTGGACATTGCCGGCGCTGCGGCGCTGGTGGAACCTGCACAAGGATGAGCTGGCGCCGTGGTGGGCGGAGAACTCTAAGGAGGCCTACAACTCGGGGCTGGGCGCGCTGGCCCGCGGCCTGGAGCAGTGGTCGGCCAGCAGGTCCGGGAGGCGGCGGGGGGCGAGGATCGGGTTTCCCCGGTTCAAGTCGCGCCGCCGTGCCCGGGTATCGTGCCGGTTCACTACCGGCGCGATCCGCGTCGATGACCGGTCCCATGTGGTGCTGCCACGCATTGGCCGGGTCAGGACGCACAGCCGGCTATGGCGCTGTCCGGCAAGATCAGCGCGGGGACCGTGCGCATCCTCGCCGCCACCGTCAGCTTTGACGGGCGGCGCTGGTACTGCGCGTTCACCGTCGAGGCCGGGCATGAGCCGGAGCACCCGGCGCACATCGGGATGGACCGGGCGCATCCGGTGGTGGGTGTGGACGCCGGGGTGCGCGACCTGCTGGTGGTGGCGGCCCCCGGCGGGGCCGAGGTGGCCCGGGTGGGCGCGCCGCGCGCCCTGGCCGCCGCGCAGGCCCGGCTGCGCGCGCTCCAGCGGCGCGCCGCCCGCCAGGACGGCCCGGACCGACGCGCGGGGCGGCGCGGCTCGAAACGGTGGCAGCGCACCGCGGAGCGGACCGGCCGCCTCCACGCTCGGGCCGCGAACCTGCGCCGCGACGCGCTGCATCGAGGCCACCACCCGCCTCGCGCAGCGCCACGACGTGATCGTGATCGAGGATCTGAATGTGGCCGGGATGATGCGGCGCAAGCCCGGCGCCGGGCAAGGGCGGGCGGGGCCTGAACCGTGCCCTGGCCGACGCCGGTCTCGGTGAGCTGCGCCGCCAGCTCGGCTACAAGACCACCTGGTACGGCTGCCAGCTCGTGGTAGCAGGCCGCTGGTACCCCAGTTCGAAGACCTGCTCGGCCTGCGGCGCGGTGAAAGCCAAGCTCGCCCTGGCCGACCGGGCCTACCGGTGTGACCACTGCAACATGGTACTCGACCGTGATCTGAACGCCGCAGTCAACCTCGCCCGCCTGAGCGAGCACGCCATGCGCGTGGAAGGCAGGCCCGCCGGGAGTGGCCCGGTGGCAGGACGTGGGGGTAGGGTGCGCCAGGGACACCACCCCGGCCAAACTGTCGCAGCGTCCGGATATCGTTCGAATCTGCATTCGATCTGTGTTCCGGACAGGAGGCAACTTCCGTGAATCCCCAGGCACCCGAGGCCGCCGCCGCCCTGCTCGATCGCGTGCGCAAGCTGCTCACCAAGGCGGAGTCCGACGGCGTGACCGCGGCCGAGGCGGAGGCCCTGACGGCCAAGGCGGCCGAGCTGATGGCCAAGTACGGCATCGACCGGGCCCTGCTCGCCGCGCGGCGGCCGGAGACCGACCACCCGGCCGACCGGAAGGTTGACATCGACAACCCGTGGGCCCGGGTGCAGGCCCACCTGCTCTGCGGCCTGGCCGCGGCCCTGCGGTGCCAGTGCGTGCTGCTCCCCCGGCCGGACCCGGGGACCCGCATCCACATCTTCGGGTTCGCGTCTGACATCGAGCGCACCGACATGCTCTACACGTCACTGCTGCTGCAGATGTGGCACGGCCTGGGGACGGCCGAGGTCCCCGGCTGGAACCGCAGCCCGCGGGCGTGGCGGCGCAGCTGGCTGCTCGGCTTCATCTCGGCCGTGGTCGCCCGGGTCAGGGCCGCCGAGCAGGCAGCCGCCGCGCAGGCCACCTCCCCCGCCGCCGCCGAAGGCCAGCGGATGACGCTGGTCCTGGCCGACCGCCGGCAGGTCATCATGCAGAACATCGAGCACGCCTATCCGGTGACCCGCAAGACCCAGATGACCTACTCGGGCAACGGCTACGGGGCCGGGTACAGCGAGGGCCAGCGGGCCGACATCGGCTCGGCCCGGCTGCACCGGAAAGCTGGCCGATCGCTCACCAGCGCCGGGTGATCATCGCCCCGGCTCCGGCCAGGCATCCTCACGGCGGCGCAGGAGGGCCAGGAAGATCGCATCGGTGCCGTGCCGGTGCGGCCAGAACTGGGCGTACCGGCCGTCAGGGTCCGGGCAGCGCAGGTCCGGCACCTCGGCCAGGACCGCGGGCGCATCGAGGACCTCGACATCGTCCCGGCCGCGGAGCACGTCCGCCAGCACCTCCCGGGTCTCGCCCGCGGTGTGGCGAGCAGGTGACGTAGCCGACCACGCCACCCGGGCGGACCGCGTCCAGCGCGCTGCGGAGCAGGCTGCGCTGCAGCCCGCCCAGGCCCAGGACGTCCTGCTCGGAGCGGCGCCAGCGGGCCTCGGGCCGGCGGCGCAAAGCGCCGATCCCGGAGCACGGGACGTCCGCCAGCACCCGGTCGAAGGTCCCGGCGCGCCAGGCGGGCGCGGTCGCGTCGACGGCCGCGGCGGCCGCCGCGCCGGTGACCGACACCGCGTCGCGGGCCAGCCGGGCGCGGTGCGGGCGGGCGTCCGTGGCCAGCAGCCGCGCCCCGTGCTGCGCCGCCAGGCCAGCCAGCAGCCGGGCCTTGCCGCCCGGCCCGGCGCACATGTCCAGCCACCGGCGGTCCGGGCCGGTCAGCCCGGCCCGGGCGACCGCGATCGCGGCCAGCTGGCTCGCCTCGTCCTGGACCCCGGCGCGCCGGGCGCTGACCGCCCCGATCGCGGCCGGGTCCCCGCCCGGCAGGTACGCGCCATAGGGCGACCAGGTGGCGGGCTCCGCGCCGGCGGCCGCGAACTCGGCCGGATCAGCCAGGCCGGGCACCGCGCACAGGGTGACCCGGGGCCGGGTCCCGTCCGCCGCCAGGGCCGCCTCCGTCTCGGCCAGGCCGCCTGCGGTGTCCTCCCCCAGCGCCGCGGCCACCGCCTGCACCATCCACCGGGGATGGCTGTACCGGACGGCCAGATGACCGAGCGGGTCGGTGTCACGGCGCGGGGCCGCGACCCCCATCCAGGTCTCCAGGTCCCGGGTGGCCACCTTGCGGAGCACCGCGTTGACGAACCCGGCCGAGCGCTGGCCGGCCAGGTCACGGGCGAGGTCAACGGACGTCGCGACGGCCGCGTGCGGGCGCACCCGGGTGGCCAGCAGCTGGTGGGTGCCGAGGCGGAGCACCTCGCGCAGCGGGGGGTCCACCTTGTCCAGCCCGCGGTCGCTGCACAGGCCGAGGATCGCGTCGTAGCTGCCCCGGCCGCGCAGCGTCCCGTAGGTGAGCTCGGTGGCCAGCGCGGCGTCGCGGCCCGCCAGCCCGCGTTCGGTCAGCATCGACGGCAGGAGCAGGTTGGCGTAGGCGTCCCGCTGCTCGACGGCGATGAGCACGTCGTAGGCGAGCCTGCGGACCGGGTCGGCGCGGCGCCCCCGGCCATTGCGCTGGGGGGCGGCCCGCGGCTTGCGGATGGGTGCGGTCATCTCAGCTGAGCACCACAGTGTCCTGGCGGAGCCCGCGGGCCCAGTCGCCGGCCCGCATCCGCCGCTTGCCGGGCGGCTGGACGTCACCCAGCCCGACCGGGGTGGTCGCGGTGCCGGCCAGCACTCCCGAACGCAGGATCCGCACCTGGCCCGGGGTGAGCGGGCCGGCGGCCGCCTCGTCCTGCGGGGCCGGGCTGACCGGCCACAGCTTGAGCCGGGCGTCCCCCAGCATTGTCCAGGCGCCGGGGCCGGGGGTGCAGGCGCGGATCTGCCGGTCCACGGCCGTGGCCGGCTGGTCCCAGCGCACCCGGGCATCGTCAGCCGTGATCTTGGGGGCGAGGCTCACTCCCTCGGCGGGCTGGGGCCGCGCCTCGAGCTGCCCGGACTCGATCCCGTCGAGGGTGGCCACGAGCAGGCCGGCGCCGGATACCGCCAGCCTGCCGAGCAGGTCACCCGCGGTGTCGCCCGGCCGGATCGGCTCGGTCACCACGCCGAAGACCGGGCCCGCGTCCAGCTCCTTGACCAGCCGGAAGGTGGTCGCTCCGGTGATGTCGTCGCCGTGCAGGATGGCGTGCTGCACCGGGGCCGCGCCGCGCCAGGCGGGCAGCAGCGAGAAGTGCAGGTTCACCCAGCCCTGCGCGGGGATGTCCAGCACGGCCTGCGGGATGAGGGCACCGTACGCCGTGATCGGCACGCAGTCCGGGGCTATCTGCTGCAGCCGGCCGGTGAATTCCGGGTCCCGGGGCCGGGCGGGCTTGAGCACCTCGATCCCGGCCTCGGCGGCGCGCTGCGCCACCGGGCTCGGCTCGAGGTGCAGCCCGCGGCCCGCCGGGGCGTCGGGCCGGGTCACCACCGCGGCCACCTCGTGCCCGGACTTCAGCAGGGCATCGAGGGCGGGCACGGCGGCCTGCGGGGTACCGGCGAACACCAGTCGCATGCGGGAACCTAGCGGGCCTGTCCGCCGGTGGCGTGCGGCGAGGCCCGGATCTCCGGTACCGGCTCACCCCACCACTCCGCCTCGCGGATGGCCCGGTTGGCCAGCTTGCGCTGCTGCGGGTCGAGCCGGTCGATGAACAGCACCCCGTCCAGGTGGTCGGTCTCGTGCTGCACGCACCGGGCCAGCTGGCCGGTGCCCTCGACGGTGACCGGCTCGCCGTACATGTTGAAGCCCTTGGCGACCGCGCCGAACGAGCGCTCGGTCGGGAAGGCGAGACCCGGGAACGACAGGCAGCCCTCGTCGTCGGTCTCCATCTCGGCCGACAAGTCGAGCGAGGGGTTGATCAGGTGCCCGAGCTCGTCGTCCACGAAGTAGGTGAAGACCCGCAGGCCCACCCCGATCTGCGGCGCGGCCAGCCCGAGGCCCGGCGCCTCCAGCATCGTGTCGGTGAGGTCACTGACCAGCTTGCGCAGTTCGGCGTCGAAGTCGCGGACCGGCTCGGCCGGGGTGCGCAGTACCGGGTCGCCGAAGATGCGGATCGGCTTGACGCTGATGACGCACCGTCCTTCCGTCTGGGCGCTCACCGGGGCCCTGTCACCGGGAGCTTTAACCAGCCAAGTCTATGAACTGCGGGCGCCCTAACTGGCCGAGACCGAGCGGGCCTTGAACGCGGCCTTCCGCGCGGCCCGCGCCACCCCGGGATCGGGGTGATGATCACTCAGCGCGGTCAGCAGGTCGGTCACCCCGGGATGGCGGACCCGCCACAGCCCGGCCACCAGCTCCGCCTGCGCGTCCGGGGGCACGTCGGGCAGCAGCTCGGCCACGACGTCCTTGGGGTCCGCTTCCTCCAGCAGCCCGGCGCCCAGGTCGACCAGGAGCCAGGCCCGGTCTTCCCGGTCCAGCTCGGCGTCCTCGCCGTGCTCGTGCAGCCAGACCGCCGCGTGGGCGCGCAGCACCGGATCGGCCAGCGCTTCCCGGACGGCGGCCACCGCGTCCTCGCCGATCCGGTCGAGGACCGCGAATCCCGCGCCGCGCAGGCCCGGGGAGCCCTGGCTGGCCGCGCTGATCAGCTCGGCCGCGGCCTGCCGGGGGGTCCGCCCGGCGAGCCAGCTGGCGATCTCCGCCTCGCCGTCCTCCACGTCACAGTTGGCCAGCGTGGCCAGCAGCGCGGTGGCGTCGCCGCGGGCACGGCCGCCGGTGACCGGGACATGCCATCCCTGGGCGCGCAGCCGCCGGTGCACGCCCCACACGCCGAGCGGCGCCAGGGTGACGGTCAGGGCGCCGCCGTCCTCGTCCACGCCGGGCTCGTCCGCGCCCAGCTCGACCACGCCGAGATCGGCCAGCATCTCCAGGGCGACGGACAGGGCCGCTCCCTCGTCCTGGAGCGCGCCGCGGTCCGGGTCCGGCTCACCGCCGGGCCCGGGCGCACCGCGGGCGCCCCGGCGCCGGGTGTCCGCCGCGGCCAGGTAGGCGTCGAACAGGGCATCCATCCGCACCGGGCCGCCCACCGTGTACAGGGCGGTCGCCATCCCGTCCAGGTCCTCAGCCTCCAGCATGACCGTGAGCGCGGCATCCCAGGCGGCCAGCACATCGTCGGCGGTCCCGGACGCGAGCACGTCAAGCCGGTCCCCGGCCTCCACGCGGCCCTGGCCGAGCAGCAGCATCCGGGCGGCGACCGCGACCCGCCATGCCGCGTCGAACTCGGCCGGGATCAGCTCCAGGTGCGTGGCGGCCGCCACGGCATCCGCCTGGCGCAGCCGCCCGGCCTTGGTGAGCGCCCGGCCCGGCCCGATCCACCTGGTCACGTCGCGGGCAGCCCGCAGCAACGGCGCGACCCGGGCCGCCGCGGCCAGCTCCTCGCGGGGCGCCAGGCGCACCGTCGGGAGCCGGGGCGGACCGCCGGTATCCGTCCCCCCCTGCGCGTTCCCGTTCACGTTCCCGCGCGGACCCGGCGTGGTCCGCGACGGCGTACTCCGTCGTGAGGTGGCCACCCCAGCACCCTATGGCCTCCCCGGGGGAACTCAGATCAGCTCGGCCGGGTCGAGCTGCACCCGGACGGCTCCCGCGGCCTTCCGCGCGCTGCGCGCGGCCTGCGCCAGGTGCAGCGCGCCGGCCAGCGCCAACCCCGCTGACCTGGGCACACGCACCAGCATCCGGACGCTGTCCGGCGGCTCCTCGACCGGGCCGAGCAGCTCGGCCCCGGAGCGGCAGCTCCGCGGCGGCGAGCAGTTCCCCGACCGCGTCCTGCGGCCCGGTGAGGGATGCGATCCGCACCGCGGGCGGGAAACGCAGCTCGTCCCGCTCGGCGAGCTCCCGCTCGGAGTGCGTGACCGGGTCCCAGCGGACCAGGGCCTGGACGGCGGGGATGGCGGAATCGGCCACCACGACCACCCGGCCGCCCGCGGGCCCGGCGCGGACCAGCGCCGCGGCGTTCATCCAGCGGCGCAGCGCCTCCTCGGCGGCGCGCAGGCTGGGCCGGCCGAGCAGCATCCAGCCGTCCAGCAGCAGCGCGGCCGCGTACCCGCCGGCCGCCTGCGGCTCGGCTCCGGGAGTGGCCACCACCAGGGCGGGCGAGCCAGGCACGGCCGGGATCATCGCCGCCCCGCCGGAGGTGACCAGCGGGATCCCGGGGAAAGCCCGGCCGAGCTCCTCCGCGGTACGCCCGGCCCCAGTCACCAGGGCGCGTACCGCGGAATGCCCGCAGCGCGCGCACCGCCATCGCTCGTCGGCCACCCCGCACCATCCGCAACGGGGCACCGCGCCGACGCTGGCCAGGGCGAGCGGGCCGCCGCAGGCCGCGCACCTGGCCCGGTCCCGGCAGCGGGCGCAGCCCAGCGCGGCGACATAGCCGCGGCGCGGCACCTGGACCAGGACCGGGCCGCTGGCCAGCGCCTCACGGGCGGTCCGCAGGACCAGGCTGGGCAGCCGCGCGGTCTGGGCCGCCTCGTCCCGGGCCAGCTCGGCGTCACCGCCGGCGGCGCGGACCGCGGGGGCGTGCTCGCGGAGCACGGGGCGGTCCGCGACGATCGGCCGCGCCCAGCCGGTGGCCACCAGGCTGGTGGACTCGGCGGTCCGGGCGAAACCACCGATCAGGACGGCCGCGCCGGTGCGGTGGGCCCGCAGCGCGAGCACCTCGCGGGCGTGCGGGTAGGGCGCGCGCGGCTCGGCGTGCAGGTCGTCGCCGTCGTCCCAGAGGACCACCAGTCCCAGGTCACTGACCGGCGCGAACATCGCGGCGCGGGTGCCCGCCACCACCGTCTGCGCAGCCGCGCCGGACGGCCAGCCAGCGCCGGTAGCGCTCGGCGGGCCCGAGGTCCGCGGACAGCGTGACGTGCCGGCCGGGCCCGAGCTGCGCGGCGAGCGCCGCGTCCAGCAGGCTGAGGTCGCGGGCGTCGGGGACCACGGCCAGGGCGCCCCGCCCGGTGGCCGCCACCGTGGCCACCGCGCGGGCGATCTCCTCTGGCCAGTGCGGGCCGGGCAGCGCCGACCACACGGCGCGCGGCCCGCGCCGGCTGGCCAGGGCGTCGAGGAACGCGGGACCGTCCGGGTACCGGGCCCACGGGCCGGGCCCGGGCCGCCCGGCCGGCTCCCCGGCCGCGCCGGGCCCGGGAAGCGGGGCGGCGGATTCGGTGCGGGCGTGCCGCGGCGGGATGGCCAGCCGCAGCACGTCGGCCAGGGTGCCCGCGCAGCGGTCCGCGACCTCGCGGGCCAGGGCCATGATCTCCGGGCTGAGCACGGGCTCGGGTGACACCACCCGCTCCAGGCGGGCCAGCCGCCCCTGGTGCCCGCTCTCCGCCGCCCGGTCCAGCAGATAGCCGTCGACCAGCTGGCCCGCGAAACGGACCCGCACCCGGCAGCCGGGCACGGCCTGATCCGACAGCCGCTCGGGGACCAGGTAGTCGAACGGCCGGTCCAGGTGGGCCAGCGGGATGTCGACGGCCACCCGGGCGACCGGCAGGACCGCGGCGGCCGGCCCCGGGTCGCGGGCGGCCCCGCGCCGCGCCGGCCGGGTGGCCGCCTGCTGACTCGCTGCCCCTGCCACGATCCTGTCCTACCAGAGGGTGGTGACACACCGCGCCCGCACGCCGCGACGGAGCAGGCCAGGAACCCAGGCGGGTTACAGGTGCAGGGTGCCGCAGGCGGCGTCGGCCGCGCCGGTCTCCCGGTTCAGGGCCAGCAGCAGGTCGCGGGGGACGTCCCGGCCGGCCTGGACATCCGCGCGCATGGTCCGCAGGTCCCCGGACAGCGCCGCCAGCGAGCGGCTGGTCGCCGCGCTGCGGCTGTCCGCCGCGGCCCGGCCGATCGAGGTGATCGCCGCGGTCAGGTCCCCGTCCAGCTGGGCCCGGCTGCGTCCGTCGCTGACGTCGCCGGCCACCCGGTTGTACGCGGTGAGCGCGGTGTTCTTGTACGCCACGCAGCCGGGGTCGGCGGCCCGGATGAGATGCGGCACCAGGTAGGCGGCCACGCCCGCCCAGGCCAGCGTGAGCGCGACGGCCAGCCAGCAGCGGACCAGGCCCCGGGCGCCCCGGCGGGCCCGCCGGAAACCCAGGGCGGCCAGCAGCAGGCCGGCCGGGATGGTGATGAGGGCACCGCCCAGGATGCCGCAGGCCAGCGCGGCCGTGGCCGGCCAGTTGCCGTCCCGGCGGGCCGCCGGCCCGGAGACGGGGCCGGGGCCGGGCGCGCTCGGCGGGGGCACCCGGCTCTGGCTGCGCCGGTGATGCCGCCCGGTCTGTGGATGATGGCAAGGGCTCACCGGCTCACACGCGCGGGCGCAGGCGCCCTGACTAGAACACCGAGCGCCACGAGCGTAAATTCCGGGCCCAGATCATGTCCAGGGCCGGGCCCGCCGGCCAGGCCCGTCCCGGCAGGCCGGCTCCGGGGTGCGGCTACAGGCCCGGCGGCGGACCGCAGGCTGTCGGCCCGGTCGACCCGCTCCCAGGAGAAGTCCGGCTCCTCGCGGCCGAAGTGCCCGTAGCTGGCGGTCTGCGAGTAGATCGGGCGGAGCAGGTCGAGATCCCTGATGATCGCGGCGGGCCGCAGGTCGAAGACCTCCAGCACCGCGTCCTGGATCTGCTCGATGGGCACCCGCTCGGTACCGAAGCACTCCACGAACAGGCCGACCGGCTTGGCCTTGCCGATCGCGTAGGCGACCTGGGTCTCGCAGCGGTCGGCCAGGCCGGAGGCGACCACGTTCTTGGCCACCCAGCGCATGGCGTAGGCCGCGCTGCGGTCCACCTTGGACGGGTCCTTGCCGGAGAACGCGCCGCCCCCGTGCCGGGCCATCCCGCCGTAGGTGTCGATGATGATCTTGCGGCCGGTCAGCCCGGCGTCACCCATGGGGCCGCCGATCTCGAACCGGCCGGTGGGGTTGACCAGCAGCCGGTACGCGGTGGTGTCGATGTCCAGTCCCTCGAGCACCGGGGTCACCACGAGGTCACGGACGTCCGGGGTGAGCAGTTCCCTGATGTCGATGTCCGGCGCGTGCTGCGCGGACACGACCACGGTGTCCAGCCGTACCGCCTTGTCACCGTCGTATTCGATGGTGACCTGCGTCTTGCCGTCCGGGCGCAGGTAGGGAACGTCGCCGCTGCGGCGCACCTCGGACAGCCGCCGGGCCAGCCGGTGCGCGAGCATGATCGGCAGCGGCATGAGCTCCGGCGTCTCGCGGCACGCGTAGCCGAACATGAGCCCCTGGTCACCCGCCCCCTGCCGGTCGAGTTCCGAGGAGCCCTCCCCCTCGCGGTGCTCGAACGCCTGGAGTACGCCCTGGGCGATGTCCGGGGACTGCGACCCGATCGACACCGACACCCCGCAGGACGCGCCGTCGTATCCCTTGAGGGAGGAGTCGTAGCCGATCTCGAGGATCTTCTCCCGGATGATGCCGGGGATGTCCACGTAGGTCTCGGTGGTCACTTCGCCGGCCACGTGCACCTGGCCGGTGGTGATCAGCGTCTCCACGGCCACGTGGCTCTGCGGGTCATCCTTGATCATCGTGTCGAGGATGGCGTCACTGATCTGATCCGCCATCTTGTCCGGATGACCCTCCGTCACCGACTCGGAGGTGAAAAGACGTCGGGCCACCTGACTCCCCGTCCTAGTAAGCGGCTGAAACCTCGCCGAAGTCTAGCCGGGCCGCCTGGCCCCCGGGACCAGAAATCGTGCCTGCCAGCCACTTGACGAGGATAGACGGGCGGCTGACGGCAGGGAAATGCGCCGCGTCGCCCGGCTAGCCGGGCAGGCGGGCGGCGACCAGGTCCCACACGATGTCGGCGAGCACTTCCTTGGGCCCGCGCGGGACCTTCTCCACGGTGCCGTCGGAGCCCAGCACGATGGCCTCGTTGTCGGGGGTACCGAAGGCCAGCCCGGCGCCGACCTGGTTCACGACCAGCAGGTCGCAGCCTTTCGCGGCCAGCTTGGCGTGGCCGTTACGGAGCAGGTCGCCGGTCTCGGCGGCGAAGCCCACGATGACCTGCCCGGGCCGGGCCCGGCGGGCCGCCAGGCCGCGCAGGATGTCGGGGTTTTCCACCAGGCGCAGCGGCTCCGGGGCCAGCCCGGCCTTCTTGATCTTGGAGCCGGTGCGGGTCTCGGGCCGGAAGTCGGCCACCGCCGCGGCCATGATGACCGCGTCGGCGTCCGCGGCGGCGGACGTGACCGCCGCCTCCAGGTCGCGGGCTGAGGTCACCCGGACGACCCGGACGCCGGCCGGGTCATCGAGTTCCACGTTGGCGGACACCAGGGTGACCCGGGCGCCCCGGGCGGCCGCGGTCCGGGCCAGCGCGTACCCCTGCCGGCCCGAGGACCAGTTGCCGAGGAACCGGACGGGATCGAGTTCTTCCCGGGTGCCGCCCGCCGAGACCAGCACGTGCCGCCCGGCCAGGTCCGGGCGCAGCCCGGCCGGGCCACGGGCCAGCACCCGGGTGGCCGTCTCGTACAGCTCGGCGGGCTCGGGCAGCCGCCCAGGCCCGCTGTCGGCGCCGGTCAGCCGCCCGGCCGCGGGATCCAGCACGAGGCAGCCGCGGCCGCGCAGGGTCGCCACGTTGGCCTGGGTGGCCGGGTGCTCCCACATCTCGGTGTGCATCGCGGGCGCGAACACCACCGGGCAGCGGGCCGTCAGCAGGGTGGCGGTCAGCAGGTCGTCGGCGCGCCCGGCCGCCGCGCGGGCCAGCAGGTCCGCCGTGGCCGGAGCGACGAAGACGAGATCGGCCTGCTGCCCGAGCCGGACGTGGGGCACCTCATGCACGTCATCCCAGACGCTGGTGGTGACGGGCTGCCCGGACAGGGCGGCCCAGGTGGCCTCCCCGACGAACCGCAGCGCGCTGGCCGTGGGCACCACCCGGACCTGGTGGCCGCCCTCCGTGAAGCGCCTGAGCAGCTCACAGACCTTGTAGGCGGCGATGCCGCCGCCGACACCGAGAACGATGCTCGACGGCACGTGGTCCCCGTCTCCGGGCCGCTGAGCGGTCAGCCGGTCGGTTCGGCCGTCTCCACGCCGGTGAGCAGCCCCTGGCGGATCTCACGCAGCGCGATGGACAGCGGCTTCTCCTGGACCCGGGTCTCGACCAGCGGGCCGACGTACTCCAGCAGGCCCTCGCCGAGCTGGGCGTAGTAGGCGTTGATCTGCCGCGCCCGCTTCGCCGCCATGATCACCAGGCGGTACTTGCTGTCTACGACACCGAGCAGATCGTCGATGGGCGGGTTGGTGATGCCTTCCGCGGCGGGACTCCCGGCCACTATGTGCCTTCCGTTTGGAGAAAAAATCATGAGGCCACTAAGGCCGTAGCCAAGGTTACCAGCTGGTGGCAGACATCCCCGACCGACGTATTGATCAGTGTCAGGTCGAACTCGCCTTCCGCGGCGAGTTCCACCCGGGCGGCCTCCAGCCTGCGCTGGATGACCTCCGGGGGCTCGGTGCCGCGGCCGGTAAGCCGGCGCACCAGCTCGTCCCAGTCGGGCGGGGCGAGAAATACCAGCAGGGCATCGGGAACCGCCTGGCGCACCTGCCGCGCACCCGCAAGATCGATTTCCAGAAGCACTGGCACCCCGGCCGCCAGTTTCCCGGCCAGCGGGCCGCGCGGCGTTCCATACCGGTGGCCGGCGAATGCCGCCCATTCCAGCAGATCCCCCCGCGCCAGCATCCGGTCGAACTCGGCATCGCTGACAAAGTGGTACTCCCGGCCGTCGACTTCACCGGGCCTCGGTGCCCGTGTGGTCACCGATACCGAGAGCCAGATTTCCGGGCTTTCCTTCCGCAGCCCGGCCACCACGGTGCTCTTGCCGACCCCGGAAGGGCCGGAAAGAACGGTTAGCCGGGCTGGCACCCCGCCCCCCCGGACAAGCGCGGTACCGCATGAGCGATCAGCGGACGTCATGGCCGTTGGCCTCGCTCCCCGCGCCCGCCCCTGGGGTGATCAGACGCCTCAGATAACACCACCGAACTCGTTTTCCAGCGCGGCGCGCTGGTTCGCGCCCAGGCCGCGGACCCGGCGCGATTCGGCGATGCCGAGCCGCTCCATGATCTGCCGGGCACGCACCTTGCCGATCCCCGGCACGGCCTCAAGGAGAGCCGAGACTTTCATCTTTCCAAGGATGTCATCTGTCTGGCCATCCTTGAGGACTTGGGACAGGGTCAGCTCGGCCTTCTTCAGCCGGGCCTTGACCTCGGCCCGTTCCTTGCGCGCCCTTGCAGCCTTCTCCAGGGCTGCGGCTCGCTGATCGGGAGTGAGGGGAGGAAGAGCCACTCCGGGTCACCTCGGGTTTCAGAATCGAAAACTGCGGACGGGAAGGGAAAGTAGCGAGTTCAGCCCGCCAGGGCAACGCAAACACCCGTTTGTTACGTCATAAATTGGACGATATTACTCTCCGGATGAGACCGAATACGTAACGTAGTCAAACGGGCTATCCCCATGGGCCTATCATCCAGCCCACGGCGGAGTGCTCCAAACACGCCCGCGCTGCGATCGGCGTCCAGATTGCATGATCAGCATGCACTTTCCATGATCATCCAGGGCCGGCCCGGGGGTGCGCCGGACGGGGCCGGCGCGGCGCTCAGTCGGCCGGCGCGAGCCGCCGCAAGGGGGCCGCGATGGCCGCCGCGGCCGCCCCCGGGTCCGGCGCACCGGTGATGGGCCGCCCGATGACCAGAAGGTCGGCACCCTCCCGCAGCGCCTCCTCGGGCGTGGCCACCCGCGCCTGGTCGTTACGGTCCGCTCCGGGCGGCCGCACGCCCGGCGTGATCAGCTTGATGGCCGGGCCGACTTCGGCGCGGACCGCGGCCACCTCGCGCGGCGAGCAGACCAGCGCCCGCGCGCCGGCCCCGACCGCCAGCACGGAGAGGCGGCGCACCGCGTCCGGCACCGGGCCGCGCAGGCCGATCGCCTCCAGGTCTGCAGAGCCCAGGGAGGTGAGCACGGTCACCGCGGCGATCATGGTGTCCGGGGCGGCCCGCACGGCCGCACGGATGACCTCAGGCCCGGCTGAGGCATGCACAGTGACGATGTCGGGCCGCAGCCGGGCCACGGCCCGGGCCGCGCCCGCCACGGTGGCCGGGATGTCGTGCAGTTTCAGGTCGAGGAAGATCTGCACGCCGCTCGCGCCCCGGATCGAGGCGACCACGCCGGGGCCGTAGCGCAGGTACAGCTCGAGCCCGATTTTCACCGTGCTGACGTGCGGCGTTACCAGCCCGGCCCAGCGGGCCGCGGTCTCCAGGTCGGGTGCGTCAAGCGCCACGGCGATCGGCGCTGGCTGGCTCAACTCTTCTCCTCCTCGGGTACGGGCGACGGCGTCCGCGCGGGGCCCCGCCGGCTCATGAGACGGTCCCGGACAGCCGCCGGAGCGGCGTGCCGCGCGGCTCGTGCGCGAGCCCGATCACGTCACTGAGCCGCTCGATGCCGCGCCGGCCGAGTTCCTCGTCGAGTTCGCGCAAGATGCGGACGCAGGCCGACGGGTCGTGGAAGATCGTGGTGCCGACGCTCACCATGGACGCCCCGGCCAGGATGAGCTCCAGCGCGTCCCGGCCGGTCCTGACCCCGCCCATGCCGATGATCGGCACGTCGGGCAGGGCCTTGCGGACCTGCCAGATGCAGCGCACCGCCACCGGCCGGATCGCGGGCCCGGACAGCCCCCCGGTCACCCCGGCCAGGACGGGCCGCATGGTGTCGGTGTCGATCACCATGCCGAGCAGGGTGTTGATCATCGAGAGCCCGTCGGCGCCCGCGCCGACGCACGCCCGGGCGATCGTGACGATGTCGGTGACGTCCGGTGACAGTTTCGCGAACACCGGGACGTCGTACCGGACCCGCGCCCGGACCGCCTCGATGACCGCGGCGGAGGCCCCTGGATCGCAGGCGAAGACCTGGCCCCGGTCCTCGACATTCGGACAGGAAATATTCACCTCTATGGCAGTGACTCCTGCCGCGTCGGTCAGCCGGGACGCGAGTTCCGCGTACTCGTCAACACTGCCGCCGGCGATGGACACCACCGCCCGCGCTCCCCGCGAGAGCAGCCAGGGCAGGTCCCGCTGGAGGAAGGCGTCGATCCCGGGCCCCTGGAGGCCGATGGAATTCAGCATCCCGCTCGGCGTCTCGGCCATCCTGGGCGTCGGCCGGCCCGCCCGGGGCGCGACCATCACGGATTTGGTGACGACCGCGCCGATCTTGGCGACGTCGAAGAACTGGGCCAGTTCCCGGCCGGCCCCGGCGCACCCCGACGCGGTCAGGATCGGGTTCGGCAGCTCGACGTGGCCGAGCCTGGTCCGCAGGTCAACTGCCATGCTGCTCCCTCCGTGCCGGGCCGGGCGGCACGGGCCGCCCCGGCCGCCCGGGATGTCCCGGCCGCCCCGTTGGCCGCGTCCGCCTCGGACCCGGCCCGCCGCGATCCGTGCGGCGGCGCGGCCCCGGCCTCACGGGCCGTGGTGCCGCCGCTCCCCGCGTGCTGACGCGGGTTCCAGCCGGGCGCGCCCAGCGCGTCGAACGGGATGGTGCCGATGTCGTCCCAGCGGACCGTGTCGCCGCGGAACACCGGGCCGCCCACGCAGGACCGGACCATCCGGGTCACGCCGTCGTCCCCGATGACCGGCAGGACGCAGGTCATGCACACCCCGATGCCGCAGGCCATCGACTCTTCCACCAGGGTCAGCACCGGGATGTCGTAGCGGCCCGCCAGCGCCGTCACCTGGCGCAGCATGCCCATGGGGCCGCACGCGTAGATCACGTCGGTGCGGGCCTCGTGGATGATCTGGGTGAGCCGGTCGGTGACCAGCCCGCGGACGCCCATCGACCCGTCCTCGGTGGTGACCGCGGCGGTCCGGCCAGTCCGGCGCGCGGTGAGCGCGCCGAACACCCGGTCCGCGCTGGCCGCACCGAGCAGGAAGTCCACCTGGCAGTCCCGGGCGCGCAGCCGGCCGGCCAGCGGGAACAGCGGTGCGCTCCCGTAGCCGCCGCCGACGAGCAGGCAGCTCACCGGGTCCCTCGGCACCGGGAAGGGCCGCCCGAGCGGCCCGGTCAGGTCGATGACGTCCCGGGTGCGGCGCTCGGCCAGCCACCGGGTGCCCGGCCCTTTCGCCGCGAACACGAACTCCACCGTCCCGCCGTGGTCCGGCCGGACATCATGGATCGAGAACGCGCGGCGCAGCAGCATGGACGTGTCCGGGCCGCCGACCGCGACCGCGACGAACTGCCCGGGCCGGAAGCGGGCCGCGATGCCCGGGGCCACCACGGTCATCGCGTGGTAGGCATCCACCTTGCGGACGGTGAGCACGGTCCCGCGGACCTGGACCTGGACGGCATCCTGCTCGCCCTCGGCGGCGGTCATGATGCTCCCGGGGGGTCCGACGCTCCCGGGGGGTCCGGGGGGTTGTCAGCGCCGGCGACGGGGGGCGCGCCGAAGGCGTGTTCTCCCGGAGCCGACGCTCCCGGGGGGTCCGGGGGGTTGTCCCCCCGGGTAGGCAGAGCGCGCAGCCGCGCCCCGTACTCCTGCAATGACCGCACCCCCACCTCGCCGCGCTGAATCGCCTCGATGCCCTGCACCGCGGCGCCGAGTCCCTGCACCGTGGTGACGCAGGGCACCCCGCGCCGCACCGCGGCGGTCCGGATCTCGTAGCCGTCCAGCCGGGGACCCGACTGCCCCGGGCTGCCGAACGGCGTGTTCACGATGAGGTCAACCTGGCCAGCCAGGATCCTGGCCACGATATCGGGCTCGCCGTCCGGGCCGGGGCCGTCGCTGTGCTTCCGGACGATGGTGGCACGAACGCCGTTGCGCCGCAGCACCTCGGCGGTTCCCTCGGTGGCCCAGATCTCGAAGCCCAGATCGGCCAGGCGCTTGACCGGGAACACCATGGACCGCTTGTCCCGGTTGGCGACCGACACGAACACCCGCCCCTTGACCGGCAGCGGCCCGTAGACGGCCGCCTGGGACTTGGCGTACGCGGTCCCGAACGCCTCGTCGATCCCCATGACCTCGCCCGTAGAGCGCATCTCAGGGCTGAGGACGGTGTCCACGCCCTGGCCGCGCGCGTCGCGGAACCGGCCGAACGGGAGCACCGCCTCCTTGACCGCGATCGGCGCGTCGAGCGGGAGCGTGCCGCCGTCGCCCGCCGGCGGGCAGCATGCCCTCGGCCCGCAGGCCGGCGACGGTCGCGCCCATCATGATGCGGGCTGCCGCCTTGGCCAGCGGCGTGGCCGTGGCCTTGGACACGAACGGCACGGTCCGTGACGCCCGGGGGTTGGCCTCCAGCACGTGCAGCACCCCGGCCGGCCATCGCGTACTGGACGTTGAGCAGCCCGCGCACCCCCACGCCCCGCGCGATGGCCTCGGTCGACTCGCGGATCCGGGCGATGTCCGCCCGGCCCAGGGTGATCGGGGGCAGCGCGCAGGCCGAGTCGCCGGAATGGATGCCGGCCTCCTCGATGTGCTCCATCACCCCGCCGAGGAACAGCTCCTCCCCGTCGTACAGGGCGTCCACGTCGATCTCGATCGCGTCGTCGAGGAAGCGGTCGATGAGGACCGGGTGCCCGGGGCTGGCCGCCGCGGCCCGGCCGACGTAGTCCATCAGGGTGGCGTCGTCATAGACGATCTCCATGCCCCGCCCGCCGAGCACGTAGGAGGGCCGGACCAGGACCGGGTAGCCGATCTCGTCCGCGACCACCTTGGCCTCGTCGTAGGACAGCGCGGTGCCGAACCGGGGCGCGGGCAGCCCGGCGGCCTCCAGCACCGCCCCGAACTCGCCGCGGTCCTCGGCCAGGTGGATCGCGTCCGGGCTGGTCCCCACGACCGGCACGCCCTCGGCGGCCAGGGCGCGGGACAGGCCGAGCGGGGTCTGGCCGCCGAGCTGCACGATCACCCCGGCCACCGGCCCGCTCTGCTGCTCGGCGTGCACGACCTCCAGCACGTCCTCCAGCGTCAGCGGCTCGAAGTACAGCCGGCCGGACGTGTCGTAGTCGGTGGACACGGTCTCCGGGTTGCAGTTGACCATGACGGTCTCGTAGCCCGCGGCGGTCAGCGCGAACGACGCGTGCACGCAGGCGTAGTCGAACTCGATGCCCTGGCCGATCCGGTTCGGCCCGCTGCCCAGGATGATCACCTTGGGCGCCGTGCCCGGGGGGACCTCGGTCTGCTCGTCGTAGGTGGAGTACAGGTACGGCGTGCGGGCGGCGAACTCCGCGGCACAGGTATCCACCGTGTGGTAGACGGGACGGATCCCGAACGCGTTCCGCAGCAGCCGCACCTGGTCCTCGGGCAGGCCCTTGAGCTGCCCGATCTGGGCGTCGGAGAACCCGGCCCGCTTCGCCGCCCGCAGCGCCGCGGTGTCCAGTTCCGGGCCCGGCCCGGCGGGTACGGGCGCACCGGCCCGGCCGGCCAGCCGCGCGGCGATCTCCTGGATCCCCTGGATCTGGTCCACGAACCAGGGATCGATCCCGGTGACCCCGGCCACGTCCGCCACGCTCGCCCCGGCCCGCAGCGCCTGGTGGACCGTGGACATCCGGCCATCGTGCGGGACGGCGCAGCGGGCCAGCAGCTCGCCCCGGTCCCCGGGCGGCTGCTCCCAGCTGAACGGGGCGGCCGGGTTCTCCAGCGAGCGGAGCGCCTTCTGCAGCGCCTCCGGGAAGCTGCGCCCGATGGCCATGGCCTCGCCGACCGACTTCATGTGCGTGGTCAGCTCCGGGTCCGCGCCGGGGAACTTCTCGAACGCGAACCGCGGCACCTTGACCACGACGTAGTCCAGCGCGGGCTCGAAGCTGGCCGGCGTCTCGCCGGTGATGTCGTTGCGGATCTCGTCCAGCGTGTAGCCGATGGCCAGCCGGGCGGCGATCTTGGCGATCGGGAAGCCGGTCGCCTTGGAGGCCAGCGCCGAGGACCGGGACACCCGCGGGTTCATCTCGATGACGACCATCCGGCCGGTCCGCGGGTCCACCGCGAACTGGATGTTGCAGCCCCCGGTGTCCACCCCCACCGCCCGGACCACTGCGATAGCCACGTCGCGCATGTGCTGGTACTCGCGGTCGGTCAGGGTCATGGCCGGGGCGACCGTCACCGAGTCCCCGGTGTGCACGCCCATCGGGTCGATGTTCTCGATCGAGCAGACCACCACCACGTTGTCGTGGCGGTCGCGCATCAGCTCGAGCTCGAACTCCTTCCAGCCGAGGATGGACTCCTCCAGCAGCACCTCGGTCACCGGGCTGGCGTCCAGCCCGGCGCCGGCCAGCCTGCGCAGGCCCTCCTCGGCGTGCGCGATGCCGGACCCGGAGCCGCCCAGCGTGAACGAGGGCCGGATGACCAGCGGGATAGCCGAGGTCGGCCGCGGCCGCCAGGCACTCGTCCATGGTGTGGCAGATATGACTGCGCGGCACCTCGCTGCCGAGCCCGATCACGATGTCCTTGAACCGCTTCCGGTCCTCGCCGGCCTTGATGGTCTCGATGCCGGCCCCGATGAGCTCGACGCCGTACTTGGCCAGCGATGCCCGCCTCGTGCAGCTCGACCGCCGCGTTCAGCGCGGTCTGCCCGCCGAGGGTGGGCAGCACGGCGTCGGGCCGCTCCTTGGCGATCACCTTCTCCAGCACGTCCTGGGTGATCGGCTCGACGTAGGTGGCGTCCGCGAACTCGGGGTCGGTCATGATCGTGGCCGGGTTGGAGTTCACCAGGCTGACCCGGATGCCCTCCTGCATCAGCACCCGGCAGGCCTGGGTGCCCGAGTAGTCGAACTCGCAGGCCTGCCCGATCACGATCGGGCCGGACCCGATCACGAGCACCGACCGCAGGTCCTCACGCCTGGGCACGCGCACCTCCCCGGGCCCCGTCCATCAGGGCGCAGAATTTCTCAAACAGTCCGGCCGCATCATGCGGGCCCGGCGCGGCCTCGGGGTGGTACTGCACGCTGAAGGCCGGCTGGTCCAGCAGCCGGAGGCCCTCGACCACGCCGTCGTTGAGGTTGACGTGGGTGATCTGGGCCGGGCCGAAGTCGGTGGCGAACGTGGCGCCCGGCCCGGTGCCGTCCGGCCCGTCAGGCATGGCGACCGCGAAGCCGTGGTTGTGGCTGGTGATCTGCACCTGCCCGGTCTCCAGGTCCTTGACCGGCTGGTTCACCCCGCGGTGCCCGAACCGGAGCTTGTAGGTGCCCAGCCCGAGCGCCCGGCCCAGGACCTGGCTGCCCAGGCAGATGCCGAACACCGGGACGCCGCGGGCCAGCACGCCACGGACCGCGTCCACCGCGTAGCCAGCCGCAGCCGGGTCGCCCGGGCCGTTAGAGAAGAAAACTCCGTCCGGACCGCAGGCCAGGATGTCCTCGGTGGTGCTGGCCGCCGGGAGCACGGTGACCTGGCAGCCGCGCCGGGCCATGGCCAGCGGCGTGGCGGTCTTGATGCCCAGGTCCACGGCCGCGACCTGGTAGCGGACTTCCGTGCCGTCGGGTGGCGACACGGTGTAGGCGGCGTCGGTGGAGACTTCCCGGGCCAGGTCGGCGCCGGTCATCTGCGGGCTGGCCAGGACCCGCTCGCGGAGGGCGTCGGCGTCCGCCGTGCCGGTGGCGATGCCGGCCCGCATCGCCCCCCGGTCGCGCAGGTGCCTGGTCAGCGCCCGGGTGCCGGTGATCGCGATGCCGGTGATGCCCTGGCCGCGCAGCTCGTCCTCCAGGGTCCGCTGGGACCGCCAGTTCGAGGCCAGCCGGGCCGGCTCGCGCACCACGTAACCGCTGACCCAGATGCGCCGCGACTCGGGGTCCTCGTCGTTGATCCCGGTGTTGCCGATGTGCGGCGCGGTCATGGCCACGATCTGGCGCGCGTAGGACGGGTCCGTCAGCGTCTCCTGGTAGCCGGTCATGCCGGTGTTGAAGACCATCTCGCCGAACGTCTCGCCGTCCGCGCCGAACGACGTCCCGCGGAACGTGGTGCCGTCCTCCAGGACCAGGATGGCGGGAGCGCCCGGCCCGCTGGCCGCCATCAGGCCAGCTTCCCGTCGAGGACGGTGGGTGTGCCGCGCAGGAACGTGGCCACCACCCGGCCCGGCAGTTCCATCCCGGCGAAGGGGCTGTTCCGGCTCCGGGAGGCGTGCGCGCGCGGGTCCACGGTGTCGCGCGCCGAGGAGTCGTAGAGCGTCAGGCTGGCGGGCAGTCCCGCGGCCAGCGCCCGCTCCGGGCCGGGCAGCCGGCCGATGCGGGCCGGCCGCCGGGACATCCGGTCGGCTACCCCGGCCCAGTCGAGCAGGCCCGTGTCGACCATGGCCTGCTGCACCACGCGCAGCGCGGTTTCCAGCCCGGTCATGCCGAAGGCGGCCGTGTCCCACTCGGTTTCCTTGTCTTCCACCGGGTGGGGCGCGTGGTCGGTGGCCACGCAGTCGATGGTGCCGTCGGCCAGGCCCTCGCGCAGCGCCGCCACGTCCGCGGGTGTGCGCAGCGGCGGGTTGACCTTGTAGACGGGGTCGTAGCCGGCCGCGAGCGTGTCGGTCAGCAGCAGGTGGTGCGGGGTGACCTCGGCGGTGACCCGCCAGCCTTTGCCCTTGGCCCAGCGGATGATCTCTACCGATCCGGCCGTGGACACGTGGCAGACGTGCAGCGCCGAGCCGACGTGCGCGGTGAGCAGGCAGTCGCGGGCGATGACGGCCTCCTCGGCCACGGCCGGCCAGCCGGTCAGCCCGAGCCGCCCGGACATCTCCCCCTCGTTGAGCTGCGCACCCTCGGTCAGCCGGGGTTCCTGCGCGTGCTGGGCGACGACCCCGTCGAACGCCTTCACGTACTCCAGCGCCCGGCGCATCAGCACGGCGTCGGACACGCAGCGCCCGTCGTCGGAGAACACCCGGACCCGGGCCGGGGACTCGGCCATCGCGCCGAGTTCGGCCAGCCGCGTGCCGGCCAGGCCCACGGTCACCGCCCCGACCGGGTGGACGTCGCAGTGCCCGGCCTGCCGCCCGAGCCGCCAGATCTGCTCCACCACGCCCGCGGTGTCCGCCACCGGGTCGGTGTTGGCCATCGCGTGCACGGCCGTGAAGCCGCCCAGCGCAGCCGCCCGGGTGCCGGTCTCCACCGTCTCAGCGTCCTCGCGGCCCGGCTCGCGCAGGTGGGTGTGCAGGTCGACCAGGCCGGGCAGGGCGACCAGGCCCGCCGCGTCCAGGACCTGGGCGCCCGCCGGTGCGGCGGCGTCACCGATGCTGTCGATCATGCCGTCGCGGACCAGGATGTCGGCGGGCTCGCCGCCCAGCGGCCGCGCGCCCTTGATCAGCCATGTCCCGCTCATGATTGGGCCTCCGCTCCGCCGAGCAGCAGGTACAGCACGGCCATCCGCACGCTCACCCCGTTGGCGACCTGTTCCACGATCGTGGACCGGACCGAGTCGGCTACTTCGGCCGCGATCTCGACGCCGCGGTTCATCGGGCCCGGGTGCATCACGATGGCATGCTCGGGCAGCTGGGCCATGCGGGTCGCGTCCAGCCCGTACCGGCGGCTGTACTCCCGCACGCTGGGGAAGTAGGCGGCGTTCATCCGCTCCTGCTGGACCCGGAGCATCATCACCACGTCGCTCTTGGGCACCACGGCGTCGAAGTCGTAGCCGACGGAGCAGGGCCACGCGCCAATGGCCACCGGGAGCAGGGTGGGCGGTGCGACGAGGGTGACCTCGGCGCCCAGGGTGTTCAGCAGCAGCACGTTGGACCGGGCGACCCGGCTGTGCAGCACGTCGCCCACGATCGTGACCCGCAGCCCGTCGAGGCCCTCACCGCCGGGGCGGCCGAACCTGCGCCGGATGGTGAACGCGTCCAGCAGGGCCTGGGTGGGGTGCTCATGCGCGCCGTCGCCCGCGTTGACCACGGTCCCGCGCACCCAGCCGGCGAGCCGGTGCGGCGCGCCCGAGGCGCTGTGCCGGACCACGACCGCGTCGGCGCCCATGGCCTCCAGGGTCAGCGCGGTGTCCTTGAGGCTCTCGCCCTTGGCCACGCTGGAGCCCTTGGCGGAGAAGTTGATCACGTCGGCGGACAGCCGCTTGGCGGCGGCCTCGAACGAGATCCTGGTCCGGGTGGAGTCCTCGAAGAAGAGGTTGACCACCGTGCGCCCGCGCAGCGTGGGCAGCTTCTTGATCGGCCGGTCGGCCATCCGGGCCAGCTCGTCGGACGTGTCCAGGATGAGCAGGGCATCGTCGCGGCTCAGGTCGGCCGCGGAGATCAGGTGACGGTTCACGTGCCGCTCCCTGGCCCGGCCGGGCCAGCGCGCCCGATGATCACTGCGTCCTGGCCATCCACCTCGGTCAGCAGCACCCGGACGACCTCCTGCTTGGAGGTGGGCAGGTTCTTGCCGACGTAGTCCGGCCGCACCGGCAGCTCGCGGTGCCCGCGGTCGATCAGGACGGCCAGCTGCACCGCGCGGGGCCGGCCGAGGTCGTTGAGCGCGTCGAGGGCGGCCCGCACGGTCCGGCCGGAGTAGAGCACGTCATCGACGATGACGACGATGGTCCCGTCGATGCCCCCGGCGGGCACCTCGGTGGGGCCGAGGGCCCGGGCCGGGCGCAGCCGGAGATCGTCCCGGTACATCGTGATGTCCAGGGACCCGTGCGGCACCGGGCGGCCCTCAACCTGCTCGATGCGCTCGGCCAGGCGCCGGGCCAGCGGGACGCCGCGGGTCGGGATGCCCAGCAGCAGCACGTCGGCCGCGCCGTCGGTACGTTCGAGGATTTCGTGGGCGATCCGGGTGAGGGCCCGCCCGATCTCCGCGGGCTCCAGGACCGTTTTCGGGTCAGCCGGGTCAGGGCGGGCCGGGCCATCGCCCGGCGCTCCCGCCGCCGCCAGGGCCTGATCCCGGGCAGGATGCAGCGCATGCACGCTACGGACCTCCTTTCCCGCCTCACTGGACGGGTCTTAAAGGATGATCTGTCCCGCCTACCGTACCAGGAGCAGCGCCGTGACGTGGGACGCCGCGGCGTGGCGTGCCACGTCACGGCCCGGATGGCCGGGCAGGCGCGGGGCAGCCGCGGAAGGCCGGGCGGTCACCATGCGGCCGAGCGCCGGGCGGCCGGGCCCAGCACGGCCAGCCGGAAACTGGGAGCGGGCGCCGGCGTGGATTGGGTAACGATGAGTGATTCGTGTCACACTGAGACGGCAGGGATCAGCGGGGCTCGCGAAAGCCGGCCGGGTGCGGCCGCCAGAGCAGCGAGAAGGCCTGTCACAGCGGGCCTTCCGGGAATCGTGTCCCGCCTTGCGAGCGGCCGGCATCGCCCCGGACGTGACTGACAAGACGCGTAAGTTGACCCGCTTTTTGCTATTCGGCTTGACCTGGTCGCGCTTGCGGCCTACCGTCACTGTCCGTAACCGTTACTGAAAGCGACGACTGGCCGGGGGGCCGACGACATGCCATCTGAATACGCCAAGACTCTCGGTGCACGACTGCGTGCCATCCGTACTCAGCAGGGACTGTCCCTGCATGGAGTGGAGGAGAAGTCGCGCGGCCGCTGGAAGGCCGTGGTCGTGGGATCGTACGAGCGCGGCGACCGCTCGGTGACCGTGCAGAAGCTCGCCGAGCTGGCGGAGTTCTACGGTGTGCCGGTGTCGGAGCTGCTGCCCGGTGATGCCACGCCCGCCCCGCTGGCGCCATCGCCGAAGCTTGTCATCGACCTGGAGCGGATGGCCCAGCTCCCGAAGGACAAGGCCGGCCCGCTGGCCCGTTACGTTGCGACGATCCAGAGCCAGCGCGGCGACTACAACGGCCGGGTGCTGTCGATCCGCCAGGAGGACCTGCGGTCACTGGCGGTCATCTACGACAAGTCGCCGATTGACCTGACCGAAGAGCTGATCAGCTGGGGTGTCCTGGACTCCGAGGCCCGCGGCGCCGTCGAGGCGTTCTGACCCGGAGCGGCCCCCTCCTCGGGCGGCCTGCCGGCCATGGGCTGGCAGGCCGCTGGCGTCCCCGGGCCCGGGCGCTGGGCGGGCGGAGAGCAGGCCCTGCGTCCAGACAGCCGGCACCTAGCCAGCCAGGCACCGAGCCGGCGCAGACGTCCGCCCAGCCGGGCACCCAGCCAGGCCGAGCGGCAGGCCCCGCGCCTAGCCAGCCGGGCGGAGCGGCAGGGCCGACTGGCCCGGCAGCCCCAGGGCTTCCTCAGCCAGGCTCAGGAACGTCTCAGCGTCCCTGAGCAGATCATCAGCCTCCCGGGCGGACACCGCCCGGACCAGGCCCGCTTCGGCGGCGGCCCGCTTGCCTGCCCCGGCGGCGAAGAACGCAGCCCATTCCGACAGGGCGGCTCAACGCGCGGCAAGAGCTCCCAGACACTGCGCGGCGCCTTCCGCCGCGGGCCCTGCCCCGGTCCCATCTTCACCGCCACGATCGCGGCGGCGGCGCGCAGCGCGGCGAGATGCGCTCCCACGTAACGGGTGCCCGGGCTGGCTTCGCCGCCGGCGTCGGCCAGCCCGCGGCGGGCCGATTCAATGAGGCTGAGCGCCGCAGGCGCTATACGGCAGCGTGGCTGGCCTGGCCGTACCGACATGACCGTACTCATGGCCTTCCTTCCGTCGCGGAGCCAGGATCAGGCGGGTGATTTCCCACGCCGCCCGACCCCGGCCCGGCCGCCCAGGATGAGGGGGGACGTCCCGGCGGTCCCGCTAGTTATTCGAACATAGGTTCGCTTCAATGTCCAGCTCTTGTACCTGAGTTCGAAGGTACCCGGCGGGTCCGACAAAACGCCGTGACCGCCAGGCCCGGCGCCGTCCCGGCGCGCCGCGGGCGGTCCCCGGCGGGTCCGGGACACGTCCGGGCCCCAGGGCTCGCGTACGCTTGCGCGGGTGCGCGCTGGCCCGGAGCTGCTGGAATTCGGCAAAGCACGCTTTCTCGCGGAACTGGGCGTCCTGATCAACATCTACTCGGCCGCCATGCAGCCTCCGCAGCACCAGCTGCCGGGGCGCCGGGCGATCATGGAACGGCACACGGGCTTCCCCTCGTTCCGCTGCGTGGCCATGACCCTGCCGGGCGATCCCGGGAACGCGCCGCCCGAGCTGCGGACGCAGACCGGGCGGGACCGGCTCACGGTCATCGGCTTCGCGTACGGCTTCCACGGCGCGAGCGGTCAGTGGTGGCACGACCTGGTGCGCAGCGCCCTGGCCGCGGCAGGCGGGCGGGACCTGGCCCAGGCCTGGCTGGACGACTCGTTCGAGGTGGCGGAGGTGCACGTGCATCCCGGCTACCAGGGCCGCGGGGTCGGGCGGGCGATGGTGCCCGGCGCTGATTCATCCCCGGCTGGAGCGGACCGCCCTGCTGTCCACGCAGGACACCGACAGCCGGGCCCGCCGCCTGTACCGGGGCCTGGGCTTCACCGACCTGCTGACCGGATACCGCTTCCCGGGAACCGATCCGCCGTACGCCCTGATGGGTGCGGCGCTGCCGCTGCGCCCGCCGGGCCGGCCGGGACCGGGTAACTGAGGGCCGGCCAGCAGCCCGCGGGACGGGCCGGTCAGCTCCCCGCGGCCAGCCGGGCCTGCGCGGAAGGCGCGCTGCCCCCGGCCACCCGGCCGGCCAGCCCGAGGTGCTCGTAGATCTCCCGGGTCGCACGGGACCCGTTCAGCGTGTAGAAGTGCAGCCCCGGGGCACCCTCGGCGAGCAGGCGCTCGCACATGCCCGCCGCGTACTGCACGCCGATCTCCCGCACCGCCGCGCTGTCACCGGCGGCCGCCCGCACCTCGTCGCCCAGCGCGCCGGGGAACCGGGCCCCGGACAGCACGACGATCCGCTCCAGGGTGCGCAGGCTGGTGATCGGCATGATCCCGGCAATGATCGGCACCTCGCATCCGGCCGCCGCCACCCGGTCCCGGAGCCGCAGGTAGTCCTCCACGTAGAAGAACATCTGCGTGATCGCGAAATCGGCGCCCGCCCGGCACTTGCGCACGAAGTAATCGGTGTCGGAGTCGAGATCGGGAGAACGCGGATGCCCTTCCGGGAACGCGCCGACCCCCACGCAGAAATCACCGGAGGCCTTCACCAGCCGGACCAGGTCCGCCGCGTACTCCAGGCCCTCCGGATGCGCGACCCACTCAGCATTCGGGTCTCCCGGCGGGTCACCGCGCAGCGCGAGGACATTGCGCACGCCCACCGCCGCGTACGAGCCGATCACGCGCCGCAGTTCGGCCACTGAGTGGTCAACCGCGGTGAAGTGGCCCACCGGGGTGAGCGTCGTCTCCGCAGCGATCCGGCCGGTGATCCGGACGGTCCGGTCCCGGGTCGAGCCGCCCGCCCCGTAGGTGACCGAGACGAACGTGGGACGGAGCGGCTCCAGTTCCCGGATGGCCCGCCACAGCCGCCGTTCCGCGTCCTCGGTCTTGGGCGGCATGAACTCGAACGAGAAGGACTCACGACCCGCGGCCAGCAGATCGCGGATGGCTGGCGCGCGGTGCAGGACCCCGGATGGCATGTCACCAGGCTAGTCGGCTGCGGGCCCGGGGCGTCGTGCCGCGCCCGGCGCACGGTCCTGCAGATGGCTGAGGATGGCCCCGGCCACGTCCTCGCCGGAGCGGACCGCGCCGTCGAAGAAGCCGGGCCACCGGGTGGCGGTCTCGGTGCCGGCCCAGTGCAGGCGCCCGACCGGCTGGCGCAGTGCGGGGCCGTAGCCGGTCCAGACCCCGGGGGGCAGATACGCGGTGAACGCGCCGCCGGTCCACGGCTGGGCCGGCCAGTTGACGTCGATGAACTGGGCCGGACGGGCCGCCCGCCGGCCGAAGTAGCCCGCGAAGTCCTCCAGTACCGCGCGGCGCCGCCGTGCGGCGGTGGCCATGCCCAGCTCGACCGCGCGGGTCCCGGCGATGAAGCTGGCCAGGATCCCGGGCCGCCCGCCCGGCGGGGAGCTGTCCGCCACGAACTGGACGGTGGGCAGGTCGCCGGTGGCCGTCCCGCTCAGGCCTTCGTCACGCCAGAACGCGCGGGGGTAGACCGCGAGCACCTTGAGCAGCGAGCCCATCGGGGTGCGCTGGACCAGCTGGAGACGCTGGGCCGGGAGGCCGGGATCGAAGGAGATCTGCGCGGCACAGGACGGCGGCATGGCCACGATCCCGAACCGGGCCCCGTAACTACCCCCGTCCGTGATCATCCGCACCCCGGACGGGCCGTGCTCGATGGCCCGTACCGGCGAGCGCAGCACGATCCGGTGGCCGAGCGCGCTGGCGATGATGGGCGGGATCTGCCCGGCCGCCCCGTAGAAGAGGTCCGTCTCCGGGTCCTGGGCCTGCGGCGCCGCCGCGTTGGCGAACAGCACGTGCAGGAAGGAGACGTCGGCCGGCTCGAAGGCACCGGTCCCGCCGATGAGCGCCTGCTGGGTGATTACGAAGCGCCCGAAGCTCGTGCTCGTGTTCTTGCCGAGCCAGCTGGCCAGCGTCTCACTGTCCTGGTGGCGGGCGTGCGGCGCCCGCCACGGGGCGCGGGTGGGGACCTGGGCCGAGAGCCGGTCGATCGTGGCCAGGGCCTGTTTCGCGTCGCGCAGCTCGCGGGAGGACACGGCGGGCGGCTCGCCGCGGAACGGCGGGAAACTGCCCGCGAACGTGCTGCGCTGTCCCTGGTAGTAGAAGACCGAGCGGCCGTCGTGATACGAGGGGAACCGCCGTATGCCCAGTTCATCGGCCAGGGCGAGGATGGCGGTCTGGGTCGGGCCGACCCACTGGCCGCCAAGATCCGCGTATCCCCCTTCGATCACTGGCTGGCGCACCATCCGGCCGCCGACCCGGTGCCGGGCTTCGAGCACCACCACCGAGTGTCCCGCGCGGACCAGGGCGCGGGCGGCCACCAGGCCCGCCAGGCCGCCCCCGGCGATGGCGACGTCCACCCGTCCCAGGACCCGGGCCGGGCTGGGCCCGGGCTGGCGGGAGGCGTCCGGGTGGCCGCCCAGCCGCATCCGCCCGGCCCCGAGCGCGCCAGCCGCCGCGGTCGCCCCGACCAGGAACTGCCGGCGGGGCGCCTCCGCCCGCCCGGCCGGCGCCCGGCCCGGCGGCACCTCAGCCGCAGGCACCCCAGCCACAGGCCCCTCGGCCTCAACGTCAACCTCAGGCTTAGGGTCTGGCCAGGCCTGAGGCATCCAGGGACCAGGTGGGGGGCTCTCTGTCATAGCCCTCAACCTGCCGTAATAGCGATCTGCTTTCAATCAGACACGCAGAGTCGCCAACCCGCGAGGAGAACGCGGCGGCCGGGCCAGGATCAGGGAGAACGGCGAGCCTGCACCTCAGATGGCGAGGGCCTGGGCCCGCCGGTTCACCTCGGTGCGGCGATTCTCGATCATCGCCTGGATCGGCGTCCCGGGCAGCGTGTCGTCGGCCGTGAACAGCCAGCGCAGCGCCTCGGGGTCGTCGAACCCGCAGTCGTACAGCACGGTGAGGGTGCCATGCAGCCCCTTGATGATGGTGCCGCCATCGAAGAAGGCGGCGGGGACTGCGGTCGTGCCGTCCGGCCGCTGGACAGCCAGCAGCTTGCGGTCACGGAACAGCTGCTTGAGCCGGCCAGGCGGGAGGCCGAGCCGGTCAGCTGCTTCAGGGATGCTGAGCCAGTCGCCGACGAGTGCGTCGGCCGGGGGGTCAATCTGTGCCACGTTTCCGAATTTCCCACGCGGCGGCCCGGGTCAAACCCGGACACGCCAGTCTCGTGTGTTCTCTTCACCAACCAGTACGGCCCGCACCTGCCCTGATGGCCCGGTTCAGGGCCCTGCGCTCAGGTCACGGCCGCGTCCCGCACCGGCACGTCAGGGTCGGCCAGCCGGGCGGTGTCCACGGCCTGGCCCGCTTCCATCAGCCGGCGGCCCTGCAGCATGTCCCGGGGCCGTCCCACGGTGAGGACGGCGACCAGCCGGTCCGGGCCCGCCGCCCCGGACACCCAGCACGCCGCCCAGCGCTCAGCGGCCGGGTCACCGCGCCAGATGAGGCGGTCCTCAGCGTTCATGGTGGCCAACGTACTGGACCATCCGGCCGAACTGCTCGGACCAGAAGTAGGGCACCGGGTCATAGTCCTGCCCGGCGCCGAGCGCGTTGGCCGCCGCCACCCTGGGCGAATGCAGGGCGGTATCCCAGTGCTCCACCCGCAGCCGCCGGCCGTAGCGGCCGGACCAGAACGCGGCGCAGTCCCCGGCCGCGTAGACGCCCGGCACGGAGGCGTGCAGCTGGCTGTCCACGACGATGCCGTTGCCCAGGTCCACCCCGGACCCGTCCAGCCATCCGGTGTTCGGGCGGACCCCCACCGCGGTCACGACCAGGTCGGCCTCCAGCCAGCCGCCGCCGGGCAGGGCCAGGCCGCCTTCCTGGACCGACTCCACCGGCTGGCCGAGCCGCAGGTCCACCCCGGCCTCGGCGTACCAGGGCACCATCGCCGACCCGGCCGCCTCGCCCAGGGCGGCGGCCGCCGGGACCGCGGCCGCTTCCAGGACGGTGACGGCGCACCCGTAGGCGGCCGCGGCGGTGGCGAGCTCGGCGCCGATCCAGCCTGCCCCGACGATGGCCAGCCGGGTCCCCTTCCGCAGCCCGGCCCGGATCTCCAGGGCATCGTCCACGGTGCGCAGCACATGCTGCCGGGCGGGCCCGGGCAGCAGCACCGGCGCGGCCCCGGTGGCCACGATCAGGCGGTCGAACCGGTACTCGCCGCGCCCGCTCCGCACCACGCGCCCGTCCAGGCCGGTGGCGGCCTCGCCGAGCCGCAGGTCCAGGCCGAGCGCGGCCGCGTCGGTGTCCAGCGACGTCGAGTCGAGCTCGCCCATCATCAGCTTCTTGGACAGGGGCGGGCGGTCGTAGGGCGGATGAGGCTCGGCGCCGAGCATGGTGATCTGCCCGGCGTAACCCTTGGCCCGGAGCTCGGCTGCGGCGCGCGATCCGGCCAGCCCGCCACCCACGATGACTATCCGCTCGATCTGCACGAGCACCAAGGCTAGAGGGAGCGGTCGTCATCCGGGTCGCGGCCGGGCACCCGCGAAGCGGCCGGCCAGCACCGCGAAGCGGCCGGCCAGCCTCCGCCGGCCCGATTTCCGGACGGGCGCGGCGCGCTTTCCGCCCGGGCCATATCCTGGACGGCCTTCCGGCCGGCAAGTGGTGATCACAGCATCGGCCGGGAAAACAGCAGGTGACCAGGCCGATCCAGTGGGCTGTCGTCACTCCCGGTCACCACCCGACACCGTACAGGTGTTCCCAGCGCCCGGAGCGATAGTCGGCCATACAATCGAGCCGATGGACACGACGCTCGCGCGCCCACCCGTCGGCCGGCTCCTGGATGGCCGGTACCGGGTTGAGTCCCTTATTGCCACCGGCGGGATGGCAACCGTGTATCTGGGTACCGATACCCGGCTGGACCGCACCGTGGCGCTGAAGATCATGCATGCCGAGCTGGCCAACGACGAGGATTTCGTCCGGCGGTTCGTCGGCGAGGCCCGCTCCGTGGCCCGGCTTTCGCATCCCAACGTGGTCGGCGTGTACGACCAGGGTGCCGACGGGCGCACGCTGTACCTGGCCATGGAGTACGTGCCGGGCCGGACGCTGCGCGACCTGCTGAACGAGCGCGGCAGCCTGGCCCCCCGCGAGGCCCTGGACATCATGGAGGGCGTGCTGGGCGGCCTCGGTGCCGCGCACGCCGCCGGGCTCGCGCACCGCGACGTCAAGCCAGAGAACGTCCTGCTCACCTCCAGCCACGCGGTCAAGGTCGCGGACTTCGGCCTGGCCCGGATGCTCGCGGGAACCAGCAACACCAAGACCGGCATGCTGATCGGCACCGCCGCCTACCTGGCGCCCGAACAGGTCTCCCAGGGTGTCGCGGACGCACGGACGGACGTCTACGCCGCCGGGATCATGCTGTTCGAGATGCTCACCGGCCAGCAGCCGCACACCGCGGACACCCCGCTGGCGGTGGCCTACAAGCACGTCAACGAGGCCGTGCCGGTGCCGTCGCAGCTCGCGGACGGCATCCCGCCCGCCCTGGACGACCTGGTCCTGCGGGCCACCAGCCGGAACCCTGACCTCCGCCCCGCGGACGGCGGGCAGTTCCTGCGCGACCTGAACGAGGTGCGGCTCAGCCTGCCGCCCGCTCCCCCGGCCCATCCCGCGGCGCCGGCCGCCGGCTACCCCGGGCCGGGCTACGAGCAGCCGGGCTACCAGCAGCCGGGCTACCAGGACCGTGGCTATCCGGCCCCCGGCGGCTACGAGGCGCCGGGTACCAGAACCAGACTCCCGGCGTACGACAGCCCGGGGTACGAAGGCAGCGGATACCAGGCCGCCGCCTACCAGGACACCCGCTACCAGGACGCCGGCTACCCGCAGGATGGGTGGCCGGCCCAGCCGCCGCCGTCGCAGTACGCGGCGACCTGATCCCCGGCCTGCCCGGCTCCGGCGACCCGGCGGCCGCGCGGCGGCCCGCGGGCCGCCGCGCCGACCAGCGTGGGCGCGGCCTTCCCCACCGTCGGGCTCGTCGGCCGCCCGGGACTCGCCCACCTCCGCGTTTTCCGCGCGCGGGATTCAGCCGCCCCGCCGGGCGAGGACCCGGGCGCGGCCACCCAGCGGGTCCACGACGACGCCTTCCAGCCGGGCCGCGCCAACCACACCCTGATCGTGGCCCCCGGCGCGGCCCGGGACTACGGCCGGGGCCGGGGACGGCTACCACGGCCCCCGCGAGCCCGGCCTGCAGCGCTGGCTGTTCAGCCGCAGGCTCTACTACGTGCTCGGCGGCCTGGCCGCGGTGCTCCTGATCGGCCTGCTCGTCTGGTGGCAGTCGGCGGGCAAGTACACCACGGTGCCCTCGGTGGGCGGCCTGACCGCGAGCACCGCCCGGCTGGAGGTCCGCAACGAGGGCCTGACCGCGAAGATGGGCACGCCCCAGTTCAGCGCCCGGGTGGCCAAGGGCAGCGTCATCGGCACCAACCCGGCCATCGGCTCCCGGGTGAGCAAGGGCGGCACGGTGCTGCTCATCGTCTCCAAGGGCCCGCACATGATCGCGGTGCCCCAGGTGACCGGGAGCCCGCTGGCCACCGCGCAGGCCGCGCTGCGGCATGCGGGCCTGATCCCGGGCAAGGTGGTCCAGCCAGACGTCGACCACGATCGCGAGCGGGATCGTGATCAGCACCACCCCGGCCGCGAACGTGGCCTGGCCGCAGAACCGCCCGGTGGACCTCGTGGTCAGCACCGGGCAGCCGGTGCCGAACTTCGTCGGGCAGCAGAAGGCCGTGGCCGAGCAGTGGGCTCAGGCCAACAGCGTCTCGCTGAACGAGGTCGCGGACCCGAAGAGCGACCAGCCCGCGGGCACCATCACCCAGCAGTCCGTGCCCCCGAACAGCTCCTTCACCCCGCACCAGGTCATCACCATTGACTATCTCCAATGGCCCGCAGATGGTCAACGTGCCCAGCGTGGACGGCCAGCAGGTCTCGCAGGCCGAGCAGGCGCTGGCCCAGGCGGGCTTCCAGGTCAAGGTGGTCCAGGTCGGGCCGCTGAACAACGTGTTCAACTTCAGCCCCTCAGGGGCAGGCCCCGCAGGGCAGCACGATCACCCTCTACGTGGGGCTGCCGCTAAGCCGCCGGGCCCGGCCGTAAGCCGCCGTTCCGGCGGTCAGCCGCCGGGCCCCGCCGCAAGCCGCACCCGGGCCCCGGTTCGGCACCGCCGTCCACCGCCATCGCGGCGTTTTGCTTAGTCATTGCGCCGCATTGACTTTTCTATTGCTTTTTGCTGCCGGAAACCTGGCCTTAGTGGGTATGTCTCCGATTAGCACTGGTTCGGTCCGGGCAAATGTCGCCGATGCAATAAAATGTCCGCGCCCCCCGTGATTGCGCCCGCTTCTGGTCGAGGAGGGCCCGAACCGAAGAAGGCCCTGCTGAAAATCCGCCGAGCGACCGTGTTCCGCCGTCCGGGGTTCCGCCGTCCGGGGCGCCAGGCTGTGCTCCGCGTAGTCGCGCACCTGGCCGCGTGGCTGCCGTTCATCCTCGGCCCGGCCCGGCTCATCCGGCACGGCTGGCGCCCGGTCGGCGACGAGGCGGCCATCGCCCTGCGGTCCTGGAACGCGCTGACCTCGCACGGCCCGATGGTCGGCCAGGCCACCCGGCTGGCTCACGGGGTTTTCGACCCGGGCCCGCTGGAGTACTGGCTGCTGGCCATCCCGGTTCATCTCGACACCGTGCACGGGGTGCTCTGGGGAGCGGTCATCTGCTGCCTGGTGGCCTGCTCGCTCGCGGTCGAGGCCGCCTGGTCGGTACTCGGCGCCGGCCGGCGGGCTGTGCGCCAGCGGGCTCATCCTCGGCCTGATGGTGTGGATGCCGGACGTCGCCGTGACGCCGAGCTGGAATCCCTGGTTCGGCATGACGTTCTTCCTCGCGGCGCTCGCGGCCGCCTGGGCGGTCATGTCCGGCCACCGCGGCTGGTGGCCAGCGCTGGTCATCACGGCGTCTATCGCGGCCCAGGCCCATCTCATGTTCACCGTCCCGTCCGCGCGTGCTGGCCGTCCTGGCGCTCATCGTCGGGCTGGCGGACACCATCCGCGGCCGGCCGGGCTACTGGTGGCTGGTCACCGGCCTGGTCGCGGGGGCAGCGTGCTGGAGCGCCCCGCTCATCCAGCAGTTCACCTCCCCGGACGGGAACCTGGGGTTGCTGCTGAGCAGCAGCGGCGCCGCGACCGGCACCCGGACCGGCGGCGCGTTCAGCCTCAAGGCGCTGTCCGCCGCGGTCGAGCCGGTCCCGATCTGGTGGAAGTCACGGCAGCCCGCGGCGATCTACTCGCTGATCAGTCACCGGCCCGCCTGGTTCGCGGTGGCCGTCCTGATCCTGCTGGCCGTGGCCGCGGTCATGGCGGTGCGCCCGCTGCGGTGCCGGCCGCTGGGGGCGCTGGCCGTGGTGAGCCTGGTGATCAGCCTCGGGTCGCTGGTCACGTACGCCGGTATCCCGGTGCACAACACCAGCCTGCTCACCCTGGGCTACCTGACCGTGCTGCTGTTCCCGATCGGCGTGCTGAGCTGGCTGGTGGTGGGGAGCTGGGCCGTGCTCACCGTGCGGCTGGCCGCCGCCGGCTGGCCGCGCGGCCAGCCGGGACCCGGAGGCGCGGTACCCGCAGGCCCGGGCGGCCCGCAGACGAGAGCGCGCGGCCCGCCGGGCGGGGGCTGCGCGGCACCGGGCCCGTGGCCGGCCTGACAGCCGCAGCGCTGGTCGCGCTGGGCACGATCCTGGCGGTGTCGCTGCAGGGACCCGACGTCCGCAAGGTCACCGACGACCCGGCCATGGCCACGAGCTGGGCCGCGTCCCGGCAGATCGTCCGGGCCCTGCCCGGCCAGCCGATAGCCCTGTCCATCCACGACTTCGACGCGTCGGCCCTGGGACGGATGACCCTGGGCGTGACCTGGGCACTGACCCCGGACGGTTTCCGTGCGGAGAGCATGCACAGCCCGGCTGGCCCGCGAGCTCGGGGACCGCTACATATTCCATGGCGAGGCGATCCCGCTGGTCAAGATCCGGGTGCGGCACCATGGCACCTCCGTCGCCGTGACCAGGCCCACCCAGCTCGCCAGCCACCACTAGGACCAGCCAGCCCAGCTCCCCCGCTCCGGACCAGCCACAGCCCAGCTCCCCCCAACCAGGACCCAGCTACCACAGGCGGTGTCCGCCGATCTGGGCCGGGTCGTGGTGCGTTGCGATACTGTGGCCGCCCCGGGTCTCATCACACACATGCGGAAGTGGCCAGCAGTGAGCGGAACTAAGGTGACGCCGGCGGCCGACGGGTCGTCGCGCCGCGATGCTGCCGGGCCGCCCGGGCCGGCCGCCCACCGTGGCTGGCCCTCCCCCGTCGCCCTGATCATCACCGGCTTCACCGTGATCGGCCTGGGCCTGCGGCTCTTCCTGCTGAGCCGGCCGGGATACCTGCTCGGCGTCACGCAGTACGACGACGGGCCATACTTCGGCAGCGCACTGCGCCTGGTGCACGGCTCGCTGCCGTACCGCGACTTCATCATCGTGCCGCCGCCGGGCATCACGCTGCTGATGAGCCCGGCCGCGCTGCTGGCCCAGGTCACCAGCACGGCCTGGGGCATGGCCGCCGGGCGCATCCTGACCGTCGCGGCGAGCGCCGCGGGGATCGTGCTGGTCGGCCTGCTGACCCGGCACCGCGGCCCGCTCGCCGTGGCCCTGTCCTGCGGGGTGCTGGCCATCTTCCCGGGCAGCCTGGTCGCCGCGCACACCGTGCTGCTCGAGCCCTGGCTGACCCTGTTCTGCCTGATCGGCGCCGTGGCCGTGCTGGACCGTGACCAGTTCGCCGGCAGCGGCAGGCGCCTGCTGTGGGGCGGGGTGGCCTTCGGGTTCGCCGGCGCGGTCGAGGTGTGGGCCATCATCCCGGTCGTGGTGGTCGCGGTGCTGCTGGCCCGGGAGATCCGCCGGGCCGCGGTCTTCGTGGCCGGGGTGGCGATCGGGTTCTGCGTCCCGGTCATCCCGTTCGCGGCGAGCGCTCCGCGCCGGTTCTACAACAGCTTCTTCGCGGCCCAGGTGTTCCGGGTCGTGCCGACCCGGACCCCGGTGCAGAAGCGGCTGCGGCTGATGAGCGGGATCGGCCAGCTGCTGCACCTCGGCGCGACCGGGACGCTCATCGCCGCGCTGATCATCGTCATCTTCGTGGTGGCGGCGTTCATCGCCGCCTGGCGGATCAGCGGCCGCCCGCTGACCGGCCTGGACTGGTTCGCGGTGGCGACGTGCACGCTGGTGGTGGTGGCGTTCCTCTGGTACGCCCAGTTCTTCCTGCACTTCCCCGCGTTCCTGGCGCCGTTCCTGGGCCTGTCGCTCGGGCTGGCCGCCGGGCGGCTGGCCGCCGCCCTGCAGACCGGGGGGATCGAGGCCCCCGCGAGCCAGCGCAGCCCCGGCTCCTGGGTGCAGTGGGCGGTGGTGGGCCTGGCCGCCTGCGGCATCGTCATCCTGGCCGTGCAGCAGGGCCAGTCGGACCTCAACGTGACGCCGCGGGTCACCCCGGCCGCGCTCCGTGCCGTGCAGCGCATCGTGCACCCCGGCGCGTGTGTCCTCAGCGACCAGGCGTCCTTCCTCATCGCCGCGGACCGCTTCTACTCCGGCGTGCCCGGCTGCTCGGAGATGGTCAACGCGATCGGCACGGACTACTCGCTGGGCCACGGGCGGGACGCCAGTTCCGGCGCGGCCCGGTTCCCGGCGGTCGACGCCACCTGGACGAGCGCGTTCCGGCACGCCCAGTACGTGTGGCTGTCGCTCCGTTTCAACAAGCGGCGCATCGCCTGGACGCCGGCCCTCCGGTCGTATTTCGGGGACCATTTCACGCGGGTGTACAAGGACGGCAAGAGCGACGCCCTGTACGCCCGCACCAGCCGTGGCTGAGCGGCTGCCCCGGCCCCGGATCGGCGCGCATGTCCCGGTGGCCGGCGGCTTCGCGGCCGGGCTGCGTTACGCGGCCGCCATCGGCGCCGAGGCGATCCAGGTGTTCGTGTCCAACCCGCGGTCCTGGTCGCTGCCGGCCGGCGGCGCGGCGCGGGCCCGCCCGGCGGACGCGATCCGGGAGCAGCTGGGCGAGGCGGGCCTGCCGGTGTTCGTGCACACGCCGTACCTGATCAACGTCGGTTCGGCGGACCCCGTGATCCGCGAGCGCTCGGTGGCCTCGATGCTGTACTCGCTGCGCCGGGGCGGCGCGATCGGGGCCCGCGGCGTGGTGGTGCACACCGGCTCGGCGGCCGGCGGCGACCGGGACAAGAGCATGCTCTACGCGCGGGACGGCCTGCTCGCGGCGCTGGACTCGATCCCGGACGACGGCCCGGACCTGCTCCTGGAGCCGATGGCCGGGCAGGGCCAGATGCTCTGCGCGACCGTGGCAGACCTGGGGCCGTACCTGGAGATGCTGGAGTGGCACCCGCGCGCCGGGGTGTGCCTGGACACCTGCCACGCGTTCTCCGCCGGGCACGACCTCAGCGCCCGGGGTGGCGCGGACGCCCTCCTGGACGAGCTGGCCGCGGTCCTCGGCGGCACCGGCCGGCTCCGGCTGGTGCACGCCAACGACTCCAAGGACGCGTGCGGCTCACACCGGGACCGGCACGAGAACATCGGCGCCGGCCAGATCGGTGCGCAGGCTTTCCGTGCGCTGCTGCGCCACCCGGCGGCCGCGGGTGTCCCGTTCGTGGTCGAGACCCCCGGCCCCCAGGCGGCCCACGCCGCCGACATCGCCACCCTCAAGGACCTCCGCGCCCGCTAGCCGGCCAGCGCTACTCCTGGTGGGAGAAGCGTTGCTCGTGCCAGGGGTCCGCGGAGTTGTGGTAGCCGCGCTCCTCCCAGAAACCGCGCCGGTTCTCGGTGAGGTACTCCACCGCCCGCATCCACTTCACGCTCTTCCAGCCGTACAGGTGCGGCACCACCAGCCGTATCGGGTATCCGTGCTCCGGGGCGAGCGGGACCCCCGCGACCGCGGTGGCGAACAGCGTGGTGCCGGCGGCGAAATCGTCGATGGCGATGTTGGCGCTGTACCCGTACTCGGCCCACGCCATCACGTGCGTGACCGGGCCGGCCGGGGGCGCCGCGGCCAGCAACTCGGCCGCGGCGATGCCCTCCCAGGGGATCGCGGGGATCGTGCACTTGGTGACGCAGTGCAGGTCGGCGGTGACGGCACAGCGCGGCAGCCGGGTGATCGCGGCCCAGTCCCAGCGGTGCTCCACGCCGGATTCGGTGGCGCCCATCACGGTGAAGGTCCAGGTGTCCGGGCGGAACCTGGGCACCCGGCCGTAGTGCTGGGCGGGCCAGTCGCGGCGTACCACCTGGCCCGGCGGCAGATCCCGCTCGACCCGGACCCGGGCCCCCGCCGCGCCGGCCAGCACCTGGCTCACGAGTGACTGCCCCCGTGCTGGCTGGCCCCGTGCGCTGGCTGGCCCAGCGCTGCCCGGCCGCCGTCCGGCTGACCCATTGCTTGCCCTCCTGGCTGCTCCGCGGCTTCTACCATCGCATGCGGGCTGATCACGGCACCCGCCACCCCCGCCCTCCGCCGATGCGCTAGGCTACCTTTCATGCGTCAGCAGTTTTGGTTCTGGTATGGCTACCGGCCCGGCATCCGGACGGTCGCCCGCCAGACTCTGCGCTGACGCGAGCGAACCTTCAGGAAGCCCCGGGCCACAGGCCCGGGGCTTTTTGCGTGAACGGCACCCCGGCCCGGCACCGGCTTACAACTGCCACGGCTACGGCCGCGGCACTGGCTTACAACTGCCACGGCTACGGCCGCGGCACCGAGAGAAGAGGACCCAATGGTTGTGGTCATGGCCCCCGAGGCCACGCAGGCGGACGTGGACGGAATCGTCGATGTGGTGCGCGACGCGGGCGGTGAGGCGTTCGTGACCCGCGGCGTCTCGCGGACCATCGTCGGCCTGGTCGGTGACGTGGACCAGTTCGGCTCGCTCAACCTGAGGAGCAGGCCGGGGGTGCTCGACGTGGTCCGGATCTCCGTGCCCTACAAGCTGGTCAGCCGGGAGAACCACCCGCACCGCACAGTCGTCGAGGTCGGCGGCGTGCCCATCGGCCCGGACACGATGACCGTGATCGCGGGCCCGTGCGCGGTGGAGTCCGCGGAGCAGACGCTGACCGCGGCCCGGATGGCCAAGGCCGCCGGGGCCTCGCTGCTGCGCGGGGGCGCGTTCAAGCCGCGGACCTCGCCGTACGCGTACCAGGGCCTGGGCGAGGAGGGCCTGAAGATCCTGGCCGGCGTGCGCGAGGAGACCGGCCTGCCGGTGGTGACCGAGGTCATCGACCCGCGCAGCGTGGACCTGGTCTCCTCCTACGCCGACATGCTCCAGGTGGGCACCAGGAACATGCAGAACTTCGCGCTGCTCCAGGCGGTCGGCGAGGCCCGCAAGCCGGTGCTGCTCAAGCGGGGGTTCAGCGCCACGATCGAGGAATGGCTGATGGCGGCCGAGTACATCGCCCAGCGGGGCAACCTCGACATCGTGCTGTGCGAGCGGGGCATCCGCACGTTCGAGACCGCGACCCGCAACACGCTGGACATCAGCGCGGTCCCGGTGGCGCAGCGGCTGAGCCACCTGCCGGTCATCGTCGACCCGTCGCACTCCGGCGGTCGCCGTGACCTGGTGCTGCCGCTGACCCGGGCGGCTATCGCGGTCGGCGCGGACGGCATCATCGTGGACGTGCACCCGGAGCCGGAACTGGCGCTGTGCGACGGCGACCAGGCGCTGCTGGACTCCGACATCCGCGAGCTGGCCAGCGTGGCCGCGCACCTGCCGCCGCTGATGGGCCGGACGCTGACCCCGCCGCGCGACGGCCGCCCCGCCGGCCGGGCCGCCGAGCCTGCGCCGGTCGGCTAGCGAAAGGCCGCGCCCCCATTACCGGACTCCATTTAATCCGCCATTCTCAGCCGATCCCCGCGGGTTTAAGCTGACTCCGGCCCGGCCAGGAAGGCCGGGCCGCAGTCAAGCCCACGGGGAGACGCAGACCATGAACCGAGCACACCGGGCCCGGGCCACCATCGGATCAGGGCTCGCGGCCGCGGCCTTAGCCGTCGGTGCGGGCCTGCCCGCCCAGGCGGCCTCCGCCACCGGCTGGCGGGTCGTGTCCAGTGAGCACTACGGGGCCGCGAACGCGTTCAGCGTCCTCACGTCCGTGGTGGCCCCGTCCCGGACGGACGCGTGGGCCTTCGGGGGCTCCGACCTCAGCGGGGCCACCGCAGGCACGCCGGTGGCCGAGCAGTGGAACGGCACCGGCTGGCAGAACGCCGTCCTGCCGGGCGGCCTGACCGACTCCATCGAGGCCGCCAGCGCCCCAGGCCGCAGCGACATCTGGGCGGTGAGCCACCTTGGCGAGTACGTCCTGCACTGGGACGGCACGGCGTGGACCGTGGCCAGGCAGTGGGCACCAGGCGGCATCCCGCTGCAGCTGACCGGGGTCACCGCGTTCAACGCCAGGAACGTCTGGGTGTTCGGCGCCGGGGGCTCCGGCCCCGGCCTGGGCACCTGGCACCTGCACGGCACGACGTGGACCCAGGTCACCGGGGTCGGCGGCGGGATCACCGAGGCCAGCGCGGTGTCCGCCACGGACATGTGGGCCATCGGCGCGTCCTCCGCACCGCAGGACACGATCGTGCACTACAACGGCTCGGCCTGGACGCAGGTCACCGACCCGGCGCTGGCCGGGTTGCAGTTCAACGGCATCCTGGCCCAGTCCGGCACGGACATCTGGCTCTCGGCCATGAACGGGTCCAGCCCCGAGCTCCTGCACTACGACGGCCAGCAGTGGCAGACGGTCGCCATCCCCTGGTCGCTGTCGGTGGGGAACGTGGCCAGCGACGGCCACGGCGGCGTCTGGATCACCGGCGACAAGGTGAGCACCAACGGCTCCTACGCGCTGCACTACAGCCAGGCCGGCACCTGGTCCCGGCACCCGTTCGGCACCGAGACCCCGCTCCTCTCGTTCGCCCTGATTCCCGGCACCACCTCGGTGTGGGCCGCGGGCGGCGCAGTCCAGCCCGATGGCAGCGGCAACGCGACCATCTGGGCTTACGGCGCCGCCGGGTAGGCGCCCAGGCCGGCGGCCGGCTGCGGGCCCGCCCGCCCGTCCGCTACGTCTCCGCAACGAGGACCAGGCGCGGGCCATCAGCCACGCGCCTGGTCCTCGTTGCGGAGCCTGAGGTTCTCAGGGGTGATCGGGCCGGTATTCCTGCGCGATCGCGGCCAGCTCCGCCGCGAGATCGCCCGCGTCCATCCGGGCCTCGATCCGGCGCAGGTCATCGATCCGGGCCCGGGTTTCGACCTGGCGCGGGGTCAGCAGCGTGCAGCAGTCCTGGTCGGGCAGCTCGGACAGGGCCAGGGTGGCGATCCGGCGGGCCTCGTCGATGATCTCGATCTTGTCGTGGCCGATCAGCGGGCGCAGCACCGGCAGCGACACCGCGTCGTCCAGCGCGGTGAGGTTGGCCAGCGTCTGGCTGCTGACCTGGCCGAGTGAGTCGCCGGTGACCAGGGCGGCCGCGCCGAGGCGGCGGGCCAGCACCTCCCCCGTCTTGAGCATCAGCCGGCGCTGCGCCACGATCTGGAGCCGGCTCGCGCCGGCTGACGCCAGCCGCTGCTGGGTCCGGCCGAACGCGACCACGTACATCCGCGAGTCGCACTGGAAACGGTCGAGCTGGTGCATCAGCCCGTACGCCTTGTACACCGACTCGGGGCCGGTCAGCGGCATGCCGGAGAAGTGCAGGAAGTCGCAGCGCAGCCCGCGGCGCATCATCCGGTACCCGGCCACCGGAGAGTCGATCCCGCCGGACATGAGCACCAGCGCGCGGCCGCTCATCCCGACCGGCAGCCCGCCCTGGCCCGGCGCGCCGCCGGTGTAGACGAACACCTCATGCTGGTCCACCTCGACGACGATGGTCAGGTCGGGGCGGGAGAGGTTAACCGGGTAGCCGTAGGCCCGCTGCACCCGGGCGCCGATCTCCCGGGCCAGCCCGGCCGAGGTCAGCGGGAAACGCTTGTCGCGGCGGCGGGCCCGGACCGCGAACGACCCGTCCCGCCCGGCCGCCATCGCGACCGCGGTGCCGATCGCCGCCTCGGGGTCCTTGGCCACCCGGGCGGCCCGGCACACCCGGGCGATGCCCATCACCGAGCTGACCCGCTCGGCCACCCGGTCCATGGCCGCCTCCGCGGCCGGCCCGGCCGCGGGCCCGGGCTGGCCTGAACCGGGCTGGCTGGTGAGGCGGAGCACCATGATGCCGCTGCGGTTGCCCAGCCGCACGCCGACGCCGAGGTCACGGACCGCCCGGCGGATGTTGCCCTGCAGGATCCGCTCGAAGTGGTGCCGGTTGCCGCCCTTGAGCACGATCTCGCCCACCTTGAGCAGCACGCACGGCTCGGCGAGGGCGGCGTGCGCGGGCTCGCCGACGGTGGCGGCTCCGGGCTCCCGGACCGGGCCCGGGGCGCGGGGGACGCTGGTGATGCCGTTCGTGGCCGCCGGGTGACCAGCCCCGGGCAGTACCGCCATCACCCCAGTCTGCCAGCATCCCGCCCAGCGCAGGTGGCGTGCCAGGCGCCGATTGCATCAGGACAGATCACGAGGCCGACCCGGCCCTCATGCTCACTAAGCAGATGTACATTTGCCTAGGACTCAAGGTGTACACTTAGACTCATGGATGTCGCGATCACCGAGCTGCGGGCCAATCTCAGCATCTGGCTTGACGAAGCTCGCAATGGTCACGAAATCGTCATTACCGACCGGGGAGTGCCAGTTGCCAGGCTGCTCGGCCTGAGCACCACGGCGACACTGGAGCGGCTGACAGCCGAAGGCGTGATCAGCAGGCCCAGGTCGGCTCAGCGTCCGGTGGCCACGGGGCGGCCGCGGCCCCGGCCGCGCCGCCCCCTCTCTGACATCGTCAGCGAAGACCGGCGCTGACCGGTGCCGCTGGTGTATTTCGATTCCAGCGCCTTCGTGAAGCTCCTCACCGACGAACGCGGAAGTGACCTCGCGGCCCAGCTGTGGGACGGATGTGACGCTGCGGTGGCGAGCCGGCTGGCCTACCCCGAGGTCCGCGCCGCGCTGGCTGCCGCAGGCCGCAACCACGATCTCAGCCAGGGGGAGCTCGGCAGCGCTGAGCAAATGTGGGACGAGTACTGGGCAGCTACACGGCCGGTCGGGCTCACGGCGGCCGTAGAGCTACACGCGGGCCAACTCGCCTCCTCCCGCGCGCTCCGGGGCGCAGATGCCGTTCACCTCGCCAGCGCTCTGGCCATCGCTGATCCCGACCTTGTCATGGCGGTCTGGGATCGCCGCCTGCATGCGGCAGCCCGTTCGGCCCGCCTCCGGGTCGCCCCAGCCGACCTGGGCGCAGCCTGACTCGACTGGCCGCGGCGAGGTACGGTGCGGGAATGACGGTCAAACTCGTAGTCCTATACACCCAGCCCGATGACCCGGCCGCGTTCGAGGAGCACTACCTCGGCGTGCACATGCCGCTGGTGGCGGGGATACCCGGGTTGCAGCGCGCCGAGGCCGGGCGGTTCACCGCGGCCCTCGACGGCGGCGGGCAGACGTTCTACCGCATGGCCGAGCTGCACTTCGCCGACCAGGGTGCGCTGAACACCGCGCTCGGATCGCCCGAGGGGCAGGCCACGGCGGCCGACTACCAGAAGATCGCGCCGACCGGGTCCCGGATGTTCGTCCAGGTGCTGGACGACTGACGGGGCGCGGGCCCCGGCCGTGCGGGCCCGGGCCCGTGCGTCCCGGGCCGCGGCTGTCGATCCGGGCCGGCGCCGTTCGACTCACTGGTGAAAGCCAGCAACGCTGCGAGCCAGGAGGACACGATGCGCTACCTGTTCCTGCTGTACGGGCCGGACGAGCCACTGCCCGGGCCGGAGACGCCCGAGGGCCAGAAGATGATCGGCGAGTGGCGGACCGCCACCGAGGCGATGGCCCAGGCGGGCGTGCTGATCGACTGCGGCCCGCTGCAGCCGCCGTCCGCGGCCACCACCGTCCGGGTGCGGGACGGCGAGACGCTGCTCACCGACGGGCCGGCCGCCGAGATCAAGGAGCAGTTCGGCGGCTACACGCTGATCGAGTGCGCGGGCCTGGACGAGGCGCTGCGCTGGGCCGCGACCGTGCCGACCGCGTTCAACGGGTCGGTAGAGGTCCGGCCGGTGGTGCAGATCCCCGACCGGGGGGTGCCGGGCTGAGCCAGCCGTACGAAGAGGTGTTCCGGGCCCACTGGTGGGCGGCGGTCGCGACCGTCGCCCGCCTGGTGGGCGACCTCGAGATCGCCGAGGACGCGGTGCAGGACGCCTGCGCCGCGGCCCTCATCCAGTGGCCGGCGGCCGGTGTCCCGGACCACCCAAGGGCCTGGCTGGTCGGCGTGGCCCGGCACAAGGCCACCGACCGGCTGCGCCGGGAGAGCCGCCGCGCGGAGAAAGAAGCCGCGGCCATGCGGGACGGCGCGCTGGGCTGGGCCGCCGCGGGCGCGGCAGGCGCCCTGGGCACCGCCGGGAGCCAGGCCCAGCTGCCGGCCGGCGGCGGCCGGTCTCAGGCGGGCCGGTCTCAGGCGGGCCGGTCCCGGACGGGGCGGCTTCCAGCGCGGACGACGAGCTGGGGCTCATCCTGGCCTGCTGCCATCCGGCCCTGGATCCCGCGGTCCGGGTCCCGCTGACGCTGCGGTCGGTCTGCGGGCTGCCCACCGCGGAGATCGCGGCCGCGTTCCTGGTCCCCGAGCCGACCATGGCCCAGCGGCTGGTCCGCGCGAAACGCAAGATCCGGCAGGCGGGCATCTCGCTGGCCCTCCCCCCGGCCGAGGGGCGGGCCGGGCGGATCGGCGGCGTGCTGCGCGTCGTGTACCTCGTGTTCACCGCGGGCCACAAACCGTCGGCCGGCGACGCCCTGGTCCGGGGCGACCTGTGCGACCAGGCGATCCGGCTGGCCCGCTCGCTGGCCGCGCTGGTGCCGGGCGAGCCCGAGGTGACGGGGCTGCTGGCGTTGCTGCTGCTGACCGACGCCCGCCGCGGCGGCCGGGTCAGCCCGGCGGGCGACCTGGTGCTGCTGGCCGACCAGGACCGCTCGCGCTGGGACCGGGCGAAGATCGCTGAGGGTGAGGAGCTGCTCGCCGGGGCCCTGCGGGCCCGCCGGCCGGGCCCCTACCAGCTGCAGGCCGCGATCGCCGCGTGCCACTCCTGCGCTCCCTCGGCCGCGGGCACCGACTGGCAGGAGATCGCCGCGCTGTACGGCGAGCTGCTCCGCTACGAGCCGACGCCGGTGGTGGCCGCGAACCGGGCCGCCGCGGTGGCCATGGCGGAGGGCCCGGCGGCCGGGCTGGCCCTGCTCGACGAGGCTGCCGCGGACCGGCGGCTGGCCCGCTGGCCGCAGCTGCACATCGCCCGCGCCGAGCTGCTCGGCCGCCTGGGCCGGCGCGCCGACGCGGCCCGCGCCTACCAGGAAGCGCTGGACCTGGCCCCGGCCGCCCCCGAGCGGGATTTCATCGGCCGCCGCATCCGCGGGCTGGCAGGCTGAGCTTCCGGCAGATCCGCCACGAAACCCACGAGCCACGTCATGACGGAGACCACGGCATGAGCACCATCACGGTCCGCCCGGCAGTCCCGGGCGATTTCCCGGCCATCGCGAAGGTCGCGGTGGCCACCGGCCAGGACGAGGAGTGGGCCGGATCAGATCCGGCCTACCTGGCGTACCTGCTGGAGCACGCCACCCTGCTGGTCGCCGAGCGGGACGGCTGCGTGACCGGGTTCGGGGCGACCCGGCTGATCGGGGACGGCCCGGCAGCGGTCAGCATGCTGTGCGACCTGTTCGTCCATCCGGGGACGCACGGGCGCGGCTGCGGCCGGGCGATCCTGAGCCAGCTGTGGCCCAGTGCGGAAATAACCGGTGCGGCAAAAACTGGTGCGGCACACGCCGGAGGGCCGGGCGGGGCGGGCCGCCGCGGATGACGTTCAGCAGCCAGCACGCGCACGCGCTGCCGCTGTACACGCGGTTCGGCCTGGACGCGTGGTGGCCGCTGCTGTACCTGGCCGGTGACGTGCGCGCGGTGCGGGCGCCGGACGGCTGGACGGTGGCGCCGGCCAGCGTGGCCGAGGTGGCGGCGGCCGAGCAGGACTGGACCGGGGTGGACCGCTCCGCCGATCACCAGGCCTGGGCGGCCCGGCCGCACGGCCAGCCGGTGCGGGCCTTCTATCACGGGGAACTGGCCGCGGCGGGCACGGCGGCCGGGCATGGGGCGGAGTACGGCCTGGTCCATCTGGCGGCCGCGCCGGACGTCCTGGCCGGGGACGCGGTGCTGGCCGTGCTGGCTACCCTGCAGGCCCCGGAGGGCCGGGCCAGGGTCTGCCTGCCGGGGCCGCACCCGGCCGTCCGCCCGCTGTTCGCGGCCGGCTGGCGCCACGAGGACAGCGACCTGTTCATGGCGACCGACCCGGGGCTGCTCGACGCGCGCCGCGCGGTGCCCAGCCCGGGCGGCGCGTGACGTTCCCGGGTGATCCAGATGACCCCCGCCCGACCTGCCGGGATCATCCGGCTGATGCCATGATGCTCTGTGTGGATAACAAGATGCTCCACGACGCGCTGCGGGACCACGGCTCCGGGCCGTTCCCGGCGGACGCCGAGGCGGACGGCCACGGCCCGCGGGGGGACCGGCGCGACGGTCACGGGGGCCCGGTGACCGACGGGCAGTACCGCCGCGAGGTCCTGGCGCGGGTGGTGCGGATCAGCGAGGCGCTGAACCAGCGCCTGGCCCTGTGACCGTTCCATGACGGAGTTCCTGACCACCGACGACGCGCTGGAGGTGGCCCGCCTGGCCACCGGCGAGACCCCCCGGGTCCGTGACTTCACTGACCTGCACGCGGCGCTGGCCCGGCCCCAGCAGACCGTGGATGGCCGGGAGCTGTTCCCGGATATCTGGGACAAGGCGGCGGCGCTGATGGAGGCGCTGGGCCACAGTTACGCGCTGGTGGACGGGAACAAGCGGCTCACCTGGAACGCGACCTGGTTCTTCCTCGGCGTGAACGGTCACCCGCTGGCCGAGCCGCTCGACGGGGAAGCGGCTTTCCAGTTCATGCACGACCTGGTCCGGGGCCGGCTGACGGCCCCGGCCATCGCGGAGCGGCTGCGGGAGTTCGCCGCCTGAGGCCCCGGGGCCGGCTGCGTCCCGGGCCTGGGCGGGCTACTGGCGGGCCAGGTTCGGGGCGCCGTCCCGCAGGACGAACTTCTGGATCTTCCCGGTGGCGGTCTTGGGCAGCTCGGTGACGAACGTCACCCCGCGCGGGGCCTTGAAGTGGGCCAGCCGCTCACGGGCGAACGCGATGATCTCGTCCTCGGTGGCGGTCTCGCCGTCCCGCAGCACCACGAACGCATGCGGGGTCTCCCCCCAGCGCTCGTGCGGCAGCCCCACGATCGCGGCCTCCTGGATCGCGGGGTGGCGCAGCAGCGTTCCCTCGACCTCGACCGACGAGATGTTCTCGCCGCCGCTGATGATCACGTCCTTGATCCGGTCGCGGATCTCGACGTAGCCGTCCGGGTGGACCACGGCGGCGTCGCCGGTGTGGAACCAGCCGTCGCCCATCGCCTGCCGGGTGGCCTCCGGGTCGTGGTAGTAGCCGGACATGACGACGTTCCCGCGGACCACGATCTCGCCCAGCGTCTGCCCGTCCGCGGCGACCTCCTGGCCGTCGTCGCCCTGGACCCGCAGCTCCCCCGAGGTGAGCAGCTCGACTCCCTGCCGGGCCTTGACGTCCGCACGGTCAGCGGCCTTGAGGTCCTCGTGCTCCGGCAGCGGGGCGCAGACGGTGATGAACGGCGCGGTCTCGGTCAGCCCGTAGACCTGGGTGACGTCCCAGCCGAAGCCCCCTTCCAGCCGCTCGATGGTCGCCGCCGCCGGGGGCGCCCCGGCCGTGATCACGACCACGCCGGGCGGCACCTCGCCGCGCACGCCCGCGGGCGCGTTGGCCAGCGAGATCAGCACCGTCGGGGCGGCGGACAGGCGGCGCACGTGCTCCTCGCGGATCAGCCGGAACACCTCGGCCGGCTCGACCTTGCGCAGGCAGATGTGGGTCGCCGCGGCGGCCGTCACCGTCCAGGTGAACGTCCAGCCGTTCGCGTGGAACATGGGCAGCGTCCACAGGTACCGCTCGCCCACCGGGATCGGCAGGTGCAGCAGGGTGCCGATCGAGTTCATCGTGGCGTTGCGGTGGGTGATCATCACGCCCTTGGGGCGCGCCGTCGTGCCGCTGGTGTAGTTGATCGTCAGGAGGTCCCGCTCGTCCACGTCGGCCCGGCTGAAGTCGGGGCTGGCGGCGGCGACGGCCGCCTCGTAGTCGAGCCAGCCGTCCCGGGCCCCCCCGAACGCGACGAAGTCCCGCACCTGGGGGATCCGGTCCCGGATCGAGTCCACCGCGTCCAGGTAGTCCTCGTCCACGCAGACCACGCTGGCCCCGGAGTGGTTGATGATGTACACGAAGTCTTCCGGTGTCAGCCGGTAGTTGATCGGCACCAGCACCGCGCCGATCTGCGGCACCGCGTAGAACGCCTCCAGCTGGGCATGAGTGTTCGGCGCGATCGTCGCCACCCGGTCGCCGCGCGCCACGCCGAGCTGCTGCAGGGCAGCTGACCAGCGGTCGCAGCGATCAAAGAACTGCTCGTAGGTCAGCCGCAGCTCACCGTCCACGACGCCCTCGCGCTGACCGTGGAGCCGGCGGGTCCGGCGGGCGAACTCGAGCGGCGTGAGTGGCGTTTCCATGGCGCGCCTCCACAGTGAAGCGGGTCTCCGGCCCGCGCGGTCCGGCCCGGGTCAACACGAACGTTAGCCGGAGATCGCCAGTTCCACGAGGACACGTCGGCCGTAATCTACCGGGACATCCGTCCCTTTCCCTCCCCGCCACTCTTCCTCATCATCGTGGTGGATTGTGCCCGCGGACGGGGCACAACCCACCACGATCATGGTCCGGGGTCAGGGGGCGAGGACGCCGGCCAGGATCCGGTTCTCGCCGCGCTGCCAGATGGTCCCGATCTCGGCGAAGCCCGCGGCGCGCAGCCCGTCCACGTGCGTGGCCAGCCAGACGGACTCCGACCCGTGGTGGTCCTCGCTCAGCCTGCGCTGCTCGCGCTCGGCCAGCGGGCCGGCCAGCGCGGGATCCTCCTTGATCGCCTCCCACCAGCCCGCCCAGCTCTCCGGCAGGCCGCCGGGGAAGCGGCGCTGCTCCTCCCGCTCGATCAGCGCCTGCCCCAGCCGGGCCAGGGTGGGGACCGCCACCGGGTCGTCCTTCAGGTGATCCCCGTCGAGCAGCAGGCCGCCCGGCCGCAGCGCCGTGGCCAGCCGCGCGTACATGACGTGCAGCGCCTCCGGCCGCAGCCAGTGCAGGGCCGTGGTGCTCACCGCCGCGTCCGCCGGCCGGTCCAGGCCGAGTTCGCGCGGTCCAGCCGTTAGAGCGCAGGTCCACATCGGCGAACCGCAACCCGGCCCGCTGGCCGTACGCGGCGCGGCCGAGGGCCAGCAGCACCGGGTCCGTGTCGATGGCGATGACGCGGGCCGCGGGGATGCGGTCCAGCAGCCGGACCGACAGCGAGCCCGGCCCGCAGCCCAGGTCGAGCACGAGCGGGTCGGGGCGCCCGGCCGCCTCCTCGACCGCGTCGATCAGGGCGGTGAAGCGGTCTTCCCGGTCGGGCAGGTATCCCTGCTGCTGGATCTCCCACCGGGCGATCCAGCTCATGCGCGGTCTCACGGTCCAGCGCGTCCTGATCCGGCACGGTCACACCCGCCTCCATGTCACTGACGACTATGCTTTCGGCAGTCACCAACCTAGGTTGCGGAGCATAACTGGTCAAGTGAATTTCAACAGTCACATGGACATCGTGGTGACCGTGGCGGCCAGCCTGGTCAACACGCTCACGCCGGGCGAGGAACGCGGCCATCCGTACCCGCCGGTGGACGACGCCGGGCTGCCGGCGGCCGCCACCGCCGCGCTGCGGGCGGGCCGCCCGGAGACCCGGGACGTCACCCTGGCCGAGGCCACGGAGCTGCGCCGCTTCGCGACGGCGCTGCGGGCCGTCTTCACTGCCGTCGCCGCGGGCGACGTGGACGCCGCGGCCCGGCAGGTCAACGCGCTCCTCGGGGCCACCGGCGCCCATCCCTGGCTGGACAGGCACGACGGCGAGCCCTGGCACCTGCACTTTCACGGCGCCGAGGATTCCATGGCCGTCGGCTGGGCGGCCGGCTGTGCCACCGGGCTGGCCGTGGTGCTCGGCAGTGAGCTGCACGGCCGGATCGGGGTGTGCACGGCGCCGCGCTGCGACCGGGTCTACGTGGACACCTCGCGGAACGGCACCCGCCGGTTCTGCTCCACGGCCTGCCAGAACCGCGTGAAGGCGGCGGCCTTCCGGGCCCGCCACTCCGTCGTGACCTAATCCGGCGGCGCCCGGGCATCCCGCGAACGTGATCAACCGATTGGTGTCGCTGGGACGACAGCAATCGGTTGATCACGAGCTGGCTGGCCCCGCCGGCTGGGGGGTCAGCGGGCGGCCGGGCCGGCCAGGCGGGCGTCGTCGCGGCGCAGGCCGGCGGGCAGGTACGCGGCGCCCGGGCCGCCCGCGCGGGCGGTGTCGGCGGGGTTGGAGATCGCGCACCGCTGCAGGGACAGGCAGCCGCAGCCGATGCAGGAGTCCAGGCCGTCACGCAGCGCGGTGAGCGCCTCGATCTGGTCGTCCAGCCGGTGCCGCCAGCCCCGGGACAGCCGGGACCAGTCCGCGCGGGTGGGGGTGCGCCCGGCAGGCAGCGACGACAGCGCCGCGGCCACCTCGTTCAGGCTGAGCCCGACGTTGCGGGCGGCGCGGATGAAGGCCAGCCGGCGCAGCGTGCTGCGCTCGAAGCGGCGCTGGCCTCCCGCGGTCCGGACCGCGGACAGCAGGCCGAGCCCCTCGTAGTAGCGGACGGCCGACTCGGCGAAACCGCTGCGCCGGGCGATCTCCCCCACCGTCAGCAAATCCGTGGCGCGCATCCAGGTCCTCCCTGACATGAAGCTTACTTCAACTCTGAGTATCCCACGGTGCCAGGCTGGCCGGGACGCGGCGGCCAGGCGGCGGCGTATCCCTGGCCAAGGACCGGCGGCGGCGACCCCAGGGTACCTCCACTTGACTTCAAGCTGACTTTAACTACCAGTATGTGCGTGCACCCGGAAGACATCGGAGGAGCCATGCCTACTGCTGTGATCACCGGAGCGTCCCAGGGGCTGGGGCGGGCCCTGGCCCGCGAACTGGCCGGGCGCGGCTGGTCCCTGGTGGCGGACGCCCGCCACGCGGACCAGCTCGCCGCCGCCGTGGGCGGGCTCGCCGCGGTGACCGCGATCCCCGGCGACGTGACCGACCCCGCCCACCGGGCCGCGATCGCCGCGGCGCTCCCCCCGGGGGGCCGCCTGGACCTGCTGGTGAACAACGCAAGCCGTCTCGGGCCCAGCCCCCAGCCGGTGCTGCGCAGCTACCCGCTGGCCGAGCTCGGGCAGGTCTACGAGACGAACGTGCTGGCGCCGCTGGCCCTGATCCAGCTGCTGGCCGGGCCGCTCGCGGCGGCCGGCGGCGTGGTCGTCAACGTCAGCTCGGACGCGGCGGCCGACGCCTACCCCGGCTGGGGCGGCTACGGCTCGGCCAAGGCCGCACTCGATCAGCTCACGGCGGTCCTCGCCGCCGAGGAGCCCGGGCTGCGCTGCTACGCGTTCGACCCGGGCGACATGCGCACCGCCATGCATCAGGCCGCATTCCCCGGCGAGGACATCTCGGACCGGGCGGAGCCGGAGGTGGCCGCGGCGGCCCTGCTGCGGCTGCTCGGCCAGCAGCCACCCAGCGGCCGTTACCGGGCCAGCGACTACCCGGCGCCGGGACCGGAGCCCGGCGCACCCGGTCCCGGGGCCGCCGGTCCCGGGACCGCCGGTCCGGGGCTGGCCGGGCTGCCGGGTACGGCGGTGGCCCGGTGAGCCGCCTGGCCCGCCGCCCGCCCGAGGCCCGCGGGCTGGCCCGGGACGGCGTCCGGCTGCTCGCCGGCACGCCGGACGGCCTGATCCACGCCCGCTTCCGCGACCTGCCGCGCTTCCTCGCCCCGGGCGACCTCCTGGTGGTCAACAACTCCGCCACCCTGGCCGCCGCGCTCCCCGGGCAGCGGGCCGGCGGTGCGGCGGTCACCGTCCACCTCTCCAACCATCTCGATGACGGAACCTGGCTGGTCGAACTCAGGCCCGGCCCGGCGGTGCCCGGGCGGCTCAGCGACGGCGCCCCCGGCGAGGTCATCACGCTGCCCGGAGGCGGCTCGGTCACGCTGCTGCGCCCGTACCCGGACGCGGCGGCCACCCGGATCTGGGCGGCGGCAGTGACGACGGGCAGCGGCGGGGAGGAGGAGTACCTGGCCCGGCACGGCCGGCCGATCCGCTACTCGTATGTCCCGGACCCGTGGCCGCTGACCGCCTACCAGACGGTGTTCGCCCGCTCCCCCGGCAGCGCCGAGATGCCGAGCGCGGGCCGGCCGTTTACCACCGGGCTGGTGACCAGGCTGATCGCGGGCGGCGTGGCCATCGCCCCGATCACCCTGCACACCGGGGTGGCGTCGCTGGAGGCGGGCGAGGCTCCCCTGCCCGAGTGGTTCGAGGTCCCGCAGCCCACCGCCGACCTGGTCAACCTGACCCGGGCGGCGGGCCGCCGGGTGATCGCGGTCGGCACCACCTGCACCCGGGCCCTGGAGAGTGCGCTGGTTCCAGGCGCGGGCCAGGGGGACACCGTCGCCGCGCGCCGCGGCTGGACCGGCCTGGTGCTCGGGCCGGAGCACCCGGCCCGCGTGGTCAGCGGGCTGATCACCGGGTGGCACGAGGCGGGCGCGTCACACCTCGCGCTGCTGGAGGCCGTGGCCGGCCCGGGGCTGGTCGGGGCCTGCTATCGCGAGGCCGAGGCGGCCGGCTACCTGTGGCACGAGTTCGGTGACAGCTGCCTGCTGCTGCCACCGCGGCCGGCCGCGCAGCCGGCGGGTCCCCCTCAGCCCGCCGCGGGAGCGGCGGGCAGCCAGCGCCTGATGCAGCCGAGCAGTTCCTCGGTGTCCACCGGCTTGGTCACGTAGTCCGTGGCCCCGGCGGCGAGACTCTTGTCCCGGTCACCCTGCATGGCCCGCGCGGTGACCGCGATCACGGGCAGGTCGGCGAACTCCGGCATCTCGCGGATGGCGGCGGTGGTGGTGTAGCCGTCCATCTCCGGCATCATCACGTCCATCAGGACGAGGTCGATGTCCTGGCCGGCGCGCAGCGCATCGATCCCCTGCTGCCCGCTGGGCGCGTGCACGACGGTCAGCCCGTAGAGCTCGAGGACGCTGGTGATCGCGAAGACGTTCCGCAGGTCGTCGTCGACGATCAGCACCCTGCGCCCGCTCAGCCCGGCGGTGTCCCCGTTGCTGGCCGTGTCCCGGGACAGCCCGGTCAGGGCGCCGTTCTGCGGCGCGGGAGCGGGGAGGGTGCCGTTCGTGGCGGCCGTCCCATTCAGCGCCTGCGGGGCGCCTGGGCCGGCGGGCCCGCCGCCGGGCCCGCGGCCGGCGGCGCGCGCCGCAGCGGCGCGCTGGCCGCGGCGGGCTGGCTGGCGGCGGGCTGGCTGGCGGGCTCGCGGCCAGCGCGGCGGCCCCCGGCTCGCCGCGGACGGGGCTGACCGTCGCGTCGGCACCGCCCTGGTAGGCGACCGGCAGGTACAGGGTGAAGGTGCTGCCCCGGCCCGGCTCGCTCTGCGCGGTGATCCGGCCGCCGAGCACGGCCGCGACCTCGCGGCTGATCGCCAGCCCCAGGCCGGTGCCGCCGTAGCGGCGGCTGGTGGTGCCGTCGCCCTGCTGGAACGCCTCGAAGATCGTCTTCAGGCTGTCGTCGGAGATGCCGATCCCGGTGTCCGACACCGAGAAGGCCAGGCCGGCCTGGCCCCCGGGGACCTGCGGGGTCTCCCGGCGGATCCGCAGCTCCACCCGGCCCTGCTGGGTGAACTTGACCGCGTTGGAGAGCAGGTTGTGCAGCACCTGGCGGAGCCGCTGCCGGTCGGTGACAACCTCGGCGGGCACGTCGGGGGCGGACGCCACCGCGAACTCCAGCCGCTTCTCGGCGGCGAGCGGCTCGAACACGGTGCGCAGGTCCTCGGCCAGGGACCCCAGCGCGAACGGCTCCGGGTGGACGTCCAGCTTGCCGGCCTCCACCCGGGACAGGTCCAGGATGTCGTTGATCAGCAGCAGCAGGTCCGACCCGGACGAGTGGATCACGTTGGCGTACTCGACCTGCTTGGGCGACAGGTTCGCGGCCGGGTTCTCGGCCAGCAGCCGGGCCAGGATGAGCAGGCTGTTCAGCGGGGTGCGCAGCTCATGCGAGACGTTCGCGAGGAACTGTGACTTGTACCTGGAGGCCAGGTCCAGCTGCTTGGCCCGCTCCTCGATCTCCTGCCGGGCCTGCTCGATCTCGGCGTTCTTGATCTCGATGTCGCGCTTCTGCCGGGCCAGCTGGGCCGCCTTGTCCTCCAGCTCCGCGTTCGAGCTCTGCAGCTCCTCCTGCCGGGCCTGCAGCTCGCCGGTGCGGGACTGCAGCTCCGAGGCCAGCCGCTGGGACTCCGTCAGCAGGTGATCGGTGCGGGAGTTCACGATGATCGTGTTCACGTTGACGCCGATGGTCTCCATCAGCTGCTCCAGGAAGTCCTGGTGCACCTGGGTGAACCGGCTGAACGAGCCCGCCTCGATGACGCCCAGGACCTGCCCCTCGAACACGATGGGCAGCACGATGAGGTTGACCGGGGCGCCGTCACCGAGCCCGGAGGAGATCCGCACGTAGTCCGGCGGCGCGTCGGTGACGATGATGGGCTTGCGGGTCTTGGCCACCTGCCCGATCAGTGACTGGCCCAGCCGGAACTGGCTGGGCGCCGCGATGTCGGCCCGCAGCCCGTACCCGGCGATCAGCCGCAGGACCGTGCCCTCGCTGGTGTCGCCGGAGATGAAGAACGTGCCGTGCTGGGCACCGACCAGCGGGATCAGCTCGTCCATGATCAGCTCAGCGACCGTGGCGATGTCCCGGTGCCCCTGCATCAGGCCGGAGATCCGGGCCAGGTTGGTCTTCAGCCAGTACTGCTCCTGGTTGGCCTTGGTCGTCTCGCGGAGGGACTGCACCATCGCGTTGATGTTGTCCTTCAGCTCGGCGACCTCGCCCTCGGCCTCCACCGAGATGGAGCGGGTCAGGTCCCCGGTCGCCACCGCGCTGGTTACCTGGGAGATGGCCCGGACCTGGCGGGTCAGGTTCCCGGCCAGCTCGTTGACGTTCTCGGTGAGCCGCTTCCAGGTGCCGGACAGCCCCTCGACCTCGGCCTGGCCGCCCAGCCGGCCCTTGCTGCCGACCTCGCGGGCCACCCGGGTCACCTCGGCCGCGAACGACGAGAGCTGGTCGACCATGGTGTTGATCGTGGTCTTGAGCTCGAGGATCTCGCCGCGTGCGTCCACGTCGATCTTCTTCGACAGGTCACCCTGCGCGACCGCGGTGGTCACCAGGGCGATGTTGCGGACCTGGCTGGTCAGGTTGCCCGCCATGAAGTTCACCGAGTCGGTGAGGTCCCGCCATGTGCCGCCGACCCCGGGGACCTGGGCCTGGCCGCCCAGGCTGCCCTCGGTACCCACCTCCCGGGCGACCCGGGTGACCTCGTCGGCGAACGCGGACAGCTGGTCGACCATGGTGTTCAGGGTGTCTTTCAGGGCCAGCATCTCGCCCTTGACGTCCACGGTGATCTTCTGGGTGAGGTCACCGCGGGCCACCGCCGTCGCGACCTGCGCGATGTCGCGCACCTGCCCGGTCAGGTTGTCGGCCATGGCGTTGACCGACTCGGTGAGGTCCTTCCAGGTCCCGGCGACCCCGGGAACCTGGGCCTGGCCGCCGAGCTTGCCGTCGGTGCCCACCTCGCGGGCCACCCGGGTCACCTCGGAGGTGAAGAGGGCCAGCTGGTCGGTCATGCTGTTGAACACGGTGGCGATCTCGTCCATCAGCGGGTCGCCGGTGTGTGGCAGGCGGGTGCTGAAGTCCCCGCCCCGAACCGCGGTCAGCCCGTCGAGCAGCCGTTGCAGCCGCGGGTCGGCGGGCTGGCTGCTGGCCAGCGCTGCTTCCGCCATGACGACTCCATCCTGCTGCTGGCTGCATCACGAGTGCAGCCAGTCACTCTGCGTCTCGTGACAGACCGATACTGCCACGGCTGTTGACGTGGTTAAAAACACGCGTTAGGGACACCCTCTGCCCGGTAACGTGGCACTCAAGCCGCTGAATCTCCCGGGAAGGCCTCCTACCGTGACAGTATCGAGCGGCGCAGAATTCGCACGGCTAAGCGCCCTAATTGCGCGGCAGCGGCGTGAGCTGGACAGCATGCAATCCGGGGTGGCGGCCCGCTCTGTCGTGGACCTGGCCCGCGGCATGCTGATGGAGCGGCTCCGCTGCTCGCCCGCGGAGGCGCAGGCCCAGCTGGCGCACCTGTCCGCGGAGTCAGGCGCGAGCCTGGGCGAGCTCGCGGCGCAGATCACCGGGCAGCAGTTCCCCGCGGCCGGGCCCGGCGGGCCGGACGGCCCGGACGCGGCCGGGGCAGCACGCTGCCCGGCACCCACCAGGTCGCCCTGGCCGGGGCCGCCGCGGAGGCCGCGCACGACGGCGACGGCATCGCGGCCGCCGTCCTGGAGGAGGCACTGGCCCCGGCGGGCGCGACCGCCGTGGCCCTGTGGCTGGCCGAGCCCGACGGCGGCCTGGAACTGGCCGGGCAGGCCGGGTTCACCGCCCGCGACGCCAGCCGCTGGCGGCGCATCCACCCGGACATGGACACGCCCGCGCAGCGGGCGGCGGACGAGGGGGCGGAGTACTGGTGGCCTGAGGGCCGGCCGGACGCCGCGCTGGCGCCGCTGATGGGCGACTGGCCGCAGGGCGCCCGCGCGGTGCTCCCGCTGCCCGGCCCGGGCACGGCACTGGGGGCGATGGAGATCTGCTGGCCCGGCCCCCTGGAAGGGTTCCCTGACCCGCTGCGGCGGCAGATCAGCGCCCTCACCGACGTCTGCGCCCAGGCCCTCGGTACCCGGCTGCCCAGCGGTGACCTGGCCGCGGATCACCGGGCGTCGTGGGCCTTCGGCCTGGTGGACAGCCTGCTCGGCTCGGCGCTGTTCGCGACCGCGATCCGGGACGGCGCCGGGATCATCACCGACTTCCGGATCAGCTACCTCAGCCGGGACTTCGCCGACCCCGCGGGCCGGGACACCACGGCCCTGGCCGGGCGGCCGCTGCTGGAGGTCTACCCGGCCGCCGCCCTGTCCGGCGGCCTGTACGACCGGGCCGTCCGGGTGATGGCGACCGGCGAGGCGCAGTACACCTCGGGTGAGATCATCGCCGCGCCGGTGGCCAGCGGGCTGGTCACCCCGGTGCTGGAGGTCCGCATCGCCCGCCTCTACGACGGCGTGGTGATCACCTGGCGGCCCGCGGGCGAGGTCGAGCGCCTCGGCGCGCTGCTGCACCAGGCGCAGCGGCTGGGCCGGATCGGCGGCTGGGAGGAGAACCTGCTGACCGGCGAGGTGCTCTGGACCGAGCCGACGTTCGCGCTGTTCGGGCAGCCGCCCGGCGCCCCGGTCCCGGTGGCCAAGCTGCACGCCCACGTCCCGGCCGAGGACCTGCCGGTGGTGGAAAGCTTCCGCGCCACGCTGCTGGACGACAAGCGGGAGGCGGCCGCCGCGTTCCGGATCATCCGGGCCGACGACGAGAGCGTGCGGCAGATGCGCGCGTTCGCCGAGCCGGTCACCGACCAGGCCGGCACGCTGGTCGCGGTGCGCGGCGCCTACCAGGACGTGTCCGCGGACTACCACACCCAGGTGGCCTTCGCGGCGACCCGCGACCGGCTGGCCGACACCGAGGAGCGCGCCGAGGAGGAGCACCGGCTGGCGCTGCGGCTGCAGCAGGCCATCACCCCGCAGGCCGCGGAGCCGGTGGAGATCGCCGGCCTGGACATCGCCGCCCGCTACCGGCCCGCCGGGCCCGGGAACCTGGTCAGCGGTGACTGGTACGACACGGTTCCGCTGCCGGACAGGAAAGTGCTGCTCGTGGTCGGGGACATCGCCGGTCACGGCATCGACGCGGTCACCGGCATGGTGGCCCTGCGGAACTGCCTGCGCGGCCTGGCCATCACCGGCGCCGGGCCGGCCCAGCTGCTGGGCTGGCTGAACTGCGTGGCCTGCTATCTCACCGACGGCATCATCGGCACGGTGGTGTGCGGCATCTACGACCCGGAGCAGCGGACGCTGTGCTGCTCCCGGGCCGGGCACCTGCCGCCGCTGCTGGTGCGGGACGGGACAGCGCGGGAACTGGCGCTGCCGTCCGGGGTGCTGGTCGGCGCGGACCCGGACGCCAGCTACGAGGAGCTGACCATCACGCTGCGGCCGGGCGACGCGCTCGCGATGTTCACCGACGGCCTGATCGAGCGGCACGACGAGGCCATCGACGACTCGATAAACGCGCTGCTGCGCCTGGCCAGCGGGCCGGTCGGGGATGTCGCCCGCTTCGCCGATCACCTGATGGGCAACTCGCGGTCCGACACCAGCGACGATGCGTGCCTGGTCGCGGTCCAGGTCCGCTGAGCCGGCCGCTCAGCCGGACCTGACCGCTCAGCCGAAGAAGACCTCGGCCTCGGCGTACCGTTCCGGTGGCACCGTCTTGAGCTCGCGGGTGGCCTCGGCCAGCGGCACCCGGACGATGTCGGTGCCGCGCAGCGCGACCATGATGCCGAAGTCGCCGTCGTGCACCGCCCCGATGGCGTGCACGCCGAACCGGGTGGCCAGCACCCGGTCGAAGGCGGTCGGGGTCCCGCCCCGCTGGATGTGCCCGAGCACCGTGTAACGCGCTTCCTTGCCGGTCCGCTTCTCGATCTCGTCGGCCAGCAGTTGCCCGATGCCGCCCAGCCGCACATGGCCGAACGCGTCGAGCCGCTGGTCAGCCAGCTGGATGTCGTCCTCCTCGGGCTTGGCGCCCTCGGATACCACGATGATCGGCGCGTAGCGGGTCTGGAACCGGTGCTCCACGTAGGCGCAGACCTTCTCGATGCTGAACGGCTTCTCCGGGATGAGGATCACGTTGGCCCCGCCTGCCAGCCCGGCGTGCAGCGCGATCCAGCCCGCGTGCCGTCCCATCACCTCGCAGATCAGCGCCCGGTGATGGCTTTCCGCCGTGGTGTGCAGCCGGTCGATGGCCTCCATCGCGATGTTCACCGCGGTGTCGAAGCCGAACGTGTAGTCGGTGGCACCCAGGTCGTTGTCGATGGTCTTCGGCACCCCGACCACCGGGAGGCCTTCCCCGTGCAGCCGGGTGGCCACCCCGAGGGTGTCCTCCCCGCCGATCGCCACCAGGGCGTCCACGCCCAGGCCGGCCAGGTTGTCCTTGATCCGCTCCACCCCGGAGCGGCCCCCCTGGCTCGCGGACTCGGCCAGCGGGTTGGTCCGCGATGAGCCGAGGATCGTCCCGCCCCGCGGCAGGATCCCCCGTACCGCCTGCACGTCAAGGGGCACGGTGTCCCCTTCGAGGGGTCCGCGCCAGCCGTCGCGGAAGCCCACGAACTCGTAGCCGAACTCCTCCGTGCCCCGGCGGACCAGCGCCCGGATGACCGCATTCAATCCCGGGCAGTCTCCGCCGCCCGTCAGCACTCCAACTCGCATAGGGCAACACTAGTCCCCATGAGCGTGCTGGCTGTCGACGCCGGGACAACCGGCGTCACCGCATTGATCGTGACCGAGGACGGCCTGGTGTCCGGGCGCGGGTACCAGGAATTCCGGCAGTACTTCCCCGAGCCGGGCTGGGTGGAGCACCTGCCCGAGGACATCTGGCAGGCGACGCTGGCCGCGTCCCGCCAGGCCCTCGCCCAGGCGGGTGATCCGCCGGTGCGCAGCCTCGGCCTCACCAACCAGCGGGAGACCGCGGTGGTCTGGGACCGGGCCACGCTGGCCGCGCCGCGCCGCGCGATCGTGTGGCAGGACCGGCGCACGGCCCGGATCTGCGACGCGCTGCGCGAGGCCGGCCACGAGGACCGGGTGGCCGCGCTGACCGGCCTGCGCCTCGACCCGTACTTCACCGGGACCAAGCTCACCTGGCTGGCCGAGCACGACCCGGGCACCTGGGCAGGGCCTGGCCGACGGCTCACTGGCCTGCGGCACCGTGGATTCTTACCTGATCGCCCGGATGACCGCGGGGGCCCGGCACGTGACCGACGCCTCCAACGCCTCGCGCACGCTGCTGTTCGACATCGGGACCGGGCGGTGGTCCGGGGAACTGTGCGAGCTGCTGCGGGTCCCGCAGCGGGCGCTGCCCGAGGTGGTGCCGTCCACCGGGGTGGTCGCGCACACCGACCCTGGCGCGTTCCTCGGCCTGGACCTCCCGGTGGCCGGCATCGCCGGCGACCAGCAGGCCGCCCTGTTCGGCCAGGCCTGCTTCAGCCCGGGCGACACCAAGTGCACCTACGGGACCGGGTCCTTCGTGCTGGCCAACACCGGGCCGGCCGTGGTGCGCTCGGCGGCCGGGCTGCTGTCCACGGTGGCCTGGATGGACGGCTCGGGCCAGCTCACCTACGCCCTGGAGGGGTCGGTGTTCGTGACCGGCGCCGCGGTGCAGTGGCTGCGGGACGGGCTCGGCCTGCTGGATGACGCGGCGCAGAGCGAGGCGCTGGCGCGCAGCGTGCCCGATTCGGGCGGCGTGGTGTTCGTGCCCGCGCTGACCGGCCTGGGCGCACCCGACTGGGACCCGGACGCGCGCGGGGCCCTGTTCGGCATCACCCGCGGCACGACCCGGGCGCACGTGGTCCGGGCCACCCTGGAGGCGATCGCCTACGAGGTGCGGGACGTGGCCGACCTGATGATAGGGGGCGGCTCGCAGGGCGGCCGGGTGCTGCGCGCGGACGGCGGCGCCAGCGCCAACGACCTGCTCATGCAGATCCAGGCGGATCAGCTGCAGCTCCCGGTGGAGCGTCCCGTGGTCGGCGAGACCACCGCGCTCGGGGCGGCGTTCCTGGCCGGGCTGGCCACCGGGACCTGGTCCTCGACCGGCGAGCTCGCCGCCACCTGGCGGCTGGACCGCCGGTTCGAGCCGGGCCCCCGGGACGACGCGGCCTACGCCCGCTGGCGCCAGGCCGTGGCCCGGACCAAAGGCTGGTCCGCCTCCTAGGCGCGCCCGGCGGGACCTCACCCCGGGTGGACGCCGAGGGTGGTCCCCAGGGCCTGGTAGTCGCGGTCGAAGCGGCGGAGCAGGCCTTCCAGGCCGGTGCTGGCCACCACCTGCTGGTACTGGGCCGCCGAGGTGACGGCCGAGAGGCGCCGGAAACCGTCGCTGGCCTGGCTCGCGTCGGACCGCACCCGGCCCGCGGCCGCCGCGGACGCGGAGGTGGGCATGGAGATGCCGTTCATGTCCTGCGCGAACGTGCTGAACGCCTGGGACATCTGCCCGTCCACCGTGTTGACGCAGCTGAGCTTGCCCTGGCAGGCCGCCACCTTCGAGTCGAAGGTGGACAGCGTGGTGCTCAGCGTGGCGAACGTGCCCTCGACCGAGATGGCCGCGTTGGCCCGGGCCACGGTGCTGTTGCCGGAGACGATGGCGAGCCCGGCGATCAGCGCCGTGTAGCCCACGATGAGGAGCACGCCCAGCACCAGGAACAGGGTGACCAGCCGCTTGGCCGCGCGGGACAGGACCAGCTGCCAGGGCTGGTCGCCGCCGAGCCAGCGGATCGGGGCGGCGGGCCCGGCGACGCCGGCGGCCGGATAGCCGGCCTCCCGGCGCGGGCTGGCCGTACCCGGCGCGGGCTGGCCGTACCCCGGCGCGGGCTGGCCGGACTCCGGCTGGCCCCACCCCGTCCCGGGCTGGCCGTACCCATACTGGCCGAACTCAGGCTGGCCCGGGGCGGGCTGGCCCCAGCCGGGAGCGGCCGGGGCCTCCGGGAACACCGGGGCCCCCGGCTCCGCTGATCCGCCCGGGAACGCCCCGCCCGCGGGCGCCGTCCCGAAGGCGGACGCGGCCGGGTCCCCGAACAGGCCGCCCGGGTAGCGGGCGGTCAGCATCAGGAAGTACCCGTGCACCCTGACCTCGTAGCGCACGACGGCCGCGAGGGCCTCGTGCAGCGGCCGCGGCATCCGGCCCGCGATGAGCACGATCAGCCAGGTCACGAACATGACCAGGAAGCTCACGCCGTACGCCAGCAGCACGCTGACGATCAGGGCGGGGATGACCAGGATGATCCGGAACAGGACCGCGAGCCGGTTGAGCGGGCCCGGCTCGGCCCGCATCCGGACCGGGTACTGCGACTCCTCGAACTCGAACGGCGGGTACACGTCGGTGAGCAGGAACAGGTACGCGTAGACCCGGGTCGTCCAGCGCAGGTAGCCAACCTGGAACTCGGCCAGCCCGGCCGGCAGGCGGCCGGTGACCAGCGCGGCGAACCAGCAGATCACCGCGACCACCTCGGCCGCGATGCCGAGCACGTACAGCACCACCAGCTGCGGGATGGCCAGGATGATGCGCACCAGGACGGTGAGCCGGCGCTGGTCAGCGGGCTCGGCGAACGCGACGAGGATCTCGCCCGCGGGACCAGGCTGACCGCCCGGCCCGGCTGGCCCGCCCGGTCCGGCCGGCGCGGGGGGAATCCCCGGGGCCCCCATCGGTATTCCAGTCATTAGTCCGCTCCTTTAATCAAGGGCCGTAACCTTAGCGTTTGCTGGACGCCTGGGACGCTTGGTTCACGAGACGTACCAATTGAGCCGCGCGGGCCCGGCAGCGGCGGGGATGGAGGCGTGCCACATGATCGACCTGGAGCTGTCCTGGCGGGCGGCGGCGGTCACCGCGGCCTGCCTGGCCGGCGCCTCGGCGGCGGTCCGCCACGCCACCCGCCCGCCCCGCGCACCGTCCCCGGCCAGCGCACCGTCCCCGGCCGCGGCCTGGCCGCGCCGGCTGGCCCTGGCCGCCGGGATCGCCTGGGAAGCCGCCGTCCTGCTGGCCTTGTTCGCCCTCTGGCAGCTGGTCGGGAGCCTCAGCCTGATCGGCCCGGCCGGCGCGCTGGCCCGGGCCCGGTGGATCTGGCACACCGAGCGGGTCGTGCACCTGCCCAGCGAGGCCGTGATCCAGCGCGCGTTCCTCGGCCATCCGCTGCTCGTCGAGACGCTCAACCTCTACTACGCGTCACTGCACTTCGTGGTGCTGATCGCCTGCCTGGTCTGGGTGTACGCCCGGCACCGCCGGAACTATCCGCAGGTCCGGACCACCCTGGTCCTGTTCACCGCGGGGGCGCTGCTGATCCAGTTCCTGCCGGTCGCGCCGCCGCGGATGCTCCCGGGTGACGGGCTGGTGGACACGGGGGCGCGCTACGGCCAGTCGGTCTACGGCTCAGTGGCGGGCTTCAACGCCGACCAGCTCTCGGCCATGCCCTCGGTGCATGTGGGCTGGGCGCTGCTGGTGGCCCTGGTGGTGGTGCAGGTGTCCCGGAGCCGCTGGCGCTGGCTCGCGCTGGGCTATCCCGTGCTCACGGTGCTGGCGGTCATCGTCACCGCCAACCACTTCTGGCTGGACGGCATCGCGGCGGCGCTGCTGCTGGCCCTGGCGCTGCTCGTGCAGCAGGCGGGCAGGCGGCCCGCCGCCGGATCCGGCGGCGGCCGCGGCCGGGCAGCCAGGCCAGCGCGGCTACGTGCCGGAGCGGCCCTCGGTGGACGCGTGAACCAGCCGCTCGGCCTTGTGCTCCGCCTTCAGCCGTTCCTTGGCCCGCTGCGCGTCCTCGTCCACGTACTCCTGGCTGGCCAGGGCCATGATCGCGTACATGATCTCGTCGGTCACCGCGCGCAGCACGAGACGGTCTGATTCGAGGCCGGCGTAGCGCGAGAAGTCCAGCGGCTTGCCGAACCGGACCCCGGGCCGGTAACGCAGCCGCGGGATGAGCTTGCCCGACGGCATCAGCTCGAACGTGCCGACCATCGCGCACGGGACCACCGGCGCTCCCGATTCCAGGGCCAGCCGGGCCACCCCGGTCTTGCCCCGGTACAGCCGCCCGTCCGGGGTCCGGGTGCCCTCGGGATAGATGCCGAGCAGCTTGCCCTGGGCCAGCACGCGCAGGCCGGTGTTGATGGCCCGCTCGCTGGCCTGCCCCCCGGCCCGGTCCAGCGGGATCCCCCCTACCCCGCTGAAGAAAGCCTTCTTGAGCAGCCCCTTCAGCCCGCGGCCGGTGAAGTACTCGGACTTGGCCAGGAAGGTCACCTTGCGCGGCAGCGGCAGCGGGCCGAAGAAGTGATCGGCGAACGAGAGGTGGTTGCTGGCGATGATGGCCGGCCCTTCCCGGGGCACGTTCTCGATGCCCTCCGCCCAGGGCCGGAAGATCAGCGCCAGGAAGGGCCCGAGGATCGCCTTGACCACCCAGTAGAACACGCGTCCATCGTCGCACGGGAAACGAGGGAAAGCGGCCGCTCGTCAGCACGGATTAGGCGGCCGGGCGGCGTGCGGCGGAGCGCGGGTCATGCGACGATGCCAGAGCGTGAGATGCGCGGCCCGGCTCCCGGAGGACGGTTGGTACTCGGGGGGCACCGGGCGCGCAGGCCAGGCCCCGGCGGACAGGACGATGAACTCATGCCAGTCATCCCAGGCGCGGAAGCGTATTTCCACGCGGGCACCGGCGGCACCGGCGTCCTGCTCTGCCACGGGTTCACCGGGTCTCCCGGGTCGCTGCGGCCGTGGGCGGAGTACCTGTCCGACGCCGGGCCTGACGGTGTCCGTGCCCCGGCTGCCCGGCCACGGCACCACCTGGCAGGAAATGTCCCGCACCCGTTGGGAGGACTGGTACGCGGAGGCGGACCGCGCCTACGAGGAGCTGCGCGGGCAGAGCAACGAGATCTTCGTGATGGGCCTGTCCATGGGCGGCTGCCTGGCGCTGCGGATGGCGGAACTGCGCGGCGCCGGGGTGAGCGGCCTGGTCCTGGTCAACCCGTCGCTGGCTCCCGACACCAAGCTCTTCCTGCTGGCCCCGGTGCTCAAGCTGGTGGTGCCGTCGCTGCCCGGGATCGCCAGCGACATCAAGAAGGAAGGTGTCCAGGAACTCGGCTACACCCGGGTCCCGGTGCGGGCGGCGGCGTCGCTGCCCGGGCTGTGGCGGCTGACCCAGTCGCGGCTGGGCGAGGTGACCCAGCCCGTGCTGGTCTACCGCAGCACGGTCGATCACGTCGTGGGACCGGCCAGCATGCGGGTGCTGCAGACCGCCCTGCCCCCCGGCCAGCTGACCATCCGGGAATGCCCGGACAGTTATCATGTGGCCACCCTGGACAACGACGCACCAACGATCTTCGCGGGGAGCCTGGAGTTCGTCCGTGCGCATAGTCATGCGGAGACGGAGTGAAGGGCAGCGGGCGGGGCGCGTCAGGCGGCGAGGAAGCCGCGTGGCGTGACCTGATCGCGAACTACGCGGCCGAGCCGGACGCGGGCGATGGCGAGATGCCGTGGCCGGAGCGGGAGAACCTGCCCGGCCCGCGGCGGGCCGGGACGCTGCCGGACGCTGGCCCGGACACCGACCCCGCGCTGAGCCTGGACCTGAGCGACGACACGGACCCGGCGCTTGACCTGGGCGCGGACCCCGGCGGGACCTCGGATCCCCGGCCGGGGGCGAGCCCGGGCCCCCGCCAGGCCCCCGGCTCCTACAGCGTCCCGGGCCCGGACGGGCCGCCAGCTTCCCCCGCGAACGGCCCGGCGGTCGACGGACCCGCCGCGCATGGATCCCCTCCCATCGGCCGCAACGAAGACCTCGCGCCCCCCGGTCCCGGGCGCGGGGGCCGGCCGCGGATCGTCCGCCCGGCCAGTCCCGTTCCGCCGGCCCCGGCGGAGGACGAGGACTTCGTGCCGCCGGTCCCGCCGCCGCTGCCGTCGCTGGACCCGGTGGCCAAGGGGGCCTGGGCCGCGCTGTTCGGCGGGCCGGGCTACCTGCTGCTGGCCACCATGGTGGGCTGGGCCATCCCGGGGTGGGCCGCGTTCCTGGCCGTGGCCGCGTTCGTCGGCGGCTTCGCGACCCTGGTGATCAGGATGGGCGAGAAGCCTCCCCGCGACTCTGGCCCGGACGACGGCGCGGTGCTCTAGGGGGCGGTGCCCTTACGCGGGGTCCTGCTCCCCCGGCCCGGGGGACGCGGACGGGCCGGAACCCGGGTCAGCGGGCGGCGCCGGCTCGGCCGGCGGGTCCGGCACGATCCTGGGCACCGGGCGGGCCGACTCGCTGGTGGCCTCATCCCACACCCCGCCGCCGGCCGGCTCCTCGGCTGCCTCGTCCCACACCCCGCCGGTGGCCGGGCTCCTCGGTCACCTCGTCCCAGACCCCGCCGCTGGCCGGTGCCTCGTCCCGGGGCCGGGCTTGCCGTCCCGCCGCGGCTACCGCCGCCTCGAACGCCGCCGCCGCGTCCTGGAGCACCGTGGAGACCGCGCCCCCCGCGGCCGCCACGCTCGAGGACAGGCCGGGGCCGGATTCCCGGAGCCTGCGCCGGGCCCGGCAGATCGGGCACCACTGGCATTCCGGGGACTCGTAGTCGGCGGTCGCGTTCTCCCAGACGTCCCCGCGCGTACTGCCGCCGAGGGCGGTCCGGACCTGATCGCCCAGTTGCCGGCTCACGCTGCGGGCCCCCGAGCGGACCAGCCATCGCTGGAGCTCGCCGATCGGGTCGCTGCCTGGCTGCCGCTCCGTCACGTCGCGCCTTCTTCCCTGTCCCTGTCCAGCTGTGTGCCCCCCGCCGCCGCGGCCTGCGCACGCAGGCCCTCGACCCGGGCCTTGAGCCCTTTCAGCGCGGTATCGATGATGACCTTCTCAGCCTTCCGCTTCAGCATGCCGAGCAGCGGCACCCGGAGGTCCACGCTGAGGTCGTAGGTGACCTCGGTCCCGCGGGAGCCGTCAGCCAGGGCGTACCCGCCGGTCATCGCGCTGATGACCGACCCGGGCTCGGCCAGATCCCAGCGGACCCCGGAGTCGCCCCACTCATAGCTAAGGCCGTAGCTGTCCTTAATCATCCCGGCGTCCAGGCTGAACCGGACCACGCGGGGACGGCCGTCCGCGCCGCGCGAGACCACCTCAGCGGAGCGCACGGCGCTCGCCCACTGCGGGTAGGCGGCGAAATCGGCTATCACGGCCATTACGTCCGGCCCGGTAGCGGCGATGAAGATGCTCGACGTCGTCCTGTCGGCCATGCTCGGAGCGTACCTCCACGGCCGGGCCATGCGCCCCGGCCGGGCCCGGGGATCTGCCCCGGCGACTTACCATTCCAGGACGTACGGGACCCCGGTGGCCCGGAAGTGGCCCACGTTGATGCACTCCGTCCGGCCGATCCGGACCCGGCGGGCCAGCGGCTGGTGAACGTGGCCGAACAGGGCGTACCGGGGCTGGGTCCGGCGGATGTGCTCGAGGATCGCCGTGCTGCCCCGTTCGAGCCGGCGGGCCACGGTGTCGTACAGCAGCTGCGGGACGGCCGGCGGGATGTGCGTGCACAGCACGTCGACCTGGCCGGTCGCGGTCACCTTGGCCGCGTAGGCTTCCTCGTCGATCTCATAGGGAGTCCGGTAGGCGGAGGGCAGGCCGCCGCCGACGAACCCGAAGGTCCAGCCGCCGAGCGTGGCCCGCTGCCCGTCCAGGACCTCGTGCCCGGGCTTGAGGTGCTGCTGCCACAGCGGCGGGATGTCCACGTTGCCGTAGGTCATGTGGGCCGGCTCGGGCATGGCCGCGAACAGCTCCGCGTACTGGCTGGACGCCGCCTGCTGGACATGCCCGGACGGGTCACCGCCCAGCTGGCCCCACAGCCGCCGGGAGAAGTCCCTGGCCTCGTCGAACCGCTTGGCCAGGCGCAGCTCGACGAACGTGCGGGTCGCCTCCGCGCCGAACAGGTCGGGGAAGATGCCCTGCCGGTGATCGGCGTAGTCGATGAACAGCAGGAGATCACCCAGGCAGATGAACCCGTCGGCGCCCCCGGCCGCCGCGAGCGCCTCGGCGCGGCCATGAACATCGCTGACCACGTGCACCCGCATGAGCCAACGGTACAAGCCCGGGTGCTTCCCGGCCTGCCCCGGTACGGTCAGTCCAGCGGCCGCCGGAGCGGGTACTCGAAGTAGCCGCGGGCCCACGTGCCGACCGGCTGGTTGGCCAGCGTCTGCGCCATCCACGGGGCGAGCCTGGTGGCCCCGCCGATCCTGACCACTGCCCCCCGGCTGAAGTCCGACCGGACGCTGGGGCCGGTGATGATCCAGCCCTCCTGGCCCACCGCGTTCATGGCCGCGTACCGTTCCCCGGGGACCAGGTCGCCCAGTTCCACCACGGAGACGACACGGGCCTGCATGGCCGTGACCAGGATGCCGACCGTGTGATCAGGTGGCTGTTGTTCACTGGGGGCGAGGGCAATGGTGATCAGGGAGCCGTACTCCCATCGGGTGGGCATCCCGACAGATTGCCACACCTGGCGGCCGGGCGCCGCCGGGCTGGCCGGGTACCCTGAATTGCGCTACCTGCGGGTAGCTTGCGGGGGGCCGCCCGGGGTACGGTCCAGTCGTTCACCGGGGAACAACGTGACCGGCAGGAGCTGTCATGCGTGAATACAGCACCCCCGCGGTGGCGGAGGTCGCGCCGTCGGCGACGCTCGCCGACGTGGTCTTCGACCGCGCGGATCGCGAGCCGCAGGCGGTGATCATGCGCCGCCAGGCCGACGGCGGCGGGCCGCCCTGGCGGGAGGTGACCGCCGGGCCGTTCCGCGACGAGGTCGCCGCGCTGGCCAAGGGCCTCATCGCGGCCGGCGTCGGCCTCGGGGACCGGGTGGCCCTGCTGTCCCGGACCCGGTACGAGTGGACGCTGGCCGACTACGCGATCTGGGCGGCGGGCGCGGTCAGCGTGCCCATCTACGAGACATCCTCGGCCGAGCAGGTCGAGTGGATCCTCAGCGACTCAGGCGCCCGCGCGCTCATCGCGGAGACGCCTGCGCACACCGGGGCCCTGGCCGAGGTGCTGGGCCGGCTGCCGGCCGTGGAGCGGACCTGGCTGATCGAGGGGGCGGCCGGCGGCGGGCCCGGCGCGGCCCGGGCGCTGGACAGCCTGGCCGCGGAGGGCGCCGCGGTGACCGACGAGGAGCTGACCGGGCGGCGCTCGGCCCGCGTGGCCGCGGACCTGGCCACGATCATCTACACCTCCGGGACCACGGGCCGGCCCAAGGGATGCGAGCTGACGCACGCGAACATGCTCGCCGACGTGCGCAACGCGATCGGCGCCCTGCCGGAGATCTTCACCCTGCCCGGGCGCTCGGCCCTGCTCTTCCTGCCGCTGGCGCACTCCTTCGCGCGCATCATCCAGATCGGCTGCCTCGAATCGGGCACCGTCCTGGGGCACACCCCGGACGTCGCGAACCTGGTGGCCGACCTGGGCAGCTTCCAGCCCACCTTCATCCTGGCCGTCCCGCGGGTGTTCGAGAAGGTGTACAACGGCGCGGAGCTCCAGGCCTCGGCGAGCCCGGCGAAGCGCCGCATCTTCGCCGCGGCGGCCCGCACGGCGATCGAGTGGAGTCACACGCTGGGCCCCGGGGGCCAGGCTCTCCCGGGCCGCCAGGGGCTGCAGCTGCGGGCCGCGCATGCCGTCTACGACCGGCTCGTCTACAGCAAGCTGCGCGCGGCCACCGGCGGGCGGGTCCAGTACGCCGTGTCCGGGGGCGCCGCGCTCGGCGAGCGCCTCGGGCACTTCTTCCGCGGCGCGGGCCTCACCGTGCTGGAGGGTTACGGCCTCACCGAGACCAGCCCGGTGGTCTCGGCCAACACGCCCAGCCGGAACAAGATCGGCACGGTCGGGCGGCCGGTGCCCGGCGTCACCGTGCGGATAGGCGAGGACGGCGAGATCCTCGTGTCCGGGCCGAACATCTTCCCGGGCTACTGGCACAACGAGGCCGCGACCGCCGAGATGATCGACGCTGAGGGCTGGCTGCACACCGGCGACCTGGGTGAGCTCGACGAGGACGGCCACCTGCGGGTGACCGGCCGGAAGAAGGACATCATCGTCACCGCCGGGGGCAAGAACGTGGCCCCGGCCGTGCTGGAGGACCGGCTGCGCGCTCATCCGCTGGTCAGCCAGTGCATGGTGGTGGGCGACGGCCGGCCCTACGTGGCCTGCCTGGTGACCCTGGACGAGGAGGCGCTGGAGGCCTGGAAGGGGCGGCACCCGCAGCTGGCCTCGGCCAGCCTGGCGGAGCTGGCGGACGACCCGGAGCTGCTCGCCGAGATCCAGTCGGGAGTGGACGACGCCAACAAGGCGGTGTCCCGGGCCGAGTCCATCCGCCGGTTCCGGGTGCTCCCGGTCGATTTCACCGAGCAGGACGGCTATCTCACGCCGTCCCTCAAGGTCCGCCGCGGCGTGGTGAGCAAGGACTTCGCCGCGGACATCGACGCTCTCTACGACTGACGGGCGGGCCCGGGTGGCCAATGCTGCGGACCAGTGCTGCGGATCAGTGCGGCGGATCAGGACGGCACGTCAGCCGGCCAGGATCTGCTCCAGCCGCCGCGCGACCAGGTCCCAGCGCCATTCACGGTCCACCCAGGCCAGGCCCTTCTCGCCCATCGCCCGGGCCCCGGCGGGGTCGGCGAGCAGCTCGGTGAGCCGGGCCGCGAGGGCCGTCACGTCGCGGCCGGGGACCACGTAGCCGGTCTCGCCGCTGAGCACCGCGTCCGGCGCGCCGCCCGAGTCACCCGCGATGACCGGCAGCCCGGTCGCGGAGGCTTCCAGGTAGACGATGCCCAGGCCCTCGACGTCCAGGCCGCGGCGGCGGGTCCGGCAGGGCATCGCGAACACATCACCCGCGTCGTAGTAGGCGGGCAGGTCCCCCTCGGGCACCTGCCCGGTGAACACGACCGAGCCGGCCACGCCGAGCTGGCGGGCCAGCTGGCGCAGCCGCGCGGTCTCCGGGCCGCTGCCGACCAGCAGGAGGACCGGGTCACCGGCCGCCTGGACCAGCGGCCAGGCCCGGATGAGGGTGTCCTGGCCCTTGCGCTTGACCAGCCGGGACACGCAGACCACCACCGGCCGCCCGGCCAGGCCGAGCCGGTCCCGGATGGCGGCGCCACCCGCGCCGGGGTGGAACGCCGCGGTGTCCACGCCGGGGGCGAGCCGGGCCATCCGGGCCGCCGCCGCGGGTGACAGCGCCCGGGCCAGCCGGACCCGGAAGTACTCGCCGAGGTAGGTGACGACGTCGGTGGACTCGCCTATCCGGCGCAGCAGGCTGCGGGCGACCGGCAGCGCCGCCCAGCCCGCCTCGTGGCCGTGGGTCAGGGCGACGATCCGCCGGGCCCCGGCCGCGCGGAGCGCGGGCGCCAGCAGCCCCAGCGGCGCGGCCGCGCCGAACAGCACCGTGTCACAGCCGTGCTCGGTCAGGGCCGCCACCGCGCGGCGGCGCACCGAGGGCACTGGCAGCATCAGCGAGGTGGGGTGACGCAGCACCGGGAACGGCTGCCGCTGGTCGAACTCGGCGGCGCCCTCCCAGGCGGGGGCGTACACGACGACCTGCCCGGCGGGCAGCCGCAGGGCCAGGGCGTGCACGAACGACTGGATGCCGCCGGCCCGCGGCGGGAAGTCGTTGGTGACGATCAGGATCTTTGCCATCTGGGGAGGATCATAGCGGCGCTCCCGGGCTGGGCCCGGGAGCGCCGCTATGCCGCGTCAGCTACCGCTGAGGTCTCAGGCGCTCTCGTGGGTCAGGGCCTCGCGGCGCTGTCCAGGTTCGCGCTGTACCAGCCGGCCAGCTGAACCTTCTCCACATTCGAGCCGGTCTGCGGCGCGTCGATCAGGTAGCCGCCGCCGACGTAGATCCCGACGTGACCGTCACCGTCAAAGAACAGCAGGTCGCCGGGCTGCAGGTTGCTCGTGGACACCGCGGGCAGCGCGGCCACCTGCTCGTAGGTGGTACGCGGGATGGCCACCCCGGCGTACGCCCACGCCGCCTGAACGAGCCCCGAGCAGTCGAACGAGCTCGGCCCGGTCGCCCCGTACACGTACGGGTCGCCCAGCTTGGAGTAGGCGTAGGCCACGGCCTTGCCGGCCTGGCTGCTGGTCGGCACCGGGTCGCTCGCCGTCGTGGTGCCGCCGTTCCCGATCGTCGTGGTGGCCACGGTCTGCTGCTGCTGCGCGGTGAGCGTGGCCAGCAGGGCCTTCTTCTGCGACAGCGACTTGCCGAGCGACTTCTTGCGGGCCAGGCGCTGCGCGTCCAGGGTCGCCACGGCCTGCTCGGTCCGCTTCGCGGTGAGCTGGGCGCCCTGGAGCTGGCGGGCCGCCTGGATGAACTCGTTCACCTGGGCCGCGCGGTCGCTGGACAGCTGCAGCAGCACCGAGGCCTGGCCGAGCACCGCCTGGGGGTTGTCCGAGGTCAGCAGGGCACCCATGGAGGTCATGGTGCCGTTCTCATAGGCGGTCGAGGCGATGGCCGCGATCTGGCTGCGCATCGACTCGAACTTGGCCTGGTCGGCCCGGACCTCGTGGTTGACCAGGGTGAGCCGCTGCTTAGCGTTGCTGAGCTGCTGCTCGGACTGGTCGTACATCTGGGCCGCCTGGTCCTCCGCGGAGGTCAGCCGGTTCACCGACTTCTGGACCTGGCCGACGGTGGGCTTCGGGGCGGCTCCGGCGGAACTGGCGAATGTGGCCAGGGCCCCGGCGGCGGCCAGGCTGGCGCCGATGGCCAGCCCGCGGCGCAATGCCGATGTGTGCCGGGCCGGCGAGCGCGCAGGCTCGGCAGCTGGACGCGTACTCACGTACGTGATCACGCTCCTTCTTCCACTCCGCCTACCGGGTGAGCTGACGGGTTCGGGCTGTGGAAGATGCCCTACGGCCGGATCACGGTACGGCCGGCCGCGTCGCGGTGACCGCGGCGTAGCGAGCCCTGGCGTGACCTGGCCGATTCACCCCTGAAGGACTCATCGTTCCGGGCTTGGGCCCCGGGACAGTCCTCCGGTGGGTCCCCGGCTCTCCGGCTGGCCGTCCTATGCCAGCGCGAAGACTCGGCGGTGGCCGGCCGCCGTCACCATAGTGGTGGCTGGGGAGCGAACCGACCGGGGCTGACACTAGTGAAGGCCGCAAGGTGAATTCAACCGCTTCGCGAACTCCCGTGACCTGCTTGACCATCGCCAGGCGTTTCGGTTCCCGCAGAATGCCTGCCGGGACTGGGATTCCGGGCCGCCGGCCGGGCCGGCGCGGGCCGGTCTTCCCCGGGACGCGGGCGTGTCCTGATCACGGTGCGTGCCGGTGCCGGTCTCAGGACGCCTTGGCCGACGGGCGCAGCAGCAGCGGCGGGACCAGCCGCGCATCGGCGAGGACCCGCAGCGCCCGCTGCTCGGCGGGGTCGAGGTCGGCTACCGGCTCCGCGCCGGCGAGCAGCGCGGTGACCACGCAGTCCGCGCAGGCGATGTCACGCATCTCACAGCGATCACATTCGATCAGCATCTCTCCTCCTCTGGCTGGCGGCCCGCCGGCCGGGCCAGGCAGCCCGGGCTGGTGGTCGCGGCACCCCGCTGAGGGGTGCATCGGGGCTCACGCTAGGCGGGGGTACTGACACTCCGCCGGCAGGCGGGCCTGGGATGATGCGGGCATGCCCGACGACGACCGCAGCGCAGACCAGCTCCAGCGGCAGGCCTCGTCCTTCGGCGCCGCCGCGGGCGCCTACGAGCGTGGCAGGCCTCCTTACCCGCCCGAAGCGGTCGACTGGCTGCTGCCGGAGGACGCGTCGCGGGTGCTCGACCTCGGGGCCGGCACCGGCAAGCTGACCCGCCAGCTCCGCGGCCGCGGCCTGGACGTGGTCGCGGTCGAGCCCTCGGCGGGCATGCGCGAGCAGCTGGCCCGGGCGGTGCCGGACGTCGCCGTGTACGCCGGGACGGCGGAGGAGATCCCGCTGCCGGACGGCAGCGTCGACGCGGTGCTGGTCGCCCAGGCGTGGCACTGGGTGGACCGCAGCCGCGCGGTACCGGAGGTGGCCCGCGTGCTCGTCCCGGGCGGGCAGCTCGGCCTGGTCTGGAACATCCGCGATGAGCGGGAGGACTGGGTGGCCGAGCTGGGCCAGATCCTGCACGACCCGGGCGATCACCGCCGCGACGACCGCGGGATCATCGGCCCCCCGTTCGGGCCCGTCGAACACGGCGACGTGGAGTGGAAGCACCGGCTCGGCCCGGACGAGCTGATCGACCTGGCCGCCTCGCGCAGCTACGTGATCACCATGCCCGAGGAGCAGCGGGCCGCGGTGCTGGCCGGGGTGCGGCGCCTGGCCGGGCGGGCCGGGTCGGGTGAGCTGGTGCTGCCCTACGTGACCGAGTGCTACCGGGCCCGGCTGGGCTAAGCCGGGCTGCCGCCGGCGTGCCCTGGCCCGGACTGCCGCCGGCGTGCCCTGGCCCGGACTGCCGCCGGCGTGCCCTGGCCCGGACTGTCGGTGGCCCGGCATACCGTGACAGCGTGATCATGCTCGACAGGCTGGTGCGGCGGCTGCGCCATCCCTGGACCCCCGGAATCCGGCGGCAGCCGCTCGGCGCGCTGGACTTCGTGGTGGTCAACGTGGAGACCACGGGCTGGTCACCGGACGCCGCGGGCATCACCGAGATCGGCGCGGTCCGGCTGAGCGGCGGGCAGGTCCAGGGGGAGTTCGCCACCCTGGTCAACCCGGGCCGGCTGATCCCGCCGGACATTGTCGCCCTGACCGGCATCACCGAGGCCATGGTCGCCCACGCTCCCCCGGTCACCGCCGTGCTGCCCGGCTTCCTGGACTTCGCCCGCGGGGCCGTGCTCACCGCGCACAACGCCCCTTTCGACGTCGGCTTCCTGACCGCGGCCTGTGCGGCCAGCGGGCGGCGGTGGCCCGCCCCGCCGGTGCTGGACACCGTCACGCTGGCCCGGCTGCTGCTCACCGCGGACGAGGTCCCGAACTGCAAGCTGGCCACGCTGGCGGATTTCTTCGGGGCGCCCGCCCTCCCGCACCATCGCGCGCTGGCCGACGCCCGGGCGACCGCGGCGGTGCTGGCGGCCCTGCTGGACCGGCTGCCCGCCACGGGCGTGCGGACCCTGGCCCAGCTCAGCGCCGCGGAACGGGCGGCCGCGCGGCAGGCTGCCCCCCGGCTCACCCCCGCCGCCGCGGACGGTCCGCGGGCCAGCCGGTGAGCAGCGGTACGCTACGCGGGGCCGGCGGCCCGCAGGAGGCAGGCCGCCCGAGGGCCGGGTGCAGGCCTTAAGGAGGCGGCAGGTGATCACCGCGATCGTTCTGTTGAAGGCCGATGTGGCGCGGATCCCCGAGACGGCGGAAGTAATCGCCCAGATCCCGCAGGTCAGCGAGGTCTACTCGGTGACCGGTGAGTTCGACCTGGTGGCCCTGGTCCGGGTGCGCGCGCACGAGGAGCTGGCCGACGTGATCCCGGGCACGCTCAACCGGGTCGACGGTGTGACGCACACCGAGACGCACATCGCGTTCCGCACCTATTCGCGGCACGACCTCGAGGCCGCGTTCGCACTCGGCTACGACGAAGGATGAGTTAGCCCGGGGGCCCCGCCAGCCAGCTAACCAGACTGGGCGAGCCGCTGGCTGTCGGCGACCCAGCGGTCCAGCAGGTCCGCCGCCGCCCCGGAATCGAGGGCCGTGCTGGCCCGGGCGAACGCCTCGGCCAGGGCCTTGTCCAGCGCGTCCGCGCCCGGGACCCCGGCGGACGCGGCCAGCGCCGCGGCCGCGTTGAGCAGCACCGTGTCCCGGACCGGGCCCCGCTCCCCGCCCAGCACCGCGCGGGCGACGGCCGCGTTGTGCTCGCGGTCACCCCCGCGCAGGTCCCCGGTCCGGGCCCGGTCCAGCCCCAGCACCGCGGGATCGAACACGGTCTGGGTCACCGCGCCGTCGTGCACCACCCAGACCGTTGAGGTGGTCGTGGGGGTCAGCTCGTCCAGCCCGTCGTCACCGTGGAAGACCAGCGCCGAGCAGCCGCGCCCGGCCAGCACCCCGGCGATGACCCCGCCCATCCGGGGGTCGGAGACGCCGACCGCCTGCGCCCCCGGCCGGGCCGGGTTGGACACCGGGCCGAGGGAGTTGAACACGGTCGGCACGCCGAGCTCGCCCCGGGCGACCGAGGCGTGCCTGAAGGCCGGGTGGTATAGCGGGGCGAACAGGAACGCGATCCCGGTCTCCTGCGCCAGCTGGGCGCTCGCCGCCGGGGGCAGGGTGATCGCGACGCCCAGCGCCTCGAGGACATCCGCGGCGCCGCAGGCGGACGAGGCGGCGCGGTTGCCGTGCTTGACCACCCGGGCGCCCGCCGCCGCCGTGACGATCGCCCCCATGGTGGAGATGTTCACCGTGTGCGCACCGTCCCCGCCGGTGCCGACCAGGTCCACGAGGTCGCCGGGTACGGCGATCGGCGTGGCCCGCCGCAGCATCACCTCAGAGAGCGCAGCCACCTCGGCCGGT
>CAWKOA010000027.1:0-50045 GCA_963851025.1 uncultured Actinomycetes bacterium
CAGACGCCCGCCGCCTGCATCCCCGCAGCTCGTGCTTGAGTTCCCTGATCTCGTCCCGGATCCGGGCCGCGACCTCGAACTGGAGCTCCGCCGCGGCCGTGTGCATCTGCTCGGTCAGCTCGGCGATCAGGGCGATCAGGTCGCCGCGCGCGGCCCGCCGCCCTCGCCCTGCCGCGCCGCTGGCCGAGGCCCGGGCCCGCGAGGACAGGCCCGGCACCGGGGCCTTGCCCCGGCTCTGCTGGCGCCCGCGCCGCCGATCAGCTTCTCGGTGTCCGCGTCCTCCCGGACCAGCTGGTCGAGGATGTCGGCGATCCGCTTGCGCAGCGGCGTGCGGGTCGATGCCGTGCTCGATGTTGTAGGCGACCTGCTTGTCGCGCCGCCGGTTGGTCTCGTCGATGGCCCGCTGCATGGACGGGGTCACCTTGTCGGCGTACATGTGGACCTGGCCGGAGACGTTCCGCGCCGCCCGGCCGATGGTCTGGATCAGCGAGGTGCCCGAGCGCAGGAAGCCCTCCTTGTCGGCGTCCAGGATCGACGACCAGCGACACCTCGGGCAGGTCCAGGCCTTCGCGGAGGAGGTTGATCCCGACCAGCACGTCGTACTCGCCGACGCCGCAGCTCGCGGAGCAGCTCCACCCGGCGCAGCGTGTCCACCTCGCTGTGCAGGTAGCGGGCCCGGATGCCGAGCTCCAGCAGGTAGTCGGTCAGGTCCTCGGCCATCTTCTTGGTCAGCGTGGTGACCAGCACCCGCTCGGACCGCTCGGCCCGCGTCCCTGATCTCGTGCACCAGGTCGTCGATCTGGCCCTTGGTCGGCTTGATGATCACCTCGGGGTCGATCAGGCCGGTCGGCCGGATCACCTGCTCGACCACGTCGCCGGCCGTCCGCTGCAGCTCGTACGGGCCCGGGGTGGCGGACAGGTACACGGTCTGGCCGATCCGCTCGCAGAACTCGTCCCAGGTCAGCGGCCGGTTGTCGATCGCGCTGGGCAGCCGGAACCCGTGCTCGACCAGGGCCCGCTTGCGCGACACGTCGCCCTCGTACATGGCCCCGATCTGCGGGACGGTGTTGTGCGACTCGTCGATGACCAGCAGGAAGTCCTCCGGGAAGTAGTCGAGGAGGGTGTTCGGCGGGCTGCCAGCCTCGCGGCCGTCGATGTGCCGCGAGTAGTTCTCGATGCCCGAGCAGCTGCCCACCTGGCGGAGCATCTCGATGTCGTAGGTGGTACGCATCCGCAGCCGCTGCGCTTCCAGCAGCTTGCCGGCCTTCTCCAGCTCGCCCAGCCGCTCTTCCAGCTCGGCCTCGATGCCCGCGATGGCCCGCTCCATCCGCTGCGGGCCGGCCACGTAGTGCGACGCGGGGAAGATGTAGAGCTCCTCGTCCTCGCTCATCACCTCGCCGGTCAGCGGGTGCAGCGTCATCAGCCGCTCGACCTCGTCGCCGAACATCTCGATCCGGACGGCCAGCTCCTCGTAGACCGGGATGATCTCGATGGTGTCGCCGCGCACGCGGAAGGTCCCCCGGGTGAAGGACAGGTCGTTGCGGGCGTACTGCATGCCGACCAGCCTGCGCAGCAGGGCGTCCCGCTCGATGGTGGCGCCAACCCGGAGCCGGACCATCCGGTCCACGTACTCCTGGGGCGTGCCCAGGCCGTAGATGCAGGAGACCGAGGCCACCACGATAGTGTCCCGGCGGGTGAGCAGCGAGTTGGTCGCCGAGTGGCGCAGCCGCTCCACCTCGTCGTTGATCGAGGAGTCCTTCTCGATGTAGGTGTCGGTCTGCGGGATGTACGCCTCGGGCTGGTAGTAGTCGTAGTAGGAGACGAAGTACTCGACCGCGTTGTGCGGAAGCATCTCGCGCAGCTCGTTGGCAAACTGGGCGGCCAGTGTCTTGTTCGGCAGCATGACCAGAACCGGCCGCTGCACCCGCTCGGCCAGCCAGGCCACCGTGGCGGTCTTGCCGGTGCCGGTCGCGCCCAGCAGGACGGTGTCCCGGGTGCCGGCGTTCACCCGGCTCTCCATCTCGGCGATGGCCCTCGGCTGGTCACCGGACGGGACCATGTCCGTGACCACCTCGAACGGCGCCACCCGCCGCTGCAGGTCACTCACTGGTCGCACGATGCTGCCTCCTCCCGGTGGCTAACTCCCCCAGCCTCCACTGTATTTCGGGGGTCGGACAGAACCGGCGGAGTGTCAGGCCTCCTGCGCGGTGTTCGCCCGGCGGCAGAGTTCGGCCCACAGCTCCCCGACCTCGCGGTCGAGCTCGGCCAGGGACCCGGAGTTGTCCAGCACGATGTCCGCGATGGCCAGCCGGTCCTCCCGGCTCGCCTGGGCTGCCACCCGGGCCGCGACCTGCTCGCGGGTCAGGCTCCGGTCCCGGGTCAGGCGGTCTTCCTGGATCCGGGGCGGCACGTCCACCACCACGACGAGGTCGAAGAACCCGGCCATGTGGTTCTCGGCGATCAGCGGGATGGCCTCGACCACGATCGCGCCGGGGTCAGCGCCCTGCTCCAGCTGGCGGATGCGCTCCCCGACCAGCGGATGGATGATCGCGTTCAGTTTCGCGCGCAGCTCAGCGTCGTAGAAGACGATCTCGCCCAGCCGCTGCCGGTCCAGGGAGCCGTCCCCGGCCAGGACGCCCGTGCCGAACACCCCGACCACCTGGGCCAGGCCCGGGGTGTGCGGCTCGACCACTTCCCGGGCCACCAGGTCCGCGTCGATGATCAGCGCCCCGTAGCCGGCCAGCCGGCGGGATACCTCGCTCTTGCCGGAGCCGATGCCCCCGGTCAGGCCTACCTTAAGCATGCTGACACGCACCGATCCATGATCGCCCGGCCCGGGGCCGTGGCCTCTGGGAACCAGGGGCGATCATGGATCGGTGCCGGGACCAGTGAGTTAGCTCTGGCCCCCGGAGAGCTTGTCACGCAGTGCCGCCAGAGCCTCGTCGGAGGCCAGAGCGCCACCACCGGAGCCGCCCCGGTCCGGGGTGCCCGTCGTGTGCGCGCCGCTGCTGCCCGTGTCGCCGTCCTCGCCGTCGCTGCTTTCGGCCTTGCTGCGGGCCTCGGCAATCTGGCGGCGGTGCGCCTCGAACCGGGACCGGGCCTGCGCGTACTGCCGCTCCCACTCCTCGCGCTGGGTGTCGAATCCCTCGAGCCACTCGCCGGTCTCGGCGTCGAAGCCGTCGGGGTAGACGTAGTTACCCTGCTCGTCGTAGGTGGCGGGCATGCCGTAGAGGGTCGGGTCGAAGTCGTCGCCGACCGCCTCGCCGACCGTGCCCTCGTTGGCCTGCTTGAGCGACAGGCTGATCCGCCGCCGGTCCAGGTCGATGTCGATGATCTTGACGAAGATCTCGTCGCCGACCTGCACGACCTGCTCGGGGATCTCGACGTGCCGGTCCGCCAGCTCGGAGATGTGCACCAGGCCCTCGATGCCCTCCTCGACCCGCACGAACGCACCGAACGGCACCAGCTTGGTGACCCGGCCCGGGACGACCTGGCCGATCTGGTGGGTCCGGGCGAACTGCTGCCACGGGTCTTCCTGGGTGGACTTCAGCGACAGGGAGACACGCTCCCGGTCCATGTCCACGTCCAGCACCTCGACCGTGACCTCCTGGCCGACCTCGACCACCTCACCCGGGTGGTCGATGTGCTTCCAGGACAGCTCGGACACGTGCACCAGGCCGTCCACGCCGCCCAGGTCGACGAACGCGCCGAAGTTGACGATGGAGGACACCACGCCCTTGCGGATCTGGCCCCGCTGCAGCGTGTTCAGGAAGTTCTGGCGCACCTCGGACTGGGTCTGCTCCAGCCAGGCGCGGCGGGACAGGACCACGTTGTTGCGGTTCTTGTCCAGCTCGATGATCTTGGCTTCGATCTCGCGGCCCACGTAAGGCTGCAGGTCACGGACGCGGCGCATCTCCACCAGCGACGCGGGCAGGAACCCGCGCAGGCCGATGTCGAGGATGAGACCGCCCTTGACCACCTCGATCACGGTGCCGGTGACGACCCCGTCATCATCCTTGATCTTCTCGATCGTGCCCCAGGCCCGCTCGTACTGCGCGCGCTTCTTGGACAGGATGAGGCGGCCTTCCTTGTCCTCCTTCTGGAGGACGAGGGCCTCGATGTGGTCGCTGACCTTGACCACGTCGTGGGGGTCCACATCGTGCTTGATCGACAGCTCGCGGGAGGGGATGACCCCCTCCGTTTTGTAGCCGATGTCGAGCAAGACCTCGTCTCGGTCAACCTTGACGACGGTGCCTTCGACAATGTCACCGTCGTTGAAATACTTGATGGTCTCGTCGATCGCGGCGAGGAAGGCTTCCTGCGACCCGATGTCGTTGACCGCCACCTTGGGGGTCGGGCTGGCCTCTGTGCTGCTCGTCATGTGTTGGTTGGCTCCGGCGGACAGAATAGTTTGGGACGCGCCATACCGAGGGCCCGTCAGGTGGGCCTACAGGGTGCACTGGATTTGGCTGGCCGACCCGGCGAGCCACGGAGGGGCCTCTCGGCCGCCCGTAACTTTGCCTGGCCACGGCGGACTGCACCAGAACACGGCGCAGCGCTCAGGATATGAGAGCTAAGCCACCCGGTCAATCGGAGTCCCCGATCGCCGCATGATCGTTACCGCCCGCATCGCCCCTGCACGCTGGACTTTTCAACGCTATTGCGCAGCCTTTTACTCCCGGTCTCAGTTTTGCCCGGGGGGCGACCCCCGGCCCCCGCTGGCCCGCTCCTGTCGGCACGTCGTCTGCGGCGGGTGCCGGGTTGATCGCCGGTTCGGCGAGACACGGCTGCGCCGCGCCTCCCCTCCCAGCCGAGCTGGCGAGGGAGCTGCGCTGCAGGGTTTCGTGATCAAACAGCCGTTGGCACTGACTGCCCATGCGGGGGCGGCGGTGTGGCCGGCCGAAGCGTAAAAGCGACGAAGGAGCAAGCTCGGGCGGCCGCACCGCCGTCCCCGCCCCAAGCAGCCCTCAATGCCCGGCCTCAGCCCACGTCCGGCCGGTGCCGAAGGACACCTCGAGCGGCACCCGCAGGTCGAAGGCCCCGCGCATGGTGCGCGTGACCAGTTCACGCAGCGTGTCGAGCTCACCCGGGGCGACTTCGAAGACCAGCTCGTCGTGCACCTGGAGCAGCATCCGCGACCGCAGGGCCTCCTCGCGCAGGGCCTGGTCGACCCGGAGCATGGCCACCTTGATGACGTCGGCGGCAGAGCCCTGGATCGGGGCGTTGAGCGCCATCCGCTCGGCCATCTCCCGGCGCTGCCGGTTGTCGGAGGTCAGGTCGGGCAGGTAGCGCCGGCGGCCGAGGACGGTCTCGGTGTAGCCGTCCTTGCGGGCCTGGTCTACCACCGCGTACAGGTAGTCGCGGATCCCGCCGAACTGCTGGAAGTACTCATCCATCAGGGCCCGGGCCTCGTCCGGGGTGATGTGCAGCTGCTGGGACAGCCCGTAGGCGGACAGGCCGTAGGCCAGCCCGTAGTTCATGGCCTTGATCCGGCTGCGCATCTCGACGGTGACCTCGCCGGCCGGGACCCGGAAGACCCGGGACGCGGTCTCGGCGTGGAAGTCATGGCCGGAGGTGAACGCCTCCTCCAGCGCGGTGTCACCGGACAGGTCGGCCATGATGCGCAGCTCGATCTGGCTGTAGTCGGCGGTGAGCAGCGTCTCGTAGCCGCTGCCGACGATGAACCCCTGCCGGATCCGGCGGCCTTCCTCGGTGCGGATCGGGATGTTCTGCAGGTTGGGGTCGGTTGACGAGAGCCGCCCGGTGGCCGCGATCATCTGGTTGTACGTGGTGTGGATCCGGCCGTCGTCGTCCGCCATCGGGATCAGCGAGTCCACGATGCTCTTGAGCCGGGCCACGTCGCGGTGCCGGAGCAGGTGCTCCAGCACCGGGTGGCCGGTCTGTGCGAGCAGGCTGGTGAGCGCCTCGGAATCCGTGGTGTAGCCGGTCTTGATCCGCTTGGTCTTGGGCAGCCCCAGCTCGGTGAACAGCACTTCCTGGAGCTGCTTGGGTGAGCCGAGGTTGAACTCGTGCCCGATGATCCCGAACGCCGCCTGCTCGGCCGCCTTCACCTCGCCGCCCAGGCTGGCGGACATATCCGCGAAGTGATGGGTGTCCGCCGCGATCCCGGCCCGCTCCATCCGGGCCAGCACGCCGACCAGCGGCAGCTCGACGTCGGCGAGCAATTGGGCGGCGCCGCGCTCCTCCAGGTCCGCGTCCAGGGCGTCGGCCAGTTCCGCGGTGGCCCGGGCGCGCAATACCAGCGCCACCGCGGCCTCCGCCTCGCCGTCGTCTTCCCCCTCGTCACCGCCGGACAGGTCCAGGGTGAGCTGGCCGGTGGCGGTCCCGCCGTCGCGCAGTTCCTTGCCCAGGTAGCGCAGGGCCAGGTCGGCCAGGTCGAACGAGCGCTGCCCGGGCAGCGCCAGGTAGGCGGCCAGCGCCGTGTCACTGGTGAGGCCGGCCAGCTCCAGGCCCCGGGCGGCCAGCGCGTGCATCGGGCCCTTGGCGTCGTGCAGCGCCTTGGGCTGGTCCGGGTCGGCCAGCCAGGCGGCCAGCGCCCGCTCGTCATCCTCGGTCAGCGTGACCGGGTCGGCGAACGCGCCGGCCCCGTCGGCGGCGGCCAGCGCCAGCCCGTCCATGGTCCCGGTGCCGCGGCCCCAGGTGCCGTGGACGGCGACGCCGGCCCGGCCGGTGCCGGTGGCGTGCTCCGCCAGCCAGGTGGCCAGCTCGTCCGGGCCGGGCACCGACACCTCGACGTCGAAGCCGCGGGCCGCCCCGGACGCCTCAGCGCCGGCCGGAGTGGCCGGGCCGGTAATTCCGTTAGGGAGCGTGGTGTAAAGACGGTCGCGCAGGACGCGGAACTGGAGCGTGTCGAAGAGCTGATGGATCTGGTCCCGGTCCCACGGCACCGGTCGCAGGTCAGCGGGGCCCGCCTCGAGCGGGACGTCCCGGGCCAGCTCGGTCAGCTGCCGGTTGCGCAGCACGTTGCCGAGGTGCTCGCGCAGCCGCTCACCGGCCTTGCCCTTGACCTCGTTGACCCGGTTGACCAGCTCGGTCAGCGAGCCGAACTCCGAGATCCACCGGGCCGCGGTCTTCTCCCCGACCCCGGGGATGCTGGGCAGGTTGTCGCTGGGGTCGCCGCGCAGCGCGGCGAAGTCCGGATACTGGGCCGGGGTCAGGCCGTACTTGGCCTGGACCTCCTCCGGGGTGAACCGGGTCATGTCGCTGATGCCGCGCCGGGTCATCAGCACCGTGACGTGCTCGTTGACCAGCTGCAGGTTGTCGCGGTCACCGCTGACGATGAGCACGTCCATGCCCGCCTCGGTGGCGGCCACGGTCAGCGTGGCGATGATGTCGTCGGCCTCGTAGCCGGCCACCGACAGCCTCCGGATGCCGAGCGCGTCGAGCACTTCGAAGATCAGGCTGAGCTGGCTGCGGAAGTCGGCCGGGGTTTCCCGCCGGGTCGCCTTGTACTCCACGTACTGCTCGTGCCGGAAGGTCGGCTCGCTGCGGTCGAAGGCCACCGCCACGTGGGTGGGCTGCTCGTCGCGCAGCACGTTGATGAGCATCGCGGTGAAGCCGTAGACCGCGTTGGTCGGCTGCCCGGTCGTCGTGGAGAAGTTCTCCGGCGGCAGCGCGAAGAACGCACGGTAGGCGAGGGAGTGCCCGTCGAGCAGCAGCAACCGCTCCCGTCGCGCCGCTGGTTCGGGTGCGGATGCGGGTGCCTGGGTCGCCTTCGTCGCCACGCAGGAAGTCTAGTAGCAGGTACCGACACCAGCGGGCTCACATGCTAAGGCGCCGGCATGCCACGGCGCTGGCATGCCAGCGGCCCGGCGGGCGCCACCGGGAAGGCGGCGGCCCCCGGGCCGCGACGAGCCAGGCTGGCTGCGGGCGCCGTTAGCGCGGCGTCCCAGGCAGCCGGCCCGGACTTCAGGAGTTGAAGGCGAAAATCGTCGTCGAGGTGAAGGTCTTCCCGGCGCCGAGAACGGTGGACGGGAAGGCCGGCTGGTTAGGCGAGTCCGGGAAGTGCTGGGTCTCGAACGTGTACCCCGCACCCTGCCGGTAGGTGTGGCCGCTGATGCCCACCAGCGTGCCGTTGAGGAAGTTGCCGCTGTAGAACTGGACGCCAGGCTGGTCAGTCCAGACGGTCAGCAGCCGGCCGCTCGACGGGTCGAAGGCGCGGGCGGCCAGGTTGAGGCCGTCCGGGCCGGTGGTGGCCTTGGTCTGCTTGTTCAGGATCCAGTTGTGGTCGTAGCCCTGGGCGATGAGCAGCTGGCTCTTGCCTCCCGTGAGACTGCGAACTTCGCCGGGAGTGTTGTCCGGAGCGCTGACATCGTCTGATCCGGGAGCCGATGGTGTGCGGCGCACGGAAGTCGAACGGCGTGCCCGCGACCGGGACCCCGTTCGGAAGCGGGAGCGGGATCTGCGTCGCGTCGGTCGGCGAGTAGCTGTCCGCGTTCATCTGGACGAACTGCCCGTACGCCGAGCCCGCCGCTGAGGCCTCGCCAGCCAGGTTGAAGTAGCTGTGGTTGGTCAGGTTGAGCACCGTTGACAGCTTCTGGTCGTTGTTGGTGGCGTTGTAGTGGATGCCGAGCTGACCCTGGTTGTTCAGCGTGTAGGTCACCACCACGGTGAGCTGCGCCGGGTACCCGGTGCAGCCGGACGGGCAGCCAGGGGACCCGGCAGCCCCGCTGGCGTCACCGTTGGGGCTGACCAGCGTGAGCTGCACGCCGGCCGAGCCGGGCGCGGTCACCGCCTGGGACGCCCAGATGTGGTTGCCGAAGCCGACGAGCCCGCCGTGCAAGGCGTTGACGCCGTTGTTGATCGGCAGCGTGTAGGTCTTGCCGTTCAGCTGGAACGTGCCCTTGGCGATGCGGTTGGCGTACCGGCCGACCGTCTCGCCGAAGTACGGGCCGCCGTTGGCGGTCACCGGCGGGCTGACGAACTTCACGTAGTCCTGCAGCGTCTTGAAGCCCAGCACCACGTCGGCCTCTCGGCCGTGCCGCGACGGCACGTCGATCGACTGGGTGATGGCGCCGTAGGTGAGGATCTTGACCTGCATGCCGCGGCAGTTGGTCAGCGTGTAGCGGTACACCGCGGTGTTCTTGCCGGTGTACGGCTCAATGGTCTTGCCGAAGAACTGCTTGGACACGGTCGGCGCGCAGCCGCCGCCCGCCTTGACGGCCGGGGCGGACCGCATGGCCGCCAGCGATCCCACGCTGGCGATCGCGAGCGCGGCAACCGCACCGATCCGCAGACCGGTCGTGCTGATCCTGCCTCTTAAAACCGGACGCATGGAGACTCCCTTCGTTGGGTTTCCCGGAGGCTGGCACAGACAGCCCCCGGGGCATTGTTAACGCTCACCTGCGTGTAACGCCAGTGTTTCGGAGCAGAAGATCAGATCTTTTCCCGGTATGTGACTCGATGGTGACTGCCGGGCAAGGCCGGGCAACTCCGGTATCAACCCCCAAAGCACGTATAGGCCACTCTGGTCACTCAGGTCACTGACGTCCCCGTGAGCTCCTCGGCGCGTGAGTCCCGCGGGTCCGCCTAGGCTTCCCCTACGGCGCGCCGGGCGCCGGGTCGCTACTCCGGAGGCGCGGGTGGATCGGGACGGCGGGACACGGGCAGGCCAGGACGGCGCGGCCGGCCGGACCCGCCCCCCGGCCGGAGCGGCGGCGCGGATCGCCGGCGGCAGGGCAGCCGCGGACTCCGGCGCGGCACGCGGGCCAGGACGCCGGGACGCAGATCATCGAGGGCTTCACCCGGCTCAGCGAGGGCACCCTGCCGGGCCGCATGGGCATCACCGTGACCGCGGCCAGCGCGGAGCAGGTCACCGGCGCCATGCCGGTGGACGGCAACATCCAGCCCTACGGCCTGCTCCACGGCGGCGCCTCCTGCGTGCTGGCCGAGACTCTGGGCTCGCTGGGCGCGGCCCTGCAGGCCGGCCCCGGGCGGTTCGCGGTCGGGATCGAGATCAGCGCCACGCACCACCGGGCGGTGGCGGACGGGTGGTCACCGGGGTCGCCACCCGGGTGCACGGCGGCCGGACGGCCGCCACCTACGAGATCGCCATCAGCGACGACCGGGGCCGCCGGGTCTGCTCGGCCAGGCTGACCTGCCTGCTCCGCGACCAGGTCCCCCCGGGCGGCCATGATCCGGGCGACGTCACGGCGACTGGCTGAGCGGACTGACCAGGTCAGCCACGGGCAGCCACCGGCAGGGAAACCGCACGCGACCGGACGTTTATCACAAACCGGCCAGGGAATGGCCGCCCCTTTGCGCGGCGCGGGGACTCCTCGCTACCGTGGGGGGCAGAGCCCGGGGAGCTGAGTAGAGAACATGTCGGCCCGGGGAAGGCCGACACGGTACCAAAAGTTCCCCGGGCTCGATCCCGGGGAGCGGACCAGCGTGCGCCGGATCGACGGGGCTCAGCAGGGCTGGCCCGGGGCTGACGGGCGCAAGCCCAGCCTGGTCGCTCAGACCCGGCTGGCTCTGGGCCTGACGCCTGGACGGCCGCCCGACGGGCCGACCTCGGCGGCTGAGGTGGCTCAGGCCCCGGAATCCGGCTTGGCGGCTGTCGCGCTGGTACCGTCCGCGGCTCCGTTGCCGCGCCGCTGGGAGCGCCGCCCGGGGTCATGTTCCCCTCGAGCACCCGCTCCGCCACGGCCCGCATGGCCAGGCGCTGGTCCATGGAGGTCTTCTGGATCCAGCGGAACGCGTCCGGCTCGGACATGCCCTGCTCGGTCTGCAGCTTGCCCTTGGCGCGATCGAGGAGCTTGCGCACCTCCAGCCGCTCCTTGAGCGTCCCGACCTCGCCCGCCAGCGCCGCGACCTCCTGGAAGCGGCTGACCGCGATCTCGATCGCGGGCACGAGGTCGGCCTTGGTGAATGGCTTCACCAGATAGGCCATGGCGCCCGCGTCGCGGGCCCGCTCGACGAGCTCACGCTGGGAGAACGCGGTCAGGATGACCACAGGCGCGATCTGATCGGCGGCCACCTGCTCGGCGGCCGATATCCCGTCCAGGACTGGCATCTTCACATCGAGGATCACCAGGTCGGGCCGGAGACTGACGGCGAGGTCGACGGCCTGCTGGCCATCGGCGGCCTCACCGACCACCGAGTAGCCCTCCTCCTCAAGCATCTCCTTGAGGTCAAGCCGGATCAGCGCCTCGTCTTCGGCGATCAAAACACGCAATGGGGTCTGACTCACGCTCATGATCGTACCGGTAGCAGGTAGATTGACGTTCGGCCGAGCCAGCTGCGCACCGCCTGGCGGCGGGGCCCCGGTAGACCAACAGGCAGAGTCCATGGTCTCAAAAACCATGCAGTGTGGGTTCGAATCCCACCCGGGGCACCCCAGGTCATCTGCGTCTTTCCCCTCATCCGAGACCAGCCCCCAGGGCCGCGGCGTCGCCGATGCGGTGCACCCGCAGCGCGTTGGTCCGGCCCGGGGTGCCCGGCGGGCTGCCCGCCACGATCACCACCTTGTCGCCTTTGTCACACCGCCCGATGTCCAGCAGCGCCTCCTCGACCTGGCGGACCATCGCGTCGGTGTGCGCGGGTGGGTGGCACGATGAACGTCTCCACGCCCCAGCTCAGCGCCAGCTGGCTGCGGGTCCTCGGCTGGGGCGTGAAGGCCAGCAGCGGGATGGGTGAGCGGTACCGCGCCAGCCGCCGGGCGGTCTCGCCGGTGATGGTGAAGGCGACCAGGGCCTTGGCGCCGACGGCCGCCCCGACCTCGGCGGCGGCCCGGGCGATGGCCCCGCCGGTGCTGGTGGGCTCCTGGGCCAGCGCGGGCGCGGCGGCCAGGGATTCCCGTTCCGCCTCGCTGATGATCCGGGCCATCGTCGCCACCGCCTGGACCGGGTAGTCGCCGACGCTGGTCTCCGCGGACAGCATCAGCGCGTCCGCGCCGTCCAGCACGGCGTTGGCGACGTCGGACGCCTCCGCCCGGGTCGGCCGGGGCGCGGAAATCATCGACTCCAGCATCTGGGTCGCCACGATCACCGGCTTGGCCCGGCCGCGACGAGTTCGGCCAGCCGCTCCGGGCTGGAGGAGGCGGGCCCCAGGGTGCAGACGATCTTCGCTCGGCGGCTCATGCTCATGGCCTTCCGAGACAAGGCACCCGAATTGGTCTATACCACTTTACGGGCGGATCCTGACCCGCGGAGACCGCGGGACGCAAGATTCACCGAACGGTCATCCGATGTCACGCGACAGCAACGTGGACGCCACCCAGCCCCTCGCGGATCTGGGCCGCCACCTCGGCAGGCTGATCCCGGACCACGAACGCCGGGAACCGCAGCACCCGCAGGCCGCTGATGATCAGACCGTTGCCCCGCGCATGTCATCCCACCAGGCCATGGCTTCCATGTGCCACAGCCCGTCCACCTCTACCGCGAGGCGCGCCTCCTCCCAGTAGGCGTCCAGCCAGCGGCGCCCGTCCCGCTGCCCCGCATCCACGCTGCGCCTGCTGCACCGCAGCCGCGCAGCGTGTCACTGTTAATCCCCGAGCTGGCCCTGCGGCCCCGGATGCCGCCACGCGGCCGGAGCCCGTGATGCTGCTCCCGACCTGCGCTCGAGCGACCGCTCCAGGGCTCAGACGGACCCGGGACCGCGGCTGCAGCCGCATCGTCACTCGCGGCTCACTTTCGCCTCCGGTCCGTGGCACCTCGACTTCCAGGCCAAGCACTCGCAGTGGATCCACTCCAGGGGCCAGGCTCTGACCGCCGAGATCCACCGGGCGCAAGATTCACTCGTACGTCCATCCGATGTCGCGGAGTAGCAGCATCGGCCGCCTCCGAGCGCGTCGCGGATCTGGGCCGCGAGCCACGCCGGGCGGCGCGGACACGGCCCGGTGACCGCAGCGTCCGCAGCCCACGGTGAGCAGTCGTGCCAGCCGCATCCGGCTCCCGAGACGAGTACCAGGACCCCGGCTGCGAGAGGCGCCAGGGCCCCGGTGCGGGCGCCGGGGGCCGATCAGGACGAGGGGGCGGGCGGTGGGGGGGATGGGGGCGGGCAGCATGGCTGTCCCCCTCCAGGTACTGGTCCACGGCCGCCGCGGCCGAGCGCCCCTCGGCGATGGCCCAGACGATCAGGGACTGGCCACGGCCCATGTCCCCGGCCACGAACACGCCCGGGCACCGAGGTGGCGTACGCGCCGTCCCGGGCCACGTTGCCGCGCGCGTCGAACTCGACGCCGAGGTCGGTCAGCAGCCCGGCCCGTTCCGCCCCGGTGAAGCCCATGGCCAGCAGGACCAGCTCGCAGGGCAGCTCACGCTCGGTCCCCTCGACCGGGGCGAACTTGCCGTCGGCCAGCTCCACCTCGACCAGCCGGAGCCCCTTCACCCGCCCGGCCGCGTCACCCGCGAACTCCTGCGTGGACACGGCGTAGACCCGCTCCCCGCCCTCCTCGTGCGCGCTGGACACCCGGTAGATCATCGGGTAGGTGGGCCACGGCTGGTGGTCCGGGCGGCTCTCGCCGGGCCGGGGCAGGATCTCCAGCTGGGTGACCGAGGCGGCGCCCTGCCGGTGCGCGGTGCCGAGGCAGTCGGCCCCGGTGTCGCCGCCGCCGATGATGATCACGTTCTTGCCCCGCGCGCTGATCGGCGGCTCGGGCACCGGGCCGCCGCCCGTCCGGGCCTGCGACGCGACGACCGCGCGGTTGGCCAGCGGCAGGAACTCCATGGCCTGGTGCACCCCGCCCAGGCTGGCGCCGGGAACGGGCAGCCCGCGGGCCACGGTGGCCCCGCCGGCCAGCACGATCGCGTCGAACTCCGCCCGCAGCTCCGCGGCGGAGACGTCCCGGCCCGCCGGTCACCCCGCAGCGGAACCTCGTCCCCTCGGCCTGCATCTGCCACAGCCGCCGGTCCAGGTGGCGCTTTTCCATCTTGAACTCGGGGATCCCGTAGCGCAGCAGGCCGCCGGGCGCGTCGGCCCGCTCGAACACGGTGACCGCGTGCCCGGCCCGGGTGAGCTGCTGGGCCGCGGCCAGCCCGGACGGCCCGGACCCGATCACCGCCACGCGACGGCCCGCCTCCACCGCAGACGGCGGGGGCGGCAGCGGCCGGACCCAGCCCTCGGCCCAGGCCCGGTCGATGATCTCCACCTCGACCTGCTTGATGGTCACCGGGTCGGCGTTGATCCCGAGCACGCAGGCGCTCTCGCACGGCGCCGGGCAGAGCCGGCCGGTGAACTCCGGGAAGTTGTTGGTCGCGTGCAGCCGCTCCGCGGCCTCCCGCCACTCATGCCGCCAGACCAGGTCGTTCCACTCCGGGATGAGGTTGCCCAGCGGGCAGCCCTGGTGGCAGAACGGGATGCCGCAGTCCATGCAGCGGCCGGCCTGCGCCTCCAGCGCCACGGGCGGGAAGTCCGTGTACACCTCGCGCCAGTCCCGGATCCGCACGTCCACCGGCCGCCGGGCAGGCGTCTCACGCGGCGTGGTCAGGAACCCCTTGGGGTCAGCCATTCCGTAACCCCCTCAGCCGTGGGCCGCGGCCATCACGGCCTGGTTGACGTCGCGGCCCTCGCGCTCGGCCAGCCGGGCCGCGTCGAGCACCCGCTTGTAGTCCTTGGGCATGACCTTGCCGAACCGGGCCAGCGCGGTGTCCCAGTCGGCCAGCAGCCGCGCCGCGACCTCGGACCCGGTCTCGGCCAGGTGCTGCCCGACCAGGTCCCGCAGCCGGGTCGCGTCGTCGTCGTCGAGGCCCTCCAGGTCGGCCATGTCCGTGTTGACGCGGACCGGATCCGGGTCGAGCAGGTACGCGAGGCCGCCGGACATGCCGGCCGCGAAGTTGCGGCCGACCGGGCCGAGCACGGCCACCACGCCGCCGGTCATGTACTCGCAGCCGTGGTCACCGGTGCCCTCGGCCACCGCGGTGGCGCCCGAGTTCCGCACGCAGAACCGCTCGCCCACGACGCCGCGCAGGAACATCTGGCCCGCGGTGGCGCCGTAGCCGATCACGTTGCCCGCGATGATCTGCTCCTCGGCGACGAACGCTGGCGTCCGGGTCCGGGGCCACGATGATCCGGCCGCCGGACAGGCCCTTGCCCAGGTAGTCGTTGGCGTCGCCGGCCAGCCGCAGGGTGATCCCGCGGGGCAGGAAGGCCCCGAAGGACTGCCCGGCCGAGCCGCGGAAGCGGACCAGAATGGTGTCGTCGGGCAGGCCCTTGCCGCCCCACCGCCGGGTCACCTCGTAGCCCAGCATGGTCCCGACGGTCCGGTTGACGTTCCGGACCGGGAGGTCCAGCGTGACCGGCTTCGCGTCCTGCAGGGCCCCCTCGGCCAGCTGGATCAGCGTGTTGTCCAGGGCCCGGTCGATGCCGTGATCCTGGGTGGTGGTGTTGCGGGTGGCCGTGCCCTCGGGCAGGGCGGGCATGTGCAGGATCGGCGCGAGGTCCAGCCCGGCCGCCTTCCAGTGCCCGACGGCCCGCTCGCTGTCCAGCAGGTCGGTCCGGCCGATCGCCTCCTCCAGGCTGCGCAGTCCCAGCGCGGCCAGGTACTCGCGGACCTCCTCGGCGATGAACTCGAAGAAGTTGACCACGAACTCCGGCTGGCCGTTGAACCGCTTGCGCAGCTCAGGGTTCTGCGTGGCCACCCCGACCGGGCAGGTGTCCAGGTGGCAGACCCGCATCATGATGCAGCCCGACACGACCAGCGGGGCGCTGGCGAAGCCGAACTCCTCGGCGCCGAGCAGCGCGGCGATGATCACGTCCCGGCCGGTCTTGAGCTGGCCGTCGGCCTGGACCACGATCCGGTCCCGCAGCCGGGCCCGGAGCAGGGTCTGCTGGGTCTCGGCCAGGCCCAGCTCCCACGGCGCGCCCGCGTGCTTGAGGCTGGTCAGCGGGGCGGCGCCGGTCCCGCCGTCGTGCCCGGAGATCAGCACCACGTCGGCGTGGGCCTTGGACACGCCGGCCGCGACGGTGCCCACGCCGACCTCGGCGACCAGCTTCACGTGCACCCGGGCCTGCGGGTTGGCGTTCTTCAGGTCGTGGATCAGCTGGGCCAGGTCCTCGATGGAGTAGATGTCGTGGTGCGGCGGCGGCGAGATCAGGCCGACACCCGGAGTGGAGTACCGGGTCTTGGCGATCCACGGGTACACCTTGTGCCCGGGCAGCTGGCCGCCCTCCCCCGGCTTGGCCCCCTGGGCCATCTTGATCTGCAGGTCGTCGGCGTTGACCAGGTACTCGCTGGTCACCCCGAACCGGCCGCTGGCCACCTGCTTGACCGCGGAGCGGCGCAGGTCGCCGTTGGCGTCCGGCACGAAGCGATCCGGGTCCTCGCCGCCCTCGCCGGTGTTGGACCGGCCGCCCAGCCGGTTCATCGCGATGGCCAGGGTCTGGTGCGCCTCGGCCGAGATGGAGCCGTAGGACATCGCGCCGGTGGAGAACCGGCGGACGATCTCGGAGACCGGCTCCACCTCGTCGATCGGGATCGGGCCGCGCGGCTCCGGCCGGGGCGGGCGCGCCGCGGCCGGGCGGCGCTGGCGCCGGCCGGGCCGGCTGCCCGACGGGATGCGGCCCGGTCGGGTGCAGCCCGGCCTGGTTCTCGTCCCGTCGTCGAGGCGCGCGGGCCGGGAGCGACGCTGCGCCCAGCCCACGCGGGTCAGTGGGGTCATCGACGCCGCGGATGCGCAGCAGGCCGCGCAGCGTCATGAGCCGGGCGGACTGGTCGTCCACCAGGCGGGTGTACTCCTTGAAGATCTCGTAGCGGCGGCTCCGGGTCGCGTGCTGCAGCTTGAACACGGTCTCCGGGTTGAACAGGTGCGGCTCACCCTCGCGGCGCCACTGGTAGTCACCGCCGGTCTCCAGCCGCCGGTGATCCAGGTCGCCGCCCCGGGGCGGGAAGGCCCTGGTGTGCCGGGCCGCGGCCTCGGCCGCCAGCACGCTCGAAGCCGACGCCGCCGAGCCGGGACGTGGTGCCGGTGAAGCAGGTGCTGACGACCTCCTCGCCCAGCCCGATGGCCTCGAAGATCTGCGCCCCGGTGTAGGAGGCGACGGTGGACACGCCCATCTTGGACATGATCTTCAACAGGCCCTTGCCCAGGGCCTTGACCAGGTTCCCGGTGGCCTTCTTGGCCGTGACGCCATCCAGCACGCCGCGGCGGACCATGTCCGCCACGGTCTGCAGGGCCAGGTACGGGTTGACCGCGGCGGCCCCGTAGCCGATGAGCAGCGCGATGTGGTGGCACTCGCGGGCGTCCCCGGCCTCCACGATCAGCCCGGCCCGGGTCCGGGTCCGCTCCCGGATCAGGTGATGATGCACGGTCCCGGTGAGCAGCAGCGACGGGATCGGCGCCAGGCTGGCGTCCGCCGCCTCACCCCGGCCGCGGTCGGACAGCACGATGATGTGCGCGCCGCCGGCGATCGCGGCCGACACCTCGGCGCAGATCTCGTCGAGCCGGTCGCGCAGCGCGGCGCCGCCGCCCGCCACGTGATACCGGCCGTCCACCACGTGGGAGGCGAAGCCCGGCAGGTCGCCGTCGTCGTTAATGTGAATGATCTTGCTCAGCTCGTTGCCGTCGATGACCGGGTAGGGCAGCACGACCTGGCGGCACGACGCCGGGCCCGGCTCGAAGAGGTTGCCTTCCGGGCCGGTGGAGGACTCCAGCGAGGTGACCAGCTCCTCGCGGATCGCGTCCAGCGGCGGGTTGGTGACCTGCGCGAACAGCTGGGAGAAGTAGTCGAAGAGCAGCCGGGGGCGGTCGGAGAGCACGGCGACCGGGGTGTCGGTGCCCATCGACCCGACCGGCTCGGCCCCGGTCCTGGCCATCGGGGCCAGCAGCACCCGCAGCTCTTCCTCGGTGTAGCCGAACAGCCGCTGCTGGGTGGTGAGCTCCGCCGCGGGGGGCAGGGCCCGGACCCGGTCGGGCAGGTCGTCCAGGTGCAGCAGCCCGGCGTGCAGCCAGTCCTCGTACGGGTGCTCGCTGGCCAGCGCGGACTTCACGTCCGCGTCCTCCAGGATGCGCCGCCGGCCGGTGTCGGCCAGGAACACGCGGCCGGGCTGGAGACGGCCCTTGCGGACCACGTCCGCCGGGTCGATGTCGAGCACGCCGACCTCGCTGGCCAGCACCACGAGGCCGTCGCGGGTCACCCAGTACCGGCCCGGGCGCAGCCCGTTGCGGTCGAGCACGGCGCCGATCACGGTCCCGTCGGTGAACGCCACGCAGGCCGGGCCGTCCCACGGCTCCATCAGGGTGGAGTGGAAGCGGTAGAAGGCGCGCCGGGCCGGATCCATCTCGTCGTGGTTCTCCCACGGCTCGGGGATCATCATCAGCATGGCGTGCGGCAGCGACCGGCCGCCGAGGTGCAGCAGTTCCAGGCACTCGTCGAAGCTGGCCGAGTCGCTGCCGGTCTCGTCCAGGATCGGCAGCAGCCGCTCCATGCCGCGGCCGTCCGCGGACCGCGGGAACAGGTCGCTGGCCAGCATGGCCTCGCGGGCCCGCATCCAGTTCCGGTTCCCCCGGACCGTGTTGATCTCCCCGTTGTGCGCGATGTAGCGGTACGGGTGGGCCAGCGGCCAGGACGGGAACGTGTTGGTGGAAAACCGCGAGTGGACCAGGGCCAGCGACGAGACGTACCGGGGGTCGGCCAGATCCGGGTAGAACGGCTCCAGCTGGAGCGCGGTCAGCATGCCCTTGTAGCCGATAGTGCGGGAGGACAGCGAGACGACATAGCAGTCGGTCTCGTGTTCCACCCGCTTGCGCAGGCAGTACGCGCGCCGGTCCAGCGCGATTCCGCTTTCACCATCCGCCGCAACGAAGACCTGGCGGAGGCTGGGCAGGACATCCCGGGCCCCACGCCCGCAGTGCTCCGGGTCGTAGGGGACGTCGCGCCAGCCCAGGGTGGTCAGGCCTTCCTCGGCGGCGAGCCGCTCCACCACCATGGCGGCGTCGGCGCTGCCCTGATCGTCAGCGGGCAGGAACACCATCCCCGCCGCGTAGCCACCGGGAGGGGGAAGCTCGAAGCCGCACACCGCACGGAAGAACGCATCGGGGATCTGGGTCAGGATGCCGGCCCCGTCGCCCGTGTCCGGGTCACTGCCCTGGGCGCCGCGGTGCTCCAGGTTGCGGAGCACGGTCAGGGCCTTGGCTACGGTGTCGTGGCTCGGTATCCCGGACAGATCGGCGACGAAGCCGACGCCACACGCGTCGTGCTCGAAGCTCTCGTCGTAGAGCCCCCCGGCGTCCACGCAAGCGGCAGGTGCCATCCGCACTCCTGTCGTCTCGTCCGAATTCGCGTTCTCGCATGCGGTCGGGACGACATTGGCCCTGCCATGAACCCCGGGAAGGGGGTATCGCTGGCACCCTCGAGCTACCGCTCGTAGGTTACACGGAGATTACGCCACCAGTGCAATCATCCCCGCTTCGTGCGGTTCGCGAAACACCTGACTCGCTGGGAACATCCGCTTCGCGAGGATTGTCCCCTGGATGTGCCCGGGCCGCGTGGGCGGCAAACTCCGGCCGTCCGGAGGATGACGCCCGAGCCGGCGGGGCGATCACGTCCGGCCCCCGCTTGCCGGCCGTCATGATCAGGTAGCTGACCCCGGCGATCCAGATGGCGATCATCGCCCACTGGTCCGTCCGCAGGCCAAGCAGGTGATGCGCGAAGTCGATGCGCAGCGACTGGACCGCGAAGCTGCCGGTGGCGTAGCCCGCGGCGTACGCCGCCAGGACCCGGTCGCCGGTGAGCCGGAAGCGCCGCGCCGCCCAGATCAGCGCCAGGCCGAGGGCCAGGTCCCAGAGCGATTCGTAGAGGAACGCGGGCTGGAAGGTCGCGTAGTTCTCGTAGGGGATCACCCGGTGGGCCGGGTCGATCTCCACCGCCCAGGGCAGGCTGGACGGGCGGCCGTAGAGTTCCTGGTTGAACCAGTTACCCCAGCGGCCGATGGCCTGCCCGATCGCGACGGCCGGGGCCGCGGCCCCGGCGACCGGCCCGAACCGCACCCCGGCCCGGCGGCAGCCGAGCCAGGCCCCGAGGGCGCCCGCGACCACCGCCCCGGGCATGCCGATCCCGCCGTCCCAGACCCGGAAGATGTCGATCCAGTCGCGGCCCGGCCGGAAGTACAGCTCGTAGTCGGTGACCACGCTGTAGAGCCGGGCGCCGATCAGGCCGGCCGGGACGGCCCAGGTGGCGACGTCGAGGATGACCCCCGGGCGGCCGCCCAGCCGCTGGTACCTGCGGCTCGCCAGGCGGACGGCGACCAGGATGCCGAGCACGATGCACAGCGCGTACCCGCGGACCGGCAGCAGCCCGAGATGCCAGGTCCCGGGCCCGGGGCTGGGCAGGAACGCGACCGTCGTGCCGGGTGTTGCCACGCCACGTGAGGCTAGTGCACCGCCCGGTAATTGGGTGGCGGCATTACCGGTTCATCGCCGCGGGCCGGGTGCGGACCCCGGCGGCCAGCTCGGCGGCCAGCTCGCGGACGGAGTCCAGGCCGGCCTGGGCGTCCGGGGCGGCCAGCAGCCGCTGCACGAACGCTGAGCCCACGATCACCCCGTCCGCGAAGCCGGCCACTTCCGCGGCCTGCACCCCGTCGCGCACGCCGAGGCCGACGGCGACGGGCAGGCTGGTGGCCTCGCGGACCCGGCTGACCAGACCCGCGGCGGCGGCACCGACGCTGTCCCGGGCGCCGGTGGTGCCCATCAGGGACGCGGCGTACACGAACCCGCGGCAGTCCGCGGTGATCCGCGCGATCCGCGCGTCCGGCGAACTCGGCGCGACCAGGAAGACCCGGTCCAGGCCGCAGGCGTCCGAGGCCTCCAGCCAGTCCCCCGCCTCCTCGGGCGGCAGGTCGGGGGTGATCAGCCCGGCGCCGCCGGCGGCCGCGAGGTCGCGGGCGAACGCCGCCACGCCGTAGTGGTCCACCGGATTCCAGTACGTCATGACCAGGGTGGGCACGCCCGCGGCGGCCACCGTCTCGACGGTGCGCAGCACGTCGGTCACGTGGGTGCCGCCCGCCAGCGCGCGCTGCGTGGCCTCCTGGATGACCGGGCCGTCCATCAGCGGGTCGGAGTACGGCAGGCCGATCTCGATGACGTCGGCCCCGGCCTCGGCGATCGCCACCGCCGCCTCGGCCGCGCCGGCTACCGACGGGAAGCCGGCCGGCAGGTAGCCGACCAGGGCGGCGCGGCCTTCCGCCGCCGCCTTCTCGAACGCGACGCTAGTGCTGCTCACCCGGCGGCCTCCCCGCGCCCGGGATGGCCGTGTTCGAGATGGCCGAACCAGCGGGCCGCGATGTCCACGTCCTTGTCGCCCCGGCCGGACAGGTTGACCAGCAGCAGGGCCCCGGGTTCCAGCTCGCCGCCCAGCTGGAGCGCGCCGGCCAGGGCGTGCGCCGACTCGATGGCCGGGATGATGCCCTCGGTCTGGCAGAGCAGCGAGAACGCGTCCATGGCCTGGGCGTCCGAGATGGCCCGGTAGCTGGCCCGGCCGGTGTCGTGCAGCCAGGAGTGCTCCGGGCCGACCCCCGGGTAGTCCAGGCCGGCCGAGACCGAGTGGGTGGGCAGGGTCTGCCCGTCGTCGTCCTGGAGCAGGTAGGTGCGCATGCCGTGGATCACCCCGGCGGAGCCGGCCACCAGCGTGGCCGCGTTGCGGCCGTTCTCCGGGCCCTCACCGCCGGCCTCGCAGCCGATCAGCCGCACGGACTCGTCGGGGATGAACGCGTGGAACGCGCCGATCGCGTTGGAGCCGCCACCCACGCAGGCGATCACCGCGTCCGGCAGCCGCCCGGTCATGTCCAGCACCTGCTCGCGGGCCTCGACCCCGATGATCCGCTGGAAGTCACGCACCATGGTCGGGAACGGGTCCGGGCCCATCACCGACCCGATGCAGTAGTGGCTCGTCTCGACCGTGGTCACCCAGTCGCGGAACGCCTCGTTGATGGCGTCCTTGAGGGTGCGGCTGCCCGTGGCGACCGGGATCACCTCGGCGCCGAGCATCCGCATCCGGGCCACGTTCAGGGCCTGCCGCTGGGTGTCTTCCTCGCCCATGTAGACCACGCAGTCCAGGCCCAGCAGCGCGCAGGCGGTCGCGGTGGCCACCCCGTGCTGGCCGGCCCCGGTCTCGGCGATGACCCGCTTCTTGCCCATCCGCTTGGTCAGCAGGGCCTGGCCGAGCACGTTGTTGATCTTGTGCGAGCCGGTGTGCGCCATGTCCTCGCGCTTGAGCAGGATCCGGCAGTCCCCGGCCCGGGCCGCGAACCGCGGCACCTCCGTGACCAGCGTCGGCCGCCCCGCGTAACCGCGGAGCAGGCCGGCCAGCTCAGCCTGGAAGGCCGGGTCCGCCTGGGCCGACGCGTACTCGGCCGCCAGTTCCTCCAGCGCGGACATCAGCGCCTCGGGGGCGAACCGGCCGCCGTAGGGGCCGAAGTGGCCGGCCGCGCGGTCCGCGCCGGGCGGCCGCCCGTGATCGCCGCGGGTGGTCGCGGGGCTGGTCATCCGCGGTCACCCCGCAGCGCCGGGTGCGAGCCGGCGGTGACCAGGTCAGCCACGGCCGACCGCGGGTCCTTGCCGGTCACCAGGCTCTCCCCCACCAGCACCGCGTCCGCGCCGGACGCGGCGTAGGCGAGCAGGTCATGCGGCCCGCGGATGCCCGACTCGGCGATCTTCACGATGCCGTCCGGGATCTGCGGGGCCAGCCGGGCGAACACGGTGCGGTCCACCTCGAGGGTGGCCAGGTCGCGCGCGTTGACTCCGATGATCTTCGCGCCGGCCTCCAGGGCCCGCTCCAGTTCCTCGTCGGCATGCACCTCGACGAGCGGGATGAGCCCGATCGACACGGCCCGCTCCACCAGCGAGATCAGCGCGTTCTGCTCTAGCGCGGCCACGATGAGCAGAACCATGTCCGCCCCGTGCGCCCGGGCCTCCCAGAGCTGGTAGGAGCTGACCACGAAGTCCTTGCGCAGCACCGGCACGTGCACGGCCGCCCGCACCGCCGCGAGGTCGGCGAGGCTGCCGGCGAACCGGCGCTCCTCGGTCAGCACGCTGATCACGCTCGCGCCGCCGGCCTCGTAGTCCATGGCCAGCGCCGCGGGATCCGCGATCGCCGCCATCGCCCCCTTGGACGGGCTGGCCCGCTTCACCTCGGCGATGACCGCCACGTCCTCGCGCTTGAGCACCGCCATCGCGTCCTTCGGCGATGGCGCCCGCCCGGCCATGTCCTTGAGCTGATCGAGGGTGACTTCCCGCTGCCGGGCAGCGAGATCGGCACGAACCCCGTCCAGGATCTCGTTGAGCACGCTCACGCGGTTTCGCTGTCCCCTCAGTTGGGTTTCTTGCGCCCCGATCGTAGCGAGGCTGTTTCGCTGCGGATGCGGGCCCCCTCAGGGCGAGGCCCGCACGCACCCGGGTTCCGCCCGCGCCGTGCGGCCGGATCCGGCCGCACGGAACGCCGCCGACGTACTGTTCAGCCTAACCCGCGCCGTCGGCCCGTCCGGGGCCGTGGCCGCCTGACGCGGTCCCGGAACGCCCTGGCGCGGTGCCGGAACTGGCGGCCGGGGCCGCCGGGTCGGTGGGGTCGAGCCCCTGGCTCAGCGATTCCCACAGGCTGGCCGGGTCCGCCGCCACCGGCGCCGGGTGGGCCGCGGGCTGGTCGTAGCGGCTGGACATGACCGGCCAGCGGGCGCCGCGCCAGGCGACCAGCAGCCCGGCCGCGATGACCAGGAGGCCGCCGGCCAGCACGGCCCAGCGCCACGGGAACACGGCCATCTCCACGTGGCTGGCCAGGGTGAGCCCGGCCACGCCGGAGCCGCCCGTGCCCGGGGTGGTGCCGCCGCCGACCGTGCTCGCGCCCGGCACCGACCCGGCCTGGGCGGTCGCGCCGGCCGCGGCGCTGCGCACCTGGGCCGCGGTCACCGGCAGGCTCACGGACGCGGCGATGGCCACGCCGAACAGGGCGAGCAGGCCCCCGACGATCCGCCGGGCCAGCCCGCGGGTGGCCAGCACCGCGGCCAGGCCGGCCAGCGCGGCCAGCCCCAGCGCGCCGGCCGCGGGCACCAGGTCCTGGCCCCGGACCGCGACGCGGGACACCGGCAGCGGATGCGGCTCGACGGTCACCACGCGGGCCCAGCCCTGGCGCGCCGCGAGCAGCACGAGCGCGGCGCCCACCGCGCCGGCCAGCAGCGTGAGCAGGTACTCCCGCCGGGCGCCCGCGGCCGGGCGGCGGGTGCCGAGCCGCTCAGTCACCGGGCCGGGAGCAGTCATGCCTTCACCGGTTATTCCACCACCAGTCATTCCACCACCAGGACCGGCAGCGGGTCCGCGTCGAAACAGGTCCGGTCGCCGGTGTGGCAGGCCCCGCCGGCCTGGTCCACCTTGACCAGCACGGTGTCACCGTCGCAGTCAAGCGCGACCGCTTTCACCTGCTGCACGTGACCGGACGTCTCACCTTTTACCCAGTACTCCTGGCGGCTGCGGGAGTAGTAGGTGCACCGGCCCGTGGTCAGGGTCCGGTGCAGCGCCTCGTCGTCCATCCAGCCGACCATCAGCACCTCGCCGGTGTCGTACTGCTGGGCCACCGCCGGGACCAGGCCGGCCACGTCGCGCTTCAGGCGCGCGGCGATCTGGGGGTCCAGCGCGGAGGGGGCCCGGGGGCCCGTGACCGCGCTCGCGTCCGTGTTCATAGACCGATCCTCTCAGGTCCGCCCGCCCGGGCCTCTCCTGGCTGGTGCGCCCGGCCCGCTGCCCTTCAGTCGTGGCCCTCAGCCCGTGGCCTTGAGTCCGTTGCACTGGGTCCATTGCACTGGGTCCATTGCACTGGGTCGGTTGCACTGGGTCGGTTGCATGGGGCCCATTGCGGCCGGCCCGTTGCACGGACCCATCGCCCCGGCCCATTCCGCTGGGCCGTGCCGGGTGGCTACCATCGCGGGATGACTCTCGCCCGGGATGAGCGGCTGGCGCTGTGCGCGCTGCTGGAGCAGACTGGCCCGACCGCCCCCACGCTATGTGACGGCTGGACCACCCTCGATCTGGCCGCCCACCTGGTGCTGCGGGAACGCCGCCCGGACGCGGGAGCCGGCATCATGGTCGGCCCGCTCGCCGGGTACACCCGGCGGGTGCAGCAGGGGCTGGCCCGGCGGGAATCGTTCGCCGGCCTGATCACCGCCATCCGCAATGGGCCGCCGCGGCTGTCGCTGTTCGGGCTGCCGGGCGTGGACGAGCGGGCCAACCTCGTCGAGTTCTTCGTCCATCACGAAGACATCCGGCGCGGCACCCCCGGCTGGCCGGAGCGGAAGGTCACCCCCGCGCTGGCCGAGGCCCTGTGGGGGCGGCTCGGCATGGCACGGTTCGTGCTGCGGAAGGCCCCGGTCGGGGTGGAACTGGTCCGCGACGACATCACCACGGACCCGGGCCAGGGCCGGGTCCGGATCACCGCCAAGGCACGCACCCCGGTGGTCACGGTGACCGGCGCACCGGGGGAACTCACCCTGTGGACGTCGGGCCGGCGCGCCGCCGCCCAGGTCCGGATGGACGGCACCGAAGCGGCCGTCCGCACGCTCACCGGATCCCGCTGGGGTTTGTAGCACCAACTGTTCGCATCGCGGATCTGCACCCTTCACGGGAAAAGCCGAGTCGCGCCATCATCCGGCCACCTCCCGGCCAATTCCTACCGCGACGATTCCCCCGTCCGGCGCCATAGGGGCGCGGATGCGGGCCAGCAGGCCCGCAGGTCGGAGGGGGACTAGGTGCCCAGGAGCAAGACAGTCGCCGTTGCCGCCATCGCGGTCAGCGGACTGATGCTGGCTGCGGGATGCAGCAGCAACTCGAGCACGAAGAACAGCTCGTCCAGCAGCAGTTCCACGGATGCTGCGACGGCGACGTCGGTAACCGCCTTCGGCGGCATGAAGGGCCTCATCGCCGCAGCCAAGAAGGAGGGTCAGCTCAACGTCATCACCCTCCCGGCGAACTGGGCCAATTACGGCACGATCATGAAGGACTTCACCGCGAAGTACGGCATCAAGATCAACGATGCCAACCCGGACGGGTCCAGCCAGGACGAGATCAACGCCATGCAGCAGCTCAAGGGCCAGAGCCGCGCGCCGGACGTGCTGGACATGGGCACCGCGTTCGCGATCAAGGCGGACCAGGCCGGCCTGCTGGCCCCGTACAAGGTGGCCAGCTGGGGCAGTATCCCGGCGGCGGAGAAGGCCTCGGACGGGACCTGGTACGGCGACTACGGCGGCTACGTGGCCATCGGCTACAACCCGGCCAAGGTGAAGGTCGCACCGACCTCGTTCCAGGACCTGCTCAAGCCCATCTACCACAATCAGGTCGCGATCAACGGCAACCCGACCCAGGCCAGTGCGGCGTTCTCCGCGGTCTACGCCGCGGCACTGGCCAACGGCGGCTCGCTGGCCAACATCAAGCCCGGCATCTCCTACTTCCAGAAGCTGCACCAGGCCGGGAACTTCGTGCCGGTCACGGCCGGCCCGACCACCGTGCAGAGCGGCCAGACGCCCATCGTGATCTGGTGGGACTACCTGCTCGCCTCGGAAGTGCAGTCCGTGGTGCCGGGATTCAAGATCGTGATCCCGGCCGACGGGCACTACGCCGCCTACTACGACCAGGCCATCAGCAAGACCGCGCCGGACCCGGCCGCGGCCCGGCTCTGGGAGGAGTACCTCTACTCGGTCACCGGCCAGAACCTGTGGCTGGAGGGCAAGGCCCGCCCGGTCGAGCTGCCCACCATGATCAGCAACGGCACGGTCAACAAGACCGCGAACGCGGCCCTGCCGATCGCCCCGGCGGGCGGGCTGAGCTTCCCCACGCAGTCGCAGGAGTCGGCGGCGGAGTCGGTCGTCGCGCAGCAGTGGTCCAGCGTGACCGGCTAGCCGATGGCTCAGCAGACTGAGACGGTCGCGGCCCCGGACGCCCCTGGCGGGCCCGGGGCCCGGCCGGGCCGGGCCCCGGGGGCCCGGCTGCGCAGCGCGCGCAGCCTGATCGGCGTGCTGCCCTTCACCGTCTACGTGCTGCTGGGCCTGGCCGTGCCCGCGGCCGCGATCGCGGTCGGCGCGTTCCAGGACTCCAGCACCGGCCGCTTCACGCTGTCCAACGTCAAGACGGCCGCGTCTGGCATCTACCTGCACGGCTTCGGGACCACGCTCGGGGTTTCGGTGATCACCTCGATCGTGCCGGGCATCGTCGGCTTCCTGGTCGCCTACGCGATCTTCACGGCGAAGCGCGGCGCCTTGCTGCGCCGCTGCGTGATCACCGCCTCCGGCGTGTTCGCCAACTTCGGCGGGGTTCCGCTGGCGTTCCTGTTCATCGCGACGCTGGGCTCGACCGGCATGGTCACCGCCTGGCTGACCGACATCGGGCTGAACCCGTACACGAACGGGTTCGACCTGTACACATTCAGCGGGATCGTGGTCGTCTACATGTACTTCCAGATCCCGCTCATGGTGCTGGTCATGCTGCCCGCCCTGGAAGGGCTCCGGCCCGCCTGGCGGGAGGCCGCCAGCAACCTGGGCGCGGGCGCCTGGCAGTACTGGCGCTACGTCGGCGGCCCGGTGCTGCTCCCCTCGTTCCTGGGCTGCGTGCTCCTGCTGTTCGGCAGCGCGTTCTCCGCCTACGCCACGGCTGAGGCGCTGACCAGCGGGAGCGTGCCGCTGACCGCCATCCAGATCGGCTCGTTCCTGAACGGCAACGTGCTGGCCGGCCAGCAGAACGTGGGCAAGGCCCTCGGGCTCGGCATGATCGTGATCATCGCCATCGTGATGACCGCGTACGCGGTACTCCAGCGGAGGTCGGCACAGTGGCTGCGCTAACCGGCACCGCCCTCGTGGAGGGCGCCACGCCACCGGCCCGGCGGACCCGGCGCGGGATACGGCAGTTCCCCCTCTGGCGCTGGGTGATCCTGATCGTGGTCGGCGCCTACTTCGTCATCCCGCTGATCGCGGCCCTGCGGTTTACCGGCTTCTCCTCCTTCCCGCAGGTCGTCCACCAGGAAGGCTTCTCCGCGGCCTTCGAGCTGTCGGTCAAGCTGGCCGCCATCACCACGGTTCTCACCATCGTGCTCATGCTGCCCACGACGGTGTATGTGCACCTGCGGCTGCCCCGGCTGCGCCGGCTGATGGAAGGGATCACGATCCTGCCCATCGTGATCCCGCCGGTGGTCCTGATCGTGGGCGTGCTGCAGGTGGCACCCGGATTCCTCAAGGGCACGCCCTACCTGCTCGCGCTGATCTACGTGGTGCTGGCCATGCCGTTCGCCTACCGGGCGTTCGACGCGGGGCTGCGCGCCCTGGACCTGAACACGCTGGTCGAGGCGGCTCAGTCGCTGGGGGCGGGCTGGCGGTCCACGCTGTGCCGGGTCATGCTGCCCAACCTGCGCACCGCGATGCTCTCGGCCACCGTCCTCACCGTGGCCCTGGTCCTCGGCGAGTTCACCATGGCCAGCCTGGACCTCTACCAGACCTTCCCGGTGTGGATCGTCGCGTTCGACCAGACCAGCGGGCCGATCTCGGTCGCGGCCTCGCTGCTCGCGCTGTTCGTGACCTGGATCTTCCTGCTGGCGATCACGCTGATCGGCGGCAGGACCTCGCGCGGTGGCGCCGAAGTCTCGCTGTTCTCAGTCAGCCGCCAGAACGCGGGCCACCAGCACACGGGGGATTCCTGATGAAAAGAATCGCGGCCCTCGCCCAGGGCGCCCCGGCCGGCGGGGATTCCCGCAAGACGTCCGGCGCCACGGTTCATTTGCGGAACCTCTCCCGGACCTTCGGTACGACCCGCGCCCTGGACGGGCTGAACCTGGAGCTCGCCCCGGGGGAACTGGTCGCCCTGCTCGGCCCCTCCGGGTGCGGCAAGACCACCGCGCTGCGCATCGTGGCCGGCTTCGAAACCGCCGACTCAGGCACGGTCGAGGTAAACGGCCAGGACGTGTCCGGCATCCCGGCGGCCAAGCGGGACATGGGCATGGTGTTCCAGAGCTACAGCCTGTTCCCCAACATGTCGGCGCTGGGCAACGTCAGCTTCGGGCTGCGGATGCGCCGCCTCGGCTCCGCCGAGCGGCAGCGGCGGGCCAGCGACCTGCTCGACATGGTCGGCCTGTCCGCCCAGGGCAAGCAGTACCCGCACCAGCTGTCCGGCGGGCAGCAGCAGCGGGTCGCGCTGGCCCGGGCGCTGGCCATCGAGCCCCGGGTCCTGCTGCTCGACGAGCCGCTGTCCGCGCTGGACGCCAAGGTGCGGCTGCAACTGCGCGAGCAGATCCGGTCCCTGCAGCAGCGCCTCGGCACGACCACGCTGTTCGTCACGCACGATCAGGAAGAAGCCCTGTCCATGGCCGACCGGGTCGGCGTGATGCGCGACGGCGGCCTGGAGCAGATAGCTACCCCGGACGAACTGTACGACCGGCCCGCGACGCCCTTCGTTGCGGAATTCGTGGGAATCATGAACCGGATCCCGGCCGGCCTGCTGGAGATGCTCGGCGCGTCCGCACTCGCCGCGGATCTGACCCGCCGCCCGGAGCGGCCGGCCGCGGGCGTGGACGTCCTGGTCAGGCCCGAGGGACTGCGCATCGCGGCCAGCCCGGCCGGCAACGGCATCGTGGTGGGCCGGACGTTCCTCGGCCAGCTGACCCGGGTCAGCGTGCGGCTGTCCGGGGATGTGGTCGTGCAGGTGGACCAGCAGAGCACCGAGGCGGCCGGGATCACCCCCGGGGACCCGGTGGACGTCAGCCTGGCCGGGGCCCCGGTCATGGTCGCGGAACGCTAGGCGGTAACGCCGGCCAGCGGGAGCAGGTCCGCGATCGTGTCCAGCACGTGCGGGGCCTTGGCCGCCTCGAACTCGTCCCTGGTCGTCCCCCCGGTCAGCACGCCGGCCACCAGCCCCGCCCCGGCGCGGCGGCCCGACTCGATGTCGCTCGGCGTGTCGCCGACCACCGCCAGCTCGCTCACCGCGCCGCCGCCTAGCCGCAGCAGCGCGGTGAGCGGAAGGTCGGGCCAGGGCCGGCCGCGCCCCGCGTCGGCCGGGGACAGGGCCAGGTCGATCAGCGGCGCCCAGCCGAGCCGGTCGATGACCGCGTCCCGGGTCGCCGCGGAGAACCCGGTGAGCAGGCACACCTGGATGCCGGCGTCGCACAGCGCGGTGATCACCTGGGCCGCCCCGGGCAGCGCGGTGACCCGCCCCGCGGCCACTTCCGCGGCGTACGCGGCCTCGAACTCGTCGTTGGCGTGCTGCGCGGTGGCCTCGTCGCCCAGGATCTCGCGGAAGACCGCGATCTTCGACTGGCCCATGGTGGCGTGCACGATCCGCATCGCATCCTCGTGCGCGGCGCTGCCCCGGGCCGGGCCGAACCGCTCCAGGGCGGCGGTGAACGCGGCCATCACACTGCCGTCGTCGGCGACCGTGGTGCCCGCCATATCCAGGCACGCGATCGTGATGCTGGTCATTGCATCCCTCCCGGGAGTCAGGCGGCCTGCGGTCAGCCGAACGCCCGTGGTCCGCCGAATGTCTGCTCCGCGATGGCCGGGGCGCAGGTCATGCCGCGGCCGCCCGGCCCGGTGACCAGCACCACGCCCGGCGCCACCTCGGAGCGGTGATACAGCCCGGCGCCGGTGGCCTGGCTGTACACCCCGGCCCAGCGGCGCCGGACGGGCGGCAGCGCGGTCCCCAGCAGCCGCGCGGCCGCGGCGAGCAGGTGCTCATAAGCATCCTCCTCGACATCGAACGCGAACGGCTCGGCGTACTCGTGCGTGTCCCCGATCGTGAGGCTGCCGTCCAGCCGCTGGACCAGCAGCAGCTGCGCGCTGACCCGGGCGGCCACCGGCTCCTGGGGGGCCAGCCGCCGGCGGCCCGGCAGGTCAAAGGCGGGGTAGTAGCGCAGCGAGTCGCCGTCCGCCACCGAGGTGGCCAGCTGGGTGCCCAGCGGCGCGGTCTGCATCATCTGCAGCCGGACCCGGCGCACCGGCGGCTGCGCGAACGCGGCCAGGTGCGGGCCGGCGATCCCGGTGTGCGCCGCGCCCGGGCACAGGATGACCAGGTCGGCGCGGTGCCAGGTGCCCGTGTGGTCGCGTACCGCGTGCGGGGCCAGCTCGATGGCCTCGCGGCCCGGCAGCCACTGGTACGGGGGCTGCGCCGACGTGCCGTCCAGCAGGTGGGCCCGCAGCGCCGCGGGCACCAGGCGCGGCTCCACGGCGGCGTCGGCCCGGCAGAGCAGCCCGGCCGCGAACTCGCCGCGCAGCGCCGGGTTCACCGCGCGGACCGTGGCCGGGTCGAGCAGCTCGTAGCGGCGCAGGCCCGCGTCCGGCCGGGCCGCGGCCTCCTTGAGCAGCCCGAGTTGCGCGTCATCGGCGGCCAGGGTGAGCGAGCCGTTCGGGCGGAAGCCCGTGCCCGGCACCTCCGCGGCGATCTCCGCCCACCGGGTCCGGGCCCGCAGGGCCAGGTCCAGCTCGGGGCCGCCCGCGCGGCCGCTGACCCAGATCAGGCCGAAGTTGCGGACGCTGGCGCCCCGGGAACCGGGCTCGCGTTCCAGGTGGGTCACCGGATGGCCGCGCTGCCGGGCCTCCAGGGCGTGCATGAAGCCCAGCACGCCTCCGCCTACGACGACCACCGACATCCGGGCGCCTCCCAGCCAGGGTCATAGTCAAACGGCGCCCGGTGACGCGGGCCTGAACATCCGGTACCCGGACACCCAACGCCGGAAAACTTCGCCTGACCGGGCCATAATCCGGGCGCCCTGGGTACTACCCGGTGAGCAGATGGCCCACGATGGAGGTGGTCTCCCGTTCCGGCCGCGAGCGCCGGGGGGATTCGCGGGAGGACGGAGGGCGGGACAAGTGCAGGTACTCGGCATCGACATCGGCGGCAGCGGGATCAAGGCCGCGCCGGTGGACACGGCCAAGGGAACGTTGCTCACCGAGCGGGTCAAGGTGGAGACGCCCCGCCCGGCCCGGCCGGACGCGGTCGCGGCCGTCGTGGCCCAGCACGTGAAGGACTTCGGCTGGACCGGGCCGGTGGGCATCGCGTTTCCGGGCGTGGTGGTGGACGGGGTCACCATGACCGCGGCCAACCTGGACCCCGCGTGGGTCGGGCTGGACACCCGGGCCCGGTTCGACAAGGCGGCCGACATGCGCTCGTCGCTGGTCAACGACGCCGACGCGGCCGGCCTGGCGGAGATGAAGTTCGGCGCGGGCGCCGGGCACCAGGGCACCGTGCTGATGCTGACGTTCGGCACCGGGATCGGCAGCGCCCTGTTCCGGGCCGGCATGCTCGTCCCGAACACCGAGTTCGGTCACATCGAGATCCGCGGGCGGGACGCCGAGACGCGGGCCTCGGAGCGGGCCAAGGAACTGCACGACCTGAGCTGGGGCAAGTGGGCCGGGCGGGTCGAAGAGTACCTGCATCACGTGGAGGGGCTGACCGCGCCGGACCTGGTCATCATCGGCGGCGGGATCAGCCGCAAGGCGGACAAGTTCCTGCCGCTGCTCACCTCGTTGCGGGCCACGGTGGTGCCCGCCGCGATGCACAACGACGCCGGGATCGTGGGCGCCGCCCTGGCGGCCGGCCTGGGCGCGCCCGCGGGGTGAGGCCCCGAGCGGTGCGGACCGGCAGGGTGGGGACTGGCGGGGTGAGTGCTACCGGACCGGGTGGCCGGCGCAGCCGCAGCGCGTCCTTGACCTCGCTGATCCGCAGCTGGCCGAAGTGGAACACGCTGGCGGCCAGCACAGCGTCGGCGCCCGCCCCGACCGCGGGGCCGAAGTGCGCCAGCTCGCCGGCCCCGCCGCTGGCGATGACGGGCACGTGCACCACCGCGCGGACCGCGCGGATGAGCTCGAGGTCGAAGCCGGCCTTGGTGCCGTCCGCGTCCATGGAGTTGAGCAGGATCTCGCCGACGCCCAGCTCCGCGCCGCGGGCCGCCCACTGGACCGCGTCGATCCCGGTCCCCCGGCGCCCCCCGTGCGTGGTCACCTCGAACCGGGACTCAGGAACCCCGTCAGCCACCCGGCGGGCGTCCACGGACAGCACCACGCACTGCGAGCCGAACCGCTGGGCGGCCTCGGCAAGCAGTTCGGGGCGGGCGATGGCCGCGGTGTTCAGCGACACCTTGTCCGCGCCGGCCCGCAGCAGCCGGTCCACATCCCCGACGCTGCGCACCCCGCCGCCGACGGTGAGCGGGATGAACACCTGGTCGGCGGTCCGGCCCACCACGTCGAGCATGGTCTCCCGGTCCCCGCTGGACGCGGTGATGTCCAGGAACACCAGCTCGTCGGCGCCTTCCGCGTCGTAGGCGGCGGCCAGTTCCACCGGGTCGCCCGCGTCGCGCAGGTCACGGAAGTTGACGCCCTTGACCACCCGGCCCGCGTCCACGTCCAGGCAGGGAATCACCCGCACCGCCACCGTCACGGCGTCCCCCACCCTCCAGCCCACCCAGCCCCGGCCGCCCCATAAGCCCCACCGGCACCGCCAGCCCCACCGGCCCCGCCAGCCCGCCCACGCCACGGCCCGGCTTCGTGATCATGGGTTTGGTGTCGTTGGAACGACACCAAACCCATGATCACGAAAGGGGTCTGGGGACGGCGGGGGACGGCACCGGGCCGGGCGGATACGGGGACCGGTGCCGCTCGCGGGGGCATCAGGTGCCGATCCCGGGGCGGTAGGCCACGGCCTCCACCTCGACCAGCATCCGGGGATCGACCAGCCCGGCAATCTCGATCATGGTGGCGGCGGGCATCGTGTCACCGAACGCCTCACGATGCGCCCGGCCGTACTCCTGCCACCGCGAGATGTCGGTGACGAGGATCCGGGTCTGCACCACGTCGGAGAGCCCCAGGTCCAGCTGCTCCAGGGCGGCGGCCACGTTCCGCAGCGCCTGCGCGGTCTGCGCGTACGCGTCATCCTCGTGCACGAACTCCGCGCCCACCACCGAGGTGCAGCCGGCCAGGAACACGAAGTCCCCGGCCGCCACCGCGCGGCTGTAGCCGACCACCGGCTCCCACTCCGTGCCGGTGAAGACCCGCCGTGTCATGCCGCCACCGCCTTGAGCGCCTCCTCCAGGGTGAAGGCCCCCGCGTACAGGGCCTTGCCCACGATCGCCCCCTCCACCCCGTCCGGGGCCAGGGCGGCGATGGCCTCCAGGTCCGCCAGGCTGGACACGCCGCCGCTGGCGATCACCGGCCGCGCTGTCCGCGCGCAGACGTGCCGCAGCAAGTCCAGGTTCGGGCCGGACAGCATGCCGTCCTTGCTGATGTCGGTGACCACGTAGCGGGCGCAGCCGTCCGCGTCCAGCCGCTCGAGCGCCTGGTCTAGCTCACCGCCCTCGCGGGTCCAGCCGCGGGCGGCGAGCCGGGTGCCGCGCACGTCCAGGCCCACCGCGATCTTGTCGCCGTGCTCGGCGATAGCGGCCCGGACCCAGCCCGGGTTCTCCAGCGCCGCGGTGCCGACGTTGACCCGGGCGCAGCCGGTGGCCAGTGCGGCGGCCAGCGACGCGTCGTCACGGATGCCCCCGGACAGCTCAACCGCGATGTCCAGCCGTCCCACGACCATGGCGAGCAGTTCCGCGTTGGACCCGCGGCCGAACGCGGCGTCCAGATCGACCAGGTGCAGCCACCGCGCACCCGCCGCCTGCCAGGCCAGCGCGGCCTGCAGCGGCGCGCCGTAGTCGGTCTCGGTCCCCGCGGCCCCCTGGACCAGCCGGACCGCCTTACCGCCAGCCACGTCCACGGCGGGCAGCAGGGTCAGGGTCATCGCACCATCTCCAGCCAGTTGGCCAGCAACGCGGCGCCCGCGTCACCGGACTTCTCGGGGTGAAACTGGGTCGCGCACAGCGGGCCGTTCTCCACGGCCGCGATGAACGGCTCGCCGTGGGTGGCCCAGCTGATCAGCGGCGGCGTCATCCGCTCCGAGGGCGGCATGGGCAGGGCCAGGGCCGCGTAGGAGTGCACGAAGTAGAAGCGGGTGCCGGGGTCCAGGCCGGCCAGCAGCCGGGACCCGGGGCCGGCGTCGACCGTGTTCCAGCCCATGTGCGGCAGCACCGGTGCGTGCAGCCGCTCCACGGTGCCGGGCCACTGGCCGCAGCCCTTGGTGTGCTCGCCGTGCTCGACGCCCTCGTCGAACATGACCTGCATGCCGACGCAGATGCCGAGCACCGGGCGGGAACCGGCCAGCCGCCGGTCGATGACCTGTTCACCGCGCACCGCGCGGATCCCCGCCATGCAGGCCGCGAACGCGCCGACCCCCGGGACCACCAGGCCGTCCGCGTTGAGCGCGGCGTCGAAGTCGGCGGTGACCTCGGTGTCCGCCCCGGCCCGCTGCAGGGCGCGCTGGGCGGAGCGGATGTTTCCCGACCCGTAGTCCAGCACCGCGACACGGGGCCGAGAGCTCATAGCACGCCCTTGGTGCTGGGGATCCCGGGTGCCCGGGGGTCGGGGGCCGCGGCGGCGCGCAGCGCGCGGGCCACCGCCTTGAACTGCGCCTCGACCAGGTGGTGCGGGTTGCGCCCGGTCACCTCCAGGTGCAGGCAGATGGCCGCCGTGGAGGTCACGGACTCGAAGAAATGCCGGGTCAGCGTGGTGTCGTAGCTGCCGATCAGCGGGGCCATGCCGTCCGGCTCCGCGTGCACCAGGTAGGGCCGGCCGGATAGGTCGATCGCGGCCCGGGCCAGCGTCTCGTCCAGCGGCACGGCGGCGTCACCGAAACGGCAGATCCCCGCCTTGTCGCCGAGCGCCTCGCGCAGGGCCTGGCCCAGGGCGAGCGCGGTGTCCTCCACCGTGTGGTGCGCGTCCACCTCGATGTCGCCGGTGGTGCGGACGCTGAGATCGAGCAGCCCGTGCTTAGCCAGCTGGGCCAGCATGTGGTCGAAGAACGGCACCCCGGTGCCGATGTCGGCCGTGCCGCTCCCGTCGAGGTCCAGCTCGACCAGCACGCTGGTCTCCTTGGTGACCCGCTCGACCCGGCCCGTCCGCCGGATGGCCTGGTTCCAGGCGTCGTTCATCGTGCACCCTCCCCGGCCGGCTGTGCGGCCGGTGTCAGCCCTGGTGTCAGCACTGCGTCCAGCGCGTCGCGGAACGCCGACATCTCCGCGGGCGTCCCGGCGGTGACCCTGAGCCAGCCGGCCGGCCCGGTCTCCCGGATCAGCACGCCCCGGTCCAGCAGCGCCTGCCAGATCACGTGCCGGTCACCGAACTCGCCGAACAGCACGAAGTTGGCGTCCGAGTCCGCCACCCGCAGGCCGCGGCCGCGCAGCCAGGCGACGAGCTCGTCGCGCTGCTCCCGCAGCGCCGCCACGGTGGCGAGCGGCTCGCTGGCCAGCGCCAGCGCCGCCCGGGCCACCGCCTGGGTGACGGCCGACAGGTGGTAGGGCAGCCGGACCAGGAGGAGCGCCTGCGGTACCGCCGGGTCGGCGGCCAGGTACCCGACCCGCGCCCCGGCCAGCGCGAAGGCCTTGGACATGGTCCGGGTCACCACGAGCCGCGGGCAGCGGGGCAGCAGGGTGAGCGCGGTGGCGGAGGTGTCCCGGGCGAACTCGGCGTACGCCTCGTCCACGATGACCATGCCCGGGGCCGCCGCGCAGACCGCCTCGATCACCCCGGGGGCCAGCGCGGTGCCGGTGGGGTTGTTCGGGGACGTGAGGAAGACCAGGTCAGGGTGGTGCTCATGGATCACGGCCAGCGCATGATCGGGGTCGAGCCCGAAGTCGGCGTCCCGGACCCCGCTGATCCAGCGGGTTCCGGTGGCCAGCGCGATCAGCGGGTGCATCGAGTAGGAGGGCTCGAAGCCCAGCGCGGTCCGTCCCTGGCCGCCGAACGCCTGGAACAGCTGCTGGATGATCTCGTTCGAGCCGTTGGCCGCCCAGACCTGGTCCGCCCGCAGCCCGTGGCCGAGGTAGGCGGCCAGGTCCTCGCGGAGCGCCACCGCGTCCCGGTCCGGGTAGCGGTTCAGCGTCCCGGCCACCTCCGCGACGGCCTGGGTGATGGCCCGGGCCATCGCCGGGGAGGGCGGATAGGGATTCTCGTTGGTGTTCAGCTGCACCGGGACGTCGATCTGGGGGGCGCCGTAGGCGGTGTGCCCGGCCAGGTCCTCGCGGAGCGGCAGCCAGGCCGGAAGGGGGGCGGTCACGGCTCGGCCCTGGGGATGCGCACCCGGACCGCGGCGACGTGCGCGGCCAGATCCTCGGCCCCGCCGAGCGCGTCGATGTGCGGCGCGACCTCGGCCAGCGCGTCCCGCTCGTACTCGACCAGGTGGATGGCGCGCAGGAAGGTCAGCACGGACAGGCCGGCGGTGTGCCGGGCGGTGCCGCCGGTCGGCAGCACGTGGTTCGAGCCCGCCAGGTAGTCGCCGAGCGAGACCGGGGCGTACGGCCCCACGAAGATGGCGCCCGCGTTGCGCACCCGGCGGGCCAGCGCGCCCGCGTCCTGGGCCTGGATCTCCAGGTGCTCCGGCGCCCACGCGTCCGAGGTGGCCAGCGCCGCGTCGGTGTCGTCCACCAGCACGCAGGCCGACTGGCCGGCCAGGGCGGCCTCTACCCGCTCCCGGTGCCGGGCCGCGGCGATCTGCGGCACCAGGGCCTTGTCCACCCGGTCCGCGAGACCCGGGTCCGTGGTGATCAGCAGGCAGGCGGCCAGCGGATCGTGCTCGGCCTGGGCGATCAGGTCGGCCGCGACGAACTCCGGATCCGCGGTCTCGTCCGCGATGATCGCGATCTCCGTCGGGCCGGCCTCGGCGTCGGTGCTGATCGTGCCGAGCAGCAGCCGCTTGGCGGCGGCCACGTAGATGTTGCCCGGGCCGGTGATGGTGTCCACGGCGGCGCAGTCGTCGGTCCCGTACCCGAGCATGGCGATGGCCTGGGCCCCGCCGGCGGCGTGCACCTCCCCGATGCCGAGCAGCGCGCACGCGGCCAGCACCGACGGGCTGGGCAGGCCGTTCTCCTGGGGAGGCGAGGCCACCGCGATCTGCGGCACCCCGGCCACCTGCGCCGGAACCACGTTCATCACTACCGAGGACGGGTAGGTGACCAGGCCGCCCGGCACGTACACACCCGCCCGGCCCACGGCGACATAGCGCTCGGTGACGACGGCTCCCGGGCCGAGGCTGGCCACGACGTCCGCCGGCAGCTGGGCCCGGCAGACCAGGCGGACCCGGCGGATGGTCTCCTCCAGCGCGGCCCGCAGGTCCGGGTCCAGCGTGTCCAGCGCCTGCGCCAGCGCGGCCGCCGGCACGCGGGTGCTGGCCAGTTCCACGCCGTCGAAGCGCAGCGTGTACTCGCGGACCGCGGCCGCCCCGCGATGGCGCACATCGTCACAGATGGGCCGGACCTTCTCGATCGCAGCCTCGACGTCCAGCCCGGCCCTGGGCAGCACCGGGGCCAGCTTTTGCCTGCTCAGCTGGGCAGCTGACGATCCGCGCAGATCAATCCTGGAAAGCACCCGCCCAGTGTACGGAGCGGGCCGGGGCCGATGCCGGGCCCGTCCGCATCGTGGACACCGCGCCCGCCCGCGCCGTGCCGCCCGCGCCGTGCCGCCCGGGCCCTCCCGGCGGCCTGACCGGGGCCTGGCCCGCCAGTCAGTCCGGGGCCAGGGCCGACCCGGAGGCCGGCACCTGCCGGGCGCGCAGCCACGCGGCCAGTTCCATGCCGCCGGCCATCAGGCCCGCCCCGAGCGGCCAGAACGCGATGGCGCTCCGGGCTCCGAGAGACGGGGCGGCCCGCAGCTTCGCGCCCGGCGCCAGGGTGGCGAGCAGATGGTGATAGCTGGCCAGCGCCACATGCTCGCCGATCCAGAGCGTGATCAGCGCGGCCGCCAGGGCACTGACCAGGACGATGATCATGGCCACCGGGCCGTGGCGGCGGACGGCGAGCAGATAGCCGAGCAGCCCGCTGACCAGTCCCCCGGCCAGGCAGATGAAGCAGTACCAGCCGTCCGCCGCGATGAAGGCGCTGGTCTCAGCGCTGATCACGGCCGCGGTGCCGCGGGCGGTCATCACCAGCAGCGGCCGGGGGGCGACCACGGCCCAGAGGAACCCGGCCAGCACCCCCAGCAGCACGGTCCCGGCCGCCACCGCCAGGCAGGCCACGACGCCGCGGCGGATTCCGGCGGCGGCAGTCGCGGCGGGTAGTGGCATCGGCTCGGTCATACTCCGCAGCAGAGTACGTGACCGGCGCCGCGGCCGTGTACCCAGACCGGCGGCCGGAACGGGCGGCCGGAACGGGGCGGGCCGAAACGGCGCGGCGCAATTCCTTGGTACCTTAGGCAGTGGCGCACGGCGCAACCATGTCGGCCAGGCCGTCTCAAGGGGAAATGATGATTGAGGCACGGGACCTCACTAAGCGCTACGGGGAAAAACTCGCTGTTGACCATTTGTCCTTTACCGTGGAACCAGGCCGGGTCACCGGCTTCCTCGGGCCGAATGGCGCAGGCAAGTCCACCACGATGCGGCTGATCCTCGGTCTGGACCACCCGCACTCCGGCACCGCGACGATCAATGGCCAGCGGTACGCCGACCTGGCCCAGCCGCTCCGCACGGTGGGCGCGCTGCTCGAGGCCCGGGCCATGCACCCCGGCCGCAGCGCCTATAACCACCTGCTGTTTCTCGCGCAGACCCAGGGCCTGCCCCGGTCCCGGGTGGACGAGGTGCTGGACCTGGTCGGGCTGCGGGCGGTGGCGCGCAAGCGGACCGGCGGGTACTCCCTCGGCATGGGGCAGCGGGTCGGCATCGCCGTCGCCATGCTGGGCGACCCGCAGGTGCTGCTGCTGGACGAGCCGGTCAATGGGCTCGACCCGGAGGGCATCCTGTGGGTCAGGAACCTGATGAAACGGCTGGCGGCCGAGGGCCGGACGGTTTTCGTGTCCAGCCACCTGATGAACGAGATGGCCGTCACCGCGGACCACCTGATCGTTATTGGCCGGGGCAAGCTCATCGCGGACTGCAGCACCCAGGAATTCATCGAGCGCAGTTCCGAGAAATATGTCCTGGTCCGCTCGCCTGACGCGGCCCGGCTCGCCGATCTCATCGTGGCCGAGGGCGGCAAGGCGACGGCGCGGGAAGAGCCAGCCCGGGAAGAGCCAGCCCGGCCAGAGCCAGGCCGGCAGCAGCGCCGGCCGGCAGCGCGCCAGCCCGGGAGGCCGCGGACGGCCAGGCCGGCCCCGCTCCCGCGCTGGGGGTCACCGGCCTCGAGGCCGCCCGGATCGGGGAGATCGCCGCGGCGAACCGGATCGTCCTGCATGAGCTCACGCCGCGGCTCGCCTCCCTGGAAGAGGCCTACATGGAGCTGACCGCCGAGAGTTCCGAATACGGCGCGGGCGGGACACCCGCCGGCCCGCCGGGCCCGGCGGCCGCCCTGGCCGGCCAGCCCTCCGGCCGGCCAGCCCCCGGCCGGCCAGCCCTTGGTCGGCCAGCCCTCGGCCGGCCCGGCCCAGGAGCGTGCCGAATGACCTCCGCCGCCCCGCCCGCCCCCGCCACCCGGGCCGCCCTGCCCCCGGCACGCCGCCGGATGGCCTTCGGCCACCTGATGCAGGCCGAATGGACCAAGATCCGCTCCGTGCGCTCCACGATCTGGACGCTGCTGCTGTTCGTGGTCCTGACCGTCGGCTTCACCCTGCTGTTCACCGCGCTGACCGTGGCCAACTGGACCGGCCCGCACGCGGCCGACCGGAACGCCACCGTGGTCAGCAACCCGGTCGGCTTCATCCTGGGCGCGGGGATCGGGCTGGGCCAGCTCACCATCTGCGTGCTCGGCGCGCTGCTGATCACCACGGAGTACTCCACCGGGGTTATCCGCGCGTCGCTGCTGGCCGTGCCGAAGCGGCTGCCCATGCTGGCCGCCAAGGTCACGGTGGTCGCGATCCTGCTGCTGGTCGTGGCCGAGATCGTCGTATTCGCCTGCTTCTTCATCGGCTCGTCGATCCTGCACAGCAAGGTGGCGGTGTCCCTGAGCGATCGTGACGTGCTGCGGGCCGTCATCGGCGCCGGGCTGTACCTCAGCGTGCTCGGCCTGTTCGCGATGGGGATCGGGTCGGTGATCCGGCATACGGCGGGCGCGATCACCACGGTCATCGGCGTGGTGCTGGTCCTGCCCATCCTGAGCGGCCTGCTGCCGGGCAGCTGGGGCGCGCACATCAACGCGTACCTGCCCGAGCAGGCGGGCGCCCTGGTCTACGGGGCGCACCGGGCCTCCGGCCAGCTACTGTCGGCCTGGCAGGGCTTCGGCGTGTTCTGCCTGTGGACCGCCGTGCTCCTGGCGATCGGCGCCTACCTGCTCAACCGCCGCGACGCCTGAGTCAGCCGGCGAGGGGAGGCGCGCCGGAGGCGTGTCCTCGCCGAGCCGGTGGTGCGCGGGGGGTTCGGGGGGGTCGTCCCCCGGGCTAGCACAGTCTCTGCTGGTCATAGACCGCCAGGAACGCCTGGTACTGGCGGCGCACGTCAGCCCGGTCCGGCTCGTCCGGCACCGATTCCTCGCTCGCGTGGATGATCATGGCGGCCTGGTCGAGTAGCACCTGGCGCTGATTGTCGGCGGTGGTCCGTTCCATGATCCTGGCCAGCGCGTCGAGCTGCCGGATCAGCACCGCGGGACTGCCGCGGGCACTCTGGCGGATCTTCTCGAACGACCGCTGCACCAGCCGGTCATACGTTGGCTCGGTGGTGATCACCCGCACGGCGCCCGCCCGGTCCCGGTGCACCCGGGCCGGCTGCCACCGGCCGGCCACCTTGCACAGGCTGTCAGACAGCCAGTCGACGCAGGTCAGGGCGGTAAACGTGTCGTTCACCGCGGTGGACAGCGCCCGGATCGCGATCTCCACGAGCTGGTCGATACCGAACGAGACGTCCTGGGCCAGCGTCCGGTACGGGCCGGTGGCGTGGGCCCGGGTCAGCCCGTCAGCCACCTGGCGCGCCGCGCTGGCCGGCCACACCGTGGCCAGCGGGCTGCCCTGCACAAGGAAGTGGCCAGGCCGGTATCTCAGGTGGATGACCGCGCCGGCCTGGGTGGCGATGCCCAGCAACGTGCGCCGGTGGACGTACTGCAGGTAGCCGCTGTCCGCGACCTCGACCACGCCGCCCGGCCCCGGCATGGCCGCCAGCAGGCCGGAGACCGAGGGGTCGCCGGGCCCGGCGGCCCCCTCGTCCACCTGGTCATCGATGGCCTCGGAGAGGTCGGCGGAGATACCGGCGATCACCTCCGGCAGCTGGATCTGGGTGGCGATGTGGTTGATGAAGTAGATCAGCACCGCCAGGTCGGCCACGGTGAGCGCGAGCGTGACCGTGATGCCGATATGCGGCACGAAAGGGCCGCCGGGCCCGGGACCGCCGATGGACACCAGGGTGAGCACCGCGTATACGAAGGTTGCGACGAATGTCCCCAGGGTCAGCTGGGTGCCGCGGTCCCGGATGAAGGTGCGCAGCATCCGGGGGCCGAACTGGGTGGAGACCAGGGTCAGCGCCACGATGACGATCGAGAAGACGACACCCACCACCGTGATGATCGCCGCCGCGATCGTGGTCAGGATCTGCCGCGCGGCATCGGCCGAGCCGCTGATGACCCACGACGGAAGCACGAACGAGCCGTGGTAGGCGGCCCGGTCGGCCACGTTGCTGACCGCGAACAGGCCCAGCGCGGCCAGCACCTCGAGCGCCGGGACCAGCCACAGGTTGGTGCGCAGCGCTTCCTTGTGGTGGCCGGACAAGTGGATACGGCGTATCACTGCGGCGCCCTTCGCTGGCCGGACTACCGTCCAGTCTGCCCAGCTCACACGCGGGCGAAGCTCCCCCGCCGGCGGAGCTCAGCCCACGCAGGCCGGGCCGAGCAGCTGCTTCAGGTCGGCCAGCAGCGCGGGCGATGGCTTGACCCGCAGCTTGTCATCCAGCCGGACGATCGTCGCCCGCGGGCCATTGCAGAGTTTCAGGTGCACTTCCGACAGGCCCGGGTGGGTGCACAGCACCTCGCGCAGCCGGTCGACCACGGGCGCGACGCACCGCTGGACCGGCATCGACACGACGAAAGGGCCGCCCTGGTCCGCCGTCAGGTCCGGCGCGCTCACCTCCTGCGCGATCAGCTTGGGCGTATCCTCGCGCCGGTCCAGCCGCCCCTTGACGATCAGGATCGCGTCCTCGGCCAGCAGCAGCGAGCACTGCTGGTAGGCGGCCGGGAAGAAGAGCACCTCGATGGCGCCCTCCAGGTCCTCCAGGGTGGCGGTGGCCCACGGGTTGCCCTGCCGGGTGACCTTCCGCTGGACCCCGGACAGGATGCCGCCCAGCGTGACCATCTGCCCGTCCGGGCGGCCGCCCCGGCCGGCGGTCCCGCGCTCGGCCGGCTCCTCCCCGGCGGAACTGATCAGCTCGGCGACCGAGCAGTCGGTGTTCGCGGCCACGATGTGCTCGACCCCCAGCAGCGGGTGGTCGGACACGTACAGCCCGAGCATCTCGCGCTCGAACGCCAGCAGCGTGGTCTTCTCCCATTCCCCGTCCGGCACCGGGACCTCGAACGTGGCCTCGATCTCGGCGTCCCCGCCGAACAGCGAGTCCTGGCCGATGGCCTCGTTACGCTTCACGTCGATCACGGTGTCGATGGCCTGCTCGTGGATGATGGCCAGGCCCTTGCGCGGGTGCCCGAGCGAGTCGAACGCGCCGGCCTTGATCAGCGACTCGATGACCCGCTTGTTGCACACGTTGACCGGGACCTTGCGCAGGAAGTCCGCGAAGCTGGTGAAGGCGTCCTTGGCCGTGCGGGCCTCGACGATCGCGTCCACCACGTTGGTGCCGACGTTCCGCACGGCGGCCAGCCCGAACCTGATGTCGTTGCCGACCGGGGTGAACGTGGCCGCCGACGCGTTGACGTCCGGGGGCAGCACGGTGATGCCCATCCGGCGGCATTCGTTGAGGTAGAGAGCGCTCTTGTCCTTGTCGCCGGACACCGAGGTGAGCAGCCCGGCCATGTACTCGGCCGGGTAGTTGGCCTTGAGGTACGCGGTCCAGTAGGAGACCAGCCCGTAGGCGGCGCTGTGCGCCTTGTTGAACGCGTAATCGGAGAACGGGACCAGGATGTCCCACAGCGTCTTGATCGCCGCCGCGGAGTAGCCGTTGGCCTTCATGCCGGCCTCGAACGGCGCGAACTCCTTGTCCAGGATCTCCTTTTTCTTCTTGCCCATGGCCCGGCGGAGCAGGTCCGCGCTGCCGAGGCTGTACCCGGCCACCTTCTGCGCGATGGCCATGACCTGCTCCTGGTAGACGATCAGCCCGTAGGTGTCGCCCAGGATCTCGGCCAGCGGCTCGGCCAGCTCGGGGTGGATGGGCACGACCGGCTTGCGGTGGTTCTTCCGGTCGGCGTAGTCGTTGTGCGCGTTGGCGCCCATCGGGCCGGGCCGGTACAGCGCGCCGACCGCCGAGATGTCCTCGAAGTTGTCCGGCCGCATGCTGCGCAGCAGGGCCCGCATCGGCCCGCCGTCGAACTGGAAGATACCCAGCGTGTCGCCCCGGGCCAGCAGGTCGTAGGTGGGCTTGTCGTCCAGCGCCAGGGTCTCGAGGTCGACGTCGATGCCCCGGTTGGCCTTGACCCCGCGGACCGCGTCGTCCAGCACGGTGAGGTTGCGCAGGCCGAGGAAGTCCATCTTGAGCAGGCCGAGCGACTCACACGCCGGGTAGTCGAACTGGGTGATGACCGCGCCGTCGGCCTCCCGCTTCCAGACCGGCACATGGTCGATGATCGGCTCACTGCTCATGATCACGCCGGCCGCGTGCACCCCGGCCTGGCGGATCAGCCCCTCCAGCCCGCGGGCCGTGTCGATGACCTGCCGCACCTCGGCCTCGGCCTCATACAGGGCCCGGATCTCGCCGGCCTCACCGTAGCGTGGGTGCGCTTCGTCGAAGATCCCGGACAGCGGGATGTCCTTGCCCATCACGGCGGGCGGGAACGCCTTGGTGATCCGGTCGCCCAGCGCGTACGGGAAGCCGAGCACCCGGGCCGAGTCCTTGACCGCGGCCTTGGCCTTGATGGTGCCGTAGGTGATGATCTGCGCGACCCGGTCGTCGCCCCACTTCTCGGTGACGTAGCGGATCACGTCACCCCGCCGGCGTTCGTCGAAGTCGATGTCGATGTCGGGCATGGACACGCGCTCGGGATTCAGGAACCGCTCGAAGATCAGCCCGTGCTTGAGCGGGTCCAGGTCGGTGATGCCCAGGGCGTAGGCCACCAGGCAGCCTGCGGCCGAGCCACGGCCCGGGCCGACCCAGATCCCGTTGCGCTTGGCCCACATGATGAAGTCGGCCACGACCAGGAAGTACGAGCAGAAGCCCATCTGGGTGATGATGCCCATCTCGTACTCGACCTGCTGCCGGCGCCGCTCGTCGTAGCCGTCCGGGTACCGGCGGTCCATCCCGCGCGTGACTTCCTGGCGCAGCCAGCTCTCCTCGGTCTCCCCCGCGGGGACGTCGAACAGCGGCATCAGGTTCCGGGACTCGAACGTGACGTCGGCCCGCTCCGCGATGAGCAGCGTGGAGTCGCAGCCGGACTGCCACTCCTCGTCCGTGAACGCCGCGCGCATCTCCTGCGGGGTCTTCAGGTAGTAGCCCGAGCCGTCGAACTTGAACCGGCCGGGATCGGCCATGTTCGACCCGGTCTGCACGCACAGCAGCACCTCGTGCGCCTTCGCGTCCGCCTCGACCGAGTAGTGCGAGTCGTTGGTGACCACGAACGGCAGGTCCAGCTCTTTCGCGATGCGCCGCAGGCCGTCGCGGACCCGCTGCTCGATGCTGAGCCCGTGGTCCATGATCTCGACGAAGAAGTTGCCGGCCCCGAAGATGTCCCGGTAGGCGGCGGCCGCCTCGACCGCCTGCGCGTACTGGCCGAGCCGGAGCCGGGTCTGCACCTCGCCGCTCGGGCAGCCGGTGGTCGCGATGATTCCCCGGGCGTGCTCGGAGATGATCTCGCGGTCCATCCGCGGCTTGCGGAACTGGCCTTCCAGCGAGGCCCGCGAGGACAGCCGGAACAGGTTGTGCATGCCCTCGGTGGTCTCCGCGAGCATGGTCATGTGCGTGTAGGCGCCGGCGCCCGACACGTCGTCGTCCTTCTGCGCCGGGGTGCCCCAGCGCACCGGCTGGCGGTGCCTGCGGTGCTCCGGGGCGACGTAGGCCTCGATGCCGATGATCGGCTTGATCCCGGCCTTGGTGGCCTTGGACCAGAAATCGTAGGCCCCGTAGAGGTTGCCGTGGTCGGTCATGGCCACGGCGGACATGCCCTCGCGCTCGCACTGGGCGAACATGTCCTTCAGCCGCGCGGCCCCGTCCAGCATCGAGTACTCGGTGTGCACGTGAAGGTGCGCAAACCCATCCTGGTGGCCGGTGTGGTCCGCTGCGGCTGCCGTCACGAACTACCGCCTCCTTATAAAGGCATGCAACGAAAACCCTCGCGGGCACTCACCAGCCAGGGCCGGGGGAATCGGCCGGTGCTGCCTGGTAAAGGACCTGCCCGGCCGCGGAATTCCCCGGCGGGAGGACGCCGCGGCAGTGGCGCACCGGCCCGGCGGAGTCGAGCCTACAGAGGCGGCCGGGGAGCTGCGACCCGCCACACCGGATGGCCGGTTATCCCGTTTTGCGCCGCTGATCCGGGCCGGTGGCCCGTCGGCACGAGCGGCGCAGCAACCTCCCGGTTTGGCAACCTAAAGTAGTCTAGAAATTACTGATAGCGACATCAGGTCAGGCCACCCCACTACCGCCGAGGGTGATCAGGCATGCGACTGCGCCGGCACCACGGCCCGGCGGCCGCGATCAGCGCCGGCGTGGTCCTGGTGACGGGCGTGGCCTTGCTGGCCGGCCTGGTCTTGTGGACCGGCCTCGTCGTGACCCACCCCCACCCGCACCCGCACCCGGGCGACGACGACCCAGTCGTGACCGGGCCCGGTACCGCGGCCGGGCAACGGGCGGGGAGCGTGGCCCGGGCCTACCAGTTCCTCAACCAGATGATGGACCGCCACACGAGCGGCACCACCCCGCGCCTGGTCCAGAGCTACCTGGGAGGGCTGCTGGGACTCGACGGCAACAGCTCCTCCGATATTTACGATGACGCACTGGTTATCGATGCCTACCTGGCCGAGGGCACCCAGAAGGGGGTCGCCCGGGCCGAGGTCATCGGCAATGCGCTGATCTACCTGCAGGCCCACGATCCGGCGCACGACGGGCGCATCATGGACCAGTATCAGCCGGCCGCCCGGGAGCATCCGGGTGACATCCAGGTCACCGACCCGTCCAGCAATACCGGCCACATGGCCTGGGCCGGGGACGCCCTCGCACAGCTGTATTCCGTCACCGGAAGGCGGTCCTACCTGGACAGCGCCGTGGCCATCGGGGACTGGATCTACACCTGCTGCCGGGATGCTCGCGGGCCTGGCGGCTACACCGGCGGCTACACGGGAACGGGAAGCAAGATCGGATGGAAGTCAACCGAGCACAACATCGACGTGTACGCATTTTTCCGGCTGCTGGCCCGGGAAACCGGGAATCCTGTCTGGTCATCTAGATCGGCGTGGGCCAGGCGGTTCATCCTGGCCATGTGGGACACCGCGGCGGGCCGGTTTTACCTGGGCACCGGCGGCAACGGTGCTACCCCGGAATCCTCCCCGGCGGTGGAGGACGTCAACAGCTGGGCGTATCTGGCTCTCCGGATCCCCGCGTACGAGCAATCGCTCGACTGGGAAGAGCGCCACCTGGCCGTGACCGCGAATGGCTACCGCGGCGTGAGCATCTGCACTGGCAACCGCACGGGCGTGTGGTTCGAGGGAACCGCCCACCTGGCGGACGCGCTGGAATTCAGCGACGAGCCAGGCGACCGGGCCCAGGCGGCAACCTACCTCTCAGATCTCGCCTCTGCCCAAGCCAACGGGCCGAACGCGGACGGCCTCGGGATCATGGCCGCGTCGTACGACGCGCTGAGTGACTGCGAGGGCGGCAACGTGTACGCCTCGCTGCATACCGGGACTACCGCGTGGTACATCCTGGCCGCCAACGGCATCGACCCGCTTTCCGGCGTCCCCATCCCGGCGCAGTCCCACGCCAGGCACCCGGCGAATACCCTGATCGGGCGATAACTCTACGAAGAGTCACTTCGTGGGTGTATTACGCCACCATCCCTAAGCTCCAGGCTGCCTCCCCGGCTCAGGTGCCAGCGCCGCCGGGCTGGATGTTCTGGTTGACGTGGAACGTGTTCTCCGGGTCGTACCGCTGCTTGACCTGGGCCAGCCGGTCGTAGTTGCCGCGGTAGGACGCCTTCACCCGGTCCTGGCCCTCGTTCATCATGAAGTTGATGTACGCGCCGCCGGCTGAGGTCGGATGCAGCTCCCGCCAGTAGTCCCGGGCCCACTCGGAGATGAGGCCGGCGTGGGCCGGATCCGGGTCAACGCCGACGATGACGCCGGCCCAGCCGCCGTCACGGTAGGCGAAGGCGGTCGCGCCGGCCGCCACCCGGCTGGCCGCGCCGTCGATGGGATACAGGTGCATGGTGGAGTGCCCGGTGGGCAGCCGCTCGCCGTACTTGCGGTGCACCTCGATGGCGGCGTCGGAGATCTCGTTGAAGAAGTCCGCCCGCCAGTACCACTGCAGCCCGGCCGGGTACAGGGCGTCGAACGCGCTCTGCAGCACGCTGAACGGCATCTCCATGAGACCGACCAGCAGCGGCGAGCCGAACGTCTTCACCGGCTCGAGCACCTCGGCGGCCCGGTCGTGCGGCCCGGTGTAACACCAGACGATGCCGCAGGCCTTGCGGCCCCACAGCGCCTCGGGGAACGGCGGGGCCGGCGGGATGGTGAGCAGGCCGATCCAGCCGCTCAGCTCCTCCGGCAGCGAGGGCAGCAGTTCCCGGTACCAGCGCATCACCTCGGGAGCGTCCGCGAGGTCGTACAGCACGGGGCCGCCGGTGATCACGCCGTGCTCGCCGATGTCGTGGCAGCGGAACGTGAACGAGGTGACGATGCCGAAGTTGCCGCCGCCACCACGCAGGGCCCAGAACAGGTCGGGGTGCGAGTGCTCGCTAGCCGTCACGAACGTGCCGTCGGCCAGGACGACGTCGGCGGCGAGCAGGTTGTCCACGGTCAGGCCGAAGCGCCGGGACAGGTACCCGATGCCGCCGCCGAGGGTCAGGCCTGCCACGCCGGTCGAGGCCAGGAAGCCGGACGGGGTGGCCATGCCGAACGCGCCGGTCGCGTGATCGACGTCGCCCCAGGTGCATCCGGCGTCGACGCGGACGGTGTGATCCTCGGGACTGACCGTGGTGCTGCGCAGCCCGGAAAGGTCGACGACCAGGGCGTCGTCCGCCACCCCCAGGCCCGCCGCGTTGTGCCCGCCGCCCCGCACGGCGAGCTCGATCCCGTGCTCGCGGGCGAACTGCACGCAGGCGATGACGTCGGCGACGTCGCGGCAGCGGGCGATGGCGGCCGGATGCTTGTCGATCATGGCGTTGTAGACGGCGCGTGCCTCGTCGTATCCGGGATCTTCGGGCCGGATCAGGTCGCCGCGCACCGTGGCGGCCAGGTCTGCGAACGGCGCCCCGGTGGCGTGCGCGGATGTGGTGGTCATGCGAGATTCCCCCTTGAGTAGGTCACTGGCCTGTGACACACCGACGCTAGGGCGGCGTGCGTTCGCGGAGCGTTCGCGCCACGGCGTTCGGGTCAGCGGGTTCGGGCCAGTGCGTTCGGGCCAGTGCGTTCGGGCCAGTGCGTTCGGGTCAGGCGGTCGGCGCAGCGCTGCCCGCCGGGGGCCGGGCCCCCCGCGCGGCGAGGTCCCGCTCGCAGCGCCGCAGGAGCGCCACGCTGCCGTGGCCGGCGGCCATCCGGTCCGCAGCCTGCAGCCGGGGTACCGCCGCCGGCCCGTCGTAGGCCGCGCGCATCCGCATGACCTCGGGCAGCCACCACCGGTCATCCCGCTCCTTCGCGGCGGCGAGGGCGGCGTCGAGGGTGGCGCGGGCGTCGCCAGGCCGGCCGTGGCGGGCCGCGAGGTCGGCGAGCAGCGACAGCCAGTACGGCATCCGCGCGAACGCCCCCTGCGCCCGGAGGTTGCTGATGCCCTGGCGGGCCAGGCCGGTCCCGGACTCGTCCGCGCGGGACCAGCCGTCGAGGATGAGCGCCCACTCCCGGTAGT
>CAWKOA010000028.1:0-88365 GCA_963851025.1 uncultured Actinomycetes bacterium
CAGCACATCCTGCCGGGTGATCAGGCCGGACGGGCGGCCGTCCACCAGGACCACCGCGGCCCCGGCCTTTTCCAGCGCGCCCACCGCCCGGCTGACCGGCTCCCCCGAGCCCACCATGGGCAGGGGCGCCGACATGTGCCCCTCGATCGGGTCATGAGGCCGCGCCCGGCCGGAGACCAGCGCGTCCAGCAGGTCACGTTCCACGATGGAGCCGACCACCTCCGCGGCCATGACCGGCGGCTCCTCCTTCATCACCGGCAACTGGGAGACGTTGTACTCACGCAGCAGCCCGATGGCGGCCGACACAGTCTCCTCCGGGTGCGCGTGCACGAACTCCGGCAGCCCGGGCAGCTTGCGGCCGAGCACGTCGGCCACCCGGGGCTCCTTGGTCTCCGCGGTGAGGAAGCCGTAGTCGGCCATCCACTCGTCGTTGAAGATCTTCGCCAGGTAGCCGCGCCCGGTGTCCGGCAGCAGCACCACGATCACATCGCCGCGGGCCGCGGTCGCGGCCACGCGCAGCGCGGCCACCACGGCCAGCCCGCACGATCCGCCGGTGAGGAGGGCCTCCTCCCGCGCCAGCCTGCGGGTCATCACGAACGACTCCGCGTCGCTGACCGCCAGCACCTCGTCGCACACGGCCGGGTCGTAGTTGGCCGGCCACATGTCCTCGCCCACGCCCTCGACCAGGTACGGCCGCCCGGTTCCCCCGGAGTACACCGAGCCCTCCGGGTCGGCCCCGATCACCTTGACCCGGCCGCCCGAGACCTCCTTGAGGTAGCGGCCGGTGCCGGTGATGGTGCCGCCGGTGCCGATGCCCGCCACGAAGTGGGTGACCCGGCCGTCGGTCTGGGCCCAGATCTCCGGGCCGGTGGAATGGTAGTGCGAGGCCGGGTTCTCCGGGTTGGCGTACTGGTCCGGCTTCCAGCCGCCCGGGGTCTCCCGGGCCAGCCGGCTGGACACCGAGTAGTAGGAGTCGGGGTGCTCCGGGGAGACGGTACCCGGGCAGACCACGACCTCGGCGCCGTAGGCCCGCAGCACGCTGATCTTGTCCTGGCCGACCTTGTCCGGGCAGACGAACACGCAGTGGTAGCCCTTCTGCGCCGCCACGATGGCCAGGCCGACCCCGGTGTTGCCGGAGGTGGGCTCCACGATGGTGCCGCCCGGGCGCAGCGCACCGGACGCTTCCGCCGCCTCCACCATCCGCAGCGCGATCCGGTCCTTGACCGAGCCGCCCGGGTTGAAGTACTCGACCTTGGCCAGCATCGGCCGGGGCCTGGCCGCCGCCGACGCCCCGGGTCACCGCGCGCAGCCTGACCAGCGGAGTGTTCCCGACCAGCTCGATCAGGGATTCATGGACCTGCATCGCTAACCACCCTCTGGAGGACCGGATCATTGACGCTATCCCACAGGCGTGCACCCTGGGATTAAGCACACCCATCGGCTGGTTTAAGCTACTGGCCAGTAATCTGACCGGACCCGCCACGCTCGCCGCGGCAGCAAGGGAGCCCGCCATGCCCGAGGCAGTCATCGTCGCCACCGCACGCTCGCCCATTGGCCGGGCCTTCAAGGGATCGCTCACCTCGATCCGCCCCGACGACCTCACCGCCCAGCTGGTCTCCGCGGCCCTGGCCAAGGTCCCGCAGCTCAGCCCGGACGACATCGACGACCTCATGCTCGGCTGCGGCCTGCCCGGCGGCGAGCAGGGCTTCAACATGGCCCGCGTGGTGGCCGTGCTCCTCGGCTACGACCAGCTGCCCGGCACCACGGTGACCAGGTACTGCTCGTCCTCACTGCAGACCACCCGGATGGCCTATCACGCCATCAAGGCCGGCGAGGGCGACGTGTTCATCTCGGCGGGCGTGGAGACCGTCAGCCGTTTCGCCACCGGCAGCAGCGACAGCTGGCCCGACACGCACAACCCGCTGTTCGCGGACGCGGAAGCCCGGTCCGCGGCACTCGCCGCGCCCGGCGTGCCGGCCTGGCACGACCCGCGGGAGGATTCCGCGATCCCGGACGTCTACATCGCGATGGGGCAGACCGCGGAGAACGTCGCCCAGCTGCGCGGGATCTCGCGGGCCGCCCAGGACGAGTTCGGGGTCCGGTCGCAGAACATGGCCGAGAAGGCGCTGGCCAACGGGTTCTGGCAGCGGGACATCACGCCGGTCACCCTGCCGGACGGGACCGTGGTCAGCGCCGATGACGGCCCGCGGCCCGGGACGACCCTGGAGAAGGTGGCCACCCTGAAGCCGGTGTTCCGCCCGGACGGGACCGTCACCGCCGGGAACTGCTGCCCGCTCAACGACGGCGCGGCCGCGGTCGTGGTGATGAGCGACGTCAAGGCGGCGCAGCTCGGTATCACCCCGCTGGCCAGGATCGTGGCGACCGGCGTGACCGGGCTCTCCCCGGAGATCATGGGCCTGGGGCCGGTGCAGGCCTCGCGGCAGGCGCTGAACCGGGCCGGGATGACCATCGACGACATGGACCTGGTGGAGATCAACGAGGCGTTCGCGGCCCAGGTCATCCCCTCCTACACCGACCTCGGCATCGACATCGACAAGCTCAACGTGAACGGCGGGGCCATCGCGGTCGGCCACCCGTTCGGCATGACCGGGGCCCGCATCACCACCACGCTGCTGAACAGCCTCCAGTTCCACGACAAGACCTACGGCCTGGAGACCATGTGCGTGGGCGGCGGCCAGGGCATGGCCATGATCGTGGAGCGGCTCTCCTAGCCCGCACCCGGGGAAAGCGCAGGTGAAGCCGGACTATCCGGGGCATTGCGGAAGCCTTACGCCAGGGGGTTGTCAGGGGCCCACCGGTGGTGCAGGCTCAACAGAGAGACCAGCCTGCCCCTGGAGGTGGCCATGTCGCTAAATCACTCCCCGGAGATGCATCGGAACATCCTGGCCCGGATCCCCGCGGTGACCGGGCGCGAACTCCGAGAGTGGTTCATGCGGCTGGAATCCGGACCCCCGTTCTCCCGCTGTGAGGAACGGGCGCACTGGCTATCGGACGAGCACGGCCTGTCCCACGGGTACGCGTCCGCGATCGTGCACGAGTACGAGTTCCGCCGCCGTCTCAGGCTGAATTCCGCCTGAGCTGTTAGCTAGCACAGCTGTTAGGTAGCACCGTGCAGCCAGAGCAGGCCCGGGAGTTCCTCCGCGCGAACCACCGGGCGGTGCTGGCGACGGTGCGCGCCGACGGGCGGCCGCAGCTCTCCCCGGTGACCTGCGGCCTCGACGACGCCGGACGGGTCATCATCAGCACCCGCGAGACGGCGGTCAAGACCAGGAACCTGCGGCGCAACCCGCTCGCCTCGCTCTGCGTGTTCACGGACGCCTTCTTCGGCTCGTGGGTCCAGGTCGAGGGCAAGGCGGAGATCATCTCGCTGCCCGCAGCCATGGAGTTGCTGGTCGGGTACTACCGGCAGCTCTCGGGCGAGCACACGGACTGGGATGATTACCGGGCCGCCATGGTGCGGGACCGCCGGTGCCTGGTCCAGATCGAGATCACCCGGGCCGGCCCGGACATCAGCGGCTAGCCACCCCGGCCGCCTGTCTCCAGGCTCCGGCCAGCGGGCCTGCCGGTCCGCAACGCACCGCCGTCGGGCCCGCAGGCCGCAACGCACCGGCTGGCACGGCAATCCCAGACCCGCCACCGCAACCGCGGTTCCCGGTGCTGCGCCCGGCCCGGCATGCCGCCCGTTCCGCAGCGGTAACCGCCACTCCAGCCTCTCTGGCCGCCGCGCGCCACGCTCAGTCAGCACCGCCGGGGTCATAACAAGCCTGCCCACCGCGTCGAATGGGGCAACTGTGGCCAAACTCGATTCGGTGCTGGTTGCTCGCGGCGCGACCCGAGTTCCCATGCAACAACTGTGCTGCTCATCGCAGGTATGGCCAGATTTTACTGAGTGGCGATTTAAGGCCGTGAACATGATCGGCAACGGCAGTGAATGGCGGCCTTATCGCACTGAGTGCCGTGATACCCGGGTCGTGTGCGACTAGCGAACGGCACGCATGGCTTAGCCAGCAGGCCTTCCAGGGCAGATCAGGGCAGCTCAGGGACCACCTGAACAACGAGTGCCCCCGGTCGGAGTCGAACCGACACTGGGGACCCTTTTAGGGGGCCGGCCTCTTCCCTTGGGCTACGGGGGCTGGGTAATAATACCCCGGAGCGTCTGAGCGACTCTCGGGCAGCCGAATTGATACAGAATGTTTCGCCCGGGGGGAGTTTTCTATTTTTACTTGGGCGCCGAATGCAAAGCGTAACCATTTCGATTACGTTCGACGGCGTTTGCTTACGCAGCGTTACCGACACGGTCAGCGTGCGGGGGACGCGCCCAAGCCGGCCAACCCGCGAGCTCGCTGGAAGACCGTGTCCAGCATGCCAGGGGTGACCCGGCCAGTGAACGTGTTCTGCTGACTCGGGTGATAACAGCCGATCAGCACCACCTCGCGGCCGGGTGCGGCCGCGGGCTGGATCCCGGGACCTCCGGGGGTCCCAGGGCCTCCGGGGGTCCCAGGGGCACCGGGAGGGCCGGGAGCCCCGGGGGCCCCGGGGGTCCCGGGCAGGATGGCCTCTGCCCCGTGCCCGAACCGCGGCCTGGGCCGGGGCACCGCGTAACCGGAGTCGCCCAGCACCGGCCACAGCGCCTGCCAGGCGAACGCGCCCAGGCACACGATGACCCGCAGTTCCCCGGTCACCTGGCGGATCTCCGCGCTCAGCCACGGCGCGCAGGTGTCCCGCTCGGTGACCGTCGGCTTGTTGACCGGTGGTGCGCAGCGGACCGCCGCGACCATCCTGGTGTCCAGCAGTCGCTGCCCGTCGCCGGCCCGGACACTGTCCGGCCGGGCGGCCAGCCCGCACCGGTACAGCGAGGCGAAGAGCACGTCGCCACTCCGGTCCCCGGTGAAGATCCGGCCGGTCCGGTTCCCGCCGTGCGCCGCCGGGGCCAGCCCGACGATCACGATCCGCGGCTGGTCGTCGCCCCAGCCCGCGATCGGCCGCCCCCAGTACGGCTCCGTGGCGTGCGCCCGGCGCTTGACCCGGGCCACCTCCTCGCGCCATTCCACCAGCCGGGGGCAGGCCCGGCAGACGGATTGCCGGGCCACCAGTTCACCCAGGGTTCCCGCCCCGGCCGCGAGGGCCCGGACCTCCGCCGGGTCGTGCGCCACCGGGGTGTCCGGGGACGCCGGGTCATCGGGCCAGCCCGAGCCCGGCACGGCCGGCCCATCCGGCACGGCCCGCCCATCCGGCACGGCCCGCCCATCCGGCCCCGGCCGGCTCACCGCGCCACGCCCGCGGCCAGGCCCCAGGCGATCCCGTCCAGGATGTCGTGCTCGCTGGCCAGCACGTCCGCGAAACCGAACCGCTGCATGATCCGCTCCAGCACCATGGCGCCGCCCGCGATCACGTCGGCCCGGCCAGGGTGCATCACCCCCAGCGCGGCCCGCTCCTGCCGGGTCTGGCCCAGCAGCCTGCGCGTCTGCGCGGTGACCTGCTCCACCGGGATGCGGGCGTGGTGGATCCTGGCCGAGTCGTACGATCCGAGCCCCAGGGCCAGGCCCGCCACCGTGGTCACCGAGCCGGCCAGGCCCACCAGGGTCCGGGCGGCGGTGACCGGGATGGCCGCGGCCACCACGTCCAGGGCGGCGTCGATGTCCGCGGCCGCCGCGCTGATCTCGGCCGGCCGGGGCGGGTCGGAGTGCAGGTGACGTTCGGTCAGCCGGACACAGCCGATGTCCACCGACACCGCGCTGATCCCGGCGGGCTCCCCGGCCCCCGTGGCCGGCCCGCCGCCGGCCACGAACTCCGTGGAGCCCCCGCCGATATCCACGACGAGGTAGGGCCCCGGGGGCCCGGACCGCGCACCGAACTCGGCCGTCGCGCCGGTGAACGACAGATACGCCTCGTCCGTCCCGCTGAGCACCTCCGGCTCGATGCCCAGCACGCTCTCGACGCCCTGGACGAAGTCGGCGGCGTTGGCGGCGTCCCGGGTGGCACTGGTCGCCACCATGCGCACGGCCTGCGCGGACAGGTCCCCGATCAGGCCCGCGTACCCGCGCAGCGCCCGCAGCGTGCGCTCCAGCGCCTCGGGGGCCAGCCGACCGGTCGAATCCACGCCCTGGCCGAGCCGGACGATCTGCATCCGCCGGTCCACGTCGGTGAGCCGGCCCGCACCCGGGTTGACGTCGGCCACCAGCAGCCGCAGCGAGTTGGTGCCGCAGTCGATGGCGGCGACACGGGCGGCGCTCACGGTGCGGACGGGGTGGCCGGGGCGGACGGGACGCACGGGCCCTGTGCCCACCATTCCCCGGCCGCGTCCGCCGCCTCCCGGCCCAGCGGGTTGGCGCCCGGCACGGCCAGCTCGTGCGCGACCAGGGCGTGCAGGCACTTGACCCGGTCCGGCATGCCGCCCGCGCTCTGCGTGCCCGGCGGCAGCGGCTCCACCCCCGCCTCGGCGGCGGCCACCCCCCGCCGGTCGGTGTAGTCACGGTGCGCGGCCTGCTGCCCGGCGCGCAGGTCCCGGTCGGTGGCCAGCCGCTGCTGCATATCCCTCATCAGGCCGCCGGATTCCAGCCTGCTCACCGCGGCGGCCGCCCGGGGGCAGGTGAGGTAGAAGAGGGTGGGGAAGGGCGTGCCGTCGTCCAGCCGGGGGGCCGTCTCCACCACGTCAGGCCGCCCGCACGGGCAGCGGTGGGCCACCCGCCGCAGTCCCCGGGGCGGCCGGCCCAGCTGCTCGCCGACCACCAGCGCGTCCCGCTCCCCGACGCCCGCCTCCTGAATCAGCTGGTCCTGAACCACCTGGTCCCCCGCCACCTGGTCGCCGATCACGGGTGCGTCGTCAGCCATGCGGGTTGCCCTGGTCCGCCTGGCGGACCGAGTGCCACAGCCGCTCGTACCAGGGGGTGGACGCGGCCGCGTCAACCGCGGAGGCGCGGGCCGACGGATGGCCGCCGATGATCACATAACAGCTCGCCCCGGGCAGGCACATGTGCAGCCGGTCGGTGGCCTGCTGCTCGATGTAGGAGGGGTCGTTGAGCCGCGCGGCCTCGGCCCGCAGCCGCGCCAGCTCGGCCGTGGTCGCCGCGCTCTGCGCCTGGAGCTGGTCGATCTGGCGCTTCTGGGCGATGTACTCGCGCACCGGGTAGGCCAGGCTGAGCGCGATCGCGCAGACGACCACGGCCAGGACGGCCGCCCGGCTGGTGAACCGGGCCCGTTCTGGCGGCGGCGGCCGCCTCGGCTGCGCGCCGGGCATCACTCAGCCGCGGTCCAGCGCGGGAACGCGGACGCGCCCGCGTAGCTGGCCGCGTCGTCGAGCAGTTCCTCGATGCGCATGAGCTGGTTGTACTTGGCCACCCGCTCGCCGCGGGCCGGCGCGCCCGACTTGATCTGGCCCGCGTTGACCGCCACCGCCAGGTCGGCGATGGTCGTGTCGTCCGTCTCCCCGGACCGGTGCGAGATCATGCAGGTAAACCCGCTGCGCTGGGCGAGGGCCACCGCGTCGAGCGTCTCGGTGACCGAGCCGATCTGGTTCACCTTGACCAGCAGCGAGTTGGCCGAGCGCTCCGCGATCCCGCGGCGCAGCCGTTCCGGGTTGGTGACGAACAGGTCGTCCCCGACAATCTGCACCCGGTCCCCGACCGCGGCGGTCAGCGCCTGCCAGCCGGCCCAGTCCTCCTCGGCCAGCGGGTCCTCGAGCGACACGATCGGGTAGGCGTCCAGCCACTCGGTGTAGATGCGGGTCATCGCGGCCGCGTCCTGCGCCGAGCCCTCGAACTGGTAGGCACCCTCGGAGTAGAACTCGGTGGCGGCCGCATCGATGGCCAGCGCCACGTCGAGGCCCGGGGTGAACCCGGCCTTGCTGATCGCCTCGACGATCAGGTCCAGCGCGGCCCGGTTGTGCTCCAGGTCCGGGGCGAAGCCCCCCTCGTCCCCGACGCCGGTGGCCAGGCCGTGCTGCTTCAGCACCGACTTCAGCGCGTGGTAGGTCTCCGCGCCCCACTGGACGGCCTCGCTGAACGTGGCCGCGCCGATCGGCGCGATCATGAACTCCTGGATGTCCACGCTGTTGTCCGCGTGCGCCCCGCCGTTGAGGATGTTCATCATGGGCACCGGCAGCAGGTACGCGTTCGGGCCGCCCAGGTAGCGGAACAGCGGCAGGCCCGCGGACTGCGCGGCCGCCTTGGCCACCGCCATGCTGACGCCGGTGACCGCGTTCGCGCCGACCCGGGACTTGTCCGGGGTCCGGTCCAGGTCGATCATGGCCTGGTCGATCATCCGCTGGTCATCGGCGTCGTAGCCGAGCAGCTCGGGCTGGATCTCGTCGATGATGGCCTGCACGGCCTTGGTGACGGCCTTGCCGCCGTACTCATCCCCGCCGTCCCGCAGTTCCACCGCCTCGAACGCACCGGTGGACGCCCCGCTGGGGGCGGCGGCACGGCCCAGCGAGCCGTCGTCGAGGGCGACCTCGACTTCCAGGGTGGGGTTTCCGCGGGAATCCAGAATCTGCCTGGCGTGCACCGCCTCGATCGAGGCCACGACGACTCCTGAAGCTAGCTGGCTTTTGTCAGTAATGGAGCCTAGTGGAGTCCGGGCGGGCCGCGGCACCGGCCACGCCGTCCCGGGGCAGGCTCAGTGGTCCTGCTCCCAGGCGCGCACCCGGTCGCCGAAGCGGCGCGCGGCGGCGCGCAGCTCGAGTTCCGGGTCGAGTCCCGCGGCGCGGGCCTGCGCGACCAGGGCGAACAACTCCGCGCCCAGGCGGCGGCCCTCGTCGCCGTCGTCCGCCTCCAGGGTAGCCAGCTCGTCCGGCGCACCGGCGCGTCCGGCCCGGCGCTGCAGCTGGGCGGCCAGGGCCAGCGCCGGCTGGCCCGGCGGCACCCCGTCCAGGGCCGAGGCGGGGCCGCCGCCCGCCGCCCGCTCGGCCGCCTTGATCTCGTCCCAGTTGCGGGTCACCTCGTCCGCGCCGGACACCGACACGTCCGCGAACACGTGCGGGTGCCGCCGGACCAGCTTGGTCACGATGCCGTCGGCCACGTCGTCCACGGTGAACCCGGTGCCGTCGGTGCGCTCGGCGGCCACCCGGGCGTGGAACATGACCTGGAGCAGGACGTCACCGAGTTCCTCCCGCAGCGCCGCCCGGTCGCCGCTTTCCAGCGCGTCCAGCGCCTCGTAGGACTCCTCGAGCAGGTAGGGCGCCAGCGACTCGTGCGTCTGCCTGGCGTCCCACGGGCACCGCCGGCGCAGCGTGTCCATCACCGACACCAGGGTGAGCAGCTCGCCGCCGGGCAGCGGCGAGGAGCCGTAGAGCAGCTCGACCGCCGTGCCCGGCGGCCCGTCGCGCCCGCCCAGCTCGTCGGCCAGCGCCAGCGGGCCCGGGGTCACGTCCGCGGGACGGCCGGGCGGCTCCGGCGGGCAGAGCCACACCACGGTGCCCTCAGCACGGGCGCCCTCAGCACGGGCGTTCTCAGCACGGGCGCCGTCTTCCCCGGCTACCGCCCGGGCCAGCCGCCGGGCCGTGCCCGCCGCGTCGTCCCCGCCGGCCAGCACACCCTGATCCCCAGGCAGCACGGTATTCCCAGGCAGCACGGTCCAGCCGATCCCGGCCTCGTCCAGCGCGGGCAGCAGCGGATGGCTGGCCGAAGGGGCCAGCACCCGCGCGGCCCCGGCCAGGACCTGCCACGCGCGCCAGCTGAGCAGGCCCGGCCGGACCGTCGGTGCCGTCACCAGCAGCACCAGACGCCGGCTCTCGCCCGGGCTTCGCGCGGTCGGGCCGTTAGCTGCCTGATCTGTCACGGGATCGCGTCCGGCCGCCTTAGCAAGCCGGTGTCAGCTGCGGGGACGACGTCGCGGACGCGCTGGGGCTGGGCGATGCGGTCCCCGCGTCCGCCGCCAGCTTGGCTGGCGCGGCGATCACCGAGACCTGGCTGTAGTCGAGCTGCCCGAACTGCGGGTTGACCTTGATGCCCATGCTCTTGGCCGCCCGGCACTGGGACTTGCTGAACTGGTTGCCCAGGGACTGCAGCGCCCCGGAGGCGGTCGGCAGCGTCCCGCCGTCCAGCCGGGCGAGCAGCTGGTTCTGGATGGCCACGTACCGGCCCAGCTCGGGCAGCTGGTCCGGCGGCACCCCGTTGGCCACGGCCAGCTGGCTCAGCGTGACCCCGCTCTGCTTGGCCTGCGCGGCCGCGGAGGCCAGCGCCGCCTGCACCTCGCTGCGGGTGATGGTCAGGTGGTTGCGCTCGGCCATCTTCTCCCGGACCCGGAACCGGAGCAGCCAGCTCAGCACCTCCTGCGGCATCTGGGACGCCGGGAACTGGAGCTGGACCTTGGCCTTGTCCGCCTTGTAGGCGGCATCCAGATTGCTCACCTCGGACGACACGGTCGCCGTGGAGATCCGCGACGTGTTCGTGACGGCCGCCGCGCCCAGCCGGACGGTCCCGCAGGCGGACAGCGCGAGCGCCGCGGCCAGCGCCGCGGCGGTCAGGGTGATGGGGGTGCGGAGCACGACGGCGTCCCTTCCTATCCCTCAGGTTTCACCGGTGCGTCAGGCTCGAAGACAGCCTCGATGAGCTGCCCGCACCAGGTCAGTAGTTCGGTGTCCCGGAGCAGCGGGGCGCCCGGCGGGGCGGGCTGTCCCGGGCGCCGGCCTGATCCTGCCCTGGGCACCGGTACGAGCATGCTACGGGTGGCCGGCTTGAGCACGGTCTTCGGGTACAGCCGCTGGACCCGGACCTGGCGCGAGTCGGGCAGCTCGACCGGGGAGAACCGGATGAACGTGCCCTGCTGCACGATGTCGGTCAGCCCGGCCCGCCGCGCCCGGGACCGCAGCCGGGCCACGTCGAGCAGGTTGGCCACCGGCCCGGGCGGCGGCCCGTAGCGGTCCGCGAGCTCGTCCCGCACCTCAGCCACGTCTTCCGGGGAGTCGATGGCGGCGATCCGGGTGTACGCCTCCAGGCGCAGCCGCTCGCCGGCCACGTAGTCGTGCGGGATGTGCGCGTTGACCGGCAGCTCCACCCGGACCTCGGGCCGCTCGGCGGGGCCGTCACCCTTGAGCTCGGTGACCGCCTCGCCGATCATCCGCACGTACAGGTCGAAGCCGACCCCGGCGATATGCCCGGACTGCTCCCCGCCGAGCAGGTTGCCCGCCCCGCGGATCTCCAGGTCCTTGAGGGCCACGTACATGCCCGCCCCGGCCTCGGTGTGCTGGGCGATGGTGGCCAGCCGCTCGTGCGCGGTCTCGGTCAGCGGCACTTCCGGCGGGTACAGGAAGTAGGCGTAGCCGCGCTCGGTGCTGCGCCCCACCCGGCCGCGCAGCTGGTGCAGCTGGGGCAGCCCGTAGGTGTCGGCGCGGTCCACGATCAGCGTGTTGGCGTTGGGGATGTCCAGCCCGGATTCGATGATCGTGGTGGACACCAGCACATCGAACTTGCGGTCCACGAAGTCGCTCATGATCTGCTCGAGCGTGTGCTCGTTCATCTGGCCGTGCGCGACCGCGACGCGGGCCTCCGGGACCAGCTCGCCGAGCCGGGCGGCCACCCGGCTGATCGAGCTCACCCGGTTGTGCACGAAGAAGACCTGGCCGTCGCGGAGCAGCTCGCGCCGGATAGCCGCGCCGATCTGCTTCTCGTCATAGGCCCCGACCAGGGTGAGCACCGGATGGCGCTCCTCCGGCGGGGTGAGGATGGTGGACATCTCCCGGATGCCGGCGATGCCCATCTCCAGCGTGCGCGGGATCGGCGTGGCCGACATGGCCAGCACGTCGACCTCGGTGCGCATCCGCTTGAGGTACTCCTTGTGCTCCACCCCGAACCGCTGTTCCTCGTCCAGGATGACCAGCCCGAGCCGGGCGAACCGGGTGTCCGGGGACAGCAGCCGGTGCGTGCCGACCACTACGTCCACCTTGCCCTCGGCCATGTCCTCCCGGACCCGGGCCGCCTCGGCGTCGCTGGAGAACCGGGACAGGCTCGCGACCGTGACCGGGAACGGCGCGAACCGCTCGCTGAACGTCGCGTAGTGCTGCTGGGCCAGCAGCGTGGTCGGCACCAGCACCGCGACCTGCTGGCCGTCCTGGACCGCCTTGAACGCGGCCCGCACCGCGATCTCCGTCTTGCCGTAGCCGACGTCCCCGCAGATCAGCCGGTCCATCGGGGCGGAGCGCTCCATGTCCCGCTTGACCTCGTCGATGGCTTCCAGCTGGTCGGGGGTTTCCACGTACGGGAACGCGTCCTCCAGCTCCCGCTGCCACGGGGTGTCCGGGCCGAACGCGTGCCCGGGCGAGGCCATCCGGGCCGAGTACAGCCGGATCAGCTCACCCGCGATCTGCCGGACCGCCTTGCGGGCCCGGCCCTTGGTCTTGGCCCAGTCCGCCCCGCCCAGCCGGTGCAGGCTCGGTGCCTCCCCGCCGACGTAGCGGGTGACCTGGTCGAGCTGGTCGGTGGGCACGTAGAGCCGGTCCGGCGGCTGGCCGCGCTTGCTGGGCGCGTACTCGATGACCAGGTACTCCCGGGTCGCGCCCTGGATGTTGCGGCTGGTCATCTCCACGTAGCGGCCCACGCCGTGCTGCTCGTGCACGACGTAGTCGCCCTGGGTGAGCTGGAGCGGGTCGATGCCAGGACGCCGGCGGGTCGGCATCCGCATGTCCTTGCTGGCGGTCCGCTGCCCGGCCAGATCCTCCTCGGTGAGCACCGCGAGCTTGATCGACGGCCAGGTGAACCCCTGCCGGATCAGCCCGGTGCTGACGTAGGGCACGGACGGCTCGGGCGGCTGGTCCAGGTCGCCGAGGCGGGCCCCGATTTCCTCGCCGCGCAGCATCTCGGCCAGCCGCTGGGCCGGCCCGTGCCCCTCGGTGACCAGCGCCACCCGCCAGCCGTCGGCGAGCCACTGGCGCACGTCCGCGAGGGCGCGCGCTGTCTCGCCCCGGTAGCCGGGCACGGGTGCGGCTTGCATCAGCAACGAAACGCGCCCGTCATCATCGGGGTCCGCCTGGTCCGTGCCGTCCGCGCTGCTGAACGGGGTCACCGTCCACCAGCCGATGCCCAGGTGCCGGGCGGCCGCCCGGACCTCGGGCAGCGGCTGGAACGCGGCCGCGCCCAGGTCGATCGGGGCCTGGCCGCCCGCGGCGGCGGTCACCCAGGACGCCTCCAGGAACTCCTGGCTGGTCCGGACCAGGTCGTCGGCCCGGGCCCAGATCCGCTCGGGGTCGCAGGCCAGCACCAGGCCGCCCGGGGGCACGTGGTCGAGGAGCAGTTCCATCCGGTCGGCCAGGACCGGCGCGAAGGCCTCCATGCCCTCGACGGCGATCCCGTCGGCCAGCTGGCCCAGGATTTCGGCCAGCCCGGGATGATCCTCCGCGAGTCGCCGGGCCCGCTCCCGTACCTCCGGGGTGAGCAGCAGTTCCCGGCACGGGGGCGCCCACAGCCCGTCGGCCGCGGCATGCAGGCTCCGCTGGTCGGCCGCCCGGAAATAACGGATCTCCTCGACCGTGTCCCCCCAGAACTCCACCCGGAGCGGGTGCTCCTCGGTGGGCGGGAACACGTCCAGGATGCCGCCGCGGACCGCGATCTCGCCGCGGTGCTCGACCAGGTCGGTGCGCGCGTACCCGATCTCCACCAGGTGCGCGATGACCTCCTCGAAGTCGGCCGCCTGGCCGCTGCGCAGGGCGACCGGCTCCAGGTCGCCGAGCCCGCTCACCATCGGCTGGAGCAGGCTGCGCACCGGGGTGACCAGCACGGTGAGGGCCCCGGACCGGGCGCTGCCGGAGTCGGGGTGGGCGAGCCTGCGCAGGATGGCCAGCCGCCGCCCCGAGGTGTCCGAGCGGGGTGACAGGCGTTCGTGCGGGAGGGTTTCCCAGGCCGGGAAGCAGGCGACCGAGCCCTCGGGCAGCAGCGAGCCCAGCGCGCCGGTCAGGTCCTCGGCCTCGCGGGCGGTGGCCGTTACCGCCAGCACGAAGCGGGGCTGACCGCTGGTCGAGCGGGCGGCGATCGAGGCGGCCAGGAAGGGGCGGAGCGCGGGCGGCGCGACGAGGTCGGCGTCGCCATCACCCTGGCTCAGGGCGCGCTGCAGTTCGGGATCCGCAGCGATGACGCTGAGCAGTCCGGCGAGGCTCATAGTGTCCTTGGGGTCAGCCCGAACGGCTGAGGTAGGCAGCACGAAAGGCCCGCGCTGGCGGGCAGCGGGGCGTCCGGGAGCCCTCACGCGGGATACCCCTAGCTTACGTTCCAGGCCAGACGGTTCGGACCCAGTCGCGCTGTGTTGGCCCGCCCTCGCCTACGGGCTCGGCCCTGCTAGCCCGGCCTCGCCTACGGGCTCGGCCCTGCTAGCCCGGCCTCGCCTACGGGCTCGGCCGCAGTCCACTGGATTCGATCAGCGACTATTTGAACTCGCTGGACTACGCTATGTGCTTGTGACATCGGTGAGCGGTGTTCCGGGGGGCGGCACTGCCGGCCACGAGGTCGCCCGTGACCAGGGCCGTCACGCCCAGTCCAGGCCACCCCGGGTCCGGCCGCGCGGCGGCGACGCAGCGGACGCACCGGAGACGGCGCTGTTCAGTCACTGGGCGCAGGGGTACGCCGAGGAGCGGTTCGGGCAGCCCATCGCCGTCCTGCTGGCGGGCGCGGTGACCGCGGCCGGCGACCTCGGCGCCGCCCGGCTGCGGGCGGCCGGCGCCGACCTCAGCCTCGGGCTGGTCGACGACGACCAGCCGGTCACCCGGGCCGCGCAGGGTACCCACCCGGACCTGGCCCGGTGCACGCTCAGCGACCTGCGGACCGTGCCGCTGCCGCAGCGCTCGTTCGACATCGTGCAGGCCACCCTGCTGCTGGAGCGGATCGAGCACGCCGAACTGGTGCTCGACCGGCTGGTCGGCGCGCTCAAGCCGGGCGGGCTGCTGTGCCTGCAGGTCCGCGACCGGGACTGCGCCGCCGGCTTCCTGGACCGGGTCCTGCCCGGCTGGGCCCGGCGGATGATCTGGACCCGGCAGCGGCCCGGCCGCCCCGGGCCGCATCCCGCCGTGTACGAGCGGGTCACCTCGGCCCGCGGCCTCCAGTCCTACGTGCTGATGCGCGGCCTGGTGATCGCCGAGCAGCAGCCGCTGGGCGGCCTGGCCGGCGGGCCCCGGCCAGGCCCACGGGGCTACCTGGGCGCCCAGAAAATGGTCGCGGCGTTCTCCCGGGGCCGGCTGACCGCCGCGCACGAGGAACTCCTCTGCGTGCTGCGCAAGCCAGAGAACCGGTTCGCCCGGATCCTCTGAGCCGTGTCCTGCGCGCCGTGTCTTGTGCGCAGCGTGTCTTGTGCGCAGCGTCCTGCGCGCAGGTGCCTGGCTCACCTTCCCTGGCCCGTGTAACCTCTGGGTGCCTGGCCACGAGGCACGGCTTGGGTTGATCCCGCCCCGGGAGCGGGCGCGGCGCCGGACGGAGGTAAACGTGGCCGCTGAGGCACCTGCGGGGCTGTCCGCGGACCTGGCGGGCCTGCCCGCGTGGACCCTGGACGAAGGCCAGCTGGGGGACCTGGAGCTGGTGCTGTCCGGTGCCCTGCCACCGCTGCACGGGTTCATGCCGGCCGCCGAGGTGGACTCGGTCACGGCGGACGGCCGCCTGCTGGACGGGACCCCCTGGCCGGTCCCGGTGATCTTCGAGGTACCGGCCAGCGCCATCAAGCCGGACGCGACCCGGCTGCTGCTGCAGGACCCGGAGGGCACCCCGCTCGCGGTGCTCGACATCACCGACCGCACGCCGGCGGGCCCGGATGCGGTCCGGCTGGGCGGCCCGGTGACCGGGTACCGGCCCGCCGAGCACGGCCCGTTCCGGCACCTGCGGCGGCGGCCGGCCGAGGTGGCGGCGGAGTTCGCGGACGCTCCGGTCCTCGGCTACGTCACGGACGCGCCGCTGAACTGGCATCAGATCGGCCAGCTCCGGCACGCCGCCGGGCAGCTCAAGGCCCGGCTGCTGCTGCTGCCCATGGTGGCCGGGCCGGCCGAGATCGTGATCCGTCCCGACGCGCTGGTGCGCACCGTTCAGGCCGCCGCCCGGCACCTGCCGCCCGGCACCCAGGTCATCCCGGTCCCGCTCCGGCCCTATCACGCGGCGGCCCAGGACGAGCTGGCCCTGCGGGCCATCGTGGCGGCCGCCTACGGGGCGACGCACCTGCTGGCCGACAAGCCGGTGGGACCCGCTGACCCGGTCGGCGGCACCCGGCCCGGGCCGGTCATCCCGGTCCTCTCTCCCGGGGACTGGGCCTACGACCCGGCCGCCGAGGTCTGGCGGCCGCTGGCCCTCATCGAGGCCGGCACCGAGCGCACCGACCTGGCCCCCGGCGAGCTGGAGGACATGCTGGACCGCGGGGTGGAGGTGCCCTCGTGGTTCACCCCGCCCGCGGTGGCCCAGGAGCTGCGCCGGGCCCGGCCGCCGCGCCGCGAGCGCGGCCTGGTCATCTTCCTCACCGGCCTGTCCGGTTCCGGTAAGTCCACCCTGGCCCGGGCCCTGCGCGACGCGCTGAGCGAGCGGGGCGAGCGGACGGTGTCACTGCTGGACGGGGACCTGGTCCGGTCGCTGCTGTCCGCTGGGCTGACGTTCTCCCGGGCGGACCGGGACCTGAACATCGCGCGGATCGGCTTCGTGGCCACGGAGGTCGCACGGCACGGCGGCATCGCGATCTGCGCGCCCATCGCCCCCTACGCGCAGGCCCGCCAGGAGGTCAGGCGGGCGGCCGGTGAGGTCGGCGATTTCCTGCTGATCCACGTGGCCACGCCGGCCGAGGTCTGCGAGGCGCGGGACCGCAAGGGCCTGTACGCGAAGGCGCGGGCGGGCCTGATCGACCACTTCACCGGGGTGTCGGATCCCTACGAGGAGCCAGACGACGCGGACCTGGTCATCGACACGTCGGCGGTGACCCGCCAGGAAGCGCTGGACGCCGTCATGCGCCTGCTGACCGATGGTGGCTGGCTGCCGCCGGCGAAACCGTAGGCCAGAGCGGCCCGTCGCGCCGGGGCAGCCCGTCGCCGCGGTGGCGGCTAAGGCGTGTCTCGCCTTAGTCGTCGTCCTCGGCCCGGGTACCCGCGTCGAGCCGCCCGCGGAATCCCTGGATGCGCGACGAGATCGCGGAGGACATCGCGTCCCGCTGCCGGGACAGCACCACGTAGCTGACGATGCCGCTGATCAGCACCGCGGCCCCGAGGAGCAGCAGGCCGCGGGCACCGACCAGGTAGAGCAGGGCGGTGACGGCGACGAACAGCAGGATCCGCGCGGTGGTGTAGGCAATGGTGGAACGCATAGCGGCTTCAGCCTACTCGCCGCTGCCCAGCCCGGCGGACGGCCCGGCCCCCAGGATGTCCAGCAGCAGCCCGGGGTCGATGTTGCCGCCCGACATCACGGCCACGGTGGTCCCGGCCGGGGGCAGCTCCTTGCGGCGGAACAGGCACGCGGCGACGGCCACCGCGCCGCCCGGCTCCGCGATCAGCCTCGCATCCAGGGCCAGCCGCCGGACGGCCTCCCGGATCTCGTCCTCGCTCACGGTGATGATCTCGTCCACGTACTCCAGCATGTGCTGCAGCGGCAGGGCGCCGACCTGATCGACGCGGAGCGAGTCGGCGACGGTCTGCTGCGTGAACTCCGGCGGCCAGGCCACCGGCTGGCCCTCGTGCAGCGAGTCGCGCGCGTCCGCGGCCAGCTCGGGCTCCACGCCGATCACGGTGGCGCCCGGGCAGAGCAGGCGGACCGCGGTGGCCACGCCGGCGATCAGCCCGCCGCCGCCCACCGGGACCACGACCAGGTCCACCCCGGGGCAGTCGGCCGCGATCTCCAGGCCGATCGTCCCCTGGCCCGCGATCACCCGGCGGTCGTCGAACGGCGGAATGGAGACCGCGCCGCTCTGCATGGCGATGTCGCGCGTGGCGGCCAGCCGGGCGGCCAGGCCCGGGGCGCAGACCACGATCTCTGCCCCCAGTTCCCGGATGGCCGACACCTTCACCGCCGGAGCGTTGTCCGGGACCACGACCACGGCCGGCATCCCGAGCAGCGCCGCGGCGTAGGCCACGGCCTGGCCGTGGTTGCCGCTGGAGTGAGTGACCACCCCGATCTGCCGGGCCGCGGCGGGCAGCATGCTCATCGCCGCGTAGGCGCCGCGCAGCTTGAACGCCCCGATCGGCTGCAGTGATTCGGGCTTGACCAGCAGGGATGGCTCGGCCCGCGGGAACGGAACCAGGGGGGTCCGGACGGCCACCCCGGCCAGGGCCGCTGCGGCGGTCCGGATCTCGTCGATCGACACGAGCGGCTGCACGCGATCACCCTAGATGAGCGTCACGGTTTTACGGAAACTAGGGAGAAAACCGGCGTTAGTCGCCACACTTGGGACAGGGCCCGATCATGAGCCCGGACAGCAGGTCAGGAGGGGACGTGCGTGGACGGCAGCAATGAGCGCCTCCTGACACCGGGGGAGGTCGCTGCCCTGTTCCGGGTCGACCCGAAGACCGTCACCCGCTGGGCGGCGTCGGGCCGGATCAGCAGCATCCGGACCCCCGGAGGACATCGCCGTTTCCGCGAGTCCGAGGTCCGCGCGCTGCTCCGCGGCGAAGGATCGGGCGGCAAGGACGAGGGCCAGCCCGGCTAGCCGAGAGCCCAGTTAGCCCAGTCCAGTTAGCCCAGTCCAGCTAGTCCGAGTCCGGGCGCGGCACCGGGCCGGGCGCCACGCCCAGGCTGTCCCGGTACTCCGCGAACTGCCGCTGCAGCTCCGCGTCGCCCTCCTGCCACCGGCGGCGCCGTTCCTCCAGCTGGGCCTCGGTCAGCGCGTGCTGGGCCAGCCGGTCGTAGTCCGCGTCGGCCGGGCCGATTTCCACGTACCCGTCCCCGATGATCTGCCCGTCATCAGCCAGGGCTGACTCGGGAACCAGCAGGTTCCCGTTCGGCAGCTGGATGACGTCCATCACCGATCACTCTAAAGCCCGTAGCGGAGATTGAAGTAGAGCATCACGTCAAGAGCGGTGCGGATATTGCCGCCGAGCATGTCCACGAGGGCCGGGCGCTGCCGGGACGCGATCGCGGCGAACGCGTCCGCGAAGAACTCCCGGCGGCCCAGATCGCCGGCCTGCCGGTGGAAGTCGCTCACGAGCGAGCCCTCGCAGCGCTGGTAGAGCTGGCGGAACTCGGCCGAGTCGGACTGCCAGCGGCCCTGCTCCCGGTCGATGTCATCCAGCGCGTGCCCGACCTCATGGCACATGACGTCCGGCGCCGACGAGGGCCGCGAGCCTACGATGATCTTCTTCTCGCCGTAGGCGCCCGCGCACGCATCCCAGGTCGCGCGGCCCGACGGCAGCGGGACGCCGCGCAGCCGCGCCATGTCGTCCAGTTCCGGGACGCCGCCCTCGCCCACGTGGATCGCGTCCACCCCGGCCGCCAGGATCTCCTTGATCATCAGTGGCAGCTCGGCCAGCCGGTTGACCGCGCGGACCACGGGCGGGGACGGGATCTTGCTGGGCGGCCACTCACGGCGCAGGACGCGTTCCAGGGGCCCGCAGTTCTGGTAGCCCTCGGCGGCCCGCTTGGCGTGCGCGACCTCGTACCAGGGCAGCCGGGCCGCGTCCGCCTCGGCCGGGCGGGCGGCTTCCGCCGCCGCGCGCCTGGGCGGCCATGTTCTGGGCGGCCGCGTTCCGCGGCGTGCCCTTGGCGTGGCCCGGTGCCGGCCGGATCGCGGCGCGGTCGGCGGCGTAGGGCCGCCCGGCCGCCCGCGTGGCCCCGGTCCCGGTGAACCCGGTGCCTGCCGTCCGCCCCCGGTGCCCGCGCCCGTCCCCGCCGCCCCGGTGCCCGGCGCCCCGGTCCCTGGAGGCCCGGTTGTGCGCCGGGCGGGGCGGATCCGGACCGGCTCCGGGGCTGGTGCCGCCGGCCTGGCCAGCCCGGGGGCCGCGGGGCGGGGCACCCGGCGCGGCAGCTCCGGCGGGGGCGGCGGGCCCGCGGGCCTCGCGCTGGCCGGGGCCGTCCCGGTCCCGCCCGCCATCGCGGGGCCCGGCGGGCCGCCGGGCGAGACCTGGCCCTGGAAAAGCACATAGTCGCGGCGATGCCGGCCAGCCGGTGGCGCGGTAACAGCACCCGTCACCGCCGGGGGCCCCGGCCTGGTGCTACCGCGTGATCGCGAGCCGCCCGGGCGGGGCCGGATGTACCGGCGAACGCGATCGAAAAGCCGCAGCCGCATAAGTCGCACTCCCAGCGATCGCGTGCCAGGCTGCCAGGGTATGACGAAACTGCGCGAACGTCATCTGTCGTTACCGGCTGTTACCAGTTATGGATACCGTGCCGTAACCAAATGACTCCTGTTATTCACTGACGAATCGGTCTTGGGTCCAGCTAAGCTGCGGCCATGTTGTTGGCCGGTGCCCTATCTGTGCTGCTCACCTTGGGTTTCTGGGTGTGCTGGTCCCGGTGGCCGCGGCGGCTGGCCCGGCCGGAGGGCTCAGCGGCGGAGGCTGCCTTCCGCCGGCATCCTGCGGGGCGCGGGCGGTACGCCTCCGCCGATGACCGTGTGTCACTTGGCGGGACGCCCGTGTCCGAGGACTGGGCCGTGCCCCGCGGCCCCGACGACGACCCCGACTTCCTCAGCGAGCTCGACCGGATCATCCGGGGCGGCCGGGAACCGGGCAGCGAGGCCTGAGCCTGGCTCCCGGCGCCCTGGCTCCCCGGCTCAGCTCAGGCCGGCGTAGGAGTGCAGGCCGGTGATGAACAGGCTGACGCCCAGCAGGTTGAACAGCAGGCAGGCGAACCCGGCCAGCTGGATGAAGGCGGCCCGGCGGCCCCGCCAGCCCGCGGTCACGCGGGCGTGCAGGAAGCACGCGTACACCACCCAGGTGATGAAGGCCCAGGTCTCGGTGGGGTCCCAGCCCCAGTACCGGCCCCAGGCCTCGTCGGCCCAGATCGCCCCGGCCATGATGCCGAAGGTCCAGATCGGGAACGCGAACACCACGGTCCGGTAGGCGATCTGATCGAGCCGCTCCGCGCTGGGGAGCAGCCGGAACACCTCGCCGTAGCGGGTGCTCATCCCGGCCGCCACCCGCCGGGTGTGCCGCTCCGCGAACAGGTAGAGCACGGCGAGCACCGCGCCCACCATGAACGTCCCGCTGGCCAGCGTCATCGCGGTCACGTGGATGGCCAGCCAGTAGGAGTTCAGCGCGGGCACCAGCGGGCCGGCCGGGGTGTAGATGACGGTCTGGGCCAGCCCCATGATGATCACGATGGGGGCCATGAAGAACAGGCCGATGTGGTACGGCCGGTACTTGATCATGAGCCCGATGAAGAACAGGACGGCCACGCAGGAGACCGAGATCACGAACTCGTACATGTCGCCCCACGGGACCCGGTGCACGGCCAGGCCGCGGGTGATCACCCCGGCGATGTGCAGGGCCAGGCCGGCCGTGGTCAGCGTGAGGGCGATCCGGACCAGGTGGCTCACCGGGGCCGGCGGGCGGCTCGCCGGCCCGGGGGGCTGGCTCGGCGGGCCGCCGGCAGCGTCCGCGCCGGCCGGAGCCGCCATGCCTTTGGCTGCTCCCGCCCCGGCCGCGGCGTCCGCCGCGACACCCGCGGGCACCAGGTCGGGCACCTCCGCCTGGGCCCGGGTGACCACCGGGCTGCGCCGCCCGAAGGCGAAGTCGGCCGCGAACGCGATCACCGCCAGGGAGTACAGCACCACGGCGACGATCAGCAGGTGATCGCTCAGATGGGACAGGCCCTGGTTGTCGGGCATCAGTGTGACTTCCCCTCGGTGGTTGACGTGAGGGACGGGGACTCCGGGCTGGCCTGCTCCGGGCTGGCCTGCTCCGGGCTGGCCCGCTCTGGGCTGGGCTGCCCCGTGCTGGCCTGTTCCAGGACGCGGGCCAGGCCGGTGAACTCCTCACCGAAGCCGCCCGCCGGGTCGGACCGGGCCAGGCCGCCGACGTCCACGACAGTCCGGCCGTCCGGGCCCGGGTAGGCCCGCACGAACACGCGGCGGCGCCGGACGAAGAACGACAGGAGCAGGCCGGCCAGCGCCGCCAGCCCGGAGATCAGCGCGGGCAGCTGGCCCGGGTCGTAGGTGATAGCCAGGCTGATCCACTGCCGGTAGCCGGTGAACGTGAGCGTCCCGGCGCCCCCCGGCAGCTTGATCGACTGGCCGGGCGCGAGCGGGCGGGGCGCGACCGGCAGCTGGGTCAGGCCGGCCGTATTCAGCTGGTACACCGACTGCGACGGGCCGCTGTCCATGCCCAGGTTGCCCTTGTAGGAGATCAGGCTCACCCGGGGGTCGAGCGGGGCCGGGAAGGCCGACTGCAGCTGCCCGTTCACGTCCACCGCCGTGGGCAGGAACACCCCGGCGAACCCGAGCTGGTCGGGCTGCGCGTCCGGGACCTTGACCACGCCCGTGGAGGTGAGGCCGGAGGAGCCCGCCGCGATGAACGGGACCGGCTGGTCGAAGACCACTTTCCCGGTGCCGTCGGTGACCCTGAACACCGGTGCGTAGCCGTGGCCGATGATGAAGACCCGCACGCCGTCCACGTTGACCGGGTGATTGACCCGCAGGTTGGCCCGGCGGAGCGGCGCGCCCGGCTGCGCGGAGTAGCTCACGTAGGCGTTGAAGGACAGCGGCTGGCCGCGTGACGGGCCGGACGTGACGTAGGAGGCGGTGAAGCGGTTCAGCGTCATCGAGAACGGCTGGAGGTCCGAGGAAGACACCAGCCGCCCGGGGTGGAACTCGTCGAGCGCGGTGACCGTGTTCGCGAACGAGGTCCCGCTGACCAGCAGCCGGTTGGCCTTGTAGCCGAACAGGCCACCCAGCGCCACCGAGCACAGCAGGGCCAGCAACGCCAGGTGGAAGACCAGGTTGCCCAGTTCCCGGCGGTAGCCCTTCTCGGCCGACACCCAGCCGTCCCCGGTGCGCATCCGGAACTTACGGCGGCGCAGCACGCCCGCGGCGGCGTCGAGGGCCGCTGCCGGGTCGAGGGTGCTCTGGTGCCGGGCGGACTGGGGCAGCCGGGCCAGGTTCCGCGGCGCGGGCGGCGGCGGGGTCCGGGCCGAGCGGGCCAGGCGGACGCTGCGCGGGATCACGCAGCCGGCCAGGGACAGGAACAGCAGCAGGTAGATCGCGGCGAACCAGGGCGCGGCGAACACGTTGAACAGCGAGAACCGGGCCAGCCAGGGCGCCAGTGCCGGATGCGAGACGTAGTACTGCTGCACGGCCGACGGGTCGATGCCCTGCTGCGGCAGCAGCGACCCGGGCACGCTGGCCACGGCCAGCAGGAACAGCAGCACCAGCGCGGTGCGCATCGAGGTCAGCTGGCGCCAGCCCCAGCGGGCCCAGCCGGCCAGGCCGAACGGGCTGGGAGCGCGGGCCGGCGGCGCCGGGCTTCCGGGCGGCGCACCCTCGGGCGGCGCACCCTCGGGCGTTACCCCTTCTGGCGGGGTACTGCCCGGCCGGGCACCCGGGACGCGCAGTCCGGTCATCGGGTCCACCACCCGGGGTCGGGGCGCGGTGCGGTCATGATCATCCGGGCTCCGCCGCGGCCCGCTGGATCAGGGCCTTCAGGCCGTTGTACGAGGTCCCGCCGATCACCCGCGCGGTGATCCGGCCACGGCGTGAAATCACCAGTGTGGTCGGGATCCCGGCGGGCGGCACCGTATTGCGGAAATCGAGCGCGAGGTTGTCGCTGGGGTCGTTCAGGCTGGGATAGCTGATCCGGAAGTCGTTCATGAAGGCCTCGGCGCTCACCGGGCTGTCCCGGATGTCGACGCCGAGGAAACGGACGCCGGACGTCTTGAAGTGCGTGGCCAGCGCGGAGAGCCCGGGGGCTTCCTCGCGGCACGGCGTGCACCACGAGCCCCAGAAATTCAGCACCACGACGTGGCCCCGGTAGGAGGCCAGCGCGAGCCTGCCGCCGCCGACCACCGGGCCGCTGACCGACGGGGCCACCGGCCCTGCCCCGCTCTTGAACACGGTGGTCCCGGGGCTCCCGGCCACGAAGCTCTGCCCGTTGCTGGCCGGGGTACTGGCCGCGATGCCCGTGGCGCAGCCCGCCAGGCCCAGCGCCGAGGCGACCGCGAGCGCGGCCACCGCAACGCCGCGACCCGCCCCGGCGGGGCGGCAGGTCCGGCGGTTCGGAGGGGACACGGGGCAGGATTCTCCTACAGGCAGTAGTACCGGGGCCCATTCTGCCTGACCGGGCCCGGCCGGCTCACGGCGGGCCGGCCTGGGCGCGCCCCGGTGGCCGGCAGGTCAGGCTCCCGGCGTCTGCGGCGGACCCGAGCCGCCGGCTCGTTGTAGCTGACGCTGACGATCGTGTCCCCGGTGTAGCGGAAGGTGGTCACGCTGGCCAGCGCGCATTGCCGGTGCCGGGGGTCGTGCCACAGGTGCTGTCCCTCGGTGGCCCGGCGGGCGGTCCAGATCGGCAGCTGGTGGCTGACGCAGACCGCCTCGTGGCCGCGGGCGGCCCGGGCCACGTCGGCCAGGGCCGCGAGCATCCGGGCGGCGATGCTGGTGTAGGGCTCACCCCACGACGGCCGGAACGGGTTGTACAGGTAACGCCAGTCCGCCGGGTGGCGCAGGGCACCGGAACCCACCCCGAACGTGGTCCCCTCGTAGACGTTCGTCGGCTCGATCAGCCGCTCGTCGATGTCCACCTCGAGGCCGAACTGCGCGGCCAGCGGGGCCGCGGTCTCCCGGGCCCGGTCCAGCGGCGAGGAGCGCAGCAGCACCACGTCCCGCCCGGCCAGGAACCCGGTGGCCGCCTTGGCCATCAGGCGCCCCTCTTCGGAGAGGTGGAAGCCGGGCAGGCGGCCGTAGAGGATCCCGCCCGGGTTGTGGACCTCACCGTGGCGCAGCAGGTGCACCACGGTGCTGGCGGACGGCCCGGATGATGATCCGCCGGCTTCCGCGTTCGCCCCGCTCGTCTCAGTCATGGCTGGCCTAGCCTACCGGGACAGCTGCGCTGATCCCGGCCGGGGACGGGCGCCCCGCCACGTCAGCGGGCCCAGATGAACACGGGGTAAACTGCGGCTAGCTCGTGGCTGCGCCTAGGGTTCCGCGCCTCACCCGCTCCCGGTGGATGACACCGGCCCCACCACAATCAGGGCGAGGCGGCCTGGACCGAGCGGCGCCAGGCGCCTCAGGCGCCCACACCTGACGGGATAGAAACCTCGAGGGCTCTCAGTTCGCCCTGCCCGGGGAGCCGCCAGCCGGTTCCCGGGGCCCGGACCTGGAGCCGCCTCCATGAGTGTGACCGCCCTCACTCTCATCCTCGCCGCCGCCCTCGCGCACGCCACCTGGAACCTGTTCAGCAAGCAGGCCTCGGCGGCGGGCGCCTCGTCGTTCGTGTGGCTGATGTCCCTGACCGCCACCGGGCTGTACGCCCCCGTGGTGGCGGTGAGCGTGCTGCTCAGCCCGCCCCGGCTCACCCCGCTGGACTGGGTGTTCATGATCGGCACCGGGCTGCTCCAGGCCGGCTACTTCCTGTTCCTGCAGGCCGGGTACCGGCTCGGCGACCTGTCCCTGGTCTACCCGCTGGGCCGGGGCACCGGCGCGCTGCTGGCCGCGCTGGCCGGGATCGTCCTGCTCGGCGAGCGGCCCGGCCCGGCCGGCATCAGCGGGATCGTCCTGGTCGTGCTGGGCGTGCTGGTGCTGGGCGCCCCGGGCCGGAGTACGGGCCCCGCCCCGTCCCCGGCGGCGCCTGCCGGGCCCCCGCCCGCCGCGGCCCCCCGCGCGGTCATCTTCGCGCTCGTGACCGGCGCGTTCATCGCGTCCTACACGCTGTGGGACAAGTACGCGGTGAGCACCCTCAGCGTGCCGCCGCTCATCCAGGGGTACGCCTCGCTGCCGGTGATGGCCCTGGTCCTGGCTCCCTCCGCGCTGCGCCACCGGGGCCGGACGGCGCTGGTGTGGCGCCGCTACCGCCGTCAGGTGACGGGCGCCGCGGTGCTATCGCCGCTGGCCTACGTGCTGGTCCTGATCGCGATGAGCTTCACCGCGGTCAGCGCGGTGGCCCCGGCCCGCGAGGTGAGCGTGCTGGCCGGCGTGATCCTCGGCCGCAGGCTGCTCGGCGAGGGCAGCCTGGCCCGCCGCCTCACCGCGGCGGCCGCGATCGCGGCCGGCATCGTCTGCATCGCCGTCGGCTAATCCCCGCTCCGTCCCGCCCCCGCCACTCCCGAACGGCGTTCTGTGGATAACCATCAGCAGTTAAGTCCCGACCCCCCGGAGGGGGTCTAAATCGAACTGGGAATCGAGTGCGGTGGCCCGTGGGGCCAGGGGGGCGCGGGGGACTCGGGGGCGGGCCACCGGGGCCGGGGGCCGGGCGGCGCCAGGGTGGGGGCGGCAAGTGATGCGAGCTGCGCGTTCGAGCCTGGCCACGGTGCTCATGCTGATCCCGGCCTTAGCGGCGAGCGGGTCCTGGGTCAGGCGATCCGGCGCACTCGCGGGTGTGCTGGGCCTGCCGACGGCATCGTCTGCATCGCCGTGGGCTGACGCGTTACCCCAGGGCTACGGCGGCCGCGCGGGCGGCGGCGGGCAGCGCGGCGGCGATCCGCTCGACCGCCTCGTCGTCGTGGGACGCGGACACGAACCAGGCCTCGAACGGCGACGGCGGCAGGTAGACGCCCGCTTCCAGCATCGCGTGGAAGAAGGCGGCGTAACCGGGCACGGACTGGCCGCGGGCCTCGGTGAAATCGCGGACCGGCTGCTCGGTGCCCAGGAACACCGAGAACAGGCTGCCCGCCTGCTGCAGCCGGAACGGCACCCCCTCGGCCGACAGCGTGTCGCTGGCCAGCTTGGCGATGGTCGCGGCGACCTCGTCCACCCGGGCGTACACCTCGGGCGTGCAGGCTTGCAGGGTGGCCAGCCCGGCCGCGGTGGCCAGCGGGTTACCGGACAGGGTGCCCGCCTGGTACACGGGGCCGGTCGGGGCCAGCCGGTCCATGATCTCGGCCCGGCCGCCGAACGCGGCGGCGGGCAGCCCGCCGCCCATCACCTTGCCGAACGTGGTCAGGTCCCCGGCCACGCCCTCCAGGCCGTACCAGCCGGACGCGGTGATCCGGAACCCGGTGAGCACCTCGTCCATGATCAGCAGTGCGCCGTTTTCCCGGCACAGCTCGGCCAGCATCTCGTTAAACCCGCCGACCGGCGGGACCACGCCCATGTTGGCCGGGCAGGCCTCGGTGATCACGCAGGCGATCCGGGGCCCGTGGTCCACGAACGCCTGGCGGACCGCGAGCGCGTCGTTGTAGGGCAGGACCAGGGTGTCGGCGGCCGCCGCCCCGGTCACGCCGGGTGAGTCGGGCAGCGCGAACGTGGCCACCCCCGAGCCCGCCGCGGCCAGCAGCGCGTCCACGTGCCCGTGGTAGCAGCCCGCGAACTTCACCACCACGCGGCGCCCGGTGAAGGCCCGGGCCAGCCGGACCGCGGTCATGGTGGCCTCGGTGCCCGAGTTGACCAGCCGGACCTTTTCCACCGGCGCGCGGGCCACGATCTCCTCGGCCAGCATCACCTCACCCGCGGTCGCGGTGCCGAACGAGGTGCCCTTGGCCGCCGCGGCGGTGACCGCCTCGGTCACCGCGGGATAGGCGTGCCCGAGGATCATCGGCCCCCAGGAGCAGACCAGGTCCACGTAGGTCCGGCCGTCGGCGTCGGTCAGGTAGGGACCGCGGCCCGAGTCCATGAACACCGGCACCCCGCCGACCGTCCCGAACGCCCGGACCGGCGAATTCACCCCGCCCGGGATGACCGCGCTGGCACGGCTGAACAACTCTCCGGATCGGCCGGGACCACTCACCTAATCTCCTCGTCGCACGCGTCGGCCAGGACCTCGAGCAGGCGCACCGCATCGGGCAGGGGGCGGCCGCCCGCTTCACCGGGTGCCTGCAGCCAGCGCCCGGCCGGGCCGATGCCGTCCCGGGACGGCGGGGCCAGCACGTAGCTGTTCCGGCAGTGCCAGCGCAGGCTGGTCAGCTCGCCCACGTCCTCGGGCGCGCAGTCCAGGTGGCAGGACCACCACTCGTCCTCGTCGGCGGGCGCGCCGCGGGTCGCCACGAAGAACAGGGTGCGCCCGCTGCCCAGCGCGACCGGCCCGGTCTCCACCCCGGCGTCCCGCATCATGGCCAGCGCGGCCAGGCCCGCGGCCTCCGGCACGTCGAGCACGTCGAACACCCGCCCGGTGGGCAGGATCACGTTGGCCTCGGGATGGTGCGCCCAGCGCTGGCGGGCCTTGCCCGGGTCGCTGGTGGCCTGGATCTGCCACGCGGGTGACATCGGGTGCGCCGCCGGGGCCGGGCAGCCGACCCGGTCACAGGAGCAGGCCCGGCCCGCGCTCCGCGCGTTGCCGCGGGGGTACGCACCGAGGGCCACCGGCCAGCCCAGCCCGGCGTAGGCGACGGCCGCGGCGGCCAGCCGCCCGCTTTCCCGGCGCCGGCTCCGGCGCAGTACCGGTGCGACCATTCAGCGCTCCAACTCCACAGTACTTCCCGGCTGAACTGTGCTCCCTGGTTGAATCGTGCTCCCTGGCTGAACCGTGCTCCAGGCTGAGCGGGAACTCCCCACGGAGTGGGGCCTCCCGGCCGGGTGGGGCATGCTCTCCTTACAGATGATGACGGGTCCGGTGCTCTGCGCGCAGGCCACTGGCCACGGAGATGCCGACATGTTGCCGAAAACACATGGTCAGCCCAGCCGCCGCGCTAGTTCAGCCGCCCAGTAGGTCAGGATGATGCTCGCCCCGGCCCGGCGGATCGCGGTCACCGTCTCGTCGATGACCCGGTCCCGGTCCACCCAGCCGTGCGCGGCGGCCGCCTCCACCATCGCGTACTCCCCGCTGACCTGGTAGGCCGCCACCGGCACCGGGGAGACCGCGGCCACCTGCGCGATGACGTCCAGGTAGGCCAGCGCGGGCTTGACCATCACGATGTCCGCGCCCTCGGCCAGGTCGAGGGCCACCTCGCGGAGCGCGTCCGCGGATCTCGGGTCCTGCTGGTAGGAGGCCCGGTCCCCGAACTGGGGGGCACATTCGGCCGCCTCACGGAACGGCCCGTAGAAGGCCGAGGCGAACTTCGCCGAGTACGCGCAGATCGCCACGTCCGGGTACCCGCCGGTGTCGAGGGCCGCGCGGATCGCCCCGACCTGGCCGTCCATCATCCCGCTCGGCGCCACCACGTGGGCGCCCGCCGCGGCCTGGGCGACCGCGATGGACCCGTACCGCTCCAGCGTCGCGTCGTTGTCCACCTCGCCCGAACTGGTCAGCACCCCGCAGTGGCCGTGATCGGTGTACTCATCCAGGCACAGGTCCGACATGAGCACGGTCGCGTCGCCCACCTCGGCGGCCAGGTCGCCGAGCGCGAGGGCGAGGATCCCGTCCGGGTCGTCGGCCGCCGAGCCCCGGGCGTCCTTCTCGGCCGGCACCCCGAACAGGACCAGGCCGCCGACCCCGGCCGCCACCGCCTCGGCCGCGGCCTTGCGCAGGCTGTCGCGGGTGTGCTGGACCACGCCCGGCATGGAGATCACCGGCTGCGGTTCGCTGATCCCCTCCTTGATGAACATCGGCAGCAGCAGGTCAGACGGCCGGACGCTGGTCTGCGCGACCAGCCGGCGCAGCGCGGCGGTCCGGCGCAGCCTGCGCGGCCGTGCCTGAGGGAACTGCGCGGTGGGGGACTCAGCCGTCACCGATTACCTCCTGGGCTTGGTCATCACCGGAGCCGGCGCCGGGCGCCCCGGCGCCGCTCGCTGGGCTTGCGGACCGGCTCCCCGGCCGCGATGGCCGCCTCCCGGACCCCGGCCGCGTGCTCGGCCAGCGCGTCGACCAGGCCGGTCGCGGAGGGCTTGGGCGCCTTGACGTCCACCCGGAGGCCGAACTCCGCGGCGGTCTTGGCCGTCTGCGGACCGATCACCGCGATCACCGTCACCGCGTGCGGCTTGCCGGCGATGCCGATCAGGTTGCGCACCGTCGAGGAGGAGGTGAACAGCACGGCGTCGAACCCGCCGCCCTTGATCGCCTCGCGGATCGGGGCGGGCGGCGGCGCGGCGCGGACGGTCCGGTAGGCGGTGACGTCCTCGGTCTCCCAGCCCAGCTCGTTGAGCCGGGCGACCAGCGTCTCGGTGGCGATGTCCGCCCGGGGCAGCAGCACCCGGTTGATCGGGTCAGTCACGCTGTCGTACGGCTGCCAGGCGGCGGCGAGGCCCTCGCCGGACTGCTCGCCCTCGGGGACCAGGTCGGGCTTGATGCCGAAGTCCAGCAGCGCCCGCCCGGTCTGCTCGCCGACGGCGGCGATTTTCACCCCGGCGAAGGCGCGCGCGTCCAGCCCGTACTCCTCCAGCTTCTCGCGGACCGCGCGGACCGCGTTGACGGAGGTGAACGCGACCCACTGGTACCGCCCGGTGACCAGGCCCCGGACCGCGCGCTCCATCTGCTGCGGGGTGCGCGGCGGCTCGACCGCGATGGTCGGCACCTCCTCCGGCACCGCGCCGTAGGCGCGCAGCCGCTCCGACACCGAGCCGGCCTGGTCCTTGGTCCGCGGCACCAGCACCCGCCAGCCGAACAGCGGCTTGGTCTCGAACCAGGACAGGTCCTGCTGCTGCCCGGCCGCCTCGCCGACCACGCCGACCGCCGGGCCGGTCTCGGTGAGCAGGCTGACCCCGGCCGCCTTCAGGTCGGCGGTGACCGACCCCAGCGCGCAGCGGATGGTCAGCTGCTCGGTGGTGGTCCCGTTCCAGGTGATGGTGAACGGGGTGCGCTCCGGCCACCCCGCGGCCATCAGCATCTTGGCCAGGTCGGCCGGCCCGGCCTCCACGCCCAGGATGACCAGGCTGCGGGACGGCTGGGTCTCAGCGGACAGGCGGCTGACGTCGGCGGCGTGCAGGATCCGGATGTCCCCGCCTGCCTCGGAGGTCAGCGGGATGCCCGCGTAGGCGGGCACCGCGGTCGCGGCGGGCATGCCCGGCACGACCTCGAAGCGGACCCGGCCCTTGGCGCACGCGGCGGCGGCCACGGCCGCCGTCCCGAACAGCAGCGGGTCGCCGTCGTAGGCCGCCACCGCCAGCTGGCCGGATTTGACCGCCTTGACCACCAGCCGGGGGTCGGCGTCCAGCTCGGCCAGGTCGCGCAGATCCGCCGTGGCCGGCAGCAGGTGCCGCACCCGGCCGGTCACCTCGGCGCTGGCGAACAGCAGGTCGGCCCGGCTGAGCAGCTCGGCGGCCCGCACCGTGAGCAGCTCGGCACTGCCGGGCCCGGTGCCCACGAAAGCCGCCAGCCCGGGCTGGGCCGCCCGGCTCGCCGCCACGGACCCGTCCTGATCGGACGGGCCGGGCGTGTCCTTCTTCGACGTGGATGTCACAGTCACAAAGCATCGTCCCCGTTGCTGATGTATTCCGAAGACACTGCCGCGTACGTCGCCGCACCCTGGCGCAGCAACTCAGCGGCGACGTCGCGTCCGAGGCGTCCGGCCTCGCCCGCAGGGGCGGTCGCGCTGGCCCGCAACGCCGACCCCCCGTCAAGCGCCGCGACAACCGCTCTCAGCTGCAGTATCTCCGTTCCGGCAGCATACGCACCTACCGGCGCGCTGCAGCCAGCGGCCAATGCCGCCAGCACCGCCCGTTCCGCGGTGACCGCGGCCCGGCTGGGCTGGTCGTCCACCCGGGCCAGCAGCCCGGCGAGGTCGGTGTCACCGGCGCGGCATTCCACGGCCAGCGCGCCCTGGCCGGGCGCGGGCAGCATCTCTTCCGGCTCGAAGATCTGGGTCACCGCGTCGAGCCGGCCGATCCGGGCCAGCCCGGCCGCGGCCAGCAGCACCGCGTCCAGCTCACCGGACTCGACCTTGCCCAGCCGGGTGCCGGCGTTGCCGCGGACGGGCACCGGCCGGATGTCGGGGCGCAGCAGCCGCAGCTGGGCCGCGCGGCGCGGTGACCCGGTGCCGATCGTGGCGCCGGGCGGCAGGTCGGCGAACTTGGCGCCGTTGCGGGCGGCGAGCGCGTCGCGGGGGTCCTCCCGGGCCGGCACCGCGGCCAGCACCAGGCCCGGGGCGGGGGCCACCGGCAGGTCCTTGAGCGAGTGCACGGCCAGGTCGACCTGGCCGGCCAGGAGGTGCTCGCGCAGCGCGCTGGCGAACACGCCGGTGCCGCCGATCTGGGCCAGCCCGGCCCGGGTCACGTCGCCGAACGTGGTCACCCCGACCAGTTCGACGCTGACCCCGGTGCGCTCGGTGATGAGCCGGGCCACCTGGCCGGACTGGGCCATGGCCATCGGGCTCTTGCGGGTGCCGAGCCGCAGCGGCGGCCTGCTCACGTGTCGTCCTCCTGCCTGGCGGCCGGCGCCGGCCCGCCCGGTTCCGCGTCGGCCAGCGTGACCGCGGCGACCACGGCCGGATCGAGATCGAACAGCACGCGCAGCGCGTCCTCGTACGCGTCGCCGCCGGGAGACCCGGCCAGCTCCTTGACCCGTACCGTCGGCGCGTGCAGCAACTTGTCCACTACCCGGCGCATGGCGCGTTCCACCTCGCCGAGGGTGCGGTGATCGGCGGGCAGCCGGCGGCCAGCCGGGCCAGCTCCGCGTCCACCACCTTGGCCGCCTTGGCCCGCAGCGCCACCACGGTGGGCGCGACCCGGGCGGCGTGCACGGCGGACACGCGGGCTGCGAACTCCTCGGCGACGATCGCCCGGACCGCCTCGACGTCCGCGTCCCGGGTGGCCAGGCCGGCCAGTTCCGGCGCGTCCCCGGCCGCGGCGGGGGGGTCCCCGAGCGTGTCCAGGCCGACCAGGTGCGTCCCGGGCAGGCCGGCCACGGCCGGGTCCACGTCGCGGGGCATGGCCAGGTCCAGCAGGACCAGCGGCCGGCCGGGCTGGCCGCGCCGCCGCAGCGCCTCGGTCACCAGGTCCGCGCTGATCACCACGCCCGCGGCGCCGGTGCAGGAGATGACCAGGTCCGCCTGGGCGACCGGGCCGGCCAGGTCGGCGAGGTCCGCGGTGCTGCCGCCGACCGCCGCGGCCAGCCGCCCGGCCCGGTCGGCGGTGCGGTTGGCCACCACGATCCGCGCCGCGCCCATGCGGGCCGCGGTGGTGGCGGCCAGCGAGCTCATCGAGCCGGCCCCGACGACCAGCACCCGCAGCCCGGCGAGCGGCTGGGAGGGGTCGTTCGCGGCGGCGGGCCCGCCGCCCAGCCGGCCGTGCGCGACCGCGATGCCGATGCTGACCAGGTTCGCGCCGGCCTGGTCGATGCCGGTCTCGCCGTGCGCCCGCCGGGCCGTGCGCAGCGCGAGCATGCCCAGCTCCCCCAGGCCCCGGCTGAGTGTGGCCTGCTCACGGGCCACGGACAGAGCCTGCCGGACCTGGCCGAGGATCTGGCTCTCGCCCACCACCATGGATTCCAGGCCGCAGGCCACCGCGAGCAGGTGCTGCACGGCCCGGTCCTCGTAGTGCACGTACAGGTTCGGGGTCAGCTCGCCGAGCGGGATGCCGGAGTGGCGGGCCAGCAGGTCACAGATGGATGAGACGCCGCCGTGGAACTTGTCCACCTCGGCGTAGACCTCGACCCGGTTGCAGGTGGACACGACGAACGTGCCGCCGACGTTCGGGGCCTGCGAGACGTCACGGATCAGCTTGCTGAGCGTGTCGCCGCTGACCACCGCCCGCTCCAGGACGGCCAGCGAGGCGCTCTTGTGGCTCAGGCCGACCACGAGAACGCTCATCGGACCGCCGCCTGGGCGTCTTGCGGAACGCGCACCACCGACCTCCGCTGCGCGTGGAAGGCGAGAATCTGCAACTCGATGGACAGGTCAACCTTACGCACGTCCACGCCACTGGGCACATTAAGGACCACAGGCGCGAAGTTAAGGATGCTGGTCACTCCGGTCGCGACCAGGCGGTCGCAGACGGCCTGGGCGGTACCCGCGGGCGTGGCGATGACCCCGATGGAAACCCGGTGCCGGGCCACCACCTGCTCCATCTGCTCGGCGTCCAGCACGCTGTGCCCGGCGATCTGCGTGCCGACCACCTCCGGGTCGCTGTCCAGCACGGCCGCGATGCGGAACCCGCGCGAGGCGAACCCGCCGTAGTTAGCCAGCGCGCGGCCCAGGTTCCCGGCTCCGATGATGACCACCGGCCAGTCCTGGGTCAGGCCCAGTTCCCGTGACACCTGGTAGACGAGGTACTCCACGTCGTATCCCACGCCCCGGGTGCCGTAGGACCCCAGGTGCGAGAGGTCCTTGCGGAGCTTGGCCGAGTTGACCCCGGCCGCGGCCGCGAGTTCCTCGCTGGACACGGTCGGGATGTCCTGCTCCGCGAAGGCGTACAGGACCCGCAGATAGACGGGGAGGCGGGCGATGGTGGCCTCCGGGATGCCCTGGCTGCCGTTTGCCGCGCTGCCGTGCCCGGATCTGCCGTTCGCGGATACTGCACGCCGTGACATGCGCCGACGCTCCTGAGGGTTCGATCTGGCCCGCGGGCAGCCCAGAAGCCCGCTGAAGGGTTGCAGTTTTCAACCGTACGCTCTTGTGAACGTTTGCACAAAGTCAGCGCTGTCCGCTCCCCGGGACGGGCGGAACGCGATCACCGGGTCAGCGCCGCACGCAGGCGCTCCTCGCTGACCCGCCAGAAATCGTGCTGGATCCCGTCGATCAGGGTGACCGGGATCTTGTCCCAGTAATCCCGCATGTCCGCGTCCGAGCCGGTGATGTCGCGTTCCTCCCAGGGCACGCCGAGGTCCGCGGCGACCCGGCCGATCACCTCGCGCGCGCTGTCGCACAGGTGGCAGCCGGGCCGGGAGAGCAGGGTGATCGCGTGCGCACCGGGAGGCATGGGAGCGGCCGCGTCAGGGGACCCGGCGCGTCGTGACCGCCGCGACCTTGGCGTGCTGGACGCCCAGCTCGATCACGTTCGTGGCCAGCACCAGCGGGCGCCGGCGGGTTTCGAAGTCGGTCACGTAGGGCCGCTCCTGGTGCCGGTCGTAGGCGGCGCGGTCCGCGTAGAGCTGGTAGAGAATTCTCTGCAACGGCGCGGACGGCACGCCGTGGACCACGTAGGCGAGCGTCTCCGGCTCCCCGGTCCGTACCTGCTCGACCACCTGCTCGGCCAGCCGGTCGAACTCGTCCGCGCCGGAGTCCAGCAGGGTGTAGATGGCGATCCGGCCGTAGAGCAGGTCGGTGTCTACCGGGCCGGGCCGGCGGCCGCGGCGTCGATCACGTCGCCGATGACGGGCAGCTGCATCCCGGTGGCGAACTCGATGTCCTCCCCGGGCTTGCCGGTGCCGTTGCTGGCGGCCAGATCACGCGCCGCCGGGTCGCGCAGGCCGCCCGGGGACCCGTTCGGCCGGAAGAGGGGGTCGAAGGCGCCGGTGACCGGCTCGACCGTGTCGGCGGGCAGCCCCCCCGGGCCGGGCGGCGGGAAGCCGCCGGTGCCCGGGTAGCCGTCCGCCTGGAAGCCCCCCGTGTCGCCGTACTGCCCGCCGTACTGATCCGGCTGCTGCTGCGCGCCGCCGCGGCGCCCTTCCGCGCCGCCGCGCTGGCTGCCGTAGGCCGCGCCCTGGTAACCCCCGGCCTCGCCGTAGCCGCTGTTGGCGTAGGCGGCGAACGCCGCGCTGTCCTCGAAGCGGCGGTACCCGTCGCCGTACAGGTCCAGCGAGTCATCGCCGGCGTAGCCGGGGTCACCGCCCCGGCCGCCCGGCCTGCCGGGACCGCCGGGACCGCCCCGGAGCCGGCCCACGCTCACCCCGGCCGCCTGCCGGGCGGCCAGCCAGGCGGCCACCGCGGCGATCGCGGTCACGGCCGGGTACGCCGTGTCCGCGGGCAGCGCGACCTGGAGGCCCTGGGTGGCCAGCGCGGCCACGCTGGCCAGGCCTACCGCGGCCAGCACCGGCCGCCAGGCGGGGTCGCCGCGGCTGTGCAGCCCGGTCGCGAGCAGCGCCACGACCACGGTCAGCACCACGGCCACCGCGACCAGGCCCAGCATGGCGAGGGAGATGTACTCGAAGTGGTCCCGGGCGGCCGGCCACCGCTGGGTGAACGGCCGCGAGCTCAGCACGTCCGTGGCCAGGATCACCGCGGCCACCACGAACAGCCCGGCCAGGAGGAGCCGCGCGGCGAACCGCGCCACCAGCCCCTTGGCGGCCAGCTCAGCCAGGCCCCAGGCCAGGGCCAGCGGCGCGATCAGCGCCGCGCCGAGCTGGGTGGCCCGGAACGTGGTCGGCACGAACCCGCGCCGGTAGCCGGCAGCCTGCGCCGCCAGCCCGACGGTCAGGCCGGCCAGGGCGATCACCCAGGCCACCATGTCCGTCCGGGGTTGCCGCGCGCACAGCCGGATGGCCAGGCCGGTACCGACCGCGGCGAGCACGGTCCCGGCCAGGGCAGCGACGAACGAAATAGACATTGCAGCCTATGGTGCCCGACGAGCGGGGCTGATGCGGACCAGATCGATGACCAGCCCGGCCGGCGTGACATCCGGTTTGTAGACTCGGCAGGCATGAGGCAGCTGCGGGACCCGCTTCCCGACGGCACCAGGTCCCTCCGGCTGCGCAGGTCCGCCCGGGTGCGCCGGGAGCAGGCGGCACTGGCCGGGGCCGCGTCGGCGGCGGTCGCCACGGTCGTCCAGGCCCCGCCCCAGGCCGACCCGACCGCCGGCGCCTTCTTCGACGTGGACAACACGCTGATCCGCGGCGCCTCCATCTACTACTTCGCCCGCGGGCTGGCCGCGCGCAAGATGTTCGGCCCGCGTGACCTGGCCCGGATCGCCTGGGGCCAGGTGTACTTCCGGCTCCGCGGCGCGGAGAACACCGAGCACATCGACGCGGCGCGGCAGGCCGCGCTCGCGTTCGTGGCCGGGCACAAGGTGGCCGACATCATCAGCCTGAGCGAGGAGATCTTCGACGAGACCATGGCCGACCGGGTCTGGGAGGGCACCCGCGAGCTGGCCCAGGGGCACCTGCGGGCCGGCCAGCGGGTGTGGCTGGTCACCGCGACCCCGGTGGAGCTGGCCTCGGTCATCTCCCAGCGGCTCGGGCTGACCGGTGCGCTGGGCACGGTCGCGGAGTCCACGGACGGCGTCTACACCGGCCGGCTGGTCGGCGGCCTGCTGCACGGCGAGGCCAAGGCCGCGGCGGTCGCGTCCCTGGCGCAGCGGGAAGGGCTGGACCTGGGCCGCTGCTCGGCCTACAGCGACTCCAGCAACGACCTGCCCATGCTGGAGCTGGTCGGCCACCCCAACGCGGTCAACCCGGACGCCGAACTGCGGGCCGAGGCCCGCCACCGGGGCTGGCCGGTGCATGATTTCCGGTCCGGCCGGAAGGCGACCCTGGTCGCGCTGCCGGCCGCGGCCGGGGTCGGCGCGGTGGCCGGCGGCATCGCGGCCGGCATGGCCCTGCACCGCCGCCACCAGAGGAACCTGCGCGGCTGATCGCTGAGCGCCAGCCGGAGGCGCCGTAGCCCCTCCGGCCCGGGGACCAGCCGGAGGCGCCGTAGCGCATCCGGCCAGCGAACTAGCCGAACGCGGGGCCTCGCTCGTCCACGAGGTCGTCCAGCCGGGCCTGGATACTGCCGCGGACCGCGGCGGTCAGCTCCGCGATCACCGCCGGGTCCCGCCAGGCGCCCGCCGGGTACCCGGAGGTGTCCACGGGGGCACCGAAGTCGATGATCCACCTGGACGGCAGCGGGACCGCGCCCAGCGGGCCGAACCAGGGGAACAGGGGCGTGATCGGGAAGTAGGGCAGCCGGAGCAGCCGGGCCAGCGACCGGGCGTTGCCGACCATGGGGTAGATCTCCTCGGCGCCGACGATCGCGCAGGGCACGATGGGCACCCGGGCCCGCAGCGCGGTGACCGCGAACCCGCCGCGGCCGAACCGGCGCAGCTGGTAACGGTCGCTGAACGGCTTGCCGATGCCCCTGAACCCCTCGGGAAACACGCCGACCAGCTCACCGTCGCGCAGCAGCCGGTCGGCATTGGCCGGGCAGGCCCGGATATGGCCGGCCCGCCGGGCCAGGAACGCCAGGCCAGGCAGTTCGTAGACGAGGTCCGCGCCCAGCAGGCGCAGGTCCCGGTGCTGCGGATGCTCGTCGTGCAGCCCGGTCTGGAGCATGATCGCGTCGAGCGGGAGCACCCCGGAATGGTTGGCCACGAGCAGCGCGGCCCCGGTGCCCGGCACGTGCTCCAGCCCGCGCATCTCGACCCGGAACCACTGCTGGTACAGCAGCCGGGCCAGCGGGATCAGCAGCCGGCTATTGAATTCCGGGTCGAAACCGAATTCGTCAACCTCGCCCTCCCCGGTGACCTGGCGCCGGGCGAACCGGGCCGCCTCGCTCAGGCGGTCGCGCCAGTCACTGCCGGCGCCGTCGGGGTGGGGGACATGGAACGCCCCGGGAAGCTGCCCCGTGCTCCCCTCCCAGCCCACCCTTTTTCCTTCCCGCCGCGCTTCCAGCCGCGCCTCCTGCAGCGCCCCGGGCCGCCCGCCAGATGCCCCGGGGCGCCGGCGCGGCGCTACTTCTTGTTACGCCGCTGCACGCGCGTCTTGCGCAGCAGCTTGCGGTGCTTCTTCTTCGCCATTCGCTTACGGCGCTTCTTGATGACGGAGCCCACGACACCACCCTCACTCGGGATTCAGGCCAAACTGGCTTGCGACGTATTCGCCCGATGCCAGCCGGCTGGGCCCACGCCAACGCCCCAGGGTACCTGCCCGACACCCATCCCGGTGATGCGCCCTCGGGGAAGGACGTCAGCTAGCCGCGACGAACGACCCTTTCAGGTACCGGTTGACGGCTTGCTCGGGAACGCGGAATGACCGGCCGACCCGGATCGCCTCCAGCTCCCCCGAGTGCACCAGCCGGTAGACAGTCATCTTCGACACGCGCATGATCGAGGCCACTTCGGCCACGGTCAGGAACCTGACGTCGCTGAGCGGAGTTTCGCCTGCAGCCATCTGCTTTTCCCTCTTCCGCACGGAGCCGAGTGCGCCTGGCCGGATTCAGCGCATCAGTCACCTCCGTCCCCAGCGTAAGTCTTGTGTGGAAAAGGGCAACCCCGGCGCGGGACGCACTCTGGGTCACAGACCCGGGAAAAGCCCGTGAGCGGGAAAGACAGCGCTGCGGGTGGCCATGATGGCCCGGTCGATGGCATGGCCCGGGTCGTAGCCCGACTCGAACGGGACGAAATCCGCCGAAGCGCCGTCGGTCATCTGCCTGGGGGCGGGCACCCCGGTCCGGGCCAGCGTGTACTCCTGCCATGAGGCCGGCGTGGCTGCCGCCGGGTCCACCGGCCGGCCGGCCGCCACCGCGAGCAGGTGCGTCCAGGTCCGGGGCACGACCTGGACCAGCTCGTACCCGCCGCCGCCGGTGAGCAGCCAGCGGCCGCCGGCGACCTCGTGCGCGAGCTCGTGCAGGCTCTGGTGGGCGGCCCGCTGCGCGTCGATGGTCAGCTCCAGGTGCGCCAGCGGGTCGAGCCGGTGCGTGTCACAGCCATGCTGGCTGACCAGCACCTCCGGGCGGAACGCGCGCAGCAGCGGCGGCACCACCGCGTCGAACGCCCGCAGCCAGCCCGCGTCCCCGGTGCCGGCCGGCAGGGCCACGTTGACCGCCGACCCGTCCGCCTCCGGGCCGCCCGTGTCCCCCGGCAGCCCGGTGCCGGGGAACAGCGTCATGGGGTGCTCATGCAGGCTGATGGTCAGCACCCGCGGGTCGTTGTAGAACGCGGCCTGGACACCGTCCCCGTGGTGCACGTCGATGTCCACGTAGGCGATCCGCTGCGCGCCCTGGTCCAGCAGCCAGCGGATCGCGATGGCCGGGTCGTTGTAGACGCAGAAGCCGCTGGCCGCGCGGCGCATCGCGTGGTGCAGGCCGCCGGCCACGTTGACCCCGTGCGCCGCCTGGCCGGACCACATGGCCGCGGCCGCGGCCAGCGTGGCCCCGGCCACCAGGGCCGACGCCTCGTGCATGCCGGGGAAGACGGGGTCGTCCGCGGTGCCGAGGCCAAACGACGGGTCCGCCTGCGCGCGCCGCACCGCGTCGATGTAGCCGGGGTCGTGCACCAGCTCGAGCTGATCCTGGGTGGCGGGCTCGGGGACGGCCATGCTCACCCCGCCGGCGTCCAGCACCCCCATGGCCCGGGCCAGCGCCATGGTCAGCTCGACCCGGACCGGCGCGAGCGGGTGCCCGGGCCCGAAGTCATAGCTGGTCAGCCGGTCATCCCAGGCCACGTGCAGCGTGCAGGTCATGCGCTCCCCAGCTCGCGTCCGCGGTCCCGGGCCGCCTCGATCGCAGCCAGGAAGGCGGCCCGGACCCCGTGCCGCTCCAGTTCGCGGATGGCGGCGATGGTGGTCCCGCCGGGGGACGTCACCGCCTCGCGCAGGATCACCGGATGCTCCCCGGTCTCCCTGAGCATGGTCGCCGCGCCGAACACGGCCTGGGTGACCATCTCCATCGCCGTGCCGCGCGGCATGCCGAGCAGGATGCCCGCGTCCACCATCGCCTCGACCAGGAAGTAGACGTAGGCGGGGCCGCTGCCGGACAGCGCCGTGGCCGCGTCCTGCTGCGACTCGGGGATGCGCAGCACCTTGCCGACCGGGCGGAGCAGTTCCTCGGCCCGGGCCAGGTGCTCCGGCCGGGCGAACGCCCCCGGCGAGATGACGCTCATGGCCTCGTCCACCAGGACGGGCGTGTTGGACATGACCCGGACCACCGGCACGTCCACGCCGAGCCGGCGCTCGATCACCGCGGTGGTGATGCCGGCCGCCACCGAGATGACCAGCTTGTCCGCGGGCACGTGCGGCGCGATCTCGTCCAGCATGGCCAGCATGTCCTGCGGCTTCACGGTGATGATCAGCGTGTCCGCGTTCTTGGCCGCCTCGGCCGCCCCCACGACGGCGATCCCGTACGCGTCGCGGAGCTGCTCGGCGCGTTCCGGCCGCCGCACCACCGCGACCACCCCGGACGGCGCGCGGCCGGCCCGCAGCAGTCCGGAGATGAGCGCCTCGCCCATTTTCCCGGCCCCGAAAATCCCGATCATGCTGCGGAGCCTACGCTTCCGGCCGCTGCTCCCCGGGAACCCGCGCTCGCCGAACCGGGCCTCACCGGGACGACACCAGCGAGCGGGCGAAGAACGCCACGTTCGCGGGCCGCTCGGCCAGCCGGCGCACCAGGTAGCGGTACCAGTCCTGGCCGTATGGCAGGTACACCCGGAGCCGGGCCCCGGTGGCGGCCAGCCGGCGCTGCTCGGCCGGGCGGACCCCGTGCAGCATCTGGAACTCGTAGCTGTCGGGGGTCCGGGCGCCCAGCTCGGCCTGGGCCGCGGCGATCCGGAGCAGCCGCGGGTCGTGCGTGGCGATCATCGGGTACCCGGGCCCGTCCATCAGCACCCGCAGCGCGCGGGCGTAACTGCGGTCCACGTCGTGGCGGGCGGTGTAGGCCACCTCGGCCGGCGCGTCGTACGCCCCCTTGCACAGCCTGACCCGCGAGCCGGCCTGCGCCAGCGCGGCGCAGTCGGCCACCGAGCGGTGCAGCGAGGACTGGATGACCACGCCCAGGTCCGGGTAGTCGCGCCGGACCTCCCTGGCGATCCGCAGCGTCTGGTCCACCCGGGTGTGGTCCTCCATGTCCACGGTGACGGTGGTCCCGGCCGCCTGGGCGGCGGCGCAGATCCGGGCGATGTTCTCGGCGGCCGTCTTCTCCCCGTGCTCGGCCAGGCCCAGGCCGACCGCGGTGAGCTTGACCGAGACCTCCGCCCGGCCTCCCCCGGCCAGCCCGGCCGAGGCCAGCTGGGCCAGCAGCGCCGAGTACTCGGCGGTCACCGCGGCGGCCTGCTCGGGATCGGTGGTGTCCTCGCCCAGGTAGTCCAGGCTGACCAGCAGGCCGCGGGCGAGCAGTTCCCGGCTGACCCGCACCGCGTCGGCGGTGGTGTCCCCCGCGACGTAGCGGGCCACGACGTCCCGGGTGAGGGGAGCCGACGTGATCAGGCGCCGCGCTCGGTCACTACCCGAGGCGGCCAGCAGCGTGCGCCGTAGCACCGTTGACGACCTCCATACTTCTCGTGCCAGTGTTGCCCCGGGAAGCCAGGGTTGCCCCGGGAACCAGCCTGACTAGCGGACCAGGCCCGGCCGCCGCTTCAGCGTCACCTTGACGTTGGCGCCGGCGTCCGGCGGCACCACGACCTCCTGCGCCGCCGGCAGGCCACCGGCCTGCAGCGTCGCGTCCACCGGGGTGGTCCGCTTGATCAGGGCGAGCCCGATCGGCCCCAGCTCGTAATGCCGCGCGGCCGAGCCTACAAACCCGATGGTCGCCTCCCCCAGCTGGACCGGGTCGCCGTGCGCCGGCAGCCGGTTCTCGCTCCCGTCCAGGTGCAGGAAGACCAGCCGCCGGGGCGGATGGCCGAGGTTGTGCACCCGGGCCACGGTCTCCTGGCCCCGGTAGCAGCCCTTGTTCAGGTGCACCGCGGACTCGATCAGGCCCACCTCGTGCGGGATGGTCCGGTGGTCGGTGTCCAGGCCGAAGCGCGGGCGGCGGGCGGCGATCCGCAGGGCCTCGTAGGCCTGCATCCCGGCCAGGGTGAGTCCCGCGTCAGCGAATTTCGTTGCGGCGGATTGGAGGTGGCCGCGTGCGACCAGCAGATCGGTGCCGACCGGACCAGGCACGGCCGCCACGGTGCCGGCGCTGGCCAGCAGAGCCGGCGCAGCACCTTCTCCGGGCGCGCTGGTCACCGTGAGCACCGCGTACTCGTCGGTCACGTCGGCGGGCTCGACGCGGAGCATGAACCGCATCGACTCCAGGAAGGCGAGCAGCGTCCCGGCTGTCCCCGGCTCGACGTGGGCCCATAGCGCGTCACCGTCGTCGGTGAGGGCCAGGTGGTGCTCGATGTGCCCTTGCGGGCTGAGGATCAGCGCCTCCGCCGGCTGGCCGGGCTCGAGGTGCTCGAGATCCTGGGTGGTCAGGCTGTGCAGCCAGGACAGCCGGTCCGGGCCGGTGATCCGGATCACGCCGCGGTGCGAGCGGTCGGTCATCCCCGTGCCGGCGGCCAGCGCCCGCTGTTCCGCGTAGGGATCCCCGTAGTGCGCGGCCACCCCCGCGTCGGGGGCGTCGGCGGGCACGGCGCCAGGGGCATTCAGCAGCGGACTGTCCATGATGTCAATCTATTCGGTGTGGCCGGGGGCTCCCGCGGTGTGCCCCGCCGGACCCTGGCCCCCGGCGCCGCAGTCGGAGCAGCGGCCGAACACGGTCAGGTGCCCGACGTCGGTCTGGAAGCCGTGCAGCTCGGCCAGCGCGGTCACCAGCGGCTGCACGGCGTCGGGCCCGACCTGGGTGATCCGGCCGCACCCGGCGCAGACCAGGTGCACGTGCTCGGCCTCGGCGGCCAGGTGGTAGCGGGGCGCGCCGTGGCCCAGGTGAGTGTGGGTGACCAGCCCGAGCTGCTCGAGCAGTTCCAGGCTGCGGTAGATCGTGGAGATGTTCACGCCGCGCGCGGTCTGCTGCACCGAGGCGCAGATCTCCTCGGGGGTGGCGTGCTCCAGCTTGGTGACGGCCTCCAGCACGAGCTGGCGTTGCGGGGTGACCCGGTAGCCGCGGGCCCGCAACTCCTCGTCCCACGCCTGCTTCATGCGCCGAGACTAACTCCGCACAGGCGGGACCGCGAACAAACACATTTGCCTGCTCCCCGGAGGCTGTCGTAGCCTCATGGCAACGCGGGAAAGGAGGTGGTCCAACAGCATGCATGGCAGTAGGACTCGCGAGGTGGCTGTCCGCTAGCCGCCGTCCCGCCGACGCACTGGTGTGGCCCAGCCCGTTGTGGCTCAGCCCGCCGTGCGATCACCGGCCCGTGCGTAGGGCTCACCGATCGGTATCCACCGTGAGGTACTCGGCCCCGCGTGCCGCGCGCGAAGGCGGCGGCCGGCGAATACTCGGCAGACACCGGACCCCCGGGCTGACTGGTCTGTCCAACCAGTCCCCTGCGATTCGTCGCCAGGGAGCCGCCCGGGGGTTTTAATTTTCCCCTTTTCCCGGTTTTCCGTTATACCGGCGCTTGTCACGTCAAAGGCAGGACATAATTCAGCGCACCGGGCGCGCCCGGGGAATTAGTTTCGGAATAAGTGCTGGTTACGGCGGCGTTTGCTTCCTATCCCGCCCGGCCCCCGCGTAATGTCGGGGCCCCCGGACAGGAAAGGACGATAGATGCGGAAGCTCCATCGCGCCGGCGCCGCCGTCGCGGTCGTGTCCCTCGCGCTCACGGTCAGCGGATTCACCGGGGGAGGGACGCGGAGCCCCGGGACAGCCAGCACGGGGCGCAGCCGGCATGGGTGCGGTCTCGCCGGGCGGCCCGATGATCGCCGCCCACGGGCAGGCCGGGCCGGCCTGCACCTCCCGCCCGGGGCACGCGGTCATCCACTCGCTGAACTGGGCCGGGTACGCGGCCAACCGGGCGGGTACCACGTTCCGCTACGTGAGCGCCGTGTTCGCGGTGCCGTACCTGGACTGCTCGGCCGCGCCGAAGTCCTACTCCTCGCACTGGGTGGGCCTGGACGGGCTGGGGTCGGCCAGCGTGGAGCAGGTGGGGATCGAGGCCGACTGCACCGGGACGACGGCGCAGTACTACGGGTGGTACGAGATGTACCCCAAGCCCGTATCCGTCGCGTTCGGTGTCCACGCGGGCGATGCGGTCCAGGCCAGCGTCACCTATAAGAAGTCCATCCGGAGATTTGTGCTGATGCTGCGCGATGTCACTAACGGGAAGCATTTCTCGCTGACCCGCAAATGCGCGGCCAAAGCATGCATCCGCTCCTCGGCCGAGGTGATCAGCGAAGCCCCGTCGAACGGCTCGGGTGGCATTCTGCCGCTGGCGGATTACCGGGCCGAGGGCTACTCAGGCATTACCGTGACCACGTCGAGGGGACACCGCAGCGGCCTGAGTTCCGGGTCCTGGAAGACCTTCGAGATCGTCGGGGTGGGCGACTCCAGCCACGAACTGGAGGCCGAGCCCACCTCGCTGTTCCGGGGCCAGGCGTTCAGCATCTACTGGTTCCGGGCGAGCTGACCTGGGCGAGGGTGCCCGGGCTAGCCCGGCCCGGGAACGCTGGGCCGGGCAGTACTGGACTGACTAGCCGCCAGCGCCCAGCGACCCGGCCCGCTTGAGCTGCGCGGACAGGTGCGGCTGCAGCGGCTGGCCCATGGCCGCCATGTCGTAGGCCCAGCCCAGGTCCAGGTCCGCGCCGACCAGCCCGTAGAGCCGGTGGCCCGCCGTGACCTCCTTGGCCGACGTGGTCCGGGCGACCACGTCCGTGCGGAGCTCGATCTTGGTGGCAGCGACCTCGCCCACGTAGATCTCGGCGATCCCGGTCGGGTGGGCCAGGATCAGCTCGACCTGGCCGCCGGGCTGCGGCCGCCAGTACCCGCTCTCGGTGGCCAGCGGCCGGACCAGGTTGCCGTCCTCGTCCAGCAGCCAGCTCCGGCTGGAGTAGATCAGGAACGGCTTGCCGTTGTGGCTGAACGACATCTCCTGGCCGAACCGGAAGCTCTCGATGGTCGGGTAGCCGCCGACCCCGGCGCCTTCCCAGCGGCCGAGCAGGAAGCTCAGCGGGGCCAGGTCGGGGTGGAGGTCCGGGGCCGGCCCGGCTCCGCCGGGCATGACTTCCTCAGGCATGGGGCTGCTCCCCCCGGGTGGCCCGCAGCAGCCGTACCGATAGCAGCGCGGCCGCCGCCATCACCACCGCGAACACGGCGACGAGGAGGATCCCGCTGACGATTCCCTGCATGACCAGCCTCCCAACCAGAGCAGTGTACGGACCCGCCGGAATGGCGGCCGTCCGCCATGCCGGCCACGGCACGTCACGTTAAGGTGCGTGCATGACCGCGCGGAGTCTCGTCATCAAGATCACTGCGGGCCAGGACGACCCGGAGCGATGCAACCAGGCCTTCAACGTGGCGGCGGCCGCGATTGTCAGCGGCGTGACGGTGTCGCTGTGGCTGACCGGGGAGGCGTCCTGGTTCGCGCTGCCCGGAAAGGCCGCCGATTTCACCCTGCCGCACGCCCCCCCGCTCGGCGACCTGCTGGCCAGCGTCCTGTCGGGCGGCACGGTCTCGCTGTGCACGCAGTGCGCGGCGCGGCGCGACATCACCCCCGAGGATGTGATCCCGGGGGTGCGCATCGCGGGCGCGTCCACTTTCGTCGCCGAGGTCATGGCGGACGGGGCGCAGGCCCTGGTGTACTGAGCCGGGTCTTCCGCTGAGCGGAGCCTGCTGAACGGGGCCTGCTGAGGGGCCTAGCCCACCGGCACGGCGGCCAGGCGCTGCTCGCGGAACCGGTCGGTCCACGCCTCGTACTGGCCGTCCAGCGGCGGCAGCGAGCCCACCGCCCAGCTCAGCAGCAGGTCGGCCAGGGCCGGGTTGCGGACCAGGGCCGGGCCGTGCAGGTAGGTGCCCAGCACCCGGCCCGCGTAGGCACCCTCGGTCCCGTCCCCGTTGCCCACCCCGGTCAGCACCCGGGCCAGCGGCCGGGCCCCGGGGCCGATCCGGGTCACGCCCTGATGGTTCTCGAACCCGGTCAGCCGGGGCAGGCCCAGCTCGGGGTCGACGTCGCCGAGAATCTCCCCGACCCCGCGGCGCTCGCCCCGCCCGCTGCGGATGTCCAGGATCCCCAGCCCCGCCACGGGCTGGCCTTCTTCCCCGCCGAATTCCGCCCCGATCAGCTGATAGCCGGCGCAGACCGCGAAGACCACCGAGCCCTGGGCCGCCGCGGCGGCCAGGCCCCCGTCGGCGCTCAGCCGGCGGGCGGCCAGCACCTGCGGGAGGTCCTCGCCACCACCCAGCAGGTAGATATCACCGTGCCGGGGCACCGGCTGGTCGGAGTTCACCGAGACGGCCTCGACCCCGATGCCGCGCAGCCTGGCCCGCCGCTCCAGGACCAGCAGGTTGCCCCGGTCACCGTAGGTGCTGAGCAGGTCGGGGTAGACCCAGACCAGGCGCAGGTTCCCGGGCCCGCGGGCGTGTGCTCCCATTCCGCTCTCCTTTGTGGTGCTGGGGTGGCCCCGGGTCAGGCCGCCCGGCCGACGGCCGTGCGGATCTGCTGGAACGCGGTGTAGTTGGCGATCACGTCGAGCGTCCCGCCCGGGCTCACCCGGCTCACCGCGTCGTCGATCCCGGTGACCATCTCGAACCTGACCCCGTCGGTTTCCAGCCGGACGGCCAGGTCGAGCCCGCGTTCCCCGGACACGAACACCGGCCGGTCGCGGACCACCCGGTAGTCAACGTCCCACAGCCAGGAGGTGTCCCGGCCGTCGGGGATCTGCGCGTTGACCGACAGCAGCACCGGCACGGGGGCCGGGTCCAGCACGTCGAACGCTTCCAGCCAGCCCGCCGGGTTCTTGGCCAGCAGCAGCCGCACCTGGCGGCCGTTCCGCTCCACCTGGGTGTACCGGCCGGCGACCGAGGTCACCGAGCGCATCTTGTCCAGCGCCGCCGCCGGGCTGACCCCGAACACCTCGGCGACGGCCAGCGCCATCACCGCGTTGGACCGGTTAGCCCGGCCCGGCAGGGACAGCCCGAGCTCGGTGACCCGGCCCGCCGGGTCGATGACCGAGGAGCCGTCCAGCACCCAGCGCGCCGAGGGGCGGCTGAACCCGCACTCGTGGCACCGCCAGCCCATGTCGTCGCGGCGCAGGTGCGATCCGCACCGCGGGCAGCACCAGGAATCCTCGTGCCAGCGCTGCCCGGCCGCGACCCAGGTGACCTGGTGGGCGCCGCTGGCCGCCCAGGCGATCAGCGGGTCGTCCACGTTGGCCACCACCCGGCAGTCCGGGGCCGCCTCGAACGCCTCCCGCCAGCGCCGGGCCAGCAGCCAGATCTCGGCGGCCCGGTCCATCTGGTCGCGGCTGAGGTTGAGCAGCGTCACCACCCGCGCGTTCGTGGCCCGGAGCACGGCCGGGATGTACTTCTCGTCCGTCTCCAGGACCGCGAAGGGCGCCTCGGGGGCCTGGCCCAGCGCGGCGGCCAGCCCGGCCTCCATGTTCGCGCCGAACGCGTTGGAGGCCACCTCCTGGCCCAGCGCGCTCAGCCCCGCGGTGATCAGCCGCGTGGTCGTCGTCTTGCCGTTCGTCCCGGTGACCAGGACGATCTGCCGGTCGGCCGCGAGCAGCGACAGCAGGCCCGGCTCCACGCGCAGGCCGATGACCCCGCCGATCACCGATCCATCGCCCCGGCCCGCCAGGCGCGACATCCGGCCCGCGGCTCCGCCCAGCGTGGTCGCGACCCGCGCCCGCATCGGAAGCTTGCCCATGGCCGACGATGCTATCCGGCCCGCGCCGGGCGGCGGCACTGGTCCCGCCCGCCGGGGGCACAAACAGGGCACCCCGCCGGCAGGCGGGCGGTGGAAACGAGGCTCGGCCGGGCAGTCCGCACCCCGCCGGAGGCTCAGAGGAGGCTCAGAAGGCAGGCACACGGCGGGGAGAGGGCCGGGAGGCACAGTAAAGGCATACGAGAACAGCACGCAGGACGACTAAGGCGCCGGCCGGCCCCCCGGGTGGCGCAGAGATAAGGAGAACACTCATGAACGCCCTGGTCCTGGCCAACTTCCCGATCGCCTTCCTGATTTTCGCGGCCATCGTCGGCATCCCGCTGTGGCTGACCTTCAAGCGCCCCGACCGCGCGCCGCGCTACAGCCAGGCCCGCGCCTACGCCGCGACGGCCGCCACGGCCGCGCCCGCGAGCCGGACCGACACCCCCCGGGTCTCCCTGGCCCGCCAGCACGCTGCCGCCCGCACCGCGGTGCCCGGCCGCCAGCACGCCGCGGCCACCCGGGAGCCCGCCGCCCGCGACCACGCCGCCACCCAGCACGACCACGCGGCCGTCTGACCGGTGCGGGCCTCCGCTGAGGCACTCACCGCTCCCGCTCCCCCGCGACGCGGCGAGAACCAACCTGGTTCTCGCCGCGTCGCACGTTTTACCCGCCGGTCCCGGGCGGTCAGCCGGGGCGGCGCCAGTCGAGCGGCTCGGCTGGCGGACCCAAGTTCGGCGGCGGCCCTGGGTCCGGCTGGGCCGCCCCGGGTCGGCGCGCCGCCGCCTCATCGAGGCCGGCCAGGGTGGCCGTGGGCAGGGCCAGGATGCCGGGATTGGCATCCGCGAACACCACCCGCCGGCCCGCCGCCGAGGCGTAGCTGACGATCATCCCGCTCGGCGGGAGCTGCTGCAGTTCGTGCGCCTCGACCAGGAACTCACGGGACCGCTGGCTGGTCCGGGCGACCGACGTGCTGGCCGCGGCGGCCCGCGCGGTCTGCACTCCCCACGCGGTGCTCGCGTTGTGGCCGCCGGTCCAGGACCACGACTCGCTGATCCCCTCTGACCAGTTGCTCTCCTGGTGCCCGGACGCGGTACGCGGTGCGAAAGCCGCGGACCCGGACCAGCTCCGCCCGCGTCCCCGGCCGCGCCCGGCCGACTGGCTGGCCGACGCGGACGCGGCCACGGAATCGGCTGTGCCCACGGTGCTCGTGTAGGAGTAGCTGGACGTGTCGCTGACCGAGTCGCCCACGGTGTCGGTGAGCTGGGACACCACGAAGCGGTGCGCGGTCCCGATCTGCTCGCTCGCGGCCTTCGCGTCGCCGGCGTTGCCCAGCCGCATGAACGCGACCGCGGCGTTGCCCCGGCCCAGCCGGTCCCGGACGTGGTCCGGGAGGGAGCGGTAGGCCAGCACCAGCCCGGTGCCGCTGGCCTCGCAGGCGTCCGCCAGCCGGTCCAGCATGTCCCCGCGGAGTTTCTCGCCCCCGGCGACCAGCAGCGTGTGCTGCCAGGCGGGGCCGCGCGGCTGCCGCCGGAGCAGGTGGGTGAGCGCGGCGGTGACGTATGCGCTGAGGACCTGGCTGCCCGCCACGTCCGCCGCCCGGTCCAGGGCCACCACGCGCAGCCGGCTGGACGGCAGCCGGGCCGGGGCCGTGCCCAGCGTCTCCAGCGTGCGCAGCCTGGCTTCGAGCCCGAGGGCCCGCTCGGTGATGACCCGCTCGCTGGCCGCCGGGCCGTACAGCCCGGCGACCGCCTCGGCCTGCCCCGCGCTGATCAGGCCGCGCTGCGTGTCCTCGCGCGGATCACCGACCTGGGCCAGGACCCGCAGGGCCGCGGTCATCTGGCCGATACTGGGCTGGCCGATACCGGGCTGCCCGCCACCGGGCTGCCCGCCACCGGGCTGGCCGCCGAGGACCCGGGCGACGCGCTCCAGGATGGCCCGGTCCGGGACCGGGTCAGGCGGGCTGGCCGGGTCACCCGCGGCCGCCGCGGCCACGGCCAGCACGTCGGCCAGGGCCTCGCCGGGCAGCCCGGCCCCGAGGTCCAGCCGCGGCAGGTCCCCGGGCAGCACCCAGACCAGCGGGCTGGCCCCGGCCTGGCCGGCCATGGCCAGCAGGTCCTGCGCGACCGCTCCCTCCGACAGGTCCAGCACGGTGACCTCACCGCCCACCGCCAGCCGCAGGCCGGACAGCATGGCCGTCAGTGCGGACCACCCGGCCAGCGTGCCGCCCGCGACGTCGAGCCGGTCGATCCCGGTAGGCAGGGCCACCCCGTACCACTGCCGCTGCGCCCGGAAGGCCCGGCCGCGGGCCTCCCAGTCCCGGAACCGCCGGGCGTGCTCCTCCTGCCAGCCCGACAGGCGGCTTTCGCCGGCCGCGCGGGCCCGGGCCACGCGCTGCTCCTCGGCCGCCACCCGGGCCCGCAGATCCCGGGTCCCGCGCCAGGCACCGCGCGCGCACGGCACGGTAATGGCCAGGAACGCCACGATCGCGGTGGCGGTCAGGGCCGGGTTCAGCGCGCCGGCCGCCCCGAGCGCCGCGGCCAGCCCGGCCAGCGCGGCGCCCGCCGCGGCGCCGGCCTTCAGCGGCAGGCTGCAGCCGGCGTTCCTCCCGCTGCTGGGCGAGCACCCAGCCAGGATCCAGCCGTTCCTGGGCGGGCGGGACCGGGCGCCGCGGGGGCGGGCCCGGATCCGGGTGGACCAGCGCGTACTCCCAGCCGAGGTACACCCGGTCCGGGCGGGGGGCCATCATGGCGCCCGGCCCGGCACCGGCCCGCACCGGCCGCCGGGCCGGGCCGGGCCCGCGCGAACCGGCCTGGCACGAACCGGCCCCGCGGCACCACCTGCTGCGGGTCCCTGACCACGAGCGCGAACTCATCGCTGGCCAGGGCGGGACCAGGAAGTTCACCGTCCAGGGCGATCCCGGCAAGCCCCGGATCCCCCGGGCCGCGGATCACCACGACGTTGGCCAGCGCCGCGGCCCGGCCCGCGGCCTGCGTGGACGCGGGGCTCAGCCCGGGCCCCGGGCTGAGCCCCGCGCTGGCCACGGTGCTGAGTACCGTGCTGGCCACCGTAGCCAGCCCGGCCTGCGAGCCGGTGCTGATCAGCCCGGCCAGGGCCGGCCCGGTGATCGCGTCCGCGTCGCCGAACCAGGCGAGGCCGTCGCCGGCCACGCCCAGGCGCCGCGCCTCGGCGAACACCGCGGTGATGTCGAGGGCTACCAGATTCGCGATCATCCGCGCGGAGCGGCCGTGCCGCGGCTGGTCCAGCGGGAAGAACGCGACCGCGCGCTCGCGGACCACGGCGCTGAGGCTGAGAGCTGACTCCGGCGGCCCCGGCCGGAGCCAGCGGCCCAGGGCCGAGGCCCGCAGACCGGCCAGCTCCCCGGCCAGGAAAGAGGCCGTGGCCGGGTCGGCTTCCAGCAGGCTGGCGCAGACCCTGGCCCGCTCGCCCAGCGGGCCGAGCCGGGGGTGGTACGGGGGCACCTGCCTCATCCGGGCCCGCAGCGCGGCCGGGCTGAGCAGCCCGGCGACCTCGTCGAGCACCGGCACCCGCGGATCACCCGGGGCCGCGGCCGCCACCGCGAACAGGTCGCTCAGCCAGGCGCCGCACGTCCGCCGGGCCCGATCAGCCACGGGGGCATCAACCACCGGGCCATCAGCCACGCGGCCCTCAGCCTCCGGGCCATCAACTACCGGGCCCCAGTCGATCATCCCCATGACCAGCGCGGCCTTGCGGGCCGGGCTGCCGCCGCGGCACGGCTCGTAGCAGCCCGGGCCGGCCGGCCCGAAGACGTGCAGCGGGGCACCGGCGTCCGCGCAGATCGCGGCGAGCGCCCCGGGCAGCCCCGCGAGCCCGCGGAGGTCCACCACCAGGACCGGCTTGCGGCGCCGGATCGCCGCGTGGACGAGCTGGAAGCTGGCCGCGGACACGCCCTCGGGCACTGCGCCGGTCACGAGGACCCCGCCTTCCGCCGCGCGCCAGCTGATCCCGGCGGGGCGCCCGGTCTCGCGGTCCGCTCCCAGCCAGGCGCCGTCCCGGCTGACCACCCCGCCGGACCGGACCCGGGCCACGGTGAGCTGCCGCCGGACCGCCACGATCAGGCCGGGCCGGGGCGGCGGTAAGCTCTGGGCGCCCGTGCGCCGGCCGCGCAGCCAGCACGCTACCGCCGCCTCGGCCGGCGCCAGGATCAGCGCGAACGGGAGCTGCCGCGGCAGCCAGTGCCCGATCCCGGCGAAGGCCCGGGCGGGATGCAGGACCCGGGCCGGCTGGCCGGCCGCCCCGGCCAGGTAACCCAGCACCTGATGCGGTCCCGCGGTTAAGCCGGCCAGGGCCCGCCCCGGGCCGATGGCCAGCACCCAGAGCAGCCCGGCCGCAGCCGGGCCGGCCAGCCACAGTGGCCGCCACCGCGCGGCCCGGCCGGCCAGGTCCAGCCCGACGGCCAGCAGCAGGGTCAGCTGGGCCAGCAGTAAGTGGGCGAGGAGCCCGGCCAGCACCAGGGCCGCCGCCAGCTCACCGCGTCGTCGTGGTGGCTCTCCCGGAAGGAGATAGCGGGCCCGCCGCGGGTCGCGCTGCGCCGCCGTCGCTGCAGAGGCAGGCATCACGGGTCAAGGTTCCCAGTCCCCGCCATCCTGTGTCCGGGCACCCGGAAAAATCGCCTGGCTCACCGCGGACTTTGGAATGCGCGGAATGATCGCGATCCGGAAAGGAAAGGAGTCCTCGTGGCGGGCGCACTCCGGCACCTAGGCCGTTCGCGCAGGCCAGGTCTTGCGTCCTGGCCGCCAAGGTCCTTCAGCCTCTATGTTCCGGCGGGTGCATAGGCGTACGATCCTATTAAGTAAATTGGAGTGAAAATCCCGGGAGCAGAAATGCGTGGAATCATTGTTGGCCTGGACGACTCGGGCCATTCACACCATGCCCTGGGCTGGGCGATGCACGAGGCCGCGGTGCGCCATGCGCCGCTGACCGTCATGACCGTTTGCCCGTCCTCAGCCCGCCCGGCCACCATGAGTTTCTGGGGCCTGCGCACTCTTCCCGAGGGCGGCTTCAACGAGGAACACGCGCGCCGGGCGGTCCAGGAAGCCGTGGACAAGGCCGCGAGCGAAATCAGCGAGCCACCGCCCGAGGTCACCGTGACCGTGGCCCTGGGGGAGCCGGCGGAAGAACTCGTGGCCGCGTCCCGTGACGCGGACATGCTCGTCGTGGGATCGCGCGGCAGTGGCGGCTTCGCCAAGCTCATGCTGGGTTCGGTGAGCAGCCAGGTCGTGCACCACGCGTCCTGCCCGGTCGTGGTGATCCCCGCGGCCCGCTAGACCTCGGCTCACGGCCGGGGATGAGGGACGTCCATCCCCGGCCGGCCCCGGGCCAGACCCTGGCTCAGCCCATCCGGCCGGTGACGTAGGCCCTGGTCCGGCTGTCGGCTGGGTCCTGGAAGAGCTTGGCCGTCCGGTCGTACTCGACCAGCACACCCGTCCGGGTATCACTCTGCTCGTTGATCAGCACGGAGAAGAACGCCGTGCGATCACTGACCCGGGTGGCCTGCTGCATGTTGTGGGTGACGATGACGATGGTGTACTTGGACTTGATTTCCTGCATCAGGTCCTCGATGGCCCCGGTCGCGATCGGGTCGAGCGCCGAGCAGGGCTCATCCATGAGCACGACGTCCGGCTCCACGGCGAGCGTGCGGGCGATGCACAGCCGCTGCTGCTGACCGCCGGACAGGCCCAGGCCCGACTTGTTCAGCCGGTCCTTCACCTCGTCCCAGAGCGCGGCCTGACGCAGCGAGCGCTCGACGATCTCCGCCAGCCTGCCCTTGTTGCGCTCGCCGTTGATGCGCGGCCCGTACGCGACGTTGTCGTAGATTGACTTCGGGAACGGGTTCGGCTTCTGGAAGACCATGCCGATGCGCCGGCGCACGGCGATCGGGGAGACATCGCTGGCGTACAGCGACGCCCCCCGGTAATGCACCTCGCCCTCGACCCGGGCGCCCACCACGAGGTCGTTCATCCGGTTCAGCGTCCGCAGCACGGTCGTCTTGCCGCATCCGGACGGGCCGATGAACGCCGTGATCTCGTGTTCGTGAATCGTGAGTGACACGTCGGTGACGGCACGGAAACTGCTGTAATAGATCGAGACGTTTTTCGTTTCGAACACAGATTCGCCCAGCGCGACCGGTGCGCCAGACTCCGGAGGTATCTCCTGCTGCTCCTGGACGGCCGGCTCGGTCAGCTGACGGTTGGCGACGGCGTACTGCTCAGGCTCTTCCATGGTGTCCCTAGCGCAGGTATCTGGCGAATCGTGCGGTGACGAGACGGGCAACTATCATCAGGATAAAGGCAATCGCAATTAGCGTCAGTGCCGCACCCCAGCCGCGGGCCTGCGCCCCGACGTAGGGCGATGACGCGTTCACGAATATCTGCGACGGCAGTGAAGTATTGGGGCCGCTGAAGACGTTCCGGTTCACGGTGGTCACCGTGAGGATGGTGAACAGCAGCGGTGCCGTCTCACCCGCGGCTCTGGCCACGGCGAGCAGGGCGCCGCTGACGATCCCGCCGATCGCCGCAGGCAGCACGACCGTCACCGTCACCCGGGCCTTGCTGGCCCCCAGGGCGTAACTCGCCTCCCGCAGCGGGTCCGGCACCAGCCTCAGCATTTCGTACGTGGAGCGGATCACGATCGGCAGCATCAGGCAGCCGAGAGCGAACGCGCCGGCCAGGCCCGAGTAGCCGAAGTGCAGCACCCAGATGGAGAAGATGAACAGTCCCATCACGATCGAGGGCACGCCGGTCATCACGTCCGACATGAACCCGATGAGCTTGGCCAGGAACCGGTTGCCGCCGTACTCGTTGAGGTAGATCGCGCCCAGCACGCCGAGTGGCACGGCCATGACCGTGGCCAGGGCCGTGATCTCAATGGTGCCGACGACCGCCGGCCCCATGCCGCCAATGTTGGCGGGCACCACGTTCGGCGGGATGGCGCCGGTCAGGAACTGCCAGCTGATGATCGAGGCACCCTTGCTGATCACCGTGTACAGGACGAACCCGAGCGGGATGATCACGACCACGAAGGCAACCACCATGAGCACGGTCGCGATACTGCTCTTGGTCCGCCGCCAGGACGGCGGCTCGCGCAGGTCGGTCGTCCGCGGCCCGGCGGTGGCGGCCATCACGCCCCCCTCTGCCGCCGGCCGGAGCGCGTCACGACCGCGCGGGCGACAACGTTGATGATGATCGTAAAGGCGAACAGGAGCACGCCCAGCCCCATAAGCGCGGCGCGGAACACCCCGCTGGCCTCGCCGAACTCGTTCGCAATGACCGAGGGCATGTTGTAGCCGGGGGCGAACAGGTGCGACGTGATGGTGGCGGACGAGCCGATCACCAGGGCGGCCGCGATCGTCTCGCCCATGGCCCGGCCCAGGCCGAGCAGCACCGCCCCGACGATGCCCGCCTGGCTGTGCGGCCAGACGGCGCCTCTGATCATCTCCCAGCGGGTGGCGCCCAGCGCGTACGCGCCCTCTTTGTCGATGGCCGGCACGGTGGCGATGACCTCGCGCGACAAGCGAGGTCACGATCGGCGTGATCATGAAGGCCAGGATGATGCCGGCGGTGAAGAACGAGGCCCCGCTCGTCGGCGGCCCGAACAGCGAGCCCAGCACCGGGATGCCGGTGACCCCCGAGCCTATCGAGCTGTAGATGTGCTGGATCCAGGGCGCGAAGACCAGGATCCCCCACAGGCCCCAGACCACCGACGGGACCACGGCCAGCAGGTCGATCACGTAGACGATCGGGCGTGACCAGCGGTAGGGCACGACCTCGGTCAGCAGCAGGGCGATGCCCACGCTCACCGGGACCGCCATGATGAGCGCGATCGCCGCAGTGACGGCTGTCCCGTAAATGAAGGGCAGCGCGCCAAACTGGTTGGCTGTGGGGTTCCAGGTCTTCGAGAAGATCTTCACGCCCTCGGCCGAGAACCACGAGGCCGCCTGCTGACTGGTCGAGATGGCGATCAGGACCAGGATCACCAGCACTAGCAGGCCGGCCGCGAGCGCGAGGGCCTGGAAGGTCACGTCGCCAAGCGGCCGTCGCTCCGACAAGGGGCGGGCGGATCCGGCCGGCAGGGCCGGATCCGCCTTCGTCACAGTGCTCACAGATGGGAGCCGATCTGATCAGTGTGCGCCATGGGTGGTCACCGTAATCAGGAAGTGATCTTGCTGAGCTGCGCCTTGGCCTTCGAGTCGATGCTGGCCGGCAGCGGCGCGAACCCAATGCCGCTGAGCAGTTTCTGACCGTCGCCGACCAGGTAGCCGATCCACGCCTGGAGCATCTTCACATCGTTCGCATTCGGCTGCTTCTGGTAGACCAGCACCCACGACTGAGCGGTGATCGGGTACGAACTGGCACCGGGGGCCCAGATCGCGCTGAAGGTCAGGTCGGGGTTAACCGTGGCCTGACTGGCGGCGGCGGCGGCCGACGACACCGACGGCAGAACGTAGTCGCCGTCCTTGTTCTTGATCGAAGCGAACACCAGCCCGGAGGCCTTGGCGTCGGCGTAGTCCACGTACCCAATGGCCCCGGGGGTGCTCTTGATGATCTGTGCTACCCCGCCGTTGCCGTTGCCGCCCCGGCTGTTAGCGGGCCAGTTGATGGTCGACCCACTGCTGAGCTTCCACACCCCCGGCGCGCCCTCGACAAGAAACTCGGAGAAGTTCGCCGTGGTGCCTGAGGAGTCCGAACGGTGGGCGATGGTGATCGCGGTGCTGGGCAGCTTGACCCCGGAGTTGAGCGACGCGATCGCCGGGTCGTTCCACTTCTTGATCTTGGCCTGGAAGATGTCCGCGATCACTGGCGCTGTCAGCTTGAGGTTCTTGATGCCTGACAGGTTGTACGAGACCGTGACGGGCGCGATCACATCGGGGAAGTAGAGAACGGTCTTGCCCTTGAAGTTCGCTGTCTCGTCAGACGGGATGGGAGAGTCCGAGCCCGCATAGTTGACCGTCCCCGAAGCCAGGTCTGTACGTCCCTTACCCGAGCCGCCGCCACCGTAGTTGACCGTCATGCTGGGCTGAACCGATTTGAAACTCGAGATGGCGGCCTGCTGGTAGGTGAGCTGGAGCGTCGATCCACTCCCGTTGAGCGTGCCCGAAAGGGCCGCGCCACTGCTCGGCGAGGATGAGCCCCCCGAGGACCCGCTGCCGCCCGAGGATCCGCAAGCGGCGACAAACGAAGCCATCGCTGCGGTGGCGATCCCCACAGTCGTTATGCGCTGGATGCGCCGACGTTGCATGTTCAAAGACCCCATTCTCCGGTATTCCCCGGTTGATTCCTCGGGCGCGGGGAGCACCGAAGCCCCCCACGGCCAGCTGAGCCAGCCCGATTGATCAGACGTGATAACCCCGCGAGTCTGTCGCGCCGGCCGGACCCGCGAGTTAAGGAAGGAAGGCCAAACGGTGAATAGTAAGGAGACGCCAGGTGAAAGTGGTCGGCCCCGCGCAGGTGCGGGCCGGCCATGGCGCAGCAGACCCGGCCGGGCGGCTCGCAGCTAAACGGGCCCCATCCCAGGTCAGCGGCACCCAGGCCGCACCAGGCGGAGCCGCCGCTACTCCGGCGGCAGGGTGCCGGCCAGGTAGATCACCCGGCGCGCGATGTTGACCGCGTGCGCGGCCAGACGCTCGTACGAGCGGGCCACGAGCGTCATCTCCATCGTCACCGGCAGGGCCATCTGCCCTGAGGCGAGCTCGGCGATCAGGCTGGCGTGCAGCTCGTCCATCTCGTCATCCCGCTCGCGGAGCAGGACCGCGGCGGTGCTGTCCCGCTGGTACCAGGAGTCGGCGGCCTGGCGCCACATGCCGGATACGAGCTTGCCCATCTGCTCGATCAGCCCCCGGGTGCGGGGCGAGAGGTCCTGGCTGAGAATGTGGTTGGCCCGGTGCGAGATGTCGATGACCAGGTCGTGGGAGCGCTCGAGTTCGGGCACGATCCGCAGCACGGACAGCAGGAAGCGGAGGTCGGAGGCGACCGGCGCCTGGAGCGCGATCTCCCGGTTGGCCAGTTCCTCGATCTCCGGGTAGAGCGCGTCGATGGCCTGCTCGCGTTCGGCCAGCGCCTGGACCAGCTCGGTGTTGCCGGTGAGCAGGGCCTCGGTCGCGCCCGGCAGATCCTCGGCGACCATGGCGAACAGCTCGATGACCTTGGCCTCGATAGCTTCCAGGTCACGCTGGAACTCCTGCCGGTGCTCGACCATAGCCGAAGCTTACTGGCCGCGCGGGCGGCGGGCACCTGGGGAAAACAGGCCGCCGGTCACGAGCCGCCGCCGTCCAGCGTATGCGTCCAGCCACCCGGCGGACCCTCCGGGCCGATGGCCGGGGCCGGGATCCCGGGCGACTCCACCACGATGCGGAACAGCTCCGGCCGCAGCACGGCCACGGTCAGCGCGATCACCTCAGGCTCCACCGCGTCTTCGAACCGCATGGTCACCGTGGCGGCCGTCTCCCCGGCGGACAGCCTCAGGCTGCGGGCCACCGCCGGGGCGGGCGGCTGGAAGTCCACCTGGAAGGCGCGGGGGCGGGTGCGCCGCGGCGCGGGCGCGGCAGGCGATGACGCGCTGGCCAGCTCCCCGGCCAGCCCTTCCAGCTGCGGCGGCAGGTAGCTGGCCGAGTAGGCGGCGGGTTCGGCCCCCACCGTCCACAGGCAGCGGATCGTGAGCACGTCGCGGCCGGGCGGCACGCCGAGGGCCCGGGCCACGTCTTCCGCGGGGCGCCGCCGGGAAACGTTGCGGCTCTTGCAGGCCAGCTCGCCACCCATCGGGTCGACCTGCGTCACGAAACCGGGCAGTCCCTCCAGGGCGACCCGGTACTCGGCCGGGCTGGCCCGGAATATCTGGCCGTCCGGCAGCCGGGTGAGCAGGTGCCGCGCGGCCAGCAGCTCGATCGCCGCGTCGATCTCAGCCGTGGTCACGTTGTAGCGGCGGGCGAGCGCGGTGTGACGGGGCAGCCGCCAGCCGGGCTCGTGGTGCAGCAGGGCGGCGGCCATCCGCTCCGCGAGCACGCTCGCGGCAGGGGCACGGCCTGGCGCTGGCGCCTGGCCGTGCCGTTCCCCGCGGACGTCGGTCATCCCGCATTTCGCCGGGGATGGGCGCTGACCGCCGGCCCGGGGACGGCGGTCAGGGGCGCGAAGGCCAGCAGCCGGGCGCCGGGAGTCGCGCCGAGCGCGAACCCGCAGGTCGTGGTCACCGCGACGGTCTCACCCAGGGCCCGGCCCCAGCCGGGTACGACGGTACTGACTGCGGACCCACGGGTCCCGCCGGATCAGCCTGAAGAGACACTGGAGAGGGCCGCCCTCGTCGCTCAGATGGTCACCGGCCAGGCGGCTGCCTGCCCCCTGGCCACACCTCCCCTTGATAGGGAGCGAAGATGACACTCAGGTGAACGCCCGGGTAAGGGGAACCTGACAAGCAGATGAACAAGGCGGGACCAGGCCAGAACGCGTCCCCCAGCCCGGGCAGCAGCGCTGAAGGGGCGGGTGACCGCAGTCACCCGCCCCTTCAGCTAACGATCACCAGCCTGCGCCTCAGACGCTGACCTCCACCGCGGCCACCTGGCCGGTGGCCGCGGTCACCGGCCGGTCGGTGTTCACCCCGCCGGGGGCGAGGACCCGCACCGTCCAGCTGCCCGGGGCCGCGAAGAAGCGGAAGCCGCCGTCCGTGCCCAGCGGCACCTCCGCGACGAACTCGCCGCCGTCGTTCAGCAGCCGGGCGTAGCCCACGGCCACCGCCTGGCCGTCGCGGGTCACGTGCCCTTCGACCACGGCCTGGTTGCCCACGTCCGCGGGCCGGGCCGCGCCGCCTGCGGGTGCCCCGCACCCGTCCGCGCTCACCTGTGCACTCACCGGCCATCACCAATCTCGATCGGGACGCCCACCAGGGACCCGTACTCGGTCCAGGAGCCGTCGTAGTTCTTCACGTTGGGCTGGTCGAGCAGCTCGTGCAGGACGAACCAGGTGTGCGCGGAGCGCTCACCGATCCGGCAGTAGGCGATGGTGTCCTTGGTGAAGTCCACCCCGGCCTCGTCCCCGTACAGGGTGCGCAGCTCGTCGTCGGACCGGAACGTGCCGTTGTCGTTGGCCGCCTTGGACCAGGGCACGTTCTTCGCGGTGGGGATGTGACCGCCGCGCTGGGCCTGCTCCTGCGGCAGGTGCGCCGGGGCGAGCAGGCGGCCGGAGAACTCATCCGGCGAGCGCACGTCGACCAGGTTGCGCTTGCCGATGGCCGCCACCACCTCGTCCCGCATGGCCCGGATCGCCGCGTCCTGCTCCTGTGCCGTGTAGGACGTCTTGGGCCGGTCCGGGATGTCCTTGACCAGCTCGCGGGAGTCCAGCTCCCACTTCTTGCGGCCGCCGTCGAGCAGCTTCACGTTCTGGTGCCCGTACAGCTTGAAGTACCAGTAGGCGTACGCGGCGAACCAGTTGTTGTTGCCGCCGTAAAGGATCACGGTGTCGTCGTTGGAGATCCCGCGCTCCGAGAGCAGGGCCTCGAAGCCGGCCTTGTCCACGAAGTCGCGGCGCACCGGGTCCTGCAGGTCCTGCTTCCAGTCGATCTTGATGGCGTTCGGGATATGCCCGGTGTCGTACGCGCTGGTGTCCTCGTCAACCTCGACGATGGCTACCCCCGGGTCATTCTTGTGCGCCTCCACCCAGTCTGCGTCCACCAGGACGTCTGGACGGCTCATACAGCAACCTCCTTGTCAGGCTCCGTGCTGGCCATCCCCTGGCGGCCGGGCCGGAGTCGTTTGATAAGCAGATACATCTCGCAGCCCAGGCAGAACCCGAAGGCTGCGTTGAGGAACGCCGCGGCGAGCGCGGCCGCCGCGGCCGCCATGCCCAGCGGGGTTATCCCGGCCGCGTACCCGATCACCCCGATGACGGCGATGACCAGGCCCACGCCCTGGGCGAACCGCGGTGGCGCCTCGGCCTCCAGCTCAGCGGGCGGCCCCAGGCGCGGCCGGACGGCGAACCGGTAGATGAGGCCGTACGGCGCGTACCGGAGCCCGAACACGGCCCCGATACCGAAGACCACCGCCTGGAACCCGAGCAGCCAACCGCTGCCCGTGATCAGGACGATAACCAGGACGATGGCCGACAGCGTGGCGTTGAAACGCTGACCCCTGGGATCGACGCTCATGAGTGTTATCTCCCCCTTGCGGGATCGGCGGGATCAGGCCTGGACGCGGGGAACTGCCTGCGGGCCGCGCCATCCGGCGGCATGGCCGTGCGTCGCGCGGCCAGCGCTGGGCTCAGGAACCGCCCTGCAGGCAGGGCATACCCGGACACAACGCGGCGGCGACGTGGCAGTAGTCCACGACGCGCCGCCTGGTCAGAAGCGGCCTCGACCGGCCGCCATCCGCCAGCTCATCCGGGATGGCCAGGGAAAGCACGTCCCTGATGGTATGCGCCAGCGGCCCCGGTGTCACTCCCCACCTTTTAGGTAGGATATTAGACAGCACGGATTTCGTCCAGCGCGCCCAGCACGTCGGCCTTGTTCATCAGGCCGCTGCCACGCCGCGCGACCTGCCCTTCGGGCCCCAGCACGAACACGGTGGGGGTGCGCCGCACGTCCAGCAGGCGGACCAGGTCCATCCGCTCGCCCGCGTCCACCTCCACGTGCCGGACGCCCTCGGCGCCGCTGGCCACCTCGGCCAGGATCCGGCGGGTGGCGCGGCACGGAGCGCAGAACTCCGAGGAAAACTGCAGCAGCGTGGCCCGGGGGCCCAGGGGCTGGCCGAGCTCAGCGGCGCCGAGCCGCACACCGCCCGCGGCGGCCCGCGGGCCAGCCAGCCTGCCGTCACGGCGCCGCCAGGCCACCCCGAACGCCGTCGCCCCGGCCAGCACCACCAGGGCCGCTATAAGTCCGCCTGTCACGGCCTGTACAGCGTGGGCGCCGCCCATCCCATTCCCGGTTATCCCGGGTCGCGGTTAACCCAGCCGTCAGCGGGCCATCACGGTGACCAGGGTCTTGCCCTTGGAGGTGATCTCGAAGCTGTGCACGCTGGCCAGCGCGACCGAGGACGAGCCGGGGTACCACGCGGAACCCTGGTCGTAGGTGGCCGTCCAGCCGCCGACGACGCTGGTGTGCCCGCTGGAGTCGGTGACCTCGAGCTCGCAGCGGGCCCCGGCGGGAACGTTCTTCACCTGCGTGTCCAGCACCGTGCCCCAGCCCTTGGTCGCGTACCGGACGGTCGCGCCCACGTGGGTGGCCGGGTTGGTCGCGGACACCGACGTGAAGTGCGCGGGCATCGCCGGGCTGCCGGCGGCGGCGCCGGACGGCTGCAGGGCGCCCCACCCGGCGGCCCCGGCGGCCCCGGCCGCGACGACCACGGCCGCAGCGGCGGCCAGGCCGCGCCACCGGCGGGCCTGGCGGGCCCGCGCCGTCCGGTCCAGCAGCGAGCGCAGCATCTCGTCGGAGGGCACCTCAGCGGCGGGCAGCTCGGCGAGGTCGTCGTCGGCCAGCTGCTGGGCCTCCCCGACCGGGATCCGGCGCAGCAGCGCGGGCAGGCCGGCCAGGCCAGCCAGTTCCTCGCGGCACTCCGGGCAGGTGGCCAGGTGCGTGTCCACGGTGGCCCGCTCGGCGGGATCAATGGCCCCGAGCACGTAGACACCGAGCGCGTGCCGGATGTCACGGCATTCCGCTGAGCCGTTCATGGCGCGAGCCCCCGTTCCTCAAGCGCCAGTTTGAGCGCCTTGAGCGCATAGAACGTCCGAGATTTCACTGTCCCGCCCGGGATGCCCAGTTCCGCGGCGGCCTCGGCGACCGAACGGCCGAGATAGTAGGTCTGCACGAGCACCTGACGGTGTTCTGGCCGCAAGTCACGCAGGGCGTCGGCCACCGCCCAGGATTCGAGCACGCGATCCGCCTCGTCGGCCACGGGTACGAGTTCCAGCGCTGCCTCGCCGACTTCGCGGGGCCGCGCGTTGCGGGCCCGGTGCGAGTCCACCGCGAGGTTCCTGGCCACCGCGAACAGCCAGGGCCGGGCCGGGCGCTCCGCGATCGCCTCAGGATGGAGCCAGGCCCTGAGCAAGGTTTCCTGCACGATGTCTTCCGCCCGTTGCCGGTCGCCGCTGGTCAGCCGGAGCGCGTAACGCAGCAGCGGCGCCGCGTGCTCGGCGTAGAGCGCGCGGACAAGTGCCTCGTCACAAGCCCGCTCGCCAGGCTCGCGGCCCTGGGTCCCGCGGTGATGTGCCACGACTAGGTAACGGGCCGCCTGGCCAGCCGGTTCACCGATCGGCCGGCCTTCCTCCGGCGGGCGGCGTCCGCCCGCCGCCGGGCCGGGGCCATCATCCCCCCGCGAACGGCGGCAGGACCTCCACCACCGCCGCCTCCGGGAGCGTCACGGTCTCGGGGGCACGCCCGCCCACCGGGCTGCCGTCGACCAGGAAGGAGGACCTGGCCAGAACCGCCCGGAGGCCGTCATCGGCACCAGTCGCGGCATTCCGCTCACGCGCGGACAGCGCCGCCTCGAGGGCGGCGCCGAGCGTTTCGGCGCTGATGGTCTCCTCGGCGACCCCCGCAGCCTGCTTCGCCGCAGCCCAGTAGCGCAACGTCACTGTGCTCATGTCCGCTATCCTCGCTCACATCGGATCCGGGCAGTGCCGCCGGCGGGTCCTTGTGTGCATTGATGGGTAGTTTCTCCCCGAGGGACCCAGCAGTTCTCTCCACAAGAGACCACGGTCTCTCCAGCAGAGACCACAGGGCGGAGGTGGCAGTGTCATGAGTGACCTGCTGCTGCTCACCGGTGCCCTGGAACCGGCACCCGAAATCCTGCCTTCCCTGGGATTGCTGCTGCATAGCGTGCGTGTCGCGCCGCCTGAGGTGCCTGTCCTGGCGGACGCGCCGCCCGCGGACGCGATCCTGGTGGACGCCCGCCGCGACCTGGCCCAGGCCAGGAGCCTGTGCCTGCTGCTGCGCACGGCCAGCCTGGACGCCCCGGTGCTGGCCGTGGTCACCGAGGGTGGCCTGGCCGCGGTGACCGCCGAATGGGGCGCCGACGATGTGATTTTGCACACCGCCGGGCCCGCCGAGGTGGAGGCCAGGCTGCGGCTGGCCATCGGCCGCAAGGCCAGCCTGGCCCCGACCGCCCCGGACGAGATCCGCTCTGGTGACCTGGCTATCGACGAGGCCACCTACACGGCCCGGCTGCGCGCCCGCGCGCTCGACCTGACGTTCAAGGAATTCGAGCTGCTGAAGTTCCTCGCCCAGCACCCGGGGCGGGTGTTCACCCGGGCCCACCTGCTCCAGGAAGTCTGGGGCTACGACTACTTCGGCGGCACCCGCACGGTGGACGTGCACGTGCGGCGGCTGCGGGCCAAGCTCGGCACCGAGCACGAGGCGCTGATCGGCACCGTCCGCAACGTGGGCTACCGGTTCGTCCCGGCCAAGGGCAGCGAGGAGGCCCGGGCCGCGCGCGTGTCCCGCCCGGCGGAGCAGGACCAGGCCAACGGGGCCGTCTCCGAGGCGGACGGCCTGGTGGCGGACGGCCCGCCGGCCGGGCCCCCGCGGCGGGACGATCCCCAGAAGGAGCCGAGTGCCGCTCCCGCCGACCGGCGCTGACGCGCCGCTGGCCGCCGGGGACAGGGCGCCGCTCATCACGGTGACCGGGCCGCTGGCGGAGGCGGAAGCCGCCCAGGTGCTCCGGCTGGCCGAGGTGGCCGCCGGGCAGGACGGGGTCGGCCCGCTGTCGGAGCCCGTGCTGCTGCACCTGCGGTACGGCGGCGGCGCGGGTGCCGCAGCCCGGGCTCGCGACCTGCTGCTGACGGCCGGCCCCGTGGTGGCTGACCCGGCACCAACCGGCCCCGAACCAGCCAGCCCCGTGCTAGCTAACCCCGTGCTGGCTAACCCCGTGCTAGCTAACCCCGTGCTCGCCGGATACGCCCACCTGGACCCGGCCGATGAGGCCGATCCCGCCGAGGGCCCGGCCGCGGAACTGGTGATCCACCCGGACTACCGGGGCCGCGGGCTCGGCCTGGCCCTGGCCCGCGCGCTGCAGGCCGAGGCGGCCCCGCACCCGCTGCGCGTGTGGGCGCACGGCGACCTGCCCGCCGCCCGCGCCCTGGCGGCCCGGGCCGGCTTCGCGCGGATCCGGTCGCTGTGGACCATGCACCGCCCGCTGGCGGACCTGCCGCCGGTCCCGGCTTTCCCCCCCGGGGTCACCCTGCGCACGTTCTCGGCCGGCCAGGACGAGGCGGCGTGGCTGGACCTGAACCGGAGGGCGTTCGCGCACCACCCGGAGCAGGGCGCCTGGACGGCGGAGGACCTGGCGCTGCGGGAACGTGAGCCCTGGTTCGACCCGGACGGGTTCTTCCTGGCGGAGCGGGACGGGAAGCTGGCCGGCTTCCACTGGACCAAGATCCACGGCCAGGCAGATAACGAGGACCCGGCCGCCGCTGGTCACTCCGGCTCGGGCCCGGGGGCGATCGGCGAGGTGTACGTGGTGGGGGTGGACCCCGCCGGGCAGGGCGGCGGCCTGGGCCGCGCGCTGACCCTGGCCGGGCTGCACTACCTGCAGTCCCGGGGGCTGCCCGAGGTCATGCTTTACGTGGACGAGGACAACACGCCGGCCATCCGGCTGTACGAGTCACTGGGCTTCACCCATCAGGGCACCGACGTGATGTTCCGGTATCCCCCCGCGGGGTAATGCGGTCCGCCGTGTTCAGTCGACCCCGACCACTGACTCGATGCCCAGCACCGCGTCGAGTTCCGCGTCGGTCAGCGGCTGATCCCGCACCGCCACCGCACTGAGAACCTCGGCGTACAGCTCGATCTCATCGAGTGCAACGCGATCGGGGACGCGAAGATCGAGATGCTCGCGCACCGCGCCCACCTCCATCGCCAAGCGGATTCGCGGAAGCCTGACCACAAGGTTACGACGCGGCCCTATGCCCCCGCATGACCCATCAGGGTCATTTCTGGACCACCCTCAAGTGGGATTTTACCCAGAACCCTGGTAACAATTCCAAGAAGCAGTGGGCGATGAGTCTCTCGGTACGGTAAAGCACTCACGCACTTCATCGTGACCCGAGTGACTGGTGAAGTGAGTGCCGCGACGGGTTATCCAGGATTGGCGGGCAGATCACGCCACTGCGCGGCGCGGTGCACCGCGGCCCGGGCCCGGTAGCTCGCGGGCGTGTCCGCGAACGTGGCCCGGTCGGCGTCGGTCAGCTCCCGGACGACCCGCCCGGGCACCCCCGCCACCAGCACCCCGGCCGGGACCTTCTGGCCCGGCCGGATGACCGTGCCCGCCGCCACCAGCGAGCCCGCGCCGATCCAGGCCCGGCCGAGCACGATGGCCCCGATGCCGATCAGCGCCCCGTCGCCGACGAGCGCCCCGTGCACGGTGGCCCGGTGCCCGAGGCTGACCCGCTCGCCCAGGATGGCCGGCTCGCCCCGGTCCACGTGCAGGCAGCACTGATCCTGGATGTTGCAGTCCGCGCCCACGATGATCTCGTCGTCGTCGGCCCGCAGCACGGATCCGTACCAGACGCTGGCGCCCGGGCCCAGCGTCACCCGGCCGACCAGGATGGCCCCGGGGGCGATCCAGGCCTCCGGATGCACGTGCGGGGTGTTACCGTCGAGTGACCCGAGCCGGCCCATGGCCCCTCCTCTGCCGCCCCGCTGACCGCCCGCAGACCGATATTAAACGGGGCAAAACGGGATACTCGTTCGTTTCGGTTGCGCGCGCGGGGCTTACGGACAAGAGTCTTGCCTGCTGTCCCAGATCTTTCCTGCCCCAAAACCCGCTCCCACTTCAGGTGAACCCGACCGAGCCACCGCGCCGGGCCGGGCGTAGCCTGGCCCTGACCCACCTGACGGGTGACACCATGACTGAGCAAAGCGACCTTATCCCTGACCTCGACTCCGAAGACGCGTTCGAAGTACAGATGCGCGGCTACAGTCGCCGGCAGGTCAATGAATTCGTAGCCCGTTCCCGGTCCCAGACCCGTGATCTGGAGGAGCGGCTTTCCCGTTCCATCGACGAGGTCGAGCGGCTGCGGACCGAAGTGAGCGCGTCCCGGCAGCGGGAAATGGAAGACAAGCCTGCCCATCAGGAGCTCAGCGAGCGGATGGCGCAGATCCTCAAGCTGGCTGACGACGAGGCCAAGGCGCAGAAGGCCCGCGCCCTCGAGGAGATCACCCAGCAGCGCAACGACGCCAAGCAGGAGATCGACCGGCTCAAGGCCGAGGCCCGCGAGCAGACCGAGCGGATGCTGGCCGCCGCGCAGGAGCAGGCCGAGAACACGATCGCGACCGCCCGGTCCGAGGCGGAGAAGGCCCGCACCTCGGCCCGCAACGAGGCGGAGCGCACCATCGGCGACGCGCAGAAGAAGTCGGAGAACGCGGTGGCGGCCGCCCAGGCGCAGGCCAAGCAGATGCTGGACGAGGCGACCGCCCGGGCCACGGCCATCCACGACGGCGCGGAGCGCCGCCTGAACCTGCTGGTGGCCCGGCACACCGAGACGGTGCGCCGGCTCACCGAGGTGCGCGACGTGGTGACCAACCTGGTCGCCGGCGAAGCTGCCCGCGGCTCGCTGGAGGAAGAGGTGGCCCGGTCCGTGGCCAGCGCCGTGTCCGGCAACGGCGGCGGCAACGGGACGGCGTCCGGGGCCGCCCGGACGGGCGGTGCGCCCGAGGGCCGGCACGCGCCCGGCGCGGCTCCCGCGGCCGGCTCCCGGCCCGCGGACGGGCCGGCGAACGGCGCGGCGGACGCCGCGGCGGCCCGCAGCCACCGGGGCGGACCCGTCCCCGGCGAGCGGGTGCCGGCCGAGCGGCCCGCGCCGTCTGGCTGGCGTCCAGCGCCGTCCAGTGCATCAGCGCCGGGCAGCCCGGCGCCGGGCTCCGCGTCCGGTGCCCCGGGCCGCCCGGCGGTCAAGCCGGTCCGCCCCACCGCGGGCCGCGGCACGCCCGGCAGCCTCGGTGAGCAGGCCGCGCCGCCGGCCGACGGCGCGCGGATGACCGAGTAACGCGGTTGCCCGGGTAACCAGGCAAGACCAGGCACGCGGAACGGCCCGGGGCCCGCGCCCCGGGCCGTTCCGCGTGTCAGCGTCCCGGCAGGCCGGTGCTGAGCGCGTCCAGCCGCCGCAGGATGACGCCCTCGCGCAGCGCCCACGGGCAGATGAACAGCTCCTCCAGGTCGAACAGGTCCATGGCCGCGTCGGCCACGATGGCGCCCGCGGCGAGCTGGCCGGCCCGGCCGCGGGACACCCCGGGCATCTGGGCCCGGTCCGCCGCGGACATGCCGGCCAGCTTGTCGGCCAGCTTGGTCAGGTCGGCGTGGCTGAGCCGCCGGCGGACGTAGGGGCCCTCGCTGGACGGCGCGGCGCCCGCGGTCCTGGCCAGCTGCCGGAACGTCTTGGAGGTGGCCACCGCGCGGTCCGGCTGGCCGTCCCGCATCACCTGGCCGGCCTGCCGGCCGATCTCGGCCCGCACGTACCGGCGCAGCTGGCGCACCTGCTCGGGTGAGGGCGGGTCGCTGGTGAGCCAGTCCCGGGTCAGCCGGCTCGCGCCGAGCGGCAGCGAGATGGCCACGTCGGGCTCCTCGTCCACGCCCTCGGCGATCTCCAGCGATCCGCCGCCGATGTCCAGGATCAGCAGCTTGCCCGAGGACCAGCCGAACCAGCGCCGGGCGGCGAGGAAGGTGAGCCGTGCCTCGTCCTGGCCGGACAGGACCTGGATGTGCGCGTCGCTCTCCTCCCGGATCTGGGCCAGCACCTCGTCGGCGTTGGCCGCGTCGCGGACCGCCGAGGTGGCGAAGGCGAGCAGCTCCTCGACCCCCTTGTCCTCGGCGATCTGGAGCGCCTCGCGGACGAAGGCGCGCAGCTGCTGGGCGCCCTCGTCGGACAGCCGGGTGCCGCCTTCGAGGTGGTCACCGAGCCGCAGCTCGGCCTTGTGGGAGTAGACCGGGGTGGGCCGGGCGCCGCGGTAGGCGTCGACCACCAGGAAATGCACCGTGTTGGAGCCCACGTCCAGGACACCGAGTCGCATACATTGACGCTACTGGGCCAGAAGCGATGTCAGTACCGCGACCCATACTCGGGAGGCCGATCTATGACCAACACCACGGGGACCAACACCACGGGGACCAAGGCGAAGACCGCGGGCCGGGTCCGCACCGAGACCGGCCGCAAGCGGGTCCGCGCCTACCTGGGCGGTGAGCTGGTCGCGGACACCAGGGCGCCGGTCCTGGTCTGGGAGTGGCCCTACTTCCCGGTGTACTACTTCCCGGCCGCGGACGTCCTGGCCAAGCTGATCCCGTCCGGGGAGACCGAGCACTCGCCGAGCCGGGGCGACGCGGAGATCTACCACGTGCAGGCGGCCGGCGCCACCGCGGAGCGGGCCGCCCGGCGCTACCCGGACTCCCCGCTGGAAGACCTGCGTGACCTGGTCAGGCTGGACTGGGACGCGATGACCGAGTGGTTCGAGGAAGACGAGCCGGTCTACACCCACCCGCGCGACCCGTACACGCCGGGTGGACATCCTGGCCAGCTCGCGGCACGTCCGGGTCGAGGTGGACGGGGTGACCGTGGCCGAGTCCCGGCAGCCGCGCATCCTGTTCGAGACCGGCCTGCCGCCGCGGTACTACCTGCCGCTGACCGACGTGCGGATGGACCTGCTGCGACCGTCGGCCACCCAGTCACACTGCCCGTACAAGGGAACGGCCAGCTACTGGTCGGTGCAGGCGGGTGACCAGCTGCACACCGACCTCGTGTGGATCTACCGCACCCCGCTGCCGGAGAGCCAGAAGGTCGCGGGCCTGGCCTGCTTCTACGACGAGAAGGTCGACGTCTACCTGGACGGCGAGCGCCAGGACCGGCCGCAGGACCCACTTCAGCTAACGGTCATATCGGCGACCAGCCGGAGGTCACGGATGCCTGACAGGGCGGGTCACCCCGGACGCCGCATCGTGGCCACCGGGGTACCGATCGACTGCGTGAACGCGCCCGGGCCGGACAGCCCGCGGTTCGGCACGGAACTGGCCCCGGCCGCCCTGCGGGACGCGGGGCTGCCCGGTGCGGCCGGCGCGGCGGACGCCGGGGACCTGGATATCCGGCTGGTGGGCCGGGACCGGGACACCGCGACCGGGGTCCTCGGCTGGCCTTCCGTCCTGGCCGCCACGCGGGCGCTGCGGTCCCTGGTCGCGGCCCAGGCCGGCGAGGGCATCGTGCCCTTCCTGGTCGGCGGCTGCTGCACGCTGCTGCCGGGCGCGCTCGCCGGGGCCCGGGACGCCCTCGGCGCGGCCGGCCTGGCCTACCTGGACGGGCACCTGGACCTCTACGACGGCCGGACCTCGGCGACCGGGGAACCCGCGGACATGCCGGTGTCGGTGATCACCGGCCGCGGCCCGGCTGCGTGGTCCGGGGACCTGGGCGCCCCCCTCGTCGGCCCCGGCCAGCTGGCCCTGCTCGGCCCGCGGGACCGGGACGAGGCGGCCGGATACGGGTCGGTGCTGCCGGAAGAGGCCGGGCTGGATCCGGAGCTGACCCCGGCCGGGCTGCGTGAGGTGGGCCTGGCCGCGGCCGGGGAGGCGGCCCGGGATCAGCTCACCGCGGCGGCGGGCCGCTACTGGGTGCACCTGGACGTGGACGTGCTGGACGAGCAGGCCTTCCGGGCGACGGACTACCTGATGCCCGGCGGCCTGTCGCTGGCCGAGCTCGGCGAGCTGATCCGGCCGCTGCTGGCCGGGCCCGGGCTGGCCGGCGTGTCGCTGGCCTGCTACAACCCGCAGAAGGACCTCGGCGGCGCGGGCGCGCGTGACCTGGTCACCCTGTTCCGCGACGTGTTCTAGGCCTCCGGCCGTTCCGCACCCGGGCCGTCCAGGTCCTCGATCCGGGCCGTGGACGGCGGCCGCCGGGCCGACAGCTCCCGGGCCGCCGCGGCCGCCTCGCGCATGACCCGCAGGATGTTGCCGCCGGCCAGCTGGGCGCAGTCCTCCTCGCTCCACCCGCGGCTGAGCAGCTCGGCGAGCAGCTCCGGGTAACAGGAGACGTCCGCCATCCCGTCCGGGAGCTGGTCGGTACCGTCGAAATCGCCGCCCAGGCCCACATGATCGAGACCGGCCACCTCGCGCACGTGCTCGATATGGCCGGCGACCTGGGCCAGCGTCGCCCGGGGCAGCGGGCTGGCCGCGGCCAGCTCGCGGCGGACCAGGTCCCGCGCCGACAGCTCCCAGGGATCGGCGCCGCGCCGCTCCATCTCGGCGGTGAGCTCGCGCTCCCAGGCCCAGCACTCCGGCGACACGAACGAGGACACGAACGTGACCATGCACACCCCGCCGTTGTCCCGCAGCCGGGCCAGGATGCCGTCGGGCACGTTGCGCGGGTGGTCGCACAGGGCGAGGGCGCTGGAGTGGGAGAAGATGACCGGCGCCTCCGCGACGTCCAGCGTGTCCCCCATCGTGGCCGGTGAGACGTGGGACAGGTCGGCGAGCATGCCGAGCCGCTGCATCTCGCGGACCACCGCGCGGCCGAACTCGGTCAGCCCCCCGGCCCGGCGGCTGGTCCGTCGCCGAATCGGCCCAGGGCACGTTGGCGTTGTGGGTCAGGGTGAGGTACCGGACGCCGAGCGCGTACATCGCGCGCAGCACCCCCATCGACGACGCGATGCTGTGGCCGCCCTCCGCGCCGATCAGGGACGCGACCCGGCCGGTCGCGAAGATCCGCTGCACGTCGTCCGCGGTCAGCGCCAGCTCGAGCTGGCCCGGGGTAGCGCCTGATCATCCGCCGCACCAGGTCGATCTGCTCCAGGGTGGCGGCCACCGCCGCCTCCCCGGCCAGCGCCTGGGGCACGTACACCGACCAGAACTGGGCGCCCACCCCGCCCGCGGCCAGCCGGGGCAGGTCAGTCTGGGTGAAGCCGACCGGCTGGCTCAGGTCCGGGCTGTCCAGGCCGGCGCACCCCGCCTCGCGCAGCGCCCAGGGCAGGTCATTGTGCCCGTCCAGCAGCGGAACCCGGCTCAGCAGCTTCCGCGCCCGGTCACCCAGTTCGCTCATGCCATGGACAGTACAGCGGCGCCGCGGACCCGTTCGGTGGCCAGGTCAGTCAGCGCCTGATCGGCCTGATCGAACCGGTACGGGGTGGTGGTGACCTTGATCCGGAGCCGCTCAGCCAGGGTCAGGAACTCGGTCGCGTCGGCCCGGGTGTTGGAGGTGACGCTGCGCACCTGGCGCTCCTGGAACAGGTGCCGGTCGTAGTTCAGCTCCGGGATGTCGGTCAGGTAGATGCCGGCGATCGCGAGCGTCCCGCCGCGGTCCAGGGCGCTCAGCGCGGCCGGCACCAGGGTGCCGACCGGGGCGAACAGGATCGCGGAGTCCAGCGGGACCGGCGCCGGGTCGAAGGAGTCCTGGGCCGACGCGACGCCCAGCGAGCGGGCCAGCTCCCGGGCCGCCTCGCCCCGGGTGAAGACGTGCACCGCAGCGCCCTGGGCCATGGCGACCTGGGCCGCGAGGTGCGCGGAGCCGCCGAAGCCCCAGATGCCCAGCGTGCCGCCGGGCGGCACCTCGGCCCGGCGCAGCGCCCGGTAGCCGATGATCCCGGCGCACAGCAGGGGGGCCAGCTCGGCGTCGCTGAAGCCGTGCGGCAGCGGGTGGGCGAACGCCTCCGCGACCACCATGTACTCGGCGTAGCCGCCGTGGAAGTCCCAGCCGGTGTAGACCGAGGCCGGGCAGAGGTTCTCCTGTCCCCGGCGGCAGAACACGCAGGATCCGTCGGTCCCGCCCAGCCAGGCCGCCCCGACCCGGTCCCCGGTCGTGAACCGGCGGGTGCCCGGCCCGGCCGCCACCACCTCGGCCACGACCTCATGCCCGGGCGTGGTGTCCGGCCGCTTGGGCGGCAGGTCTCCCTCGGCCAGGTGCAGGTCGGTCCGGCACACGCCGCAGCAGCGGATCCGCAGCAGCAGCTGGCCGGGACCGGGCTCCGGGACCGGGCGCTCGACCAGGCGCAGCGGGCCGGAGGCGACCGGCCCGGGCTGATGCACTACCCATGCACGCACAGTCCCACCGTACGGGGCTCCGCGTTCCCTGGGGGACGACCCCCTGGAACCCCCGCGCGGCGATTCAGGACCGCGTGAAGCGCGCCGTCACGTCGATGGTCGAGGGGCCGGTCAGCATGCCCAGCTGGTTCCAGGTCAGGCCGAAGTCGGCCCGGTCCACCACGACCCCCTCGGCCCGCAGCGTGAACGCCGCCGGGCTGACGTCCGCCAGCGAGGCGGTGAAGCTGAGCGGCCGGGTCTGCCCCGCGACCGTGAGCGTGCCGTTCACGGCCACCTGGTCACCGGTCCGGGTCGCGCTGGCCAGGTCGGCCACGATCGACGGGTGCTCGGCGGCGTTGAAGAAGTCCGCCGAGGCCAGGTGCCGGTCCCGCTTGGCGTTCTTGGTGTTCAGCGAGGCCGCGCCGATCTCCAGCCGGCCGCGGGCCGCGCCGCCGGGCACGATCTCGGCGCTCCCGGCCAGCTCGCCGAACCCGCCGCGCACGGTGACCAGGCCCCACATCGTCTTGGAACGCAGCGAGACCGAGGAGCGCGCCGGGTCCAGGGTCCAGGTACTCGGGCCGGCCAGCACGCTGTCCGGCGTGTCACCCGCCGGCGCGGTGGTGGCTTGCGGTTGCCCGTCGGCTGCAGTCATGGCTCAGCTCTCCCTGGAGATGGTTGGCTCAGGCAGTGAAATTCACTGTCTATATATTACCGCACGTAATAATAGTGTCAACGAAGCACCCCAGGTAAGCTGGGAGAATGTCGGTGGATCAGGTGCCAGAGCCGAGCGTGACTGACGGCTGCCCGGACGCCGGCCCGGGACTGGCGGACCGCCTGGCCGCAAACGCCCTGCTGCCCGGAGGGACGGCTGCCGATGAGGTGCCCCTGGCCGGCCTGCCCGCGGCGGAACGCCGCCGCCGGCTGGTCGCGGAGACGGCCCGCTTCACGTCCGCGTTCCTGCGCTGGATGGAGGGGCGGGCCTGCGGCGGGCTCACCTACGCCCGGCTCCGGCTGCTCCAGGCTCTGCACTGCGGCGGCCCGGCGATCATGCGTGACCTCGGCGTCCAGCTCGGGGTCAGCCCGCGGAACATGACCGCGATGGTGGATGCGCTGGAGGAGGCCCAGCTCGTGGTGCGCCGCCCGCACCCGACCGACCGGCGGGCCACCCTGGTCGAGCTGTCCCCGAGCGGGGCCCGGGAAGCGGAACAGGCCCTGGAGCCCCGGCTGGACGCCATGGCCGAGTTGTTCGAGGGGTTCTCCGCCGCGGAGCAGCAGGCGTTCGCCGACGCGCTGGCCCGGCTGGGCCAGGCCATGCGGGACCGCCAGGGTGACTGCTGAGCACGGAGGGACACCCGGGTCACGGTGCATCCCAGCCGCCGCGGCGCTGCTCTTACGAGGTTCTTACCGTCCAGTATGAAACCGCCCTCACCTGCACTGATGTGCATAACGTCAGACCATGGCAGGGGCCGGAGCAAGGGGACCAGGGCAGCGCGCTGCCGGACTGCGTGACGCCGCCCGGGAGCGCCGCGCCGCCAGGAAGACCCGGGCCGCACGGCGGCGCCGCGCCCTGGCGGCCTCCGCCGCGGCGGAGGCCGCCAGGGCGCGGCTGATGGTGCGCCGGGCCGCGGACGCGGCCCGGCATCCGGCCGAGCATCCGCCGCCGGGCCCGTTCCGGCCGGGGGTCTGGCGCAGCCCGCTGCGCGGGCTGTGGCTCACCTCGGTCCTGGCCGTGGTGCTGCTGGCCGGGCTGACCATCCTCGCGGTGACCGGCCTGCTGTCCTACGCGGCCTACGACCCGCTGCTGCCGGGCAACGACCAGACCCCCGGCGCGGGGCTGCTGCGGTTCTACATGTTCTCCTGGCCGACGCACCCGTCCTGGCTGTACCGGGTGGATCAGGGCGTGCACATCACGCTGGGCCTGGCCCTGCTGCCGGTCGTGCTGGCCAAGCTGTGGTCGGTGCTCCCCCGCCTGTTCGCCTGGCCCCCGGTCCGCTCGCTGGCCCAGATCCTGGAGCGGGTCAGCCTGATCATGGTGGTCGGCGGGGTGCTGTTCGAGTTCGCCACCGGCATCCTGAACATCCAGAACTACTACGTCTTCCCGTTCTCCTTCTACACCGCGCACCTGTACGGCGCGTGGGTCTTCATCGCCGGGTTCGTCATCCACGTGACCCTGAAGTTCCCGCGGATGGTGGCCGGCCTGCGGTCCCGCAGCCTGCGCCGGGAACTGCGCACCCCCCTGGAGCAGACCAGGCCGGAAGAGCCAGTCCCGGGAGAGGCCGACGGCGAGAGCCTGCGCGCCGCCCGTCCGCGCGCGCCCGACCATCTCCCGCCGGGGCCTGCTGGCCGCCATCGGCGGCGCGTCGCTGACCCTGGCCGGGCTGGTCGTCGGCCAGTCCATCGGCGGCCTGGCCCGGCGCACGTCCCTGTTCGGGCCGCGCGGGCTGTCCGCGACCGCGCCCGCACTACCTGCCGGTCAACCGGACCGCGGCGTCGATCGGCCTGACCGCCGCGGACGTCGGCCCCGCGTACCGGCTCACGCTGGTCGGCGCCCGGACGGTCACGCTGACCCAGGCCCAGCTCCTCGCCCTGCCGCAGCACGCCGTGGAACTGCCGATCGCCTGCGTGGAGGGCTGGTCGGTGTCCGCCCGGTGGACCGGGGTACGGCTGGCCGACCTGGCCCGGCTGGCCGGGATGCCGGCCCCGGCCGCGGCGCAGGTCGAGTCGATCCAGCAGGTCGGGGCGTTCAAGAGCGCGGTGCTGTCCGCGGGCCAGGTGGGTGATCCGCAGTCGCTGCTGGCCGTCACGCTCAACGGCCACGTGCTGCCGCGGGACCACGGCTACCCGGCCCGGACGATCATCCCCGGCGCCCCGGGCGTGCACAACACCAAGTGGGTCAACAAGATCACTTTCCTGAAGCAGGTGTGACCGGCGTGACGACCCGTGGCAGGACCATGACCAGCCGGATCCGGCACTGGTACGGCGCCAACCCGCTGCACCTGCTGGCCCTGCTGGCCGCGTTCGCGCTGGCCGGGTACGCGGTCCGCGCGGTGATCGCGGCCGGCCAGTTCCGCGGCTTCGCGATCTGGTTCGCCGTCGCGATCATCGGCCACGACCTGCTGCTGTTCCCGCTGTACTCGCTGGCCGACCTGTCCGTGCAGCGGCTGCTGCCCTGGAAGGGACGCCGGGCCCAGGCCAGCCCGCCCGGGCCCGGCCAGGTCCCGGGACCCCCGGTGATCAACTACGTGCGGATCCCGGTGGCGTTCTCGCTGCTGCTCCTGCTGGCCTTCTTCCCGCTCATCCTGGGGCTGTCCGAGCCCGAGTACCACCGGGCCAGCGGGCTGACCACGCAGCCGTACCTGTGGCGCTGGCTGGCGGTGACCGGGGTCCTGTTCGCCGGGTCCGCGGTCATCTACGCCCTGCGCTGCCGCCGGGCTGCGACCCGGGCCCGGAAGCAGGCCGCCGCCCGGACCCGCGCCCAGCAGACGCCGCCCGCCGCCCGGACCCGCCCACAGCAGACGCCGCCCGCCGCCCCGGACGCCGTCCCATCACCCGCCGCCCCCCGTCCCGGCTTCGACGTCTGGCACCCGGCCCGCCCCACCCACGGCCCGGACTCCCCCGGCCCGTACGGTCATCCATGATCACGGTCAGTTCCTGACGCGTAGGCGAAAGCGGAGCACCGGACCCCCAGACAAGGCCAGTCGGTTTGGTGCGGCGCTAGACAGCCCGGACAGCGGGCTCAGGCCGCTGCCGGGTCGAGGATCGTGACGCTGGCCGCCTCGGACGGCGCTGGCACGGGACGACCTTCCTGTCGGAGCAGGGCGATGTGCGCGGCCATGGCCTCGAGCATCAGCCGCTCAGTCTCCTGACGGCTAGCTCCGGCGGCAACAACCCCGGGCAGGTCAGGGGAGTACGCCGAATAACCCGCCTGGTCATCGCCCTCAAAGACGACCACATAGCCGGTCACGGCCGCTCCTTTCGCAGGCCTGCTTGCTTCAGGATGCTTGACTCGGTCTTCGGTTTCAAGGTAGCGCTCGGTTTGCCTGCCACGGTCACCAGCCCAGGCTTCTCGGGGTGGGTGAAGTGCCGGTGGGAGCGCAGCAACTTTCCGGGGTGGGCTGCGGTTAGTCGGGGTCTCCCCAGGCCTCGATGCCTTCTTTGACGGCGAGGGCGGCGATGACGAGCGCGGCGATGGGGTCGGCTTGCCACCATCCGGTCCAGGCGTTGAGGCCGACGCCGAGCAGGGTGGCGGCGGAGGTGGCGGCGCAGAACGCGGTTTCGGCGGAGTCGGCGATCAGGGTGCGGTTGCCCAGGGCCTGCCCCGTGCGGCGCTTGGCCAGGGCGAGGCCGGGCATGACCAGGAGCGCTGCGGCGGCCACGGCGAGCCCGGGCCCGGACGTTCGCGGCTGGGCGCCGGTGACCAGGTCACGGGTGCTCTGGATGACCAGGTACGCGGCCAGGGCGAAGAAGGTGACGCCGATGAGCCGCACCGCCCGGGTTTCGCGTTCCTGCCCGGCGATCTCACCTCGCAACTGCCAGATGACGATGGCGGCGGCGAAGAATTCGATGACTGAGTCCAGGCCGAACCCGGTCAGGGCGATCGAGGAGGCCAGGATCCCGGCGGTAATGGCGACCGCGGCCTCCGCGGTCATCCAGGCCATGGAGGCGTATTCGAGCCTGAAGCCGCGACGGCGCAGCCGGGCTGCGGCGGCGGTGTCCTCGGTCACTGGGGCTGCCCGTAGACCGGGCACAGCGCGACCGCGTTCCCGGTCGCGGCGAGCAGTTCCTCGGCGGCGGCCAGCAGCGCGGGCAGCGCAGGCTCGGCGGGCGGGGCGATTGAGTACACCGACGCCCGGCCCTGCGCGCGGGCGGTAACCAGCGCGCAGTCCCGCAGGCAGGCCAGGTGCTTCGACACCGTGGACTGGGCCAGTCCCAGCTCGCCGGCCAGGTCGGTGACCCGGGCCGGGCCGCTGGCCAGGCGGCGCACGATCGCCAGCCGCGCCGGGTCGCCCAGTGACCGGAACAGCGCCGCCGCCGGCCCCAGCCCCGCCCGGGATGCCGTGACCACACCCACTATCATCGCCATACAGCGATGATATCGCCGGAGACGCAAGCTGGCCCGGGCGCCCACCCGGCTGGGGGCCGGGAACTCCGATGGCGTGAAACGTGGGGTACATGTCGTTGACGCCATCGCCCGGCGCACCGCAGGGTGAAGGCGTGGAACAGCGCAGGACGGTCTTCGTCATCTTCGATGGCTTCCAGCCGCTCGACATGGTCGGCCCGCACGAGGTGTTCAGCCATGCGGCCCGGCTCGGCGGCGGTTACGCCTGCGAGGTCGTCGCCGCCCGCGCGGGCCTGGTCCGGTCCGGCAGCGGCCTGCCGGTATATGCGGCCGGCATCGAGGACAGCGGTCCTGACGGCGTCGACACGCTGGTCATCGCCGGGGGAACCGGCGTCGACCAGGCCTGTCACGATGAGCGGCTGGTCGGCTGGATCGCGGCGGCCGGGACGGGCGCCCGGCGCGTCACCTCGGTCTGCAGCGGGGTGTTCCTGCTGGCCGCGGCCGGGCTGGTCACCGGGTGCACGGTCACCACCCACTGGGGCCGCGCCGGGCAGCTCGCCCGCCAGCATCCGGAGCTGCGCGTGGACTGCGACCCGATCTTCATCCGGGACGGCCGGGTCTGGACGTCGGCCGGCGTGACGGCCGGGATGGATCTCTCGCTGGCGCTGATCGAGGAGGATCTGGGCCGCGATATCGCCCACCAGGTGGCCCAGGAGCTGGTCATGTTCCTGCGCCGCCCGGGGAGCCAGTCCCAGTTCAGCGTGCCGCTGTGGTCGGCGCAGCCGCGAACCGACCCGATCCGCGCGGCCGTGTCGGCCATCCACGCCGATCCGGGCGCCAGGAACGGCATCCAGGACCTGGCCGGCCGGGCTGGCCTGAGCCCGCGGCACCTGCAGCGCCGGTTCACCGCCGAGGTCGGCAGCCCGCCCGCGGCCTACGTGGAGCGCGTCCGCATCGAAGCAGCCCAGCGCGCGCTCACCGGCACCGACGACCCGGTCGACACCATCGCGCGGCGCTGCGGCTTCGGCACGGCGGAGACGCTCCGCCGGGCCTTCCACCGGCACGCCGGCATCGCACCAGCGGACTACCGGACCCGGTTCCGGTCAACCAGGGAGCTCACGTGACAACGTACGGACTGCTGATCTTCGAAGGCGCGGAAGAGCTGGACTTCACCGGGCCGTGGGAGGTGTTCACCACCTCCGCCATGCTGCGCGACGACGCCGACACCGCGGTGCTCATCGCCGAGGACCGCAGCCCGGTCCGGTGCGCCAAGGGCCTGCGCGTGCTGCCCGACCACACCCTGGGTGACCATCCGGCATTAGACGTGCTGCTGGTGCCGGGCGGCCTGGGCACCCGCCGCGAGGTATCCAACCCGGCGATCACCGGCTGGATCCGCGCCGTCTCCGCGACCGCCGCCTGGACGACCAGTGTCTGCACCGGTGCCCTGCTGCTGCACGAGGCCGGTCCCGCCCGCGGCCGCCGGGTCGCGACCCACTTCGCTTTCGAAGACACCCTGCAGGCCCGTGGTGACATCACCGTGATCCGCGACGCCCGCTACGTCGTCGACGGGAACCTGGTCACCAGCCAGGGCGTGTCCGCCGGCATCGACATGGCGCTGTGGCTCGTGGGAGCCCTGCACGGCCGCGATCACGCGCGCGGAGTCCGCCGGTACATCCAGTACGAGCCGGCCCCGCCGTACCTGGCCGACGAGCCGGTCAGCGCCGCCGTCCCCGCCGCCAGCGCCGGGCCAGGCGGCCCGGACAGCAGGCTCAGGGCGCCGCAGGAGTCAAGGACGATGGTAAATCTCGGAGCGGTGACCGATGTCGAGAACGTGCACGGTGTGCGTGTTCTCATCGATCCGGTAGACGATCCGGTAGGTACCGCGCCGGGCTCCGTGGCACCCGGCCAGAGGGCCGAATAGCGACTTGCCAACGCGGTACGGGCTGACAGCCAGCGCGCCGCCACAGAACTTCAGCACCGCGGCGGCGACAGGCTCCGGAAGCCGGTGTGAGATGGCGCGCCGCGCGGCGGGCTGGAAGCGGATCTGATACGGCTCTTCAGGTGGTTCGTCACCCGCCGGTGGCACGGCGCCTGGCCAGGTCCTCGCGTACGGCGTCCAGATCGGCCCCGGGTTCGCCGCGACCCAGCGCGGCCAGGCTTTCCGAGATGCGCGCCACGGCCTCGGAGTCCCCGAGAATTTCCAGAGTCATCTCCATGCCCTCTAGATCATCCACGGACAGCAGCACGGCTTCAGCCTCACCGTTCCGGGTCAGGGTGATCCGCTCATGTTGCTGACGTACCCGCCGGGCCAGCTCGGACAGGCGTGCCTTCGCTTCAGACAGCGGCACAGGCGTAGCAGCGACCGTCATGGTCAAGAGTATAGACCGCACTGGTCGATATTCAGACTACTGTGCCACGGCGAGGATCAGATCATCTAGCGGCCCGAGTTTGCGCTTACCTTTGCCGAACCCCCTGGAACGGCCACTACTGGGAGACGGGGACGGCCTCCGGGGCTGCCGCCGGGAGGGCGGGAGCAGGCGAGGGCTGGGCGGGGGCGGGCTGGACCGTCGCGCGGGACCGCCGCCAGCGGATCAGGGCCACGACCACGACCACGGCCAGCGCCAGGCCGTACGCGGCCCGGAGGGCGTCCAGGACCGGCACCCGGACCCCGGGCAGTGGGTCGCTGACCGCCAGGTAGCGGACCATGGCGAAGCCGAGCCACTCCACCCGGCCGTCGAAGGCGACCAGCATGACCAGGAGCATCGCGTACCAGGGGAACGGGGGCGTGGCCACGGCGAGCGCCACGCCGGTCATCACCACCGCGCCCCGCCAGGGCCGGTCCGGATCGCCGCGGAGCAGCACGACCAGGGCGACCGTGGCCAGGACCGCGAACGCGGCCAGGAAGCCCCACTTCCCCGGGACCAGCATGCCGAGCAGCAGGAACCGGGAGCCGTTCGCGTATCCCTCCTGCTGCAGGTAGCCGGGCAGGAACCCGATCACCCCGCTGCCCACGGCCAGCACGTGCGGCAGGTACACGAGGACGGTGGCGCTGATGCCCGCGGTGATCACCGCCACCGGCCGCCGCCGGAGCACCGCGGGCGCGATCAGCACCGGGGTGACCTTGGTCCAGATGGCCAGGGCCAGCAGCGCGCCTCCGGCCATGGGTCGCCGCAAAGGGTGACTCAGCACCCCGGGCCGGGCCAGCAGGATCAGCGCAGCCGCGGTGAGGCCCGCGGCCAGCACGTCCACGTGGGCGTTGTTGCCCGCTTCCAGGGCCACGGTGGGACACCACGCCCACAGCACCGCCAGCCGGCGGTCCCGGCCCACCTTCGGCAGGCCGTACAGGAGCAGCAGCGTGACCAGGACCGCGCAGAGCGCCGCGGCCGCCTGGATGGGCGTGGTCCCGCTGCCCGCCGGCGCCAGGTAGTGCACGCCGAGGAAGTAAGCCTCGGCCACCGGCGGGTAAATGGTGTGCACGATGGGACGGTTGATCAGGGTGCAGCCAGGGTCGGCGAGCTGGGTGGAGCCGTCCAGCCGCATCCCGGCCGCGACGCAGTGCGGGGCCTGGGCCGGCCAGAGGAACGGGTCGCGCAGCGAGGCCAGCTGGGGCGCGGCCGGCGCGTACTGGTACGGGTCGATGCCCGCCGCCTGGACCCGGCCGTCCCAGATGTAGCGGTACAGGTCATCGCTGCCCTGCGGGCCGGCGGTCAGGGCCGCCACCTGCACCGCGATGCCGCCGATGACGATCAGGGCCACCGCCCAGCGGCCCGGCAGCCGCAACACCAGCCAGGCACCGGCGCCGAACAGGGCCCACAGGCCAAGCGACACCGGGAGGATGCCGGTCCGCGCGAAGAGCACCGAGTGGACGGTGAGGGCCGTCAGCGCGGTGAGCGCCGCCGCGATCGCCGCCGCGGCGGCGATCCTGACTCTCGCGGTCATGAATCAATCCCCCGGGACAGCGCGGCGAACCAGCGGCCCGCGTCGGTCCACACCTCGGTCACGGCCAGCCCGGCGCGCAGGCCCAGCTCGCTGATCTGGTCGGCGCCGATCGACGCCCAGGGGAACCAGGAGCTGCACTTGCCCGCGTGGCTGAGCCGGACCATGTCCTTGGCCAGCGGCGACCCCGGCGGCTCCACCTCGACCAGCGCCTGGCCGAGCGGCTTCAGCAGCTCGGCCACCCGGCTGAGCAGGGCGTCGGGGTCACCGCCGATGCCGATGTTGCCGTCCGCGAGCAGGACCCGCGCCCACCGCCCGGTCCCGGGAACCGTGGAGAACACGTCCCGGTGCAGCGCCAGCGCCCCGCACGACCGGGCCAGCTGGACGGCCGACGGCGTGATATCGATCCCGAGGGCCGGCACGCCCCGCTCGGCCAGCGCCACGGTGAGCCGCCCGGGACCGGACCCGACGTCCAGCGTGTGCCCCTGGCAGCGGTCGAGGATCGAGGCGTCGCCCGGGATGACATGCAGCCAGTCATCGATCCTGAGCGGGGTGCGGCGGCCGTCCGAGTACTCGATTTCCGGCCGCGCGAGGCCAGTAAGAGCATCTTCGTACAGCTCACCGAGCACGCGGTCCCCTCCTTCCGGGGGTCTGGCCGGGACAGCAGCCCGGGTCCGGTGGCAGCGGCGACGAGCCTAACGTCGCCGGCAGGTGAATGACCCTTACGGACCGATGACGGATCTGTCCCGGTCAGGGGCGCAAAGTCAGTGCGCCATCTACGGTGTAAGGGTGAACACCAACCCCGACCGGCCGGGACGGATCATCGTGGTCAACGATGACGCGACCCTGGCTGATGTCGTCGGGCGTTACCTGACGCGCGATGGGCACCACGTGGAATGCGTCGGCGACGGCTACGAGGCCCTGCGCCGGGTCGCCGCCGAGCCGCCGGACCTTGTCGTCCTCGACCTGATGCTGCCCGGCATCGACGGCCTGGAAGTCTGCCGCAGGCTGCGCGCGCAGTGGCCCATCCCGGTGGTCATGCTGACCGCGCTGGGCGAGGAGACCGACCGGGTGGTCGGCTTCGAGACCGGCGCCGACGATTACGTCACCAAGCCCTTCAGCCCCCGCGAGCTGGCCTTGCGGGTCCGGTCGGTGCTGCGCCGCGCCCGGGGCGGGGGCCTGCCCGACCCGCCCGCGCTCGGCGTCATCAAGGACGGCAACCTCGCGGTCAACCTGGGGGCCCACTCGGTCATGCTGGCCGAGAGCACGCTGTCCCTGACCTCCCGCGAGTACGACCTCCTGGTGCACCTCATGCGCCGCCCCCGCCAGGCGTTCAGCCGGGAGCAGCTGCTCGCGCACGTGTGGGGCTGGACCTTCGGTGACACCTCGACGGTGACCGTGCACATCCGGCGGCTCCGGGAAAAGATCGAGCCGGACCCGACCGCGCCACGGCGGATCGTCACCGTCTGGGGCGTTGGCTACCGCTACGAACCGGGAGAAGCATGAAAGGCATCGACGCGCCCACCCTCTGGCAGGTGACGTACACCGTCGCCGGGGTCGCCGTCGCCTCGGCCGCGGCCGGCCTGCTCAGCGTCCGGCTGCTCGCCCGGCGGTCGCTGGCCACGCTCCTGTTCGTGGTAGCCGCGGTGGTGATCGTCAGCACCAGCGCCGGGGTCGGGGTCATCGCCTACAAGATGATGATCTCCACGGAAGACCGGAACGTCGTGCTGGCCGTCGTGGTCATCGCGGGCCTGGCCGGGTTCGCCGTCGCGCTGCTGGTCGGGCACCGGGTCACCGCGGCCAGCCGGGTCCTGCTCGGCGCGGTCCGCAACGTCGGCAGCGTCGGCTACTACGAGCCGCCCACGGGCCACCTGCCGGCCGAGTTCGCCGCCCTCTCCGACGAGCTGGCCCTGGCGCACGAGAAGCTCGCCGAGTCCCGGACCCGGGAGCGGGCGCTGGAGGCCAGCCGCCGCGAGCTGGTCGCCTGGGTCAGCCACGACCTGCGCACCCCGCTGGCCGGGCTGCGGGCGATGGCGGAGGCGCTGGAGGACGGCGTGGTCGTCAACTTCGAGACTGTGACCACGTACCACACGCAGATCCGGCGGGAGGCCGACCGGCTGTCCGCCATGATCGACGACCTGTTCGAGCTGGCCCGCATCCACGCGGGCGCGCTGCGGCTGTCCCGCCGCCTGGTCGGGCTGGACGACCTGGTCGCGGAGGCCCTGGCCAGCACCGAGCCGCTGGCCCGCGCCAAGGGCGTGCGGCTGCGCGGATCCTCGGTGCGCGGGCTGCCGGTCCTGGTCGACGCCGACGAGTTCGGCCGGGCGCTGCGCAACCTGGTCACCAACGCGATCCGGCACACGCCGTCCGAGGGCATGGTCGAGGTCCAGGGTGACCTGCACCGCGGCATGGCCTGCGTCAGCGTGGTAGACGCGTGCGGCGGGATCCCGCCCGAGGCGCTGCCCCGGGTCTTCGACGTGGCGTTCCGGGCGGAGACGGCCCGCACCCCCGGCCCGGACAACAACGCCGGGCTCGGGCTCAGCATCGCCCGCGGCATCGTGGAGGCCCACGCGGGGCAGATCGCCGTGCAGAACATCGCGCGGGGCTGCCAGTTCGTGATCCGGCTGCCGCTGGCCCGGACCGAGGCCCAGCACACGGCCCCGATCGCGCAGCCGGGCTACGCCCAGGCCGGCTGACGAACCGGGGCCACACGAACCGGGACTGCTCAGGCCGGCTGACTAACCCGGGCCGGGCCGCCACTGACTGACCCGTGGCTGCCCGGCCCATCGCTGCCGGGCCCGCCGCTGGCCGGCCGGCGCAGCGGGGCGTGGGCGAACTCGGTCATCCCGTCGGCGAACCTCGTCTCGGCCCGGAAGCCCAGGCCCCGGGTGGCCGCCTCAGGCGAGGCCACGATGTGCCGGACGTCGCCCAGCCGGTAGCGCCCGGTCACCGTGGGATCGGGGCCGCCGAACGCGCCGGCCAGCGCCGTCGCCATCTCGCCGACCGTGTGCGGCTCGCCGCTGGCCACGTTGAAGGCCCGCAGCGTGCCGGGCACGCCGGCCCGCAGCGCGGCCAGGTTGGCCCGGGCCACGTCGTGCACATGGACGAAGTCCCGGCGCTGCTGCCCGTCCTCGTAGACCTGCGGGGACCGGCCTCCTTCCAGCGCGGACCGGAAGATCGCCGCCACCCCCGAGTACGGCGTGTCCCGCGGCATCCGCGGCCCGTACACGTTGTGGTACCGCAGCGCGACCGCGGACCCGCCGGTCATCCGGGCCCAGGTGGCGGCCAGATGCTCCTGGGCGAGCTTGCTGGCCGCGTAGGCGTTGCGGGGATCCAGCGGGGCGTCCTCGGTGACCGTGGCCACGGTGAGCGGCGCCGAGCACTGCGGGCAGCGGGGCTCGAACCGGCCCGCCTCCAGATCGCTCACGTCCCGCGGGGCCGGCCGGACCCGGCCGTGCTCGGGGCAGTCGTAGGCGCCTTCCCCGTAGACCACCATGGACGAGGCCAGCACCAGGCGGGGCACGCCGCTGCGGCCCATGGCCTCGAGCAGCACCGCGGTACCGGTCACGTTGACGTCGGAGTAGGCGGGCAGGTCGGCCAGGTCAACGCCGAGGCCGACCAGCGCGGCCTGGTGGCACACGACGTCCGCGCCCGCCACCGCGCGGCGGACCGCGTCGGGGTCGCGGACGTCCCCCACGGCCAGGTCGAAGTCGTCGGGCAGGTAATCGGGCCGCCCGGTGTGCACGGCCGGGGTCAGCGAGTCCAGGCCCTGGACCTCGTGGCCCGCCGCCCGCAGCACATCGACTGCATGGGAGCCGATGAAACCCGCGGCCCCGGTCACCAGTATTCGCATGGCAGCAGCGAATCATGCGGCCCACCTGGGCTCATACGGTGCGGGACGATACGTCACAGCTCTGTAAGGGTCAATAACGGTCTTTCCGGGCTACTGTCGCGCCATGAGGATCGACGTCATCCTGCCCTGCCTGAACGAGGCGGAGGCACTGCCCTGGGTTCTGTCCCGGATGCCGGAGGGCTTTCACCCCATCGTGGCCGACAACGGCTCGACCGACGGGTCGGCCAGCATCGCGGTGGACCACGGGGCCACGGTCGTCCGGGTGCCGCAGCGCGGGTTCGGCGCGGCCTGCCACGCCGGGCTGATCGCGGCGACCAGCGACATCGTCTGCTTCATGGACGCGGACGCCTCGCTCAACCCCCGCGACCTGCCGCAGGTCGCCGACCCGGTCCGGCTCGGCTCCGCCGACCTGGTGCTGGGCCGCCGGATGACCCGCACCCTGGGCAGCTGGCCCGTGCACGCCCGGGTCGCGAACAAGGTCCTCGCCGCTGAGCTTCGCCGCCGCACCGGGGTGCGGCTGCGCGACCTCGGGCCGATGCGCTGTGCCCGCCGCGCCCAGCTCCTCGGGCTGGGGCTGACCGACCGGCGCTTCGGCTACCCGCTGGAGATGGTGATGGCCGCGGCCGTCGCCGATTGGAGGATCGACGAGGTGGATATCCCCTACCTGCCCCGGTCCGGGCGGTCCAAGGTCACCGGGACGGTGGGCGGGACGGTGCGGACCGTCCGCGACATGCGCCGGGTGCTCGCCTCATGACTCACCCCGGCCCCTCTGGGACCATCCAGGCCCAGCTCATCGTCCTGGCCAAGGCCCCGGTGCCGGGCCGGGTCAAGACCCGGCTCACCCCGCCGTTCACGCCGCAGGAAGCCGCGATGCTGGCCGAGGCGGCGCTGGCCGACACGCTGGAGGCCGGGGCCAGCGCCTCGTTCGCCCGGCACACGCTGGCCCTGGATGACCAGCGGGCCGCGCCGGGCGCGCTGCGGGCGGAGCTGCCGGCCCGGTTCGAGGTGGCGCCGCAGCGCGGGAAGGGGCTGGACGAGCGGATCGCCGCCGCCTTCGACGACGCCTACGCCCAGCTCGCCCTGCCCGTCGTGCTGATCGGCATGGACACTCCCCAGGTGACCCCGGGGCTGCTGGAAACGGTGGCGCACCCGCTGGCCGCCGGGGACGCGGACGCGGTCTTCGGCCCGGCCGAGGACGGCGGCTTCTGGCTGCTCGGCCTGCGCCGGCCCGATCCCGAGCTGATCCTGGGCGTGCCGATGTCGGCGGATCACACCGGCCGGGTCCAGCTGGACCGGCTGCGTGACGCGGGCCTGCGGGTCCGCCAGGTGCCGGAGCTTCTCGACGTGGACACGGCCGCGGACGCGGAACGGGTCGCGCGGCAGGCCCCCGGCAGCCGGTTCGCGGCTACCCTGGCCACCCTGCTCCCCGCCGACCGTTCCCAGCCGGCCCTCACCGGGCGCCACCATCAGGCACGCCCGGCCCCGGCCGCCGCCTCGGGTAAGCCCGCGGCTGGGCCGCCTCGCGGGCCGCCTGGCGGGCCGCGGCGCGGTCGGCGGCGATCAGCCGGTAGCACAGTTCCACCAGCAGCAGCCCGACCACGGACTCGACGATGCCCTCGCCGATCGACCGGACGATCAGGGTGGTCACGACGTCGGTGGTGCCGGACGGGTCGGGCAGGAAGGCCACGATCCCGTTGGACAGCAGCAGCGGCAGCGTCCCGAACGCCGCGACCCGCCAGAAGTGCGGCCGGGCCAGGTGCGCGGACCGGCGCAGGCCCGCCACGCGTGACGGTGCTCGATCTCGATGACCGGCCCGACCACGGCCAGCAGGGTGATGGCGATCAGCCCGGGAATGATCAGGGCCACCAGCCCGGCCAGGATGATCAGGGCGGCCAGCAGGTCGGCCAGGATCAGCGAGCCCCAGGGCAGCGACCGCAGCACGTCACGGATCCGGGTGCCGTGCGCGTCGTGCTCCCCGTGCTCGGTGTCACTGACCAGCCGGCACAGGAAGCCGGACAGGAACACCGCGCCGAGCAGGCTGACCGCCGAGGTGGACAGGGAGCCGAGCAGCGCCGTGGCCACGTCCGTCCGGTCGAGGAGGTGGTCGGCGGCCAGTTCCACCGCCACGGTCACCGCGGACACCGCGATCGAGACGGCCAGGATCCGCCACGCATGCCGCCGGGCGGTATGCACGACCGCGGCGGCGATCGGCCGGAACCGCAGCGTCGCGTCGCGTGACGTCATGACACGTCACGCTACGTGATCAGCACTTCGCCGGTGTCCGCCGGGGCTCCCGGCGTCTCCGCGATGACCTGGAGGTTCGCC
>CAWKOA010000029.1:0-251853 GCA_963851025.1 uncultured Actinomycetes bacterium
CCCGGAGTAGTGGATCTCGCGGGCCCGGGCGGCGACGGCTCATTCACCGTGGCTGCCGCCGGGCGCCTGTTCATCCTGAGCCGGGCCGGCGTGCTCAGGCCGTTTGCCCGGGGCCCGGGTGGCTACTCCACCGCGCTCGGGCCTGAGCCGTACATCACCATGGCCGGGAACGACCGGGTCGCCGGGACCCGGTGCTCGTTCCGCAGCAGCATGATCTTCGCCCTGCAGCCAGGAGGCCGCCCTGGGCATCATCCTGATCGGCGCGGACGGCCAGGCCAGGCGCTTCGCGAGCCTGCCCGCCACGGTCACCCCGACCGGGATCACGTTCGACGCGACCGGGCATTTCGGCCACAAGCTCCTGGTCACGGCCGGGACATTACCACGCGGAGACCACCGTGCTGGCCATCGACTGCGCGGGCGGGTTCCGCGCGATCACCAGCCATGCCCCGGCCATGGAGGGCGGCATCGCGGTGGCGCCCGCGTCGTCCGGCCGTTACGGCGGCGACCTCGTTGCCCCCGGTGAAACCAGCGGGCGCGTCTTCGCCATCGGGCCAGACGGCTCAGTGGTCACGCTCGGGCATCCGGCCTGCCGCACGGCGGCGACATCGGCGTCGAGAGCGCCGGCTTCGTGCCGCCCGGATTCGGCGCCGGCGATGCCGCGTATCTCGCCGACCGGTTCTCCCAGGGCAACAGGCACCCGGGCACGGACAGCATTCTGCGCCTGCCGGGCCAGGAGCTGATCAACGCAGGCGTCCGCCCAGGTGACCTGCTAGTCGCGACCGAGGCGAGCGCCCGGACCATCGTCGTGCGCTGCGCCAGCTCCTGCACCGCAAGAAATACATCGCCGCCGGCCTTGCCATCACCCACGCCGAGGGACACATCGCGTTCACCAGCGCCTCGGCCTTAAGCCCCGGCCATCCCGCAGCTCGCGGCACTGGAGCCCGAGGCCGCCCCACGGATGCCCGGCCGCAAGTGGCTGCGGGCCTTCACCGGCCGGGGGGAACCCGGGGCTAGTTGAATGGGGGGGGGGGGGGGGGGGGGGGGGGGGGGGGGGGGGGGGGGGGGGGGGGGGGGGGGGGGGGGGGGGGGGGGGGGGGGGGGGGGGGGGGGGGGGGGGGGGGGGGGGGGGGGGACTCGATGGCAGTGAAGGTCAAAAGGAACCGCAAAGCGCGCCACAAGTTGATTTAAAGCGATGCCCGTCCTCCGACGGTGTGGCTGCGCCTCTCGACCCGGTTATCTGCTTCTTCGGTCTGCGGCCAGGAACGCAACTCATCGCGTCGGCGACGGCATCGGGGGCTCGCCTGGGCAGGTGATGACCCGCGCCCTGGACGAGCTGCAGGCGGGCATCGGGCAGGTCGCGGGCGAGCCGGCGGGTGGGATCCACGGGTACCAGGGTGTCCCCGGGGTCGGCGAGCAGGAGGACCGGCGCCTGCACCGAGGAGATGGCGTGCTCCAGCTCGCCAAGCTCGCGCAGCAGGGCGCGCTGCTCGGCCAGGAAGGTGCGCCACAGCGGGCGGTGTCCGCGGCCCGGACCGCCCCCAGACTTGCCAGTTGACATGCTCATCCGGGCGCAGCGGGCGGCCGCGCCGCCGGGCGATCCTGGCGAGCCGGGCCCGCGCCATCCATGGCGTCAGCCGCCAGGCCACCAGCGCGCACAGCTGCCCTGCGCCGGGTGCGGCGAGCAGCTTGTCCCAGCCGTTCACGCACCCGGGGCCGACGCTGGCGAGCAGGATCACCGCCTCGACCCGGGGGGGTGCCAGGCTCGCCGCCGCCAGTGCCACCCCGCCGCCGTAGGAGCGCCCGACCAGCACCGCGCGGGTGATGCCGCGCGCGTCCAGGTCGTCGAGCACGGCGCGCGCGTTCGCGGCGAACCCGCCCGCCGGAAACCGGCTGGAGCCGTATCCCGGCCGGTCGGCGGCGACGGCGTGGAGCTGGGCGGGCAGCCGTGCGGCGACTCGCTGCCAGTCGGCGGGCGAGCCGGGCTGCCCGTGCAGCAGGACGAGTTCGTGGGCGGCCAGCCTGGCTGGCCTGTCCGTGGTTCTCGTGTCAGCGGTCATGGCGGGTGTCCTGTCCCGGGAGGCACCGCGGTACCGGCCGGAACCAGGTCCGGCGCGCGCCCGCTGACGCGTGTCTGGTGATGGTCATGTCTGCCTGTCCGGGCCATCGGTCCGCTGGCCCCACCCGAAGGAACGAGGTCAGCGGACCGGGGCGCCTGGCCGTGTCAGTAACCGTAAGGGTTGCCGGACGGAGCGGCCGGGGCCGTGCCCGCCGTGGTCGAGGACCCGGCTGTAGGAACCGGTGATCGGCGTGAGGCCGGGGGTGGCCACGAAGAAGCCCTGCACTCCCTGGCCGGTCACCCGGCAGGCCGGGTCGTCAGCGAAGGTGTACAGCAGGTGCCCGTTGTAGGCGACCTGGTCGCCGTGGGCGTCCATACCGCGGCGAGCCTGCCGGTCAGCCCGTGGCAGCGGGCGACGCGTACGTCAGCCGGGGCCACAGCGCGGCCAGCCCTCCGCTGACGGCCGACTTCGCCGCCGTGTCGTTCAGGTAGTAATACAGCGGCAGGCCCTGGCTGTTCACCAGGATGGTCTCGGTCTTGCCCCCGACCGTCGCCTGCACGGTGCGCACGGTCGCCGCGGCGTGCTGGGCGGGTGGCGGGCATGCTGCTGGCATGCGAGCTGGTTGCCGCGGCGGCGGTGACGCCGCCGCCGATGGCGGCCGCTGCGGCCAGGCTGATGCTAGCGATGATGATTCTCGGGTGTCGCATGGTTAGCTCCTTGTGGTATTGATCGTGCACTATCTACTAATACGCTTAGTAGAAGAAGATGGTTCATCCTCATGGCCGGTAACTGGACGCGGGGATGCCAGCCGCAGGAACGGGGGCCGGTCGTCCGTCGAGGAGGCAGGGGTGGCCGCCTGGGCGATGGCGCGGACCTGGTCGCCGGTGACGGTTTCCTGTTCCAGCAGGGCGGCGGTGAGCTGGTCGAGGGCGTCGCGGTGGGTGGTGAGCAGGTCGCGGGCGCGGGTTTCGGCCTGGGCCAGGATGGTGGCGACTTCCTGGTCGAGCAGCCACTGGGTGTGTTCGGAGTAGCCGCGCTGGGCCAGCGCGGGGTGGCCGCCGGGCGGGCTGGGGTAGCTGACCGGGCCGATTGCCTGGCTGAGGCCGTACTCGCGGACCATCTGGGTGGCCAGGGCGGTCGCGGACCGCGGTGACGGCGGCCTCGTTGAGAAGGCCGGCCAGGTCCGCGCCGGAGAATCCGGGGGTGGCGGCGGCAACCTGGTCCAGGTCGGCGTCCGGGCCGAGGTCCTTGCCGCGGGCGTGGGCGGCCAGGATGGCGCCGCGTTCGGCCCGGCCGGGCAGCGGGACAGTGACCTCGCGGTCGAACCGGCCGGGGCGGCGCAGCGCGGGGTCCAGGGCGTCCGGCCGGTTGGTGGCGGCCAGCACCACGACCCCGCCGGCGTCCTCGAACCCGTCCATCTCGGCGAGCAGCTGGTTCAGGGTCTGCTCCCGCTCGTCGCTGCCGCCGAAGCCGCCGTGGTCGCGGCGGGCGCCGAGGGCATCGATCTCGTCGATGAAGATGATGGCCGGGCCGCGGGTGCGGGCCTGCTCGAACAGGTCCCGGACCCGGGCCGCCCCCAGGCCGACGAACATCTCCACGAACCCCGACCCTGATACCGAGAAAAAGGGGACGCGGGCCTCGCCGGCGACCGCGCGGGCGAGCAGGGTCTTGCCGGTGCCGGGCGGCCCGGCCATCAGCACGCCGCGCGGGCCGCGCGCCCCGGCCCGGTGCCAGCGGCCGGGATCGCGCAGATAGTCCACGACCTCGCTGATCTCGGTCTTGACCGCGGCGTACCCGGCCACGTCGGTGAACCGGGTGGCGGGCCGCTCGGCGTCGATGACCCGCGCTTTCGCCTTGGCCAGGCTGGTCAGGTGGCCCAGGCCTCCGCCCATGCCGCCGGATTGCCGGCGGGCGCTGCGGATGACGAAATAGATCAGGCCGCCGATCAGCAGCAGCGGCAGCAGCCCGGCCAGCACCGACAGCAGCGAGGGGGACATGGCCGCGGTCGCGGTGGCGGTGACCTGGACGTGGTGGGCGGCCAGGTCACCGGCCAGGCCGTTGCCGCCGAGCGCGACCGGGATGGTGGTGGTGAACGGCTGCCCGCTGGTGAGGCTGCCGGTGACCTGCCCGGCCGGGCCGATGGTCACCGCGCGGACCGTGCCGGCGCCGACATCGGCCAGGAACCGGGTGTAGGTCAGCGGCGTGCCGGGGGCTGCGCCGCGCGGCAGGACCAGCAGCGTCACGAAGAACGCTGCGATAACCCCCGGCAGCAGCCACCGCTGCCACGGGGCCGTGTTGGCCTGGCCGGGCGGGCCGGGCTGGGACATGCGCATCGTAATGCTCCTTCTGCTGCCCGGCGGCACGCCGGGCGGGGGTCTAACAGGGTCTGGCGGCCAGGGCGTGATCACCGGGGCTGGCTGTACTCCGGGCGCGCCGCACGGCCGCCGGCGCGCCGCGGCCACGCTCGCGGCGTGGAGCCGTGCCTGCCAGGCGCCGGCCGCGGCGAGCAGGACGAGCAGGATGATCACCGATTCCACGCTGAGCGCGGCGATGCCGAGCGGGCAGTGCCAGTTGCCGACGTCGGCGTGATCGCCGAGGAAACCCCCCGGCAGAGCGCGGGTCAGGATGTAGCCGCCCATCGCCGAGACGGCCACGGCGCCGGCGGCGGCCCAGGCCAGCCAGTGCGGCCGGGCGATCAGCACCCCGCCGATCAGGACCGCCGCGGCGATGATCCCGAGATACCCGATGCCGACCAGCCGGTCCGGGCCCAGCGTGCCCGGCAGGTCCACGACGTGGATCACCGCGAGCGCGGCCAGCGCCAGCGCGCCTGCCGCCCGCGCGGCCGCGGCAGCGCCCTGATCCGGCTGCCACCGGGCGATACGATCAAACATTGGTGTCCTCCTGTCGTTGGCCGTCGCCGCGGGCTGGTGCCTCAACGGGCCGGCGATAGTTTCACTTTCATCTACTAACACGCATAGGAGACTTGGCCGGTTCAGCCAGCCGGAGCCGGCTGGTGCGACGTGCATCACGGCGAGCCGGCCCACGGGATCCCGGCGCCACCCGCTGTGCTGATCGACGCCGGCCATCGCCAGCGGGTGCAGCGCCTGCATCAGCAGCGACCGCAGCCCCGCAACCGGCGAGGCCAGGTCAGCGCTCACCCGCCACGTGAGGCTGGCAGGCCCGAAAAAGCCGTCATCCGCGGCCTCTTCCGGCACACCGGACACGTACGCAGCCGCCGAGCGCCCGATCAGGCCGGCCGCGCTCGCATGCAGATCCGCCGTCATCGCGGCACTCCTGGCCTGCGTCCGGGATCCCCGGACTCAGGGCACCGGCGGACGATGACAGCACCGGATATCGGGCAGGCCAACCTAACCAGCTCCTCAGGTTTCACGGCGACTCGGTCATCGCCGCCACTGTCCGGCTGGGCATCTCCTGGCTTGCCCGGGATCCTCAGCAGGCTCATCTACTAACACGGATAGGAGATAACGATCGTTCACCGTGGGCGGCTGGCAATCCGGCACCTGCGACGAGGCCGCGGGACATGACACGGCGGTGCGACGGCTGAATGCGAACCGCTGGCGGCTGCTTACTGACCTCGTGCCGGTACCCGGCAGCCGGCGATGGTAAGGCAGTCGCGCTGCCCTCGCCGGCGACGGCGTCCCCGCCGGTGCTCCGCCAGGATCGCCAGCCTTTGCAAGACGGCGGCGGCGGCTCTCCGTCGCCTCATGCAGCTCGTGCAGCAGCAGCACGGAGACCACGTGCAGGTCGGCCATGAAGTCACCCAGGCCGTCCGCGTCGACCGGAGTGAGCGTGTCCGCCGCCCACGCTTCCAGCTCGGGTGAGTCCAGGCCCGCGGTGAGCACCGCTATCGCCAGCTGCATGGCGGCGGCCACAGTCTCGCCGCGCGCGGCCCGCACCGGCGCAGTCTGGTCACCGGCCCCAGTCTGGTCACCGGCGGTGGCTGATCCCGGGGCGGGCAGGGCGTTCCCGCGCTCCCGGCGGCGCGGCCGCCAGCGGAGCCGTCCGGCCTGGCCGGCATGGCAGCTGCCCGGTCGCACAGGGTCGGCTAGGCGGCCGGGATCCGACCCAGCGCAAGCGCCACCAGTGCCGGGGTCAGGGCCAGCATCACCGGGGTCAGGGCGAGCGCAGCGGCGGTGGCGCGCAGCACCTGCCGGCGGGCGTGGCCCAGTGGCTCGGCGGGGCCCAGCAGCCGGTGTATCCGCTGCACCGAGTCGGTGGCACCCGCGGCCAGGGCCGGCGCCGGACTGCCGGCCGCGGCGAGCAGGACCAGGGCGGTGGCCAGCAACCGCGGATCATGAGCTCGGGTGGCCGCATCATCGGCGTGCAGCTCCACCAGCCGGGCCACCTGCTGTTCGGCGTCCCGCATCAGCGGCAGGAACGGGAGCACCTGGCGGCCGATCCTCGCCATGGCCAGCAGCTGGTGATGACGGCCGGTGAGGTGAGCCCGCTCGTGCGCCAGCACCGCATCGAGCTGGCCGGGATCCAGCGCCTGCACCGCGCCGGTGGTCAAGATCACGGTGGGATGGCGGCCGGCGACGCAGTAGGCAGCCGGCTGGTCGTGCTCCACCAGCACGGCCCCCAGGGGAGCCTGTTTAATGATTTGTGTGAGAGGGTGCAGATGATCCCAGTGTGACGAGTGTTGCGCTGGCGGAGAGGACACCCTGAGTGAGCACGGAAGAGACCGAAAAGGTGCAGGAAATCGTCGCCGAGGGCGTGGCACGCGAGGGCCTGCAGGAAATGGTGCTCCCCGGTGAGGAAGCCGCGGCGAAAAGGCTGGCGGATTTCACCAGTGACGCGGCGATCGACCAGATGATCGCCGACGCGCAGGACGCCGGGGTTTCGCTGCTGGACGGGCCGGGCGGGCTGATCGGGCAGCTGACGGCCAGGGTTATCGAGCGGGCGCTGGGCGCGGAAATGGACGATCACCTGGGTTACGTGAAAGGCGACCCGGCGGGAAACGGGTCGGGGAATTCCCGGAACGGCTCCTTCGGGAAGACGATTGCCACCACGTCGGGACCGGTGCGGATCTCGGTGCCGCGGGACCGGAAGTCTGCGTTCGAGCCGCAGATCGTAGGGAAAGGGCAGCGGCGCGTCGGCCAGGTCGATGACATGATCCTGTCGCTTTACGCCCGCGGGATGACCACGCGGGACATTCACGCGCACCTGGCGGAGATCTACGGGGTGGAGGTTTCTCCCGCACTGGTATCGGCGGTGACCGACGTGGTTGCCGACGAGATCACTGAATGGCAGAACCGGCCGCTGGACGCCTTTTACGCCATTCTTTACATCGACGCGCTGGTGGTCAAGGTCCGGGACGGCGGCGCGGTGGAGAACAAGGCCGCCTACCTGGTCACCGGCGTCGATGCGGACGGGTTCAAGCACGTGCTGGGCATCTGGCTCGGCACGGCCGAGGGATCGCGGTTCTGGGCGGGCGTGCTCGCGGAGCTCCGCAACCGCGGCATCAGGGACGTCCTGTTCGTCTGCTGCGACGGGCTCAGCGGCCTTCCTGACGCGATCATGGCGGCCTGGCCCAGGGCGACGGTGCAGACATGCGTCATTCACCTCATCCGGTCATCGATGAAATACGTGTCGTGGAAGGAGCGCAAGAAGGCCGCCGCGGCGATGCGGCCCATCTACACCGCCCTCAACGAGGCCGCCGCGAGAACGGCGCTAGAGAACCTGCGCCGCGATTTCGGGAAGAAAAGCCCGGGAATGGTCGCCGCGTGGGACCGGGCCTGGGACAATTTCGTCCCGTTCCTTGAATTCGACTCCGCCATCCGGAAGGTCATCTACACGACTAACGCTATCGAGTCAGTTAACTTCCAGCTGCGGAAGATAACTAAGAACCGCGGCCATTTCCCTAGCGACGAAGCCGCGATCAAGCTGCTCTACCTCGGGATCAGGAATATCACCGGCCGGCATATCGACGGCGACGGGCTGGTCCGCGAGCGAGGAGAACGCGGAACGGGCACTTACGGCTGGAAAGCAGCCATGAACGCATTCGCCGTCGCATTCGGCGACCGCGTCCCCGTCTGACCTGGCGCCGGAAACTACCCGCATTTTAATAACAAAAGGACAACGACTGCCCCAGCTCACACAAAAGATTTGGCTCTGTCGCACTTTCGGTGGTGACGCTCCGTCGCCTCACCCGAGGAGGATCCGGTGACGAAGGAGTTCGAAGCCGGCGCGGCCGTACATCTGCCGTTTGGTGTGTCCTGAACGTGGAGGAGGTTCGGTAGGTCGAGTTTCTGAAGCGATGCTGCACGGAAGATGAAGGATTTTGGCCCTTCGGAGTCGCCCGGCGGTGGGAGGCTCCAAACCACCTCATGCTGCGTTGGCTGAAGACCGTCGTGGTGAGCGATGAGGAAAAGGCGCCCGAGAGGTGTCAGGTAGGGACCAGGAAGACGAACGCGAGTGAATCGTTGCTGACGTGTCGAAACAGATACAGACGACATCGAAACCGGGGTGTCAAACGGATCCCGGGACAAGCCTGGCGGGTGTGCCGTCTTCTGGCCAGGTGGTGTCCGGCATGTAGACGACGTGAGCCTGGTCTGCGGCTTCCGTGTGGAACAGGAGAAGGCGTGCCCGGATACGCCCTGTTCGTTGCGGCAGGGGAGAGGGAGTGTCCCAAGCGGCGACACCGCAAGGGATTGAGTACCGTCGCCGGGCGCGCTGGCGGACCGGTTCGTAGTAGCGGTGAAGGTCCTGTAATGGGGCCGGAGCGAAGGGGCCGGGTTGTCCGTGGCTGGTCTGTCCGATCAACCGGATGTTCTCCGGGAGGAGTCGCGTGGGCGAGCTGAAAGCAGCAGGCAAGCCGTTTCAGATTTCGAAGCGGGCGGTCTGGGAGGCGTGGGAGAAAGTCAAGGCGAACAAGGGCGCACCCGGGGTGGACGGGCAGACGATCGCGCAGTTCGAGACGGATCTGAAGAACAACCTGTACAAGATCTGGAATCGGATGTCCTCGGGATCGTACTTCCCGCCGCCCGTGCGCGCGGTGGAGATCGAGAAGGCCCATGGAGGCGGCACGAGGATCCTTGGCGTGCCGGCCGTGGCCGATCGGGTCGCCCAGACGGTCGTGGCCATGGAGCTGGAGCGGAAGGTCGAGCCGATCTTCCACCCGGACTCCTACGGCTATCGGCCGGGGCGCTCCGCGCTCGACGCGGTGGCTGCCTGCCGCTCGCGGTGCTGGAAGACGGACTGGGTGATCGATCTGGACATCCGGAAGTTCTTCGACAGCGTGCCGTGGGAGCTGGTGGTCAAAGCTGTTGAAGCGAACACCGACTTGCCGTGGGTGGTGCTGTATGTCCGGCGGTGGCTGCAAGCGCCGCTGATGCTGCCCGACGGTTCGTTGCAGGTCCGAGACCGGGGAACCCCGCAGGGCTCCGCGGTCTCACCCGTGCTCGCGAATCTGTTCCTGCACTACGCGTTCGACAACTGGATGGCGCGGGAGTTTCCCGGTGTCGCCTTCGAACGCTACGTGGATGACGCGGTCGTGCACTGCGTCAGCCAGGCTCAGGCACATCAGGTGCTGGCGGCCCTGCGGGAGCGGATGCGCGGGGTCGGCCTGGAACTGCACCCGGACAAGACCAGGGTCGTGTACTGCAAGGACAGCAACCGGCGTGGCTCTTACGAGCACACCGCGTTCACCTTCCTGGGGTACACGTTCCGGGGCCGGGAGGTACGTCCCAGGACCGGTAAACGGTTCACCGGGTTCAACCCGGCGATCAGCAGCGACGCCTTGAAGAAGATCAGCCGGCAAGTGCGGTCCTGGCGGCTGCACCGGCATACTGAGATCTCCGAAGCGGACCTCGCAGCCTGGGTCAACCCCCGGGTGCGAGGCTGGATGCAGTACTACGGCGCCTTTTACCGCTCGGCGCTGTATCCCCTCCTGACGCGCATCAACGCCTACCTGATGCGCTGGCTCCGCAAGAAGCACAAGCGGCTGCGAGGACGGAAGAAAGCACAGGAAGCCTGGACCAGAGCCGTCACCACGAGGCCCCGGTTCTTCGCCCACTGGGCCTGGGTAAATACCGTCCCCGCAGTCTGGTGACCAGGGCGACAGGAGCCGTATAACGGGAGATCGTTACGTACGGTTCTGTGAGAGCCGGGGGCTGAAACGCCCCCGGCTACTCGACAGCATTTTGATCTTGTTGACGTTGCCCTCGACGGCAGCCGGAGCTGTAGGGCAGGGTGAGCCCGGCGGTGACGGCCTGCTGGTCGCGGCGGATGCCGTTGGCGAAGGAGCGCAGTTCGGGCAGGTCGGCGGCCTCGGCCCGGGTGAGCCAGCCTTCCAGTTCCTGCTCGCCCCGGCGGCGGGCCATGATCTCGGCGAAGCTGCGCACGCAGGCGGCCAGGACGCTCAGGTGGGGGCAGCGGTCCAGGACGCTGGCGAGCTGGGCCTGTTCCTCATCGCTGAGGGCGGCGGGGCGGGTTAGCAGCCAGCGGGTGATCCGGCGAGTGGCTGGGATCACCGGGCTGGGGGCGGCGCGGTGGTCATCGCGCGGAACGGACGCACGTAGCGCTGAACCGCCTGCGCGCTGCCCTGCCAGCCCTTGGCCTGCAGTTCGGCGTGGTCTGCCGGGTGGTGGCCTTGACCAGCAGCTCCTTTGCGCTGGCGGCGGCTGCGAACCGGTGCACCGTGCCGCAACTCAGGCCCAGGATGCGGGCGGCTTCGCGTTCTGAGTGCCCGGCAGCCAGCCGGCCGTGGACAGCAGCGTGGCGGCTGCGGGTACGGGTCACCAGGCGCCGTTCGCGGCTGCAGGCGTCACGCGGGCCCTCAGACTCAGATACCAGCGCGGGCGGCCCGGCAGCTGGCGGCGCCGGCGCCTCCCCGGAAACCCCCGGCGTGCTACTGGCGCCGGCGGGACGTGTCAGGCAGCCACGGTGGGCGGCGACCGCTTTCTCTACGTATTCGCCCAGGTTGTGCCACACGTGCCAGCGATCAGCCACCTGGATCGCCTCCGATGCGCCCCCTCGCGCACCTTCAGCGTAATTACCGGCCCGGTCACGGCAGATCACCAGCGCGCCCGGATGAGCGGCCAGCTACGCCTCCAGCGTCCCGGCCTCGCGGTCAGCCAGCAGTCCGGCAGGCTTCCCCGTGGCCACGTTCGACCAGGACGGTGCCATAAACCCGCCCCTTCCGCAAGGCGAAATCATCCACGCCGGTCACCTCTGGCGCGGTGCTCCTGCCGGGTTCGGGCAGGGCCGCGACCAGGGCCAGCAGCGTGGTGCGGTGCACCGCGATGCCCAGCGCACCGGCCAGCCGGGCCCCGGCCCCGCCCGCCAGCGCCAGCCCGATCTGCGCCAGTAACGCCAGCAGTGGCACGCTGCGCCGCCGGTACCTGCCAGTCAGTCCCGCCACCTGCTCAGCGAAGGTGATGGCCGTGCAGCCCGGGTTGCGGCACAAGAACCGGCGCACCGCCAGGCGGATCAGCACCGGCCGACCGCGAGCCGGGCCGTCCTGCACCGTGCACAGGTAGCCGCTATGCACCCGCGAGGACCAGGATCCGCAGGCCGGGCACTTCGCACCCGCCGACCGGACCGCGCCTCGATCACCACCCCGGCATCGCCGCAACTGACCTGCTCTACTTCCAGGTCATCCAGATGCGGGGCAAACCAGGAGCACAGATCCCGGGCATCACGCCCGGCGACCATAGCAGGGGAAGGCAGCCGAACGGCAGCCGTGGCACACTGGGACACCAACGAGGCTCCTCAGGACGCGAGTGATCTTGGCCGATCACACGTCCTACCGGGGCCTCGTCCTATATCAGCTGTGGCACACCGCCAGCCGCCAAATCGTGACCTTCGCCATCCCAGCAGGCCAAACAGCAGCCCCGGGCCCAACCGTCACCCCGCACGATCACTCACGGAATCCGCGCCAGAGCTCGGAAAGTGAGCCAGAGCAACCGCCACCTGACCATTGACATGCAATTAGTGTCATTGGTCCCAATCATCAAGGACAAGTGCCTTTTTTCAGGGGACTCCGGCCTTCATTAGCGTTACGGACAGTACATGATTTCTGCCTGGGCAGCAGGGCCAGCGCTGGCCCATGAGCATCTGCCGAGCTGCGTGAAAAGCTCGGCAAAGCGAGGCGTGCAGCGGGTGGGCTGGCTTCCTCGGGCCTGGGATGGATTAGGGAGGATCCGATGGCTCGATTCAGCACGAGGGTGGCTCTGGTGGCCGTGTTGGCGGCGGCAGCCTCTGTTCCGGGGATCTCCGGGGTGCTGGCCCCGCGGGCAGCCGTTACTCACGATGCTCCGGCGGCAGTCAGCGCACGTGGTTCTGGCCAGCGGTTGTGGGTTCAGCGCTATAACGGCCCTGGCAACGGTTCCGATGACGCCAGGGCCATTGCGGTCAGCCCTGACGGGAACACGGTGTTCGTCGCCGGCACAAGCCCGGGAACCAGTTCGGGGAGCGACTACGCCCTCGTAGCTTACCGGGCCGACACCGGCGCCCAGCTGTGGGTTAAACGGTATAACGGGCCGGCTAACGGCGACGATGAAACGGTAGCCGTGGCGGTGAACCCCGATGGGAGCACAGTATTCGTCACCGGAGACAGCCGGTCCACCACATCCGGTTATGACTACGCCACCGTCGCTTACCGCGCCTCGACCGGCAAGATGTTGTGGGCCAAGCGCTACAACGGCCCCGCCAGCCGCGCCGACACTGTCAAGTCCTTGGCCGTGAGCCGGGCAGCAGTCTTCGTGACCGGGATGAGCACAGGCACCGACCGGGTCACCCACTACGCCACCGTCGCCTACCGCGCCACCACCGGGACTCAGCTGTGGGCTAGGCGCTACCACGGCTCGGGGCCGGCGATGACAGCGCTACCGCCCTGACTCTCAACCCCAGCGGCACACGGGTATTCGTGACCGGCACCAGCAACGGCAAGACCACCCACACCGACTACGCCACCCTTGCCTACCGGGCCTCCACCGGGGCCAGGCTATGGGTCAGGCGTTACAACAGCCCTGGCAGCGGCTACGGCTACGACGAAGCCAGCGCCATGGCCATCAACCCCACCGGGATGGTTCTATATGTGACCGGCGACAGCCATGCGGCACACTCGGGTGGCTCCTACACCACCGTGGCCTACCGCGCGTCCACCGGCGCACGGCTGTGGGCTAACCGCTACACCGGCGCGGGTGGGCCGGCCGCCATCGCCGTGAACCCCCGCGGGGCGGGCGTCTTCGTAACCGGCACCCGGAACTTCGAGCCGGGGACTTTCGACTTCGTGACGGTGGCCTACAATGCCGCCACCGGAACCCGGACCTGGGTGGACCGCTACGGCCCCGAAGGCGGCGGAATAGCGAATTCCCTGGCAGTCAGCCCCAGCGGCAGCAAAGTGTTCGTGAGCGGCTTCACCACCAACCTGGAGCACGGGAAGTACGCCATCATCGCCTACCGCGCCACCACGGCCGCCCGGCTCTGGACAGCTAACTACGGCGGCACCGGCGACACGGGGGACGCCGCTTTCGCCATGGCCGCCACCTCCACGAGGGTGTTCGTAACCGGAATCAAAAACATCGGGCCGCACTCCGACTACGCCACCATCGCCTATTCGCCGTGAACATTCCCACACCCCAGGGTTATCAGGGTGGGTGGTGGGTGATCAGCGCCGGCGACGTGCGAGAGCATCCCGGGCGGCCAGTCTCCCTCGCCGGATTTCGGGTCGATGCCGAGGTGCCTGCTGACCGCGCGTAGTGGGCGTCTGTCACGCCCTCGAACTCGCAAGCCAGCGCTTGGGGCATCGGAGCTCCTTAGCGAAAGCGGCGGCAAGCCGCAATCCACTGTGCCAGACCGTGAGACGGGGCGACCAGCAGCCGCAGCCCGTGGCGGCGTGCTTTCGGTATCACGCTGAGCAGGGTCGCGAGAGGTGCCCGGTCCACCCAGCTCAGGATCGGACGGCGCGGCTGCCGCCGCTGCAGGACGGCGAGCTGGTGGCGGAGGATCAAGATCTCCGCGGTCTTCCATGTCTCCTCACGCCGGGATAGCCGCAGCCACGCTGCTAGCCGCATGGTCAGGAGGAAAATGAACCGCAGGCACATGAGCGGTGCTCATCACGGGCGGGGCGTCGGCGAGCAACCCTGCTGGTCAGAGCGGTGGACGGGATTCTCGGCACGCACAGGCAGCCTGGGGCGCATCGAGCAGGGTGTCGTACCGGGTGCCGGTGCTGCCGGTGACCGCGCCACCCCCCCTGGCGGGGACAGCGGCTGATGGCAAGCAGGTGCCCGGGCCGGCAGAGACGGCCCGGGCACGTCCCCGATGGTCCTTCCGGTTACCGCCAGACCCCGAAGTTCTGGCCCTTCAGCCACAGGCCGGACGGGTAGGTCACCACCGCGCCACGCGCTCCGCCGGTCGTGGTGTGCAGGATCTTGCTGGTTATCCACGGGCCGGTCATCGTGCCGCGCACACCGGAGTAAGTGGTCACGCGTATGCCGGTGAACGCCCACAGCCGGAAGGCCGTGTGCGGCGCGGCTGTCGTGTACCCGTCGAAGTCGGCCACCTCGGCAGCCGTGTACAGCGTGCCCGTCCGGACGGGCGCCTTGAAGGTGTCCCTGGTGCCCTGGGTCACGTCGATTGCGGTGAAGTAGACGTGCCCATGCTGGTCGTAGTAGATGCTCATCCGCAGCAGGTCACCCGGCTTCGGCGAGATGTTCAGCCAACCGCCGGCCATCATGGACGGCACGCCGCTGAAGTTCCAGACCACGAGCCTGCCCCCGGCACGCGCGAGCAGCGTGGCGGGGTCAGCGATCCGGGCACCGCCGAGGACGATACCGGCGTATCCCGCTTTCACCGGCAGCGCAGGTGCCACCTTGACCGTCGCGGCGACGAACCGGAAGTGCCGGCCACCGCCGGTCACATAGCCCGCCTGGCTGGTGGTGTAGATGACCTGGCTGCGGGCGCTTCCCGCCGCTGCTGCCGGCCCTGCGGCCGGCAGCACCGTCCCCATTGCCACAAGCGCCGTTCCCGCTACGGCCGCCGCCACGGACAGAGCATGCCCCAACTGCCTTCGCATAACGAAGACCTCCTTGCCGGGGTTGGTCCGGCGACTGCCGGGCGGGCAGCGATGCCGCGGTCCGCCCCGGCCCTCCCCATGAACTCCAGCTCAAGGAGCTGATCGCCGACCCGCTGACGGGCATACATCCCGTCGCTATCAGTGTACTTCAGGCATATGCAGCCCCCGCTGCGCCTTTGTTCGCCATGGACAGAGAGGGCGCGCCGGTCAGACCAGAAACCATGCTCCCGGTGGAGCTGGCTGTTAGGACAGCGGTATTCGCGCGGGGAGGATGGGACTTTCGCCCCTGGGCGCAGGAATTCCGGCACTTTGGCAGCCGTGCGGAAGGTGCTCGTCTTGAAGTAAAGACGCCTAGGTACGGACATAACGGTCTGTCTGCGCCCGGACGGGATGAAGGAGTTCCTGATGTCTCGTCGCACGGTGCGAGAGGTGATGACGGCGCAGGTCATCACAGTCACCGAAAACGCCTCGTTCAAGGAATTGGCTACCGTCATGGCCGGGCACAGCATCAGCGCCTTGCCGGTGCTCAACCGCTCAGGCCGGATGGCCAGCCTGGTCTGCGAGGCTGACCTGCTGCCCAAGGAGGAGTTCAAGGACGACCCGGCAGCCAGGCGGTTGCCGTGGTGGCGGCGCTGGAGTGAGCACGCCAAGGCCAGTGGGGGGCACCGCGATCACGCCGTGACGACCGGACAGTCGGGGCCGCGCCCAGCGATGGCCGGCCCCTTCCGCAGCGAAATCCGGGGCGCCACCGCAATGGTCCCACGCGAGCTTGCAGGGAGGATTGTGATGTACACACGTATCACTCGCGCTCTGTGTGCCGCCGCGGCGGCGGGAGCGCTTACCGCACTCGGTGCAACTGCTGCCGGTTCCGCCGGTGCGGCCAGCACGGCCCCGCGGGAAAGGCCGGCACGTCCAGTGACCGCCTACGTGGTCAACCACGGCGGGCCTCCAGGCCTGGCCGATCCAGGGACCGTGACCCCAATTAACACTGTCACCGGCAAGACTGGCAAGGCGATCAAGGTCGGGAGGGGTCCCGGGTACATCGCGATCACACCGGACGGGAAGACCGCCTATGTTGCCAACTTCGGCGGGGGTTCCGTGGCCGGTGACACGGTGACCCCGATCAGCACTGCCACCGGCAGGACCGGCAAGGCGATCAAGGTCGGGGACTTCCCCGATGCCATCGCGATCACACCGGATGGCCGGACCGCCTACGTCATCGCCGGCGGGCGCGTGGTCCCGATCCGCACCGCCACTAACCGGGCCGGCAAGGCGATCAAGGTCGGAAGCCGGCCCCAGGCCATCGCGATCACGCCGAACGGGAAGACCGCCTACGTCGCCAACTACGGCTCAGACACCGTAACCCCGATCAATACGGCCACCGGCACCGCGCTCAAGGCGATCAAGGTGGGAAACGGGCCCGGGGGAAGCGGACCCGGCGCCATCGCGATCACCCCGGACGGCAAGACCGCCTACGTCAGCAACTTCAGCTCAGGCACGGTGACCCCGATCCGGACCGCCACTAACAAGCCCGGCAAGGCGATCAAGGTCGGCTACTACCCCGCTTCCATCGCGATCACCCCGGACGGCAAGACCGCCTACGTTGTCATTGCCGCCATCGTGGGGCCGCGCGTAACGTGGTCCCGATCCACACCGCTACCGGCAAGGCCGGCAAGCCGATCAGGGTGGGGATCTTCCCTGATGCCATCGCGATCACGCCAGACGGGAAGACCGCCTACGTCGCCAGCGGCTCGGGCGTGACCCCGATCAACACCGCCAGCGGGAAAGCCGGCAAGGCAATCAAGGGGCTGGGCGGTCCCCTCGCTATCACACCGAACGGGAAAACCGTCTACGCCGTCAGCGGCTCACACTCGGTGACCCCGATCCACACCGCCGCCAACAGGGCCGGAAAGGCGATCAAGGTGGGGAACTTCCCCGTTGCCATCGCGATCACGCCGTAGATCCTTATGAAGATCACCCGCATATAATGCAGATTCGGACGCACCGGCGCTCCAGTCACGCTCTGGCGGCCAGGCCGCCTGGCTCTGTGCCTCTACATGTTCCGCGGTGTGATCTTGCGCTCGGCAGGACTCCAGGCTGCTCCCGGTGGCTTTCAGCGAGGTGCAGATAAGGGCACTGGTTCAAATTCTTCCTGGCGATGGGGGAACGCCTGCTCAGCGTGGTCTTCGGGCCCTGGGCGGCCAGGATAGAAAAGATCGTCTGACCGTCCTTTGACCGTCGGAGTGGACGTGGCTGGCCGGCATGCCGCCCCAAAGGCCAGACTTGAATGGCAGACCAGGCGTGAGCGGACGCTGCACACGCTGGGCATCGACCCGTGCCAACTACTGCTCGGCTGCCGGCGCGATGGCCTGAGCGATCGTAGATGCCGCAGGCCGGGGCAAGAGCCAGATCGGGGCTTGCGGGCGGCCTGCGGGAAGTGCTTGCCGGGCAGTGAACCTGCGGAATTGTGCATGGTAAGGAGAAGGTCTACGGTTCGATTCCGTAAGGGGGCTCCACGAAGCAGCAGGTCAGGCGGGTTTTCTGGTCGGCCTGAGGTTTCGTTTCAAGATCACCTGACCGTCAGTTGACCGTCGTTCTGGGCGTAGAAAGTTGGCACTCAGCCGCCCGGACTGACTCTCGAAGACACGCCGGTCCGGCGCGGCGAAGGCTCTTGTTGAACAGCGGGGGTCGTGCCCTGCGCGGGTCGCGTTCGCCGTTGCCCTGGTGGCGGCGGTCATCCAAGATCCTGGACGACCCGACGAGCGGCCGGACAGGTTCTGCCCTACCGTCTGGGTATGCCTGCCAGGAAGCGGCTCATCCCCAGGACGCGGCCACCGCCCGCCGGATCCTGCTCGACGGGATGGCCCGGGATACCGGGGTGTCCGGGTTGGCGGCCGAGCTGGTGCCGCTGCATCCGCGCGGCGGCACCTTTCCCGGCGAGGTCTTCCTCCAGGTCGCCGCCGACGCGCTGGAGTGGTGCGGGGCCAGCCGCGCCGACCCGCTGGCCCTGGAAGGGGTGCCGGAGCGGTTCCTGCCGGAGTGCGCGTTCCGCGGCCGGGAAAATAAGAAGCTTCAGTTCGCTGTCCTGGCTGCGGCGGCGCTGCGTGGCGGGGCAGAGCCTGACCTGCTCGGTGAGGTCGCCTGGTGGCAAACCGACGACTTCTGGCAGTACGCCCTGTGGGCGGCGGTCGCCTATATCCGCGCCGCCGCCAGCCGAGCGGGCGTGCCGGTGCGCCGGGTATGCCAGGAACTGGCCCAGCGCGCCCGACCCCAGCCCGGATGAACCTTCCGTCGATGCCTGCTGACGAGACGGGCTCGCGGGGCCTAAGCTGACCGGCTGCCGGGGCGGGCAGCAGTTGACCGCAGTGGAGGTGCACCGTGGGACGGACCTGGTTGTCGATCCGGGTGGACCTGGTCGAGGGCCGCGGTGAGCGGTACTGGCCGCGGCCCGGGCGGATATTCGCGGCGGCGCGCAGCCACACCTTCAGGCAGCTCGCCGACGCTATCGACGACGCGTTCGCCCGATGGGACCGATCCCACCTGCAGGAGTTCACCCTCACCGGCCAGATCAGGCTGTGCCGGCCGGACCGGGACCAGGAGATCGAGGGCGAGATCACCGGGGACTACCGGCGCGCCAGGCTGTCGCGGTTGCGGCCGGGCGAACAGTTCGTGTACGTGTTCGACCTGGGCGACGACTGGGCACACCTGTGCACGGTCGGCGCACAGCGGATCGACCCGGTGGAGGAGCTCGGGATCGTTCCCGGCATACCGCTGCCGTACTGGGGCTGGGGTGACATTCCCGACCAGTACCGCCGCCGGTGGGACGGCGACGACGGCGACTCACCGCTGCCTGCCGACCCCGGGGTCGCTGATCTTCCACCGCTCCGGCCGCACTGGGGGACCGCCAGCCAACGGCCGGGGCCCAGGCTCACGGCACTGTAGCCGTGGCTGTCTGCCCATCCCGGCCAGCACCAGCCTGCACCTCCAGGGCGTGCCGCCACCGCGGCATACATGCGCGTGGTCGCGGGGAATGATCACTATTCGGGCGGCCTGCCGGTGTTCCCCCGGCCGGGTTTCCGCGTCCCAGGTTGGCTACCGCCGCCAGGGCAGGCAAGCTCAGGACATGGAAACAGGCGCGCGCGTTCGTGACCGTGGACGTGCATTACCTGGGTTCCGGGGGTGCGCGAGCAGCGGCCGTGGTGGCTGCCGATGCCCGCTTCTGCGAGGTAGTGGCTGAACGCACTGAAGACGTGGCGGAGGTGCTGCCGTACCGGCCTGGTGAGTTCTATCTGCGTGAACTCCCGCCGATCCGCGCGGTCCTGAGCGGGCTGAGCGGTCTGGGCCTCCTGGTGGTCGACGGCTACGCCGACCTCGACCCCGGCGGCCGGCCCGGCCTGGGTGCGCACGCGCACACTGAATTGGGCATCCCGGTGATCGGCGTGGCCAAGACCGCTTTCGCCACCGCCACCCATGCCGTGCCGGTACTGCGCGGAACCTCGGCGCGGCCGTTGTTCGTCACTGCGGCCGGGATGCCCCGCGGCGAAGCTGCGGAGCTAGTGCGGCGCATGGCCGGACAGCACCGGCTGCCCGACGCGATACGCCGCGCCGACACACTCGCACGCACGAGCCTGCCCGCCGCAAACTCACTGACAGGCAGCACGGCTGACCAAGCGCGGATCGCGGCATGTCCGGAGGGTCTCGTTGCTCGTACGGTGGGCCGCCCGTGGCTGGGTGATAGTGGCTATAACTGTCAGGGTGGTGTCTCTGCCGACTCTGGTGGTGGTGAGCGGCCCGGCGGGCGCGGGCAAGACCACGCTGGCGCATCTGCTCGCGCGGGCGGTGGGGTGCCCGGCGATCTGCCGGGATGAGATCAAGGAAGGCATGGCCCATTCCAGGCCCGGATTCGCGCCGGCACCAGGCGATGCTCTGACTATGCGGACCCTGCCGGTCTTCTTCGGTGTCGTGGGGTTGCTGCTGCGGGCTGGCGTCACGACCATCGCTGACGCCGCGTTCCAGGATCACGTGTGGCGGCCGCACCTGGAACCGTTCCGTGGTCTTGCGCATCTGCGTGTCGTGCACTGCGTGGTCACCCACGAGGTGGCTTTCCGGCGGGTTCTCCAGCGCGGCCAGGACAACCCGGTACGCCGGGCACACGCCGACCCCGGGCCCGGCCATGACCTGGCGGATTTCGCGCGGCAGCGAGACGCCTTCGACCGGGTCTCGGTGCAGGCACCCTGGATGGAGGTCGATACCACTGATGGCTACCAGCCGGGGCTCGGCGAGATCGTGAGATTCGTCAGCAGTCCGGCCTAGGGACAGTCCAACGGGCATGCACCTACAGGTTGTGTCAATGCGGCAGATGAGGATGCTGTCGGCGCCGGAGCCACTCATGATCTGGGGTGGCAAAGCGAGCTGGAGCCTGCACTGCAATGGGGACCTTGAGTGGGTCGGCAGTGGGCACCGCGGCAAGGTAGGCGAAGTTGTGCGCGGACTCAGCACGCTTGAGGTATCGGATGCTGCAGCGGGCTTGGCAGTGCCCGGGCTGCAGATGCCAGCTGTTTCTGGGTTCTAGTCCGCTTGCTGGTGATGGCGTGGGGTGGAAGGGGACACTGTCCCGATCGGTGGGATGATCCCTGCTGCGGGGCCATCTGGCCGATTTTGGCAGGCGGGAGCTGGGATGAGCGGTGGGCCTGATCTGGTCAGCCTGCTGTATCGCGTGGACTGGGCGCAGCTGAGCCTGTCGGCGGTGGCGAACGATGGGACGAGGGTCCTGGTCGCGCCGGGGCGGCGGTATCGCGTGGAGGCTGGGGATTACCTGACGGGCTGTGACGGTGGCCGTCCCTGGCGGCTGGATGCCGGGGATGCCCAGGATTTCGATGGGGAGGTGCACTGGGTCAGCGGGCCTGAGCCGCCGCTTCGGGAGTTGCTGTGCCCGGCGTGGCTGCTGGTCAGCTCCCAGCTGGAGGTGCGCGGCGATGCGCGCGTGTGCGGGCGCGATGCCTTCCGGGTCGAGGTGACCAGGCGGGCTGGGCTCAGCCGCCGGAACGTGCCGTCGCAGTTCCGGGCAGGGCATGCGGAGGTCATGGTCAACGCGGAGCTGGGCATCTTGCTGCGGGTCGCGTGGCTGGCTGACGGTGCGGAACCAGAGGTGACCGAGCTGGCCAGCCTGGACCTTGATCCGGTGATCGATCCGGCGCTGTTCATGCCGCCGCCAGGAAGCCTGATCGCGGAGAGCGCGGCCGGGGCGCTAGGCGCCGGCGGGGCCAGGCTGGACGGCGCTGAAGACCGTCGCAGGGTTTGCCGCGGGCGGCCTGGGTGCCTGGATCAGGTACGCGCCCTCCGCCCAGAAGCGGACAGCAGAGCAGGCTGGCGGTAAGGACGCCCCGATCTTTCCTGACGGTCCGGCACCTGAACGTTCCCCCGACGGCCGGCCGGCAGGGCCACCGGTCAGCGCGCAGGTTCTGCACTTGCTGCACGACAGCACCGTGAGTGAGTTCACTGCCACCGTGCACGAGTGGACGGACCTCGGCGCGATGCTGTCCCAGGTGCCGTCCGGGGCCCGGCGGGCTGGCTTCGGTGGCCTGGGCCTGCTGATCGACTCGATCAGCGAACGGCCGGCTACCACCCACCTGATCTCCTCGCTCCGCATGGCCGGCCCGGGCCGTTACCGGATCGACTACGCCGGCAGCGAGCGGCGCGGCCCGGTCATGATCGCCTGCGATGGGCAGCGCTGCTGGAAGGTCTACCGCGACCAGGTGACGGCCGGCCCCGCTGCCCCGCTGCCCAGCGGTATCGCGGAGATGCTCGACCCGTCGTGGCTGCTGGGCTGCCGGCTGTCCGGCGGCGCTCCTGTGCTGGTCGGCGACCGGCAGGCTTACCGGATCAACGTGGCCCGCGGCGAGGCTGGCTCGCCACTGTCGTGGCCGCTGATGTTCCCTGCCGCTGTAGCAGTGGTGGACGCGGGGACAGGGATCGTGCTCCGCCTGACCTCCTACATCGGAGAGCAGCCAGTACGCCGGTGCGAACTGCGCGACACCACCGCCACGGCCGGCGATTTCACGATCGACATCCCGCCGGGCCTGCCCGTGGTCGAGGAAACCGGCCCGTTCGGGGATGAACACCACCGCGGCGGACCGCACCGGGTGGGCATTCCGCTGAAAGTCGCCGGCGCGGCGGCAGGGCAGGTTGCTACAGGGGTAGCGAAGGACGCGGCGAAAGCCGCGGGGAACTTCCTGCGCCGGATCAGCGAGCGGTAGCCAAGCGAACATGCACGGACGTGACGTTCCGGCGACGTACGAGCCGAAGGCCAGTCAAGCCGATCGGCAGCCGTGATGACGGCGGGCTGCTGACCCAGCGACATTCCACATGACACGGAAGTTACGCCAGGCCGGCACCCGGCGCATCACGCACCTGCCAACCGCCACATGTTCTCTGTCCGCGGCATGTGAGTAAGGCTGGCCGGTAGCCATTGCCGGGGTTGGAACGCCAATACGGCGAACTGCAGCTCGCTAAGTCACATTAAGAACTGGCGCTGACTATGAGGCCCGAAAGAACTTGTATAGCCGGGAAAGCGGCGTGAAGGACTATTTGATGCCCCGCATCATCTCCTGAGTTGTACTCACAGGCCGCAGCGGTCAACGGTACCATCTGGGCTCTATCCAGGTAATGGGTATAAACGAAGATCCTTTTTGGCGAATTATTGGTCACGCGCAAGATGTACACGTGTCCCGTTCTCAGGTGCACATTCTCGAAGCGGACGTCAAAACTCCCGTTGTTAGTAGCCCCATTGTATGCTCGCCCGGCTGACGCGACCGTACTGCCGCGTATAGTACGGATTTGGATCACTATGGGCATTGGGCGGGCAGGTGTACCGTCAGCGCTGAGTATTACCGACACTCTGGTCACATGATTCTTGGTCGCCAGGAAAGCTTGCTGTACCCAGCCATGAGCGAGGATCCCATGTGCAATAGCGCTACCGTCTCCAGCAAGTGTCCACTTTGACGTTACAGCGTACATTTGTCTACTCTCAGTCTCTTTGCGAGTCACCGTCTGCGACTCCGGCAATGTGGCAGACTGACAGGAACTCAGTAGAGTGGCCTGAGGCTCTGAGGTAGACGCGTGAAGCGGCCACAACGGCGAGGTTAGGAATGCGCAGATAACACCAATGATCCCCCCCACTCCAGCGGCAATAAAAGACCTAGAATTTCGACCGACCGGGGGATGAGGCCGCCCTCTCCCCGAGGCTACCTTTGTGACGGTGGACTCTTCTGAAATCAACTCAGGATAGCTATCCAGATGGTTCCTAGCGACATCAGCTACAGCTGGACTGTCAGTCTCAGCTATGGCCCTCAATGTGTTATGAGCAGCGAGTGCACGGCCGAGATCGGGGTCGCTGAGCCATTCGGCGAGCGTTGCGACCCCCCCTAGGCGGACGGCAGGATTTGGACTATCCAAGCTCGCAGTGAGGTACTCAGGCAGCGTGGTTGGGCTAATCTGGATGCCCCTCGCATTGCGGGCCAGCAAGATAGAGGCGCCCTCACCGCCGTAGAGCCAGCGCTGAGGTGTCTGGTCGGCACCGCACGCTCGCACATGGCCATAGGCGAAGTCATAGGCCTCGTCCAAGCTAACGTATCCATCGCCATCAGCGTCAGCCAAGCCGGTCCGCAAACCCTCGACCAAGCCGCTGGTAAACACTGACCCGGCTTCTGATCGCCCGGAAAGGGGCTTTCCCTCAAAGGAGTACTCGCTCGCACGAGAAGCGGTGAGTACCGCAAGTCCGCGACCCTGCCCCGCTACACGTCGCTCCAACTCAATGTCGGCTGGCCCCTTGGAGCCATGATCGAAGGCGCCACTAAAGCAGCAATCCAGGATCAGAACCCGGCGCCGAGCACGACATTCATCGAGTCGCGCCATGAGCCAAGCCGACTCAACAGCGGTAGCCGATAGGGCGGCCTTCTCGGTATCGGCAGTGGCGAAATACAGGTGGCCACGTGCATCCAGCAGACCGTGGCAAGAGAGGTAAACCACAACGAGTTCATCGGTATCGCGTCCTGACAGGAATCGCGCAAGCTCGCGCCGGACCTTTGCTTCCTCTTGGTCGATCACCGTCGTAACGGCAAAGCCTCCAATGCTCGCATCACTCAAGACCGCCGCGAGATCCTCGGCGTCTCGAGTTGGGGCACGCAATTGGCCAAGCTGTGGATCGGCGTACTCGGTGGTGGCCATGACCAGCGCAGCACGTGGCCCCGGCGGAAGGTCAGGAGCGCGATGAATGCGCAGAGAGCCATGCATCGATTATCTTTCCCTGCTGATCGCGTGTGGCCCGGCCGACCTTAAGCGCATCGTCACCAATCTTAATCTCCACAACACTATCATTGCGAGACGCCCAATCGACTGCTCTGAACACCACTCGACGTGCCGACTCGGCACCCAGATGGATCGCCAGCCATTCGGCCAGCTCCTGAGCGCCTTTCGCGCCAACGGGCAGATCAGTGCCTTTCGCGGGGGAAACCAGGTCCGCCGCCTGCACGTCTAAGCCAAGCAACTCGATTCGTAGCCGCCGAACCAGGCTTACTGGGTCACCATCACCCTCACTTCGGGCCGTATGAACCCGCAGCATCAGATCAGAACCTCTTGCCACTGCGCCCACCGCTCCTAAGCCGCGCACTCCGCGCATCTGTACGTCCACCCAAGGTTAGCGAATACCGACGTCATTGAGATATCACAACCGACAGGAGGACGGAGGGAAAACGAAAAATAGAGGTTTCGAACATACTTAGATAATCAGCATCTCCCGCATTTGCGACCTAAAGATGGCATGTGTTGCAGATATACCCAACGCACTCTATTCGGCTACTTCGGACGGACAGGTGCTACCGGGCCGGGCTCTGGCGGCCAGGCCGCCTGGCTCTGTGCCTCTACGTGTTCCGCGGTGCGATCTTGCGCTCGGCAGGCCTCCTGGGTTTCCCTCGGTGACTTTCATGCGAGGTGCAGATAAGGGCACTGGTTCAAATTGTTCCTGGCGATGGGGGAACGCCTGCTCAGCGTGCTCTTCGGGTCCTGGGCGGGCGGGATAGGAAAGATCGTCTGACCGTCCTTTGACCGTCGGAGTGGACGTGGCTGGCCGGCATACAGCGCCAGAGGCCAGGCTTGAATGGCAGACCAGGCGCGGGCGGACGCTGCACACCCCGGGCATGGACCCGTGCCAACTACTGCCCGGCTGCAGGCGCGATGGCCTGAGCGATCGCAGACGCCGCAGGCCGAGGCAAGAGCCAGATCGGCGCTCGCCGGCGGCCTGCGGGAAGTGCTTGCCGGGCAGTGAACCCAGGGAAGTGTGGATGGTAAGGAGAAGGTCTACGGTTCCGGCTGGTGACACGAACAAGAACGACCCAAACGACGCCCGGTCGGTCGCGGTGGCGGCGCTGCGCTCACCAGCACTTCGTCAGGTCGCCCCTGATGATCACGCGGCGGTGCTCAAGATGTGGTCCAAGCGCCATCGCGATCTGGGCCGCACCCGCACCCAGGTCGTGTGCCGGCTGCATGCGGTGTTGTGCGAGCTGGTGCCCGGCGGCGTGGCCAAGGAGATCACCGCGGGTCATGCCGCCCGTCTTCTGGAATCGATCACGCCGTCGGGGGCGGTTGAGGCTGCCCGCTGTGAGCTCGCCGCCGAGTTCCTGGCGGACCTACGGCGCGTCGATGCCCAGCTGCTGGAGGTGAAGAAGAAGCTCACCGTGGCGGTCCGCGCCTCGGGCAGTACCCTGACCAGCATCTTCGGTGTCGGCCCAGTCGTCACCGCTACGGTGATCGGTGCTGTCCGTGACGTGTCCCGCTTCCCTGGCCGCGACCACTTCGCCGCTTACAACGGCACCGCCCCGATCGAGGTCTCCTCCGGCAGGCGCAAGATCTACCGGCTGTCCCGCCGCGGCAACCGCCGCCTCAACCACGTCATCCACATGGCCGCGGTCACCCAGATCCGCTACCGCCACAGCGACGGCCGCGCCTGCTACGAGCGGAAACTGGCCGAGGGCAAGACTCCCAGAGAGGCACTGCGCGCGCTCAAGCGCCGTGTCAGCGACGCCATCTACGCCCGCCTGCAAGCCGGCGCCCGCCAGGCCGCAGGCCCACGTTAGGAGGCCCGGGAGGGCAACAGGGGAACGACTCCATCGCCAGCGCGGCCAGCTCACACCCCAAATGCCAGCTCTTCGGCTAAGCCACTCCCGGACCCGCCATCACCCTACGACCAGGCCACCAGCCGTGACAGCCCAAGACTGCCTCACCAGCCACAACGATCTCCGCGGAAACCCTTGACACAAAGAGGCATCAATATGCACTTGTGCGGCCGCTCGGGCACTGTGCCCTAGCCGCATTCATAACGGGTTGTTTTGCGGCGGTTGATCCACGCTGCTGATGCTCCTTGCTGGTCAGCGGCGGCACCGTCGCAGCAGGCCGCCGGGGCGTCCGCTGGGGCTCGTGCCCGGCAGATGGTGCTCCCTGCCCGCCAGCAGGAACGGCAACTGCTGCTGGTGGGCTATCCCGCTGTGGCGTTCACCACCTGGGCGTACGCGCTTGGCCGGACCACGGCAGGCGCGATGGGCGCCACGTACCTAGTCCACCTGCCGGGGAACGAGCCGAACGCCCTCTGAGGAACCCCGGCCAGGAGCCAGCCACCCGCCGGGGCCGGGCCGCGCGATTGCGCCGCTGCGCCTGGACCCACGATTTCCCGCGTACTTCTCGGTTATCCCTGGTGAGAAGGCTCTTATGCGAGCGTATAGACGCAGCGTATAGTCTCGGCGTACTCTCGCCTTATGAGCGTTCCGCTGACCCTCCTTGGCCTGCTCGAGCGGGAGCCGAGCCACGGCTATGACCTGAAGCGCGAGTACGACGCCTACTTCGGCCGGGGCAAGCCGCTGTCGTTCGGGCAGGTGTACGCGACGCTGAGCCGGCTGGCCCGCGACGGCATGGTGGTGGCCGGCGAGGCCGAACCGGGCTCCGGGCCGGACCGTAAGCGTTATGTCATCACCGACGCCGGGGTGACCGAGTTCGAGACCTGGCTCACCGACCCGGTCGAGCCCGAGCCGCACCTTCAGACCGTCCTTTTCACCAAGGTCGTGCTTGCCCTCATGCTTGGCCGTCCGGCCGGCAGCTACCTGGACACCCAGCGCACCGCGCACCTGCAGCGGATGCGCGAACTGACCGAGCTCAAGCGCACCGGCGGCATGATCGACGCGCTCCTCGCCGATCACGGCCTGTTCCACCTGGAAGCCGATCTCCGATGGATCGACCTGACCGCGGCCCGGCTCGACGGCCTGGCGCGGCTGGTGGTGCCCGGCTCCGTGGACACATCCCTGGAAGGATCCCGATGACGAAGCAAGGTCGCGCCAGCACCGCCGCGGGCCACGGCCCGGGCGGCTGCCTGCTCGAGGCACACGATCTGATCCGGTCGTACGGCCAGACGCCCGCGCTGCGGGGCGCCAGCGTGTCGGCGGCCGCCGGGGAGATCCTGGCGGTGATGGGCCCCAGCGGGTCGGGCAAGTCGACGCTGCTGCACTGCCTGGCGGGCATCCTCAAACCGGACTCCGGGCAGGTCTGGTTCGACGGCCGGCGCATCGACGCGCTGCGCGAGAACGAGCGCAGCGCGCTGCGCCGGGACCGGTTCGGGTTCGTGTTCCAGTTCGGCCAGCTCGTCCCCGAGCTGACCGCCGAGGAGAACGTCGCGTTGCCGCTGCTACTCGGCGGCACCCGCCGCGCCCAGGCGCTGGCGGCCGCCCGGGCCTGGTTCGGCCGGCTCGGCCTCGACGGGCTGGAGCAGCGCCGGTCCGGGGAGCTGTCCGGCGGCCAGGCCCAGCGCGTCGCGCTGGCCCGGGGCCTGGTCGCCGAGCCGCAGGTCCTGTTCGCCGACGAGCCCACTGGCTCCCTGGACTCCCTCACCGGCGAACAGGTGATGAACCTGCTGGTCGCCGCCGCCCGCGACCAGGGCACCACGGTCATCCTGGTCACCCACGAGGCCCGCGTCGCCGCCTATGCCGACCGCGAGATCATTGTCCGCGACGGCCTGGTAACCTCGCTGGCCGCGAACCGGGCCGGGTCATGATCGGCTTCGGCTTGCGGCTGACCCTGCGCGGCGGCAGCGAAGCCGCCATCCGGCTTCTCATGACCGCCGTCGCGGTGGCCCTGGGCGTCGGCCTGCTGCTGATCACGCTGGCCGGCATCAACGCGCTGATCGCCCAGAACGACCGGGCCGCCTGGCTCAACTCCGGGCAGGGCGGTGGCGGCCCGGCGGGCCGGGCGGCGCCATCGGCGGACCCGCTGTGGTGGCTGCTCGCCACCGACCAGTACGCCAGCCAGGGCATCGACCGGGTCGACGTCGCGGCCACCGGACCCCGCTCCCCGGTCCCGCCGGGCATCCCGCACCTGCCCGGGCCCGGGCAGTACTACGCCTCACCGGCCCTCAGCGCGCTCCTGCGCACGGCCCCGGCGGCACGAGCTGCGGGACAGGTTTCCCGGGCACCAGATCGGGACGATCGGCCCGGCGGCGCTTCCCGCCCCGAACTCGCTGATCATCGTCATCGGCCATACCCCCCGCCAGCTCGCCAGGGTCCCGGGCGCCGAGCAGGTCACCAGCATCCAGGCCTCGGCGGGCGGTGCCCCCCGGCAGCAGGCGGGCGCCGCCCGCCAGCGTCAGGTCGGCGGGCGGTCATGTGGCCGTCGGCTACGACTCCACCACGCTCGAGATCATCCTCGCCGTCGGGGCGCTGGCGCTGGTGTTCCCGGTGCTGATCTTCATCAGCACCGCGACCCGGCTGGCCGCGGCACGCCGGGAGCAGCGCTTTGCCGTGATCCGGCTGGCCGGCGCGACACCCCGGCAGGTTTCGGTGATCTCCGCCGTCGAAGCATCCCTGTCTGCGCTCGGCCGGCGTGGCCGCCGGCTTCGGCCTCTACCTGCTGCTGCACCCGCTGCTGCTGGCCATCCCGTCCTTCACCGGCCAGCCTTCGAGCCCGGCGACCTGTCGCTGCGGCTGGCCGACATCCTGGTGGTCGCGATCGGCGTCCCGGTGGCGGCCGCGGTCGCGGCGCGGATCGCGATGCGGCGGGTGCAGATCTCCCCGCTCGGCGTGGCCCGGCGGGTCACCCCGCCCGCTCCCCATGCCTGGCGGGTGATCCCGCTTGTCCTCGGCATCGCCGAGCTTGCCTACTTCGCCGGGGCCGGGCATCCCAACAGCACCAGCAGCCAGATCCTTGTCTACTTCCTGGGATTCCTGCTGACGATGGTGGGGGTGGTCATCGCCGGCCCGTGGCTAACCATGGTGGGGTCGCAGGTCCTGGCCCGGCACACCAGCCGGCCCGCCGCGCTCATCGCCGGGCGGCGGCTGGGCGACAACCCACGGGCCGCGTTCCGCTCGATCAGCGGGCTCATCGTCGCCTTGTTCATTACCAGCGTGGCGGTCGGGATCACCACCACGATCCTCGCCGACCACGGGGCGCCCAGCCATCGCAGCGGCGTCAGTGACGTGCTGGCCGACTCGTTCATCGTCAATGCGACGGCCTCCGGCCAGCCGATCTCGGCGGTGGCCACGGTTCCCGGCACGGTACTGGCCAGGCTGCGGTCGATCCCGGGCGTCCACGGGGTGGCGGTCATTCACACCGACCCCGGCGCCGCCACCTCGCCCGGCCAGAACCAGGCCGACGAGCCAGGCCTGGTGTCCTGTGCCCAGCTCGCCCGCATCCCGGCCCTCGGCCGCTGCCGGGCCGGGGCGGCTGTCACGCCGATCACCGTCTACCTCGGCCAGGCCGGGCCGGGCTCGTCCCAGGAGCCGCCGGTCTGGCCGGCCGCCCACGTTTCCCCCCAGCGCCTCCCGCGCCTGCCGGTCGAAACGGTGCTCGTGGGCACGAACGGTTCCGCGGCCGCGATCGAGCAGGCCCGGACCGCGCTCGAGGTCGCCTTCCCCTACCTGGGCCCGCCGCGCCCGCTGAGCCGGACACCGAATCAGACCACATACGGCGAGCTGCAACGCCTGTCCGAAGTGGTGATCGTGGCCAGCCTGGTCATCGCCGGGTGCAGCCTGGCGGTCAGCGTGACCGCCGGCCTGACCGACCGCAAACGCCCGTTCAGCTTGCTGCGCCTTACCGGCGCCCCGCTTGGCTTGCTGCGCCGTGTGGTGGTCCTGGAAAGCGCGGCGCCGCTGGTAGTCATCGCGCTGCTGTCAGCCGGCACCGGGTTCCTGTCATCGCAGTTGTTCCTCAGCTCAGAACTCAGCGAATCGCTTCGCCCGCCGGGAATCGCCTACTACACCATCGTCCTCGCCGGGCTCGCCGCGTCGCTCGCGGTGATCGCGGCCACCTTCCCGCTGCTGGACCGGATCACCGGGCCGGAGGTCGCCAGGAACGAGTGACTTTGCTGCCAGGTGCTCCAAGCCCGCCGTTTAACCTGCGTGTTCGCGCCTGGCTTGAGCTTAGGGCTGAGGCATGCTCCGCGCACCAGAATGGCTAATCTGCGCGCACTAACTATTCGGCAACTGACGCCCGTGCGCCGATCCGATTCGGCGATCTGAGTCGCCGGAGGGCTCAGGCCGCTGGGCTCAGCGAAACCGCGGGCAGCCCTCAAAAGCCTGGGCGAACATGCGTGTCAACGCATAAGCATGCGAAAAGGCAACGCGCGCTATTCGGCATGCCAGCGCATGGGCGTAGCCCACGGATGGTCTTTCAGGTGGTCAACTGATCCCGCTGGGCCCTGGTCAGGCGGGCCACTACCAGGTCGTAAGAATGATCGATCAGCTCGAGCAATTCCTCGCCGGGCACGGAGCCGTCGAGCGTCACGGTGTTCCAGTGCCGCTTGCTGAGGTGGTAGCCGGGCGTGATGGCGGCGTAGCGGCCACGCAGGGAGGTGGCGAGGTCGGGATCACATTTGAGGCTGACGCTTCCGGGTGCCTCGCCCAGCGGCACCAGCGCGAACATCTTCCCGGCGACCTTGAATACGGCCACCTCGTCGCCGAACGGGTAGTCCTCCACAGCTCCGGGCTTGGCGCTGCAGGCAGCAATCACCCAGCCCGGCTGTGAACCGATCATCGCATGCTCACCTGCCAGAACTGAAGGCTCCTCGGTCTGCCCTTGAGTCTGACACGGGCGGCCCCAAGTAGTGGGATTGCAAACGTCCAGCCCCGCACGTACCCGAAACGCGGTAGATGAGGATGTTCATCAGGGCCCGGCCCGGCCCGGCCCGTACCAGTAGCATCAGCCCTTGCTCACAGCGGAAGTCCGCTCGGTGGCCCAAGGCCGTGGAGAAGTGCGGGCGATTGCTCGACCTTCGGTGTCACATATAGACTTCAACTGTGGCGATCTATGATGTGCTGGCCCGGCATTATGATGCCGTGACGGGAGATTCCTCGACCGAGTCCGGGTTTATTGACAGCATTATCAAAGGCGCGCGCGATCAGGTCGTGACGTTGCTGGATGTCGCCTGCGGGACTGGTGGAATTATTGCTGCACTAGCGGACGGATATCAGGTGAGCGGCCTCGATATATCGCCGGGCATGCTGGCTATTGCCCGTACGAAGCTGCCCGGGGGAACCCCGCTCCATCTAGCAGACATGAGCCGCTTTAACCTGAACGTGAAATTCGACGCTATCATTTGTGTCTACCACGGCATCAACCACCTACTCGACTTCTCAGCCTGGGAGAGCTTCTTCGACTGTGCGTATCGGCACCTGAACGATGGTGGCGTTCTTGTCTTCGACACCTATACCGCAAGCGGCCTCAAGATGATGGCGAGCACCCCGAAGATGGTCCAGCAATTCGGTGAGAACTATCTCCACATACACGTACAAACAAATGATGAAGTAGTATTCGACTGGAACATCGAGCTATTTGAGCTCCAGCGAGACGGCAGATACAAATCGCTCACAGAAGTCATCAGGACGGTAACTTTCCCGCCGGAAAAGATACGGAAATCCCTGAGTGCAAGATTCGTCAACATAGTGACCATAGAAAGCGACAGTGGCGATTTCAAGGACGGCAGCGATAACCGGACCTGGTTTGTGTGCCTTAAACCAGGAGGCCCGACCCTGAATGATCCAGGCCATCGCCGAGCCGAGCAGCCGACGGCATGAGAGCCTGTTTCCGCCACTCCTCCAGGATGACGATGCATTGCCGCATCGGAGGGATCGGCGCAGCCGCGCGCCGGACGGCGGATAGGCCACCCGCCGGACGGGCCTCCTGGCGGCCGCTTACGGTCGCTCCCTGGGAAGCCCGGGTCGGGTTAACGCCGCTTGGGCGAGTCCGAGCTGACCTGCCGCGGTCCCGTGCTCAGGACATGGCAGCGGCCCCAAGGCGGACGACGCGCAGAACGATCTGCGCGGCCCCTGCAAGCTCCGACGACACAGGTGAAGCCACCCCGAACGGCGGGGGTGCGCGTCCTGCCGGGAAGCTATTCAGTTATGTAACGTGAGCTGACGCCGGAAAGGGCGTGTAGCTCTTCCCGGTTCAAGGTCAGTCATTGCCGTCAGCAGCTTTGATGATCAGTGAGTCGTGGCTGCGAGTATGCGGGCGATGCTGCTGACGAAGCGGGGAAGCGCGCCAGGGTCCCCGGCACAGCGCGTCGGGTTGAGCTCTCCGATCGACAGCGCCCGCATCCGCTGATCCCCGGCCGCCTCCGTGAGCGCCTCGGCGACCTGGTCGAGGGTAGGTCCCGTGTTGCGGCAGTCGGTGTTCTCCGCCAGCGGGGCATCGATGAAGTCCAGGACGTCAACGTCGAGGTGAAGGGCGAGCGGCCCCGCAGGAAGCTGGCTGAGCGCGGTCAGGGCGGTGGCGGCCGGGTCAGCGGCGAGCGCCTGGCTGGTGGTGACGTGCAAGGCGAGCCGGCCGGCCTGCTCGCGCTCCCACGGCGTGGCTATCGCGGGCTCGACCCCGAGCCAGGCCACCTGGTCCGCCTCGAGCAGTGGCCGCTGCCCGAACGCGCCGGCCAGGGTGTCCACGCAGCCCGGCAGGGCTAGCGCATGCGCTAGCCCCATCCAGTCCAGCGCCCCGTCGGTGGTGCTTTCGGGAGTGTTGAGGTCGTAATGGCGGTTGACGTACTGCAATCCAGGCGTCCCGGCGCCCAGGAGCCGTAGTGCCGCCACGACCCCGAGCGCGATGGTGCAGTTCCCGCCCAGCACCAGGGCAATGTCGCCGCGCGCCAGCAGCGGGTAGAGCCGGTCCGCTAGCTGCCGCACGGACGTAGTCGCCTGGCCGGCGTTCTGGGCCAGCGGGTGATCCCGGTCCGGGCTCCATGCCTGGTGAGGCAGGTCCCCGTCGTCATGCACCTGCAGGCCGGAGGCGACGAGCCGTTCGAGCAGGCCGGCCGAGCGCAACGCCGCAGGCGCCAGGTCCTGGCCGGCCGCATAGCCGGCCGCGCTGCTCGGAACGCCCACGACTGAGATCCGGCTCACCGGGCAGAGGCTACCGGCGCCCGCCCCAATGACGCCACTGAACAACAGCGGCTCCCTGGCTGCTTAACCCGGCCTCAGTAAGCGGTCCGAATGGGCAGCAGGCCAGGCCGGGGAGGCAGCGTCGCGGAGATCACCAATCTCCGTGAGCCGTCCGGTCGGCGGCAGATCCGGACGTGCGCAACGTCAGCGATCGTGGATAAGTATGCGATCTCGACAGGGCATGCGGATGCCGCAAACCTCGATCAGAAGATGCTGGGCGACCCGGTGAATCCGCGCGTAGCCGCCGTTGGTACATCCAGCGGTTGCTCGGCACGCGACCAGTGCTGTGTGCAGAACTTCGGACCTGCAACTTTGTCAGCTCCGGCCCAATCCTGATCCGCCTGACGATGGTGTTACCAAGATCGCAAACGATCTACCTGCGATAACAGGCACTGTAAGTTAGATTGCGCAATCGGCAGGGCTTCGCGGACGCTACTGCCCGGCGGCCGGGCCCGTCCCGGGCGGGGCTTCACCTGTGGCAGATGGTTCTGGGTGCGGGCCAGATTCCGCGAGAGCATCCGGGCCGACCTCGGAACCGGCCTGGCCAGCCGGGCTCGGGTCATCGGGCGTGACCGCGACCGGCTTGGCCGGGGCCGGCGCGGCGGCCCCGGCTGCGACCGGCTCGGCCTGGCGGGCCAGGTACCGGAGCCGGGCCGCTCGCGCGTCCCATGCGTAGACGACCGTGGTTCCGGCGATGAGGTCGTACAGGGCACGGTGCTCGCGCTGTACGAGGATGCCCAGGAATCCCAGGCCGAGGGTCAGGAAGCCGAGCGGGAACGTCAGCGAGCGCACCCATCCTCGCCAGGGATCCAGCCTCGTACCGTCGGCCCGCACCACTTGCACGCCCAGCAGCGCCATTCCCCAGGTGCTGCCGTCGGCCGCCCACTGAAAGCCGAAGTAGAGGAATTGCCAGGCGACATAGATGATGACGACGACGATGTTGTCCCGGTGCCAGGAAACCGGCGAGCCAGTCACGATCTGCACCACAAAGGAGATGATCGCCAGCGCGAGCAGATACAGGACAGTGCTTGCGATAAGGTCGATCAGATACGCCGCGAAGCGCGATGCCGGGCCCGCGTACTGGCCCTGTGCGCTCACCCACTGGCTCGGGTGGGTACGGACGCTCACGGTTGAGCCTCCAGGCCCAGCAGCGCGGGTGGTGCCAGCGGCCCCCGCTCCTTGCGCCGCAGTAGGCGGGTCACCCAGCGGTCGATGCGCCGGTCCAGCCCGACGGCCCCGCTGCGCATCGTATCCAGTGCTTGGGTCGCTAGTCCGCCGGTCAACCTGGCGATGATGGCGCCGAGGTCTGTCTGCTCGACGAGCCTTTCCATGTCGATGCGGGCCACGACATCGTTGATGTCGACGCGGTCCAGCACGGCATCCACGTCAACCTGCTCCAGGACCTCGTTGAGATCCACCTGCTTGAGCAGCGTGTTCAGGTCCACCTGCTTGAGCAGCGTGTTCAGGTCCACCTGCTTGAGCGGCGTGTTCAGGTCCACCTGCTTGAGCGGCGTGTTCACGTCCACCCGCGCCAGCAATGCGTTGACGTCAACCTCCCTGAGCGGCGCATTGAGGTCAACCTGCCTGAGCAGGGCATTGAGGTCCACCTGCTTAAGCGGCGTGTTCACGTCTACCCGCTCCAGCAGCGCGTTGAGGTCAACCATCTGGAGCAGCGCATTGATGTCCACTGCCTGGACCACGATATCGATGAGCCGCTCTGCGACGCGCTCAGCCAGCAGTTCCGCCGTCCCTTTGCGTCTCGAGCGCGGCCGGTCGCGTGGTTCCATCAAATCAGTATTACTGCCACGCCGGTCCCACCACCAGCACAGTAGGCAGCGCTTTCCTGATGAACCGGCGCTGCTTCCCCCGGCTCCGCCGACGCGGATGAGCGCCCAGCGGGCCTCCGCGGCGGCGCCGCCCGCTATCGCCGCGGCGCCTGCCAGGGCAGCGGCGGTTCCGGCCAGGGCAGCGGCCCGCCGTCCGGGGTGGGCGGGGGCGGCGGTTCGTTCGGGATGGTCATGGGTCGAGGCCGCCCGCCGTGACAAGCAGCTCGGCGAGGTGCATGGCCTCGCGGCCGCCGCTGTCGAGTTAGTGGATCTGGGTGCGGCAGCTGAATCCGTCGGCGAGGACCACCGCGCCCGGCGCGGCTTCCCGCAGCCGGGGCAACCGGGCGCGCTCGGCGCAGGCTTCGCTCACCTCGCCATGGCTGACCTGGAAGCCGAAGTTGCCGGCGAGGCCGCAGCAGCCGGTCTCCAGGTGCTCGGCCTGGGCGCCGGCCGCGGACAGCAGCTTCTCATCCGCGTCACAGCCGAGCACGGGGTGCTGGTGGCAGTGCACCTGGGTGAGCACCGGCCGCCGGACCGCCGGCGGGGGTGTACCCGGGGGTGTGCTCGGTGAGCAGCTCGGCCAGGGTGAGCGTGCGGTTACGGAGCCGGAGCACGCGGCAGTCGAGCCGGCAGCATATGGTTGAGCATTCGGAGTCGACGCGGCTGCAGTACGTGCTGGCCGAGCGGGGCCGTGGCGCAGGGCTGGGCGCGGGCGCAGGTGGTGGTGATCGACGATGACCTTGAGGGTGTCGGCGGCGACGGCGGATGTAAGCGCGGACATCATCCCGGACACCGTCACAGTCCCAGGCGGCGGCGTTCACCAGCCGCCGCATCCCATCCGGTGTCGCGTCGCCGGCCGCCTTGGCCAGCGTTCACCAGTTTCTACTGGCCAGCAGCGCTAACAAGCCCCGCACATACGCCCGCGACCATCGATCTGAACGTGCCCGGCTCGAGCACCAGAATTTCTGCGCCGGCTAGCACACCGACCCACGCCGAGGTGCTGTCTGCACAACGCACCCGCAGCGGCATGACCGGACGTTTATCCCGAGGGCCGCGCTGCATAGACATACAGCCGGGCTGATCGTGAGTTGGGCTGTGGACCGGGCCGCCAACGACGCGAGGCAACTGGATAACCGTGCGCCGACCCGCCGTTCGGCGCGGTGGCCGCGTGTCGATGCCGCGCTCGGCGCCTGCCGCACAGATCTGCGCATTATGTGGCGACCACTGCTGGTGATCAGGGTCAGCCAGCTGGTGTCCCGGGCTGCCGACTATCGATGACCGGCACTGCTCGACCGCGCGAAGTGTGGCCGCAGCGGATGTCTGGCTCCGACGAACGGGCTGCGATCGCGGTGTCTGAGACCTGATCCAATCCTGTGGTCTGAGCTGTGGGCGGCCACGTGTGGTTGTTGCCGCCTGGGCTGGCGAAAGTGGAGCCAGCTGAAGAACACAGGAAGGCAAGGGCGATGATCGACACACTGATCCGGTCGGCTTCCCCGAACGGCGCGACCGATGGCCAGACTCCGGCTGCGGTCGGTGGGGGCGCCCGTCCGGGCTCGCCCGGCATGCGACGTCGGCCCAGGGGGCGGCTGTGGGCACTCCTGCACGCTCAGGCTCTGCTCGGCGGCCCGGCCACGGACGTGGTCGGCATCGAAGATGACTGGCGGCGTATGGCTGGCCGGCGGGCAAGGTGACGTGTGGCTGTCTAGAGGCCGTGCTCATCCAGCGTGTCCTGGACGAGCCGGGCTTCTGGTGTTCCGATGTGCTGATAGATAGCGAGCGCCTCGCGCAGGTTCCTGGCGGCCTCGACATTATCGCTGGCAAGCTGACTGCGGCCGAGGCCGGCCAGCGCCCTGGCTTCCTCCGCAGGTGCGCCCAGCTCGATCGCCTTGGCCAGCGCCTCGCGGTGAATCTCGCTGGCCTTCTCGGGTGCCGACGTCCGGGCAGCCAGCTCGCCGAGGTCGTTGAGGACCACGATCTCGCCGTGCCGCGAGCCCAGGTCGCGATGCAGCTCCAGGGCCTCCTCAAGGCAAGCGGCGGCCGCTGAATACTCCCCGGTTTCCTGGTGCACCATGCCGAGGTCGCCGAGCGCCCAGGCCTGGCCGAGCCGGTCGCCGAGCTGACGCCACAACTCAAGCGCCTCGCGCTCGTGCGCCAAGGCGGCGGCATAGTCCCCGGTCAGCCGCCACGCGAAACCAAGCTCAGTCAGCGCGTCGGCCTCGTCGAAGGTTGACCCAAGAACACGGAACAGCGACAGCGCCCGCTGATAGACCTCGACACTAGCCGGGTAGTCGCCGGTCAACAGCAGCACCATCCCGACGCCGGTCAGCGAGACCGCCTCAGCCAGCTTGTCGCCCACCGCCAGGGCAAGCTCCAGCGCCTGCTGGTGGCAGTCGATTGCGGCCCGAAAGTCGGAGATGTGCCCGTAGACCAGGCCCAGGTGATTGAGCGCATAAGCCTGACCCGGCTTGTCGCCCAGCTCGCGGAACAACTCGATGGCCAGCGTCAAGGTGGCTACCGCGTCCTGGTAATCGCCGGTCAGCAGCTGCAGCAACCCGAGTTCGTCCAGCATGCCCGCCTCGCCGCGGCGGTCCCCGGCCGCCCGCGCTGCGCGCAGCGCCGTCCGGTACTGGGCCGTCGCTTGCTGCCAGTGGCCGCGGGCGCGCAGGTAGCCGCCCATCGCGGCGGCGATCGCGATCGAGTGCAGCGGCATCCCCTCGGCGGCCGCATAGCTGACCGCCGCATGCAAGTTGGGGCGCTCGGCGTCCAGCCAGTCGGCTGCTTCCTGCGACGTGGTCAGCTGCGGGGCGCAGGCGGGCGGATCGGTAGGCGGCAGCCGTCCGCCGGCCGTGGTCCAGGTCGCGATGTGCCGACACGCACCGGCGGCAACGTGAGCGTAGAAGTTGATCAGCCGTTCGACGGCTGCGCGCGCCTGTATTGGCTGGTCGGCCGCGGCGAGCGCGCGTGCGTACTCGCGCAGCAGGTCGTGCAGCAGGTACCGGCCCGGCACCGGCTCAGTGAGCAGATGATGATCGTAGAGCTCGTCCAGCTGGCGCCGGGCATCCTCGAGGCTCGTGTCGTCCAGCGCGGCGGCCGCGTACGCGTCGATGTCTGGTCCCAGCGTGAGGCCGAGCCGTCGGAACAGCCTTTGCTGATCCGCCGTGAGGTCCTGATAGGACAGGTCGAACGCCGCCGCTACGGACAGGTTCTCCGCGCGCATGACTGCCAGCCGGTCGCGCGCAGCGGCCAGCTCGGCCGCGAGCTCGGCGGCAGTCCTGGCCGGGTGATGCCTGAGCCGCCGGGCAAGCATTCCGATCGCCAGCGGCAGGAACCCGCACAGCTGGGCGATCTCCCGGCCGGCGGCCTCGTCCAGTTCAAGGTCGGCCCGGTCAGCGAGCCGGACGAGTAGCGCCCACGCCTCATCGGGAGACATGGTGTCGATGCTGATCACGCTGGCGTCCTCGAGCGCGGTCAGCCGCCGTCGGCTGGTGACCAGCACCAGGCTGGCGGCGCTGCCGGGCAGCAGCGGCCGCACTTGCTCGTGCCCGGCAACGTCGTCGAGGAGCAGCAGGATTTTCTTGCCCGCGACGTGGTCTCGCCACTTCGCTGCCCGCGCTTCCAGGCCAGGCGGGATGTGCTGAACGGCCACCCCCGCCGTCATCAGCAGACTCGCCAGGGCATCGGCCGGGTTGACGGGTGACTGCCCAGCGGTGTGCGCGTGCAGCGGGAGGAAGAACTGCCCGTCAGGGAAGCGCCCGGCGAGCCGGTGCGCGGCGTGCACGGCGAACGTCGTCTTGCCAATGCCGGCCATCCCGTCGATCGCGTAGATGCCTACCAAGCCGCCACCCGCCACCTTGGCCAGCGACTTCTCCAGGCCCGTCAGCTCGCGTTCGCGGCCGGTGAAGCCGCCGATGTCACGTGGCAGAGTCCGCGTCGCGGCGGCGGCTGACGACTCCGGCGCGGCCTCGCTCCTGACCGCCAGCACCCGCGCCGGCTCGGCCCGGCCGCGGGCGGCAGCGACGAATGCCTCCTGCACCGGGCCGGCCAGCTTGAGCGCACTGGCCAGCATCAGGGCACTATCCTTGCGCGCAGTCCGATTGATGCCCCGTTCCAGGTCGCTGACTGACCGCGGGCTCAGCCCCGCCTGCCCGGCCAGCTCCTCCTGCGTCAGCCGCGCCTCGGTCCGCAGCTGCCTCAGCAAGTCGGCGAACCTCAGCCCAGGCTCCACGTCTGCAGAGCCTACGTCGGCGCAGCCACCTGCGGCGCGCCGGTCTCCACCTCAGGACGACGGTCATCACGGTGCACGCGGCCCACAATCCCGCCGGCGAGTGAGCCTGACCCCAGGCTCAAACAGAGCACGCCAGCAAGCCCCTGGCATTCCGGCGATAACGTGATGACACCACTAACCCCGTCCAGCCAAGCACACCGACCCGTACACAGCCGACCGCTTTCGCCGCGGACATCCAGGCTCGCATCTGGTCCCGCGGTAGCAGCCCCGAACTGGCAGATCTGGGCTTAGTGACCGCCGCCCACTCAACCGCGGAAAGAGGCGCCGAGTCGGCGTTCGGCGCGCCCAAGCGGCGGAAACGGCGATGAGCTGCAGATCATCTTCGACCGCGAAGCTTACGAGTCAACGCATGAGTATGCACCCGGACAACGCCCGCTATTCGGCATGGGCGGGCAGCCGGGTGGGCCCGGCGGCACGCCGTTGCCTGGTTGGCCAGGGGCCAGGGGCCGTCTGAGCGGATTGGTGACGGGGGTGTGCGTAAGGATCTTCGGGTGGTGGCTTCGTACTGGTCTGCAACGCTGGCGGGAATGCGGCCGCGGTCGCTGACCGGCAGACCCGCAGCTTTGGCCCAGGCCCGGACGTCGGCGCTGTGCTGACGGCTTGATGCGGTCCGCGCTGGCAGGCGTCGCTGACCTGGTCCAGCCTTACGCGCGTGCTCGACGAAGGGGGTGAGTTTCTTACGGAACGCCCGGGCGTTCTTCTTATTCAGATCGATCTCGTAATGCACGCTACCGAGGCCGAACCGCACCGTCTCATTAGCCGGGCCTCCGTCGAGATCATCTTCTAGCGCGACGGTTATCTTCGTTGCCATCGCGGCCTCCACGGCTGCGCTGGGCTATCTGCACCACACAGATCAAGTGTCATGCCGCGATCAACGCACCGCGCCAGATGGCAGCCCTCTTTTATGAATACACCCGGACCCGGTTGCCCCGCACCGCCGGGAGCGCCGCCAGGTCACCCGCCCGGACCAGCTGCGTCTTGCTCGGCGGGTTCGCCTGGGAGTGGTTCACCCATACACGGACGACGGCGTGCTGCACCAGGTAAAGCCTCAAACAGCAGTGCCCGCCGGACCGTGTGCAGCAGCTTCGGATCCTGCCGCAGGGTGGCTGACGATAGCCATGCGACATCGCCCCAGCCGGTCTGGGACCGCAGGGGCTCAATCGCGCCGGACGGCGTCCGGCGTCCGGCCTGCACTCCGATGGATGTATTGCCGGGGACAGCCCGTGAGGGCCTGATGCCCAGCTTTCACCGCGCCGCGCCACCAGGTAACTGCACCACGGCCGGCGGCCAGAAATGCGGGTACCGGCCCCTGGGGCCTGGCCGGTCATCATGGGCTTGTGGGCGATGACGATGACGGCGTGATCGGGCAGATACGCGAGATCGTGCTGGACAGCCCCGATCCGCAGGCCCTGGCGGCCTTCTGGGCCGGGCTGCTCGGCGGCGCACCTGTGCAGTGGTATCCAGGCTGGGTGACGCTGGAGCCACCCCCGCATGGCCAGCGGCTTTCGTTTCAGGGCAGCACCGCCGGGGATGACCCGGCGGGCAGCACACCGGCAGCGGCTGGCGTGCATTTCGACGTCCTGGTCAGCGACCTCACCGCAGCTCATGACCGGGTGGTCGCATCCGGTGGCACATTTACCGCTGAGCACATCTCCCCGCGGCCGGGGCCCGCCGGACAGGCGGTGCGCTGGCGTGTGTACCGAGATCCCGCGGGGCATCCGTTCTGCCTGGTAACCCGTTGATTGGCCGTGCCAGCCAGAAACACCATCCGCAGCAGATGAGCGAGCGTTTTTCATCCGGTGGTCTCGCGGGTTTGAAGGACGTGGATGGCTTTGGCGAGCTGCCCGGCGCGCCAGAGGCAGCGGCGGCATGACAGCGCGTCCGGCTATCCCATTCTGGCGCGCTCAATATCTCTTATCGCGTGGTAAGTCAGACAGTACGATTGCCAGTCACAGGGTGGGCTGTCCATGCCCGGCCGACGTTGCCCGTCTACCCGGGGTGCCCCGGAGGAAAGGAACCTGTCCAGCCACAGGCCATGGTCGTGATCCGCGGCAGCGGGGTGCAGGCGGCGCTTAGCTAGGGACGTTCTCATGCCAGGAAGCCCAGGTTTCCCCGACGGTGAGGGGCAAAGCCCGACCGCCGAAGTGCTGGCAAGCCGGGCGGCCGCGGCTGCACTGTCTGGTCCGCAGGTCAGCCCAGGTCAGTGGGTTTACCGGAGCTACGCCGTCGTTGCCACCCCGGACAACGCCCCGAGCCCGGTGATCGCAGAGCGCTGGGCTACCGCCGACAACGCCACTGCCGCTGCCTACCAGGACGGACAGCTGGAGGTCGGGCCATGGATGTGGCCAGCTGACCCGCAGGGGAACGTCAGAAGGCGGCCGATCATGCAGCCGGCTGTCAGCTACAGCTCCCTGAATAGTCTCCCCGGGACACCGGACGCCCTCGTCGCCCTGCTCGCCGAGACTCCTGTCACCCGGGCGAAGCAGTGGCACGCCGGACATGCCTTCGAGCTGATCGCCGAGCTCTTCCAGACTTACCTCATGCCACCGGAGATCATCGCGCAGCTCTACCGGGCCCTCGCCGCGATCAGCGGCGTGACAGCCGAGCTGCACGCCATCGACGTAGCCGGACATCGCGGCACCGGCTTCCTGCTAGCCGGCACCGTCGGCGGAAACCAGGAGATCATCGTCAACCCAGGCACCTGGCATTTCCAGGGATACCAGTTCCTCGGCGACGGGCGGGACGTCCGAGCACCCGGCGCGTGGGGCATGGCCGTACTCCACCAGGCGCTCGTCTCCGCGCCGGGAACCCGCCCACCTGAGCAGCCCGCACCCAGCAATGTATGACGGACATGGTCAGCGCAGCCACGCCATACTCGCGGCATGACCGGATGGTCAGCTGGCACACATGCGTGGTGCAGAAGGTTCTGCGGAATGGGCTGCGGATGGACTTACTGGGTGAATTTGAACGTGCCTGCTTCGACCCGCTCGATGAATTCTGGGACATTGCCGGCTTGCGGGACTGCGTCCTGCCACCCCTCTGCGCTGATGTCGATCAGCACGACGGGTGCCGGGTCGCTGCGGGTATCAGCAGCAAGCATTTCGCGGCTGCCGTCGCTGCCCAGGATCACCAGGCCAGGGCATTTCGCTGCGGCCAGGGCCCACGCATCGGCGGCATCGGCTGATTCGCCGGGGGTGAACAGCGACAGGTAACAGCCGCTGGGCAGCCAGCCGCGGGAGAACCAGGACGGGCCCGTCAGGTAGTCGCGCCACGCTGCGGGCAGGGATTGGCCGAGGGCATGGGCTGCCCGGTGAATTCCTGGCCGCTGACCGGGCCGAGGTAGCGGGCTTCCTCCCTGATCGCCCCGGTGATGTTGGCGTTGAACCCTGCCAGATCTTCGGCCGGGATCCAATACTCCAGGACGTCACGCCCGCCGGCCTGCTGCACGGTGTACTGGCCGAGACACTGGCGACGGACGTCGAACCGGGTGACGTACCCCACGCCCTCATGCGCGACATTCCATTCCCGGGTGATCTTCGTGGCATACCAGCGGTTAAGAACCGGGTAGAAGATCGGCTGACCGGGCAGCCGAGGCGGCCAGGCCCGCCACCCCGAGGCCGCGACGAGATCGAGTTCTGCCTGGCCGGTAGGCCGCCACAATGCCACAGTCTCCCCGGCTATCCCCGCTGAGCGCATGCTGGCCAGCGTAGGACTTCAGGACGGCTGAACAGACCGGAAAGGCAACCCGAGGGAGATCCCACCGAAGCGCGCGCCAGCAGCGGCATGTGAGTGTGTGCATCACCCGGCGCAACCGCAGACAAAGAATGAAAATGCTTCGACGTGTCCCCGGGCTGCGGTCAGAATCGGGCTCATGATCATGACGGTCTGGGTGGACAGCTGGCAGATGCAGTGCTGTGGCGACCCGTTCCGCCGTGGTTCGAAGGTGACCTGGACTCTGCGCGAGGCGGACCCAGACTGGTTTGCCGCGATGCTGGGCCCGTTCGTGCGCCGAACCGTAGAGGCTGCAGAAGAACACCACGGAGGCGTCCCTGAGGGCACCCCGCCAACCACGGGAACGGTGACCCTCATCGCGGCCGTTCACTGCCGCTACGCGTGTCCCTGTGATCGATCGTCGTACCCCGGTGCTCGTGCACTCGTGGCTGGGCCCGATGTACAGCAATAGAAACTGGGAACTGGCTGGATCCATCCAGCTTGATCCCGCGATCCGGCCGCCCAGGAAGAACGGCAAGCGCGACGCTGAGATCATCGTCGAGGTCGAGGTGACCATGCCAGGTCCGCAGTTGAGCGACCATCTCGACACCTGCGCGAACCGGATCCGCCAGGCCCTGGACCACCTGCCGGACTTGAAGTGCTACGCCTGCCGGCACGCGCCAGCAGAGTGGCTGCGCTCACAGACGGCCCAGCCAGGACCACGGCTGATAGACCGGCTATTCCTGGACGGTCTGGAAGTCAGCAGCCAGATGGGGCTGTCTCTCGCCTTCGACTTTGGTGACCTGGACATGCTCGTCCTGCAGCTTGACCAGCACGGAAACGGCCGCGAGGTCCTCCTGCGAGCATGACTGCTATCGGCCGGGGATCTCCCGCAGAGCGGCTAGAAGAGGACGTCTGACGGCGGATGGATCGGCGTCCATCTGGGTGCACAATCCTTACATGACCGCCCGTGACGAGATACTCGCTGCCCTCCCGGCGATCCGGGCACGTACCGGCCGGGACACCTTCAGCCCGCAGGAGGTGATCGACGAACTCCAGCGCCGCGGAACCGCCTACAAGCCCTCGACCATCCGCACTCATGTCGTGAGCCGCCTATGCGCCGACGCGCCCGACCACCATGGACGCACCTATGACGACTTCCAGCGGGTCAGTGCCGGGCAGTACCGCCGCCGATGAGTAGTTCCTGCTCGGCTCCGCCTTCACGGAGACCCATAGAGTTACGTCGGCAACGCCCCACAGCGAGGCGACTGCGCTCACGCTCGATCGGCGGATGAGTGCGTCTTTAAATTCCTCAGGTCTGACTCGACGGATGGCGGCGTCCAACTCTGAGGAGACAACCACGTCGGGCTATCCGGGCATCGTACAGGGGGGTTATCCGGCCGCCGATCTCTTAGTACCCACCAGATATAAGTACCACAGCGCCCGAGGGATGACCTGACACGGCGCAGCAGGCTATCAACATCCTCAAAACCCCAGAGACTCGCGGTGGACTCATGTTCACACTTTCGACACGTTTCGGTGACGATCAGCGCCTCTATGTCCCATCGCTACCTGGCTGCCTCGTAACCTGCTCTTGTGGTCAGCTGGGAAAAGCTCTATGAGTGGCGCGTCACAGTACGACGTCGGCTCAGGCTGGGCTCATTCTCGAAGGGCCCGGACTATCGAGATGGGTACGGCGTTGGAGCTCTTGTATCCAATCGCTATATCAGAAAATACTTTCAGAGGGCTGCAGCTGATTGCCCTTCGCTCAGCGCACTTGGACCGACAGTAATCCTGAGACTAGCACAGTTTGAAATTGGCAGAGTTAGGGCTATCAAAAGGAAAGTGCCAATCCTCACTCTCTTCTTTGCGGCATATATATACGTCAACTCTGGCATTAAATCCGAGACGAGTGCTACCTTCATCAGTCAAGTAATACTAACTTTTATCCTCTTCGGGCTTGAATTTTACGTGCTAAGCAAGGTGCGCCGCAAGTATTATGAAGCTTTCGCCACCAGACAGCTTTTCGATACTATACATGAGCTCGAAAAGAATGTGTCATTTTGGTGCGATCCAGACTTCAGGAATCATGTGGCTGCGAGCCTGGAACGTGTCGCCACGAGTATAGAGCGTATTCCGCTACGGTTGGCTGGCGTATCCAATAGTATTCGGCGTGAAATTTTTGTGACGAGCAAAAACAAGGCTCAGGCAATGCGACAACTGGAGATATGGGCTATCAAACCTGGCCCGTCCACCCATACGGACTTGGTTGGGCGCCTCACGAGCGACCTAAGCACGATGGCCGAAGGTCGATGGTATGATCTACCAGAAATGCACTATGAGAAACGTATATCCAAGCGGCGTGTTGCCTCCGCAATTATCACGTTCATCGTGATAATTGGCATCACTGTTGCAGCGATTTCATTCGGGTCGAATAAACTGGGCGCTAGCCTGACAGTAGTGTTCCCTGCACTGATTACATCTATAATCATCTTTCTCAAATACGCGGGCGTGTCTACAAGCATAATCGAAGACGCTGTAGGGGCAGGGCCGGAACTGACCGGGAGGCAATAGCTGCTCTGCGCATGTCCCAGCGCAGCTACCTCCCCCGAACCTGTCCGCTGGCGTGAGTTCTGGTCTGAGCTGGAGCAATGCGGACAGCCCGGATGGCCTCAGCTGATCGGCCTGCTGACTCGGATCGCCCGCCCCGCCTTTACGCGTCCAGACTTGATGCTTCATGCACCGCGGGCATGCCCGCTACTCAACGGGACAAGGAAGAGCCGCTCGTGATCCTTGAGCTCGGTGCGGACGGGGAATTATCAGATCACACCGGCCTCCGACGATGACCGGGGTGGACCAGGCGAAGATAGTGCAGACGAGATCGATGACCACAGGCAGATCGTCTTCCTCGATGCTCGGGCGAATTCCACGCGAGGTAGGTGCGTGGCCCCACTAGGCGAATCGTTTGCGCAGGCAGGCATGACTGCGGGCGGAGCCAAGGGTCCAAGAGGTCAGCGAGCTTCCTCGGCGGTTATCCCCACGGATACTAGGCCGACAATCGGTTCTGCCCGCGACCCCAACACCATCTGCAGCAGACGAGTGCGTCCATTTATGCTTATTAGGATTGGGTTAATGATAAATTGCGCCCTCAGGTTCGGCGAATCAAGCTATTTTATCATCTGGAAACACCACTGCGTTTACAGTGACCTTGGCCGCGATAAATTTTGGGTCACTTTGACAGCGCTCAGCCCTGCTCAGCTTCGAAGCGCTCGTTTAGAGCTGTGATGTCCAGCCGGGGCACGGAAATCGTTGTGTTCTTAACTCCGATTCCGCTCTCGACAAGGACGTGAGCAAGCTCCGGGCCGTCCACTAGCTTAATAGTGTTCCGATCGGCCCGATCTGCTTCAGCGATCGCTGCCCTCGTGAAATGCCCTGTGGTTATGACGATTCCGTAGGTCCCCGGGGGGATACTGCCGCGCAATTGGGTGACCACGTTCGGGCCGACCCCGCCGACCACTCGTTTAGCTTGGACTGCTAGTCGTACAGCAGGTAGGCCCGCCTGGGCCAGGGTACCGGTGACGTCCATGCCTCCGTCGCCCAGGGAACCCGCGGTGGCCGCTCCCACGACTTTGACGTCTTCGCATCCTAGGACGCGAAGGTACAGCGCGCACAGTTCTTCAAACTGGGCCGGAGGCAGGCTGCGCAAGTGGTCCAGCAGGTCCCTTTCCACTTGCTCGGCGATCCACGCAGCGTCGAGGTTCAATTTCCGTTCCAGCAACCGGGCCGCCGGTTCCCGCCCCGCAATCGGGATCAGGCGGTCCTCCGTCACCTCCTCCAGTCTGATGTCAGCCCCGGCGGGGAGGGACAAGTTGGTGCCCATCAGCCCGGCCAACGCCGGCGTCGCCGACAGCACGGGGTCGGTATCGGATTCCGCACGCAGCAACGGCGGGTCGATCCGGGACTCGAACGTGACATCCACCTGCCAGTCACCGAACTCGTTAGTTTCAGGACGGGGAAGCGATGTAACCCGCCCGATGGCATACAGGCCTGCGCTAGGCCCGGTGAGCCGGAACCACACCCGGTCTCCAGGCTGGATGTCCTGACGGTGCTGATTCACCGACCACATCTCGGAGCCGCCATCGCGCAAGGCCTGCAGCAGGTCGAACCGTCTGGGATTGGCCTGGAATACCCACGCGCCCGACCGGTCATCCCCGCCACTGTCGGGCCCCGGATCGCGACCATCCTTTAGGACGCTCCAGCCGCCGTTCGGCCGCCTGCGCTCGTGGCCGGAAGACCGTCATGATCGACCCCAGGGCATGGCGCAGATCGTCGACCAGGGCATGGGAAGCCACCCCCGCCGCCTCCCACTCCACGGGCCGAACCGCGGCTAGCTCGGCCAGGTGCTCGCGGTGTTCTGCCGGACCGACGACCCGCCCGATCCGGAAGGAGCGCGATGCCTTCAGCGGCACCACCACCAGGTCACCAAGAGCGATCGTGTTCACGAAGTTCCAGACCTGGCCCGTATTATTCGCGATGGTATTCGGCGACGCGTCAGGATAGGTCGCCCGCAGCACCATCGCCAGGTCCTGGCGGCTCATCCCGACGGGCGAGCGGGCCAACTCGGACCAGCCGATGCCCACGACATCCTGAGACTCGAACAAAGGCAGGTACTTGAGTTCCCCGCCTGCCCGGACCACCCAGACCGTCACGGCACCTACCCCACTCCAACCACGCAACGAACACCGGCTCAAGACGCAACCTACTACCCCAGCATCTCTACCAAGAGTCCCTCTGCCGGATGCTATGAACTATTGACCCATCAGAGGAGGATTCATCTCACATCAGATGGAGCGGCCCAGGAAATGCCGACAACCCGAAGCTCCCGCGCTGAGGAACCTCACCTCCCGGTTTGGGGCATGTGCGGATGACTGCCGCGTCGCTGTTGGGCGAGATGCGCCCTAGAGGGCGATAAGCCCCGCGTTTGTGGCCCGGAATCCGCAAGCCTCCAGATAGAACCCGCGGAGGTCATCCTCGAAATCGACATGCAGCCATTCGCAGCCCGCCACCCGGGGCTCCTACCTCGGCGCTGCTGAACTGCCCGCGCCATTCATAGGTGATCACCAGGCCACGGTAGAAGGCCCGGGAAACCATCGCATCGCTGCGACGCTGCCCTGGCCTGGCCGTCGTGGTCACCGGGCATGCCTGGCCGCCCGATTGCAGTTGGCTCCTCGCCATCATCGCGGCATGTGGGTGCGGTCGGCCGGATCGTCTGTCCGTGCAGGCCTCGAAGCGATGCTGTCTACCGTGCGTGTGAATGGTTAGTCGGTCGCGTTCGCGACCGTTGCCCACGGCCTGCGTGGGGTGCTCTGGCTCAACCATGAACGCGGACGCACTGCTGAGCCGAGTTTGGTCTTCAGCGATATCAGATGATGGCGGCGGGGCCAGCCCGGCGATGAAAGTGTGCTCTCGCGCGGAGCAGGTCGCCGCTCTCGCTGGGGCTTCCCACCAGGCGCGCCTGGTGGGAGCCTGTGGGCGTGGAGTTCTCGAATTTCCGTGATTCGTTTTCTGCTCTGCCGCCTGGGCGGCTGTCTCTGGTCGATGCCCGGGCGCCGCAGTTCTGCATCTATGAAGACCGTCGGCTCATCGCCTATTACGCACCGTTCGACTATCTGAACACGCGGGCGAGGGTGGCGCTGGTGGGTGTCACTCCAGGCCCCACCCAGATGCTGGAGTCCTATGCCATCGTCCGCGACGCGCTGCGGGCAGGCCGGATGGACGAGGACGCGCTGAGGTCGGTGAAAGCACACGCGAGCTTCAAGGGGATGCGCCGGGACCTGGCCCGCTGGCTCGATGAGCTTGGCCTGGCACCGATCCTGGGCCTTCAGTCCTGCGCGGAGTTGTTCGAGGACTCCCATCGCGGGCTGCTGCACACCACCTCGGCGGTGCGCTACCCAGTCTTCGTCCGCAAGCGCGACGGGTCGCTTGCGAACTACTCAGGGTCAAGCCCAGGACTCACGATGCATCCCTGGCTGCGTGGGATGATCCAGGCCACGCTGGCCCACGAGCTGGCGGCGCTCGGATCATCGATCGTGATCCCGCTGGGCCAGGCGAACCGCGCCGTAACTCATCTGCGGGACTTGGGAGCAATTGATCCAGCTCGATGCCTGCTCGGGCTACCCCACCCCTCACCAGCGAGCCCGTTTCGCGAGCGCTACTTCCAAGCCGCGAAGACCCGCCTCATCCGCCAGGTCTGGCGCCTTGACCCCGGGGCCGCGCCCCCGGGCACACCTCACTCAGTCCAGCTAGATACGCAGGAACGCGTGGGCCCGCCGCTCACGCCTGACCCCGCCCATGACCGCAACACCCGCGTCGTGATCCAGCTGACCCAGGGCAACCTCAGCCACGACCACATCTCCCTCCGAGCGCACCAGGGCTTCTTCCCCGCCGATGCGATGGGTGCCCCCAACGCGCGAGACGGGACAGGCGCGCTGCTCACCCTGCACTTCGAAGGCCTTCCCGGCACGGTAAGAACCGACATCGCAGCCGACAAAAAGATCTTCCGTTCCCGCGGTCCCTGGCGGAACTTCTTCAAACGTCATGACCTCCAGCCAGGAGATCGAGTAGCCATCGAGCGGCTATCCGCCTACGAGTACCGCGTCCTCCGCGCAACCTGAGCCCATGGCCAGAACGAACGCTTGAATCGCAGCAGAGGAGCGCGTCTCACACTGTGAACCCAGCCACGCAAGTCAATAGACTTCTGCCATCGAGCCGAAGGAGGCGACGAACAGCCATGTCGAACACCAGCACCGAGGGCTCCCTTACGACCTCGGAGCGTAGTAAATTCTTGCACGATGACCTACAGGCTGAGTACTACAAGATTGCAGATACTGTAGCCAGCTTTGATCAAAGGTTGCTGACTATCAAAGGTTGGGGGGTTACCTTTAGTCTCGCCGCCATCGCCTTAGGTTTTCAGCAGAACCACTATGGGCTCTTTCTTGTGGCTGCGGCGAGCGGCGTCGCATTTTGGCTTATCGAAGGATCAACGAAGCTGCAGCAGATGCGCTACTACCCGCGCATGGGGGACATCGAGGTAGCAGCCTACGATCTCTATCGAACTGACATCGAGCATGGCCCGGTATCGTCCCCACTCATTGACTGGAGTTGGTATACGGCGTGGCCACGGCTCCGAGGAGGGCATTCTAAAGGAGATCCACGTGTGCCAAGACGCTGGGAGGATGTCAACGACAACCCTGGTAAGTCGCCGTTGCTATTCGCTCACGTAGCCTTGCCCCATCTCGTCGCCGCTTTTCTGGGGGCATTGCTCTTTTGCCTAGGTCTCGCGGGCGTTTTCGGGCAAATTTAGGAGAGCTCAACACGCATGCTTGTGCAATGCACTCACATCGGCAGATCCGGTCAACGCGGACGCATAGCGTGAGCTGGTCTGCGCGCCTCGGCTGGTAATCATCGAGGACTCCCAGTCGGCCCAGTTAGACGTTCCCGGGAGTTCACAGCGCGACCAGGCCGCGCTCGACTCGTTCATGCACTCCGGGTTTAGGGTCGGCGGCCAGGATCAGTTCGGCCCGGGTGCGGTATCGTTCGCCGGTAGTACCCGGACGCCTCCTGTGACCAGGTGACCTGTGACTGGTAACGAAGATCGCTGGAGGGCGTGACATGCTTGCGGTCCGCTGGCATGCCAGAGGCACGGTCCGGGTCAACGAGGTGCCACCGCCTCCGCCGCCCGGGCCGGGTGAGGTGCAACTGCGGGTGGGCTGGTGCGGTATCTGCGGCACCGACGTCGAGGAGTGGCTGAGCGGCCCGGGGTTCATTCCGGTCGAACGCGCCGCACCCGATCACCGGAGCCCGCGCGCCGATCATTCTCGGCCACGAGTTCGCCGGCCGTGTTGTGGCGGTTGGCGACGGCGTCGCCGAACCCCGAACGGGCCAGCGGGTTGCGGTCAACACGATCGTCTTCTGCGGCACATGCCATTGGTGCCGGCGTGGCGAGGTCACCCGCTGCCCGCAGCTTGGCGGGCTTGGCCTGCACGGCGACGGCGGCCTTGCGGAACTGTGCAACGCACCGGCCCGGATGTGCCTGCCGCTGCCTGACACGGTGGCCGACGACGAGGCGCCGCTGGTGGAGACCCTCGCGGTCGCGGTGCGGGCATTGCGCCGCGGCATGCTCCGGCCTGGCGAGCAGGTCGCGGTGGTGGGCGCAGGCGCGGTTGGGCTGATGGCAGTGCAGGCAGCGCGTGCGTTTGGGGCAGGCAGCGTGGGGGTCGTCGAGCCGCTCGCTGGCCGGCGAAGTCTGGCTTGCCGCCTGGGTGCCGACCGTGCCGTGCCGCCGGATGACGCGGCGGCGCTCCAGGCCGATGTCGCCGTGGAGAGTGCCGGGCGTCCGCACGCCGTAGCAACCGCGGTCCGGGCCTTGCGTTCAGGCGGCCGTGCGGTCCTGCTCGGTCTGGGCACCAGGCCGGTCAGCGTGCTGCCAATGGACCTCGTCGGCGCGGAGAAGTCGATCATCGGCTCGCTTTCACATGTTTGGGACACCGACTTCCGCATCGCGCTCGGGCTCATGGCCAAGGGCGTCGTGCAAGCTGCGCCGCTGGTCACCGACCGCATCCCGATCACCGCGGCGGTAAGCGGCGGCCTTGAGCTGCTCAGGGACGAACCGGAGAAACACTTGAAGATCCTCGTGCGGCCGGGCGGCACCCGATGACCGCGGATCGCCAGGGCGTGGCCCGGCCCGACCTGGCCGCGGCGCGGCTGTATACGGCGGTCGTGTCGGACATTCTCGACGGCCTCGGGCACCGCGACCACACCCTCGACCCGGCGATCCGCCTACTAGGCGGCGCGGCCGACGTGGTCGTCGCGGGCTGGGCCAACCCCTTTCTCGTCGCCGAAGCCGGGGAGATCCCCGCAGAACCGTACGCCGGCGAGATCCCCGCACTCGATGACCTTGCGCCTGGGGAGGTCGTGCTGGTGGCCGCAGGCGGCTCGGCCCGTGCCGCTTGCTGGGGCGAGCTGTTCTCGACGGCGGCCCGCGCCCGCGGCGCCCGCGGCACCGTGATCGACGGCTACTGCCGTGACCAGCGCCGCATCACGGGCATGGGTTACCCAGTATGGTGCCGCGGCGGATTGCCGCTGGACTGTAAGGGCAGGACCGCGGTGACCGCGTGGCGGCAGCCCGCGGTCGTTGGCGGCCTGCTTGTCCAGCCCGGTGATCTCGTGGTCGCCGACGTTGACGGCGTCGTGGTCGTGCCCGCCGGGCTTGGGCCGGAGGTTGTGCAGCGTGCGGCGCAGAAGGCGGAGAAGGAGAACGGGCTGCGTGACTCGCTTGCCCAGGGGAGCACGCTGCGCGACGCATATGACCGCTTCGGCGTCCTGTGAGCGTGACAGCGGGAGAGGGAGTCACCGTGCCAGCCAGCATGCAGTCAGAGATCGTCTTCGACGGCCACACCGCGATCGGGGAGGGGCGGGTATGGGCGACCGGCAGCAGAGATTGCTGTGGCTGGACATCCCAAACGGGAGAGTGCACCGGTTCGACCCGGCGACGGGCAGCGACGACGTCTTCGATGTGGGCAAGCCGGTCGGTGCGGTCGGCCTGCACACCGGAAAGATCAAAGTGAGTGGCAGATTGAGTGGCAAATGACGCTCGCGTGGGCTTGTCCGGTGCTTGTGAGGGCCAGCGTGTGCTTGTGTTCGCGCAGGTCAGGCGATCTACCTGGGGCTGCAGAACCGCGCAGCGATACATGGTAAGGAGAAGGTCTACGGTTCGCAGGTCCGGATTAGGTGCCTCGGAAGATAGGCTGGCGCTTCTGGGCGAAGGCATTCAGGCCCTCAAGGTAGTCACCGCTGTCGTACGCTTCCTGGCGCAAGCCCTGGACACGTTCGTATACCTGCGCCGCGATGGGCTGGTAGTCCGACAGGACGCGAAGCTGCTCCTTGATGACGGCAATGGCCAGCGGTGACTTGATGGCCATCGTTGCGGCCAGCTCCATGGTGAACGACTCGAGCCGGTCCCATGGAACCAAGTGGTTGATGAGCAGCCATTCCTTAGCTTTGCGGGCGTCGATAGGCGCAGCGGTGAAGAACATCTCCTTGATGACGTTGATTGGCAGCCGTCCCTGGAAATGCAGCAGCCCGGTGATGTTGTAGGGCAGTCCCAGATTAGCGGGGGTGATGGCAAACGACGCGGTCTCGTCGGCGACGGCCAGGTCACAGCTGAGCACTAGGTCCAGCGCTCCGCCCCATACCGTGCCGTGCACCATGGCGACGACGGGCGCAGGGAAGGTGCGGACGGCGCGGATCAGTTCTTCCAGCGGATCGTTATAGCCCAGCGGATCCCGCCTGCCCCGGGGAAGCTCATCGATGGCATGGCCAGCGGACCAGACGTCCATTCCACCGGCGGCACGGAGCACGATCGCGCGCACCTGCCGGGTTCGCAGCGTCTGGAGCGCGGAGATGACCCCGTCGGCCATCTGGACACCGATGGCGTTGTGGGTGTGGTGGTCCTCAAGTGTGATGATGCCGACTTGGCCGGCCACGCCAGTCCGGACGACGTCGCCCGCACGGCCCTCGGACCCGGCGCCTTGGGTAGCTGACCCTCCCGCCGACTGCTCAGCCTGCGCGTCGCGGTCACGGATGGCCAGGGCCACGTAAGTCCCGGCCATCGCATCCTTGCCCGTCCGGACGATGGCGTTCAGCAGCCCGAGCGCCTGAACCTTCTGCCCGTCGGCCAGGGCGTCGGCCAGGTGGCGCCAGAGCGCCTCCGCCAGGACGTTGAATGTTTCCTGCACCTCGCTGTGATCAATGCCCGCGGCGTAACAGTGCGCCGCAATCTGCTCAGATGGCCTGGTGATCGGTTCGGTGCGTCCCGCCTGCATGCACCGCACCACAAGGCGGAACAGTTGCCGTACCTCGCGGCGCTCGTCCGGGCTGGGTGGCTGGTGGCGTGCCTGATCGCGCTGCGCGAGGGCAGCGACCGCTTCGTCGATCACCTGGTCCTCCGCGCTGACGAGAACTGCTGATGCGTCCACGAACCGGCACCTCCGTTCTCGGGCCAGGGTGCATCTCTGCCAAGCCTGCGCAGCCCCTCACGCTTCCAGGAAGGGCCGTAACTGGCCTTGACACACCTCTCGCGCCAGGCACCCTGTGGGTGTGACGCCGCACACCCACAGTAACGTTGGAGAGCCGGAATGAATCGCCTCGGTGATTCCGGAGACTCCGGGGCGATTCAGGGCCGACTGAATCGCCCTGGGGTTTCTGGAGGCTCTGATGTTCCCCGGGTTTGATTCAGCAAGATCGTTAAGGGATCTTCGGTCAGTTCGTGGTGATCGGAGGTTTTCGAGTGGTCAGGGTGCGGGCTGGAAGATTTCGATGGGGCACTGGGGTCCGGGGGCCCTTGCGAGTTTCCGGTCGCCGGTCAGCAGGGTGGTGTTCATGGTTTCGGCGAGGGCTACGTAGGCCGCGTCGTAGATGGTGAGGATGTCCCGTAGTTCCCAGCAGCGGGGGAGCAGGGGGCGGTGCGGTGCCCGCAGGGCTGGCAGCGCGGCCAGGTCGCCGAGTGCGAGGCGGGCGCGCCGGGCGTCGAGGGTGCCTGCTTTCATCTGCCGCCGCAGTACGGATGCGACCTCCAGGTCGGCGAGTTCGGGCACGGTCAGCCGCTCGCCCTGCAGACGGGACCGGGCCTGGTCCCCGTCCGGGCCGTCATCGGCCAGGGCGACGACCAGGACGCTGGCGTCAGCGACGATCACGGTCGTCGCGGATCGCGGCTACGGCGTCCTCGAGCGGGACCGATCCGCCGGATCGGCCGCCGGCGCGGTCGAGGACCTCCTCCAGGGTCGGCTCGTCTGCGTCTTGGATCAGCCGGCTCCGCAGGTACTCCTGGAGAGACTGGTGAGCGGCGGCCGCGCGCTGGCGGAGGATCGCGTGCGTCCGCTCGGGCACGTCCTTGATCTGGATGCTAGTCATGGCGCCATTTTGGCGCTGGAAGCGCCAAAATGCAATCATAACTCTTGGCGCTGCTGCCAGCTGAAGTCTTCCCTGACACATCCTGCCATCTGGCTGGGGACACCCGCAGGATGTGCCGGCACTGCCGCTGCCCACATGTCCCAGACGTAGCCATGCTGCACGGACCGGGCTGCTTGCCGCCCGGCGCGTCCAGATGGTCATCCCGGGTCGGCCTTTGGTGGCCGGCCCGCGGGGTCCACGGGCTGCACACCGAGCACGTAGCTGGTCATGATGAGCGTGGGTCCTGAGGCCCAGCCGTGGGACAGGCTGGTGCGGGACTTCGGTGGTTGTGCCGCCGGGCCGATGTTCTCCCAGAAGCTCCGGTGTCGAAGAGTTCTGCCGGACAACAAGGAGCGGAGCGCGCTGACGCATCTGTGCCAACGCGCACTTCGGGCACAGCATGCTGAGCGGAGCGGCGGGTTCTCATGCCTCCGGGATCTCGCGGCCGAAGGCCTCGAGGGTGATGGCGTCGGGCTCGGGGCCGCCGCGACGGCCGGTGTCCAGGCCATCGATCGCGGTCATCTCCTCGGCGGACAGCTCGAAGTCGAAGACGTTGATGTTCTCCGCGATGCGGCTGGGCTTGGTGGACTTCGGAATCACCGAGCGTCCGTGTTGCAGACCCCAGCGCAGCATCACCTGGGCTGGGGTCTTGCCGTGGGTCCTGGCGATGGCTCCGATGACCGGGTCGTCGAGCGTGCTGCCATGGCTACCGTCGCGGTAGAAGGTGATGCCGCCGATCGGTGACCAAGCCTGGGTGAGGATTGCGTGCTCGGTGCCGAAGTCCTGCACTTTTTGCTGTGCGAAGTAGGGGTGGACCTCGATCTGGTTGACCGCCGGCACCACCGTGGTGCGGTCGAGCAGCGTTATGAGGTGCTCGACCATGAAGTTGCTGACCCCGATCGCGCGGACCTTGCCGTCAGCCAGCAGTGTCTCCAGGGCCCGGTAAGCCTCCAGGGTCCGGTCGAACGCCGACGGTAGCGCCTGGTGCAGGATCAGCAGGTCGATCTGATCGACGCCGAGCTTGCGGGAGCTCTTCTCGAAGCCGTGCAGCGTCTCCTCGTACCCGTAGTCACTGATCCAGATCTTGGTCTCCAGGAAGACCTCCGATCGGTCCAGCGCGGAACGGTGGACGGCGTCACCCACCTGGCGTTCGTTGCCGTAAGCCGCCGCGGTGTCGATATGGCGGTACCCGATGTCGAGTGCGGCGCGGACAGCGTCGCGGGTTTCGGCCGGGGGCGTCTGGAAGACCCCGAGACCAAGCGCGGGCATCTCGACGCCGTTGTTGAGAGTGATGGTTTCCATGTCCTTGACCTTTTCTGTTCGAGCTGGTGCAGCGCACGTCCGTGCGGACGGACTGTGGCATCCTCCCAAAAGGGTGAAGGATTGGCTTCGCGGCTCCACAGGTCGCCGTTCCTATTCCGCGTGGTCAGTTCCCGCCGGCTATTGCTGTGTTCGCGCGTGCCTAGCCGAACCGGAAGCGATAGCCAAGGGGGTGGCGCCTCAGGGGCGGATGAGCGCGGCGAGGAGGGCTTGCAGCTTCAGTTGGGTTTCCTCCAGCTCGGCCCCGGGCCGGGATCCGGCCACCACGCCGACGCCGGCGTACATCGAGGCGTGCTCGCCGTTTATGTGAGCTGACCTGAGCCCGATAGCCCAGCTCCCGTCACCGCGGGCATCCATCCAGCCCACCGGCCCGGCGTACCGGCCGCGGTCAAAGCCCTCGACCTCGCCGATGTAGGCCACCGCCTCGTCGGTGGGTGTGCCGCCGACGGCGGGCGTGGGGTGCACCCTCGCCACGAGCTGGAGGGCGGTGGGTACCCGGAGCCCGGGATGTGCTGGCTCGTCTCCGGATGGCCCGGCGTGGCGCCCGAGGCTGCTACCAGGCTCGGCTGACCCGTCCGGGACGGCGGACAGCACCCCGCTGAGGCGGGTGGCGAGGTGGGACACGTTGCGCAACTCGAGCACCGTGGGCTTGCCGGGTACGTCCAGGCTCTCGCAGACCGGGCCGAGGGTGGCGCGGAGGCCTTCGATGACATAGGCATGCTCCTTGCGTTCCTTGGGTGAGGCGAGCAGCCCGGCGATGAGCGCCTCGTCGGTGGCCAGATCGCCGCTGCGGCCGATGGTGCCGGCCAGGGGGTGACTGGCGACGTGCGTACCCCGGCGCTCGATCAGCAACTCGGGGCTAGCGCCGAGGAAGCCATCGATCCTGAAGACCATGCACGTCGGGTACAGGGCGAGCAGCCTAGACAGGACATCGGAGGTGACGAACGGGCGGTTGGCTGTCACGTCGATCTGGCGGGCCAGGACGACCTTGCCCAGCGCTCCGTCGTCGATGCGGGTGACAGCACCGGCCACGAGCTCCTTCCAGGCGTCGTGGTCCATCGCCGGCGTCAGGGTGAACTGGCTCGGCGCTGGCCGGGGGTCGGCGAACCCGCCCAGGGCATCGGCAGCCATCTGGCCGGCCAGGCTGGCGGCGGCCGGGCCGCCGCCAGGACGGGCGATGGTGGTGATCCACGCTTCGCCGTCGCGGCGGCCGATTACCACGCGAGGGACGACGAGTGCCCCAGGGGCATCCCGCACGAACGGCAGCGCCCCAAGAGCTACCGCCCCGGTTCCCGGCCCGGTCACGTCGCCGCCGCGCTGGATAGCGGCCAGGCTGCCCGCCACCTCAGCCACCGCCGCGGCGTCGGTCAGACCGCGGGGAAGCGCGATGCGCAGGGCGACGCCGCGCCCAGCCAAGCCGAAGCTCTCGTGCTGCCACAGGAACCCGTCGCTGCCCGCAGCAGCGAGCAAATCGACGTCCACGGCATCGATGCCGGTTCCCTGACCGGCGAGGCGGGCCGTCGTGGCCGCGAGGCGGCCCGCTCTGGGTGACAGTTTCTGCCTTTAGTGGATCGGCGTTTGCGAATCGATGATGTCGGCTGCCTGCCGCAGCGCGCTGGCTACCCTGTCCCGCAGTCTCACCTTCTGGAGCTCCTCCACCAGCTCGGAGAGCAGCTCGCGCAACGGCGTCAGGTCAAGCACTCCTGGCTCGCCGTCGGCATTGACTACACGTCCAGCCCTTGCGGCGTTGGCCGTGCGGCGCGCCTGGTCAGTAATGTGGCCGACAATGCTGCCGGTAAGGCGCGTTCCATTCACTATGCGGGCGTCGTCACGGTTTACAGCGACGTCTGGGCCGGTAGGTGCACCAGAGGTGCCATCGGCCAGCGGGGTCTCAGACACCAGAATCATCTCTCCTCCGGAGGCTGCCTGCCTCGGCGTTGGCGAGGCAGGCAGGCGGTGCACCCACCTCGATCGGGGCGGCCATTCTCGCGAGCATGAACTCGCGCGGCGCAAGGGGATTGCGCTCCACCGGCGCGGTGGCGATGTCGGCGGGTGTGCCGACGAGTGTTTCGCCATTCACGGAGCCCTCCCCGGTTAACTGCGGAACGCGCGGCCGCTGGCCTCGCTGGATACACCAGCACTACATCGTTGCTCCGGCCCAGGGGCATCACCCCCAATGGGTGAGCCATGCCCGCTATCGCGCGCAATGGATGGTAAGGACGAGGTGCGACAGGCGAGCTCACTGGCCATACGATCGCGTTGATGAGGGCCTGACGAGACGCGCCGGGCAGTGCCCGGAGAGGTGGGAGACCTGGTGGAGGCAGAATCGGAGCGCCCGTTGGCTGACCCGCCGGCCACCTGGCAGGAGCACTGGTTCGACCACCGCCAGTTGCTCCGGCTGTACCACAGCGACGAGCACTGCGCGATCTACACAGACCCTGGCGTGCGCCGCGCCGAGGTTCGGTGGCTGCCCCGGTTCATCAACGTGACCTGGCAGTACTCCAAGGCAACCTACGGCGACGCGTTCGGGCCCGACCCGCGTATCTACTCCATCCACCACGCCGGGCGGCACGGCGGCGGCCACGCCGGGTACTACATCAGCCCGGTCCACGACTACCACAACGTCAGCGACTGCGGGCTGGACACCTGGCGGGAGGGCAACGCCCTCGCTCGCGAGCTGCCCGCTCACGAGATCGGGCATTCCGTGGAGAGCGCCAACAACGGCGCCCATGGCTCGCCGGCGTATGAGATCTGGGGCGACAGCAAGTGGGCCGAGTTCTACATCTATGACCTCTACACGGCGCTGGGCATGGACCGTGAGGCCAAGGGCGTCTACCGCCGGTTCACCGGCAACACCGACGATTTCCCTCAGCGGGAAACCCGCTGGTTCCGCGACTGGTTCTACCCACTATGGCGGGAATGCGGGCAGGCGGAGGTCATGAACAGGTTCTTCCGGGACCTGGCCCGGCATTTCCCGCGCGACTCCGGCGGCACCTACACGCGGCGGATGAACTGGGGCGAGTACGTCCACTTCACCAGCGGTGCCGCGGCCGCCGACATGAGCAGCCAGGCCGCCCGCGCTTTCGGCTGGCCCCGTGAGTGGGCCGGCCAGCTGGAGCACGCCCGCGCGCAGTTCCCCGGCATCACGTACTGAAATTCCGGGCCGTGCTGGACGTCAAGCCGGCCATCGCCCCGCGCGTCATGCGGGCGGGTCGATGGCCGGCTTGACGTCCAGCCACCGGCGTCCCGTCGATTGCCTCCAGGGCGTCGACTTCAATCCGGAGCCCGTCGCGCGCCATGATGCGGGCCCGGTGCAGGCCGATGGGGTTGGGCCGATTGGGCGAGCAGGTGCTGAACACGCCGGTCAGCGGCTGGCTCATGTCGTCCTCAGGATGGGTGCTCAGCTCGTCGCGGGGCGACAGGTGGAGCCAGGTGAGCACCACGACCTCATCGCCGGGTCGCAGGTCCTTGGCACCCTCCGCGACCTGCTCATCGAAGCGGATCCAGGCCCGGGGCGCGCCTTCACGCTGGTTCGGCGCATCGTCGAGGACCCTCAGGGCCGACTGCACCCACCCGATCGGCACCAGGCCGTAGCTCGTCTGCACAAGAACAGTCTGCTCGCCGGCCGCGGGCCCGGCCCACGAAGCTGCCCGGCTCGATCCAGCGCTTATCGGTCTCGTGCCGCGGCCGTCAGGAGGCTACGTCAGCCTGACCTAACTGCCATATGCGGTAATTGAGGACGTTCACCCACGGTGCGGCGGGGAATTATGCGCTCCCCCGAGCGTTAACATGAGCGGTAGCCGAGAACCGAGCCGCTCGTCCGACGACGATTTTCCCCGCGCCGTGGTCACCAGCCCACCCAGCGGCGGCTCAGGGTTCGTGTAACTGGCCTGCCGGGCCTGCCTGCGTCGATCGTCGGAGATCCGCAAGCCGGCTCGGCGTTGGAAGTACCAGGCCCGCTGCTCGGGACGTTTCCCGCCCCGGCCGCAGGACTGTGCTGCGTGCTGCCGTGGCCACCGTGTCCCGGCATTCCAGAGGAGAAGTCTGTGGCTCGACCAGGCCAGCGCCAGACGCGCGCTCGCCGTACCGCCCCGCGGAAGCAACGACGCGTCCACCACGGCGGCGATGTCGTCCCGGCGCTCGCCCGAACCGTCCGTGAGGTCGAGGCGGCTGCCCGGCGCGGCCGCGTGACGCCTGCCGTGCGCACGAAGTTCCAGGCCGTCGCCCTGCTGCTGCGGGACGAGCGTGCCCGCGTCCGGGCGGCGGCCGTAAGCGACAGTCATCGGGCCGAGCAGCTCAAGCGCCTGGACGGCGTCGCGGCCATCCTCGCGGCGACCGCCGTCCAGGACGCTGGGCTATTGGCGCTGCTCGCCGAGGACTCCGGTGTCTCCGAGGCGGCCCGGTCGCTCAAGCGGGAGATGCTGCGGGACTTCGGCATCGAGCCGGCGCCCGAAGAGCTCGCGCCTACGGAGACCGCTCCAGCTTCCGCCGGCTCGGAGCGGCGGGTCGTGCCGCAGCCGGTGGTCTCCCGGCAACTGGCGAACCCCTTTCTCGCCCCAGACTTCTCCGCCGTTCCGCAGCGCACCTCCCGTCTGCACCGGCTGGCCGGCTGGGAGCTGCTCGGCCCGCTGCTGAGTTCCTTCGAACGTGCCGGCGGGGGAGCCCCGGCCTGCATGGCGCTCCCGGCGCCGACGGAACGGTTCACCCCGGCGGGCCTGGAACTGATGCCGCACCAGGGGCAGCTGGTCGCCGCGGCCGCTGCCGGTCACCGGACGTTCCTGCTCGCCGATGAGCCGGGTCTGGGCAAGACGGCCCAGGCGCTGCTCGCCGCGGAGGCGGCGAACGCCTACCCGCTGCTGGTCGTCGTGCCGAACGTCGTCAAGACCAACTGGGCCCGTGAGGCGGCCCGCTGGACTCCTCACCGCCCGGCCACGGTGGTGCAGGGCGACGGCGATGCTGTCAACGGATTCGCCGATATCGTCGTGCTCAACTACGAGGTTCTCGACCGCCACATGGGCTGGCTCGGTGACTTCGGCTTCCGCGGCATGGTCGTGGACGAGGCTCACTTCATGAAGAACAAGACCTCGCAGCGCTCGCAGAACGTCCTCGCGCTCTCCGACCGCATCAGGTCCCGTATGGACCGGCCCCTGCTGATGGCGCTGACCGGCACCCCGCTGATCAACGACATCGAGGACTTCCGGGCGATCTGGCAGTTCCTCGGCTGGATCGACGACAGCAAGCCCCTCGGCGAGCTGATGGATGCGCTTGAGGACACCGGCCTGACGCCTGCCGACCGAAGCTTCTACGCCGCGGCGCGCCAGTGCGTGATCGACCTGGGCATCGTGCGCCGGCGCAAGCTCGACGTGGCCGCCGACATCCCCGCCCGCCGTATCGCTGACCTCCCCGTTGAGCTGGACGAACGGGCCGGCCGGTCGATCCGGGCGGCAGAACAGGCCCTCGCTGGCCGGATGGTGGCGCGGTACAAGACCGCGCTCGCGAACCGATCCTCCGACGTCGGCACCGGGGGCATAGACCACGACCTCGTCCGCCGGGTGGCCCAGTCGGAGCTGAAGGAGGCGGCGGGCGCGCAGTCCGGCGAGAACGTGTTCACCATGATGCGGCGCATCGGCCAGGCGAAGGCCGAACTGGCCGCGGACTACGCGGCTCAGCTGGCCCGCAGCGCCGGCAAGGTCGTCTTCTTCGCCAAGCACGTCGACGTGATGGACGCCGCCGAAGAGATCTTCGCCCGGCAGGGGGTGCGCTTCTCGTCGATCCGTGGCGGCCAGACGCCCACAGTGCGGCAGGCGAACGTCGAAGCCTTCGTGAACGACCCGGACGTCGCGGTCGCGGTGTGCTCGCTGACCGCGGCTGGCGTGGGCCTGAATCTGCAGGTCGCCTCGAACATCGTGCTGGCCGAGCTGTCCTGGACCGACGCGGAGCAGACCCAGGCCATCGACCGCAGCCACCGCATCGGGCAGGCCGAACCGGTGACCGCGTGGCGCATCATCGCCGCGCAGACCATCGACGCCCGGATCGCCGGGCTGATCGACAGCAAGGCAGGGCTCGCCGCCCGGGCGCTGGACGGGTCGGACCAAGAGGTCTCCTCGTCGGCCGACGTGCAGCTCGAGGCGCTGGTCGCATTGCTGACCGATACGCTGCGGGCGTCTTCCGGGCATGGCGTGGCCCTGGGTTCCTGACCAGTCAAGGCAGAATCTCGACGTACCCGTCGGTTCCGTGCACGCGGATCCGCTGCCCATCGGGGATCAGCCGGGTGGCGTCGACCACACCCACGACGGCCGGCAAGCCGTACTCCCGTGCGATCACTGCGCCATGGGTCATCAGTCCTCCCACCTCCGTGACCAGGCCCGTGATCGCCACGAACAGCGGCGTCCAGCTGGGGTCTGCATACGCCGTGACCAGGATGTCGCCCGCTTCGAGATCGGCCTGCGCCATATCCAGGATGACGCGGGCCCGCCCTTCGATGACCCCGGCGGAGACCGGCAGGCCAGCCAGGGCACCGGCCGGCACGTCGTCGCGTAGGTACGCCCCGCTGATGACCTCGCCGTCCGATGTGAGCACCCGGGGCGGCGTCAGCGCTTGATACGACCTGAACGCGTCCTTGCGCCCGCCGATGAGCTGGTCATCCACGTGGTTCGTGCGCGCGACGTCGTAGAGCTCCGGGAACCTCAGGTAGAAGATGTCTTCCTTCTCACGAAGCACGTGGGCCGCCGCGAGGCGCTCGGCCTCTTTCAGCAGGGCCTGCTTGTATACGAAGTAGCGGCTGACCATGCCGTACTTCGGGTACTCCCGGTACCCGATGAAGGTCCGCACCCGGTCGATCATCCGCTTGGCCTCTTCGGCCTTCCGCTCCCCGTCCGGCAGGGCCCGCAAGCGCTCCAGCACGTCCTGTTCCTTCGCCCATGCCTCCTGCCGCCCCTGCTCGAAGCGCCGCGCGCCGGCGCCCGGCTCGAAGTTCCTGATGTTGCCGAGAATCACGGGCACGAGCGTGGCAGGGCGCTCGCTCCAACGCGGCCGCGTAATGTCGATCTCGCCGACGCAGCGCATGCCGTACTTTTCGAGCCACGCCTCGATGGCGTCTCGCGCTTCCCGCCCGCCCGGGAGCCCGGCCAGCTCGTCCAGGAAACCCTCGTCCCCGACGTGCTGCAGAAACGCCACCACGTCCGGATGCGGGCGGATCACGTCCGCGACGTCCAAGAGCGCCAGCCCCATCTCCGACGTGACGTTATGGGGAACGGACTGCGTGAGCGTGTCCGCCGCGTTCTTCTCGCCCAGCCACGCCTGCAGCTGATCGTTCAGCCACCACGCGGCCTCCATCGCCGACATGAACACCTGATGGCTCTGCGGATCGAACAGGATCCGCCTCAGCTCCTGGATGTCCGCCTGGATGAAGTCGAGCAGCGCCTCTCCGGACATCGCCTCGATGTCGCGTTCCGAGGCGGCGATGGATGCCTCGCTGCGCCCGATCAGCTCGGTGACGATGGCCGGATCGGTCTCGGTCGGAGCTGGCGCGCCGCCAAACAGTGGCCCAGGGGGACCCTCGTCAGGCAGCGGCCGGATGAAGCCGTCGCGCTCGAGGATGGTCTGCAGCGCGTCGCCGGTCAGCGGATCGGATCTCCCCAGGGCCTCCAGGAGGCCGGCGCGGCTCGCCGGCGAGGCCAGCCTTTGGGTGACGTCGACGAACAGGCGGCCGCCAGCCTCGGCCATGGGCGCGGGGGTCGTCATCTGCCAGAAGGACAGGCCCAGGGGCTTCATGGGGTCGGTCATCATCTGCTGATGACCGACGGAGACATAGACGTGGTTCTCCCGGTCGCCGGACTCGGGGATGGGGAACAGCGTGGTGATCGGCCGGCTCTGGACGATCTGGAAGCCATCATCGGCCAGGCACCATTCGATGTCCTGCGGACGGCCGAAGTGCGCTTCGATCCGCCGGCCGAGCTGCGCGAGCCGCACAACCTGCGCATCTGTCAGCGCCGGCTGCTCCTGCCGCTGCGGGTCGATCGCCTGTTCCCGCGTCCCGCCCGCCGGCGAGGCGTGAACCGCACGCTGCTTGGCGGCGATCGCCCTGGCGACGACCTCGCCGTCGCGCACCTTGAAGACATCCGGGTTCACCAGGCCGGAGACCAGGGCCTCACCGAGGCCGAAGCTGGCCTCCACAGAGGCGACCTTCCGGTTGCCCGTGACGGGGTCGGCCGTGAACAGGATGCCGGCCGCATCCGGGAAGACCATCTGCTGCACGACCACGGCCATGCAGACCTTCCGGTGGCCGAAGCCGTTCCGCAGGCGATAGGTCACGGCCCGCTCGGTGAACAGCGACGCCCAGCACCGGCTGACGTGCTGGAGGATCGCCGCTGGCCGCACGACGTTCAGGTACGTGTCCTGCTGGCCGGCGAAGGAGGCCGTCGGCAGGTCCTCTGCCGTCGCGCTGGATCGGATGGCGTAGGCGGCTTGCTCGCCGAGCAGGGCGAGAGCGCGGGTGATCGCCGCCGCGAGATCGCCCGGGATGGCGATCCCTTCGATGGTCCGGCGGATCTCCGCGCTGAGCGTGCGGATCGCCTCCCGGTCGCCGGTGTTCAGGCGCGACAGCTGATCGAGCCGATCGTCGATCGAGGGCGCTTCCGCCATGATCCGCCGGAAGGCATCCGTCGTCACGCAAAAGCCAGCCGGCACGCGGATGCCGTCGATCCGCGACAGCGCCCCCAGGTGCGCGCCCTTGCCGCCAACGACCGCGACCTGCGTCTCGTCAACCTCCTGAAGACCCAGCACGTGCTGCTCGCTCACCGCGATACCTCCCAGGCGGCACGCACGTCGTGCCCCCATGTCTTCGTCCGTTCTTGGTCCGGCCGCCGATTCTGCAGCATGACCCGGGTCTTGCCGCAAGCCCCCCAGCCTGCTATACGTTGAAAGTGGCAAGGAGTGAGATCTCCTTGCCTTTGTCGTCCGCTGGGAACTGGCAACCTTGTTGCGAAACGGCGGCGCGCCACTTACCGCGGTACACGTCGCTGGCCCAGGAGAATTTCCATCGGCCTGCGGATGCAGCCGCGGAACGAGAAGTTCTTTCCCTTTGCTGCCAAGGCCGAACGCCGTGGCGCCCCCAGATGGCGGCAACGGTCTCATAGCCGGACAGGGATGCCAGCCGGGATGGTCACTGGCCGGGGGGCGCCACGAGCCGGGCTGTGGCGAGCCGTCCGAGCGGGATCAGGACATCGGCCCGCGCGGATCGTGGCAGGCCGTGAAGGTCCAGCCGCACCGTCGCCCGGCCAGCCAGCACGACGAGCGTGCGGTCGCCGCTGAGCAGCCACGCCTGCTCGCCGATCCCGGGCACGGCCCGGCCGCAGAGCCGGGCGATGGCACGGTCGGCCGCATGGCGTTTGCGGATGGCGAGGCCGAGATCGGCGCCGCCGCCCCGGAACCGGGCCGCCTGCCCGCCTGTGCCCGGGCCGGTGACCGTTTCCACCGGCCAGCCCAGTACCTCACTGACCTCGGCCTGCGACAACTCAGCCGTCCCCGCTACGGTCATGCGGCCGGCGGCCGATGCCGCCACCGCGGCCGGGGGGCCTTTCTGCCGCACTCCCCGCCGGGCCGACGCTTCCCGGATGAGCCGGACCGCGACGCATGAGTCGGGGACATCAGCCAGCCCGATCACCTGACCCGTTTTCCATCCGCTGGCGTTGAGCTCGATCTGGTAGGGCCGCACGCGGACGGAGCGGATGTCGCGCCAGGCGGTCCGCTCGGAGCCGCCGGCCCACGCGATCTCGTCCTGGGACACCGAAAGGCCGCCGAATGACACCGGCGCTCCGGTGTCGTAACGCTCGATGGCCGCCGGGAGCCGCATCGCCACGGTCACCTCGTCGGCGTCCCGCTCCAACTGGCCGACCGCGCCGCCGTATCCGCTGCCCGCCGTGATCACGGTGCCGTCGGTCCCGGCCACATGCACCGCCGACAGGCGGGGCTCGGTATCTTCCGAGCCAGCCGAATACTCCTTCAGCACATGGCCGAGCGAGCCCCAGGGGACTACCCTCGGAGCGGCTTCCCCCTCGATCACCTGCGCGATCCCGCCCTCGTACACGAAGATCCAGTCAGCCTTCTCCCGTGGCGCCGTCTTTATCAGCGCAGCGCCGAGAGCGACCAGAACGCCGGCGGCGCCGAGCATAGCGACCCGTGCCGCCGCCTGGGCGGCCCCGGCGAAGGCCAGGCCGGGCAGTAACCCGAGCCCGATCAGGAAAATGCCCCAGCCCGTCCGCCGGGAGCCGCGGGCCGCCCGGCAGGAGCGGCGGTATGTGCCCAGATCGCAAGACTGCCCGATATCGCGCGCCTGCGCATCGACCCGCCACTGCTCCCGTGGGAGATTCACCGCAGCCACGACCCGTCCCTGCTGCCCGCTGACCATGCCAGCCCAAGCTAGCGCGGGCTCACCGGGCCAAGTGTGGCCTGTGCCCAGCGGCACAGCAAGCAGCCCATAGCGGTGCGCGGCCCGGCTAACTGCCCGGCCTGCGCAATACCCGGATCGGCCAGTTCACCGTCGAAGACCCGGCAGGAGAACGCGCGCGAGGCGCTGGCGACGCCCGGAGTGCAGGCGCGGCGCTTGCCGGCCGGGCGGACCCCGGCCTGGATCGGCGGGCAGGCCCGGGGTGAGGCTCAAGATCGCCGCGGTAGATCTGTCGATTTGCGGCTGTCCCGTCCGTCGGACTTAGTGTCAGGTCCTTTTTCCGGTCGCAGACGCCGGCCGACGAGCGCGAGGAGAATTCGATGGCGAAGTTCGTGTATGTCTACATCGGCGGTCAGATGGCAGAGACGCCAGAGGCGCAGGAGCAGGCGATGCAGGCCTGGGGGGCATGGTTCGGCACACTCGGCGACTCGGTCGCCGACATGGGGAACCCGTTCGGTAACTCCGCGACGGTAAGTTCGGGCGGTGTCGCCGACGGGGCCAAGTCTGGGGCGGGCGGCTACTCGATCGTGTCGGCCGGCTCGCTGAGTGACGCGACGGCGAAGGCAAAGGGCTGCCCGGTGCTCGCCGGCGGCGGGTCGGTCGAGATCTACGAGGCCATCCCGATGTAGTGGCGCTGGCCCGGGCCGCGGGCTGGCCCGAGCCGCCCGGGCTGGGTGTTTCCCCCGGCAGAAGCGCGGACGGCCGGGAGTGGCGAAGCCGCACCGGAGCCCGGCGCCTGGGCAGCTGACCGCCGGCTGGCTCGGATGCGCACAGATGGGGATACACCCGAAGGCGGCGCCGACCGCACCACGCTGTCGCTCGATGGCAACGGTGACGATCACGATCGACCCCGGCAGTGCCGCGCACCCGCTCTCCTACTGGGACACGGCCCACCAGGCCAGGGCGACGGCTCCCGGAACCGATCCCACCCGCCGTCAGCGCCGCCCTCGCACACGGACGGCTCCGGCTACGCCGACATCTACCTGCACGGCCCCTGTACGGGCACGTAGAAGCCGGCGTAGCCGGAGCCGCGTCGTGCTGGGCGTCCGCGCGCGGATGCGGAACGTATCCGAATCCGGGTGGCGGACCCGCCAGATGCCGGAGCAGCCCCCTCCTGACTGCTCCGGCATCTGTTGGCACATGTGCAGCCGATCATGCCGTCACCTCGGCGAGCACCTGCTGGGTGGTGAGCTCGTGCCCGTGGGAGCTGCGCGCGTGCTCGCGGATGGCCGCGACAAGCTGGCCGAACTGGTCGTCGCTAGCGACCCGGAACTCAACCCCGCAGGGGCAGCGGCCGACGTGCCCGGCCAGGGCACGTCCGGTGAAAGCGAGGTCAAGCACGACGCACGGCTCGTCCCCCTCCACCCAGGCGTCGTGACCAGCCGACACCACGTGCGCGTCACCCGGGCCGAAGTCGTATTCGCGGCCGTCGTCCATGCGGGCGTGGAGCCGGCCGGAGATGATGTAGCCGGTGTGGGCCGCCTGGCAGGCTTCCGTGCCTACGACCGGCTTGACGTCTTTCGACCACTTCCAGCCGGGCTGATACACGGTGCGGGCGATCGTGACGCCGGGCAGGTTGACCACATTGAGCGAGGAGTGCTCACAGGCGTGCCGCTCATCGGGCGTCTCGATGTTCTTGACGGCCACGATTAGTTCCGTAGCTTCGAGCATCCCGTGTTGCCTTCCGCTGGCCTGGCTGGCCACGCCAGCATGCAGGCCGGCCGCCTGCCGTCACATCGGGAACAACACGTAGATGCCGGCCGGGACTACGTAGTGGCCGGGGGAGGGAACGTCCGCTAAGAGTCGCGGGCCGCGGCCTGTGATGCGGCCGCCTCCAGGCCGGTTCGGGAGCGGGCGCCGGTCTTGCGCAGCAGGCTCTCGACGTGCTTCTCCACCGTCCGGGGCGACAGATGCAGCAGCGCTGCGATCTGCTTGTTGGCCAGCCCGCCGGCGACGAGGCGCAGCACGTCCGCCTCCCTGGCGGTGATTCCCGCCGCCACCCAGGGATTGGGCTGCGACTCCTTGACCAGTTCGCGGCAGCGCTCGGCCAGGCGGGGCAGGTCCCGGCGATCAAATCCTGCCTCGGCCTCGGCCAGCCAGCGAAGCGGGTCGCCCCATCCGCCGGCGAGAGCAGCGGGGGCGGCGCAAAACCTCGCTAGCTCCCCCCAGGCCTCGCAGTTCGTGAAGCCTACGTCGCAGCCCGCTGCCAGTTCGCCGGCCCGCTGCCGCTGCCCGGCTCGCCCGGCCAGAACCGCCTCGGCGTAGCCGATAAGGCTCCGGTTGCTGCGGATGGCGCCGACGCCCAGCCGGCGGGCTTCCTCGATCGACCGTGCCGCCCGGTGATCACCAAGTGAGGCCAGGAGCAGCGGCCACAGTGCCCGGAGCCCCGCGGGTTCGGCATGCGGGAGGCGGGCCAGGATCGCCATCCCCCGGGCGTAGGGTTCCACGGCCGCCGCGGCCTCGCCACCGAGCAGAACCACTGCTCCCCGGCTGGCCCAGCAGATGCCCTCCACCATCTGGTCGTCCGGAGCGGCCGCGATGGCGCGGGCGGCGTAGTGCTCTGTCTGCCCGGCGTCGGCGCGCATGCTGGCGCTGCCCGCGAGTACCGCCAGCGCCTTGGCCCGGACCTGGTCCAGGCCGAGCCGTTCGGCGAGGCCGACGGCGGCCTGCGCGTGGGCATCACACGTGTCCAGTTCCCAGCGGCAGGTGAAGCCCGCGGCGAGCTGGAGATCCAGAATCGCCACGGTACTCAGCGCACCCATCTGCTCGGCAGCGCGCCGCGCCTCGGACAACCGCTGCACTCCGGCATGATCAAGTAGGTCGATGGTGCCCAGCTCGTGCAGGGCGCGCAGCCGCCACAACGGCAGGCCGACTGCCTCCGCGGTGACCAGCGCGCTCTCGAACGCCGTGCGGGCGGCGCTGAGATCACGCAGCCGGTGGCTCCGGCCGATGAGCTCCAGCGCATGACAGCGGACATCCGGTGCACTGCCCTCGGCGGCGAGGACGTCCTCGGCGAAAAGCCGGGCCTTATCGAGGTCATCGGCGGCGAAGGCCACCTCGGCATCGATGACGCCCATGCGGGCGCGCACGCCAGCCGGCGGGGTGGTTCCGGCCAGCCGCCGGGCGGCGCCGAGGTGGTGGCGGGCCATCTCCCACCGTGAGGCGCCCACCGCCGCCTGGCTGAGACGAAGGTGAACTTCCGTCCGGAGTTCCGCGGCCTCGGTGCCGAGTCTGGTGATGAGATGGCCGCCGGCCGCCGCTGCCTCCTCGACCCGCCCGGCCAGGGCCAGCGCTTCGACCAGCAGAAGTTCCGCCTGGTCCCGCTCGGGAGTGCCTTCGAGGAGGTCAGCGGCACGCCGCAGGGTGCCGACCGCAGTGGCCAGCGCCCCCCAGGCCAGCGCCTGGCCGCCGGACTCGCTCAGCAGCGTTCCGGCCCGGCGGCGGTCCCCGGCCCGGTTCGCCAGCTCGACGGCCAGCTCGCGCAGGCCGCCTTCCAGGCGCGGGTGTGCGGCGTCCAGAACGGCCAGCGCCGCCGAGGCCCGGGCCCGCTGGCGGGGTGGCAGCATGGTATCGAGCACCGCTTCGCGGGTCAGCGTGTGCCGGAAGCGGAAGGCCGTGCCGTCGGCGCTCACCAGCAGTTGCTCGACAGCGAGCCCGAGCGTCTCCGCCACCAGGGCGGCAGTCTGGCCGCTCACGGCCGGGAGCAGCTCCCAGTCGAAGTGGCGGCCGAGGATGGCCGCGGCCTCGATCACCGATCGCTGCGGTTCGCTGAACCCGGCCAGGCGCTCGCGGACCGTCTCGGTGAACGACTCGGGCAGCCCGGGCGACGCCAGCAGATCTTCTACCAGCAGCGGTACTCCTTCGGCGGAGGCCTGCACCCGGCGCAGGAGTTCCGCATCTGCTCCCGGGATGCAGGCCTGGACCATGCGTGCCATGTCCTCATCGCTCAGCCGGTCAAGACCGAGGTGAAGTACACCGGGCCGGCCCCGCAGCCGGCGGGCCACTTCCAATGCGCCCGACGGCCGGTTGGCGCGCAGGGTGAGTACGCACAGCAACGACTCGCCATCAAGGTGCTCGCCGAGGTACTCCATCAGGGCCACGGTGTCCGGGTCCGCCCAGTGCAGGTCCTCTAGCACTATGACCAGGCCCTGCGGCGCGAGGCGCCGAAGAAGCTGGATCAGCGCCTCACCGCGGATCCCCGGTGAGACCTCTCCACTCGCCGGAGCGCGGCCAGACATCCCCGGCAGCAGCGCGCTCAGCGCGGGCAGCCAGGGCTCCATCGTCTCGTCATCGGGAACGGCCCGGTCCCGGAGGAGCTGCACGAGCGCGTCCGTGAGCGGCCGGTAAGCAGCGGTCGCTGACTGCGGCACCGCCCGGCTGGTAACGACCCGGATGCCACGGCTGGCCGCCCGGCTGGCCGTCTCCAGGGCCAGCCGCGACTTGCCGATCCCCGGCTCCCCGGTGATCACTACACACCCGCCGTGCCCGGCCATAGCGGCCGTCAGCGCCGCATCGACCGCCTCCAGCGCGGCGTCCCTGCCGATTACGACCGGGCACAATACCTGCGGCATCAGCCTAGTCTGACAGCAATCCCTCAATATCGAAGAAGGGTCATCGGTTTCCGGAACGGGCAGCGCGAGAGTCCCGGGCTGATAAGGAGTGCTCCCGCCGGGGCGGCGGACCGGCATGCCGGCCAGCCTGGCGGCTTCATCACCCCGCAACCGGCCCGAATGCTGACGGAGGGGCTGGCCGCCCGGGACGAGCCGCGGCGGCCGGGTAGTTTCAGGTTATGAAGAAGCTTCTTGAGGTCCTGGTCTGTTTTCTGCATCCCCTCGCCGTGGTCTTGATGTGGATCGATCTGGCTACCGACCGGCCGGACTTGAAACCGGGCGGGAAACTGGCGTGGGCGATCTTCGGGCTTATCCCGCTGGTGCCTTTCCTGTACATATTCACTGGCGGTGACCTCTGGTAGACGGCCAGCCGGGTGACGATGTCCTGGAACTGGGCGGCGGGCGAGGGCCGGTCCCCCGGTGGCGGCCGCCGTCGGGCGCTCTCGTTCTCGGCGCGGTGGCGCTGCTGGCCGGACTGGCCGTGGGCTACACCGCCGGCGCCCGGCACGCCGGGGAACATGCCGCACCGCCCACGCCATCCGGCTCCACTGCGCCAGCCCGCGCCACCGCGCCGGCCGCGCCGTTCTCGGCGGGCGGCTTCCCGCTGAGCCAGTCCGGCCCGCAGTGCTCCGTGCAGCACGGCCGGGAGCTGCAAGTGGGCCTGCAGATCACTAACCTGTCCCGGGCCGCGGTCAGGCTCCGCCGGGTCGGGGTCGTGCTTCCGCTGGGCGGGCTCAGGGTGACCTCGAAGGCATGGGGGCCCTGCGGGGAGCTGCCCGCCAGCGGACAGGCGCCGGGCCGCATTCCGCCAACCCTCGGACGGGGGGCCAGCTCCTGGTTCTCGGTCACCTTCCAGGTGCTGGTCAGGTGCCCGAAGCCGCTGCCGGTCCAGTTCACGCTCGACTACGAGCAGCAGGGCCGGCCGGCGGTTATCCGGCTGCCGGGCTTCCCTGACCTGGGCCAGGTTCCCTACTCCGGATGCCGGTAAGCGAGGCGGCCCGCTCGTTATCGGCTAGCCCAAATGCGGCCCTCCTGGGGTCGTTGAGGGGCGGCTGCCCCCCGACCCGGAGCCGGCCGGGTTAGCTCCCGCCGGCCCGGCCGGCTGCCTCCGGCGGAGTCCTGGGCTGGGGAAACGACGCTGACCTCGCAACGTTCCCGCCCGCCCGAGGTGGAGGGCCAGGGTGCGCCGTAATCATGACCGTTACGGTCAGCGGCCGTCCCCCGGGAAGGGCGGCACGTGATGGCCCGCAACTGGCACCCCGTGCCGTTGCACAATCGTGACATGGTGGATCTGCTGCCGGGCACAGTACTGTCTGGCCACTTCGTGCTCGGGGGACCGGCGGTCCCGTCAGCGGATGGCGCCGGGCTGTGGCGGGCCACTGATGTGGCGACCGGGCAGCCGGTTCTGGTCAAGATCCTGACCGCGCGCCCGGCGGACGACGCCGTGGCCCAGGCGCGGTTCCGCCTGGCGGCCAGGGCGCTGACCGGGTGGTCAGATCCAGGAATTGCCCCGGTGCGGGCGTGCGGCGAGTTCATCTCGCCCGGCGGTCCGGCCTACCCGTACGTCGTCCGGGACCTGGTTCCCGGGCCCGCGCTCGCCCAGCGCCTGCTCGGCGGGCCGCTGCCCGCGGACGAGGCACTAGGCGTAGTGGTGGCGGTCGCGGAGGTGCTGGCCGCCGCGCACCGGACCGGCGTGGTGCACGGCAATCTGGGACCGCGCAACATCATCCTCGGCGAGCACGGAGTGCGGGTGACGGACTTCGGCCTGTCGCCGCTGCGGGACGAGCCGCCGGGCCCGGATCCTTACCGGGCGCCGGAGCTGGCCGCCGGGGCCCCGTTCACCCCGGCGGCGGACATCTACTCCCTGGGCGTGCTGCTGGTCTCGTGCCTGTCCGGGATGAAGGCCGGCCCCGCGGAAGCTGCGGGAGCCGGGCAGCCGGTCCTGTCGCCCGGTGAGGCGGCTGAGCTCGGGCCGCCCGCCCTCGCCGCCCTGATGGGTGCGTGCCTGAGCGCCAGGCCGCAAGACCGGCCCGGCGCGGCCCACGTCGCAGTAATGTCCCGGCAGGCGCTGGGCGGGGGTGTCGTAGCTCCCGGAGACCAGGTCGTGCAGTTCGACGCCGACCCAGCCGCCGACACGGCTCCGCTGCCGATCTGGACCGCCGCCCTGGCCGGAGCGCCGGGCGAGCCTGCCGGCCACGGCTTCCCGGACCGGCCGCCCCGGCTGGCGCCGCCCCGGCTGGCGGCCCGGCTGGCGCCGGCCCGCCCTCGCGGAGCGGGCCGGTTCTGGCCGCATGCCCTCGTTCCGGGCGCCGCTGCGGTCCTGGTCCTGGTGCTGGCCGCCGGAGTACTCGGGCTGGACCGGCTGCACATGATCCGGTCCGCCGCCACCGCCGCGCCGCCGGCCGCCACGACCGCATCAGCCTCGGCTGCCGGTCCCAGGCCCATGGCCACCGCCGCGTCGGTCATGACGCTGACCGCGGTACAGAATCTGGCCCAGACCGTCAGCCGGGACGTCGCGAACGGGATGATCAGGCCGGACGTGGGGGTGGACTTCGGGAACTTCATCAGGCCCGTCGAGGCCGACCTCGTCGCGGGCGAGCCGGCCGGCGTGCGGCAACTCGCGGTCACGCTGCGGGCCAAGCTCGCCCAGCGGGTGAACGAGGATGCGGTCACGCCGGACGCCGCCCGGGCCATCGCCGCCGAGCTGAACACCATGCAGGCCGCGCCAGGAACGTAGCCACCGGGAGGCGCAGCCGCGGGCCCGTGGTCAGCGGGCCACCGAGGACCAGTCGGCGAATCCGCTCGGGTCGTGCCGGCCCATGCTGGCGTGCTCGAACAGGCCCCAGCCGTGCTCGCCGTTGAGCCAGGCCCGGGCCAGATGATCGGTCACGCCGAACGGTATCCGGGCGGTCACGGCGGGGTCGGCCAGGTCATACACGGCCGACCGGGCCCAGTTCCGGCCCATCCACCGGCCGTGTGACCAGTCCGGATCGCCGCTGTACCCCGCGCCCACGTGCAACGGCACGGAGGTGATCGTCTCCAGCTCCACGGTCAGCGGCCGGCCTGCCGGGTCGGTGAGTTCCAGCCGGGCGGATTCAGGGTGCCTGGTGCCGGGCCGGTAGCTGATCTCCGCCCGCGGCCAGCCGAGCTGCTCCACCCGGCCGTCCTTGCCGATCCGCTTGACGTCGTTCAGCGTGCGGTAGCCGTCCGGATCCTCCTGCAAGATCACGATCACCGCGCAGGACTCGAACTGCAGCGGCGCGTACAGCCACCAGAACCCCGGCGCCAGCTCACCCGCGGCCCGGGCCGGCGGCTCCGGCTCGCCAACCGGCCGGATACCCCACGACCGGTCCCGGGCGCCTGCCCACCGGTCGGCGGTCACGGTGAACTCCCGGTCCCCGACCCGGAGCCGTCCGGCCCAGCTGCCCAGCTGGGAGAAGCGGGATGCGTCCAGGATCGGCCTGCGCCCGGCCAGCAGCAGGTGCGGCTCCTCCTGCACGGCCGGGAACGCCGCGGTCCAGTGCAGGTCGAACTCGATGCCGCCGTCCGGCGCCTGGCAGCTCAGCCTGAGCTGCCGCAGTGGTTCCAGCACGTCGATCCGGTAGCCGCCGACCTGCTGATCCAGGCTGCGCTCGGCCAGCGCATCGGAGAACTGGACGGTCCACTGGCGGTCGCCGCAGCGCGCCGTGGCGTACGCGTCGATGACGCCCAGGTTCGGGTACACGCCGAGGCCAGTGATCAGGAAGACGTCGCCGGTGCGGTCGTGGGCGTTGAAGTAGCAGCGGTCGCAGAAGTTGCGGTCGCTGGTCGCCACCCGGTCCATGGGCAGCGGCGTCTGGTGGACTGGGTACTCATCGAGCGGTCCGGGCACGTGCCTCAGTCCCATCGGTAGGTGCCGGCGAGCAGATCCTCGAGGGCCGCCCGGTGCATGACGTAGTCGTCCGGATCGCCGGGCACCTGATCCTCACCGAAGTGGATCATCCGCCGCTTGATCCGGGCCATCACGATCGCGTGCCGCAGCGCGGCATACGTGAGATAGAAGTCCATGTCCCGCAGCTGGTAGCCGGTCAGCTCCTGGTAGTAGCGCTCCACGTCCGAGCGGCGGAGAAAGCCGGGCAGCCCGGCCAGGCCGAAGAACTGCGCGATCTCCTGGAAGAACCGGTGCAGGAACACGAACCAGCTGACGTCGAGCTCGCGGGGGCCGAGCGCGGCCATTTCCCAGTCGAGCACGGCCACCGGCTCGAACCCCTGGTAGATGATGTTGCCGATCCGGGCGTCCCCCCAGCTCAGCACGTCCGGGCCGTGGCCGCGCGGCCAGTGTGCCTCCAGCCAGTCCAGGCTGCGCTCGATGATCGGCACCCGGATGCCGTCGCCGGACAGCGCCCAGCGGTAGTACTCGCGCTGCTGGCCGACGTGCCAGCGCAGGGTGTCCGCGCCGCCGGGCGGGCGCAGCGCGGGGAAGGCCGCCGCAGGCCCGGCGATGGCGTGCAGCCCGGCCAGCACCCGGACGCTGGCCCGCTGCAGCCGGGCCAGGTCCCCGGCGGCGGAGTCCAGCAGCCAGCCAGCGAACACGTAGGGCGGGTTATCCAGCGGGATCCGCCCGTCGACCTGGTCCATGACGAAGAAGGGCGCGCCGAGCGCCCGGCTGTCCGGCTCGTACCAGCGGACGGCAGGCACGGGAACGTCGCTGCGCGCGGCTACCTGGCTGATCACCTCGAACTGGGTGGCCAGGTCGTACCGCGGGAATACCGGCACCGCGGTCGCCTCCGGGGCCATCCGCGCCACGTACGCGCCGTGCCGCCTGGTCCCCGCGCTCACCCAGCTGGCCTCGAACAGCACCGACGTGCTGGATAGCCCGCCGCTGCTGGATAGCCGGGCGCCGCTCACCGTCAGCCCGGTCGCGTCCAGCGCCCGCCCCCCGCCCGGGGCCTGCCCTCCCTCCGCCAGGCGGGCCGCCAGCCAGCGCTGCAGCCTGACGGCCAGGGTGGCGACGCTGCGCTCGCTGACCGTCATGCTGATCTGCTCGTCCGGCGACCGGCCCTCCGCTGACGCGGTCACGGCAGCCTCCTCGCTGCACATCACATCGTCGCGAACCCGTGGTCTGCCCAGGCGCACATCCCCGCCGCTGACCGGCGTCCGCAGGGCAGAAAACTGGAACACGTTCTACCGCAAGGTAACGAGCGGGCGGCCGGTGGTCAACCGGCCCGGCTTCCCGCTAGCCCCGGCGCAGCGACGCGAGGTAGGTGCGCAGGTTCTGGCTGGTGTCCCCGGAGCTCCAGATCTTCAGGACCTGGGGATCATCTGAGGGCCGCAGCGTGTCGATGCGCTCGCGGGCGGGCCCGTGGAGCTGCTGCTTCGCGAGCGCGTACACGCCGGGCGGGGCGGCGCACAGCGCTTCCGCCCGCCGCAGCGCCGCGGCGAGCAGCTCGCCCGGCTCGACGACCTCGTGCACCAGCCCGATGGCGGCGGCCTGATCGGGAGTCAGCCGGCCGGCCCCGAGCACCATCGCATCCAGCGCCGGGCCGACTGCATGGCGCATGATCTCCAGGGGCACCGTGGGGAACGGGACGCCCGCGGCGAGCTCGGCCAGCCCGATGGTGCCGCCCGACATCAGCCGGATGTCGCAGGCCGCCGCGAGCACGCACCCGCCGGCCAGGGCGTGACCGTTGACGGCGGCGACGACCGGCTTCGGGTGCTCGAACAGGGCGAGCAGGGCCACGCTCAGCGCCGGCAGGAACTTCCCGACATACGGCGGGCCGCCGTCGACGATCCGCTTCAGGTCCACGCCCGCCGAGAAGGACCGGCCGCTGCCGGTGAGCACGACCGCGCGGGACTCAGCGACCGCGGCCAGGCTCCCGGGAACCGCGCTGAGCAACTCCAGATCGAGCGCGTTCACCGGCCCGCTGTTCAGGGTCAGGATCGCGACGCCGTCGCGGTCAGCCGTCTCGATCATCCAGCCATCCTACGATTCGGTCTGGTGATCAGCGGCGGGTGACGCCGGGCCGGGCGAGCGGCGCGAGGTGGGCACCTCCGCCGGTGCCTTCAAGGGCGGCGGCTGCTTCATTTTCCCTAACGGTCTGCCCGTGGCCGGGCCCCCGGGAACCGGACTCTTGACAGGGGTGGCCTGTGCGGTGAATCCTCCGGGAGGATTCGCGGATCAGGCGGTGCGCGCACCGGCGCGTGGCCCCGGAGGTCCGGCGGAGGTGGGGATGACACGCTCGGCCCGTGGTCGCAGGCGGTTCGTCAGGATTCTGGCTACCTTAGCCACGGCCGGGGCGATGCTCCCGCTGGCCGCGGCCAGCGCGGGAGCCGCCCACCACGGCGCCAGGCCACCACGGGCAGTGTCGCGCCGGGCGGCCCGGGCGCGATGTCGTACTTCGACCTGGCCCGCAAAGACTGCGTGGGCACGGCCACCGGCACCGCGTCGAAGGTCTGGTACACGGTGGCCGGTGGCGTGCTGTCGGACACCTACGAGCCCACCATCGACAACACCAACGTGAGCACGCTGCAGTACATCGTCACCGACGGCTCCTCGTTCACCGACCTGCAGACCCGGGACATGACCTACACGGTCAGCGCGGATCCCACCGGCATGGCCTGCACGGTGACCGCGACCGATGCCCAGCACGGCTACCGGCTGACGACCACGTACATCACCGATCCCGGCGCCGACACCGTGCTCATGCACACGCGGCTGAGCGCCGCGCCGGGCTCCGGGACCAAGGTGGCCGGGCTGCACCTCTACGCGCGGCTGGACGCCCACGTCAACGGGAACGGCGGCGGCGGCACCCAGAACGCCGGGGCCAACAGCGGTGTCGTGACGACCTCGGGCGGATCGGCGATCCCCGTGGTGTCCAGCACGAACACGGTCACCGACGCCACCAACCGGAACTACGCGGTGCCGACCTACATGGCGCTGGCCGACAGCACCCCCGCGCCCGAGGCGAGCGTCGGCTACGCCGGCACGGCCAGCGATGGCCTCACCCAGCTGGACACGTCCCACGCGCTGACCCCGTACGCATCCGCGCCGGACGGCCACATCGTGGCCACCCAGGAACTGGCGCCGGGGCCCGACGGCACCGTCACGCTCGCCCTCGGATTCGGCCGCACGCAGGCGGGTGCGGTGAGCACCGCCCAGGGCTCGCTCAGCGGCCCGTTCGCGCTCAGGGAACTGAAGTACCTGGCCGGGTGGGCGGGGTACGACGCGAGCCTGAACCGGCCGCCGGCGCATTACCCGGGGGAGCCCGCCAGCGCGACGGCCCGGCTGGCCGAGCACTACTACCTGTCCGCGAACGTGCTCAAGGCGAGCGAGGACAAGACGTTCCCCGGCGCGATCGTGGCCTCGCTGGCCAGCCCGTGGGGTCAGGCGGTGCCCGCCGGGACCGACTCCGGCGGCCAGCCGGCCTACTTCGGCTCCTACCGCGAGGTGTTCTCCCGCGACCTGTACGAGGCGTTCACCGGTCTGCTGGCCGACGGCGACCTGGCCACGGCGCGGGACGCCGTCCGGTTCCTGTTCGACCGCCAGCAGCTGGCGGACGGGGCCATGCCGCGTAACTCGCTGCTGAACGGCCAGGCCGCCCCCGACACCGGCGGGCTGCAGCTGGACGAGGTCGCCTACCCGATCCTGATGGACTACCAGGCAGGCCTGAGCGGGGACGCCACGCTGTGGGCCGGCCACGTCCGGCCGGCGGCCGACTTCCTGGTCGCCCACGGGCCCTCGGACGGCAACGAGCGGTGGGAGGAGCAGGCCGGCTACTCACCCTCGACCATCGCGGCCGAGATCGCCGGGCTGACCGCGGCCTCCGTGATCGCCGCCGCCCACGGGGACCGGGCGCGGGCCCGGCTGTACCAGGCGACGGCCGACTACTTCCAGCGCAGCATCAAGTCCTGGGACGTGACCACGACCGGGCCGGACGCGCCGCGCTACTTCATCCGGCTGTCCAAGACCGGGGACCCGAACGCGGCGATCAGCTACAGCCTCGGCAACGGCGGCCCGACGGCAGACCAGCGCAGCGTCATCGACGGCGGTTTCCAGGAGCTGGTCCGGCTCGGGGAGCTGCCCATCAGCGACCCGGACGTGCAGGCCTCGCTGGGCGTCCTGGACAAGCAGATATCGGTCAGCACGCCCAGCGGGACCGGCTACTACCGGTACGGCACGTCGGCCGCCAAGGGCAGCGCGGACGGCTACGGCGACTGCTACCAGCCCAGCCAGACCTCGTGCGCGACCACCGGCGCGCCGTGGCCGCCCACCGACACCGGGACCGGTCACCTGTGGCCCGTGCTATCCGGCGAGCGCGCGGAGAGCGACGTCGCCGCCGGGCAGAGTTCCGGGGCCGCCAGCCTGCTCAACGCGATGCTCGCCATGTCCTCGGGTGTCGGCCTGGTGCCCGAGCAGGCCTGGGAGGACCCGGACCTGGCGGCCTCGCCCTACGGCAGCGACCCGGCGACCGCGTCGATAGGGTTCACCGACGGCCAGGCGGCCGGCTCGGCCTCGCCGCTGACCTGGGCCCAGGCCCAGGAACTGCGGCTCATCATGGGGCTCGGGGATGGCCGCACCGTCGAGACGCCCGCGGTCACCACGGCCCGCTACCTCACCCACGGGGCGCCCGGTACGCAGACGGTCACCCTCACCGCCCCGGCCTCCGGCGCGACGATCGGATCCGCGACCACCACGGTCACCGGGACCACGTCGCCCGGCGCGTCGGTGGACATCGGCTCGGCCGATACCACCACGGGCACCGCCGCGTCCGTGACCAGCACGGTCGCGGCACCGGACGGGTCGTTCTCGGCGAGCGTGCCGGTCGGGTTCGGCGACAACGTCATCACCGCGACGTCAACCTCACCGGACGGCCGGAGCACCGGATACGCGCAGCTGCCCGTGGTCGGGGACGTCACCTCCGGGACCACCGTGCTGAACGTCACCGATCCGGCTGGCGACGACAACGGGCCCGGCACCTACCAGTACCCGACCGCCCCGGACTTCCACGCCGGCGCCTTCGACCTGACCGATTTCCAGGTCATCAGCGACGGCACCACCGCGTACCTGCGGGCCACCCTGGCCAACCTGGACCCGACCTTCGGGGCCGATTTCGGGGCCCAGCTCCTGGACATCTACGTGCACACTCCGGGCGCCAGCCAGACCTCGACCCAGGCCGCCTACGCCTCCCGCAACTACACCATCGCGCCCGCGGGCGCCTGGAGCGAGCGGGTCGAGGCCCAGGGCTTCGCGTCCCCCAGCTGGGTGGACGCCAGCGGGAACCAGGTCGGCACGGCCGCCATGCTGACCGATGACACCAACCGGACGGTCACGATCGCCCTCCCGGAGGCCCAGTTCGGCACGCCGGGCTCCGGCTGGGCGTTCAGCGTCGTGCTGACCGGCCAGGACGGCTTCAGCTCTGATCAGGCCCGGGCGTTCACCGCCACCCCGGGGGGCTACACGTTCGGGGTGTGCGCGTCCGGCGGGGGAAGCCCGATCTGCTCGGCCGACCCCTCGACCGTCCCCAAGGCCATGGACGTCATCACCCCCACGGGCGTGTCGCAGGCCACCGAGCTCGACCCCACGCTGGGCCCGGTGGTGATCCAGCCCGTGCCCGTGCCGTAGGCGGGCTGTCTCAGATCGGGACCCTCGCCCGCCGGCGCCGGTTAACAAGATGGCTCCAGCCCGCCCCCCCGGCAAAGGAGCCCTCATGGCCGACACGATGCGCGCGTTCGTGATCAAGAAGGTTGGCGAGACGGGTGTGGTCGAGAAGCCGGTCCCCGAGCCGGGCCCGGAGGAGGCGATCGTCAAGGTCACGGCCGCGCTGATCTGCACCTCTGACGTGCACACGGTGAAGGGCGCGCTGCCCGTGCCGGACGGGCGCACGCTGGGCCACGAGTCCGTCGGCGTCATCCACAAGCTGGGCTCGGCCGTCACCGGGTACGAGGAAGGCCAGCGGGTGGCCGTCAACGCGGTGACCCCCTGCTACCGCTGCAGCTACTGCCAGCGCGGCTACACCAGCCAGTGCGGCGGCCCGCTCGGCGGCTACAAGTACACCGTGCAGATGGACGGCAACATGGCCGAGTACTTCGTGGTGCCGGCCGCCCAGGCCAACCTGACGCTGATCCCCGACGACCTCACCGACGCCCAGGCCGTCTACACGTGCGACATGCTCAGCACCGGCTTCATGGGCGCCGAGCACGCCTACCTGCAATTCGGTGACACCGTCGCGGTGTTCGCGCAGGGCCCGGTCGGGCTGTGCGCGACGATGGGTGCCAACCTCATGGGCGCCGGGCGGATCATCGCGGTCGAGTCCCGCCCGGAACGCCAGGCCCTGGCCACCCGTTTCGGGGCCGACGACATCGTCGACTTCACCCAGGGCGACCCCGTCGAGCAGATCATGGACATGACCGGCGGCGAGGGCGTCAACGCCGCCATCGAGGCCTTCGGCTTCCCGCAGACCTTCGAGGCGTGCGTGCGCGTGACCAAGGCCGGCGGCCGGGTGTCGAACATCGGGTACCACGGCGAGAACCCGGCCCCGCTGCAGCTGCCGCTCGACGCGTTCGGGCTCGGCATGAACGACAAGGCCATCCACACCGGCCTGTGCCCCGGCGGCAACGAGCGGATGAACCGGCTGTTCCGGCTCCTGCAGACGGGCCGGATCGACCCGACCCCGATGACCACGCACACGTTCTCGTTCGATGACATCGGCCGGGCCTTCGACATGATGACGTCCAAGGAGGACGGGATCATCAAGCCGCTGATCACCTTCGGCTGACCCGGGATCCGGGGGCGCGGGCGGGGACGCCCCGCGGATCAGCCGAGGTCATGACGTCACCGACGAATTTCTGTCGGTACCGTCCAGCGAGTCGGTACCGTCTAGCCATGAGCGGTGACGTGGAGAGGGCGGAAGCCGGGCCGGCCGGGCGCCCGGTGCGCAAGGCGCGGGCGGCCGCGGTCCGGGGTGGCACGGCGCGGGGTGGCACAGCGCGGGGTGGGACGGTGCGGGGTGGCACCGCGGCGCGCGGCGGCGGTCCCCGGCGGGATCTGATGGAGAGCCAGATCATGGAAGAGGCCACCCGGCTGTTCGCCGACCGCGGCTTCGCGGGCACCAGCCTCCAGGACATCGCCGACGCCACCGGCCTCACCCGCCCCGCGCTCTACCACTATTTCGGCAGCAAGGATGATCTGCTCTCCCGGCTGGTCAGCGAGCTCACCGAAGGCCCGGCCGATGAACTCGGGGAAATCCGCGCCCGGGCCGGGGAGACGGCGACCGGGCGCCTGCGGGCCATGGCCTTCGCCGTGGCCCTGCGGCAGGCCTCCCAGCCCGCCCGGTTCCGGGCGCTGGTGCGCTCCGAGGCCGAACTGCCCGAAGCCCTGTCCAAGGTCTACGACCAGGGCCGGCGCCGGGTCCTCAAGGAGTTCTCCTCGGTCATCGACGAGGGGGTCCGGCAGGGGGAGTTCCGGCCGGTCAACCCGAGGATCGCCGCCCTGGGCGTCATCGGGCTGTGCAACTGGGTCGCGTGGTGGCATCACCCGGGGGACCAGCGGACCGACCAGGGCGTCGCGGGGGCGCTGGCGGACATGGCCGTGGCCTCCGTCGCGCAGCGCGACGCGCGGGTCACCGAGGCCGGGGGCGCCGCCCGGGCCCTGGCCCTGCTCAAGGAGGATGTCGCCCTGCTGGAGCGCTTCATCGCCGACTAGCCCACGCTGGCCGGGCCCCGGCACCTTGACTGGTTGGCGTTAGCGTAGAATATTCGTCACTAACGTAAACGTGCGGCCGGGAGGAGAACGGTGATGCCTGCCCACCGGATCGGGCTGGTGGTGCCCAGCTCCAACGTGACGGTGGAGACCGAGCTGCCCGCGCTGCTGGGCCGGCACGCCGGGGCCCGGTTCTCGTTTCACGGGAGCCGGATGCGGATGAACACGGTGTCGCCGGCGGAGCTGCGGGCCATGAACGCGCAGCGGGAACGCTGCATCCTGGAACTGGGGGACGCCGGTGTCGAGGCGATCCTGTACGCCTGCCTGGTGGCCCTGATGGCCGGCGGCCCGGGGGAGCACCAGCGGGCCGAATCCGCTATCGCCGAGCAACTGGCCGCCGGCGGGTCGGACGCCGTCGTCCGGTCCAGCGCCGGTGCGCTGGTCGAGGCGCTCCGGGCGCTCGGTGCCCGCCGGATCGCCCTGGTCACCCCCTACCTGCGGCCCCTGGCCGAGCAGGTCGTGGCGTACCTGACCGCCGAGGGTTTCGAGGTATCGGACTGGCGGGCCCTGGAGGTGGCCGGCAACGCCGAGGTCGGGCGCATCCCCGGAGACCGGGTGCTGGGCGCGGCCCGTGACCTCGACCTGCGCGGCGCCGACGCCCTGGTTATCTCGGCCTGCGTGCAGATGCCGTCGCTGGACCTGATCGGCCCGGCGGAGGCTGAGTTCGGCGTGCCGGTCCTCTCGGCCGCCACGGCCGGCGCGTACAGCCTGCTCAGGGCGCTGGGCCTGCCCGCCGGGCTGCCGCGGGCCGGGCACCTGCTGCGGAACGAACTGATCGGCCTGAGGAGGTCGCCATGACCGGATCAGACCACCGCGTGCGCGGGGTGGATCACGTCGCCTATCCCACCTTCGACCCGGCGGCCACGGTGAAGTTCTACCGTGACGTGCTCGGGTTCCCCGTGGTCCACTCGATCTGCGCGGCCGGCTGGGGACCGGAGAAGCACCCCGACTTCATCCACTTCTTCTTCGACATCGGTAACGGGGACCGGCTGGCCTTCTTCTACTACTTCGGCCTCGAGCCGTTCGGGGGCGGGGCGCAGGGAGACGCCTACTCACGCTTCGGCGAGGAGGTGCCGGTCTTCTTCATCCGGTCCCGGCACCTGGCCATCCACGTGGACAGTCAGGATGACCTGATGGAATACCGGCGCCGCCTGGACGGCAGCGAGTGGCCGGTGGAGATGCAGATCCAGCACGAGACGATCGAGTCGATCTACACCCATGACCCCAACGGGTACATGATCGAGCTGACCCGGGCCCTGCGCCCGGTCACCCCCCAGGAGGATCTGGACGCGGAGCTGACCATCGAGGCCCTGGTCGAGGTGACCTCGCAGCCTGACCCGAGTATGGCGGCGCTGCTGACCCGCAAGGCCGAGCTCATCGTCGAGCGCGCCGCGGCGTGGGCAGAGGAGCACGCGGCCACCCGCACCGCCACCCCGCAGCGGATTGGCGGATGACCGCGCTGTACGTCCTCGACGTGCCGGAGAACGTGCCCGTGGCGGAGGTCGCCGCGGCCGACCCGGCGGTCACCGTGAGCAGGATCGGGCCGTACTTCGAGATCACCGCCGACGGGGTGATCTCGATCGACCGGCGGGCCACGGGATGCCGTCACGCGGTCTGGTACAGCAGCGTGGCCGGCCTGCGCGGGGCCCGCATCACCCAGCACGACAAGGACGCCCTGCGCGTGGAGCCCGGTTGACCACCGCCGAGGCTGGCAGGCCCCGTGAAGGCCGGCTGGGCGCGGGCCGCTGGATCGAGGCGGCCCAGCCGCCCGGCGCCACCGTCACGTCCGTGCACCAGCTCACCACCTCCGACGGCGCCACGGTCAGCGGGGTCCTGCGGACCGTGCCGGGCGCGCGGACCGTGGTCTGCCTCATGCACCCGCGGCAGGACGTCACCCACCACGTCCTGGTGCCGGAACTGCTGATGCGCGGCTTCGCCGTCTGGACCCAGGGCACCCGGTCGGTCAATAACGACCTGTCGCTCGTGCACGAGCAGGCCCTGCTCGACGCGGCGGCCGGGCAGGTCTTCCTGCGCGGCCGGGACTTCGCCGCGGTCGTCACGCTGGGGCACTCAGGGGGCGGGACCCTGTTCGCCTTCTACGGCCAGCAGGCCGCGCTCCCCGGCGGCGAGCGGATCGCCACCACCCCGGCCGGGCGCCCGGCCGGCCTGGCCGGGGCGGAAATGCCGGTGCCGGACGGGTCGGTGTTCATGGCGCCCCACCCGGGGCAGGGTGAGCTGCTGCTCCGGCTGATCGACCCGTCGGTCACCGATGAGGGCGACCCGCTGTCGGCCGACCCGGAGCTGGACCCGTACGACCCGGCCAACGGATTCGTCGCCGGCCCCCGGCAGCTCGCACTACGACCCCGGAGTTCGTCGCGCGCTACCGCCAGGCGCAGCACGACCGGGTCGCCCGCATCGACGCGGAGGCCCGGCGGCGGGCCGCGAACGCCGCGGACGCCCGCCGTGCCTTCAAGCGGTCCGGGGATCCGGCCGACCGCCGCCGCGCGCTGGCGCCCCGGGTCATCACGGTCTACCGCAGCGACGCTGACCTGCGCAGCGTCGATCTCTCGCTGGACCCTAACGACCGCCCGTACGGCTCCCTCTTCGGCCGCCGTCCCGACCTCACCAACTACGGCCTGGTCGGATTCGGCCGGTTCTCGACGCCCGACGCCTGGCTGTCAACCTGGTCCGCCTGCAGCACCAACGCCGGCTTCCTGCGCTGCGCGCCGGGGGTTACCGGCCCGGTGCTGCTGGTCGAGCTGAGCGGTGACCAGGCGTCCTTCCCGGCGGACACGGCCGCGATGTCCGCCGCGTTCCGCACCCGCGCTCCCGGCGCCGGCGACTTCACCAGCGCCCGGGTGGCCGGCACCCACTTCGGCGGGCCGATCGCCCCGGGTGAGCCTGCCGGCAGCAGCCTGGCCGCCACCGAGATCGGAGCCTGGCTCGCGGAGCGCTACCCCGCCGGCGCCGTCACCCGCTGACGATCGCCGCGATCCGCTGCCGCAGCGTCTTCTTGTCAACCTTCCCGACGTTGGAGCGGGGCAGCTCGTCGATCCACTCGATACGCTCGGGCCACTTGAACTTGGCCACGCCCAGCCCGGCCAGGTGCTCGCGGATCTCATCCAGGCTGACCGGCTGCCCGGCCGCGACCAGGTAGGCGCAGCTGCGCTCGCCGAGCCTCGGGTCGGGCATGGCCACCACGGCGGCCTGCGCCACGGCGGGGCTGCGGGCCAGGAGCAGCTCGACCTCCTCGGCGTTGATCTTCTCCCCGCCGCGGTTGATGACGTCCTTGATCCGGCCGTCGATGGACAGGTACCGCGTGCCGTCCACGGTGACGACGGTGGCGAGATCCCCGGTGCGGTAGAAGCCCTCGGAGGTGAACGCGGTCGCGTTGTGCTCGGCGGCGTCGAAGTACCCGGGGAGCGTGTACGGGCCCCGGCAGCACAGCTCGCCTGTGACGCCGTCCGGGAGCTCCTCCTCGGTGGCCGGGCCGAGGATACGGAACTCGTCTAGTTCCGACAGGGACGTTCCGACGGTCGACTGCCGGGCGGCCCGGGGCGCGCCGATCTCGGTGAGCGCCATGAAGCCCTCGGCCATCCCGAACAGCTGTCCCGACCACACGCCGAGCGCCTCGATCCTGGCGAACATTTCGGGCGGCACCTTCGCGCCGGACAGCACCAGGCGGCGGGCCGAGCCGGCCAGTGACGCCAGGCCCCGGTCGGCGACCGCCTGGTAGTGCGCGTGCCCGACCAGGATGTCGGTGACCTTCTCGCTGATCAGCAGGGGCAGGGACGCCTCGGCGTCCGGGGTGCCGAGGAGCAGGCACGCGCCGGCGCTGTGCGGGGCGTGCACCCCGCACACGATGCCGGCGTTATGGATGATCGGGATGAGGTGCGCCACCCGGCTGCGCTCGTCCCAGCCCAGCCGGGACGCGTAGGCCCGCGCGTTGTACCAGTACTCGGCGTGCCGCCTGGGGATCACCTTCGGGACGCCGGTCGTCCCGCCGGAGAGCTGGAACACGGCCACGTCATCGGGGTCCAGGCCGGCCTGCACCGTCTCGACCATCTCGCGGGCGGCGGCCGGGTCGACGCCGCGCCCCAGGTCCTCCAGCCTGGTCACGCCGGGGGCAGGCGCCGCGGCCCCGGCCGTGATGACGCACCGGAGGGTGGGGGAGTCCGCCTGGTGCTCGCGGGCGAAGGTGACCAGGTCGAAGGCGGCGTAGTCGGCTTCCACCAGGTGGGCGGCGGCTCCGGTCCGGGCGCTGACCTGGCTGATCTCATGCCGCCGGTGCGCGGCCAGGGTGGCCACCGGGATCAGGCCGGCCTTGAGCGCGCCGTACCAGGCCACGATGGAATGCAGCCGGTTGGTGACCTGGAACAGGATCGGGTCGCCCGGCCGCAGGCCCGGCCCGGGCCGGCTAAGACCGCTCAGGCCGGCCGCGACCTGGTCGGTGCGGCGGTCCAGTTCCGCGAACGTCATCCGGCCCTCGGCGCTGACCACGGCCTCACGGTCCGGATACTGGAGTGCGAGGGCGTGGAACTCCTGGGCGATGGTCCGGTCGCCCCACAGCCCTGCCTCGCGGTACCGGCGGACGGTGGCGGGCGGGTAGCCCGGCAGCCGGCCCGCCCAGTCCCTGGTGGTCACGGGGCCTCCCCATCGCGGGTGTCGATCAGGTCGGTCCGGCCGCTGACCAGCCCGGCGGCGAGATCAGCCCGGTAGCGGTCCGGGGCACGGACGATGACGGCCGCGCCGAGATCGAGCCGGAGGCGCTCGGCCAGGTCGAGCCGGTCCAGGACGGAGTCACGGTCACCCGGGCCGGTGAGCCGGACCGCGGCCGCCCCGCCGGCCAGCACCCGGGCCACCCGGTCCACCAGGCCGTCCGCCGTAGCCCCCCACGCGTCCGGCGCGCTGGCCTCGACCTCGGCGACCGGGCCGCGGAGCGGGGCGGCGCGGTCAGGTACCACCCCATGGTCGAGCGGCAGCGGCTGGCGGATGACCCAGTCGACCAGCTCGTCCCCGGTCACGTGGCCGGGCGTGGCCCCGCAGTAGTCGGCCAGCGACTGCTGCACCACCTGGGGGGTACTTTCGGCGAACCGGGCCAGCGAGACCTTGCCCGCCCTCGTCATGTAGGACACGAGCAGCTGGTTGACCGGAAGGTGCATGCGCTGCGGGAACGAGTCCCACCAGCGCTGGCTGCGGGCCGCGACGGCCTGGAGATGCTCCACGGCCGGCCGCCGCCCGGCCTCGTAGGCCTGCAGCCCCCCGTCCAGCGTGCTGGCCTCGCCCAGCGCCGCGACCAGGGCGATGGCGTCCTCCATCGCGAGCTTGGTCCCGGACCCGATCGAGTAGTGCGCCGTGTGGGCCGCGTCACCGAGCAGCACGACGCGGCCATGGTGCCAGCGGGCGCAGCGGACCGTGCGGAATCGCAGCCACCGGGTGCGGTTGCCGATCAGCCGGTGGCCGCCCAGCGGCTCGCGGAACGCTTCCTGCAGGTAGGCCAGGGACGGCTGGTCGGACTCGTCGGGAGGTGTCGCGTCGGTGGTGGCGTCGAAACCGGCCCGCCGCCAGGTCCGCTCGTCGGTCTCGATCAGGAACGTGCTGCGGTCAGGGGCGTACGGGTAGGCGTGGGTGACGAACGTGCCGTGGCTGGTGGTGACCGGGGCGAAGACGGCGCTGTCAAGGGCGAAGTCCGTGCCGCACCACAGGTACAGCGCCGTGCCGGTGTCGATGCGGACGCCGAGCTGGCCGGCCAGCGCGGACCGGGTGGCGCTGCCGACCCCGTCCGCCGCGATGACCAGATCGGCGTCGACCTCGTCCGGCGTGGCCCGGGTGCCGAAGTGCAGCCCGACCCCGGCGTCGGCGGCGTGCTGCTGCAGGATAGCCAGCAGCGTGGCCCGGCCGATCGCGCTCACGTGCGTGTGCGGCAGCCGTGCCACCTGGTCGCCGACCCGCAGGCTCATGTCGTGCGGCCAGCCCTGGCGCAGGATGTCGTCCAGCGTCGGCGCGTCGGCGGCCCGCAGGTTCCGCTGGGTTCCGGCGGCCAGCCCGACCCCGAAGCCAAACGTCTTATCCGGCAGGCCCTGCTCGTACACGTCAACCTGGGAGCCGGGGTCGGCCAGCTTGAGCAGCCGGGCGGCGTACAGGCCGCCCGGCCCGCCGCCCAGGACAGCGACCCGCGGCAGCCTCATGCGAAGGCCGCGCCCGCCGGCCGGGCGGCCGCCGGGATCAGGCGGCTGATGTCGCGGACATGGTCGGCGTGGCCGGCCGGGACGATGCCGGAGTACACCGCGGTCCAGCAGTTCGGGCAGCAGTACTGGCGGAACACCACGGGCTCGTCCACGTAGGCAGCCGGGTCCGAGGTCACCTGCGGGCCGGCCGTGGCCGACGGCCCGTCGAACCGGGCCAGGGCCAGGGTGGCGCTGGTGCGAGGGTCACCGAGCCGCTGGCCGCAGTGCGCGCAGGCCACCACGGGGTGGCCCGCGTCCAGCACCCGGATCAGGTTGTCGTCCAGCCGGTGCCCGGCCGCGGGGTCGACCTGCCCGGCGGGGACCGGGCCGTCCAGGGCGGCCCGGTCACGCCGCTGGCCGCGCAGCCGGTCGCGGGCCAGCCGGGTGGCAGCCTCGTCAACGGCGCCGCCGGCGCCGGTGACCACGCCGTAGATGTCCGCCGCCGCCTCCGCCGTCACCTTGCCCTCGCGCAGGTCAGCCGCGACCGCCTGCGGATCACGGCGGAGCGGGTCGCCGTAACCCCCGCCGCCCTGCCAGTGCATGTACATGACCTCGCCGGGGGCCAGGTAGGTCTGCGAGTAGTTCTGGCCGAGTTCCTGCTGGCCGCCGATCGTGGCCAGGTCGGCAGGCATGGTCCCGGCCGCGAGCATCCCGCCGACATCCGCCCCCCGGGCCAGGATCTCCACGCCGGTGTTGCCGGGATAGCCGCCGGACAGGCCGTTATTTTGCGCGACGGCCTTACCGGCCGAGGCCAGGACCAGTCCGATGGGCAGGCTGGTGCCCCGGGGGGTGACGGCCAGGGACGCGCTGACCCCGCCGCGCTGGCGGCCCGGGCCGCCGGAGTCCGGTTCCTCCCGGCGCCACAGCACCAGCATGGGGTAGAGGAATTCCGACATCTCGGTGTCGGGGATGCGGCCCATCGGGATGCAGAACAGGCCCCCGGTGTCCATGCCGTCCACGTGCGGCCGCGCGCCGTAGCCGCCGGCCATCGGCTCCATCATGATGTTCAGGAACGGCAGAGGCTGGGGGCCGCGCTCGTCGAGGCCCGCGATGACCGCGGTGTCCCAGGTGCCGCAGCAGGACGCCTGGACACTCCGGCCGAGATCGACGGAGCGGTCGAGCATCTGCGACAGGCACTCGGCCACCAGCGTGCCGGTCAGCCAGGCCGGGCCGATGGGCCCCCGGCTGACGGCCGCGGGGAACGTGGCGTTGTTGATCGTGCCTTCTTCGGCGATGAGGTCGAAGCAGCGCATCAGGCCGCCGGCCGACCAGGGGATGTCACCGGCCAGGATGGGCAGCAGGGCCAGCATGACCCCGCCGCGCATGCCCGCGTAAGTGCAGTTGATCACCCCAGCCTGCGGGCCGGTGCCGGTGAAGTCAAAGGTCAGATGGTCCTCGCGCTTGGTCATGGCCAGGGTGATCTTGTGCAGGTTCCGGTCGCCCTCGTGGGACTGGTCCTGGTAGCCGGTGGCGTTCCAGGTCCCGTCGGGCAGGCTGGACAGCTTGCCCCGCAGCCGGTGCTCGGCGTCGTTCATCATCCGCTTCATCACGGCCTTGACCGTGTCGGCACCGTACTTGGCGATGACGGCCAGCAGCCGCTCGCGGCCGACGTTGTTGGCCCCGACCTGGGCGCGCAGGTCCAGCCCGACCAGCATCGGGACGCGGGACCGGCGGACCCACAGGTCGGCCACATCGCGCTGCAGCCGGAAGTCCCGGACCACCTTGACCGGCGGGGTCGGCACGGACTCGGAGAACACGTCCTGGGCCGCCGGCGAGAACGAGCCGAGTCCCACGCCGCCCAGGTCAGGCTCATGGCAGATCGCGCTGGTCCAGGCGAACAGTTTGCCCTCGCAGAAGATGGGCTGATAGACGACGGCGTCGTTCTGGTGCAGCCCCCCGCCGACCCAGGGGTCGTTGCACAGGAACATGTCGCCCTCGGCGATGCCCGGGTTCTCGGCCCGGTGCGCCAGGGTCCAGTAAATGGCCAGGTCCACGGCCCCGACCAGCATCGTGTTGTAGAGGCCGACCTGGACCTCCTGGCCCAGCTCGTCGCCGATGGCGAAGTCGAAGTCGTTGGCGTCGGTGACGATGGGCGAGCCGGACATGCGCTTGAGGGCCTCACCCATCTCCTCGGTGACCGACCACAGCCGGTGCCGGATCACCTCGTACGTCAGTGGGTCCAGCGCGTCGATCTGCTCCTGCGTGACCGAGTGGACCGGGAGCGAGGAGGGCAGCGACGCCGCCAGGACCTGGGGGTTGACCGGCCGGCTCGAAAAAGCCTCGGAGCCGGGAACGGGCATGCTCATCGGACTGACTCCTCGCGCGTGATGATGATCAGATTCCCCAGCGGATCGACCGTGCCACTCATGCCGGCCGGGACTACGACCGTGGTCGTCGGGACCTCCACGACCGCGGGCCCGGTAATGACGTGCCCGGCCTGCAGTTTGCTGTAGTCGTAGATGGCGGTGTCGGTGAAGCTGCCGGTGCCCAGCCGGACCGGGCGGGTGCCGATGCGGGCGTCCGCCGGGTCGGGCCCGCTGGCCTGCGCTACCTCCGGCAGGCCCGGGGAGAATTGCAGGACCCCCGTCGCGCGGACCCGGTAGGTGATGGCCTGGATCCCGGCCTCCCGGAAGCCGGACCCCGCGCCGAACAGCTCGGCGTACTGCTGCTCGAACCGGGCGGCGGCCGCACCGAGCTCGGCCGCGTCGATGGGCCCGTCGCTCACCGGCGTAGCCAGCTCCGCCAGCTGCATCGAGTACCGCATGTCAACCTCGCGGGCCAGCTCGACCCGGCCGAACCTGACCCCCTGGCGTTCGAGTGCCTCCCGGACCTGTGTCTCGAGGTGGGCGAAGTTCTTCTCCACCGCAGCGGGGTCCATGGGGAACGCCGACGGGTCGGACAGCTCGGCGGCCAGGACGATGTCGGAGGCGGCGAGCCCGTAGGCGGAGAAGGCCGACGCCACGGGCCCGAGCGGGACGACGACCTCGCGGACTCCCACCTCGGCGGCGTAGGCGGCGCAATGCGCCGGGCCCGCCCCGCCGAACGCGTACAGCACGAACTCCCGCGGATCGTGGCCCGCCTCCACGACGGCCTTGCGCAGCAGGTCACCGGTCTGGGCGTTCTGGATCGCATAGATCGCCGCGGCGGCGTCCTCCACCGACAGGCCCAGCGGCTCCGCGACATGAGTCCGGATCGCCGTCCGGCTGCGCTCGATGTCCAGCGTCTTCCGCCCGCCGAGCAGGCCCCGCTCGGTGAGGATGCCCAGGACCAGGTTGGCGTCGGTGTTGGTCGGCTCCTCGCCGCCCTGCCCGTAGCAGGCGGGACCGGGGACGGCCTGTGCGCTGTGCGGGCCGACCTGCAGGTTGCCGCCCGGGTCGATCCAGGCGATGGCGCCGCCGCCGGACCCGATGGCGTGGACCCGCAGGCTGGGGACGTTGATGGGGTGGTGATTGATGATCGTGGTGCTGGTCCGGACCGGCTCGCCGTCCACCACCAGCCCGACCAGGAACGTGGTGCCGCCGACGTCGGTGGAGATGATGTTCTGGTGGCCGAGTTGCCGGCCCAGCGAGACCGACCCGATGACCCCGCCGGTCAGTACCGAGCCGACCGTGCTGATCGCGTTGGCAGGGGCCTGCGCGGCCGCGACCGCCCCGCCGTTGCTCTGCATGACCAGCAGCGGCCCGGCCAGCCCCAGCCCGGCGAGCTTGGCCTCCAGGCTGGACAGGTAGTCGCGCAGGCCCGGCCCGATCTGGGTGCTCATGATCGTGGTCGCGCTGCGGGCGAACTCCCGGATCCGGGGACTGACCTCCGACGACAAGGACACGAACACGTCCGGGTCGGCCTCGTGCACGAGCTCGCGGATGCGCCGCTCGTGCGCCGGGTTGCGGAACGACCACAGCAGCGAGACCGCGATGGCCGCCACGCCGTCCTCCAGCAGGGACGCGATCGCCGCGGCGGCCTCGTCCTCGTTCAGCCCGACCACGACGCTGCCATCGCGGTCGAGCCGCTCGGTGACCTCCCACGCGTGGCGCCTGGGGATCAGCCCGTGGGACTTGCCCTGGATCAGGACGTTCTGCAGTTCCTCCGCGGAGCGCCCCAGGTAGCGTCCCTCGACGTTCATGATGTAGATCGAGTCCCGGTGGCCGCGGGTGGTGATGAACCCGACCGCCGGCACATTCCCGGTGACCAGGGCGTTCAGCGACGACGTCGTGCCGTGGGCCACGTGGTGGGTCTCGGCGAGCATGTCCGCGACCGGCTGGCCGAGCTGCCCGGCCAGCACGGTCAGGACGTCGATGACCCCCTCGGAGTAATCCGGGGGCGTGGACGGCGCCTTGGCCGCCACGATGGTGCCGGCGTCGTCGGCCAGGACCGCGTCCGTGAAGGTACCCCCGACATCCACCCCGATCACATAGGCCACGGCGCCGCTCCCCTGCCTGACGGGGGAACGGTCACAGCACCGCTCCCTTACGATTTCGTCGATTATTTGACACATCCTTCGACGAAGTCAAGCAGTGCGGATAGGGCGGCCGGCGCCTCCGCGGGACCGGTCAGCCGGGCGGGTGGCCGGCCTTGACCAGCAGCAGGGCCGACGCGGCGAACAGGGCCAGGCCGGCCAGGCCGGAGCGGACCGCCCACGCCCTGGCCCGCTTCCCGCCCCGGGCCAGGGACACCGGCATGGGACCGGCCGAGATGGCCCAGACATCCTGGTAGCGCCCGGCCATCACGGGCTGGCCGTCCAGATCGCTGGGGACGGCGAAGACATGGAAGGGCAGGCCGGGCCGGAGGATGTCCTCACAGACGCGGTAGCCGATGGTCCGGGCGCCGGGCCCGGCGAACTGGTCGAGCACTCCCCGGGGAAGCACGCCCTGGCCGAGCAGGACGCCCAGCCGGCCGGCCTGGTAGCGCCACGTCTCGCCGCCCTCCCCGCGGAACTCATCGAGTACCTGCTCCGCGGGATGGCCGAGGACGTTGACGGCGTGCCCGAGGAGGGCCGGGGCGACCAGGACGCTGCCGGTCTCGTCGCGGAGCCCGAAGGGACCGCTGTCCTGCGCCCAGATCAGCTCCTCGACCTCTTCGTCGAACTCATTGCGGGTGACCATGTGGCGCCGCAGGACCCGCTCCTGGTACCAGACGCACTCCGATCCCGACAGCCGCCCGGACAGCATCCCCCGCGGGCCAGGCGCGCTGGTGCCGTGCACGTGGACGGGCCCGGACCCGGCCCGGACCTGGGCACAGGCCAACTGCGGCCAGGACGCGGCCTCGCGGCCGCGGCGCGACAGGCTGGCGCCGACGCAGGCCAGGATCACGGCCGCGAGGATGGCGAACCCGCCGGGAATCCACAGCATGTAGGCCGCCGTCCGGAGGAACAGCATGGCCCTAAGCCCTCACGCGATCTGCCCGCACAACGCTGCACACGTACCTGCGCCCGCCGCGGTTCGATGCCGGCCCGCAGGATTGCCGCCGGCCGCCGGGCCCGCCGCCCCGCACTCGCGGCATCCCGCCACGTGGCGGCCCCATAGGCCGGTCTGGACCCGGCCAGTACTGTAAGGGCTGGCCTGTGTTCTCAGGGCTGGCCCGTGTTTTCTCAGGGCTGGCCTGTTTTTTCGGCGAAAGGGGAGCGTGTGGAGTCACAGCCGGGGCCCCAGCGGCGGCCGCTGACCCGCCAGGACAGTCATCAGGCGCAGCACATGGTGGAGCGGGCCGCCGAGCTGGCCCGCGATTCCCACGCCCGGACGCGCCATGCGGCGGTGCTGGTGCGCGACGGCAGCCTGCTGGCCTGGGGAACGAACGGCGTGCCCTTTCCCGGTGAGGACCATTGCTACTGCAAGGTCGGGGAGCGCGGCGACCATGACCAGTGCCGCACGCACGCCGAGCAGCGGGCCATCAACCTGGCCCGTGAGGGCGACGGCTGGCAGGGGCTGCAAGGCTCGAAGCTGATCTACGTGCGGCTGGAGGCGGATGACTCGGTCCGGCTGGAGGACCCGCACTTCTGTGCCCGCTGCAGCCGCACCGCGCTCTCCCTGGGGATCGCCGAATGGATCTTCATGCTGTCGGATGGCCTGGCCAGCTACTCCGCGGCCGACTACGACAAGCTCTCCCAGCTCAGCTGGTAGCGGCGGCTGGTGCCGCTACCGCCCGCCGCGCCGGGGTAGCGCGCCCGCGGGCCGGCGCGGGGTAGCGCATGCCCGCGGGCGTTCCCCGCGGGGGTCAGCCCATGGTCTTGGCCCCGTCCAGGGACTCTCGGATGATGTCGGCGTGGCCGGCGTGCTGCGCGCTCTCGGCGATGATGTGCAGCAGCACGCGCCGGGCCGACCACCAGGCCCCGGGCTCGAACCAGGGTGCCTTCGGCAGCGGGTGCCCGGCGTCCAGGTCAGGCAGGCTGGCCACCACGTCGTCGGTCCGGCGGGCCACGTCCGCGTAGGCGGCCAGCACGCCGTCCAGCGTCTCGGCGGGCAGCAGCCGGAACTCGTCAGCCCGCCGCGCAAAGTCGTCGGCGGTCATGGCGGCCGCGTCTCCCATCGCCGACGGGCCTTCCAGGATGAAGTTCACCCAGCCTTCCTCCACGGCCGTGACGTGCTTGATCAGGCCGCCCAGGCAGAGCACGCTCACGGTGGTGGCCTGCCGGGCCTGGTCGTCGGTGAGGTCGCGGGTGGTGAAGCGCAGGAACTGCCGGTGCTTGGCCAGCGCGGCCAGGAAGTCGGCGCGCTCGCGGCCGGCGCTGCCCCCGCCGGCCGGGTCGCTGGCGGCCAGGTCGGCGCTGATCGGGGTCCTCGTCGTCATGGTCTCGGCCTTTCGTCGTCATGAGCCGGATCGCGTTCCCGGTGTTAAGGCCACGCTACGAGCTATAGCGGCCACTTTCTGACCTGAATTGGCCAGGAGCCGCCGGCGGTTCGGCGAGGATGGGGACATGGCGAACACCAGCACGCGCACGCTGCGGCTGCTGTCGCTGCTGCAGGCCCGCCGGTACTGGCCGGGCGCCGATCTGGCCGCGCAGCTGGAGGTCTCGCCGCGCACGCTGCGCCGGGACATCGACCGGCTGCGCGAGCTGGGTTACCCGATCCAGGCGCAGCGCGGCGTGGAGGGCGGCTACCTGCTGGCCCCGGGCACGGCGCTGCCGCCCCTCGTGGTCGACGACGAGGAGGCCGTCGCCCTGGCCGTGGGCCTGCAGGCGGCCACGCAAGGCGGGGTCGAGGGCATCGCGGAGTCCTCGGTGCGGGCGCTGGCCAAGGTGGTCCAGGTCATGCCGGCCCGGCTGCGGCGCCGGGTCGAGGCCCTGGGCGCGATGACAGTCCCCGCGAGCTGGGGGAGCGGGGCCCAGGCGAGCGTGGATCCGGGCATCCTCACCAGCGTCGCGCTGGCCTGCCGGGACAGTGAACGGCTGCGCTTCTCCTACACCGCGGCGGCCGGCCAGCACACCGACCGGCACGTGGAACCGCACCGCATGGTCCTGCTCGGCCGCCGCTGGTACCTGGTCGGCTACGACCTCACCCGGCACGACTGGCGCAGCTTCCGGCTCGACCGGCTCACCGCGCCGCGCGGCACCGGGATCCCCTTCCGGCCCCGCCCGCTGCCCGCCACCGACGCCGCTGCTTTCGTCCGGGCCGGCCTGGACAACGTCTTCGCCACCTACGACGTCGAGGTCGTCATCGAGGCCCCGGCCGCGGACGTGCGGCAGCGGATCGGCCGCTGGTCCACGGTCGAGGAACTCGGCGCCACCCGCTGCCGGGTCCGCATGAGCGGTGACTCACTGGACTGGCCCATCATGGCACTGGGCCTGACCGGCGCGGATTTCCAGGTGGTCTCCCCGCCCGAGCTGCTCGACCGGGTCCGCGACTGGGGCCGCCGGTTCGGCCGGGCCACCCGCCCTGACGGCGACCCGCTCCGCTAGCTTCGACTGACCGGGAAACCTCGATCGCATCCCTGCGCCGGGCGGCCAGGACACGCGGCCGGCACCAGGAAGGACGGCACGTGATGGACATCATCCTCATTCCGGGCCTCTGGCTCGACGGCTCGTCGTGGGACAGGGTCGCCGCGCCGCTGGAGCGCACGGGACACCGCACGCACGCGCTCACGCTGCCCGGCATGGAGTCGAAGCACGCTGACCGGTCCGGGATCACGCTACGCGATCATGTCGCCGCGGCCGTCGGGGCGATCGACGCGGTGGACCCGGCGGGCGGCCAGGTCGTCCTGGTCGGGCATTCAGCCGGCGGGGGGATCGCCTATGCCTCAGCCGACGCGAGGCCCGGCCGGGTGGCCCGGGTCGTCTACGTGGGCGGCTTTCCCACCGGCGAGGGCGACCCCATCGCCGCCGGGTTCCCGGCCCTGAACGGCGAAATCCCGCTGCCGGACTGGCCGGACTTTGACGAGGCGGACCTGGGCGGCCTGGACGCGGCCGCGCTCGCGGAGTTCCGCGGCCGCGCGATCCCGTCGCCCGCCCACGTGACCACCGATCCGCAGCGGCTGTCCGACGAGCGGCGCTACGACGTGCCCGCCACGGTTATCTGCACCGAGTTCACCAGCGCGATGCTCCGCGAGTGGGTCGGGCAGGGGCTGGCGCCGGTGCGGGAACTCGCGAAGATACGCGACGTGAACTACGTCGACCTGCCCACGGGGCACTGGCCGCAGTTCACCCGGCCCGGGGATCTCGCGCGGGCCATAGCCTGAGCCTGTGGACCGCACCGCCCCCGGGCCGGCCGCTGGCCGCACGCCGGACCCGCCTGGCCGGGGGCGCCGGGTCATCCGCCGGGCGTGGCGGCTGCTCCGGTGGCCGGTGGCCGCTCTGCTGGCCCTGACCGCTGCGAGCCTGCTCTACAACGCAGCGACCAGCGGCTCCGCGGGCCGCCCGGCAGGCCTCACGTTCGTGCGCACCGGGAGCATCCAGACCCGCTACCGGGCGTGGGGCACGACGGGCCGTCCCGTCGTGCTGGTACCGGGGGCGTTCGAGACCGCTGACACGTTCGCCGCACTCGGCGCCCGGCTGGGAACCGATCACCGGGTGTTCGCGCTCGACCTGACGGGTACCGGCTACAGCCAGGCCAGGCCTCCGTTCACCGTCACCCATGACGCCGCGCAGGTGCTGGCCTTCATCCAGGCCATGGGCCTGACCGGCCGCAACGCCCCGGTCGTGGTCGGCCATTCCAGCGGCGCGGCGGTGGCCGGCCTCGCTGCCCTGGACGGTGGCCGGCGGATAGCCGGCGTCCTGTTCCTCGACGGTGACGCCAGGCCACTCGCGATCCCGCCGTTTGCGCCGTACCTGGTCATCGACCCCTACCGGACCACGCTCTTCCGGCTCGGGCTCGGCCTGGACTGGGCGGTCCGCAGCATCTACGGCTCGCAGTGCGGCCCGCTGTGCCCCCGGCTCAGCCACGCCGGGGTCGAGATATGGCGCCGCCCGCTGCAGCAGCCCGGGGCCGAGACCGCTCTCTGGGCCACCCTGCGGACCGGCATCCCGAGCCTCACCAGCGCCCAGCTCGGCAGGCTGCGGCGCAGCCCGGTCCCCAAGGGCGTGGTGTTCGGGGCCGATGACCCGCAGTACAGCCGGGCAGCACCCGTCCAGGTCGCGGCCAGTATCGGGGCCCCGCCCCCGGTCATCGTGCCCGGCAGGCACCTCACGATGATCTCCGCACCGCGCCAGGTCGCGGCCGCGATCCGCGCCCTGTGCCGCCGGGCGGGTGTCGATCAGGCGGCTTCCCGTTCGTCGTAGTAGGCAGACAGCAAAACTGCCACCCCCCGGCTGGGCCGGGGGCCGGCAGCGGCACAGAGGGGGAGTCGCATGAAGTCTGGGGAAACCTGGAAGTACATCCACACCGAACGGGCGCAGATGGCCGAGACCTGGGCCACCCTCTCCCCGCGGCAGTGGGCGGCCCAGTCCTGGTGCCAGGGCTGGTCAGTCCAGGACACCGCCGGCCACGTCCTGGCCGCCGCCGAGCAGACCCCGGTGAACTTCTACAAGGAGATGGCCGCGGCCGGGTTCCGGTTCAACGTCTTCACCGACCGGGGCGCCCGGCGGCTGGCGTCCATCGGCCCCGATGAGCTGGTCCGCCGCCTGCGGGAGCGTACCTCGACCACGAACCACCCGCCCGCGCCCGTGCTGGCCATGCTGGGCGAGATCGTCGTGCACGGCGAGGACATCCGCCGGCCGCTGGGCCTGAAGCACCGGCCGCCGGAGGCGGCCCTGGTGGCCGTGGCCGACAGCTGGAAGAACTCCAACCTCCTGATCGGGGCGAAACGGCGGATCGCCGGCCTGCGGCTGCGGGCCACCGACACCCAGTGGGAGCACGGCGCTGGCCCGGAGGTCTCCGGTCCGCTCATGTCGCTGATCCTGGCCATGACGGGACGCACCGCGGTTCACACTGAACTGTCTGGTGCCGGGGTCGCCGAACTCGCCACCCGGGCCTGACCGGGATGCGGCCACGGCCGCGGTGATCAGGTCGCGGATCTCCTCGGCACCCCGGCCAGCGGCAGCCTGAGCAGGCCCGGTGGTGTCCCGGCCAGTCCCTCCGCGGCCCGGGCCCGGCGCACGATGAGCCGCAGCAGATGGGTGGCCACGGCAAAGAGCAGCGCAGCCAGGGGCAGCTCCAGGACCAGGGCGGACACGATCGCGGTGATCACGTCGGCGCGTCCTGACGCGGTCGTGATGTCAAACCACGCGTCGCAGACGAGCAGCGTCGCGGTGACGAACGCGGCGATCACTACGGCCTGACGGCGGCGCCACGCCAGCCACGCGGTCAGGGAAAGGCCGCTCAGCAGGACGATGTCGAAGCCGACCCAGGTCAGCGTCCAGTGACCCGCGACGTAGCGGTGCGGCAGGGTCAGCGCCAGCAGCACGATCCACGGGACCAGGCCGGCCGAGGTGATGGTCAGCAGGAGCACGAAGCGCCTGCGCCGCTCATCACCCCGGCCGAGCGACGGAAGATCGGTGTCCAGCGCGGCCAGCCTGCGCCCCAGCTCGGCCCGCTCTTCGCGGGTCAGCTGGCGCAACGTGTCGTCACTGATCATGGCCATGAGTTCCCACCGGGTAAGAAACCGGACGTCCCGTTGCTGACGACGATAACGCCGCCGGCCTGCGCTCAGCCTTTGCGGGCCACCCCGACCAGGTTCGCGAACCGGCTGGGCTCGGCGGGAACGTCGCCGGGGGAGTCGGGCCGCCAGAGCGGCACGTACACGAGCCCGGGGTGGACCAGGGTGAAACCGTCGAACAGGCGCAGGATCTCCGCCCGGGACCGGGCTTGCGCCGGGGCGGACGCGGTGCGGTTGTACAGCTTCTCCGCGGCCCGGGCCAGCTCCGGATCGTTCTCGTTGGTGCCGTGGCTGACCACGAGGTAGCTGCCGGGCGCCAGCGCGTCCCGCAGGGTGGCCAGGATGCGCCAGGGATCCTCGGCGTCGGCGATGAAGTGCAGCACGGCGAGCAGCAGCAGGCCGGCGGGCTCGCTGAAGTCGATCAGCCGGCCGATGTCCGCAGAGGCGAGGATGGCCTCCGGGTCACGCAGGTCGCCCTGGATGGCGACGGCGGCGTCCTGGCCGGCCAGGATCGCCTTGCTGTGCGCGACGGCGACGGGGTCGATGTCGACGTACGCGACGCGGGAGCCGGGGGCGGCCTGCTCGGCGACCTCGTGCACGTTGGCCTGGGTCGGGATGCCGGATCCGATGTCCAGGAACTGGCGGATGCCGCTCGCGGCGAGGAACCGGACGGACCGGCCGAGGAACGCCCGGTTGGCCCGGGTGATGGCCCGGACGTTGGGCTCGATAGCCGCCATCGCCCGGCCCAGGTCCTGGTCAGCCAGGAAGTTGTGGCTGCCGCCGAGCCAGTAGTCATAGACCCGGGCCGGGTTGGCCCGCCCGGGGTCCACGCCGGGAGGCGCCCAGCCAGGCTGCTCAGTCATCACCCATCCTGTCCTGAGGCGGTCGGCGGCCCCGGCCCCCATCCTGCAGCGGAATCGCTGACTGCGCCGCTGCCTTCGGGCGCAATAGCGGCCGGGATGGCTTCCGGTCCGCCAGGGAAGGATACGGCTGCGGGTCAGGCGGCGGCGAGCCGGAACGACGAGCCGCTGCTGCCCGGGGCCCAGGCCCCGGGCAGGGCCGCCGCCAGGGCATGCTGGGCGCGCCAGCCCGTGCAGTGCCCGGGCACCACGAGCGCCGGGGCCATGCTGGTAAGGGCGTCGACGGTCGGGCCGATGATGGGCTCGAACGCAGGCCCGCCGAGGTGGAAGCCGCCGAGCATCGCGTGCAGGGCGGGCACGGCCGTGAGCCGCTGCGCGTGCCGCACGATGTTGATGGCGCCGGCGTGCCCGCAGCCTGTCAGCACGACGAGGCCGCGGCCCCGGACGTGCGCGACCAGGGCCTGGTCGTCGAGGACGAGGGGGTCGTGCTGCCAGGCCGAGCCGGTCCACTCCTGGTGGGCCGGCGGCATGCCGTGCTCGAACCCGGTGGTCCGGTCGATCTCCCCGGTGATCAGCACGCAGCCGTCCACGAGCAGTGAGGGCTCCCGGCGCTCGATCACCGTGAGCCCCTCGGCCTCGAGGGCCCGCTTGCTCAGCGTCGGCAGCTCGTCGGGCTCGCGGCCGGGCACGGCCAGCCGCCGCCGGGTCCAGATATTCGGGTGAACCACCATCGGGAGGGACCGGATCCCCTGCTGTCCGGCCAGCCCGGCCAGCCCGCCGGCGTGGTCGAAGTGGCCGTGGCTCAGGACGACGGCCTGGACCCGGGACAGGTCGGCGCCGAGCCGGCCGGCGTTGGTGACCATCGCGTCGGGGGACAGCCCGGTGTCGAACAGCAGCGTGGTCGTGGTGGCGCCGCGGCGCACGCTGACCAGGGCGGAGAATCCGTGCTCGGCCATCAGCCCGACGGTGGTCGAGCCGGTCTCGAACTGGGGAGCCCGGGCCTGGCCGGCGGTGAAGGGTGCGCGCGTGGTGCGCTCGTCCCCGGTCAGCAGGGCGTCGTACACGTTGTCGACCAGAGTGGTGATCACCACCTCGTTGACCGGGTCAAGCGCGATCGGGTCGACCGCGGATCCGGGGGCGGGGCGCGGGGCGGCGGCAGCCACCTGCCGCGGGTCTGAGGACGGGCCGCACATCGGATCCTCCCGGTTCGTGTCTGCGACCATCCTTCACCTGATCTCCACCGGCCCGGCAGCCGGCCTGCACCCGGGCCTGGTCGCCTGGGTGACGACCACGAGGTGCCTGCCTGTGGGGAGGGCGCACAGAAGCGTCATCAGCGGGCGCCCGGGACGGGAGCAGACATGACGCAGCTGGTCAGGGGAGCGATCGGGGAGCTCCGCACGGTAATGGACGGGCCGGTGCTGGTGCCCGGCGACCCCGGCTTCGACGACGGGCGCCGGGTGTGGAACGCGGAGATCGACCGGCGCCCGGCGGTGATCGCCCGCTGCGCCTCGGCCGCCGACGTGGCGGCGGCCATCGGGTTCGCGCGCGGGTCCGGGCTGGAGATCTCGGTGCGCGGGGGCGCGCACAACAGCGCGGGCACGGCCGTCTGCGATGACGGCCTGATGCTGGACCTGAGCCTGCTCAACGAGGTGACGGTCGACCCGGCGGCGCGGCGGGCCCGGGCGGGCGGCGGTGCGCTGCTCGCCGACCTGGACGCGGCCACCCAGGCCCACGGGCTGGCCGTGCCCGCCGGGCTGATCAGCCACACTGGCATCGGAGGGCTCACCCTGGGCGGCGGCATGGGCTGGCTGACCCGCCAGTTCGGCCTGACCATCGACAACCTGGTCTCCGCCGAGGTCGTCACCGCCGGCGGCCAGGTGCTGCGGGCGGCGCACGACGAGCACCCGGGCCTGTTCTGGGCCCTGCGCGGCGGCGGGGGCAACTTCGGCGTCGTGACCTCCTTCGAGTTCCGGCTGCATGAGGTCGATCCGATGGTGCGGTTCGGGTTCTTCTTCTGGGGCCTGGACCAGGGACCGGAGGTGCTGCGGCTGGCCCGCGAGATCGTCGCGGCGCTGCCGCCGGACATCAGCGCCGTGATCGGCGCGGTGAACGCGCCGCCCGCGCCGTTCGTGCCGTCCCGGCACCACTTCGCGCCCGGCTACGCCCTGCTGCTGGCGGGGTTCGGCTCCGGCCCGGACCACGCGCGCCTCGCCACCGAGATCGGCCAGCGGCTGCCTCCCGTGGCTGACCTGGTCACCACGCTGCCCTACGTCGAGCTGCAGCAGATGCTCGACGAGGCCAACGCGTGGGGTGCGCACTGCTACGAGAAGGGCATGTACGTCGAGGACCTGACCGACCCGGTCATCGACGTGCTCACCGAGCACGTCCCGCGGAAGAGCTCGGCCATGTCGTCTCTGCTGCTCTACCGGCTCGACGGTGCGTACAGCCGGGCGGGCGAGGACGAGACCGCCTTCGGCGGCGGCCGCTCGCCGCGCTACGGTGCGTTCATCGTCGGCTGCGCGCCGGACGCCGGCCGGCTGGACGCCGATCGCCGCTGGGTCCGGGAGTTCTGGGCGGCGCTGCGCCCGCAGGCCATCGGCAGCGGCGATGGGTACGTCAACGCCGCGACCGAGTACCCGGGGGACCGGGTCCGCGCCAGCTACGGCGCGGCCAAGTACGAACGGCTGGCCACGATCAAGGCCGCGTACGACCCGGGCAACGTGTTCCACCTCAACGCCAACATCGCACCCGCCTGAGGCCCGCGCCCAGCGCCGGTCAGGACGCGGCGGCCGGGCTGGGCAGGCCGAGCTGGACGGCCAGAGTGGCGTGGTCCCAGTGGATCCGCTGCGAGCGGATACGCCCGCGCTCGAAGCCGACGATCGCGACGGCCTGCACCTCGGCCCGCCGCTGGGTCGGGCCCACCCCGGGCAGCAGCCACGGCAGCTCCCGGTCGTGCGTGAACGACACCGTCGTCTCGTCGACCAGGTGGAACCGGTCCACGGTCCGCGACATCCGGGCCAGGACCAGGTCACCGGGGATGTGCGGGAGGAACTCCTCGGCGTAGAACCGCTCGAGGTCCTGGCGCCCGGCCGCGCCCGTCATGGCCGGCAGATGCCAGACCGACGGCTCGGCCGCCAGGTGGGCCAGGCCGGCGGCCAGGTCGCGGCGCGCGACCAGGGCGTCCCGGTGCTCGTCCCACACCCGCTCCAGCTCCCGCATGAACTGCGCGATCGCCGTGGTCACCTGCCCAAAGTACCCGTTTTGCGGTGCTCCACCCCTGGTCCGGGGGCGGCGTACCGGCCGTCCGCCCCGGCCTCGCGCTGGCCGCGGTCCTCCCCGGCGGACCTCCCCGCCGGCGGGGAGGAGCAGCGACGGATGAGACGCGTGCGATAGGGTGAGCTCACACGATAGATCGTGAGGCGACGCCATCAGGGCGCGCCGGTCGTACGTCGCTCGATGAGCGAGCTGGTTTCCACGGACGTGGCGGCCCTCGAAAATGCGGCCACCCGAGTCCGGGAGACATTCCTGCATGACCGCTGTTCCTCTTGATAACACGCATGCCCGCAGGCGACCCGCACCGGGTACGTCCGGGCCGGCGCGGACCTTCGCTGACTTCGGCGTTCCCGCGCCGCTGGTTACCTCGCTGGCCCAGGCCGGCATCCTGACGCCGTTCCCGATCCAGGCCGCCACGCTGCCTGACGCGCTGGCCGGGCTGGACATCCTGGGCCGCGGCCGGACCGGTTCCGGCAAGACGCTCGGGTTCTCCATCCCGCTCGTCGCGGGCCTGGCTGACGGGCACACGCTGGCCTGCCGCCCGCGGGGCCTGGTCCTGGTTCCCACCCGCGAACTGGCCAGCCAGGTGCACGCGGTGCTCGCGCCGCTGGCCGCGGCCATGAACCTGACGGTGACCACCATCTTCGGCGGCATCGGCCAGAATCCTCAGGTCACCGCCCTGCGCAACCGGGTGGACATCGTCGTCGCCTGCCCGGGCCGGCTGGCCGATCTCATCGAGCAGGGGCACTGCCACCTGGACGATGTGGAGATCAGCGTCCTCGACGAGGCCGATCACATGGCCGACCTGGGATTCCTGCCGGTGGTGCGGCGGCTGATGGAAGCCACCCCGGCGGAGGGCCAGCGGATGCTGTTCTCCGCGACCCTGGACAAGGCCGTGGACGTGCTGGTGCGGCGGTTCCTCAGCCACCCCGCGGTGCACTCGGTGGACGCGGCCGCGGCCGCCCCGGCCGCCATGGTCCATCACCTGCTTACCGTCGCGCCGGGAGACCGGGTGCGCGTGGTCGCCGCGCTGGCGGGCGGCGACAAGCGGTCGCTGGTCTTCACCCGCACCAAGCACGGCGCGCAGAAGCTCGCCCGGCAGCTGGCCGGGGCCGGCGTGCCCGCGGCCGAGCTGCACGGCAACCTGAGGCAAGGCGCCCGGGAGCGCAACCTGGCGTCGTTCGCCTCCGGCACGGCCCAGGTCCTGGTGGCCACGGACATCGCGGCCCGCGGTATCCACGTGGACGGCATCGACCTGGTGATCCACGCCGACCCGCCGACCGAGCACAAGGCCTACCTGCACCGCTCGGGCCGCACCGCCCGGGCCGGCGCGGCCGGCGTGGTGATCACGGTGCAGAGCCCCGCGCAGGCCGGGGATGTGCGCGTGCTGATGCGCCAGGCCGGCGTGGCCCCGCTGACCGCCAGCGTCAGCCCGGGCTCAGCGCTGCTGCGCTCCATCGCCGGCCCGCGGGCCGGGCGGGCGGCCCAGGCCGCGCCGGCCGTGGCCCGGGAAGCGCCGCCGACCGCGGCACCGGCCACCGGGAGCGCCGCGGTCGCCCTGTCCGCCGGATACCGGGGACGCCGCAGGCGCTGACTATCGCGGCCCGCCGCCCCTCGTCCCCGCACGGGGACCGGGGCCAGGGACGGGAATACCCGGCCGGCGCGGAACGCTATACGGAGATAGTTGTTGTCGACGTTGGCGATCGTGAAGGCGCCCGCATTTTCGACAGATGGGCGTCTTGCCGTGTGGCTGTGGATTCTTTTCCTCCCGATGGCGGGCAACCAGCAGCTGGCCCACGCAACCCGCGCGGGCTCGGAGCTCGTCTTTGAAGGAGACAGCAGATGGCGCAAGGCACCGTGAAGTGGTTCAACCCCGATAAGGGCTTCGGCTTCATCGCCCCCGACGACGGCACCGCCGACGTCTTCGTCCACCACTCGGCGATCGACATGGGTGGTTACCGCACCCTGGCCGAGAACCAGAAGGTGGAGTACACCACCAAGCAGGGCCCGAAGGGCCCGCAGGCTGACCAGGTTCACGCAGTCTGACAGTTTGCTGGGGCAGGCCCGCGCGGTAAAGCGCGGGCCTGCCGCATACTCGTCCTAGTACGCAGCCGCCCGGCCCCCGCGGCCCCACTGACCCAGCGGCTGACCACAGCCGCGCAACGCTTGGCGCAGGAGGACGAGGTTGACCGTTGACGCGGCAAGCCCGGCAGCTGAACGCCCCCCGATAACCAGGCGGGAAACGCCGCCCGCTGGGCCGGGCAGCGACTACGCGCATCTCTCCCGCCACGTGCGGACGGCCGGCCTGCTGCGCCGGCGCCGTGGCTACTACAGCGTCAAGATCGCCGTCAACCTGCTCCTGCTGGCCGGCGGGTGGGCCGTGTTCTTCGTCCTCGGGCCCTCCTGGTGGCAGATGCTCGTCGCGGTCTTCCTGGGCGTGATGTTCACCCAGACCGGGTTCATCGGGCACGACGCCGGCCACCGGCAGATCTCCGGCTCCAAGCGCGCCGACGACCTGATCGGCCGGATTCACGGGAACCTGCTGATCGGGCTCAGCTACGGCTGGTGGACTTCCAAGCACAACCGGCATCACGCCCACCCCAACCAGGTCGGCCGGGACCCGGATATCGGCGGCCGGGCGATCGCCTTCACCCCGGAGCAGGCCCGGGCCCGCGGTGGCCCAGGCCGCTGGCTGGCCGGGTACCAGGCGTGGCTGTTCTTCCCCATGCTGCTGCTCGAAGGGCTGCACCTGCATGTGGCCGGCGTCCGGACCATGCTGGACCGCCGGAGCACGTCGGTGAAGCTGGTGGAGGGGATCCTGCTCGCCGTGCACATCATCGGCTACCTGGCCGCGGTGTTCCTGGTGCTGTCCCCGGTGCAGGCCGTGGCCTTCCTGCTCCTCCAGCAGGGCGTGTTCGGTCTCTACCTGGGCTGCTCATTCGCGCCCAATCACAAGGGCATGGTCATGTTCGGCGAGGACGAGAAGGTCGATTTCCTCCGCCGCCAGGTGGTCAGCTCGCGGAACATCCGCGGCAGCTGGTTCACCGACTTCGCCCTCGGCGGCCTGAACTACCAGATCGAGCACCACCTTTTCCCCTCCATGCCCCGGCCCAGCCTGAAGCACGCCCAGGAGCCGGTGCGCGCGTTCTGTGCGCAGCACGGCATCGCTTACCACGAGACTGGTCTCGTGGATTCCTACGTCCAGGTTCTGCGGCACCTGAACACCGTCGGCGGCCCGCTGCGACCGGAGCTCGAGTACTGATCTGTGCCACTGAGGTCTGTGCCACTGTGGGGAGTGCCGCAGGATGAGCTGGGAGGTGGGGCGCATGAACGCGTCCGATGTATGGGTCGCCAAGGACGACGGCAGTGACATCGTCCGGGCCGCGTCGATCGTGGCGGTCGGCCGTGACTACAACGGCAACGTCACCGTCCGGCTGGCCGGCGGCGAGGCGACGGCCGTGACCCTCGTGGCGGTCGCCCCGCACGAGGGCCGGCACACGCCAGGGGACTTCCACCGCCAGCTGATCCGGGTCGTGTCCCAGCTGTCCGACGCGGCCGGGGCCGCCGTGGTCCACCCGGTCTGTGACGACCCGGACGGCTGGCACTGGGTCACCGCCCCGCTGTAGCGCACCTCCGCGAGGCCGGGACCCGATGCGGCGTCTCGCCCTGCCCCGCCCCAGGCCGCATACTGGTAAGGATGAGAAACCAGACCGCGCCGTGACCCGGCGCCCCGTGCCCGGAAGTCCCTTCAACAAGCCGCCGCCCGAACCGCAGCCGGTGGAGGAGTTCGCGGCGCAGGACCTGGTCACGCACGACCGATACGGTCTCGGCCGTGTCATCAGTGCCGAGGCGGGCGCCGTGCTCGTCGAATTCGGCGCCGTCCGGCACCGCATCAACGCGCCGTACGCCAAGCTGACCAAGCTCTGACCAAACGGCTGGGACGTGCCCGCCCGGGGTGGCCGAGCCGGCCGCCCCGGGATCCTGACGGCCTGCCTCCGGACGGCCCGGCATCACCCGCAACCGGAAACCGGCAATTTTTTTCCGGAAATGGTGATACTGTTCAGGCCATGGGCAGCTGGGGCTTCCTGAGCAACCACGGCCGTGTGCTGCTGTTTCTCGCGCGCGACCCGGGGATGCGGCTGCGCGACATCGCGGCCAGCCTGGGCATCACCGAGCGGAGCGCTTTCGGCATCGTCACCGACCTGACCGCGGCCGGCTACATCAGCAAGCGCAAGGACGGCCGGCGCAACCACTACCAGATCCAGGCCCACCAGCCGCTGCCCGAGCGCACCAGCCGGGAGCGGACCATCGGCGAGGTCCTGGCCCTGCTGGCCGGCCCGGGCCCCGGCACCGGGCCGCCGACCGGGGAGGAACACGGCTGAGCCCGCCCGGCACCCGCGGCGGCACCCAGGACACGCAGCCACCCGGCCGCCTGCTCCGCCTCACCAAGGATCGGACACCATGATGAACTCCGGCCCGACGATCCATCCCGCCCTGGATTGCCGCGTCCGCACCGCAGGCGGCATCACCATCGCCGAACTGGCCGGCGAACTTGACCTGGCCAGCGCCCCGGCCCTGCGCGAGTGGCTCGCGGGCCTGCTCCGGCCGGGCTCCAGCCGGCTGGTCCTCGACCTGTCCCGGGTCAGCTTCTGTGACGCCAGCGGGCTCGCCGTGCTGGTCGGCACGGGCCGCCGGGCCCGGCAGCTAGGCGGGTTCCTGCGGCTGGCCGCGGTCTCACCGCAGGCGGCCCGGGTGCTGGACATTACCGGGCTGCACCGGCACCTGCCCGTCTTCGCCACCGTCTGGGCCGCTACCGGCACGCCGGAGGCCCGGCACGGCCAGGCGGCCTGACCTGCGGGCGGCCAGGTCACCCGGCCCGCCAGGCTGATGGTCAGGTCGGCTTGATGTGCTGGCTGATCCTGATGGGGACGCGCCGCGGGCTGTCCCCGGACTCCTGCAGCGGCACGTCAACCTCGAGGATCCCGCTCTCGTAGCTGGCCTGGATGTGCGCCTCGTCCGCGTTCGCGGGCAGCGGCAGGCTGCGGGTGAACGCCCCGTAGCGGAACTCCGAGTGGTGCGTGCCCTCGGACTCGTCGAGCCGGTCGGCCTTGATCGTGAGGACCCCCCCGGAGATGCTCACGTCGATGTCCTTCTCGGGGTTCATCCCGGGAAGCTCGGCCCGCAGCACGTAACGGCCGTCCTTGACGAAGTCCTCGACCCGCATGGTGGTCCCGGCCGGCCGGATCAGGGCCAGCGGCGACTCCAGCCAGTCGAAGATCTCCTCGAACGGCCCGTGAGTGCTCTTGCGCGTAATGGTGCTCACTGGACACACCTCTTCTCTCTACCTCTCCCAGCCAAGCACCCGGCCGCCCGGCGGGGCAGGGCCGAACGGTGCGCCTGGCCGGGTACTTCCGGCCTTCCTGGCCCGGGAGAGCCCGGCGACCGGGCCGGCCGGCGCCCGGGCCGGCCGGCATTCGGGACGGTCAGCCGCCGGATCCGGGCCTTTCAGCGCTACCGCGCCGCGCAGCCGCGCGGTGGGCTAGAAGGGGACTCCCCTAAGAGGTGATCGCGATGAACGCGACGATTAAGGACATCATGACGACCCGCGTGGTGACGGTGCGCGGGGATACGCCGTTCAAGGAGATGGCCGCCATGCTGGGCCGGTCCCGGGTGAGCGCCTTCCCCGTCACCGACGAGGCGGGCACGGTCATCGGCATCGTGTCCGAGGCCGACATGCTGGTCAAGGAGGCGGACCAGGCTGGCCGTCCCGGGCTGTTCACCGGGCTGCGGCGCCGCCGGGAGCATGAGAAGGCGGCCGGGGTGACCGCGGCCGACGTGATGACCCGCGGCCCGGTCACCATCGGCCCCGACGAGCCGGTGCAGCGGGCGGCCTTCCTGATGTACGACCACGGGATCAAGCGGCTGCCGGTGGTGGACGGGGCTGGTCACCTGGCCGGGATCGTCAGCCGGGCCGACGTGCTCAGCGTCTTCGCCCGGCCGGATGCCGACATCCGCCGCGACATCACCCAGGGAGTGCTCCTGCGCAGCTTCCTGATTGACCCGGCGCGCTGGGAGGTCGCCGTGGACAACGGCGTGGTGACCCTGTCCGGGCGGCCGGAGAGCGACGAGCTGGGCCGCCAGATCGCCGAGGCGGTGCGGCACGTTGACGGCGTGGTCGCCGTCCGGGACCAGCTGGCCTACTCCGCCCAGCGCCCGCCCGCGACACCGTAACCCGCGGGCCGGCCAGGAACGCGCCAGCCCGGGTCCATGGCGGGGGCCGGGCTGGCGCTTAGCTACGTTCCCTCAGGACGGGCCCGGCGGTAGTGCCGCATGATCAGCCGGCGCAGTTCGTCGGCCCCCCAGACGATGAACGGGAACGGGGCCACGGTCGCCACCTGGCCGGCGGTGAGGGACGCGGTCCCGAAGATCCCGTGCATCACCGGCAGGTAGACGATGAGCGCCGCGAAGGCCAGGGCCACGCCGATGCCGGCCAGCAGCAGGCGGTTGCTGAAGACCCCGACCGTGCGCAGCGACGCGTGGTCCGTGCGCACGGCGAAGGCGGTGCCCACCTGGCAGGCCACGATGCCGAGCCAGGTCACGGTGGTGGCCTGGCGGTAGGCCTCGTGCAGCGGGCTGCCGGGCCCGGTGGGGGCGCCGGGATGCCAGCCGGCGTGCCGCAGGGTCAGGAAGAAGCCGGCTAGCACCAGGCTGGCCGAGATCAGGCCGAGGAAGCCCCAGGCCCGGGCCAGCATCGCGCCGCTGATCACGCTCTGCCGGCGCGGCCGCGGCGGCCGGTCCATCAGCCCCGGCTCGGCCGGTTCCCGGCTGAGGGCCAGGGCCGGCAGCGTGTCGGTGCCGAGGTCGATGGCCAGGATCTCCATCACGGTCAGCGGCAGCGGCACCGTCCCGCCGGCCAGGGCGAAGACCAGGAAGGGCAGTACCTCCGGGACCGCGTGAGCAAAGATGTAGCAGATGAACTTCCGGACGTTGTCGTAGACGCGGCGGCCGGCCTCCACCGCGGCGGCGATCGTGGCGAAGTTGTCGTCGGTGAGGACCATGGTGGCGGCCTCCCGGGCCACGTCGGTCCCGGACCGGCCCATCGCGACGCCGATATCCGCCCGCCGCAGCGCCGGGGCGTCGTTGACGCCGTCCCCGGTCATGGCCACGACCTGGCCCTGCGCGCGCAGCGCGTCGGCGATGCGCAGCTTGGCCTCGGGGGCGCTGCGGGCGAAGACGATCTCTGATCCGCTGCTGAGCAGGTCGTCGAGCTGCGCCTCGCTCATCGCGTCGAGTTCGGTGCCGCTGACCACCCGCAGGCCGCCGCGGCCGATCCCCACCCGGCGGGCGATCGCCGCGGCGGTCAGCCCGTTGTCGCCGGTGACCACGTGCACGCGGATGCCGGCCCGGTGCGCCTGCCCGATCGCGGCCGGGACCTCCGGCCGGGGCGGATCGAGCATCGCGACCAGGCCGGCCAGGCAGAGCTGCTGCTCAACGTCCTCCCGCTGGGCCGGCCGCACCGGCGGCCCGGGCAGCCGCCGGTGCGCTACCGCCAGCACCCGCAGGCCCTGGCCGGCGTAGTCCCTCATCATCTGCAGGACCTGCTCGCGGTCGGCGTCCGTGACCGGCCGCCCGCCCCGGGCGTCATGGATCCTGGTGCACCGGGCCAGCACCGCCTCGGGTGCGCCCTTGACGGAGATGTCCAGGGCACCGTCGTGCTCGTCCACGGTGGACATGAGCTTGAGCCGCGGGTCGAACCGGAACACGCCGCGGCGGTGCGCTTCCCGGGTGGCCAGGGAGACGTCGAGACCGTGCGCGGCGGCCACCCCGAGCAGCGCGAGCTCGGTAGGGTCCCCGGACTCCTGCTGGCCCGGGCGGGGCTGCAGGTCCGCGCTCGTGCACGCCGAGGCGATCTGCAGCACGAGTTCCGCGGGCCGGCCCGGCGCGGCGCCCCGGTCCGGCGGGGCCGGCCCGGACGGGTGGCCGTCTTGCTGCTCAGTGCCCCCGGCCGGCGTCCAGAGCGCCGTGACGCGCATCTGGTTCCTGGTCAGGGTGCCGGTCTTGTCGGTGCAGATCACCGTCGTGGACCCGAGCGTCTCCACCGCGGACAGCCGCTTGACCAGGGCGCCGCGGCGGGCCATCTCACGCACCCCGACGGCCAGCGCCAGCGTGATCGTCGGCAGCAGCCCCTCGGGCACGTTGGCCACCAGCAGCCCGATCGCGAAGCTCGCCGCCGCCGCCAGGCTCAGCCCGGCGGCCAGCCCGACCGGCAGGAACGCCAGGCCCGCCCCCACCGCCACCAGGGCGATCAGCCAGGCCACCCGCTTGACCTGGTGCTCCAGCGGGCTCTCCTCCCGGCCGACGCGCTGGCTGAGCGCCGCGATGCGGCCCAGTTCGGTGCGCATCCCGGTCGCGGTCACCACGCCCCGGGCCTCGCCGCCGGTGCAGGCGGTGCCGCTGAACACCACGTCCGCGGCCTGGAGCAGCGGCACCAGCTCATCGGGCCCGTCCGCGGCCCGGGTAACCGGCACGGACTCACCGGTGAGCGTGGACAGGTCGACCTCGATCGTGCCGGTGATCAGCCGGGCGTCGGCGCAGACGCGCTCGCCCTCCTCGATCAGCAGGACGTCCCCGGGGACCAGCAGCCGGGCCTCGATCTCCTGCCGCTCGCCGTCGCGCAGCACCCGGGCCCGTTCCGGGAGGAACGCGGCCAGCGCCTCGACGGCCCGTTCGGCCTGCATCTCCTGGGCGAAGGCGAACGCCGCGTTCAGCGCGATGACGGCGGCGATGGCCACGCCCAGCCGCGGGCTGCCGCTGGCCCAGGCCAGCGCCGCGGCCAGCGTCAGCAGCAGCGCCAGCGGGTGGGTGAACTGCCGGGCCAGCTCACCCGGCCAGCGCCGGCCGCCGCGCCGGGCCAGCTCGTTCGGGCCGGAGACTTCCAGCCGCCGGGCGGCCTCCCGGCCGGACAGGCCCCCGGCTGAGCTGCGCAGGTCGCGGTAGAGCTGGCCGAGCGGCTCCAGCGGGTCAGGGCCCGCGGGCCGCGGATCGGCCGGGACCGCGCGCAGCGCCCGCCGGTCAGCGCTCATGACGCCACTCCCATCCCGCCCGGCGCCCGGCCGTCACGGCCCGGCCCCTTCCACCATGCCGGGGGCCGGGCCGCGCTCCCCAGTGCCGGACGCCCCGGCGCCGCGGGCCGAACGCCCCTGGGCCGGCCCGGGCCGCCGGCCTAGGGTGGCGGTGGCCCGAGCGGAAACCGCAGCAGCAGGCGGCGCAGCCAGGCTGGATGCCCGCCGCCAGGTACCGAGGGGAGACGGGCATGGACCTGACCCAGGCATCGTCTGGCCAGCTGGCCGCACCGGAACAGATCGCCAGCTTCGTGGTGACCGCCGCGGTGCACGCGCCGTCGGTGCACAACACCCAGCCGTGGTGGTTCAGCCACGACGAGAAGCACGTCAGCGTCTACGCGGACCGGCGGCGGCAGCTGCCGATCGCCGATCCCGGCGGGCGCGAGATGATGATCAGCTGCGGGGCGGCGCTGTTCACCGCCCGGCTGGCGCTGCGCGCCCTGGGCTACGTGCCCCGGGTCAGCGTGCTGCCGGACCGGCGCCTCCCGGCCCTGGTCGCCCGGATCACCTGGGGCGAGCGGGTGCCCCCGACCCAGTACGAGGAGAGCCTGTTCGCTGAGGTGACCCGCAGGCGCACGCACCGTGGCGGGTTCGGCTCATCCCCGGTGCCGGCCGCCCTGCTGGCGGTGCTGGCCGACGAGGCCGACCGGGAGCAGGCGGCGCTGCGGGTGATGGCCGGCGAGGAGCAGCGGCTGGCCCTGGCGGCCGTGGTCGAGGCGGGTGATCACACGCTGCGGCTGGACCCGGCGCGCGGCGCGGAGGAAGCGCAGTGGGCGCCGCCGCCGGGCAGCGCCCGGCGTGATGGCGTCCCGCCGGACGCCTACCGGGCGCGGCCCGAGCTCACCAGCCCGCACTTCGCCAGCCGCGATTTCGCGCACGGCCACGACTGGGGCCTGCCGCCGCGCTCCGGTGGCCTGGTGCGCGACGCCGGGGTGGTGTGCGTGCTCGTCACCACCGTCGACGATCCGGAGGACTGGGTGCGGGCCGGCCAGGCGCTGCAGCGGATGCTCCTGCTGGCCAGCAGCCACCAGATGGCGGCCGCGCTGCACAGCCAGCCGCTCGAGGTGCCCGCGCTGCGCGAGTTCATCCGTCTCCAGCTCTGCGGGCGCGCCTACCCGCAGATGGTGCTGAGGTTCGGGGCGGCCCAGGAGACGGCCGGGAGCGTCCGGCGGCCGGTGGAGGACGTCTTCCTGTAGCGGGCACCGGCCATTACCGGGCTCCGGCCCCGCCGTGGCCGGCGTCGCGGAGTTCGGCGGCGACCGCCGCCACCGCGTCCGGCAGGGCGGCGGCCACGGCCGCGGACAGCCCGGGCCCGGGCCGGGTATCGGCGGCCTCGACGGCGACGATGACCGCCCGGGCCGGCAGCCGCCCCAGGGCGCGGCCGAGCCGGAACGCGTCGGGCACGCCGAGGCCGTGCGAGCTGCCCGCGCGGCCGCTGGTCTCCAGCCCCGCGGGGGTGACCCGGTGAACGCGGCCCGGGGCCGCCGCCGGGCCGCCGGGCCGCCCTGCTGCCGGGGGGGCGTGCAGCGCATCCACGATGACGGCCAGGCCCGCCCCGGACCACGCCTCGATCAGGCCGGACGGCTCCCCGTCCGAGACGACCACCCGCACCCCGGGCCGTTGCTGCCGCCCGATCTCGGCCGCCACGGCCGGGCCGATCCCATCGTCGCGCCGGAAGGGGTTCCCCACCCCGATGACCACGACCGTCCCGGTCCCGGTCACGCCGGGCAGACCGTTAGGGAGAGAAAATGAGCCGCGCACGAGATGCACGGATCGTGGTTCCGGATCGCCCGCTCGCACAGGGCGGTCAGCGACGCGTCGTCCCGCCCGAGGTTCACCGCGACCAGGCGGCGCAGGTCGTCCTCGATCACGGCCAGGTTCTGCGACGTCGGGGGGATGATCGTGGCCGCCCGGATCAGGCCGTCGCCGTCCAGCTCGTAGCGGTGGTACAGCAGGCCGCGGGGCGCCTCGCTGACCCCGTGCCCGGTCCCGGCCCGCGGCGCCACCTCGACGAAGGGCCGGTCCGGCCGCTCGTAGTCGCCGATGATGCGCAGCGCCTCCTCGACCGCGTAGACGATCTCGACGCCGCGCACCAGGATGCTGCGGAACGGGTTGCGGCACTGCGCGCCGAGCCCCGCGGCGGCGGCGGCCTCGCGGGCGGCGGGGGACAGACCGGCGGAGTTGAGCGAGTACCGGGCCAGCGGCCCGGTCAGGTAGCGGTGCCCGTCGAGGGTGGCGTGCAGCGCGGTGGAGTGCGGCACCTGGTTCTCGGTCACGTGCGCCGGGAACTCGCTGGCCGGGAAGGACAGGCCGCCGGCGGTGCGCAGGGTGCCCCGCTCGAGCGGATAACGGCCCGGGTCGCAGGCGGCGAGCAGGTCATACTCCAGCTCCGCGTCGGGGAACTCGAACGTGGCCGCCCAGCGGACCGTGTCCAGGGCCAGGTCCAGCGCCCGGCGCAGCCGCTCGGCCAGCGGGGCCAGCGCCGCCCGGTCCGGCACCCGGTAGAACCCGCCGACGCGCACGTTGACCGGGTGGATGGCCCGGCCGCCGACCAGTTCGAGGATGGCGTTGCCGGCCTTCTTCAGCTCCAGGCCGCGTTCCACGGCGTCCCGGTGATCACGGGCCAGCGCGACCGCGTCCGGGTAGCCGAGGAAGTCGGGCGCGTGCAGCAGGTAGATGTGCAGCGCGTGGCTGGAGATCCATTCCCCGCAGTACAGCAGCCGCCGCAACTCGGCCAGCGGGCCGGTGAGCTCGGCCCCGCAGGCCTGCTCGATCGCGTTGCAGGCGCTGGTCTGGTACGCGACCGGGCAGATCCCGCAGATCCGCGCGGTCAGGTCCGGCGGCTCGGTGTAGGAGCGGCCGCGCAGGAACGCCTCGAAGAACCGGGGCGGCTCGTAGATGTTCAGCTCGGCGCGGTCCACCTGGCCGTCGCGCACGGTGACCCGGAGCGCGCCCTCACCCTCGACCCGGGCTATCCCGCTGACCGTGAGTTTCCTATCGCGGTGGGTCATGGCGGTCCTTCCCGGGTGGTGCAGCTCCAGGGTGGTGCAGCTCCAGGAACACCGGGGCCGCCGCGTTGAACGTGGCGAACACCCGGCCGATCGCGCCCTCGCCCAGGCCGCAGGCGCGCAGCTGGGGGAGGAGCGCAGGCACGTTCGCCCCGGGGGCCGGGCCGAAACAGCCGTAGCAGCCGCGGGACTGGGCCGGGCACAGCGCGCCGCACCCGGCGTGCGTGACCGGCCCGAGGCACGGGGTGCCCTCGGCCACCATCACGCAGGTGTGCCCCTGGCGCTTGCACTCGGTGCACACGCTGGTGGCGGGGAGGTCCGGCTTGCGCCCGGCCAGCAGGGCGGTCAGCACCTCCAGCAGCTGGCGCCGGTCGATGGGGCAGCCGCGCAGCTCGACGTCGACAGGCACGTGCGCCGCGACCGGGGTCGAGGTGGCCAGCGTGTCGATGAACTGCGGGCTGGCGTAGACGGCCGCGGTGAACTCGGCCGTGTCGCCGAAGTTGCGCAGCGCCTGGATCCCGCCCGCGGTCGCGCACGCGCCGATCGTGACCAGGGTCCGGGACACCCGGCGGATCTCACGGATCCGCTGCTCGTCGCGGGCGGTGGTGACGGACCCCTCGACCAGCGAGATGTCGTAGGGCCCGGGGACTACCGCCGACGACGCCTCCAGGAAGTGCGCGATGGTGACCTCGCCGGCCAGCGCGAGCAGCTCGTCCTCGCAGTCGAGGAGGGTCAGCTGGCAGCCGTCGCAGGACGCGAGCTTCCACACGGCGAGGGAGGGTTTGCCCATCACAGCTCCTGGATCATCAGCAGCGGCGCGGCCACCGGGTAGCCCACCACCGGCCCGTCCCGGCACAGCAGCAGCGGCCCGAGCTGGCAGTGCCCGCACAGCCCCGCGCCGCATTGCATGTTGCGTTCCAGGGACACCCGGATGTCCCCGGCGGGCACGCCCCGGCGCAGCAGCACCTGCGCCGAGAACCGGATCATGGGTTCCGGGCCGCACAGGAACGCGACGGTCCGGCCCGGGTCAACGGGCAGCCGGGCGAGCGGCTCGGTGACGAAGCCGACCTGGCCGTCCCACCCGGCGGCGGGCTGGTCGATGGTGAGCTCCACCTCCAGGCCCGGCCGGCCGGACCAGGCGTCCAGCTCGCCGCGGAACAGGAACTCGGCCGGCCGCCGGGCCCCCGCCACCAGGCAGACCCGGCGGTAGGAGCGGCGCGCGGCCAGCGCGCCGAGCAGCACGGGCCGCAGCGGGGCGAGCCCGACCCCGCCCGCGACGATGACCAGATCACGCCCGGTGGCGGACGGGAGATCCCAGCTGGTGCCGAACGGCCCGCGGACGCCGATCACCCGGCCCAGGGGGGCCTCGCACAGGGCCCGGGTGACCGCGCCGACCGCGCGGATCGTCTGCACCAGCCGCCCGTCGCGGGCCGACGGGTCACCGCTGACCGAGATCGCGACCTCGCCGACGCCCGGCACGGCCAGCATGGTGAACTGGCCGGGCTGGAACGGCGGCAGCGCCGGGCCCGCCGGCTCCAGGGTCAGCGTGACGGTGTCGCGCGTCTCCGTCGTGCGGCCGGCCACCCGGTAGGCGGACGGCAGCATCGGCTCCGCGGCGCCGCGTGTCCCCGGCGGTTTCCGCGGTGCCCGCGGGCGCCGCGTCAGTGCTGGTCATGAGGACTCCGGTAGAGGTCGAGGAGCCGGGCCCGGGTGGCTTGCAGCCGCTGCGCGCACGCCTGGAACAAGGTCAGCGTGAGCGCGTAGCCGAACCGCGGGTCCTCATCGGCGAGCCGGCGCAGCTGGCCGGTGTCCAGCTTCGTCGCGCTCGTCTCCCGGGTCGCCACCGCCCCGAAATGCCATTCGTACGGGGGGATCAGCCAGGACCAGCCGAGCACGTCGCCGGCGCCCAGCGTCTGGACCACCACCTGGCCGCGGCCGGGCACGCTCAGGTCGAGCGCGACGCAGCCGTCGTGGATCAGCCAGCAGCCCTCGGCGGGAGTGCCCTCGCGGAACAGCCGGTCGCCTCGTCCCAGGCGGACCGGGACGGCCGCGCGGATGACCAGGTCACGGTGGGCCGCGGACAGCCCGGCCAGCGCGCCCAGCCCGGCCAGGTCCGCGTCCGGCCTATTCATCCGGGTCTCCTGCCGTGCGGCCGTCCCCGCCGCCGCCCGGGCCTGGCCCGGCCGGCCAGATCCGTGAGGCGGGCGGCCTCGGCGGTGATGTCGATGCCGACCGGGCACCAGGCGATGCACCGCCCGCAGCCCACGCAGCCCGAACTCCCGAACTGCTCGTGCCAGGTCCCCAGCTTGTGGCTGAACCACTGCCGGTACCGGCTGGCCCCGGACGGGCGCACGCTGCCGCCGTGCACGTACGAGAAATCCAGCTCGAAGCAGGACGCCCAGCGCTGCCAGCGTTCCGCGTGCGAGCCGGTCAGGCCGGACACGTCCTCGGTCGTGGTGCAGAAGCACGTCGGGCAGACCATCGTGCAGTTAGCGCAGGACAGGCACCTGCTCGCCACGTCGTCCCAGTGCGGTGACGCCACCGACTCCCGGATCAGCGCGGGCAGGTCCACGGCCGGCATCTCCCGGCCCATCCGCTCGGCCGCCGCGCCGACCTCCGCACGCGCCGTTTCTTTTTCCGCAACGGAAGCGCTCCGGTGCGGGACCTTGGCCAGGATGTCCGCCCCCTCGGCGGTGCCGGCCTCGGCCAGGAACCAGTGCCCGGACTCGTCGAGCCGCTCGGTGAGGGCCAGATCGTAGCCGGGCCCCGCGGCCGGGCCGGTGCCCATCGAGGCGCAGAAGCACACCCCGCCCGGCTCGGTGCAGTTCACCGCGACCACGAACAGCGCCCGGCGGGCCCGGGCGAACGCGCCGTCAGGATGGGCGCCCTCGCCGAGGACCCGGCCGAGGATCGCGATCGACGCCAGGTCGCAGCCCCGGACCCCGAGGAACGCGTAGCGCGGGGTGGCGGGCCGGGCGGCCTCGAAGTGGCCGTCGGGATCAGCCGACCACAGCTGCCGCCGCGGCGGGTGCAGGAACTGCTTCCACGATCCCGGCCCGGCCGAATGCGCGAACACCGCGGCGTCCGGCCGCTCGCGCAGCCGGTAGTAGCCGGGGCCGGTGTCCACGCCCCACCCGGCCGGCAGCTCGCCAGCCGAGCCGAGCTCGGCCAGCACGATCGCGCTGTCCCGGACGGTCGGGCCGACGACCAGGTAGCCGTCGGCGATCAGCACCTCGACCAGGCGGTCCAGGCCGGACCGGGTCATCACGACGGGCTGGGCGATCTCGGGTGCGGCCATGTTCTGGTTTCCCGTCGTCCGTGGGCAGGTCAGCCGGAGGAGTACTTGGCCAGGATGTCCTTGAGCTGCGCGGCGAAGCGCAGCGACTCGCTGTGCTCGCGCTGCCAGATGTTGCGGCCGAAGATCAGGCCGGTCGCGCCGGCTTCCATCGACTGCCGGGCCTTCTCCAGCATGGCCTCGTCGCCGGCCCGCTCGCCGCCGGAGACCAGCAGCAGTGTCCGGTTCGCGGACCGGACCACCGCGTCGATGGCCTGCTGGGAAGAGAACTCCCGCGCGTACGCGCCGTAGGGCTTCTCCGGGTGCGGGAAGTTGACCTTGACCACGTCGGCGCCCAGTTCGCTGGCGGTCCGGGCCGCGTAGTCCACCGCGTAGAAGGAGTCCTTGCCGCCCTTGGCGTCAATGGCCTCGCCCCGCGGGTAGGACCAGACGATCAGCGGCATGCCGAGCCGCTGGGCGTCCTCGCGGACCTGGCGGTACTGCCCGAAGTCACGCTCCTGCGCGGGGCTCCCCACGTACAGGGTGTACCCGACCGCGTCCGCGCCAAGCCGCACCGCATCCTCCACGGTCGCGTTGACCGGGGACAGCGGATCGTCGGACGGCGGGATGTCCGTCTTGCCGTTGAGCTTGAGGACCAGCGGGATCTCCCCGGCGTAGTCCCAGTAGAACTTCTCCGCGAGGCCGATCTGGACCGCGATGCCGTTGAACCCGCCCTCCAGGGCCAGCTTGAGGATGTAACGCGGATCGCTGGCGGCCGGGTTGGCGAAAAAGTCCCGGGGGCCGTGCTCCAGGCCCTGGTCGTAAGGCAGGAAGATCGCGGTCCCGTTGCGCAGGCCGTGCTCGTGGAGTATCCGGTGCAGCCTCGCCTTCTTGCCCGGGCCGAGGCCCAGCTGGTCGAGACCTGGTCGCTGGTTCATGCTTCCTCCCGCCGATTGCACGCCGGCCCGTGTTCAGGCTGGCGTCCGCACCCTTCAGTCGACCACCGGCTGCGTGGCCCGGGCCAGAGACGCAAGGACCAGCGCCGCGGGACCTTCGGCCCGCACCGGCTGGCCTGCCTGCCTGGCTGGCTGCCTGGCCCGCCCGGTCAGGTTCCGCGGTCCGGGTCGGCCCCGACCTTCCACAGATCGCCGGCGGCGACGGAGGCGCCCGCCACGGTGAAGACGTCCGCGCCCGCCATAGCCAGCGCCATCTGGCCCGCCCGGTAGTGGTGGCCGCAGAGCAGCAGATCGGTCGGGTGGGACCGTCCGGGACCAGGCGGGATGACCGCCACGACGGCCGGCCTGGCCCGGCAGCAGCACGCGCGGTCAGCGAATCTCAGCGCGCGCCAGTCGATCGGCGTGCGGACCGGGGTGAGCGGCTCGGTCTGGGGGCCGGTGGTCGCAGAACCAGCCACCGGCGGGGCGGCTGAACTCAGGTGGAGCTCTTGCGCTGACATGGCTCCAGCGTCCTGCCTGTGCGGTGCCTGCGGGCAGGGCCCTAGCTCCCCCGCCGCCGGGTCCTTAGGCCCTCGCCGCCGGGCGCGGATGAGCCCTGTGCGGTGGCCGCTGGGGCCCGGGCGCGGGCCAGGCCAGCACGATGACGGCCGCCCCGGTCAGCGCGAACAGGGCTTCGAGGGGCTGGAACCCGATCCAGCCCAGCTCGGCGGCCTCGAACGCGATGAGCCCGGCCCCCGCGGCCACCGACAGCTCCCGGGCGTGGCGGCGGCCGGCCAGCAGCCACCATCCGGACAGCAGGAACCCGCCGCCGACCAGGCTGGCCAGGAGCGCGCCCGGCACCCGCCAGTCCGGGAAGGGGCTGCCGGCCAGCACGGCCGGGTCGGCGTGCAGCAGCGATCCGTCCGGCGCGGCCATCAGCAGCACGCCCCCGGCCAGGGCCGCCGCCCCGGTCCCCAGTTCCAGCCCGATCAGGGTGCGCCGGTGCAGGCGGGACACCAGGGACCTGCCAGCTGCCGCGTTCTTCATGCCGTCACGGTGACGCGGCCGGCGCGGCGGCGGCAGAGCCTGAAGTCCCGTTCCGGGTCCCGGTCGTGACGCCCCGGCCGTCCCCGGCCGGGTCACCGGCTGGCCCATAGTGACTGTCGGCTCTGAGCGCGGTGTCCTTCGGTTCTTGTCCTGGCGGCCCTGCCGGGCGCATCGTTGAGGGTGCAGGGCCGGGGCACGGGGACCCAGGCCGCTGAGGGAGGGTGAGATGGCCAGTGATCCGCGGATCCGCGCGTCCGACGCGGACCGCGAACGGGTGGCCGCCGCTTTGCGTGAGCATCTCGCTGCGGGCCGGCTGACCCTCGATGAGTTCAACGACCGTCTCGATAAGACATACGCGGCGCGGACGGCGGGCGAGCTTGACGAGATCATGTCCGACCTGCCCGGCGTGGACCTGCAGCAGCTCCCGGAGGCCCGGGTGCGCCGCGCGGGGGGCGGTCCGCCCGGCACGCGGTCCCCGGCCGGCCCGCCCGCGTGGTCCGGCCAGGGCCGGTTCTCGCCCGCGTGGCGGCGGGCCTGGGGATCCTGGCTCGCACTCAGCCTCGCCACGTTCGCGATCTGGCTGCTCAGCGGGGCCAGCGGCGGCCCCTGGTTCTTGTGGGTGGTCGTGCCGCTCGGCGCGCTCACGCTGGGGCGGTGGGCCATGGGCGGCCCCGGCCCTGGCCGGCGGGGACGGGCCGGGCCGGGCCGGGATCACCGGCATCACCACCGCGACGAGGACAGTTTCTGACTCCCGGCTGCGGACCTCCCGGTCCTGGTCCGGCGTCATCGCCCTAGTCTGGTGGCCATGCCCAGTGCCGGCCAGCCGAGTGCGAGCTACGCCGATCCGCGGCTGGCGTCGCTGTACGACGCGCTGAATCCGCCCGGTGACGCCGACGCGTTCTACCTCAGCCTCCCCGCCGCGGCGCCGGCCCGCATCCTGGACATGGGCTGCGGTACGGGCTGGCTGGCCTGTGAGTTCGCGGCCCGGGGGCACGACGTGACCGGGGCTGATCCGGCCGCGGCCATGCTCGCCGTGGCCCGCGCCCGGCCCGGTGGCGGCCGGGTGCGCTGGATCCAGGCCGGCGCTGCGGGCCTGGCCACCGCCGATCGTTTCGACCTGATCATCATGACCGGGCACGCGTTCCAGCTCCTCCTGGAGGACCGCGACGTCCGCGCGGCGCTGCGGGCCCTGGCCGGGCACCTGGCCCCCGGCGGCCGGATCGCGTTCGAGACCAGGAACCCGGCCGTGCGGGAGTGGCAGTACTGGAACCCGCGTGACACCAGGCAGCGGGTGGAAGCGCCCGGCCTGGTGGCCGACGTGCACTACGACATCAGCGGGGTGGACGGCGAGCTGGTCACCTACGAGACCTGGTTCCGCTTCGCCGGCGCGGATGAGGGGGCCGATGACGGGGCTGATGACGGGGCAGGGGACCGGATCGTGGTGGTCCCGGACACGCTCCGGTTCATGGACCAGCCCGAGGTGTCCGCGTTCCTCGCGGACGCCGGCCTGACCGGGGTCACCTGGTACGGCGACTGGGACGGCTCGCCGTACGGGCCGGCCAGCCCCGAGATCATCGCCGTCGCCTCCGGGGACCGCCCCGCCGCCGGGCCTGGCTGACGCGAGCGGCCCCCGTCATGGGCCTAGCCGAGGCTGCCCCCCCTGAGCCTCGGCTAGGCCGTCCCGTCGGCCTGGCCGAGCAGCCGCGACCTGACCTCGTTCTTGAGCACCTTGCCGACCCGGGAGCGGGGCAGGTCGGGCCAGACCTCGACCTGCTTGGGGGCCTTGACGCCGCCCAGCCGTTCCCGGGCGAACGCGCGCAGGTCGTCGCCCGGGACGTCGTGGCCGGGGTGGGCCTGGACGACGGCGGTGACCCGCTCGCCCCACTTGTCGTCCGGCAGCCCGACGACCGCGCAGTCCAGCACCCCCGGGTGGGCCATCAGGACCTGCTCGACCTCGGCGGAGTACACGTTGAACCCGCCGGTGATGATCATGTCCTTGGCCCGGTCCACGATGTAGAGGTAGTTGCCGTCGTCGAGGTAGCCGATATCGCCGGTGTGGTGCCAGCCGTGCCGTCCGGCCTCGGCGGAAGCGGCCGGGTCCTGGTAGTAGCCCGCCATGACCAGGGACCCGCGCACGACGATCTCGCCGCGCTCGCCCGCGGGCAGCAGCCGGCCGTGGTCATCCATGATGGCCACGGTGACCAGCGGCCCGGGGCGCCCGGCCGACGCGAAGCGCTCGGTGGCCAGCGTGCCGTCGGCACGGAAATGATCCTTCGGGGCCAGGCTCGAGATCATCATCGGCGCCTCGGTCTGCCCGAACAGCTGCCCCATGACCGGGCCGATCGCGCGGATGGCCTGCTCCAGGCGCACCGCGGACATGGGCGCCGCGCCGTACCAGAGGCACTGCAGCGAGGCCAGGTCGGCCCCGGCCAGGCTGGGCTGGTCGAGCAGCAGGTAGACCAGGGTGGGGGGCAGGAAGGTGTGGGTCACCCGGTGCCGCCCGATCAGGGTCAGGAACCCGGCCAGGTCCGGCGCGGGCATGATGACGATCTCCCCGCCGAGCGTCATGACCGGGAAGCAGAGCACGCCCGCGGCGTGGGTGAGCGGGGCCAGGGCCAGGTAGACGGGGCGCCCCTCGAAGGGGTAGCCCATCAGGGTGAGGGCCGTCATCGTCTCGATGTTGTGCCCGGTGAGCAGCACTCCCTTGGGCTGGCCGGTGGTGCCGCCGGTGCCCGCGATCATCGCGACGTCGTCCACCGGGCCGGCCTGCCAGGGCTGGTCCGCCAGGCCGCCCACCCAGTCGCCGAACGCGATGGCCCCCGGCACGTCCTGGTCGAGGCAGACCAGCGTGCTGACCTTGGGCAGGTCCGGGGCGATCAGGGCGACCAGCGGGGCGAAACTTCCCTGGAAGATCAGGCACGTGCAGTCGAAGAGATCCAGCAGGGCACGGTTCTCCGCCGCCTCGTTGCGTGGGTTCACCGGGCACCACACCGCGCCGGCCCGGGCGATGCCGAACACGCACGAGAAGGCGACCGGGTCGTTGGCCGACAGCACCGCCACCTTGTCGCCCGGCTGGACGCCGGACCGGGCCAGCGCCTGGCCGATCACCCAGGACAGCCGCTGTACCTCGGCGTAGCTGCGGCTGTGCCCGTCCATGGTCAGGCACGGCGCGTCCGGGCCGAGCGAGGCACCCTTGTCCAGGAAGTCGGTCAGCCGGATGGACTGTGCTGGCGTGACTTGGCTGTGCTGGCATGGACTGTGCTGGCGTGGGCTGTGCTGGCATGGGCTGTGCGGGCATGGACGGGCCGGCCTGGTCAGTGCTGGACCGTGAGCACGGGCTCCATGACCAGGCCGAAGCCGCGCAGCATGCCCAGCAGCTCGCGGTGGCCGAAGGCCTGGCAGCCGGACGCGAAGCCGACCCGCCGGGGCGGCTGCTGGAGCAGTGAGTACGCGGCGTAGGCCTGCAGGGCGCCGGTCTGCTTGTAGTTGCAGTTACCGTGCAGCACGCAGTGCGCGCGGCCGAGCGGGCCGGACGCGTACACCGACTCCAGCGAGGTGTTGATCCGCGGGTTCTCCCGGGGCGGCATCTGGTTCATCACCGCAGCGGCCTGCTCCGACAGCGCGGTGTACTTCTCGGCGTCAGACAGGTCCTTGATCTGCTCCAGCGCGCCCGCCACGATCTGCGGGACGCCCATCATCAGCGCGCGGTTGAAGACGCCGCCCAGCACCTTGACGTTCGCGACCCGGGGGTCGCGGCGGAACCAGACCGGATGCGAGGTGCCGCCCCACGGCAGCGCGAGCCCGGTCTCGTGCTGGCCGGGCACCACGACGGTGTAGAGCCCGGCGTCGGCCGGCCATTCCACGTACTCGTTCTGCTCGAGGTAGTAGGCCTTGGCCAGCGCCGCGTTGACCAGGATCGTCCGCGTCGAGGCGATGGTGGGCAGGCCCTTCCAGAAGACCTCGATGTCGAGCGTGTCCAGGCCCGGCATCTCCAGGCAGATTTCGGCCGCGATCTCCCCGGTGGTGTACATCTGCGCGACGCCCGGCGCCAGCAGCAGCCCGCGCGCGGCCATCTGCTCGCCGTACGTCTCGTCGCAGGTGATCAGCCAGTCCTGCTCGCCGGTGGTGTCGAGGTAGTGGCAGCCGGCCGCCAGGCAGGCCTCGACCACCTCGCCGCCGTGCTTGGCGAACGGCCCGACCGTGTTGAGCATCACCGACGCGCCGGCCAGCAGCTCGGTCAGCGGCCCGACCGCGTGCTCGACCTCGATCACCTCGTGCGGCACCGTGCCGATGCCGGGTACCCGGTCCAGGGCCTCGGAGATGCGGGCCTTGTCCCGCCCGGCCGCGACGAACGGGATGTTGAACTCGCGCAGGTACTCGCAGATGAGCTGCCCGGTGTACCCGGATGCGCCGTAGACCACGACGCGCTTGCCGGTGCTGGCTGGTGTGCTCATGAGTGCGCCTTTCGCTCGAAGTCAGGAAAACCCGGTCACATGCCCATGCCGCCGTCGACCGGCAGCCCCGCCCCGGTGATGAACCGCGCGCCGTCGGAGGCCAGGAACACGACCGCGTCGGCCATGTCCGGTACCTCGCCGAGGCGGCCGAGCGGGGTCTGCTCGATGACCCCGCCGACCGCCATCTCCGCGCTGGGGAACAGGCCGAGCGTGACCATGTCCGACGCGAGCTGCAGGCCCATCTCCGTCGCCACCAGGCCCGGGTAGACGCAGTTCACCCGGACGCCGTAGCCGAGCTTGCCGGATTCCATGGCCGCCACCCTGGTCAGCCGGTCTACCCCCGACTTGGTGGCCGAGTAGCCGGCGATGCCGGGGAAGGCGATGGTGGCGGCGACCGAGGCCACGTTGATCACGGCGCCGCCCTGCCCGGCCGGGCCGCCGGGGCGCATGGCCCGGAAGGCGTGCTTGATGCCCAGGGCCGTGCCCAGCACGTTGACCTCGAGCATGCGCCGCACGTCGGCGGCGTCGATGTCGATGACCAGGCCGGAGATTTCCACCCCGGCGTTGTTGACCAGGATGTCCAGGCCGCCGAGGGCGCTGACGGCCTGGGTGATGGCCTGGTCCCAGCTCGCCTCGCTGGTCACGTCCAGCGGCACGAACTCGGCGACCGCGCCGGACTGGCGCAGCGTGTCGGCGGTGGCCTTGCCCAGGTCCTCCCGGACGTCGGCGATCACGACCGCCGCCCCGGCCCGGGCCAGCGCTTCGGCCATCCCGGCCCCCAGCCCGCGGGCCCCGCCGGTGACCAGTGCCTTCCGCCCGGTCAGCTCGTACACGCTCATCAGGCACCTCTTCCCGGGACCGCCATGGGCCCGTAGCCCCGCAGCGCGAGGCTGCGGATCTTGTGACGTGAGTCATAGCCTGGCCGGGAGTCTTGACAACTGTCAAGAGATGCCTGGACGATCGTCCAGAGAATTCTGGTCACCTGTCAAGATCGCAAAGAGGCGCGCCGGGTAGACTTGACCTGCAGTTCGCGGGGGCACGCGGAGCTGATTGGACCCTGACCGTGACCGAGGCAGCCCAGGCTGAGACCGAGACAGCCCAGACTGAGACAGCCCAGACTGAGACAGCGGAGCGCAACCGCGACCGGATCGCACGCCGGCAGCTGGACAAGTTCGCGGAACGGCGGGCCCAGCTGGCCGCGGCGGCGCTGCAGACCCTGGCCGAGCAGGGCTACGCGCGGACCAGCCTGCGGGACATCGCGCAGAACTCCGAGTTCTCCCACGGGGTGCTGCACTACTACTTCAGCGACAAGACCGAGCTGATCACCTACTGCGTACGGCAGTACAAGGCGGAATGCGTGACCCGGTACGACAACATCGTCGCGACCGCCACCTCCGCCGGCGAGCTCAAGCGGGGGTTCGGCGCGGCCATGGCCGCCACCCTGGTGGAGGAGGCCACGCTGCACCGGCTGTGGTACGACCTGCGGAACCAGAGCCTGTTCGACGACTCCTACCGCCGCGACGTGACCGAGATCGACGAGAGCCTGGAGCGCATGATCTGGCGCATCGTCAGCAAGTATGCCGACCTGGCCGGGACGCCCCTGGCCGTGTCCGCGGGGGCGGCCTACGCCGTCTTCGACGGGCTGTTCCAGCAGGCCCTGATCAGGCACCTGGCCGGCCGGGCCGACGCGGCCCCCGACCTCGACGAGAACGTCCAGCGCGTGCTGGAATCGCTGGCCGTCCGCGGCTGAGCGGCCGCCGCGCGCTAAGGAGGCTTCCCTCACGGGGAGAGGATGCCGGTTAGCGGGGATGTCCGCCGCTGTCTTATTTCTCCTTAACTACAAGGGTGTACGTGGTTCCGGGATGCTGAAAGTACCAAGCCCCGACTGTCGTAAGCGGCAGCCAGCCGTATCCAATATGCCCGCTCTTTGTGGCCTTCACGACGAAGTTCGGTGCGACCAGGTTCCACGGCTCGTTGGCTATGCCCGGCTTAAAAGGGTTCGACTTGAGCGGGAAGTACCGGCTGAGCTGGTCGTCCGCTCATCACGGAGGTGGTCTGTACTGTCTGAGTGCCCAGCTCTCAGGGTAGAGACTCACGTCGCGCCGGCTACGGCCACGCCGGATGAATTTTTGACCAGCACCCGCATGGGGGGAAAGACGCATCTACCACGGGTGCTCCTTGGTAGATGGCCGTACTGCTGTGGTTGATAATGCCTATCGTGTATCGATCCCAGGTCGTGACGCCGTAAGGGTAGTTCATGATCGACGTCGGGGCATTGAAGCTCGTTGCGCTCACTGGGGTTGTTGGCCGAGTACAGCAGGAGGAAGTCCGACCCTGAGTGGGAGACCGGGAGTTCCGTTGCGGGTCATCTGAATAGACGTAGAACTGGTTGGCCTGGAACATGATGGGTGCGGCAAAGCCGGTAAACCGGGACGATACCGTGGCCAGTTGACTGTTCACGTCGTTCTCTAGAGCCGACAGGCCGCCGTATTCGGTTACCAGGTGAGCCGACAGTCCTACCTTCACTCGTGAAGTTCATGACGTGCTGCCAGAAGCCGTCGGCATCACCGCGCCGATCAACCACAGACCGGTCACCAATGCCATACATCGCGGCCAACTGAACACATGCCCCTGGAACGACTGCTAAGGCGTTACGGGCGGTTCGCGCCTTGCTGGCCGCCGCGACGTGGCACGTGTGAACCAGGCAGCCTGGGCGGCCTGGGCAACGCGGTTGAGTGCTGCGCGGACACTCGGCATGGCCCAGGTCAAGGGCGTGGAGAGAGCGGTTTGCTGCACTCGAAACTAGGGAATGACCGGCTACGGCGTCGGAGCGTAAACTCGGCGCGTGACCGAGTGGATCTATTTCATCCATCCCCCGCGGGACGACTTCGCGGCGACCATGACGGACGGCGAAAGAGCCGTTTGGGCGCGGCATTTCGAGCGGCTGCAGCGCCTGCTCGCGGACGGTCAGCTGATCCTGGCGGGTCCCACTCTCGGCCGGGTCAACACCGGGGTGGCCGTCTTCGAGGCGCCGGACGAGGATGCCGCGCAGCAGATCATGGCGGCCGACCCGGCCATCAGCAGCGGGTACGCCCGGGGGGAATTGCGCCCGTTCCGGGTCTCGCTGCTCCGCGGCCGGGACTGAACCCCGGGTCGCGACCATGCGCCGTATCGTCGCTGGCCGTGTTCGCGCAGGCCGTGTCGGACTTCCGGTCAGCGATCTGGGCCTCGTGCTGGAGCCTGCCGCGCGGGCCGCGGCGGAGCGATCGGTGGCGCAGTCAGGACTCCTGCTGCTCGGCGAGGTGCACGGGGTCCGGCGAGAAGCTGCTGGTCATCAGGGCGTTGCTGCGGGCCTTGGGGCTGGGGCCTGGCCCTGGAGTGGGACGAGGAACTAGCCCCCGTGGTCCGGCGCCTTCCTGGCCGGGGGAGCGCTGGCGGATCACCGGCTGCTGTGGTTCGGCGACGCGGATCACCGCCGGCCACCTGGCGGTGCTCCGGGAGCGTGCCGCCGCCGGGTCCCTGAACCTCACGCTGATGGACGGGATGGCGTGCGGCAGGATAGGCGGCGAGGAGACCTGGTCGCAGCGGGACGAGGCGATGGCCGGCCGCGTCCTGGCGGCCACCGCGGGCCTCCCCGCCTGGTGGTCGCGGGCAACGCGCACACCCCTACCCACCGGACGGAAGTGGGCCTGCCGCTGGGTGCGGTCCTGGCCGCCCGCCGGCCGGGCGTCCGGGAGTCCGGATCGACTACCGCAGCGGCCGGTTCTACAACGCCGCGCCGCGCTGGTTCCGGCCGCGCACCGGCTCGCGCCAGCTGCCCCCAGGCTTCTTCTCCGCAACGAAAACCTCACCCTGGTGCTCCCCTCCGCCACCGAGGCGGTCGTGCCCCAGCGGCCGTCGCCGCAGCTCGGACCTTGACAGCAGCCGGAATGTGGCGGAACCTACGGCTCATGGCGGTAAGCCACCAAATTTACTGAATGCCTTATTAGGCACTTGTATTTGGCTATCTGGCCCCGCCAATGCTCGGCGTGCCCGCGAGCGAAGAGGGGATCCCGTCATGAAGTCGGCAGTCACGGCGTCAGGAAATCAGTTTCCCCCGAACGGCCATCGCCCAAAGGGCCGCGATTTCGCGGACGGCCACGCTACGCGTTACCTGAGTGCGGCGGCCTATTTGCGCCGCACGATGCTGCCTGACGAGATTACTGAGTTGGGAATGCGCCTGCCAAGGCCACCATTGCCCGTGGGCCGGGCCTACGCGATGCGGGTCCTATTCCGGGCCGAGGGTGGCCTGCCCATGTCCGCGGTGCACGTCGAGGGAGTGCGCAGGCATTGCCGGGCCGCGCTGTGGCAAACCTTCATTCGCGATGCGGCAGCCGTTATCGCGCTGGCCTGTGCCGCCTTGCTCGCCCCGTGGGGCACGGCCATCACGCTGGCGGTAGCCCTGCTCGTCATCGTGGTGGTGGGCCGGATCCGGCTGTCATCCCCGCTGGTTCTCGCCGTGGTCCTGGGTGTCATGCTGGCCCTGGTCTCGGACGGGATCCGCGAGCGCGCGTCGTTTGAGGCCCCGCTGATCTGCCTGGGCGTTTTCTTCCTCATCTACATGGCGGACATCTTGTGGTCAGTCCGGCAGGTGCGGAAGCTATGGCGGGACCCCGCGCTCGGGCGGTCTGGAGCCTCCCCGGCCACCGACCTGGCCATGCCGCCCCACCCGGCCCGGGAAACGCCCGCATCCGGCGCGGGCGGCCTGGGCGGCAGCCACGAGGGCTCCGCCATGGTCCGGCCCCGGCAGGTCTACTACGACAAGGGTGGGATTGTCGGGGCGGGCACCCCGTTCACGCCCTTGCCGCTCACTGTCCCGCTCGACAAGAGGAAAGACAAAGCCGAGGACATAGAAGAGTTCACGGCCGCCGCATTGCTCGCTCATATTGCCGGGCACATCTTCACCCAGGGAGCGGGAGACGGGCAGATGCATGGATATGCCCACGGCCCGCTGTCCGAGGGAGACAGCCGGCTGGACCCCGGGAGGCGCACGCATTTCACCTACGGCCTGCCGTACCTGGATGTCGGCATAGTGCTGGCCGTCCCCGTCCCCAGAGCCGGCGACGTCCCTTCCCGCCCGCCAGGACCGTGCGCCTGCACCATCCCGACCACCCGCCCGCCCATGATGTCGGCGAGGTGGTCAGCCGTTCCCCCTCGGCGCATCCCGAACGGCACTACCTGCGGGCCAGCGCGGCCAGCTGGGACGGCCAGCTCGTGGCCTCGGTGTATGTGAGCGCCGCACTGCAGGGCCACTGCCTCAGAGTGGTCGTCCGGCCGTACGTCCTGGCGCCGATCGTCTCCGATCTCCGGGCCGCGGATGACCTTCTCGAACGGCGCCTGCCCGTCCACCTGGCGGTGGCCGCAGGGCTGACCCTCCGCCAGTTCGTGACGGCCGCGAAGACGGTCCGCCGGTTGACCAGCCGGCCGCGGGAATCGCAGCGGGCCAGAGCCGTCAAACGCGGCCTGCTGAGTATCCGCGAGATCTACGCACAGCCGCTGGCCGACAACATGCATCAGGCTGACGATGCTGATCGCATCCTCCGCGTCGTGGAACTCAAAATCGTCCGGGTGACCATGGATTACCTGCGGGACCGCAACATTGACATCGAGGAATACGAGACTCAGGTCACCAATTACGTGCAGAGCAACACAATTGTCGGCAGTGGGAACATTGTCACGGATGGAACATTTATCAACAGCTCGGTGAACAGCGTGAACAATCAGGGAAATGCGAAGCCAGGCGATGGCGGATCTGGCCAGTGACCGGAGGAATGGGCAATGCCTAAGTCTGAGGGAAACCCAGGCAGCCAGCGAAATACTGTTAAGGGCGTCGGAAACATAATCACGGGCGGGACGTTCACTGGAAGCCAGGTGTCAGCGACGACAGTGAACGCGCCGCAGAAGCCGGTGATCCTGCAGTTGCAGGATGAGCTGGCCCGGGTGTCGCAATGCCTGGCCGGTGTGGACGCCCCCACCGCCGATCATGAGGACGCCAGGGAAGCCGTCGCCGAACTGCAGGCCGAGCTGGCCAAGGATCCGGATCCTGATCAGCATGGGCTGCGGCGGCTGCGCAAGCAGGTCAGGCAGTTGATGGGGGTCCTGACCCCGGTGGCCGGGATCATCGGCGGCGTGGCGGCCCTCCAGGAGATCTGCCAGCACCTCTAGCCGGGCGCGCCGGGGCAGCCTGATCCCGTGACCGCGGGCGCCCGGGTTCCCCGCGCTACCCGGCGTGGTGGCGCAGGAATTCCAGGGTCCGCTGGTTGAACGCCTCGACGTTCTCGTAAATCGGGGCGTGCGCGCAGTCCTCGAACACGGTGACCTCGGTGCTGCCGCCGATCCCCTCGGTGAGGGGGTCAAGGAAGCGGGTGGAGGTCACCTGGTCGTGGCGGCCGAAGGTGATCAGGGTCGGCGCCAGCACCGACCCCAGGACCGCCCGCGCATCGTGATCCAGCACGGCCTGCGACTGGCGGAGGAACGCGTCCACCGGGGGCATCGGCCGGCTGCGGACGAAGTCGGCCAGAGACTCGATGTAGTCCGGGCGGGCCGCGTACAGCTCCGGGGTGAGGCACCACGGGAAGATGCCCTGGATCGCCATCTCCGTCACGCTGCCCAGCGCCTGCGCCATGATCCGCCAGCCCCCGACCACCGTGCGCAGGAACGGGTCGCTGGCCGGCCAGGCGCTATGCAGGGACAGGGACCTCACCCGGTCCGGGTACTTGGCCGCGAGCCACATGCCGGTGGCCGCGCCCAGCGACAGGCCGGACACGTGCGCCCGTTCCACGCCGGCCGCCTGCATGAACGCAGCGATGTCGTCGGCGAGCAGTTCGGTGCTGTAGCTGCCCTCCGGCTTGCCGGACAGGCCGGCGCCGCGCAGGTCCACGGTGAAGCAGGTGAAGCTCTTCGCGTAGTCGGCCACCTGGAACGCGTAACAGGCCTGATCGGCGGCCAGGTACGGGATGAGGACCAGGGGCTCGCCCTCGCCCTGGACCTCGTAGTAGACATCGATGCCGTTCGCCTGCACTACGGGCATCCGGATCCCCTCCTTGCTCCGGGGGCGGCCCTCGTCGCCCGCCCCCCCGTAGCATCGATCGTCCCCCGCGGATAAGGCCCGCGCCAGTCCCCGCGGGCGCGGGGACTGGCCGGGCAGTGCGCTCCAGGCCCGCTCAGACCGGCACCTGGTCCAGGAAGCCCAGGACGGTGACGAGCCGGCCGTCGTCGCCGGTGACGGCCACGTCGAAGCCCACGATCAGCGGCTCGGCTCCCTCCGGGCCCAGGCCCCAGGTGAAGCGGGCCTGGCGGTGATGGGCGTCGACCGGCCCGGCCAGGGTGAACACGAAGCCGGGGAACTGCTCGTGTGCCGCGGCGATGGCCGCGTCGATCTGGTCGTGGCCGCGGGCCTCGCCCAGCGGGTCGATGTAGCTGGCGTCCGGGGCCCAGGTGCCGTCGATCAGCTTGCGGCGGGCCGCCGGGTCGGTCTCGTTCCAGCAGTCGAGGTAGCGGGTGATCACGTCGTTCATCAGGAGTGCCTTTCGTGAGTGGTCCGGCCTGCCTGGCCGGAACTGCGTGGCCGGGGCCCATCCTGGGGACCGGCCCGCGCCGCTGTCGATTACCCGGGAGGTAAGGCGCGGTCATAACCTGGGAGGTAATCGCGGCACGGCGGGCGGGCCGCTACCGTCGGCCTCATGACCACCGTGACCTGGCCCGCGCCGGGCGCCCGCCCCGTGGGTGAGCTGCTGCGCGAATGGCGTGAACGGCGCCGGATCAGCCAGCTCGACCTGGCCATCCGGGCCGAGGTGTCGGCCCGCCACCTCAGCTTCGTGGAGACGGGCCGGTCCCGGCCGACACCCGCCATGATCCTGCGGCTCACCGAGCAGCTCGAGGTGCCGCTGCGGGAACGGAACACCCTGCTGCTGGCGGGCGGCTACGCCCCGGCGTACCCGGAGCACGGGCTGGACGAGCCGGCGCTGCGGGACGTGCGGGCTGCGCTGCGCCAGGTGCTGGCCGGCCACGAGCCCTACCCCGCGGTCGTGGTCGACCGCTGGTGGGACCTGGTGGACGGCAACGCCGGCCTCGCGCTGCTCACCGGCGGATGCGCGGCCTGGCTGCTGGAGCCGCCGGTGAACGTGCTCCGGCTGGCCCTGCACCCGGACGGGATGGCGCCCCGGATCGGCAACCTCGCCGAGTGGCGCGGCCACCTGCTGACCCAGCTGGGGCACCGGGTTCAGGCCCTCGGCGACCAGCGGCTCCGGGAGCTGCGCGACGAGATGCTCGGCTACCCGGGCGGGATGGCCGACGTGACCTCGCCCGGCGGGGTCGTGCTGCCGCTGCGCTACCGCCGCGATGGCCAGGAACTTTCCCTGTTCAGCATCAGCGCGGTGGTCGGCACGGCGACCGACGTGACTGTGGCCGAGCTGGCCATCGAGGCGTTCTATCCCGCCGACGCGGCCACGGCCGCGGCGCTGCGGCGGCGGTCAGGTCCCGGTGAGCCAGGCGAAGCTCCACGGGGCTAGCTCGATCTGGGCCGGCCCGATCCGGACTGGCGCGGTCCGGGCTGGCCCGGTCCGGGGCGCGGCGGCGCTGGCGTGGGCGAGCCGGGCGTCTCGCAGGCCGGCCTGGGCGATGATTCCCGCGTCCACGGACTGGCTGGCGTCGCTGAAGTTGGTGAGGGACAGGAACGGGGCGCTGCGCGGGTGGGCCCGGCGGTAGGCCAGCACGCCCTGGTTCCCGGCGGGCAGGATCTCGGTCGTCCCGCCTGACCGCAGCGCCAGCAGTTCCTGCCGGGCGCGGGCCAGGCCCCGCAGCGCCGCGAACGCCCGGCCCGCCACGGTGGCCGGGTCGCTGCGCCGGGCCGCCCGGGCCCAGTCCATCCGCGGCCGGTGCATCCACCGGTTGTCGTGGGCCTGCGCCGGGTCGTCCGCCCACCCGGGGTCGTTCGGCATGGCCAGCTCGTCGCCCATGTAGATGAGCGGGATGCCGCCGAAGGAGAAGACCACGGCGTACAGGGACTCCAGCCGCCTGAGGGCCAGCGTCAGCTCGGCCTCGTCACCGGCCGCCACCGCGCTCTCGATCCCGCACAGCGAGGCGGCCATGCCGGAGATCCGGGCGTCCCCGGTCGCCGCGTTCTCCTGGAACACGGCCCCCCGCGCGAACGATCCGGGGAACCGGCCCGCGAAGAACTCGGTGAGGAACCGGCGGTGCTCGAAGCCGCCCAGTCCCGCGGCCGCCGCGTCCGCGTCGGAGACGGCCCAGCCGATGTCGTCGTGGCAGCGCAGGTACGAAACCCACGCGGTCGGCGCGGGCGCGGGCCGGCGGCGGGACAGCGCGTTCCCGGCCAGGCGCACGTCCCGGGTGGCCAGGGTGGACCAGAGCATCACCATCAGCTGGTTGTCGTAGGCCAGGTCACATTCAGGCTGGTAGCGGTCGTGCGCGCCGAGGTACTGGACCAGCATCTCCGGGCCGACGATCGCCTCGGCCTTGAGCACCAGGCCCGGCGCGGCCAGCCGGGTCAGCGCGCGGAACGCCTGCAGGAGCAGGTGCGCCTCGGGCTGGTTCTGGCAGTCGGTGCCGAGCCGTTTCCACAGGAACGGTGCCGCGTCCAGCCGCAGCACGTCCACGCCGCGGTTGGCCAGCGCCAGCATGATGGCGAGCATCTGCCGGAAGACGGCGGGATTGGCGTAGTTCAGGTCCCACTGGTAGTCGTGGAACGTGGTCCACACCCAGCCGAGCCCGGGCACCTCGGTGAAACTGCCGGGGGCCGTATCCGGGAAGACCTCGGGCAGCGTGGCCTCGTACGCGTCGGGCATGGTCCGGTCGGGATAGACCAGGAACATCTCACGGTAGCCGGGATCCCCGGCCAGCGCCTTACGGGCCCATTCGTGCTCCCGCGCGGTGTGGTTGAGGACCAGGTCGATGCACAGCGCCATGCCGCGCCCGTGCAACTCGGCGGCGAGCACCTCCAGTTCCGCCATGCTGCCAAGCCGCGGATCGACCGCGCCGTAGTCCGCCACGGCGTAGCCGCCGTCGCTGTCCCCGTCCCTGGGCTGCAGCAACGGCATCAGATGCAGGTACGTGACCCCGAGTTCGGCCAGGTAGTCCGAGATGCTGCCGGACGCCGCGCAGCGAGCCGGCGAAGCGGTCGGCGTAACAGACGTAGCCGATCATCCGGGACCGCTGGAACCACGCGGGATCGATCTCACGGCGGCGGTCCAGCAGCCGCAGCAGCGCGGGCCGTCTCGCGGCCGCGTTCAGCGCGTCGAGCACCAGGTCGGTCACGAACCGGGTCGTGTCGGTCACGCTTCCGTAGACCTGCTCGAGCGGGCCTGCGATGTCGAAGGACAGCTGCTCCAGCCGGGTCAGGAACGCGTCGGCGTCCAGGGTGCCGAGCCGCTGCCGTACCGCGGCTTCCGCCTCGTGGTCCAGCCTGAACACGCGATACCTCCAGGAGCACGGCCAGCTAATGATCGAGAATACGTGCCGCCGCCGCCCCTTGACTTCAAGTGTGGTTGAGGTTCTACGGTCGGGGCTGAGCCCGGGCCCGGCCGGCCGGGCCGCCCTTTCCGCCGCCGAATGGAGCAGCTGATGGCCTTCACCGACGCCGAAACGGCCTACCTGGGCAGCCAGCCGCTGGGCCGGCTGGCCACCGTCCAGCCGGACGGCAGCCCGCAGGTCAAGCCCGTGGGGTTCCACGTCAACCCCGGGCTCGGCACCATCGACGTGACCGGCTTCAACCTGACCTCCAGCCAGAAGTTCCGTAACGTCCGCCGCAACGGCCACGCCGCGCTCGTGGTGGACGACATCACGTCCACCGATCCGTGGCGGGTCCGCTTCCTGGAGATCCGCGGCACCGCGGAAGCCCTGGACGAGGACGCGGACGGTGGCCCGCTGATCCGGATCCACCCCACCCGGATCCTCAGCTTCGGTGTGGAGCAACCGCCGGGCGAGCCGCACCAGACCCGGATGCTGGCCCGCGACCTGGCTGTCTAGCCGGCCCCGTACCGCAGATGCTGTCCGTGGATACCCGGGACCGGCCCGGGTACGAAGCGTCCGTGACGGCAGACCAGGCAGGACCAGGGCGAGGGTATCCGCTGTTCCGGCAGGTCGTCCTGGACGGCACGGACGCGAGGGCGCTGGCCGAGTTCTACCGCCAGCTGCTGGGCTGGCGGTACCGGCCCGGCGACGAGCCGCCCGCCCCGGGCGAGCCGGATCCGGCCGGCCAGGACTGGCTGGTCCTGAAGGACGCCTCGGGTGCGGTCCGTATCGCCTTCCAGCAGGTCCCGGAGCTGCCCGAGGCGACCTGGCCGGACGGCCCGGTGCCGCAGCAGCTGCACCTGGACCTGTACGTGACCACGGCGGACGAGCTCAGCGAGCAGCACGGGCGGGCGCTGGCTCTCGGGGCCCGGCTGCTCCAGGACCGTTCGGAAGACCCGGACGAGCCGCTGCGGGCTTACGCCGACCCGGCCGGCCATCCCTTCTGCATCTTCCTCGGGCCTCCGCCCGCCTGACGCGCCAGGTCGGCCCGGGGGCCGGCCCGGGAGCTTCCGGCCACCGGGTCAGTGCCCGGTGGTGGCGTCCCAGCCCGGGAGCGGGACCGCGCCGCCGGGCAGGGCCGCCCAGAAGTCCGGCCCGGGGGGCGCCTCGACCTGGATGCGCCTGCCGCCGGCCCAGGCCGCGTCGAACCCGAGACGCCAGGAATGCAGCAGCGTCCGGCCGGGGGCGGCCGCGGCCTGGCCGGCCCGGCCGAACAGCGGATCGCCCTCGATGGGATGGCCGATCCAGGCGAGATGCACCCGGATCTGATGCCGCCGCCCGGTCACCGGGGAGACCGCGAGCAGGGTGTGCTCCGCGTCGCCCGCCACGGTCAGGAACGTGGTGATGGACGGGTAGGTCCGGACCTCCTGGAACTGCTCCGCCGGCGGGACCGACCAGCGTGGCCCGGCCGGGTCGTAGCTGATCGCGGCGCGGTTGGCCGCCACCCGGACCCGGTTCTTGCGGCCGACGCTGAGCGGCAGCTCGATCGTGCCGCGGGCGGGCAGCCCGGTGGTGCCGGTGATAGCCAGGTAGACCTTGTCCACGGTCCGCCGGTTGAACTGGCGGGTCAGGTCGCCGTGCAGCCCCAGCTCCTTGGCCAGCAGCAGGACCCCGGAGGTCACCTTGTCGATCCGGTGCGCGGGGTAGAGCTTCTCGCCCGCCGCCTCGGCCAGCCGGACCAGGTCGGTGTCGTGCCGCTCACCCATGACCGCGAGGCCGGCGGGCTTGTTCAGCACCAGCGCCGCGTCGTCCTCGTACAGCACGGTGCCGGCCCGGATCTGCGCCCAGTCGTTCACCGGGCCCACGGTATCCGGGTCCGCGGCCACCCGCGCCCGGGCGGACCGGGGCCCGGGCCGTTTCACCGGCCGGGGGCACGGGCAGAACCGCCAGAGACCCCCGCCACCACTTACGTGAGGCTCAGCGTGCGGGGAATCCGGGGGATCATCGGGTCATATCGGGGCCGGGAAGGCTGGCTGGCGGGCGCGGCGGGAGCGTGCCTGGTCATCGCGGCCTGCTCGGGAGGGGGCGGCCAGACGGCGGGCCGCGCCGCGAAGCCGCAGGCCAGCAGCGCCCCGCCCGCCATCTCACCCGCGGCGGGCAGTTCCGGCGTCAGCCCGCAGGCTCCCATCACGGTCACCGCCCGCGGGGCCAGCCGGATCCGCAGCGTCCAGGTCAGCACGCACGGGACCGCGGTCGGCGGCACGCTGACCGCGGGCACCGGCCACACCCGGGCCACCTGGCACAGCACCTGGGCGCTGCACCCGGCGCAGGAGTACACGGTCACCGCGACGGCCGTGGATTCCGCGGGGCGGACCGTCACCAGGACGGCCTCGTTCCGGACCCTCGCGCCGGCGCACACCTTCACGACCGGGATCTACGAGGGGTACGGCCAGACGTTCGGGGTCGGCATGCCGGTGATCCTGTCCTTCAGCCACCCGATCAGGAACCGCGCCGCGGTCGAGCGCTCGCTCCAGCTGCGTACCTCGCGGCCGGTGACCGGCGCCTGGTACTGGGACGGCGACAAGACGCTCTACTTCCGGCCGCAGAACTACTGGCCCGCGCACACCACGGTGAGACTGGACGGGCATCTCAGCGGCGTGGAAGGCGCCCCGGGCGTCTACGCCACGGCCGACCTGACCCAGAAGTTCCGGATCGGCGGCTCGCTGATCGTCACGGCCAGCACCGTCACCCACCACATGCACGTGTACCGGAACGGCCACCTGCTCTACACGTGGCCGATCAGCACCGGCCGGCCCGGCGACGACACGCCGGACGGCACCTACCTGACCATCGAGAAGGGCAACCCGGTCCTGATGACCGGCCCCGGCTACAGCCTGGAGGTGCCCTGGTCGGTCCGGTTCACCTGGAGCGGTGACTACCTGCACGACGCGTACTGGTCCGTCGGCGAGCAGGGCGCGGTGAACGTGAGCCACGGCTGCGTGAACATGCCGCCCGCCGACGCCCAGACCTACTACCAGATGGAGAATCCCGGCGACCCGGTCATGATCACGGGCAGCCCGCTGGCGGGCACCTGGGACAACGGCTGGACCGTGTGGTTCCTGTCCTGGAAGAAGCTGGTCCGGGGCAGTGCCCTGGGGATGGCGGTGCACGCGGGCCCGGACGGCAGCACGTTCGTCAGCCCGTCCGCAGTTCCGCCGTCCACGGCGTCCTTCCCGCTGCAGACGGCGAAGCCGGGCAGCGCCGCCGCGGCGTGATCGTCCACGTCATCCCGCCGGGCTCGCTGCGGCCCAGGTCACACCCCCTGGGCCGGACACGAGGCGGCAATACGTTGCCCCCGCTGATACCTTGGCTTTAACCGGGCGCAGGTAGCGGCGGCGTCCTGTGCCGGTGTTCGTTTCTACTACTCGCGGGATCTGGTGTGGGTAGATGGATTAGTGCCCCGTTGGCCGCCTGCCTGCTGGCCCTGGCAGCCGCAGGCTGTACCGGGCGTGCCGTCTCGGCGAGCGTTCAGTCGCCGGCCCGGTCCACCACGCCCGCGGGGGCCAGCCAGACCACCACGAGCGCATCGCCCGACCCGTCCGCGTCGGCTTCTCCCTCGACCGAGCCGCCCACGGCGTCCGGGCGGCCGCTGCCCGTGGGCACCGCGGCCCGGCTGCCCGCCGGCGCCTACTACCTGCTCGCCGGCCGGACCCTGCGCGGCCTCAACGTGTGGGAAGTGGGCCCGGGCCAGGCCATCGCCCAGCTCACCCACAATCCGCCCGGCCGCGGGGTCGACGCGCTCGCCGCGTCGGCCGCCGGGATCATCCTGGCGGACGCCGCGGACGGGACGGACCGGCTGGCCCAGTGGACCCATCACGGCGCGGCCTGGCTGCGGCACCGCCACCGCGGCCCGTACATCCGCGGCAGCTCGCCTGATGTCGGCGCCAGCGGGACCGTCGGCTATGTCACGCCGCCCAGCGGGTCCGGATCCCGCCGTGATGCGGACTTCGCGATCTGGACCCAGCCCTCGTTCACCAGCCAGGCCACCCTCATCTACCGGCAGCGCCGCCCGCTGGACGGCCCGGTCTTCGGGCCGCACGGCCAGATCGCCATCGAGGGCTGGACCGGCCCGCAGGGCGGCCGCCGCCCCAGCGTGCTGATCTACCACGGCGGTCACGTCACGACGCTCAGCACCGGGGTCTCCGCGATTCCCTCCCTGGTGGCCTGGGGCTACCGTGCGCCCGCGCTGGCGGTCGCCTTCCCGGCGCACCGCGCCGAGCTGCTCTTCCCGGACGGCACCCGGCGGCCGCTGCCGCCCGGCTGGCAGCCGCTGGCCTGGAACCCGTCCGGGAGCCAGCTGCTCATGCAGTCCAACACGGCGCTGGGTATCTGGTCGGCCGCCGCCCCGGGCCGGGTGCGCACGGTCGGCCTGATCACGCCCGGGATGCAAATCCTCCAGGCGGTCTGGCTGGCCCATAAGGCGCCGATGTGACGTCCGGCTCAGCCGGGGCCGGAAGAAACTCCCGCCGCGCCGGGTTGGCGGCTATGTGAGCGACGTACCGTTGTCCGTGCTTGACCTGGCCCCCGTGGCGGCCGGCGCCAGCACGGGCCAGGCCCTGGAGTACACCACCGAGCTGGCCCGGCGCACCGAGGAACTGGGGTACCGCCGGTTCTGGGTGGCCGAGCACCACAACATGCCGGCCATCGCCAGCTCCGCCCCAGCCGTGCTGATCGCGCACCTGGCTGCGGCGACGTCCACGATCCGGGTGGGCTCCGGCGGCGTGATGCTGCCCAACCACGCCCCGCTGGTGGTCGCGGAACAGTTCGGCACGCTGGAAGCGATGCATCCGGGCCGGATCGACCTGGGCATCGGCCGCGCTCCAGGCACCGACCAGTACACCGCGCTCGCCCTGCGGCGCACCATGGAAGGGCTCTCAGCCGAGGCGTTCCCCCAGGAGCTGGCCGACCTGATCGGGCTGTTCAGCGCGGAGGGCCTGCGGCGGCCGATCACCGCGACGCCCGGGCGCGGCGACATGCCCGCCATCTGGCTGCTCGGCTCGAGCGGGTTCAGCGCCCAGCTCGCCGGGCTGCTCGGCCTGCCGTTCGCGTTCGCGCACCATTTCAGCTCGGCCAACACCGTGCCCGCGCTGGCCCTGTACCGGCAGAATTTCCAGCCGTCGCAATGGCTGGAACGGCCGCACGCGATGGTGGCGGTGAGCGCGATCTGCGCGGATACCGACGAGCGGGCCCGGTGGCTGTCTGGCCCGGCCGCCCTGTCGTTCGTCCGGCTGCGGTCCGGGACGCCGGCCCCGCTGGCCAGCCCCGAGGAAGCGGCGGCCTACGCCTATTCCGACCGGGAGCGGGAATTCGCCCAGGACCGTTTTACCGGCCAGGCGCTCGGCTCGCCGGAAACGGTCCGCCAGCAGCTGTCCGATCTGCTCGAGCGCACCGCCGCCGACGAGCTGATGCTGACCACGATGGTCTACGACATCGAGGACCGGATCCGGTCCTTCGAGCTGATCACCGAGAAAGTCGCCGGCAGCCTGGTCCGGCCCGGCGCCTGACGCGGCCCGCTGCGGCCGCCCGCGCCCGGGGCAGCCGGCCCCTGAGCATCCTCACCGGCCGGTGATATCCGCTCCGAGGTTTGTCTTTGCCCGGTGTTAGCCCGGGGTACACCAGGGTAGGTCTGGCCCACCCTTGAGGAGGGCGGACGTTATGGCAGATCCGAACGGCAGCGCGCGGCCCGCCGTGGCCCCGGAGGCTTCAGCTGGCGAGCTGGTCAGGCAATTGTCCGAACAGGTTTCCCGGCTCATCCGCGACGAGCTGAAACTCGCCGAATACGAGATGACCAGCAAGGCCAGGCGAATCGGCCGCGGCGCCGGCATGTTCGGCGGCAGTGGCCTGGTCGCGCTGTACGGCATTGGCTGCCTGCTGGCGGCGGCCATTATCGGCCTGGCCGGCGTGCTGCCCGCCTGGGCGGCGGCGCTGATCGTGGGCGGCGCGCTGCTGCTCATCGCCGGCCTGGCCGCGCTGGTGGGTAAGAGTCAGGTAAGCAAGGCCACGCCGCCGGTCCCGGAGCAGACGGTGCAGAGCGTGAAGGCCGACGTGGAAGAAATCAAGGAAAGGGCACATCGATGACCGCAGCAGAGGGCACGGGAGGGCCGGGCGGCGCTGAGGTCCTGCCGGACAACCAGGACGCGCTGGTCGAGGAGATCAACCGGACCCGTGAGGAACTGGGGAACACGGTCGAGGCGCTGGCGGCCAAGGTGGACGTGAAGGCCCGCGCCCAGCAGAAGGCGACCGAGGTGTCCGGGCAGCTCAAGAACAAGCTGCAGGACGTCACGCAAGGACTGTCCGGCAAGGCCGGCCAGATCCGGGGTGAGGTCGGCGGCCGGGCGGCCGGGGCCCGGCAGGCCGTGGCCGAGAACGGCAAGACCGTGCTGGGCGCGGGGCAGCCGGTCACCAAGAGCATCACCAGCCGGGCCGCGCAGGCCGGGGCCACGGCCCAGTCCGCCGCAACCCAGGCCGGCGCGACCGCCTGGGCGGCCACCCCGGAGCCGGTCCAGCAGCGGGCCCGGCGGGCCGCGGCCATCGTGAACCAGAACCGGGTGCCGTTCACGGCCGCCGCCGCGGCCGGCGCGCTGGTGCTGGGCAGCTGGCTGGTGGTCCGCGGCCTGCGCCGCTGACCCCGGCCGCGCCGGTTCCCGGCGCGCCGGTGAGCCGGACGAGCCGGGCCTGATCAGGGATCAGGCCCGGCTCGGGCCTGGCCGGAGGGTCATTCCGGGATCAGGACCGCGGTTCCGGTCGGCCTGGCTGTCCCGGCCAGGCCGGACAGACCGTTAGCTGGCCCCATGGTTGAAGCGGGGCCGCGGAGCCTGCTTCCAGGTGCGCTGCGCGTTCGCCCGCAGCCGGGCGGCGCGCTCGTCTTCCTGCTCGTACAGCAGCCCGTAGGTGAACGCGTTCTCGCCGGCCAGGTGGGCGCCGATGCCGAGCTCACGGTCCACGCCCCGCGCCACCACCGCATCCTGGTGGTCGCCGAGTACCGTCTGGATCTTCTTCATCTGCCTGGTGAAGCGCCTGGCCCCCCGGCCCAGGGCCGGGCTGAGCGCCTCCCCGGCGTACCGGGCGCGCTTGGCGGCCTTCCGGGCCTCGTGATAGGCCAGCTCCCGGGGCCGCCCGGGGGGCGTGTGCCCGGCCCGGCGCATCCGCCGGCGGGTGCGCCGGTAGGTACGGCGGGCCGCGCCGGGCAGCACCCGTCCCGCGGGCCGGGCCGCCTCTGCCGACAGGGGCGGATCGGCCAGCAGCTCATCCAGCGCGTCGCGCAGCGCGAAATACCGGGCCGAGTCCAGCGCGTCCAGCACGTTCGCCCGGGCGGCCGCCTTGACCGGGGCGAAGTGCCCCTGAACCCGTGCCTGGACGGGCCCGAGTACCACCTCGGCCGGGATCGTCCGCACGTTCTCCGCGAGCCGGCTGGCCAGCACCTCGGCGTCGCGGGCCTCGCCGAGCACCCCGCCGAGCCATTTCAGCTCGCCCAGGATCTCCCCGGTCCCGGAGCGCGGGATGACCTCGCCGAACGTCTGCAGAGTGCTGCGCAGGCGCCGGGTGGCGACCCGCATCTGGTGGACCGAGTCAGGCTCGTCCGCGCGGACCAGCGGGTCCTGCGCCCCCAGCCGCGCGGCGTGCTGCCGCAGGTAGGCCAGCACGACGTCGCCGGCGGACGCTGGCCCGGCCTGGTGCGGCCCGCCGCGTTCCAGGCCGCCGGGCCAGCCGAGGGCCCGTTCCAGCTTCGCGGACCGCGCCGACGGGACCAGCCCGTCCCGGCGCAGCTGCGCGTCCGCCGCCTTCAGCAGCCGCGGGCCGCCGCCGGTCAGCTCGACCTCGACCTCTCCCCACTGCGAGATCACGGTCTCCGCGCCCAGGGTCTGGGCCGAGACGTCGTCGGCGGCGATCTCGGCGAGTGAAGCGCCCGCGCTGTCGACCAGGGTCAGAACCTGGCGGCGGGTGCTGATCCGGGCCACCGGCCGCAGTGCCTCGCCCCGGGTGAACCCGCGGGCCAGGCGGGCCAGCCGGGCCGGTACCTGCCGGCTGCGGCCGAGCGGCACCTGGATCTCGCGCCGGGTGCTGTCCCCGGCCGGGAGCTTCAGGTGCCAGCCCGCGTCGCTGCCGCCGCGCCGCCGCCGCAGGGTTACCCCCTGGCGGATCAGCCGCATGTCGCTCGTGTCGAAGTACTCCGCTTCCAGGAGCTGCTCCTGCGGCCCGGCGGTGCCAGCCACGCTGGGCAGCCCGCCCAGCCGCGGCACGGTGGTGCCCGGGGGAGCCTCGTACTTGATTTCCGTCTCGTCCACGGTCGTGCTCATGTCCCGCCACTACCCGGGCGCCGCCGCCATGAACACGTGCCTGCACCGGGTCCCGCGCCGGGCGGCCAGACCGGGGGCCACGCCCGGGGGCGGTGTTTGGGGGCGCGAAAGCAGGGGAGTCGTTGGGCGCCAGTCCGGAAAAGGAGGTTCCCATGTCAACTGGGGCCATTGTGGCGATCATCGTCGTCGTCATCATCGTGGCCGCCGTTCTGGCCGGGATGGCGGCCGCTAACCGCCGTCGCCGGCTACGGGAGCGGTTCGGGCCCGAATACGACCGGGCGGTCAGCGAGCACGGCAGCAGGCGGGAAGCCGAAGCCGAGCTCTCCGAGCGGGAAAAGCACGTCCGTGAGCTGGACATCCGCCCGCTGAGCCCGGCGGCGCAAAGCCAGTACCGGTCCGAGTGGACCGCTGTCCAGGAGCAGTTCGTGGACGCGCCGCAGGCCGCCGTGACCGGGGCGCAGACCCTGGTCTCCGCGGTGATGGAAGACCGCGGCTACCCAACGCAGCCCTACGACCAGACGGTCGCCGACCTGTCCGTCGAGCACGCGAGCACGCTGGATCACTTCCGGGCGGCCCACGACATCAGCCAGAAGGCCGCCTCCGGCGCCGCGTCCACCGAGGACCTGCGCCAGGCGATGATCCACTACCGGGCGCTCTTCGCGGAGCTGCTCGGCGAGCCGGCCGCCCGCCTCGAGGCGACGGCGGGTGGTGAGCAGGTCACCACGACCCAGCCCGACGGGCTGCCCCCGGTGGACCAGCCGGTTGCGGCCCAGCCCTCTGCTGGCCAGCCTTCCGCGGCGGCCCAGCCTTCCGCGGCGGCCGAGCGTTCCGCGCTCGACGAGCCGTCCGCGGCCGGGCAGCCCGCCGCCCCGGCCTGGCCGGGCACCTCCGGGGAGACCCCCGGCGAGCCCGCCGGCCCGGACCGTAATCCCACCCCCGACGCGGTGACCACCGCGCGCCGGCAGGAGAGGTAACCCAGATGACTTCGCAACGCGACGAGGCCACGCGCCAGCCGGCCGGCGAGGGAATGACGGACGCCCCGATCGTCATCGAACGCCGGGACGAGATCCTGACCGGGGACGACCCGGCGGACGAGGGTCCCGGCGCCGCGGCCGGTAACGGCACCGGCTACGACCGCCCGGGCTACGGGCGGGCCGGGCAGGGCCGGCCGGGTTATGAAGGCCCGGGGGATGAAGGTCCCAGTGGTGCGAAGACAGTGGTGCAGAAGACAGTGGTGCAGGTGCCGGTGGTGAGGGTCCCGGTGCGGACGGCATGGGCGAGGACCTGACGGCCAGCGACGAGCTGGTCGGCCGGCACGCCGCGCCGGACACCGGCGCGGACCCGGCCCCGCTGGTGGTCCCCCCGGAGGGGCCCAGCCCGGACATGGGCGTCTCTCCGGCGTCCGCCTCGGCGCCGTCCGGTTCGGCGGCTTCCGGCCCGGCCGAGCCCGGCCCGGCGGTTTCCGGCCCGGCAGCGGTGTCCGGCGCGGCCGAGTCCATGGCCCAGCCCGGCGTGGCCGGGACGCCGGACCCGGCTGTCTCCGCGCCGCCCGGCGACGGCCGCGGCCCGGCCCCCGGCTCGCCCGGGGCGGGCCTGCCCGCCGCGGCCCTGTCCGGGCAGCAGTGGCCGGCCATCCAGGCGATGTTCGTGGACGATCCCAGGGGATCGGTGCAGCGCGCCGCGGCCGCGGCGGATGAAGTGCTGAAGGCCCTGGTGGCCTCGCTCGAGCGGGAGCAGGCCGCGCTGCGCACGTCGTGGGAGAACGGCGGCGACTCGACCACCGAGGACCTTCGCACCGCGCTGCAGCAGTACCGTGCGTTCTGCGGCCGGCTGGAAGGGCTGGCCTGATTCCTGGTCACTGGCACCGGCCGCTTCCGCAGCGGCGGCCGGCGCCGGTGGCCACCCGGCGGCCCGGCCCGGGTTCCCCTGCCTGGCAGGCCGGGCCGCCGGCTCCAGGACACAAGCCGCCGGCTTCAGGACGGGCCGCGGCGCAGCCGCACCCGGTAGGAGTAGTGCGCCGGGTCGAAGTAGCTCACCGCCAGCTCCACCGGGGTGCCCGCGTCGTCGGTGTAGAGCCGGTCGATCCGCAGCACCGGCTGGCCGGGCCCGCACTCCAGGTGTTCCGCGGCCGGGTGCGGGGCGGCCGCCGCGGTGATGCTCTGCTCCGCGCCCTTGATCGACCGGGCCATCCTGGTGTCGATCAGCCCGATGACCGTGAGCTGGCTGCGCCGGCCCGCCGCGGCCAGCTCGGGCACGTCGCCGAGCAGCGCGCCGACCGGTGGTGGCAGGAACACCGAGGTGTGGCAGAACGGGACGTTCCCGTGCAGCCGGATCAGCGTGAGCGCGTGCACGTCATCGGACGGCAGCCGCAGCCGGCTCGCGGCCCCGACATCCACCGTGTGCCGCAGCGGGGTGATGATCTCGCAGTCGGTGTCCAGGGACAGGGCCATCAGGTCCTCGACCGAGCCGAAATGCCGGAGGTAGCGGTCCGCCTCGGCCACCGGGTAGGTACCGCGCCCGGCCACCCGGAAGATGATCCCCTCGGAGACCAGGTCCTGCATGGCCCGCCGGACCGTCTGCCTGCTCACCGCGTGCCGCGCGGCCAGCTGTTCCTCGGTGGGCAGCTGCTGGCCGTCGGCGTACTCGCCGTTGCGGATCGCGTCCCGGAGCGCGGCGGCCAGCGTCCGGTACGCGCTGGACCTGACCTGGTCGGGCACGGGCTCGCCCCTCCTTCCTGCTGGCCAGACGGTTGCGCCGTCAAATGGCCGTACATATCTTAGATTCAGTCGGCCAGCTGCGGGAGAGGTGCCAGGTGCCGGAATCAGCGGACTCGCTCGCCACCCGGCTCGCCCGGTGGGCCTGCGACCTCGAGCCGACCGCGGAGGACCTGGCCCTGGCCGGGCGCTCGCTGATGGACACGGTCGCGGTGGCCCTGGCCGGCCGCGACCACCCGGTGACGCGGCTGGCCAGGAGCATGCCGGAAGGACCGCGCTGGGCGGTGGCCGCGCATGTCCTGGACTTCGATGACCTGCACATGGAGTCCACCACGCACATCAGCGCGGTGTGCGTGCCGACCGCCCTCGCGCTGGGCGCCGGTGCCCGGGCCTACCTGGCCGCAGCCGGCGTGATGGCCCGGCTCGGCAACGCGCTGGGCTGGCGGCACTACTCCGCGGGCTGGCACGCCACCTGCACGGCCGGGGCGCCCGCCGCCGCGGCCGGGGCAGCGGTCGCGCTCGGCCTGGGCCCGGAGCAGGCCGCGACCGCCATGGCCCTCGCGGTGCCCGGGGCGGGCGGGGTGCAGCGGGCGTTCGGCACCGACGCCAAGTCGCTCCAGGTGGGGTTCGCCGTTGACACCGGGATCCGGGCCGCCACGCTGGCCGCGGCCGGCGCGCAGGCCGACCCGTCCGCCCTGGATGAGTGGATGACCCTGGTCGGCGGGGACCCCGGGGCGGCCGATCTGTCCGGGCCCGCGGTTCCCGGCGGCCTGGCGGTCAAGATCTACCCGTGCTGCTACGCGCTGCAGCGGCCGATCAGCGCGCTGGGCGAGCTCGCCCAGGCCGGGCCGCTGGACCCGGGCGAGGTGCGCCGGATCGTGCTCCGCACCCCCGAGGGCACGCTGACCCCGCTGATCCATCACCGGCCGGACACCGGCCTGCAGGGCAAGTTCAGCCTGGAGTACGCGGCGGCCGCCGCGCTGCTGGACGGCTACCCGGGCTTCGCCAGCTTCACCGATGACGCGGTGCGCAGGCCCGCCGCGCGCAGCCTGGCCGGGATGGTCGAGATCAAGAGCGAGCCGGGCGGGACGTGGCTGCTGGACGGCGAGCTGGTCGCCGAGCTGCACACGGCCAGCGGCGGCGTCGCGCAGATCACCCAGCAGTTCCCGCCGGGGTCGCCGGCCCGGCCCGCCACCGCCGGCCAGCTCCAGGCGAAGATCGCTGACTGCCTGGCCGGACTGGACCGGGCCGGGCTGGACCCGCCTGACCTGGCGGGGGGCGGCCCAGGCGGGGGCGGCCCAGGCGGGGGCGGCCAGGAGCCGGGCGCTCCGGCGTGGACCTGGCCGGGCGCCGCCGACCTGCTCCGGGATTTCTGCTAGTACGCCAGCGAGAGGACAGGCATGGATGAGCTGAGCGAGGAGGAGCGCGCGATCGTCGGCCTGGTCCGTGACTTCACCGACCGTGAGGTCAGGCCGGTGGCGTCGGAACTGGAGCACGCGAACACCTACCCGGAGAAGCTCATCGAGCAGATGAAGCAGCTGGGCATCTACGGGCTGGCCATCCCCGAGCCGTGGGGCGCCGCCCGGGTCAGCACGTCCTGCTACGCGCTGGTCACCGAGGAACTGTCCCGCGGCTGGATGAGCCTGGCCGGCGCCATGGGCGGCCACACGGTGGTGGCCAAGCTGCTGCTGGACTACGGGACCGACGCCCAGAAGGAGCGGTACCTGCCGCGGATGGCGACCGGCGAGATCCGGGCCACGATGGCGCTGACGGAACCCGGCGGCGGGTCCGACCTGCAGGCCATGCGGACGACCGCGCGCCGCGACGGCGATTCTTATCTCATCAACGGAACCAAGACGTGGATTACGAACGCCCGGCGTTCCGCGCTGATCGCGCTGCTCTGCAAGACCGACCCGGCCGCCCGGCCCGCCTACGCGGGGATCAGCATCCTGCTGGTCGAGCACGGCCCGGGGTTCACGGTCTCCCGCGATCTGCCCAAGCTGGGCTACAAGGGGGTGGAGAGCTGCGAGCTGTCCTTCGATGACTTCCGGGCGCCAGCGGATGCGCTGCTCGGGGGCCGGGAGGGCGAGGGCTTCGGCCAGATGATGCGCGGCCTGGAGATCGGCCGGATCCAGGTCGCCGCCCGGGCCGTCGGCGTCGGCCGGGCCGCGCTGGAGGACTCGATGCGGTACGCGCAGCAGCGGGAGAGTTTTGGCCAGCCGATCTGGCAGCACCAGTCGGTCGGCAACTACCTGGCCGATATGGCCACCAAGCTGACCGCCGCCCGCCAGCTGGTGCTCTACGCGGCGCGCTGCATCGACGCGGGTGGCCGCGCCGACATGGAAGCGGGCATGGCCAAGCTGTTCGCCTCGGAGACCGCGATGGAGATCGCGCTCAACGCGGTGCGCATCCACGGCGGGTACGGCTACTCCACCGAGTTCGATGTGGAGCGTTACTTCCGGGATGCCCCGCTGATGATCGTCGGTGAGGGCACCAACGAGATCCAGCGCACCGTGATCGCCCGCCAGCTCATCAAGCGGAACTCGGTCGCCCCATGACGGGTGCGAGCCGGGCGGGCCCCGCAGCCCTCCCGCTAGAAGGGCTGCTGGTCGTGGCGCTGGAGCAGGCCGTGGCCGCCCCGTTCGCCACCCGCCAGCTCGCCGACCTCGGCGCGCGGGTGATCAAGGTCGAGCGGGCCGGCGCCGGTGACTTCGCCCGCGGCTACGACCGGTCGGTGCACGGTCAGTCGAGCTACTTCGTGTGGCTGAACCGGGGCAAGGAAAGCGTCGAGCTCGACGTGAAGCAGCCCGCCGACCGGGCCGTCCTGGACGCCATGCTGGCCCGCGCGGACGTGTTCGTGCAGAACCTCGCGCCCGGCGCGGCCGGCCGGCTCGGCCTGGGCGCGGAGCAGCTCACCGCCCGCTACCCCCGGCTGATCAGCTGCTCGATCTCCGGCTACGGTCCCGACGGTCCCTACGCCGGCAAGAAGGCTTACGACCTGCTGGTGCAGTGCGAGGCCGGGCTGCTGTCGGTGACCGGGACCCCGGCCGAACCCGCCAAGGCCGGGATCTCCGTGGCCGACATCGCCGCCGGGATGTACGCCTACTCCGGCGTGCTGACCGCGCTCTACGAACGGGAGCGGACCGGCCGCGGCGGCAGCTTCGGCGTGGCCATGCTCGACGCGCTGGGCGAATGGATGAGCCAGCCGTACTACTACAGCGTCTACGGCGGCCGGGACACGCCGCGCACCGGGGCCCGGCACGCCTCGATCTCCCCGTATGGTCCCTACCCGGCCCGGGGCGGCCAGGTCTTTCTCGGCATCCAGAACGAGCGCGAGTGGGCGGTGCTGTGCGAGCGGATCCTGGGCCGCCCGGACCTGGTCACCGACGAGCGGTTCGCGACCAACCCGGCCCGGGTCGCGCATCACGACGAGCTGACCGCCCTGATCAGCAAGGCGTTCGCCGGGATCGGCGTGGACGAGCTCGAGGCGTCGCTGGAAGCGGCGGGCATCGCCAACGCCCGGATGCGCAGCCCCGCGGAGTTCGCCGCCCACCCGCAGCTGGCGGCCCGGGACCGGTGGCGGGACGTGGATTCCCCGGAGGGGCAGGTCCGCGCGCTGCTTCCGCCGGTGACGGTGCCCGGCCGGACCGCTGCCATGGGCGCGGTGCCGGCGCTCGGACAGCACACGACGGCCATCCGCGCGGAATTCGGACCCCCACGGCAGGAGGGATCACCATGACCACGACGCAGGCATCCGCACCGGCGCAGCTGCCCCACTTCTCCCTGGTCATCGACGGCCAGCTGACCGAGCCGGCCTCCGGGCGCAGTTACGAGAGCATCGACCCGTTCTCGGGCGCCCCGTGGGCCACCGCGGCCGACGGGGGACGAGGCCGACGTGAACCGGCGGTCGCGGCCGCCCGGCGCGCGCTGGCCGGGCCGTGGGGCCAGCTGACCGGGTTCGGCCGGGCCCGGCTCATGCGGCGGCTGGCCGAGCTCATCGCGCGGGACGCCGACCGGCTGGCCGGGTTCGAGACACGGGACACCGGCAAGCTGCTCCGCGAGATGCGCGGGCAGCTGGGCAGCATCCCGGACTGGTTCTATTACTTCGCCGGGCTGGCCGACAAGCTCGAGGGCTCGACCATCCCCGCGGACAAGCCGAACTTCCTCGTCTACACGCGGCGTGAGCCGGCCGGCGTGGTCGCCGCGATCGTGCCGTGGAACTCGCCGCTGCTGCTGCTCTGCTGGAAGCTGGCGCCCGCCCTGGCCGCCGGCTGCACGATGGTCGCGAAGCCCAGCGACTACTCGCCGGCCTCGGCGATCGCGCTGGCCGGGCTGGTCCAGGAGGCCGGTTTCCCGCCCGGCGTGTTCAACGTGGTGAGCGGGTTCGGGCCGGAGGTGGGTAAGGCGCTGGCCGCGCACCCCGGCGTGGACAAGATCGCGTTCACCGGGTCCACCCAGGTCGGCGCCGAGGTCGCCAAGGCCGCGGCCGGCAACATCACCGGCGTGCTGCTCGAGCTGGGCGGCAAGTCCGCGCACCTGGTGTTCCCCGACGCCGATCTCGACGCGGCCAGCAACGGGGTGGTGGCCGGGGTGTTCGCCGCCACCGGGCAGACCTGCATGGCCGGGTCCCGGCTGCTGGTGCACCGCAGCGTGCACGACGCGCTGGTAGCCAAGATCGTCGCCCGGGCGGAGACGATCAAGCTCGGTGACCCGCGGGAAGCCGCGACCGAGATGGGGCCGCTGGCGACCGGGCCGCAGTACGAGAAGGTGCTCTCGTTCTTCGCCTCGGCGGCCAGCGAGGGCGCGGCCCTGGCCACCGGCGGCGAGCCTGCCGGGCAGCTGGGCGGCTACTTCGTCCAGCCCACCGTGCTCACCAACGTCAAGCCCAGCATGACCGTGGCCTGCGAGGAGGTGTTCGGCCCGGTGCTCGCGGTCATCCCGTTCGACACCGAGGAGGAGGCCATCAGCCTGGCCAACGACACCCGTTACGGCCTGGCCGGGGCGGTGTGGACCAAGGACATCCACCGGGGCCACCGGGTGGCGCACGCCCTGCGGACCGGCACCGTGTGGATCAACGCCTACCGGGTGGTCGGCCCGGACGTCCCGTTCGGCGGGTTCGGGGCCAGCGGGCTCGGCCGGGAGAACGGCATCGAGGCGGTCCACGAGTACACCCAGACCAAGGCCATCTGGGTCGAGCTGACCGGCGGCACCCGCGATCCCTTCACCCTGGGCTGATTTACCCCGCCGGCCTGATTTACCCCGGGCTGATTCACCCCGGGCTGATTCACCCGGGGCTGGCCGGGCCGCAGCTGACCACGGGCCGGGCCGGGCTGGCCCCGAGGGTGGCCCGGCACTGCTGGGAGCCGCCCTCGGCGGCGACGATGACCGGCTCGGCGGGAGGCAGCCCGCTGACCGTGAGGGTCCGGGTGGCCGTCCCGTCGGTGGCCGGCGTGAACGCGGCGCTGGCCAGCACCTGGCCAGTGGGCGCGGCGCTGACCACCACGGTGGCACTCTGCCCGCTGGTCAGCCCGCGGAACGTGACCTGCACGGTGATCGTGGTGGTGACCGTGGCGTGGTCGAGCGCGCGGGTCACCGCGATCGTCGGCTGGCTGGGGGTGGCCGTGGCCAGCGCCACGATCGCCGCCGCCCCGGCCAGCACCGCGCCGATCAGCAGCAGGACGGTGGCGGCCCGGGTCGGATAGCCGCGCGTGTCGATGCGGCGCTTGTACCAGGCCCGGACCGCGGCCAGGTTCTCCGGGTTGAGATGCCGGGTGATGGTCAGGATCTGGGCCGCGAGCGCGCAGGCCACGGCGAGCGCGGCGCAGGCCACCGCCGCGATCGTGATCCACCGGGCGGGCCCGCTCACCGACGGCTTGGTCGCGCCGAACACCCCGAGCCCGCCGAGCAGCGTGCCGATGATGGTCACGGTGCGGACCACCCGGTCGGTCGCGGTGTCCACCCGCTCGAGGGATTTGGCCGGGGTCAGCTCGCCGGCCAGGTCCGCCCAGACCCGGTCCTCATCGGTGACCGGGCGTACCGCCGCCCGCGGCCCGGGCCTTTGCTCGACGGGCCCCGGGCCCGCCGTGCCCAGGGTCATGGCCGGAACGTCCCGGAGCAGGTGAGCTGGTGCGGTGCCGGGTGAGCGGCCGGCCCCGGGCAGGTCACGATCACCTCGAACGGCTGGGGCCGTGGCCGGGCCCCGAACCTGGGCCGCAGCGTCAGGCGGGCCACCTCCAGCCCCGCGCCGCCCAGCGCCCGGAGCACCAGCGCGCTCAGCTCCGAATGGTCGTCCGGGCAGGTGTAGGTGGCCGGATCCAGTTCCACCGGGATACCTCCACAGCACCGTTGTCCGCCACGGCGGGCGATCGGCATCAGCAGTTCCGGCGCCACGGCGGGAAGCCTCTCCGCCGGTGCAGGCACGCGGAAACTCACGGGGCTGCGGGGACGCGACGTCACTGTACTATCCAGGCCATTCCGCAGTGCGGATAACCGGCCGATTCCGCGGCCCCCGGCGGCCCTCGGTACGCTGCTGACCAGGCACGAGGGGGAAGCGATGACGCAGACCGCGCTGCACCGGATGATCATGGCCCAGGCCGGCGCGCTGGACCGGATCGCCGGGCTCGACCTGGCCGCCCCGGCCGCGATCCTGGCTGCGGCCCGCCGCGTCATGGTCGTGGGCACGGGCACCAGCCAGCACGCCGCCGAGCTCGGCGTGATGATGCTGGAGCAGGCGGGCCTGGACGCCCGGTGGTTCCCGGCCGCCACCTGGGCGCGGTGGAGCGCCAGCCCGCGGCCCGGCGACGCGCTGCTGGTGATCACCCACACCGGGCAGACCGGGTACGCCGCCCGGGCCCGCGCGGAGGCGCTGGCCGGCGGGGTGCCGGTGGTCTCGATCACGGGGACCGGCGCGGGCTGGCCGGAGGCCATCACCACGGTGGCGCCGGAGGAATCCGAGACCTACACGGTGAGCTACACGGCGGCCCTGGCCGTGCTGGCCCGGCTGGCCCACCAGGTGGCCGGGCTGGGCGAGGCGTCCCGGGATGGAGGGCAGGCCGGCGGCTCCCCGGGGGATGTGCTGCAGGCCGCGGCGGAGATCCGGGTGGCGTACACGGCACCCGCGACCGAGCACGTGCCGGTTCCGGCGCGCAGCCTCGGCATCGTCGGCTGCGGCCCGTGGGGCATCACCGCGCGCGAGACGGCGCTGAAGATCCGGGAGGGGGCCCGGATGCTCGCCGAGGGCTTCGACGCGGAACGTTTCCTGCACGGCAACGCGGTGCCGTTCACGTCAGCCGACGGCGTGCTGCTGCTCCAGCCGGAGGCGGACCCGGACGGGCTGACCGCGGCGGTGGGCGAGGCCGCGGCGCGCGAGCGCATCCCCGTCAGCGTGCTCAGCCTGCCGGCCGGCGGACTGTCCCCGCTGCTCGCCCAGCTGCCCATGACCGTGCACCTGCAACTCCTGGCGGAACGGTTCGCCCGGCTGCGCGGCCAGGATCCGGACACGGTCATCACCGGCGCCTGGGCGGACCCCGATTTGTGGCGGATCGGCCTGCCGGCCGGCCCTCGGTAGGGCTGGCTCGCGCGCCGCGCAGGCGGCCCGCGTGAGCAGGCCGTAACCGGCCGCTATCCGCGGCCGGAAACCCAATAACTCCTTGGTCAACCCGTCTGCGGGCCGGGCTGGAATGCCCTAATATCGGCACGCTAGCAGGGCGGGTGATCAACAGCGCGGGGACCGAGAGCGGGGACCGGTGTGGACTTGCGATAACGGGCATGCCATTTCCCCGGGGGATGAGTATTGCGGCCGTTGCGGGGCGTACGTGCGGCCCGCTGACCTTTCTGGGCCGCCGCAGGCGGTTCAGCCTGGATGGGAGCCCCTCCCGGGGCAGGCCGAACACGCCACGGAATACCCCGGCGATCCCTCCGGTGAATATGCGCCGCTCTTCAGCAGCGGGTCGTTCACGGAATTCATCGAGGCCACCTCGGAAACCGGCATCCCACCTTTTCCGGCCGGGCCATTGCCGGCCGAGGTGACTCCGGGCGCTTACGCACCGGACGACGGGAGCGCGGCCGGTCCCGGTCCAGCCGCCGCCGGCCCGCACGACGACCCGGACACGCCCGATGAGGCTGCTCCAGGCTTCCACGATTACGACGAGCCGGGCCCGCCGGCTGAGCCCGGGCCGGACGTCCGTGATTACGAGGAGCCGGGCACCGCCGATGAGGCCGTGCCGGGTGTCGGTGACTACGACGAGCCGGGCACGCCGGATGAGGCCGCGCCCGGCGTCCACGGTTACGAGGAGCCGGGCGCGCCGGGCGGCGGGGTGCCGGACTTCTTCGGCCGCGGCGGGCTGAGCGCCGCGGAGACCGCGGTGCCCGGCTTCTACCGTCGCAGCGAGCCAGACGACTCCGGCCCCGACCTGTCCGGGGACGGCACCGCCACGCCGGTGTCCGGTTTCCACGCCTTGCTGCGGGTGCCGGCGGCCCCGCCGCGCCGAGTGGCCCGCCCCTCCCCGTACGGTCCCGCCGCGCGCGGCCCCGCCTGGCGAGCGGGCCGTCCCGCCCGTGGAGTGGGCGCCCCAGTCTCCCCGGACCGCGCCTCGCCCGGAGGAACGGATCTCCCCGCCCGGAGAGTGGCACATCACGTCCCGCCCGGGCGCGGCGTCCGGGGGCAGCACGGGCGCTGGTGTCACGGTCAACGGCGGCCCGGGCCACGACCCGGCCAGCGGGGGAGCAGGGACCACCCTCACGGAGCCCGGGACCGGGGAGGGGGACGACGGCGGGTCTCCCGCGGCCGCCCGGGGTCTGCCTGCCGACCCGCTGGCTGGCACCGGCTACCGCCGGCCCGGCCGGACCCGGATCCTGGCCGGGGTGGCCGCGGTGGCCATCCTGGGCGTGACCGGCGTGACCGGCACCCTGGTCGTGATGCACGATCACCAGTCCGCCACGTCCGTGCCCGCCACCGCCGCGGCCAACGCCACGTCCGGTCACGCCGTGCAGGCGGGCTCGGACAGTCCCACGCCGCCGGCCGCCCAGTGGAGTTCCCCGGTGCCCGTCGACCAGCAGACCCTCCAGGCGGCCGGGGCCCAGATCACCGGTCTGGCCTGCCCGAAGCGGACCGTGTGCTACGCCACGGACAGCGCGGGCACGGTGCTGTCCCTCCAGTCCGGCGGGACCTGGCCGGTCGCCAACACGGACTCGAACGGTCACCTGATCGCCATCTCCTGCTCCTCGTCCAGGTTCTGCCTCACAGTCGACGCCGCCGGCGACGCCACCCCGCTGGACCAGGGCGTGTGGGGGACCCCGGCGCTGGTCGGCTCCGGATCCGGGACGCTGACCAGCGTCTCGTGTGCCGGACCCTTCTTCTGCGTGGCCGTCGACAACATCGGCGTCGCGTTCACCTACCGGGGTACGGTCACAGGCTGGAGCCAGCAGACGGTCGACCCGAGCGGGCAGTCACTGAACTCGGTCTCCTGCCCCACGTCCACGTACTGCGTGGCCGCGAGCGCGAGCGGGAACGTGTTCACCTACAACGGAACCTCGTGGAGCGGGCCGGAAGCGGTGGACACGGGGCACGACCTGGTCAGCGTGTCCTGTCCCACCGCGTCGTTCTGCATGGCGGTGGACACGTCCGGCCAGGCGGCCGAGCACTCCGACGGGCTGTGGGGCCTTCAGCCGATCGGGCGGGCCACGGCGGCCGTGTCCTGCCCGTCCGCGGGAACGTGCCTGGCGGTAGGCCACTCCGGCGCGACCGCGAGATTCGCTGACGGCCTGTGGACCCAGGAACCCGCGGCCCATCCTGGTGCCGCCATCAGCGCCCTGAGCTGCTCGGCGGCGACCGCGTGCGTGGCCACGGACCAGGACAACAACGCGCTGTTCTACGCGCCGCCCCAGTCCGGCTGACCGGGGAGGGTGGCCGGGCTCGACCGGGACGGCGCTGAGCTGGTCAGCGCAGCGAGCAGGTCAGCGCGGACAGGGTGCGGTTGCTGCCGGTGACCACCATGCCCCACGTCGTGGACCCGCCCGCGGGGAGCGCCGCGTTGTAGCTCTCGCCGGTCGCGGTGACCTGCGCGCCGGACTGGCTGACGGTGGCGTTCCACGCGCTGGCCACGGCCTCCGCCGTATCGCCGAAGGAGAAGCCCGCGGTCCAGCCCTGGCCCGGCACCGTACCGTTGTTGCTGACCGTGAACTGCACCTGGTAGCCCCCGGGCCAGGAGTTCGTGATCGCCGCGGTCAGTGCGCAGGCGGTAGCCGGCTGCGTGCTGCCCGTCGGGCTGGGACTCGGACTGGGACTCGGGCTGGGGCTGGGTGAGGGGCTCGGGGACACTCCCGTGGACGTGGTGTAACTGATCGGCGTGTACGCGGCCGGGCACCCGTTCGTGCAGCCCGCGGGCAGCGTGAAGCTGTAGACCTCGCCGTTGCCGACGAAGTTGCCTGAGGAGTCGATGACCCGGATCTCGTACTGGGTGCCCGCCGTCCCGGCGCCGGTCGTCGGCCCGATGATGTAGTCGTCGCCCATGTCGGAGTCCATCTGGGCGGACACCCAGGCGCCGTTGGCCTGGTACTGGACGCCGTTGATGCCGTTGGGCAGGTGCGAGATCGCGATGGCCGGCCAGTACGGCTGTGCGCCCTGGATAGCCCCGATGCTGATGTCCCCGGTGTAGCCGGGGGCCGGGATGAACTGCCAGGACACCTGGCGGTTGTTCCAGTGGGCCGGGTACATGTCGCCGACCGGCTGGCCGTTCAGCACGAAGCTGTTCAGCGAGGACTGGGCCAGGTCGACGTGGTACGGGTCGTCCTTGCACCAGGCGTTGCCGTCGTCGCAGCTGTCCGCGACCACGAAGTCCAGCGTGGCGCCGTTGTACTGGTCGCTGATCCATGACCCGTTGCGGCAGAACGGCTCGTCCGGCGCGCCGTCGTTGGTCCCCGTGCAGTAGTTGCCGATCGTCACCTGGACCCAGCGGCCGCAGTTCAGGCCGTTGTCGAACAGGCCGATCTCGCTGGCGTCCGCGGCGGGTATCGGCCGCGGCAGGTTCGCGTAGCTGCCGGGGGAGTTCTGCACGTTCAGCGCGAGGAAGTGCTGGCTGTCCAGGTCGGCCTGGGGCAGCCCGCAGCCGCCGTACGGCGCGCCGAGGCCGCTGAACCAGGTCGCGTTGCCGGTCACCGGGCTGGGCGTGCCCGAGATGTCGATGGCGCCCGCCGGGAGCTGGGCCGCCAGGAGCAGGGTGCAGCACCCCACCACGACGGCGGCGGTCAGTACTCCCCGCCGGGTCCGCCGCCAGCCTGCGAACGGGTGGATCATGGCCGCCTCCGGGATCTGCTCGCCGCTGCCTGCCCGCGCGGGGTGGCCGGGCCGCCGCACGCCGCGTCCGCGGCCCGGCCACGGGCCGCGGATACCGGCGCGATGGCCCCGTCACGGTCTCCCGGCGCGGGGCGGCGAGGCAAGGCCCGCCCGGCGCCCGGCACGCCGGCCCAGGTCGGCGCCACACAGCCGGCCGCCGCCCGTGAAACTTCCGCCCGGCCCCGGCCCTGGCCCGGCGAAGCTGCGGTGCCCAGGGGTTAGCCTGCGCAGGGTGGAGGAGACGGAAAGCGACCTGGCCGGGCATCCGGACCGGCGGCGCTGGAACGAGCGGTACGGGACCGGGTTCACCGCCTCGTTCGAGCCCCATCCCGTGGCGGTCGCGGCGCTGGCCCTGGACCTGCCGGACGGCCCGGTCGCCGACCTGGCCTGCGGCCCGTCCGGCAGCGCGCTGCTGGCCGCGGCGCAGGGCCGGCCGGTCACCGCGGTCGACGTCTCCGACACCGCCCTGGGCCTGCTCAGCCGGGAGGCCCGGCGCCGCGGGCTGGATCACCTGATCACGCTGGTCCACGCCGACCTTGGCACCTGGCGTCCCGGGCCAGGCCGGTACGCCCTGGTGCTGGGCACCGGGTTCTGGGATCCCGCGGTCTTCGCGGCGGCCGCGGCGGCCCTGGCCCCTGGCGGCGTGCTCGGCTGGGAGGCGTTCACCACCGGGGCCCGCCGGGCCCGGCCCACGCTGCCCGCGGCCTGGTGCCTGCGTCCCGGTGAGCCCGGCCACGCTGCTGCCGGACGGCGTGACCGTGATCAGCCAGGAAGACGTCCCGGGCGGCCAGCGGGGCAACCGGCGGCGGCTGCTGGCCCGCCGGGCCGGCCCGGGCCCGTCCTGACGTCTCACTACGCAAGACAGTCGATTTACCATAGTGAGACAGCTTGCTAAGGTCCTCGTTGTGGAGCTTCTTGAATGGGATGCCCGGAGCTACGACGCGCTGCCGCTGCCGCACAAGCGGTGGGGGCCCGCCGCCATCGCCCGGCTCCGCCTGGCCGGGGACGAGACGGTGGCCGATCTCGGCGCCGGGACCGGGCGGGACGCCGGCGCAGCTGCTGGCGGCCCTGCCGCGCGGCCGGGTGCTGGCCATCGACGGCTCGCGGCAGATGCTCGCGCAGCTGCGCGAGCGGCTGGCCGGGCAGCTGGACCGGGTCCGGGTGCTGGAGGCCGACCTGCGTGAGCCGCTCCCCGTCACCGAGCCGGTGGACGCGGTGCTGAGCGTGGCCACGCTGCACTGGCTGCCGGACCACGCGCAGGTGTTCGGCTCGGTCGCCGCCCTGCTCCGGCCCGGCGGCCAGTTCGTGGCCGAGGCGGGCGGCGAGGGCAACATCGCCACGGTCCGGGCCGCCCTGGCTGAGCTGGGCGCCGACGACGGGGAGGACCTCTGGAACTTCGCCGGTGCGGCGCAGACCCGCGACCGGCTGGCCGCCGCCGGTTTCACCGGCATCGAGGTGGGCCTGGTGCCCGACCCGGCCCGCTTCGAGTCGGCGGACCAGCTGGAGGCGTTCCTGGCCACCGTCATCTTCGGGGCGCACCTGCGCGACCTGCCCGCGGCCGAACGCCGGCCGTTCGTGCGGGCGGTGGCCGCGCGGCTGGACGAGCCCGTGGTCGACTACGTCCGGCTGCAGATCCGGGCCACCCGGGCGGCAGACCGACCGCCCCGGGTCTGACCGCCCACGGTCGACTGCCCCGGCAGACTGACGTGGCTGGGTCTTCCGCTGGGCGGAAGACCCGCTGCCCGCCTGGCGCGGCGTCCTCCACAATCGGCAGCACAACGTCGTGCCGGGGTGAGGAGCCGCCATGTCCTTCGTCCGAAACCAGTGGTACGTGGCCGCCTATTCGGCCGAGGTCGGGCGCACCCTGCTGGCCCGGACCATTCTCAACGAGCCGCTGGTGCTGTACCGGACCGGCGCCGGGCAGCCGGCCGCACTGACGGACCGGTGCGTGCACCGGCACTTTCCGCTGTCCGCCGGCCAGCTGAACGGCGACACGATCGTGTGCGGGTACCACGGGTTTACTTACGGCCCGGACGGCCGGTGCGTCGCGGTCCCCGGGCAGCAGCGCATCCCGCGCACCGCACGGGCCAGCGCCTACCCGGTCGCCGAGCAGGACTCGCTCGTGTGGATCTGGATCGGCGACCCAGAGCGGGCCGACCCCGCGCTCATCCCCCGTGCCCCGTGGCTGGACCACGAGGGGTACACCACCGTCCGCGGCATGGAACCGCTGGCGGCCCGGTACGAGTTGCTGGTGGACAACCTGCTGGACCTGTCGCACGAGACCTTCCTGCACGGCGGGTACATCGGCACCCCCGAGGTCGCGGACACCCCGATCAGCACCGAGGTCGACCAGGAGCAGCGGGTCGTCCGGGTGAGCCGCCGGATGGACGACGCCGCCTGCCCGCCGTTCTACGCGAAGTCCACCGGCATCAGCGGGCGCATCGTGCGCTGGCAGGACATCGAGTACCGCCCGCCATGCCTGTATCTGCTGCACAGCCGGGTGGCCCCGGCCGGGGTGCTGCCCCGGCCGGACGGCACCGACCCGGACGGCTTCCACGTCGAGGTGGTCTATGCGATCACCCCGTCCACCGCGACGAGCACGTATGACTTCTGGGCTGTGGCCCGGGACTTCGCGCTCGGTGACACGGACGTCTCGGCGTTCCTGCACGAGAGCAACCGCACCGTGGTGCTCCAGGACGTCGAGGCGCTGAACCGGCTGGAGCAGGTGGTCGCCGCCGAGCCGCCCGGGCTGCAGGAGCTCAGCATCAACATCGACACTGGCGGGCTGGCGGCCCGGCGCATGCTGGCCCGGCTGGCCGAGGAGTCCGCCGGCCTGCCCGTCCCGGTGTCATGACCAGGGTCTACCGGATCGAATGGCTGCCCGGTAGCGACCGGCTGCGGGGCACCTGCCACTGCGGCCTGACCATCGAGGGGCAGGATCCGCTGTCGATGTGGCAGTGGCTGCTGGCCCACCCCGCCCATCCTGGGTCCGGTGATCCCGGCCCAGCAACGTCATGACGCACCCCGAGCCCGAACTTGGCCTGGTCGTCGCGCGCCGGGCCGCCGTGGCCGACGGCGTCATCACGCTCGACCTGCGCGACCCGGCCGGGGCGACGCTGCCCGGCTGGTCTCCGGGCGCGCACATCGACCTGCTCCTGGGGGGCGGCCTGACCCGCCACTTCTCGCTGTGCGGCGATCCCGCCGACCGGGCCCGCTGGCGGATCGGGGTGCTCCGTGAGCCGGGCGGCCGGGGCGGATCGGCGTACGTTCACGACGCGGTTGTCGAAGGCTCCCTGGTCCGGGCCCGCGGGCCACGCAACCACTTCCAGCTGGAGCCCGCAGACCGCTACCTGTTCATCGCCGGCGGCATTGGCATCACCCCGATCCTGCCCATGCTGGCCGCGGCGGACACCGAGGGCCGGCCGTGGACACTCACCTACGGCGGCCGCACTGCCGCGTCCATGGCCTTCCGCGCCGACCTCCTGGCCCGCTACCCGGGCCGGGTGCGGATCCGGCCCCAGGACCAGACCGGCCTGCTCGACCTGGCCGCGCATCCTCGGCAGCCTCCAGCCCGGCACGCTGGTGTACTGCTGCGGGCCCCCGCCGTTACTAGATGCGCTGGCGGATCACTGCGCCGGGTGGCCCGCCGGGATGCTGCACGTCGAACGGTTCACCCCGGCGGCCGCCGGTGCTCCGCCCGGGCCGGGCTTCGAGATCGAGCTCGCCCAGGCGGGGCTGACCCTGACCGTGCCGCCGGGCCAGTCCATCCTGGAAGTCGTCGAGGCCGCCGGTGTCACGGTGCTCTCGTCCTGCACCGAGGGGACCTGCGGGACATGCGAGACCGCTGTGCTCGCGGGCCTCCCGGAGCACCGGGACTCGGTCTTGTCCCCGGCCGAGCAGGCGGCCGCGGACACCATGATGATCTGTGTCTCGCGGTCGCTGACCCCGAGGCTGGTCCTGGACATCTGACCGCCGCCCGCGGCCTGGCGGCCCGCAGACGGCTGATCTGGCGGCGGCCGCTGGTGATAATGGACCACAACTCCATCCAGGGGGTTCCGGATGGGCGAAGAAACCCGCGTACCGCCGCGCTCGCGCAGCAGCAAGCTCCTCGACGTGCTCGGCACCTTCCAGGCCGATCACGCCGAGCTGACCCTGTCTGAGATCAGCCGGCGCAGCGGGCTGCCGCTGAGCACCAGCCACCGGCTGGTCCACGAGCTGGCCACCTGGGGTGCGCTGGAGCGGAGCGCGGCGGGCACGTACCACATCGGGCTGCATCTCTGGGAGATCGCGTCCCTGGCCCCGCGGAGCCTGGGGTTGCGGGAGATCGCGCTGCCCTACATGGAGGACCTGTATGAAGCGACGCACGAGAACGTGCAGTTGGCCGTCCGTGACGGCCTGGAGCTCGTGTTCGTCGAGCGGCTGGCCAGCCGGGAGGCCGTGCGGGTGCTGACCCGGGTCGGCGGCCGCTTCGCGCTGCACGCCACCGGCGTGGGGCTGGTGCTGCTGGCCTACGCCCCCGCCGACGTCCAGGAGCAGGTGCTCACCGGCCCTCTGGAGCGCTGGACGCCCAAGACGATCGGCGACCCGGCCCAGCTGCGCCGGGTTCTCGCCGAGGTACGCCAGCGCGGTTACGCCGTCAGCGACGGCCAGGTCACTACCGATGCCCTGTCCGTAGGGGTGCCCATCCGCGCCTCAGGGGAGCAGGTGGTCGCGGCGCTGTCGCTGGTGGTGCACGCCGGCGGGGCCCAGCCGGGCGCCCTGGCGGCGGCGGTCCGGGCGGCGGGACGCGGGATCTCCCGTGCGCTCGGCTCACCCGCCGCGCAGCGGCCGCCCGGCAGGCCATGACCGGCCGGGCAGGACGGTGATGACGCGGGACGCCTCGTCATAATGGCCGGATGCTGAGCACCACCGGCCAGGACCGGCCCGGGAACCTGCTCCGCCCGCCCGGGGGGAGCGCCCGGGTGACCAACGTCGAGCTGTTCTTCGACCTGGTCTACGTGTTCGCGGTCACCCAGCTGTCCCACTACCTGATCGATCACCAGACGGCCGGGGGCGCGCTGCAGGCGCTCCTCCTGCTGGCCATGGTGTGGCTGGTCTGGGCCTACACCACCTGGGTCACCAACTGGCTGGATCCCGAGCGGATCCCGGTCCGGCTCATGCTGCTCGGGCTGGCCCTGGTCAGCCTGGTCATGTCGGCCGCCCTGCCGTTCGCGTTCGCGGGGCGGGGGCTGGCCGTGGGCGGCGCGTACGCCCTCATGCAGATCGGCCGGAGCGCGTTCGCGGTAGCGGGGCTGCGCGGGCAGCGGCTGCAGCGCAACTTCCAGCGCATCCTGGCCTGGTGCGTGGCCAGCGGCGCGCTCGCCGTGGCGGGCGGCCTGGCGGCCGGGCACGCCCGTGAGCTGCTCTGGCTCGGGGCGGTGGCCGTCGACGTGCTCGGCGGCCTGGCCGGCTTCTACACCCCCGGGCTGGGCCGGTCGCAGACCCGGGACTGGACCATCGAGGGCAATCACTTCGCGGAACGGTGCCAGGCGTTCATCCTCATCGCGCTGGGCGAGTCGATCGTGGTGATCGGGGCCGCGCTGTCCGCGCTGGCGTCGGTGACCGCGCAGGAGATCATCGCGTTCCTGGCCGCGTTCACCGGCAGCGTCGGGCTCTGGTGGCTGTACTTCCACCGCAGCGCGGAGGAGAGCGCGCAGGTCATCGCCAGCTCGGCCGATCCCGGGCGGCTGGGCCGCTCCGCGTATCACCTCATCCACCCGGTCATGGTGGCCGGGATCATCGTGGTCGCGGCGGGGGACCAGCTCGTGCTGCGCAGCCCCGGCGCGGTCGGCGGCGCGGCGGTCTCCGTGATGCTGCTCGGCGGCACCGCCCTGTTCCTGCTGGGCCACGCCGCGTTCAAGGCCGTGGTCTGGGGCCGGTTGTCGTGGACGCGGATCGCCGGAGTCGTGGTCCTGGCCGCGCTGGGCGGGCTCGCCCCGTCGGTGTCGGCGCTGGTCCTCAGCGTGTGCGTGGCGGTGGTGGTGCTGGCCGTGGCCGCCGCCGACTCCCTGGCCCCCGCCCCCCCGCCCGCGTCCCCCCTCACCTAGCACCGATCCCCCCGTCCCCCCGTGTCCCCCCGCGTCCCCCCGCGTCCAGCACCGGCTTCCCGGCCACTTATCACCTCTATCTGGTGCACCTCTGTGCCCGGTTTGTCCCGGTATTCCTGCACCAGATAGGTGATAAGTCAGCCTGGCCCCATCCCGGCGGCCCAGGGGGCGCCCCGCGAATGATCCCGGATCCGGGCCGATTACCCGGCCAGCCGGTGAGTCGCTGTAAGCTATGTGCGCTTGGCGGCCATGAGGCGGAGTAGCTCAGTCAGGCAGAGCAAGCGGCTCATAATCGCTGTGTCGCCGGTTCAAGTCCGGCCTCCGCTACCAGTTCGCGCAGCCCGCCGCCGCGGTCCGGCTCCCGGAATCGCGGCGGGCATGCTGTGCGTCCTGCTGACCGCGGCTCAGGGAATGGTGCCTGGCCGCGGGCTGTTGTCTGTCCAGATGGGCCTGCGTGCCGGCCGGTGCCTGTTCTTACCAGGTCACTGTCCTTACAGTAGGTCTGTCCGTACTCCGCCCATCCAGAGAAAGGCACTCCATCGTGGCTGCCACCGACGTCAGGCCCAAGATCACCCTGGCCTGCACGGAGTGCAAGCACCGGAACTACATCACGAAGAAGAACCGGCGCAACGACCCCGACCGGCTCGAGCTGAAGAAGTACTGCCCGAACTGCCGCTGCCACCGGGCGCACCGCGAGACCCGCTAACCCGCGCGTGGCTGTCAACAAGGACTACGCCGGCCGGTCATTCCCGGCGACGGAGCCCTACGAGGTCAGCCGGGTCAAGATCGCGGAGTTCGCGGCCGCGATCGGTGACCCCAACCCGGTCTACCGCGACCGGGACGCGGCCCTGGCGGCCGGCTGACCCGGACGTGATCGCCCCGCCCACGTTCCCGATCGTGGTGACCATGGCGGCGTCCGGGCAGGCCATCTCCGACCCGGGTCTCGGCATCAACTACGCCCTGGTGGTGCACGGCGAGCAGCGCTTCAGCTATGCCCGGCCGCTGCACGCGGGCGACGTGGTCACCGCGCAGTCCACCGTCGAGACGATCAAGACGCTCGGCCGCAACGTGGTGCTGACCACCCGGACCGAGGTCGTGACCGTGGCCGGCGAGCCGGTGTGCACGGCCTACTCGACGCTCGTGGAACGTGGCACGGCCGAGGAGGCGGAGTGAGCGCGGTGGTCAAGTACGCGGACGTCGAGACGGGCGCGGAACTTCCGCCGGCCAGCTACCCCGTGGCCCGGCTGGACCTGATCAAGTACTGCGGCGCGTCCGGTGACTTCAACGTCATCCACTGGAACGAGCGGATCGCCCGCGGGGTGGGGCTGCCCAACGTCATCGCGCACGGCATGTTCACCATGGCCCAGGCGGCGCGCTACGTCACCGACTGGGCGGGCGACCCCGGGGCCATGGTCGAGTTCGGCGTCCGGTTCTCGGCCCCGGTCGTCGTCCCCGACGACGACGCCTTCGTGAGCATCGAGGTCAGCGGCACGATCGAGGACAAGCTGGACGGCAACCGGGTCGTGGTGGCCCTGACCGCCCGGTCGGGCGGGGACAAGGTGCTCACCCGGTCCCGCGCGGTGGTCCGGCTGCCCTGACGCCGCCCATGGCTAACGTCCGCGAGCAGGTGAAACTGTCCGGGTTCACCACCCTCGGGCTGGGCGGTCCCGCCCGCCGTTTCGTGGTGGCCGGCACCGACCAGGAGATCATCGCCGCGGTGCGGGACGCCGACCGGCGCGGTGAACCGGTGCTGGTGCTAGGGGGCGGCAGCAACCTCGTCATTTCCGATAACGGCTTTCCCGGCACCGTCATCCAGGTCGCGACCAAGGGGATCCACCGGATGACAGGACGGGACGCGGCCGGGCCGGGTCCGGCGGGCCCGGACGAAGCCGGGCCGGGCCAGGCTGAGCCAGGGGCGCCGGTCACGCTGGCCGTCGCGGCCGGCGAGGAGTGGGACACGGTCGTCGCGTCCTGCGTGGCCGCGGACCTGGCCGGGTTCGAGTGCCTGTCTGGCATCCCCGGGCTCACGGGCGCGACGCCCATCCAGAACGTGGGTGCCTACGGCCAGGAGGTGGCCGACACCATAACCCGGGTCCGGGCCTACGACCGGGCCGCGGACGCGGTGGTGGATCTGGCCGCGGCCGACTGCGGGTTCGGGTACCGGACCAGCGCGTTCAAGCGCAGCATCACGGCCCCGGCGGTGACCGGCCGGTTCGTGGTGCTCGGCGTGACCTTCCAGCTGACCAGCGACCGGCTGTCCCGGCCGGTCCGCTACGCCGAGCTGGCCCGCGCCCTGGGCCTGGACCCCGGCCGCGCGGGCGAGGGCGGGCCGGGCGGGGGTGGCCGGGCGCCGCTGGGCGACGTCCGCTCAGCCGTGCTCCGGCTGCGGCGCGGCAAGGGCATGGTGCTCGATCCCGGTGACCCGGACAGCCGCAGCGCGGGATCCTTCTTCACCAACCCGGTGCTGGACGCCGCGCAGTTCGCGGCGCTGCGCCGGGTGGTGGACGAGCGCAGCGGCCCCGGTATCCCGATCCCGCAGTTCCCGGCCGGGCCGGGCCAGGTGAAAGTTTCCGCCGCCTGGCTCATCGGGCAGGCCGGGTTCACGAAAGGCCACCAGGCCGGGCGGGGGCCGGCCGGGGCCGGCCGCGCACATCTCGACCAAGCACACGCTGGCCCTGGTCAACCCGGGGGGCGCCGGCACGGCCGACGTGGTCGCCCTGGCCCGGGAGATCCGCGACCGGGTCCGTGACATCTTCGGGGTCGAGCTGGCCAGCGAGCCAGTGCTGGTCGGCGTCAGCCTCTGAGACCGGAAGGATTCCTGGTCATGACGGAAACGGTGCCCGCCGGGCAGCGGGCCCTCGTCCTCGGCGGCGGCGGGCTCTCCGGGATCGCCTGGGAGACAGGCGTGCTGGCCGGGCTGGCGGCGGCGGGCGCCGATGTCACCACGGCAGACTTCGTGCTGGGCACCTCGGCCGGGGCCACGGTGGCCGCCCAGCTCGGCGGCGGGCTGCCGCTGGCCGGCCTGCTCGAACGGCAGACCGTGCCCGCGCTGCAGTCCGCGGAGCTCACCCCGGACATCGGGCGGGTCATCGAGCTGATGGAGTCCTGGGAGCAGCTGCCGCTGGAGTACCCGGATCCGGCGAAGCTGCGCCGTGAGGTCGGCCAGCGGGCCCTCGCGGCGGCGACCGTGCCCGAGGCCGAGCGGCGCGCGGTGATCGCGGGCCGGCTGCCGCGGCACTCCTGGCCCGCCCGCAAGCTCGCCGTGGTCGCGGTCGAGGCGCACACGGGCGACGTCCGCGTGTTCGACAAGGACTCCGGCGCGGACCTGGTCGACGCGGTGACCGCGAGCTGCGCGATTCCCGGGATCTGGCCGCCGGTCACCATCGGCGCGGGCCGGTACATCGACGGGGGCACCCGCTCCGCGGTCAACGCCGATCTGGCCGCGGGTTACCAGCGGGTCCTGATCCTGGCGCCGATGGCCGACCCGCCCCTGGACGAGCAGGTCGCCGGGCTCACCCAGGCGTCCGGCGCCGGGTCGGTGCTGGTGCTCGCGCCCGATGACGAATCCCTGGCGGCCATGGGCCTCAACCCGCTCGATCCCGCGGTGCGCGCTCCGGTCGCGCGGGCCGGGTATGCGCAGGGCGAGCGGGCCGCGGCCGGGGTCGCCCGCCTGTGGCAGCTGCCCGGCCGCTGAACCGGGCGCGACGCCGGCCCGGGCGGGTCAGCCCAGGAAGGCCAGCAGCCTGGCCGTGAACCAGGCCGGATCATCCAGCCACGGGTAGTGACCTGCGCCGGGTTGGACCGTGAGTTCCCAGCCGGGGAACAGCCCGGCCGCTTCGGCGGCGAGTTCGGCGGTGGGACCGATCTCGACTTCGCCCGCGTACACCATGACCGGTCCGGTGACCCGGGCCAGCCCGGCCCGGGTGGCCGGCGGGTCGAACGCTCCCGGGGCGTAGAAGCCGGCCTGCACCGCCCGGGCCTGCTCGCTGAATCCCACCTGGGCATGCGCCCGCGCGGCGTCGTCCCAGCGGCCGTAGAAGAACGGCATGTAGCGCAGGCGGGTCTGCGCCGAGTCGTCACCGGCCCCGGCCGCCTGTATCGCGGCCTGCGCCTCCTGGTACCAGGGCTCCGCGGACCGCCGCCGCATCGCCGCCTGCTGCTGCGCCTCGGTGAGGTCCAGCCCCAGCGCTTGCGGCCCGGGGCTGAGCAGCACCAGGTGACCGACCCGCTCCGGGTAGGCGGCCGCGTAACGCAGGGCCACGTTCCCGCCCGCCGAGTGGCCGAGCAGGTCGATCCGCTCCAGTCCCAGCTCGGCGCGCAGAGCCTCGACGTCACAGGCCAGCCGGTCACAGCGGTAGGTCGCCGGATCAGCGGGCACCGCGGATTCCCCGGTGCCCCGGGTGTCCGGCAGGATCAGCTCCCGCCCGGCGCCGAGCCCGCCGAGGTCGCCCAGGTAGCCGGGGGTCCGGCCGGGGCCGCCGGGCAGGCAGACCAGCGGGCGCCCGGCCCCGGCCCGGCGGAACGCGAGCCTGGTGCCGTCGTAGGACGTGAACTGGGCCATGGCAGCATCCTCACCCGCGCCGCCCGCCGCGGTGAGGCTCGTTCACTGATGGCCGAACTACGGCCTGCCCAGTCTGGGCCGCGCGGGTCTGGCCGAGCTTTCTGCCGCGCTTATGCCGGATGGGCAGGGGGTCCACCCGCCAGGTTCCCGCGCATGCGTTCCAGCATCGTGGTGAGGAGGCGGATCTCGTCGGTGCTGAAGCCGATGAAGAGCTGCTTGGTGATGCGCCCGAAGACCGGTGCGAGCCGTGGCACCAGCGCCCGTCCGTGCTCGGTCAGTGCAATCACGACTGAGCGGCGGTCGTCCGGATTCGGGTGCCGCTCGATCAGTTCCTTGGCTTCGAGGCGGTCGAGCAGCTTGGTCATGCCGGCGGTGTCGGTGCCAAGGACCGTCATGAGCTGGCTGGGGCTGGATGGCTGGCGGTTCGCGTGCAGCAGCAGTGCCGCCTGCTGGGCGGTGACGCCGAACGGGGCGAGCTGGCGTTCCAGTGCTGTCCCGAGGTCGCGCGCGACCTGGTGCAGGAGTGACCCGCCGCCAAGAACCAGACCTGGTGTCATGGCCCAAATGTAGCAGCCTAGACATTTACTGTCGTGACAGCTAACGTACGGTTATGAGCTTGCATGTGGTGATTATCGGAGGAGGAGTTGGCGGTCTGTGCCTGGCCCAGGGGCTGCGCAAGACTGGCATCAGCGCCGAAGTCTACGAACGTGACGAATCACCGGCGTTTCGGGACCAGGGGTACCGGATCAGCCTCAAGGCGGCCGGCGCGGGCGCGCTGGCCGAGTGCCTGCCCGCGAACCTGTTCGGCCTGGCCGTGGCCACCTCGATCCGGACCGCGGACCGGATGGTGTTCCTGGACGAGCAGTTGCGCCCGAGATTCGAGCGGCCACTGCACCATGACCCGCCCGGCCCTGGCGGGTTCGGCGTCAACCGGCTGACTCTGCGCGAGATCCTGCTGGCTGGGCTGGACGTGCGCTTCGGCAAGACCTGCACGGGGTATTCGGCCGCTGCGGACGGCCGGGTGATCGCGCATTTCACCGACGGCACGTCAGCGGGGGGTGATCTGCTGGTCGGCGCCGATGGCACCGGTTCGGCGGTGCGCCGCCAGCTGCTCCCTGATGCCGTCATCGACGAGCTGGGCTGGTCGGTCTATGGCCGGACACCGTTCGCCGGCTGGGTGCCCGAGGTGCTGGTCGACACCTTCAACCGGATCACCGGCCCCGGTGAGGTCGGCATGTCTGTCGCTACCTGCCGTGCTCTCGAACCTGTGGCTTCCGCCACGGCGCGGCTGGCACCGCCGGTGCGCCTCACTGACATACCCGGGTACTTCTCCTGGATGCTGCCACTAGCCGACTCACGGTTGTTTCACGCGGACGCAGTCTCGCTGCACCGGGAGGCGGGCGGCCTGGTGGATGGCTGGCATCCGGCGGTGCGCCGGATCATCGCCGAAGCCGACGTTGCCGCCACCTTCGGCGTCTGCATCACCTCCGCCCGGCCCGTTGCGCCCTGGTCGGTGCCGGACGTGACGCTGCTCGGCGACGCGATCCACACCATGTCGCCCGGCCGCGGTGATGGTGCCAACATCGCGCTGAAGGACGCACAAACGCTCCTCCGCGCCCTGCAGCGTGTGGCATCCGGCACGGCCTCCCTGGCCCCGGCGATCCGCGGTTACGAAGCCGGAATGCTCCAGTACGGCTTCCAGGCCGTCGCCGGCTCCCGCGACCAGCCGTTCATGCGGATGGCCCGTCGCTAGATGGGAGCCGGCGGGACCGCCACGTTGACGGGATGTTGTACGGCCCGCGCCTCTGATCACATCTGCGAAGGCCAGGTGAGAATCACCGCGAACGTCCCGGCGATCATGAAGGGGCCGAAGGGGAGGTGCTGTTTCCTGGTGGCACGGCCCGACGCCAGCAGGGCGACGCCGTAGACGGCGGCCAGGAGGAACCCGGCGAAGGCGCCGGCCAGCAGGGTGCTCCACCCGGACCAGGCGAGCAGGCTGCCCAGGCTGGCTGCCAGCTTGCTGTCGCCCAGGCCCATGCCGGAGGGGCTGATGAGTATGAGGGCCAGGTAGAAGGCGGCCAGGGCGATGCCGCCGAGCACGGCCCGGACCAGGTTAGGCCAGTGCCCGCTGGTGGCGGCGGCCAGCAGCAGGAACACGGCAGTGCCCGCGTAGGCCGGGGCGGTGAGCAGGTCGGGCAGCCGGTGGACGGCCGCGTCGATGAAGGCGAGCGGGACCGCGCACAGCGCCAGGCAGCATGCCGCCGCGAGCACGAGGCCAGGATGGATCCGGGCCGCGAGCATCCCGAGCGCGATCGCCGAGGTGGCCTCGACGGCCAGCGGGGGCGGCCCGGTGCGCTGACGGCAGGCGGGGCACCGGCCGGCCGGTGCGGGCAGCAGCCGGGGCGGCCACCACCCGGCCAGGACCTGGTGCCCGCCTGCCGGGCAGCATGGGCCGGGCGGCTGGCCTGCGGGAACGGCGTAGCGGACGATGATGGCGCGCTGGCCCCAGCCGGCCACAAGGCCAGCGAGCGCCAGTGATGCGATCAACAGCGGTGTCACAGCCCGCCGCCGTGCAGGCTGGCCAGGATGTCCTCACAGCGCGGGCGGCTCACGGCCTAGCCACCGTTGATGCTCTGGATCTCGGCCACCGGGAAGGGCGGGGTCCGGCCGGTCATCTGGATAGGCGGGAGCGTGTTCGGCCCGGGACCGTTCAAGGCGCCCGCACCCCAGCTGACCGACCAGGTCACGGTGGCGCTGACGGACGCCCCGGCCACCGGGGCCTGCCAGAGCACGCCGCAGTCGGGCGGGGTGCCCGCGCCAGCGCTGGCCGGCGCGTGCCCGACGCGTTCATGCGAGCCATCCGGGCCGCAGGCCGAGTACGGCGTCCCCGGGCCGTTCGCGCCGACCGAGAACGCTCCCTTCGCGGCGAGCTGCGCCCACACGCTCACGGTCTCGCCGCCCAGCGTCGCGGTCACCTCGTAGGCGCCGGGGCGCCCCGTGGTCGCGCTCACCGGCACGGTCCGGCCCCACACGTAAGTGGCCAGGTTGACGTAAGCGCGGCCGGCCGGGTTCACGGTCAGGGTGGGCCGGGGAATCGCCATGTGGTTGTAGGCGTACGCGGCCAGCGTCCCGAGCGGCACCGGCGGGGTGGGCGGGGCCTGGCCCGGCACCGTGAAGAAGAACAGCGGCAGCGTGTCACACTGCCGCTGCGCCGCCTTGGACGCGGCCGGGTTGACCGGCAGCTGCCACCAGGTACCGGGCGGCACCGGCTTGTCCCGCAGCAGCGCCCGGGCCTGCCGCACCGACTGGTAGACGCCGAACGGCGTGCCCGGGGCGGCGCTGCCGAACTGCTGGATGATCGTGGTGCTCCCGGTGGCGGTGCCGCCGATCGGCTGCCACAGGCACGGGGGCGGCGCGACCGGCAGCGGGGTGTGGCCGGCCCCCGTGCCCACGTCGCCCTTGAGCGAGATCAGGGTGCTCAGCAGGACCGAGCAGGTGCTGCCGGTGCAGCCCACGCCGTTTCCGGCTCTGGCCTGGCCCGCCCGCCACCAGGGCGTGAGTAACGCGGCCAGGATAAGCAGCGCCATCGTGCAGCGCCGCATCATGGCTTGCATTCCCGGGCCCGGGGATAGTAGACGACCGGGTACACGGATACCACCGTCCACCGGCCATTCGATTCCGCCATCACATCCGTATTCATATAGTAGTGCTGGTCCGGGGGAGCCCGGTCGGGGATGATCCTCCCGGTGACCAGGTCGGTATTGTCCGACCGGGAGTTGTCAAAGCATTCGGACACGTCCACGGCGCCCGCCGTGGACGGGTCCGGATAGGCCCGCATGTGCGAGAACACGATGGTCCCGGTGAACGATTCGGTGGTTACGCTGGGCTGGCTGAGATTGGCCTTGAGCGCGCCGACCACGGCCCCGGAAGCAAAGCCGGTCCAGCGGTCGTCCTGATTTCCGCGGTACTCCGCGTAGAGGAAGGCGAGCAGGAAGTTCTTGGCCGCGATGACCGCGGGCCCCTCGCCGGGATCGGCGGGCCGCCAGCCAGGCATCACGATATGGACGTGGCCGCCGAACGGGGGCCACTCCAGTGGCCCGGTGGCGCGGCGGGCCGGGCTGACCGGGCGGGCCAGGCTCCCGGTCCGGTCCGGCGTGGCCACGCCCACGGGACGGAAGGCCGCCGGGGGCGCTGACCCGCACGCGGCCACCAGCAGTCCGCCCGCCGCGGCCAGCCCGGCCGTGAGCATGAGCCGCAGGCCGGCCCGGGCCGGCCTGCGGGACGGGCGTCGTGTCCTGGGCCGTCCGGGCTCTCGCCGCATGCGCCGCCCTCCGTCTCGTCGCGCTGGTGGCGGGAACTCTACCAATACTGATTTCACCGGTAAGACCGTTATGGAAATGGAGGCGGGCGGGCCGGGAAATTACTAGCGGAATTAGAACTATCGTACTAATCAACTAAGAAAAAGAGTGCGGTAGAAGCCAGGGCCGGTGCGCTTCACTGCAGCTCCCTGGTGCCCCAATGGTCTCGTTGCGTCCCAGCGGCTTAAAGGTCTATTACGACCAGGTGACTTCCGGTCTTATGGCCGCAGTGGGCGGCCTTGTGTGGCTTTATGGTGAACACGCGCTTGTCTCATCCGGGGCGCGCGGAGCCGCCCGCCGCGAGCCCACACGCTGCCAGCAGGGAGATTGTCAGGGAAATGCCAACTGACCGGGGTACGCTGTCGCGAGGTTTAGCAGGAAGCAATGACCAGCACGCGATCTGGCCGGAGCCGACCGCCCCGGCCGGGCGGCGGCTGCCGGGAGCGCGGCGTGAACGCAAGCCCGCGCTGGCCGCGCTGGCGGTGCTGCTGATCCTGGGCGGCGCGCTGGGCGCCGGGGTGCTGGTCATCCAGGGCAGCAAGCGGGTCGCCGCGATTGAGATCTCCCAGCAGATCGGGGCCGGCCAGCGCATCCCGCCGGGCGCGATGCAGCAGGTGCAGATAGCGGCCGGCTCCGGCCTGGCCTATGTCCCGTGGGACGAGGCCGGCCAGGTCACCCGGTTCTTCACGGTCAGCGCCATCCCGCCGGGGACCCTGCTGACCAAGGAGATGGTCGCCGCCACCGGCACCCCGGTCGCCGGGCGGGCCGTGCTGGGCCTCGCGCTCAAGGACGGCCAGCTGCCGCACGGCCTGCAGGACGGCGATCACATCGACATCTACCAGGTCAGCGACGCGCAGGAAACGTGCCCCGGCGGCTCCGGCGGCACGCTGGCTGCTGACGCGATCGTCCTCGCCATTGGCGCGCCCTCCACGGTGTCGGGCAGCACGGCGGTCGCCGACGTGGAGGTCGCCGTCAACCCCTCCGACGCCGGGGCGGTGGCCTGCAACGCGGCCAACGGCATCGTCAGCATCGCGGTCCTGCCCAACGGGGGCCGGGGCGGCGGCGCGCCGGGCGGCGCCCCGGTCACGCCCGGCGCGGCGGCGCCCTCCTCGCCGGGCACCTCCTCACCGGGCACTGGCTCACCGGGCACTGGCTCACCGGGCACTGCCTCACCGGGCACCGGGGGCGGGTGAGGCTGGGTGCTGATCGCAGTCGCGGCCGGCAAGGGAGCGCCCGGGGTCACCACCACGGCCGTCGCCCTCGCCGCGGTCTGGCCGCGGCCGGTGCTGGTCGCCGAGTGCGACCCGGCAGGCGGCGACATCGTCTACCGGCTGCCCGGTGCGGGCGGTGACCGGCTCGACCCGCGCCGGGGCCTGCTCAGCCTGGCGGTGGCGGCCCGCCGTGATCTTCAGCCCGCCGAGCTCTGGACGCACGCACAGAAGCTCCGCGGCGGCCTGGACGTGCTGCTCGGGGTCACCACCGCTGAGCAGGGTGCGGGCCTGGAACCGCTGTGGGGAGCAGTGGGCCGCCTGCTGTCCGGGCTGCCGCAGGCCGACGTGATCGCGGACTGCGGCCGCCTCGGCGCGGACGGGACCTACTACGACCTGCTGGCCCACGCCGCGGCCGTCGTCCTGATCACCCGGCCCAGCCTGGGCGAGGTGGTCCGGCTGCGGGACCGGGCCGCGGCCGTCGCCCACGCGGTGCGCCAGCGCGGCGGCGCCGCCCGGGTCGGCGTGCTGGTCGTCGCTGACCACCGGGGATTCAGCCGCGAGCTCGCCCAGGTCAGCCAGGTGCTCGGCCGGGACAGCGCGGTCAGGGTGCTGGGCGGCATCGCGTTCGAGCCGCGGAGCGCCGAGTTGCTCCGCGGGGAGTGGGGCGGCAGGCTCGACAAATCGCTGCTGATCAGGACGGCCCGGGAGATCGCCGGGCAGCTGGCCGGCCAGCCCGCCGCGGCCTCGGCGTCCGCCCGGGGCGCGGCCCGGGCCGGTAACCCGGCGCCGCTGCCTGCCCGCCACGCCGCGGGCCGCCCTGCTGCCCGGCCGGGGGGGTGGTGACGGCATGGACCACGCCCTCGTCAAACGACTCCGCGGCGAAGTGGGAGCCCGGCTGGCCGAGCAGCGCCGCCTGGACGGCCGGCCGGCCTGCCGCCGATGTCCGGCGAGGACGAGCGCCAGTTCGCGCGGGCCCTCATCGCGCAGGTGCTCGAGGATCACGCCCGCAACGAGATCACCGCGGGCCGGGTCCCGCCCAACGCGCAGGAGGAGGAAGATCTCGCCGCCGCGGTTCACGCCGCGCTGTTCGGCGTCGGGCGGCTGCAGCCGCTGCTGGATGACCCCTACGTCGAGAACATCGACATCAACGGCTGCGACCGGGTGTTCGTCGGCTACGCGGACGGGCGCGAGGAGATGGCCGAGCCGGTGGCGGAGACCGACGACGAGCTGGTCGAGCTGATCCAGGTGCTCGCCGCCTACTCCGGCCTGTCCAGCCGGCCGTTCGACAGCGCCAACCCGCAGCTGGATCTCCGGCTGCCCGACGGGGCGCGGCTGTCAGCGGTGATGGATGTGACCCTGCGGCCCGCGGTGTCCATCCGCCGGGCCCGGCTGGGCAAGGTGTTCCTGGCCGACCTGGTGGGCAACGGCACGCTGCTGCCCGAGGCGGCGGCCTTCCTGGCCGCCGCGGCCTGCGCCCGGAAGAACATCATGATCGCCGGGGCCACCAACGCCGGCAAGACCACGCTGCTGCGCGCGATCGTCAACGAGATCCCCCCGGGTGAGCGGCTCATCACCGTGGAGCGGGCCCTGGAGCTGGGCATCGACCATTTCCCGGAGCTGCACCCGAACGTCATCGCGTTCGAGGAGCGGCTGCCGAACATGGAGGGCCAGGGCGCGATCTCCATGGCCGGGCTCGTCCGGCGGTCGCTGCGGATGAACCCCAGCCGGGTCATCGTCGGCGAGGTCCTCGGCGACGAGATCGTCACCATGCTGAACGCGATGTCCCAGGGCAACGACGGCTCGCTGTCCACCATCCACGCGAACTCCTCGCTGGAGGTGTTCAACCGGATCGCCACCTACGCGATCCAGTCCGCCGAGCGGCTGCCCGTCGAGGCGACCCACATGCTGATCGCCGGGGCCATCGACTTCGTCGTGTTCGTGGAGAAACGCAACGAGTACCAGCTCGGCGGCCGCCTGCGGCGGTTCGTGAGCAGTATCCGGGAGGTGACCGGCGTGGATGGCCGGGTGCTGTCCAGCGAGGTCTTCACCGCCGGCCCGGACGGCCGCGCGGTGCCGCACGCGCCCGTGTCCTGCCTGGGGGAACTGGCCCAGCAGGGCTACGACCCGTCCGGGGGGCGCTGGTGAGCACCGCGGCGTCCGGCGCCCCGCTGCTCGCCGTCCTGGCCGGCGCGCTGGCCGGCAGCGGCCTGCTGCTGCTCGTCACGGCGGTCCGCGGCCTGCCCGCCAGGCCGCCCGGGCGCCGGCCTGGCTGGCTGGAGCGGCAGTCCCGGCAGATCGCCGGGACCCGGGGCGCGCTGGCCCTGCTGGCCGGTGCGCTCGCGGTGGCGGCCACCCGGTGGATCGTGGCCGGGATCGGCCTGGCCCTGCTGGTGCTGGCCTGGCGGACGCTCGGCGGCGCGGCGGGGGAGCGGCGGGCCATGGTGCGGCTGGAGGCCCTGGCCACCTGGACTGAGTCGCTGCGGGACACCATCGCCGGGGCGGTCGGCCTGGAACAGGCCATCCCCTCGTCGCTCCGGGTGGCCGCGCCGTCCCTGCAGGAGCCGCTGGGCCGGCTGGTGGACCGGCTGCACACCCGGGTCCCCATGCCGGAAGCGCTGCGCGGGCTCGCGGACGACCTGGACGACCCGAGCGCGGACCTGATCATCGGCGCGCTGATCATCAACGCGCGGCTGCGCGGGCCGGGGCTGCGGGACCTCCTGGGCGCGCTCTCCGCGGCGGTCCGGGAAGAACTGGACATGCGCCGGAAGGTCAGCGCCGAGCGCCGGTCGACCCGGCGCAGCGCGCAGATCGTGGTGCTCGTGTCCGTGGGCCTGGCCCTGGGGCTGGCCGTGCTCAACCCGGGCTACGTGCACGTCTACGGCAGCCCGCTCGGCCAGCTCGTCCTGGCCGTCGTCGTGGCCCTGTACGCGGCGGGCTTCCTGTGGATGCGCAGGCTGGCCACGTTCGATGCCCCGGAGCGCCTGCTCGCCGGCCCGTCACCGGCCCTGCCCGGCGGGCCCGGGACCGGAGCCGGGCCCGGGAGCGGATCATGAGCGCGGTGCTGACCCTGGGGGCCGTGACGGGCCTCGGCATCTTCCTGCTCATCGTGGCCCTGGTCCCCAGGCGGGTCAGCCTGGCCAGGCAGATCGCCGCGCTGGACGCGGCGCGGCCGCCGATGAGCCGGGCGGTCCGCCGGGTGGTGGACGAGCGGGAGAGCGAGTTCAGCCGGCGGCTGGGCCGGGCCCTGGCCACGTTCTGCGCCGAGCAGGGCTGGCAGTTCCCGTCGCTGCGGGCCAACCTGTCGCTGATCGGCAAGTCGTTCGAGAACTACCTGGCCACGAAGGTCCTGCTGGCCCTGCTGGGCTTCCTGACCGGTCCGGTGTTCCTGCTCGCGCTGAGTGCGGCCGGGTTCCACGTGTCGGTCATCCTGCCGGTCTGGTTCGGCCTGTCCCTGGCCGCGGTCTTCTTCTTCCTCCCGGACCTGGAGGTCAGGCAGAAGGCGGAGGCCCGGCGGCGCGACTTCCGGCACGCGATCGGCGCCTTCCTCGATCTCGTCTCGATGAACCTCTCCGGCGGCCGGGGCGTGCCCGAGGCCCTGATGGCGGCGAGCGAGATCGGGTCCGGCTGGGCCCTGTGGCGGATCAGGGACGCGCTGGCCAACGCCCGGATCAGCGGCCAGACACCGTGGCAGGCCCTGGGCCTGCTCGGCGAGGAGGTGCGGGTCGAGGAACTCCGCGATCTGGCCGCCGCCCTCAGCCTGGTGGCCGACGACGGGGCCAAGGTGCGCGAGTCGCTGAGCGCCCGGGCGGCCAGCCTGCGCCGCCGGGAACTCGCGGATCTCGAGGGCCAGGCCGGCGAGAAATCCCAGTCGATGCTGGTCGCCCAGATGCTGCTCTGTGCCGGCTTCCTGATTTTCCTTACCTATCCGGTAGTGGGGGTGCTGCTGAGCGCATAACCGGGGCGTCAAGCCCGGTGCTCATTAAACCGGTGCTCATTAAATCAGTGCTCATTAAACCGGGCCCACGATGGAGGCACGATGACCTATCTCACCACGACCATGACGTTTCTCAGGACTGTCCTCGGCGTCCGCCGGGCGCAATTGCGGGCGGCGGCCCGCGATAACGACGCCGGCGCATCCGCGGTGGAGCTGGCCATTATCACCGCCGTCATTCTCGGCATCGCGGCCGCGCTGCTGCTGGTCATCAAGAACTTTGTCACCACCGAGAGCGCCCAGATCCACGGCTGAGGAGGCGCTGATCACCGTGATGCTCTGCTGCCGGGCGGCCCGCGCGCTGCGGGGCCCGATGACCCTTCGGCCGGGGCCCGTGCGACCTGCGAGTGTGCGACCTGCGAGTGCGCGCCCTGCCGGTCCGCGCCCGGGCGGGTGCGCCCGGGCTGGGTGCGCCCGGGCTGGATGCGCTCCGACCGCGGCTCCAACGTGGTGGAACTCGCCGTGCTGGCCCCCGGCCTGATGATGATCTGCATGCTCATCCTGCAGTTCGGGTTGTGGTTCAACGCGCGGCAGGCGGCGCTGGCCTCAGCCCAGGCGGGGGCGCTCGTGGCCCGGGAAGAAGCCGCCATCAATGCCGGCTGGATGGGCGCGGCGCAGAACGCGGCCGCGCAATATTACGGCAACCTGCACACCCATCTGCTGAGCAAGGTCAGGCCGCATGCCTACGGCGATCCGGCCACGAATGTGTACGTCACCGTGAGCGGCCCGCTCGGCTATTCGGTCTTCCCGTTCTTCGGCCTGCACCTCACCATATCCGCCACCGCCGGCGGCCCAGTGGAATGCTTCCGGCCCGCGGCCCGCGGCAGTTGCGGATGATGGCCCGGGGATGGCGCGGCGGCCCATTCCGGGGAGCCGGCCGGGGCCGGAGAGCCGGCTGGGGCCGGAAGCGGCCAGCGCCGGAAGTACGGCCGGGGCCGAGCCGGCCGGGGCCCAGGGACCGGCCGGGGCCGGAAGGCGGGCCGGGGCGGGAAGGCGGGCCGGGATCTCGCGAGCGCGGGTCCATGTCGGTCGAGCTGGTGGTCATCGCCCCCGGCCTGATCGGCCTGCTGCTGCTGGTCGGCGCGGGCGGCCGGGTCGTGGAGGCGCAAGGGCACCTCGACGGCGCGGCCCGCGACGCGGCCCGGGCCGCGTCGCTGGCGGTCTCGCCCGCCCAGGCCAGCCAGCTGGCGCTGCAGGCGGCCCAGGCCGACCTGGGCGCCACGAGCTGGTGCGCCCCGCGCAGCGTCCAGGCCCAGGTGACCGGCTTCCCGGCCACCGGCCAGCTGGTCGTGACGGGCGACGACGTGACCGTGACCGTCCAGTGCACGGTGAACATGAGCCCGTTCACCGTGCTCGGCTTCAACCCGGCCATGGTCTTCTCCGGCCGGGCGGTAGCCCCGCTGGACGCGTTCGTGGAGCGGAACGGATGACGGCGCCGCGGTTCCGGCCGGGGCGGTTCGGGCCGGGGCCTGGTGCGGACGGCGAACGGGGCTCAGTCGCCGTGTTCACCGTGGTCTTCGCCGTCGCCGTGATCTTCCTGACCGCCCTGATCGTGGACGGTGGCATCGCCATGAACGCTAAGGAACGGGCCGCGGACATCGCCGAGCAGGCCGCCCGGGCCGCCGCCGGCAACATCGGCATCGCCGGCCTGCGGACCGGCGGCGTGGCGGCGATCGGCCCCGGGGCCTGCGGCCTCGCGGCGGGCCTGGTCAGCGCCTACAGCCAGCAGGACAGCAGCGGGGTGGACCGGGTCACCGGCGCCACCATGACCAGCTGCGTCGCCGCCGTCGGCTCGGAGACCGCCACGGTCGCGGTGACGATCACCACCCAGTCGCTCGTGGGCGGGATCCTGGGCCGGTTCACCGAGACCGCCCGGGAAACGGCCACCGCGGAGTGCGGCATCGCCCGCGGGGCGGTCTGCTGATGGCGCCGCCCATGATCCCCGCACCGCGGGCCGCCGTCCGGCGCCGCCGCCGGTCCCCAGGCGACCTGCTGATCGGGCTGCTGGCCATCGCCGCGCTGGCGGTCCTCACGGCCGGGGTGCCCTTCGCGCTGGTCACCGTCTTCGGGCTGCCGATCCCGCACGCGGCGCCGTCGCTGTCCCTGCTCACCCGCCCGCTGACCGTTCCCGCAATCCTCAAGGTGCTGTCCGTGCTGGTCTGGCTGGCCTGGATCCAGCTGATCTGCTGCGTGATCGCCGAGATCAGGGCCGCGGTCCGCAACGCCGGGATGCCGCGGCGGATCCCGCTGGCCGGGGGCACCCAGGCGCTGGTGCACCAGCTGGTCACCGCGGCCCTGCTGGTCTTCGCGGCCGGCGCCGCGCTGTCACCCGCCCTGGCGCACCACGCGCCAGCCCCGGCCCACTCGGCCAGCGCCCCCCGGGTCGCCGGCTCCGCCCGGGGGACCAGCTCGGCGCAGGCCACCAGCTCGGCGCAGGCCACCAGCTTCGGCCCGGGCCACCAGCTCCCCGCAGGCGGCCAGCCCAGGCCGGTCACGGGCTGGCCGGCCACCGGAGGGCCGCGGCGTGAGTCCGCCGCACCTGGCCGCCCCGCCGGAGCTGGCGCCCTCGCCGCGTCCCGGGAAGCTCTACGTGGTGAAGCCGCCCGTGGGCCGGTTCCACGAGAGCTTGTGGGAGATCGCGCAGAAGTACCTGGGCGACGGCCGCCGGTACCGGGAGATCTTCGAGCTGAACAAGGAGCGGGTCCAGCCGGACGGCTCCCGGCTCACCATCGCCAGCCTGATCCGCCCCGGCTGGGTGCTGCACATGCCGCGGGACGCCCACGGCCCCGGCCTCGACGTGGTCCCGGCGGGGGACAGCCGGCCCGGCGCCCCGGGTGAACACAGCCAGGCAGGCCAGCATCGCCATCCGGGGGAACGCACCCGCGCCGGGAAACACGGCTCTGCGGCGGAGCACAGCCATCTGGGCGAACACGGCCGCCCGGGGGAACACGGCCGCCCGGGGGAACACGGCCGCCCGGGGGAACACGGCCGCCCGGGGGAACACGGCCGCCCGGGGACACGCCGCCCGGAGAACACGGCCGCCCGGGAGAACCCGGGTCGGCGGGGCCGCCCGGCCACACCCGGGGCCCGGCCACTGCGCACGGCCCCGCCGCCGGTTTCCTGCACCCCGGGCACCTCACCTACCCCGACGAGCTGGCCGCGGCGGCGCTGCTGGCCAGCGGGATCCTGGCCGCCCTGGGCCGCCGGCGCCGGGAGCAACTCTGGCAGCGGGCCTTCGGCCGCCGGGTCATCGGCCCGGATCCGGACGCGGCGCTGGCCGAGTCCGCGTTGCGGGCCGGGGCGGACGAGCCGTCCGCGTGGCTGCTGGACCGCGGGCTGCGCTATCTGTCCCAGGCCGCGTCACGGGCTGGCCGGACCCCGCCCGCCGTGGTCGCGGCGCACCTCAGCCACGAGAACCTGGACCTGTGGGTGGCACCCGCGGACCTGGACGCGCCCCGGCCGTGGACCGCGGTAGGCGACGGCCAGGTATGGCGGCTGCCGTCCACCGCGCTCGGCCGGGCCGCCCTGGACGAGGCGGGCGGCGCCCCCGCCCTGTACCCCGGCCTGGTCTCCATCGGCACCGACCTAGCCGGGCGGGTCCTGATCGACCTCGAGGCCGCCCACGGGGTGATCTCGGTGAGCGGGCCGCAGAGCATGATCACCGGGGTGCTGTCCGCGATGGTCATGGAGCTGGCCACCAGCCGCTGGTCCGACCGGCTGCACCTGACGCTGGCCGGTTTCGGTGCGGACCTGGCCGCGCTGGCGCCGGACCGGATCACCGCGCTGCCCACCCTCGGCGAGGCGCTGCCCGCGCTGGAAGCACACGCCGCCGCGGTGGCCGAGGCGATGGCCGCCTCGGGGGTGAGCTCGGTGCTGGAGGGCCGCTCCCACGGCGGCGGCGCGGACGCCTGGGCCCCGCACTACCTGATCAGCGCGGTGCCGCCCAGCCCGCGGGAGCGCAGCCGGCTGCTCACGCTGGCCCGGGTCGGCCGGGCGGCCGCGGCCGGTTACCTGGTCGCGGGGGATGTCCCGGGCGCCACCTGGGCCTGGGAGATCACGCCCGAGGGGCGGCTGCTGGCCGGCGCGCTCGGTTTCGACGTGCAGGCCCAGCTCATCCCGCCCCGGCAGCAGGAAGCGGTGGTGGGCCTGTTCACGGCGGCGTCCCGGCCGGAGGGGGTGCCGCTCGGCGCGCCGGACGCCCAGGCCGCCCCGCTCCGGCCAGCTGGAACCCGGGAGTGAACTGCCCTTGGACATCGTCATCCTGGGACCGGTGTCGGTCCGGGCGCCCGGGGCGCTCGGACCGGATGAGGCCGCCCTGGTCACCGAGCTCGTGGTCTACCTGGCCACGCATCCCGGAGGGGTGCATCCCAACGTGCTCGCCGCGGCGCTCTGGCCCCGGGGGGCCGCCGCCGGGGTCCGGGACGCGGCCGTGGCCCGGGCCACCGAATGGCTCGGCACGGACAGCATCGGGCGGCCCGCACCTGGCCGCGGACGCGTCCGGGCGGCTCAGGCTCGGCACCGGGGTCCGGGTGGACTGGCAGGTGTTCCAGGCCCTGGCCGGGCACGCGGAGCTGGCCCCGGCGGGCAGCGCGGAGGAAGCGGACTACCTGGTCCGGGCGCTCGACCTGGTGCAGGGCCGGCTGCTCGGGGGCCAGTCACCCGGGGGCCAGTCACCCGGGGGCCAGTCACCCGGGGGCCAGCCGCCCGGCCGGTACGCCTGGCTGGCCAGCGACGACCTCGACTATGAGGTCAGCGCGCGGGTCGCCGACACCGCGCACCGGCTGGCCGTGCTGCGGATGGCCACCGGTGACCCGTGGGGCGCGATGGACGCCGTCCGGGCCGGGCTCCGGCTGGCCTTCGACGACGAGATGCTCTGGCGTGATCTGCTCCGGGCGGCGCACCAGACCGGGCAGGAGGACATCCTGCGCGGCGTGGTGGACGAGGTATGCGGCCGGGCCGCCCTGGATGAGGTCTTCCTCCGGATGGCCCCCCAGACCGAGGCCCTCATCGACGAGCTGTACCCGTCCTGGCGCTCCACCGTCCTGTGACGGGGCCCGGGGCCGCGGCCCCGGGTGGCCCGGGGCGGCGCCACGGCCCCAGGACCGCGGCCGTGGGTCAGGAGGCCAGCCAGGTATCGATGCCGGCCAGCAGCCGCCGCGCCACCGACGGCGGGGCGGCCGAGCCGCGCACCGACATCCGGGCCAGCTCGGCCAGGTCCGCGTCGGACAGCCCGTGCGCCAGGCGGCCGATCTCGTACTGCGCGGCCAGCCGTGACCCGAACAGCAGCGGGTCGTCCGCGCCCAGGGCGACCGGGACGCCTTCGGCCAGCAGCCCGGTCAGCGGCACGTCCGCCGGGTCCGCCGCGACCCCCAGGGCCACGTTGGACGCCGGGCAGACCTCCAGCGTGATCCGGCTGGCGGCCAGCCGCTTGGTGAGCTCGCGGTCGCCGATCGCGGTCACGCCGTGCCCGATCCGGTCCGCGTGCAGGTCATCCAGGCAGGCCCGGACGCTGGCCGGGCCGCACAGCTCCCCGCCGTGCGGGGTCAGCAGCAGGCCCGAGCGGGCCGCGATCCGGAACGCCGGGGCGAACTCGCCCGCCGCGCCGCGCCGCTCGTCGTTGCTCAGCCCGAACCCGATCACCCCGCGCCCGGCGTACTGGGCGGCCAGCCGGGCCAGGGTCCGCGCCTCCAGCGGGTGCTTGGTCCGGTTGGCCGCGATGATCAGGCCGATGCCGACCCCGGTCGCGGTGGCCGCGGCGTGCGCGGCCTCCAGCACCAGCTCCACCGTGGGGGTCAGGCCGCCGAACCGCTGCCCGTAGCCCGAGGGGTCGATCTGGATCTCCAGCCAGCCCGAGCCCTCGGCCCGCTCGTCCTGCGCCGTCTCCCGCAGCAGCCGGTGCACGTCCTGCGGGGTGCGCAGCACCGACCGGGCGATGTCGTACAGCCGCTGGAAGCGGAACCAGCCCCGCTCGTCGGCGGCGGACAGGTCCGGGCGGCCAGGCCGCGGTCAGCGCCTCCGGCAGCCTGATCCCGTGCTGCCGGGCCAGCTCGACCAGCGTGGCGTGCCGCATCGCCCCGGTGAAGTGCAGGTGCAGGTGCGCCTTGGGCAGGGCCGCCAGCGGCCGCCAGCGGCATCGGCCGGCGTCGCGCCGCCACGGTCACGGCCCGCCGCTCCGTCATCCCGTCCTCCGTCTCACTGCGCCAGACGTCAGCGGGCCTCGCTGAGCAGCTTGCCCATCCGGCTGATCCCCTCGGCCAGGTCGTCGTCGCCGAGCGCGCAGGACAGCCGGAAGTAGCCGGGGGTGCCGAACGCCTCGCCGGGCACCACCGCCACGTCCGCGTGGTCCAGGATCAGCTCGGCCAGCTCGGCCGAGCTGGCCGGCCGGCGCCCCGGCGATCTCCTTGCCGAGCACGCCCTTGACCGACGGGTAGCAGTAGAACGCGCCCTCGGGCAGCGGGCAGACCACCCCCGGGATCTCGTTCAGCATCGCGGTCATGGTCTGCCGCCGCCGGTCGAACGCGGTGCGCATCTCGGCCACCGCGGACAGGTCACCGGAGACCGCCTCCAGCGCGGCCGCCTGGGCCACGTTGCACACGTTCGAGGTGGCGTGCGACTGCAGGTTCGACGCGGCCTTGATCACGTCCAGCGGGCCGATCATCCAGCCGACCCGCCAGCCGGTCATCGCGTAGGTCTTGGCCACCCCGTTGAGCACCACGCAGGTGTCCGCGATCTCCGGCGCCACCACGGGCACGGAGGAGAACCGCGCGTCGCCGTAGACGAGGTGCTCGTAGATCTCGTCGGTGACGACCCAGATGCCGTGCTCCGCGGCCCACCGGCCGATCTCGGCCACCTGCTCCGGCGGGTACACCGCGCCGGTCGGGTTGGACGGCGACACGAACAGCAGCACCTTGGTCCGGTCCGTGCGGGCCGCCTCCAGATCGGCCACGCTGACCAGGTAGCCGCTCTGCTCGTCGGTCATCACGGGCACCGGCACCCCGCCGGCCAGCGCGATGGACTCCGGGTAGGTGGTCCAGTACGGGGTGGGCATGAGCACCTCGTCGCCCGGATCGAGCAGCGTGGCGAACGTCTCGTACACGGCCTGCTTGCCGCCGTTGGTGATCAGCACCTGGGCCGCGCTGACCTGGTAGCCGGAGTCCCGGGCCGTCTTGGCCGCGACCGCCTCACGCAGCTCGGGCAGCCCCGGCGCGGGCGTGTACTTCTGGAACCGGGGGACGGCGCAGGCCCGCTGGGCCGCCTCGACGATGTAGCCGGGGGTGGGGAAGTCGGGCTCGCCCGCCCCGAACCCGATGACCGGCCGGCCGGCCGCCTTGAGCGCCTTGGCCTTGGCGTCCACGGCCAGGGTGGCGGATTCGGCGATCGCGGAGATCCGGGCTGAGATGCGCGGATGATCTGAAGTCATGCCTACCATGGTGGCACTCCACGGATAGTGACTGCATCGCGATTACCGGTCAGCGGGACCAGCCGGGCGGGGAGATTCGCCCGGTCCGGCCAGATGGTTCGACGGAGGGCCCCCGGCAACGTAGACTTCATCAACTGGTGGTGGTCCGCCCGGTGACGGCTGCGCTCCTGTCGGGATCGCGGTGGGGCCCGGGAGGCCCGCTGTTAGTAGCAGTAGGGCAGTAGCTCAATTGGCCAGAGTCCCGGTCTCCAAAACCGGTGGTTGGGGGTTCGAGTCCCTCCTGCCCTGCGAGAGCGGCCCGCGTCCGACGCGGGCCGGTGGTATCAGCTGGTTCACCGATCAGCGCTGCTTCAGGTGAGGACATGGCGACTCAGACGCGTGGCGAGGTCTCTAAGGGCCGGGCGAAGCCCGGGGGCCCGGCTAAGGACAGCCGGACCTCTCCCGCGCTTTTCGTCCGCCAGGTCGTCGCCGAACTGCGCAAGGTGATCTGGCCGACCCGCAAGGAGCTGATTACCTACACGACCGTGGCGCTGGCCTTCATCCTCATCATGATCGCGATTGTGACCGCCTTGGACTACGGGTTCACCAAGCTGGTTTTCGCGGTCCTGGGCTGAGCCGCCAGGCAGGTCATGGCGGGCAGGTAGCGGCACGGAGGTTAGCGGTACCGGGGCTTGCGGAACCGTAGGTAATACGGGTCCGCGATACCGGGGCTGGCCGCACCGGGCGGGTAGCGCCGGAGGCTCGCAGCACCGGGTTGCGGGGCCGGGGCAGCCGCCGCAGCCATGCGGGGGTGGCGACGCCAGGGAAGGGTCCTGGTGGCGGTCCCGCCAGGAAGCACCCGGTGCCCCAGGGACACCGGTGCCCCAGGAGAAGCGGAGAGAAAGAGCTATCGTGTCCGAGTTCCAAGTGCACGTCGGTGACCAGGTCGAGGATCTGGCCGGCGCAGACGTTTCACCCGATGAGGCAGCGGGCCAGCCGGGCGGCGAGGCCGCGGCCGGGGCTGCGCCGTCCGGCGACGACGCCGTGAGCGAGGCCGCCGCGACCGGGGACGCCTCGGACGACGAAGGTGGCGCTCCTAACGAGACCGACGCCGACGCCGAGGCCGGGCAGTCCGCGGACAGCGAGGCCGCCGCGGCGGACGGGGAAGCTGAGGCCGGGGACGCTGAGGCGGACGGAAGCTGAGGCCGGGGAAGCCGACGCGGACGCCAAGCCGGAGGACGACGACCCGGTGGCCCTGTTCAAGGCGGAGCTGCGGCTCCAGCCCGGCGACTGGTACGTGGTGCACTCCTACGCGGGCTACGAGAACCGCGTGCAGGCGAACCTGGAGAGCCGCACCCAGTCGCTGAACATGGAGGACTTACATCTACCAGATCGAGGTCCCCGTCCACGAGGTGACCGAGATCAAGCAGGGCAAGCGCCAGCAGGTCTCGGAGAAGGTGCTGCCCGGCTACATCCTGGTCCGGATGGACCTTACCGACGAGTCCTGGGCCGCGGTCCGGAACACGCCCGGCGTGACCGGCTTCGTCGGCCTGTCCAGCCGCCCCTCGCCGCTCAGCCTGGACGAGGTGGCCTCGCTGCTCGCCCCCGAGCCCGAGGAGAAGGCCGCCCAGACCGAGGCGGTGCGCCGGTCCTCCGTGGAATACGAGGTCGGCGAGTCCGTTACGGTGATGGATGGCCCGTTCGCCACGCTGCCCGCGACGGTGAACGAGATCAACCCCGACACCCAGAAGCTCAAGGTGCTCGTGTCCATCTTCGGCCGGGAGACCCCGGTCGAGCTCTCCTTCGACCAGGTCTCCAAGATCTAGGGTCCCCGAGAACTCGGGCTCCCACGATCGCGGCCTGGCCGGGCAGATCCGCTCCAGCAGGAACAGGAAAAGGAACCGCAGGAAATGGCTCCCAGGAAGAAGAAGATCGCTGCCGTCGTGAAGGTGCAGCTGCAGGCGGGCGCGGCCACCCCGGCCCCGCCGGTCGGCACCGCGCTCGGCCCGCACGGCGTCAACATCATGGACTTCTGCCGCCAGTACAACGCAGCCACCGAGGCGCAGCGCGGCAACGTCATCCCGGTCGAGATCACGATCTTCGAGGACCGCTCGTTCTCGTTCGTGACCAAGACCCCGCCCGCCGCTGAGCTGCTCAAGAAGGCCGCGGGCGTGGCCAAGGGCAGCGGCGAGCCGCTCACCGCCAAGGTGGGCTCGGTCACCGCGGCCCAGGTCCGTGAGATCGCGCAGACCAAGATGCCCGACCTCAACGCGACCACGATCGAGGCGGCCGAGAAGATCATCGCGGGCACCGCCCGGTCGATGGGCCTCACCGTCAGCGGCTGACCCCGCTTCCGCGGCGGATCCGCAGCGGCGCAACCCCCCTCAGCGGCCGCCCCGGCGGTGGCCGGGGCGGGGCATAACCGCCGGGTGGTTTTCGTTGCGGAAAGAGGTTCCGTGGCGCACGCCACGGAATCATGCAGTGACCAGTGGCAGGGCCACGCGCTGGCCCGATGACCACGACCTCCATAGCAGAACCAGGGAGAACGAGATGAAGCGCAGCAAGGCGTACCGCCAGGCCGCCGAGAAGATCGACCCGGAGCGGCTCTACAGCCCGGCCGAGGCGATCAGCCTGGCCAAGGACACGGCCAGCACCAAGTTCGACCCCACCGTCGAGGTCGCCCTGCGGCTCGGCGTGGACCCGCGCAAGGCGGACCAGATGGTCCGCGGCACGGTCAACCTGCCCAACGGCACCGGCAAGACGGCCCGCGTGCTGGTCTTCGCCACCGGCGACCGGGCCGCGGAGGCCACGCGCCGCGGGGGCCGACTACGTGGGCTCGGACGACCTGATCGAGCGCATCCAGGGCGGGTTCCTGGACTTCGACGCCGTGGTCGCCACCCCCGACCTGATGGGCAAGGTCGGCCGGCTGGGCCGGGTGCTCGGCCCGCGCGGCCTGATGCCCAACCCCAAGACCGGCACGGTCACCACGGACGTGGCCAAGGCCGTGACCGAGATCAAGGGCGGGAAGATCGAGTTCCGGGTGGACCGGCACGGCAACCTGCACTTCGTGATCGGCAAGGCCTCGTTCCCGGCCACCGCGCTGGTGGAGAACTACGCGGCCGCGATCGACGAGGTGATGCGGCTCAAGCCGTCCGCGGCCAAGGGCAAGTACCTGAAGAAGGTGGCCATGGCCACCAGCATGGGGCCGGCCATCCTGGTCGACCCGGCGAAGACCCGCGGGCTGACGGAAGAGCTGGAGCCCGCTTCCGCGTAGCTCACCGGCTGAGCGTCGGCGCCCGGTCCGGCTTCGTTCTCCGCAACGAAGACCGGCCGGGCGTTGCTCATTCCGCCCCCGGCCCGCCGCTGATTTGGCCGGGGGACGGAATGCCCCTACAGTTGAGCCCGAAGCCAAAGACCGTCGGTTGCTGTCGCCTGCCCGCAGGGACAGCCGAAGGACCCGCGTCAGCGGGCGGCCCGCGCAGGCGTCCGAGCTGAATCACCGTGGCCAGCCTCTCCCGGCGGCCGGTGTCCACGCCCTGGTGCCTTCGCGCCGGGGCGTTTCGCATGTCACGTGCTCCCTTACCGGCGCCTACAAAGCCAGGACGGCCCGCCCCGGCCGTCCCGGATCAGGAAAGGAGGCCCATGGCGAGGGAGGACAAGGTGAGCGCGGTCGCCGAGCTCACCGAGCGTTTCCAGACCTCGGATGGTGCGGTGCTGACCGAGTACCGCGGCCTGACCGTGAGCCAGCTCGCGGAGCTGCGCGCAGCTCTCGGCGGCAGCACCACCTACCAGGTGGTGAAGAACACGCTGACCAAGCGGGCCGCCGCGGAGGCGGGCCTGGCCAGCGAGCTCGACGCGCTGCTGAGCGGCCCGTCCGCGATCGCCTTCGTCAAGGGGGACGTGGTCGAGGCGGCCAAGGGGCTGCGCGACTTCTCCCGGAACAACCCGCTGCTGGTGATCAAGGGCGGGGTGCTGGACGGCAAGGCGATCAGCCCGGCGGACATCGAGCGGCTGGCTGACCTCGAGCCGCGCGAGGTGCTGCTGGCCAAGCTGGCCGGCGACATGAAGGCGTCCATGGCCAAGGCCGCGGCCGTGTTCAACGCGCTGCCGGTGCAGCTGGCCCAGCTGGCCGAGGCGTTGCGGGCCAAGCGGGAGGCTGAGGGCGGCGCTGAGGCACCGGTCGCTGAGACACCGGCCGCAGACGCCGCGGCCTCAGACGGCGCGGCAGCGGACGCGCCCGCAGGCGACGAGGCCCCGGCCGCCGAGGCCCCGGCGGAAGCCGCCAGCGAGTAACCAGCGGACCAGCCAGGAAGCCAGCTGGGCGCCGTGGCGGCCAGCGAGCAAGCACAGAATCAGGAAAAGGAAGAAATACCTATGGCGAAGATCAGCACCGACGACCTGCTCGACGCGTTCAAGGAGATGACGCTGCTCGAGCTGTCCGAGTTCGTGAAGCAGTTCGAGGACACGTTCGACGTGAAGGCCGCCGCCCCGGTGGCGGTCGCCGCCGCGGCGCCCGGCGGGGCGGCGGCGCCGCCGCCGAGGCCCCCGAGGAGAAGGACGAGTTCGACGTCATCCTCGAGGGCGCGGGCGACAAGAAGATCCAGGTCATCAAGGAGGTCCGCACGCTGACCAGCCTGGGCCTCAAGGAGGCCAAGGACCTGGTGGACTCCGCGCCGAAGCCGCTCCTGGAGCGGGTCAACAAGGAGACCGCGGAGAAGGCCAAGGCCGCCCTGGAAGGCGCCGGCGCCTCGGTCACCGTCAAGTAACACTGGCTAACGATCCCGTTACGGCCGGTCGTGTGCCGGGCCGCGCATGGGCGCGGCCCGGCACACGCGTGTCCGGGGCAAAGTTCCTGCACTGAGTGCCTTTTCAGGCCGGCCCTGAGAGGCATCCAGTGGGCTGCGGCGGCGTGCTCCCGGGGTGCGGTCCCGGGGACCCTGCGTGATCAGGGAAGGTGCACGGAATAGAACTGCTAGGCTTACCCGTTAGTACAGGTAATCAACCGCATACCCGAATGTGGTGTTCGTCACGTCGCCGATATGACGAGACCACGTGGCGTGGACTTGACGTTTTGCCACGAACGAGCCATGCTGCGGAGCAACCGTGAACCTCAGAGTGAGATACAGTTGACGAGCAGTGTAGCTGTGGGCTACACTGCCAATTTGCGCTGCACTCTTACGTCCTCGGCATCCTCGAACCCTCGCGGCGTGGCCGCAGGGCGTTTCGTGTGCGTGCGGTGAGTAGTCGGCCACAAGCTCGGAAGGACCCCTGTTGGCAGCATCGCGCAGCGCCTCGGCCGCCAGTACAGCCCCTCGTCGCGTTACTTTCGCCCGCTTCAAAGAGCCTCTTGAGGTTCCCGACCTCCTTGCCCTGCAGACCGACTCGTTCGACTGGCTGCTGGGCAACGAGCGCTGGCGTGCACGGGTGGATGCGGCGCGCGAGGCGGGTGTCAAGGAGGTTCCGGAGCAGTCCGGTCTCGAGGAGATCTTCGAAGAGATCAGCCCGATCGAGGACTTTACGGGAACCATGTCCCTCTCGTTCCGGGACCACCGGTTCGAGCCGCCCAAGTACTCCGTCGAGGAGTGCAAGGACAAGGACATGCACTACTCGGCCCCCATGTTCGTCACGGCCGAGTTCATCAACAACAGCACCGGCGAGATCAAGAGCCAGACCGTCTTCATGGGCGACTTCCCGCTGATGTCGCCCCGGGGCACCTTCATCATCAACGGCACCGAGCGTGTCGTGGTGTCGCAGCTCGTCCGCTCGCCCGGCGTCTACTTCGACCGCCAGGTGGACAAGACGTCCGACAAGGACATCTTCAGCTGCAAGGTGATCCCGTCCCGCGGCGCCTGGCTCGAGTTCGAGATCGACAAGCGGGACAGCGTCGGCGTCCGCATCGACCGCAAGCGCAAGCAGAGCGTGACCGTCCTGCTCAAGGCGCTCGGCTGGGACGACGCGAAGATCCTGGAGCGGTTCGGCGAGTACGAGTCGATGCGGGCCACCCTGGAGAAGGACCACACCACCGGCCAGGACGACGCCCTGCTCGACATCTACCGCAAGCTGCGTCCCGGCGAGCCCCCGACCCGGGAGTCCGCCCAGGCGCTGCTGGAGAACCTGTACTTCAACCCGAAGCGCTACGACCTCGCCAAGGTTGGCCGGTACAAGATCAACAAGAAGCTCGGCCTGGGCCTGCCGATCCGGCAGGGCACGCTGACCGAGGACGACATCGTCGCCACCATCGAGTACCTGGTCCGGCTGCACGCCGGCGAGGACGAGATGAAGACCGGCGAGTCCGTCGTCATCCCGATCGAGACCGACGACATCGACCACTTCGGCAACCGCCGCCTGCGCACCGTGGGCGAGCTCATCCAGAACCAGGTCCGGCTGGGCCTGGCCCGGATGGAGCGGGTGGTCCGGGAGCGGATGACGACCCAGGACGTCGAGGCGATCACGCCGCAGACCCTGATCAACATCCGGCCGGTGGTCGCCGCGATCAAGGAGTTCTTCGGCACCAGCCAGCTCTCCCAGTTCATGGACCAGACCAACCCGCTGGCCGGGCTGACGCACAAGCGCCGCCTGTCCGCGCTCGGCCCGGGCGGCCTGTCCCGGGAGCGGGCCGGGTTCGAGGTCCGTGACGTGCACCCGTCGCACTACGGCCGGATGTGCCCGATCGAGACGCCGGAAGGCCCGAACATCGGCCTGATCGGCTCGCTGTCCTCGTACGCCCGGGTCAACGCGTTCGGGTTCGTCGAGACGCCCTACCGCAAGGTCAAGGGCGGCAGGGTGACCGGCCAGATCGACTACCTCACCGCGGACGAGGAGGACCGGCACGTCATCGCCCAGGCGAACACGCCGCTGGGCCCGGACGGGGAGTTCGAGGAGAGCCGCGTCCTGGTCCGCCGCAAGGGCGGCGAGGTCGACTACATCGGCCCCGACGACGTGGACTACATGGACGTGTCGCCGCGCCAGATGGTGTCGGTGGCCACGGCCATGATCCCGTTCCTCGAGCACGACGACGCCAACCGCGCCCTGATGGGCTCGAACATGCAGCGCCAGTCGGTGCCGCTGCTGCGCAGCGAGGCGCCGCTGGTCGGCACCGGCATGGAGTACCGTGCCGCGACCGACGCCGGGGACGTGATCGTGGCGGAGAAGGCCGGCGTGGTCGAGGAGTCCTGCGCGGACTACGTCACCGTGGGCAACGACGACGGGACCCGGAACACCTACCTGGTGGCCAAGTTCCGCCGGTCCAACCAGGGCACCTGCTTCAACCAGAAGCCGGTCGTCACCGAGGGCCAGCGGATCGAGGTCGGCCAGGTCATCGCCGACGGGCCGTGCACCGACCAGGGCGAGATGGCGCTCGGCCGCAACCTGCTGGTCGCGTTCATGCCCTGGGAAGGGCACAACTACGAAGACGCGATCATCCTGTCCCAGCGGCTGGTCCAGGACGACGTCCTCTCCTCGATCCACATCGAGGAGCACGAGGTCGACGCCCGGGACACCAAGCTGGGCCCGGAGGAGATCACCCGGGACATCCCGAACGTCTCCGAGGAGGTGCTGGCGGACCTGGACGACCGCGGCATCATCCGGATCGGCGCCGAGGTCGTCACCGGCGACATCCTGGTCGGCAAGGTCACGCCCAAGGGCGAGACCGAGCTGACCCCGGAGGAGCGGCTGCTGCGGGCCATCTTCGGCGAGAAGGCGCGGGAAGTCCGCGACACCTCGCTGAAGGTGCCGCACGGCGAGTCCGGCAAGGTGATCGGCGTCCGCGTGTTCACCCGGGAGGACGGCGACGAGCTGCCGCCCGGCGTGAACGAGCTGGTCCGCGTCTACGTGGCCGCGAAGCGGAAGATCACCGACGGCGACAAGCTGGCGGGCCGCCACGGGAACAAGGGCGTCATCGCCAAGATCCTGCCGATCGAGGACATGCCGTTCCTCGAGGACGGGACCGCGGTGGACATCGTGCTCAACCCGCTCGGTGTGCCCGGGCCGGATGAACGTCGGCCAGGTGCTGGAGACGCACCTCGGCTGGGTGGCCAAGTCCGGCTGGGAGGTCGACGGCGAGGACGAGGACTGGAAGAAGCGGCTGCGCGCGATCAGCGCGGGCGAGGCAGAGGCGGGCACGCCCGGTCGCCACGCCGGTGTTCGACGGCGCCAGCGAGACGGAGATCACCGGCCTGCTCGGCAGCACGCTGCCGAACCGGGACGGCGAACCGGATGGTCGGCAGCAGCGGCAAGGCGCGGCTGTTCGACGGGCGCACCGGGGAGCCGTTCAAGGACCCGATCTCGGTCGGCTACATCTACATCCTCAAGCTGCTGCACCTGGTGGACGACAAGATCCACGCCCGGTCCACGGGCCCGTACTCGATGATCACGCAGCAGCCGCTCGGCGGTAAGGCCCAGTTCGGTGGCCAGCGGTTCGGGGAGATGGAGGTGTGGGCCCTCGAGGCCTACGGCGCCGCCTACGCCCTGCAGGAACTGCTCACGATCAAGTCCGACGACGTGCTCGGCCGGGTCAAGGTCTACGAGGCCATCGTCAAGGGCGAGAACATCCCGGAGCCCGGCATCCCGGAATCGTTCAAGGTGCTGATCAAGGAAATGCAGTCGCTGTGCCTCAACGTCGAGGTGCTGTCCAGTGACGGCGCAGCCATCGAGATGCGAGACACCGATGAGGATGTCTTCCGCGCGGCGGAAGAACTCGGTATCGACCTGTCCCGGCGCGAGCCGAGCAGCGTTGAAGAGGTGTGAGAGCGCGCTGGGTAGCCCGGGCCTGACCGCCCGGGCCGCCCAGGGGCACCCTCATCCGAACTACCCCAGGGGATAACACACGTGCTTGACGTCAACTTCTTCGACGACCTGCGTATCGGCCTGGCCACCGCTGACGACATCCGCCAGTGGTCCCACGGCGAAGTCAAGAAGCCGGAAACCATCAACTACCGCACCCTGAAGCCGGAGAAGGACGGGCTCTTCTGCGAGAAGATCTTCGGCCCGACCCGGGACTGGGAGTGCTACTGCGGCAAGTACAAGCGCGTCCGGTTCAAGGGCATCATCTGTGAGCGCTGTGGCGTCGAGGTCACCCGGGCCAAGGTGCGCCGCGAGCGGATGGGCCACATCGAGCTGGCCGCGCCGGTCACGCACATCTGGTACTTCAAGGGTGTGCCGAGCCGTCTCGGCTACCTGCTCGACCTGGCGCCCGAAGGACCTGGAAAAGGTCATCTACTTCGCCGCGTACATGATCACGTACGTGGACGACGACGCCCGCGGCCGCGACCTGCCGTCCCTCGAGGCCAAGATCTCGGTCGAGCGCGGCCAGCTGGAGCAGCGCCGCGACAGCGACATCGAGGCCCGCCAGGGCAAGCTGGAGAAGGACCTGGCCGAGCTGGAAGCGGCCGGGGCCAAGGGCGACGCCCGCCGCAAGCTCCGGGAGAGCTGCGACCGCGAGTGCCGCCAGATCCGGGACCGCGCCCAGCGTGAGATCGACCGGCTCGAGGAAGTCTGGAGCCGGTTCAAGAACCTCAAGGTCCAGGACCTGGAGGGCGACGAGCTGCTGTACCGCGAGATGCGCGACCGGTTCGGCCGCTACTTCCGCGGCGGCATGGGCGCCCAGGCCATCCAGGAGCGGCTGGCCAGCTTCGACCTCGAGAACGAGGCGGCCAGCCTGCGCGAGACCATCCGCAGCGGCAAGGGCCAGCGCAAGGCGCGCGCGCTCAAGCGGCTCAAGGTGGTGTCCGCGTTCCTGTCCACCCGGAACAGCCCGATGGGCATGGTGCTGGACTGCATCCCGGTCATCCCGCCGGACCTGCGCCCGATGGTGCAGCTCGACGGCGGCCGGTTCGCCACGTCCGACCTGAACGACCTGTACCGCCGGGTCATCAACCGGAACAACCGGCTCAAGCGGCTGCTCGACCTGGGCGCGCCCGAGATCATCGTCAACAACGAGAAGCGGATGCTCCAGGAGGCCGTGGACTCGCTGTTCGACAACGGCCGCCGCGGCCGCCCGGTGACCGGCCCGGGCAACCGGCCGCTCAAGTCGCTGTCCGACATGCTCAAGGGCAAGCAGGGCCGGTTCCGGCAGAACCTGCTGGGCAAGCGGGTCGACTACTCCGGCCGTAGCGTCATCGTGGTGGGCCCGCAGCTCAAGCTGCACCAGTGCGGCCTGCCCAAGGAGATGGCGGTCGAGCTGTTCAAGCCGTTCGTGATGAAGCGGCTGGTCAACCTGAACCACGCGCAGAACATCAAGTCCGCCAAGCGGATGGTGGAGCGCGCCCGGCCCGTGGTCTGGGACGTGCTGGAAGAGGTCATCACCGAGCACCCGGTGCTGCTGAACCGGGCGCCGACCCTGCACCGGCTGGGCATCCAGGCCTTCGAGCCGCAGCTGGTCGAGGGCAAGGCCATCCAGATCCACCCGCTGGTCTGCACCGCGTTCAACGCGGACTTCGACGGTGACCAGATGGCGGTGCACCTGCCGCTGTCCGCCGAGGCGCAGGCCGAGGCGCGGATCCTGATGCTGTCCACCAACAACATCCTCAAGCCGGCCGACGGCAAGCCGGTGACCATGCCCACCCAGGACATGGTCATCGGGATCTACTGCCTGACCCGGGCGGCCGAGGATGCGCCGGGCCAGGGCCGGATCTTCGGCTCGATCTCCGAGGCCACCATGGCCTACGACACGGGCGAGCTGGACCTGCAGGCGAAGATCCAGATCCGGCTGACCGACGCCACCCCGCCGCGCGGCTTCACCCTGCCGGAGGGCTGGACGCCGGGCACCCAGTTCCGGCTGGAGACCACGCTCGGGCGCTGCTACTTCAACGAGACCCTGCCCGCCTCGTTCCCGTTCGTGAACTACGAGGTCAGCAAGAAGCAGCTGTCCACGATCGTGAACGAGCTGGCCGAGACCTACCCCAAGGTCGAGGTGGCCGCGGCGCTCGACGCGCTCAAGGACGCCGGGTTCCACTGGGCGACCCGGGCCGGCGTGACGATCGCCATCGAGGACGTCATCGCCCCGCCGAACAAGGCGGAGATCCTCGACGCCTACGAGAAGCGCGCGGACAAGGTGCAGCGTGAGTACGAGCGCGGCCTGATCACCGACGACGAGCGCCGTCAGGAGCTCATCGAGATCTGGACGCACGCGACCAGCGATGTGGCCAAGGACATGGAGGCCGCGTTCCCCGAGACCAACTCGGTGTGGATGATGGTCAACTCCGGCGCCCGTGGTAACCCGATGCAGGTCCGGCAGATCGCCGGCATGCGCGGCCTGGTCTCCAACCCCAAGGGCGAGACCATCCCGCGGCCGATCAAGTCGAGCTTCCGCGAGGGCCTGTCCGTGGTCGAGTACTTCATCTCGACCCACGGTGCCCGCAAGGGCCTGGCCGACACCGCCCTGCGTACCGCCGACTCCGGGTACCTCACCCGGCGCCTGGTGGACGTGGCGCAGGACGTCATCGTCCGCGAAGAGGACTGCGGCACGGACCGGTCGCTCGCGATGAAGATCGCCGAGCCGGGCCCGGACGGGACGCTGCGGAAGCTGCCCAACATCGAGAACACCGGCACCGGCCGGACCATCGCCGAGGCCATCGAGGTGGACGGCAAGGTCGTCGCCGAGGTGGACACGGACACCACTGAGACGCTGATCGATCTCCTGGTCAACGCCGGGGTGAGTTCGGTCAGGACGTTCAGCGTCCTGGTCTGCGAGGCCAAGATCGGTGTCTGCGCCAAGTGCTACGGGCGCTCGCTGGCCACGGGCAAGCGGGTGGACGTGGGCGAGGCGGTCGGCATCGTGGCCGCGCAGTCCATCGGTGAGCCGGGTACCCAGCTGACCATGCGTACCTTCCACACCGGCGGTGTGGCGGGGCTGGACATCACCCACGGCCTGCCCCGGATCCAGGAACTCTTCGAGGCCCGGATCCCCAAGGGCATGGCGCCGATCAGCGAGGTCGAGGGCCGGGTCAAGGTCGAGGAGACCGAGAAGACCCGGAAGATCGTCGTCACCCCCGACGACGGCGGCGAGGAGATGCGCCTACCAGGTGCCGATGCGCTCCCGGCTGCTGGTGGCGGACGGCGATCACGTGCACGTCGGCCAGCAGCTGATCCAGGGTGCGATCAACCCGCACGAGGTGCTCAGGATCCTGGGCTCCCGTGAGGTGCAGCTGCACCTGGTGCACGAGGTCCAGGAGGTGTACCGGTCGCAGGGTGTGTCCATCCACGACAAGCACATCGAGATCATCATCCGGCAGATGCTCAAGCGGGTGAACGTGCTCGAGTCCGGCGACACCGACCTGCTCCCTGGCGAGCTGGTCGAGCGGCCGCGGTTCGAGAACGTCAACCGCAGCGTGGTGGAGCAGAGCGGCACGCCCGCCTCGGGCCGGCCGGTGCTCATGGGCATCACCAAGGCGTCGCTGGCCACCGAGTCGTGGCTGTCCGCGGCGTCGTTCCAGGAGACGACCCGGGTGCTGACCGACGCGGCCATCCACGCCAAGTCGGACCCGCTGCTGGGCCTGAAGGAGAACGTCATCATCGGCAAGCTCATCCCGGCCGGTACCGGCATGCCGCGGTACCGGAGCGTGCGGGTCGAGCCCACGGAGGACGCCCGCTCCTCGGTCTACCCGGCCACCGCCTACGAGGAGGCCCCGAGCTACGCGTTCGGCCAGGGCTCCGGCGAGGCGATCCCGCTGGAGGAGTACGACTTCGGCTCCTACAACCGGTAAGCGGGTTCTCCAGGTAAGACACCGCGAGGCGCCCGGCAGCGATGCTGCCGGGCGCCTCGCGCGTGTTTAGTCATTGACCCCGCGGACAGTGGCTAACCCAAGGGATAACTGTCCAGCGTGGTGAGGAGCCAGAACATGGCGACCGAAGACAAGGCGGCCAACAAGGTCACCGAGATCAAGGGCAAGGCCAAGAAGGAGACCGGCAAGGCCATCGGCAACGAGCAGATGGAAGCCGAGGGCCGGACGGACCAGGCCAAGGGCAACCTCAAGCAGGCTGGCGAAAAGGTCAAGGACGCCTTCAAGAAGTAGAACCCCCGGACCTTCATCGTCCGGCGCATAGCGAGCCCGGGTCGGCAGCCCGGCCCGGGCTTTCCCCACCCGCGGTGATGCACTAGCGAGCGGCGGTGAGTCCCCCCGCGGTCGCCAGCGCCAGCTCGACGCCCGTATCGGCCAGCGCGACCCGCCGGGCTCCCCGGTCCACCAGGGCCAGCCCCACCATCGTGCTCGCGTGCAGCACATCCACCGCCGCCCCGCCGGCCAGGGCGTAGGGACTGCCCGGCTCGGCCCGCAGGGCCGCCGCAGTCAGCCCCGCCTGCACCAGATGCCGTACGCCGAGCACCCGCGCGACCGCGCACGCCCGCCGCCCAGGCCGCGCCCGTGACGCCCCGGCGGGCTGCCCGGTCACCGGATCCCCGGTCAGCTTGATGAGGGCCTGTGGCGCAACCACGAGCGCCACGCCATACCCAGCCCGGACCAGCGTGACCGCCCACGCCCCCGTGTTATTTCCCGCACGCCATGCAGCGGCTGCCACGCGCGCCCGGTCGAGGCGGCGGAGCAGCAGCCCGCCCGCCAGGGCGGCACCGGCCGCGATCCCGCTGGTCAGCGCCGGATGATGCGACGCATAGAGCTGCCAGCTCCGCTCGTGCGACCGGTCGTCGAAGATTCCGTGCGCCCCGTAGTCCCGGCCCTCAGCCCCGTCGACCGGGTCGAACAGGTTGTCCGGCCGGCTGCCCACGGGGACCTCCTGGTCCGTCTGCTGCGCGTCGAAGCCCGTCCGGGCCAGGTAGCGGTCCAGCAGCGCCGGCGCGACCTTCTGCGCCAGCAGCGTCGCGGCCGTGCTGCCGCCGACCCAGTATTGCTTGCGCCGCGGATGATCCGCCGCGTACACGACGCCGTGCGCGGCCACCTCCGGCTGGTAGATCGGCGGCACCGGCTGCGGATGGCGCGGCAGCCGGGACAGCACCCAGGAGAACTGCGGGGTGTTCACCGCCGGCATCTGCACCACGGTCACGTGCACGCCGGAGTGCTCGTGCATGAGCTCGCTGCGCAGCGACTCGGTGAACCCGTTGATCGCGTGCTTGGCGCCGCAGTACGCCGACTGGAGCGGGATGGCCCGCTCGCTGAGCGCGGAGCCGACCTGCACGATGGTCCCGGCGTTACGGGGCCGCATCCGGCTGAGCGCCACCATCGTGCCGTTGACGTACCCCAGGTAGCTGACCTCGGTCACGCGCCGGAACTCGTCCGGCGTGATCTGGGCGAACGGCGCGAACACCGACGTGAAGGCCACGTTGATCCACACGTCGATGGGGCCGAACTGCGCCTCTATCTCCGTGGCCGCCTTCTCCAGCTGCGCGTGGTCGGCCACGTCGGCCGGCACGGCGAGCGCCTGGCCGCCGGCCTCGATCACGTCCTTCGCGGCGCCGTCCAGGCCGGCCTGCCCCCGGGCGATCAGCCCCACGCTGGCCCCGCGGGCGCCGTAGAGCCGCGCGGTGGCGCGGGCGATGCCTGCGCTGGCGCCGGTGATGACAACGGTCTGCGTCATGGAAGTTGCGTCCCTTCTGGAATAATCCGCTCGGCTGCCGTGGTTGACATCCCTGGGCAGCAGGGACTGGCAGCAGATCCCCGCTACCCTGCGGGCGTGGTTTCACCGTTGCCGTCAGGGAAAAATGACACCCGGTCTGGCCGCTTGGGCCTTGATCGGCGTTCGCTTTGCCTGTAGGCAAAAGGTTGGGTACGCTAGGGCATCGTGCCCGTGAGAAGCGGGTGCGCGTGCGCTAGCGGACTGTGGCGCCATGGCTGGAAGGCTTGCGGTCGATGACCGGCAGCTGGAAGGCGTGGCGAGTGGCCAGGCGCGCGGGCCTTTTCCTCTCTCGACTCCAGGCTCCAGTAGGAGCTTGTGTGCCGTGGTCACCGCGACACACCCGACCCCGGGGGTCGGAGGGACTAGGAAAACCAGCAGTTCAGGGCGGTTAAGCCGCCCGGAATTACCCTGCGCCCCGGGTGCAGGAAACGGCAAGAGAAGACGTCGCGCCAACCGGCGCGGAGAACGAAGACGGAGACGCGGTGCCCACGATCCAGCAGCTGGTCCGCAAGGGCCGCCAGGACAAGGTGGCCAAGACCACTACCCCGGCCCTGAAAGGCAGCCCCCAGCGCCGGGGTGTTTGCACGCGCGTCTACACGACCACGCCCAAGAAGCCCAACTCGGCGCTGCGCAAGGTGGCCCGGGTGCGGCTGACGAGCCAGATCGAAGTCACCGCGTACATCCCCGGTGTCGGCCACAACCTCCAGGAGCACTCCATCGTGCTGGTGCGGGGCGGCCGGGTCCGGGACCTGCCCGGCGTGCGTTACAAGATCATCCGTGGCGCCCTCGACACTCAGGGGGTCCGCAACCGTAAGCAGGCCCGGAGCCGCTACGGCGCGAAGAAGGAGAAGAGCTGACATGCCGCGTAAAGGCCCCGCGACCAAGCGGCAGCTCGTAACCGATCCGGTTTACGGCTCCCCGCTGGTGACTGCGCTGGTGAACAAGGTGCTGCGCAGTGGCAAGCGCTCGCTGGCCGAGCGGATCGTGTACGGCGCGCTCGACGGATGCAAGGACAAGACGGGCAACGACCCGGTGGTCACGCTCAAGCGGGCCCTGGACAACGTCAAGCCCACCCTCGAGGTGCGCAGCCGCCGGGTCGGTGGCGCCACCTACCAGGTGCCGGTCGAGGTCCGGGCCTCCCGCAGCACCACCCTGGCCCTGCGCTGGCTGGTTTCCTACAGCCGGTCGCGCCGGGAGAAGACCATGACCGAGCGGCTCATGAACGAGCTGCTCGACGCGAGCAACGGCCTCGGGGCGAGCGTGAAGCGCCGCGAGGACACCCACAAAATGGCCGAGTCGAACAAGGCGTTCGCTCACTACCGCTGGTAATGAGCGGCACCCGCCGGCCGACGATAGACGAAGCAGCGAGGAACTGAGCAGTGGCGACCCAGACCGCCGTAGAGCTGGCCAAGGTCCGCAACATTGGGGTCATGGCGCACATCGACGCGGGTAAAACCACGACCACCGAGCGGATCCTGTTCTACACCGGCATCAACTACAAGATCGGTGAGGTCCATGAGGGCGCGGCCACCATGGACTGGATGGAGCAGGAGCAGGAGCGCGGCATCACGATCACGTCCGCCGCGACGACCACGCTCTGGCGCGATAACACCATCAACATCATCGACACCCCTGGCCACGTCGACTTCACCGTAGAGGTCGAGCGGTCGCTGCGCGTTCTCGACGGGGCGGTCGCCGTTTTCGACGGCGTGGCCGGCGTGGAGCCGCAGTCCGAGACCGTGTGGCGCCAGGCCGACCGCTACGGCGTGCCCCGCATCTGCTTCGTCAACAAGATGGACCGGGTCGGTGCGGAGTTCCACCGCTGCGTCGAGATGATCAAGGACCGGCTCGGCGCCACCCCGCTGGTCGTCCAGCTGCCCTGGGGGGTCGAGTCCGACTTCCGCGGCGTCATCGACCTGGTGCGGATGCGCGCCCTGCTGTGGCAGACCGAGGGCAAGGGCGACAAGTACGACGTGGTCGCCATCCCGGATGACCACGTCGAGGCGGCCCGGCAGTGGCGTGACCAGCTGCTGGAGACCATCGCCGAGAACGACGAGGAAATGATGGAGGCCTACCTCGAGGGCACTGAGCCCAGCGAGGAGCAGCTCGTCGCGGCCATCCGGCGGGCCACCATCGCGGGCGGGATCACCCCGGTCCTGTGCGGCAGCGCGTTCAAGAACAAGGGTGTCCAGCCCATGCTGGACGCGATCGTGGACTACCTGCCCAGCCCGGTGGACATCCCGCCGGTCCAGGGGCACGAGGTGGGCAACGAGGAGCAGGCCGTGCTGCGCAAGGCCGACCCGTCCGAGCCGTTCGCCGCGCTGGCCTTCAAGATCATGTCCGACCAGCACCTCGGCAAGCTGACCTACATCCGGATCTACTCGGGCACCCTGGAGTCGGGCTCGAACGTGCTCAACTCCAGCAAGGGCCGCCGGGAGCGGATCGGCAAGATCTACCAGATGCACGCCAACAAGCGCGAGGAGCGCCCGACGGCGGTCGCTGGGCAGATCGTGGCCGTGATGGGCCTCAAGGGCACCTCGACGGGCGACACCCTGTGTGACCCGTCCAAGCAGGTGATCCTGGAGTCCATGACGTTCCCCGCGCCGGTGATCAACGTCGCGATCGAGCCGAAGACCAAGGGTGACCAGGACAAGCTGGGCACCGCGATCCAGCGGCTCGCCGAGGAGGACCCGACTTTCCAGGTCCGGACCGACGAGGAGACCGGGCAGACGATCATCTCCGGGATGGGTGAACTGCACCTGGAGATCCTGGTCGACCGGATGCGGCGGGAGTTCCACGTGGAGGCCAACATCGGCCGCCCGCAGGTCGCCTACCGCGAGACCATCCGCAAGAAGGTCGAGAAGGTCGACTACACGCACAAGAAGCAGACCGGCGGGGCGGGCCAGTACGCCCGGGTGGTCATCAACCTGGAGCCGACCGGCGGCGACGGCGGCGGCTACGAGTTCGAGAACAAGATCACCGGTGGCCGCATCCCCCGCGAGTACATCCCGTCGGTGGACGCCGGAAGCCAGGATGCCGCGGAGTTCGGCGTCCTGGCCGGCTACCCGATGGTGGACGTGCGCGTCACGCTCACCGACGGTGCCTACCACGAGGTGGACTCGTCCGAGCTGGCCTTCAAGATCGCCGGATCGATGGCGTTCAAGAGGGCGGCCGCGATGGCTAATCCCGTGCTGCTCGAGCCGGTCATGGCCGTCGAGGTCAGGACCCCGGACGACTACATGGGTGAAGTGATCGGCGACCTCAACGCCCGCCGTGGCCAGATCCAGGCCATGGAGGAGCGTTCCGGCATCCGGGTCGTGAAGGCGACCGTGCCGTTGTCGGAGATGTTCGGCTACGTGGGCGACCTGCGCAGCCGCACCCAGGGCCGGGCGGACTACAGCATGCAGTTCGACTCCTATGCGGAGGTCCCGCCCAGCATTGCCAAGGAGATCATCGCCAAAGCGCGCGGTGAGTAACTGCTAGCACCAGAACGTCAGACAGAAGAATCGGCGCTAGGAAGCGCCTTGGCCTCACGGACGTGAGGCAGATCGCAACGAGGAGAAACCAGTGGGGAAGGCCAAGTTCGAGCGGACTAAGCCGCACGTGAACATCGGCACCATCGGGCACATCGACCACGGCAAGACCACTCTGACCGCGGCGATCACCAAGGTGCTGCACGACAAGTACCCCGACGTGAACCCCTTCACGCCCTTCGACCAGATCGACAACGCGAAGGAAGAGAAGGAGCGCGGGATCACCATCTCGATCTCGCACGTCGAGTACCAGACCGAGAAGCGCCACTACGCGCATGTGGACTGCCCCGGTCACGCGGACTACATCAAGAACATGATCACCGGTGCCGCGCAGATGGACGGCGCCATCCTCGTGGTCGCCGCCACCGACGGCCCCATGCCGCAGACCCGCGAGCACGTGCTGCTCGCGCGCCAGGTCGGCGTGCCGTACATCGTGGTCGCGCTGAACAAGGCCGACATGGTGGACGACGAGGAGATCCTGGAGCTGGTCGAGCTCGAGGTACGTGAGCTGCTGTCCACCTACGAGTTCCCTGGCGACGACGTCCCGGTGATCCGGGTCTCCGCGCTCAAGGCCCTCGAGGGTGACTCGGAGTGGGCCGAGAAGGTCGTCGAGCTCATGAACGCCTGTGACGACAGCATCCCCGAGCCGGTCCGGGACACCGAGAAGCCGTTCCTGATGCCGGTCGAGGACGTGTTCTCGATCACCGGCCGCGGCACCGTGGTGACCGGCCGGATCGAGCGCGGCAAGGTGCACACCTGGTGAGGAAGTCGAGCTCATCGGGATCAAGGAGAAGGCGCAGCGGACCACGGTCACCGGCGTCGAGATGTTCCACAAGATCCTCGACGAGGGCCAGGCCGGGGACAACGCGGGCCTGCTGCTGCGCGGCATCAAGCGCGAGGACGTGGAGCGCGGCCAGGTCGTCATCAAGCCGGGCACCAACACCCCGCACACCGAGTTCGAGGGCCAGGTCTACATCCTGTCCAAGGATGAGGGCGGCCGGCACACCCCGTTCTTCAACAACTACCGTCCGCAGTTCTACTTCCGGACCACGGACGTGACGGGTGTTGTGTACCTGCCCGAGGGCACCGAGATGGTGATGCCCGGCGACAACACTGAGATGCGGGTCGAGCTCATCCAGCCCATCGCCATGGAAGAGGGCCTGCGCTTCGCTATCCGCGAGGGTGGCCGCACCGTCGGCGCCGGCCGGGTCACGAAGATTCTCAAGTAGTAGGGGTGCTAGCCCGGGGGGTTTTGTCCCCCCGGGCTAGCACTGCCCAGCGGCACTCAAGACGTAAGGACACGGAAGGCACATGGCGGGACAAAAGATCCGCATCCGGCTCAAGGCCTATGACCACGAGGTCATCGACAGCTCGGCGCGGAAGATCGTCAACACGGTGACGCGCACTGGCGCGCGGGTTGCCGGGCCTGTCCCGCTGCCCACGGAGAAGAACATCTACTGCGTCATCCGCTCCCCGCACAAGTACAAGGACTCGCGGGAGCACTTCGAGATGCGCACGCACAAGCGGCTGATCGACATCATCGACCCGACGCCGAAGACGGTCGACTCGCTGATGCGGCTGGACCTGCCTGCCGGCGTCAACATCGAGATCAAGCTCTGAGGAACGCACCGACATGACCAAGAACACCAAGGGCGTCCTCGGCACGAAGCTGGGCATGAGCCAGGTCTTCGACGCCGAAGGGCGGATGGTTCCCGTGACGGTGGTCGCGGCGGGCCCCTGCGTCGTGACCGCGGTGCGGACCCCCGACGCCAACGGGTACTCGGCCGTGCAGCTGGGTTACGGCGAGATCGACCCGCGCAAGGTGACCAAGCCCGTGGCCGGCCACTTCGCCAAGGCCTCGGTGACCCCGCGCCGCTACCTCGTCGAGCTGCGGACCGATGACGCTACCGACTACACCCTGGGCCAGGAGGTCAACGCGGAGACGTTCGCCGCGGGCGACCTGGTCGACGTGTCCGGCAAGAGCAAGGGCAAGGGCTTCGCGGGCGTGATGAAGCGGCACGGGTTCAAGGGCCTGTCCGCCTCGCACGGCACCCAGCGCAAGCACCGCTCACCCGGCTCCATCGGCGGCTGCGCCACCCCGGGCCGGGTGTTCAAGGGCGTGCGGATGGCCGGCCGGATGGGCGGCGAGCGCACCACCACGCCCAGCCTGACCGTGCACGCGGTGGACGCCGAGCGTGGCCTGCTCCTCATCAAGGGGGCTGTCCCCGGCCCCAAGGGCGGCCTGATCCTGGTCCGCAGCGCCGTACGGGCCCCGCAGTCCGCCACGAAGGAGGCCTGATGGCTACCGTCAGCGTCGTCTCCCCGTCCGGCCAGGCCGGCCAGGATGTGGAGCTTCCCGACGAGATCTTCAGCGTGCCGGTCAACGTGCCGCTGATCCACCAGGTCGTCGTGGCCCAGGAGGCCGCGGCCCGGCAGGGTACGCACTCCACCAAGACCCGCGGCGAAGTCCGCGGCGGTGGCAAGAAGCCCTACCGCCAGAAGGGCACCGGCCGGGCCCGCCAGGGTTCGCTGCGTGCCCCGCAGTACGCGGGCGGCGGCACCGTGCACGGCCCGCAGCCCCGTTCCTACGTGCAGCGGACGCCCAAGAAGATGAAGGCCGCCGCGCTCCGCGGCGCGCTGTCCGACCGGGCGGCCAACGGGCGGATCGCCGTGGTCAGCGGGTTCGTGGCGGGCGACCAGCCCCGGACCAGCGACGCGATGGCCGTGCTGCGCACGGCCATCGGGCTGCTGCAGGCCAAGCTCAACGTCCGGGTGCTCGTCGTGGCGGAGGCCGAGGACGAAGTGACCTGGAAGAGCCTGCGCAACGCGCCGGGCGTGCGGCTGCTGGCCACCGGCCAGCTGAACACGTACGACGTGCTGGCCAGTGAGCACATCGTGTTCACCGAGGGGGCCCTGTCCGCGTTCACCGGCCAGCCTGTGGCCGAGGCGCCGGCGGCCGCTAAGGCGAGCCCAGCCCAAGGCTCCCCGCCGCCGTACCACCCCGAAGGAGGGTGACGAGCAGTGAGCTCGAACCGGATCCCGGACCACCGGGACATCCTGCTGCGCCCGGTGATCTCGGAAAAGACGTACCGGCTGGCCGACGACGGCAAGTACACCTTCCTGGTCGCCCCCGACGCCAACCGGACCCAGGTCCGGCAGGCGGTCGAGGCCATCTTCGGAGTCAAGGTAACCGGCGTCAACACGCTCAACCGGGCGGGCAAGCGCCGCCGTACCCGGTTCGGCTGGGGCCAGCGGGCGTCCACCAAGCGGGCGATCGTCAGCCTCGCCGAGGGTGAGCGCATCGATGTCTTCGGCGGCCCGGTCAGCTAGGCCACCGGCCACATCACAAGGAGCTTGAGCACACATGGCTATCCGCAAGTACAAGCCCACCACCCCGGGACGGCGGGGCGCGAGTGGCGCGGACTTCTCCGAGATCACCCGCAGTGAGCCGGAGAAGTCACTGGTCCGCCCGCTGAACTCCCGCGGCGGCCGTAATGTGCATGGCCGGATCACCGCGCGGCACCAGGGCGGCGGCCACAAGCGCGCCTACCGGCTGATCGACTTCCGGCGGCACGACAAGGACGGCGTCCCGGCCAAGGTCGCGCACATCGAGTACGACCCCAACCGGACCTCCCGGATCGCGCTGCTGCACTACGCCGACGGCGAGAAGCGTTACATCCTCGCCCCGCAGGGGCTGTCCCAGGGCGACCGGATCGAGAACGGCCCCGGGTCCGACATCCGGCCCGGCAACTGCCTGCCGCTGCGGAACATCCCGACCGGCACCGTGGTGCACGCGATCGAGCTCCGGCCCGGTGGCGGCGCGAAGATCGCGCGCTCGGCCGGGTCCGGGGTCCAGCTGCTGGCCAAGGACGGCGGCTACGCCCAGCTGCGGATGCCGTCGGGGGAGATCCGGCGGGTCGACGCGTCCTGCCGGGCCACCGTCGGCGAGGTCGGCAACGCCGAGCAGGGCAACATCAAGCTCGGCAAGGCGGGCCGTAACCGGTGGAAGGGGCACCGTCCCTCGGTCCGCGGCGTCGCGATGAACCCGGTCGACCACCCGCTGGGCGGCGGCGAGGGCAAGAGCTCCGGTGGCCGGCACCCGGTCAGCCCCTGGGGCAAGCCCGAGGGCCGGACCAGGAAAGCCCACAAGCCCAGCGACCGGCTGATCGTCCGCAGGCGCAGCAAGAAGAAGCGGTAGGAGCACCCAACGATGCCTCGTAGTCTCAAGAAGGGCCCGTTCGTCGACGACCACCTGATCAAGAAGGTGGACGTGCAGAACGAGAAGGGCACCCGGAACCTGATCAAGACGTGGTCCCGGCGTTCCATGATCGTTCCTGCGATGCTGGGCCACACGATCGCGGTGCACGACGGCCGTAAGCACGTGCCGGTGTTCATCACCGAGGCCATGGTCGGCCACAAGCTCGGCGAGTTCGCGCCCACCCGCACGTTCCGCAGCCACGTCCGGGATGACCGGCGTAGCCGCCGATAGACCAGGCACGAGCAACCACTAGAGAGCGAGAGAGAAGCATGGAAGCAAGGGCGAAGGCGCGGTACGTGCGCGTCACGCCGCGGAAGGCCCGCCGCGTGGTGGACCTCATCCGTGGCATGCCTGCCGAGGAGGCGCAGGCGGCGCTGGCCTTTGCGCCGCAGTCAGCCAGTGACCCGGTTGGCAAGGTGCTCGCGAGCGCCATCGCCAATGCTGAGCATGCCCAGCAGGTGGACGCCGGCTCGCTCGTGGTGAGCCGGGCGTGGGTGGACGAAGGGCCGACGCTGAAGCGATTCCGGCCGCGGGCGCAAGGCCGGGGCTACCGGATCAACAAGCGCACCAGCCACATCACGGTAATCGTCTCGGACGAACCCAAGGGGAGGTCCCGCTAGTGGGACAGAAGGTGAACCCGCACGGGTTCCGGCTTGGCATCACCACCGACTTCAAGAGCCGGTGGTACGCCGACAAGCTGTACAAGGATTACGTCAAGCGAAGACGTCGCCATCCGCCGGATGCTGCAGCGCGGCATGGAGCGCGCGGGCATTTCCAAGGTGGAAATCGAGCGCACCAGGGACCGGGTCCGGGTGGACATCCACACCGCGCGCCCGGGGATCGTCATCGGGCGCCGCGGCGCCGAGGCGGACCGCATCCGCGGCGACCTGGAGAAGCTGACCAGCAAGCAGATCCAGCTGAACATCCTCGAGGTCAAGAACCCCGAGACGGACGCCCAGCTCGTCGCGCAGGGCGTGGCCGAGCAGCTGTCCAGCCGGGTGTCGTTCCGGCGGGCCATGCGCAAGGCCATGCAGACCTCGATGAAGGGCGGCGCCAAGGGCATCCGGGTGCAGTGCTCGGGTCGCCTGGGCGGGGCTGAGATGTCCCGCTCGGAGTTCTACCGCGAGGGCCGGGTGCCGCTGCACACGCTGCGCGCCGACATCGACTACGGCTTCTACGAGGCCCGGACCACCTTCGGCCGGATCGGCGTGAAGGTCTGGATCTACCGGGGCGAGGCCCCGCAGACCCGGGCCGAGCGCGAGGCGGCCGCGGCCGCCCTCCGGGCCGGCGGCCCGCGCCGCGACCGGCCGGCCGGGCCGCAGCGCCGCCGCCGCCCGGGCGGTCCCGACGGGGCCGACCGCGGCCCGGGCGGCGACCGTTCCGACGACCGTGCCCCGGCGGCCCCGGCCGGTGCCGCGCAGCCGGAGCCGGCGGCCGTGGCCTCCGCCCCGGCCACGGGTGAGGAGGGCTGATCAATGCTTATCCCGCGCAGGGTCAAGTACCGCAAGCAGCACCGGCCGGACCGGCACGGGGTCGCCAAGGGCGGCACCCGGGTGGTCTTCGGTGAGTACGGTATCCAGGCCCTCGAGCACGCGTACGTGACCAACCGGCAGATCGAGTCCGCCCGTATCGCCATGACCCGGCACATCCGCCGTGGCGGCAAGGTGTGGATCACGATCTACCCGGACCGCCCGCTGACCAAGAAGCCGGCCGAGACCCGGATGGGTTCCGGCAAGGGCTCGCCCGAGTGGTGGGTGGCCAACGTCAAGCCCGGCCGGGTGATGTTCGAGCTGTCCGGGGTGGCCGAGCCCGTGGCCCGCGAAGCGCTCCGCCGTGCCATGCACAAGCTGCCGATGAAGTGCAAATTCGTGACCCGTGAAGTCGGTGAGAGCTGATGGCGAGCCTGGCCGCCGCAGACCTGCGGAATTCCAGCGAGGAAGAGCTGAACACCAAGCTGGCGGAAGCGAAGACGGAACTGTTCAACCTCCGGTTCCAGGCCGCGACCGGCCAGCTGGAGAGCCACGGGCGGCTGCACGCCGTCCGCAAGGAGATCGCCCGCATCTACACGGTGAAGCGGGAACGCGAGCTTGGCATTGTGACCTTGGTGGAGGAGGCGGAAGACAGTGAGTGACGTCGAGCAGGGCGGGGAGCCCGGCCGGGGCTACCGCAAGATCCGCGAAGGTTACGTGGTCAGCGACAAGATGGACAAGACCGTCGTGGTCATCGTCGAGGACCGTGTGAAGCACCCCAAGTACGGCAAGGTCATCCGGCGTACCAAGAAGTACACGGCGCACGACGGCGAGAACGCCTGCGGCGTCGGCGACCGGGTGCGGCTGATGGAAACCAGGCCCCTCTCCGCGACGAAGCGCTGGCGCGTCTCGGAGATCCTGGAGAAGGCCAAGTAATTACCTTTCGCGGGGCACACCCCCGCGGGAACCCCGGCGTCAGGAAGCAGGAGTTGACGTGATCCAGCAGGAGTCGCGGCTTAAAGTCGCCGACAACACCGGTGCCAAGGAGATCTTGTGTATCCGCGTGCTCGGCGGCTCCGGCCGGCGATACGCGGGCATCGGCGATGTCATCGTGGCGACAGTGAAGGATGCCCTTCCCGGTGCCGGGGTGAAGAAGGGCGATGTCGTCAAGGCGGTCGTGGTGCGCACCCGCAAGGAGCGCCGCCGCGGCGACGGTTCCTATATCCGTTTCGACGAGAACGCCGCCGTCCTGATCAGGGACGGCGGAGACCCGCGCGGCACCCGCATCTTCGGCCCGGTCGGCCGTGAGCTGCGTGAGAAGCGGTTCATGCGGATCATCTCGCTCGCGCCGGAGGTGCTGTGATGCCCGGCAGGAAGGCCGCGATGGCAAAGAAGGACAGCGCGACGGCCCGGCCGCCGCGCATGAAGATCAAGAAGGGCGACCACGTGGTGGTCACCGCGGGCAAGGACCGTGGCCGGGAAGGCACGGTCATCCTCGCTGACCCCGAGCGGCAGCGGGTCCTGGTCCAGGGCGTCAACATGGTCCGCAAGAACAAGAAGGTGGACTACCAGGGCGCTCGCGGGGCCAAAGAAGGCGGCATCACCACCACCGAGGCGCCCATCCACGTGAGCAACGTCCAGCTGATTGACCCGGACACCAAGAAGCCGGCCCGTGCCGGGTTCCGGTACGAGGACGACGGCACCAAGGTCCGGATCTCCCGCCCGGGCGGTAAGGACTTCTGATGACTACCACCACGCAAGAGCCCCGGACCCGGACCGCCGTGCCGGCGCCCCGGCTCAAGATGCGCTACCGGCAGGAGATCGCTCCCGCCCTCCGCGAGGAGTTCTCGTACGCCAACGTGATGCAGATCCCCACGCTGACCAAGATCGTGGTCAACATGGGGGTCGGCGAGGCGGCCCGGGACGCCAAGCTGATCGACGGCGCGGTCCGGGACCTCGCGGTGATCACCGGGCAGAAGCCCGCGATCGCCCGGGCCCGGAAGTCGATCGCCCAGTTCAAGCTGCGCGAGGGCATGCCGATCGGCGCCCACGTGACGCTGCGCGGCGACCGGATGTGGGAGTTCTGCGACCGTCTGCTGTCGCTGGCCCTGCCCCGGATCCGTGACTTCCGCGGCCTGTCCGACCGGCAGTTCGACGGCCGGGGGAACTACACGTTCGGGCTGAACGAGCAGCTCATGTTCCATGAGATCGACGCCGACCAGGTGGACCGTCAGCGCGGCATGGACGTGACGCTCGTGACCACGGCGACCACCGACGATGAGGGCCGGGCGCTGCTGCGCCGGCTCGGATTCCCGTTCAAGGAGAGCTGAGGAGTGGCGAAGAAGGCGCTAGTCGTCAAGGCGAACAGGACGCCCAAGTTCAAGGTGCGCGGGTACACCCGGTGCACGCGCTGCGGGCGTCCGCGCGCCGTGTACCGCAGGTTCGGCCTGTGCCGTATCTGCTTCCGCTCGATGGCTCACCGCGGTGAGCTGCCGGGCATCACCAAGTCCAGCTGGTAGACCAACCCCTGGGCGCGAGCCGCGCCCACTGACCACGCCGCAGGTCCCCCGGGAAACCACGGCGAGGAGGGCCCTCAGGCCATGTCAATGACCGACCCGATCGCAGACATGCTGACCCGTCTGCGCAACGCCAACTCGGCGTACCACGACACCGTGGGCATGCCCAGTTCCACGATCAAGGTCCGGATCGCGGAGATCCTCCAGCAGGAGGGCTACATCGCGGGCTACACCGTGGAAGACGCCGAGGTAGGCAAGAGCCTCGTGCTGGCCCTGAAGTTCGGGCCGACCCGGGAGCGTTCCATCGCGGGCATCAAGCGGGTCTCCAAGCCCGGCCTGCGGGTGTACGCCAAGAAGGACAACCTGCCCCGGGTGCTCGGCGGCCTCGGCGTCGCGATCATCTCCACCTCCAACGGCCTGATGACCGACAAGCAGGCGAACAAGCGCGGGGTAGGCGGGGAAGTCCTCGCCTACGTCTGGTAGGGAGACCGCGATGTCACGAATCGGACGGCTCCCCGTGGAGATTCCCGGGGGCGTCGATGTCACGATCAACGGCCGTGAGGTCAGCGTCAAGGGCCCCAAGGGCAGCCTGGCGCTGGAGCTGAGCCCGCCCATCGAGATCGCGCGCGAGGACGGCACCCTGAAGGTGACCCGCCCGAACGACGAGGGCAAGGTGCGCGCGCTGCACGGGCTGTCCCGCACCCTGGTGGCCAACATGGTGACCGGGGTGACCCAGGGCTACAGCAAGACGCTCGAGATCGTCGGCGTCGGCTACCGGGTGCAGGCCCGCGGCTCGAACCTCGAGTTCGCGCTGGGCTTCAGCCACCCGGTGACCGTGGTCCCGCCGGACGGGATCACGTTCCGCGTCGAGACGCCCACGCGGCTTGTCGTTGAGGGAATCGACAAGCAGCAGGTGGGCGAGGTCGCGGCCAACATACGGAAGCTGCGCAAGCCTGACCCGTACAAGGGCAAGGGCATCCGGTACCAGGGTGAGCAGGTCCGCCGCAAGGTCGGGAAGGCTGGTAAGTAAGCAATGGCTGTCACGAAGACCCGGGCCAAGGGGCGCACCGCCGCGCGGACGCGGCGGCACACGCGGGTCCGCAGGAAGGTCATGGGCAGTGCGGAGCGGCCGCGGCTGACCGTCACCCGGTCCGCCCGGCACACGTCCGTCCAGCTGATCGACGACGGCGCGGGCCGGACGGTCGCATCCGCATCTACCCTGGAAGAGGCGCTCCGCGGGACCAGCGGCGACAAGACGGCCAAGGCCCGCCAGGTCGGCACGCTGCTCGCCGAGCGGGCGCGGGCCGCGGGGGTTTCCGCCGCTGTCTTCGACCGGAGCGGCTGGGCCTATCACGGCCGGATCGCCGCCCTCGCCGACGCGGCCCGCGAAGGCGGGCTGGACCTGTGAGCGTTATGTACTTGAGATACGAGAGAAGGAACATCTGATGGCAGGAGCTCCGCGGCGCGGCGGCGGCGGTGGTGAACGGCGTGACCGCCGTGACGACCGCCGCGGCGGTGGCGCCGACAAGGGCACCGCTTACCTGGAGCGGGTCGTCACCATCAACCGGGTGGCCAAGGTCGTCCAGGGCGGCCGGCGATTCAGCTTCACCGCCCTCGTCATCGTCGGTGACGGCAATGGCATGGTCGGCGTGGGCTACGGCAAGGCCAAGGAGGTGCCCGCGGCTATCGCCAAGGGCGTCGAGGCGGCCAAGAAGTCGTTCTTCCGCGTACCGCGGATCGCGGGCACCATCCCGCACACCGTGCAGGGCGAGGAGTCCGCGGGTGTCGTGCTGCTGAAGCCGGCCAGCCCGGGTACCGGCGTCATCGCCGGCGGCCCGGTGCGTGCGGTGCTGGAGTGCGCCGGGGTGCACGACGTGCTGTCCCGGTCCCTCGGCTCCTCCAACCCGATCAACGTCGTGCACGCGACGGTGGCCGCGCTGAAGAGCCTGAAGCGCCCCGAGGAAATCGCCGCCCGGCGCGGGCTCCCGATCGAGGACGTGGCCCCGGCGGCCATGCTGCGCGCCCGCGCAGCCGCGGCCGCGCTCGGCGCCACGTCCGGCAACAGCTGAGCGGAGCAGGCAGATGGCACAGCTGAAGGTAACCCAGACCCGGTCGGAGATCGGGGGGACCAAGGAGCAGCGGGCGTCCCTGCGCTCGCTCGGGCTGAAGCGGATCGGGCACGTGATCGTCAAGGACGACCGGCCCGAGTTCCGCGGCATGATCTACGCGGTGCGGCACCTCGTCACCGTCGAGGAGGTTGACTGACATGCTGAGGATCCACCACCTCCGCCCGGCCCCGGGCTCGCGCACGGAGCGCACCCGGGTCGGCCGCGGTCAGGGGTCCAAGGGCAAGACCGCGGGCCGCGGGACCAAGGGAACCAAGGCCCGTGGCCAGGTGCACCTGGGGTTCGAGGGCGGCCAGATGCCGCTCCAGCGCCGGGTGCCGAAGCTGCAAGGGCTTCTCCAACCTGCCGTTCAAGACCACCTACCAGGTGGTCAACACCGGCCGGCTCGCCGAGCTGTACCCGCAGGGTGGCGACGTGACCCCCGAGGACCTGGTGGCCAAGGGCGCGGTGCGCGCGGGTGAGCTGGTCAAGGTGCTCGGCGAGGGCGACGACCGGGGTGGCCCTGCGAGTGACCGCCCACGCGTTCTCGGCCTCGGCCCGGGAGAAGATCACTGCAGCCGGGGGAACCGTCACTGAGCTGTGATGCGCTCGCCAGCCAGGCGGCGGCCGGGGGACCCCCGTGCCGCCGCTGCGGCGCGTGACCAGCCGTGGCACGTTGTCCGCTGCCGGACGTTGTACAGCCGTGGCACGTTGTCTACCGGCCAGCAGCGCACAGTCATCGTCCGCTGCGCAGGGGGCTGTTACAGTGCTGCGAACGCGTTACACTGCGGCGCACCGGCCGTCGCCGCCACCCCTCGGGAGGGCGCGGCACCACCCCGTTGACCCATCTAGTTGAGGACGGCGCATGCTGACCGCGTTCCTCCGGGCCTTCCGGACGCCTGACCTGCGCAAGAAGCTGCTGTTCACGCTGGGGATCCTGGCTCTCTTCCGGTTCGGCGCGGCCGTGCCCACCCCGGGCATCTCCGAGAAAGCCGTCACGTTCTGTACCGGCCTGGAGAACAAGAGCAGCGCGGCCGGCGTCTACCAGCTCGTGAACCTGTTCAGCGGCGGCGCGCTGCTCAGGCTATCGGTGTTCGCCCTCGGCATCATGCCGTACATCACGGCCAGCATCATCCTCCAGCTGCTGGCCGTCGTGATCCCGCGGCTGGAGACCCTGCGCCAGGAGGGCCAGGCCGGCCAGGCCAAGATCACCCAGTACACCCGGTACCTCACCGATCGGGCTGGCCATTCTCCAGTCCACCGGGATCATCGCGTTCGCCCGGTCCGGCAACCTGTTCCCCAACTGCACCGAGTCGCTGATCCCGAACTCGTCGGTGTTCACCATCTCCACCATGGTCATCTGCATGACCGCCGGCACCGCGGTCATCATGTGGCTGGGCGAGCTGATCACCGACCGGGGCGTGGGCAACGGCATGTCCGTGCTCATCTTCACCACCGTCATCTCCCAGATGGCCGGCTACATGGTGGACGTCTACCACGTCAAGCACGCGTTCGTGCTGGCCATCGTGCTGCTGGTCGGGGTCGGGATCGTGGCCTTCGTGGTCTTCATGGAGCAGGCCCAGCGCCGCATCCCGGTGCAGTACGCCAAGCGCATGGTCGGCCGCAAGATGTACGGCGGGACCTCCACCTATATCCCGCTGAAGGTGAACCAGGCCGGCGTCATCCCGGTCATCTTCGCCTCGTCGCTGCTCTACATCCCGGAACTGGCCGCCACGCTGTTCGGCAGCAAGACCCATCCGCCGGGCTGGGTCACGTTCGTGGAGAAGTACCTGGGCAACGGGACCAACGGCGACTCCTCGCTGTACATGGGACTGTTCTTCGTCCTGATCGTGTTCTTCACGTACTTCTACGTGTCCATCACGTTCAACCCGACCGAGGTGGCGGACAACATGAAGAAGTACGGCGGGTTCATCCCCGGCATCCGCCCCGGGCGGCCGACCGCCCAGTACCTGAACTACGTGCTCACCCGGCTCACGGCCCCGGGCTCGCTGTACCTGGGCCTCATCGCCCTCGTCCCGATGGTGGCGTTCGCGCTGCTGGGGGTGGGGAGCCAGTTCCCGTTCGGCGGAACCAGCATCCTGATCGCGGTAGGGGTGGGACTGGACACGGTGAAGCAGATCGAGAGCCAGTTGCAGCAGCGCAACTATGAGGGCTTCCTGCGATAGTGCGAGTCGTCCTCGTCGGGCCCCCCGGTGCGGGCAAGGGGACACAGGCCCAGTTCATAGCGTCGCATCTGTCCATCCCGAAGATCTCGACAGGTGACATCTTCCGAACCAACGTCAGCCAGGGGACGGCGCTCGGCCGCCGCGCGCAGGCGTTCATGGAGCGCGGCGACCTGGTCCCCGACGAGGTGACCATCGCCATGGTCACCGACCGGCTGCAGGAGGACGATACGCAGTCGGGGTTCCTGCTGGACGGGTTCCCGCGGACCGTCCCGCAGGCCGAGACGCTCAAGAAGCTGCTCGCGTCCTGGGACACCCGGCTGGACGTGGTCCTGGAACTCGTGGTGGACGACGACGAGGTGGTCCGGCGCCTGTCAGGCCGCCGGACCTGCCGCCGGTGCGGGCGGGTCTGGCACGTGCTGTTCGATCCGCCCGCGCGCCGGGACCAGTGCGACGACTGCGGCGGTGAGCTGTTCCAGCGCGACGACGACCGCGAGGAGACGATCCGGCACCGGATCGAGGTCTACCAGGAGCAGACCGCCCCGCTCGTCGCGTTCTACGCGGACGAGGGCATCCTGCTCGGCATCGACGCCACCGGCCCGGTGGAGGAGATCACCGAGCGGGCCCTCAGCGCGCTGCGGCGGTTCATCCGCTGAGGCCGCGCCGTAGCGTGGCCGCGGATGAGGCCACGCCGTAGCGCGGCCGGGGAGCTGGGCCCCTGGGTACGGTGGACGCAGAGACCTCAGGAGGTTGCGGATGCCGAGCGATCCGAAGATCCGCGCGTCCGACGCGGACCGCGACCGCACCGCGGCCCTGCTGCGCGAGCATCTCGCCGCTGGCCGGCTGACGGCTGAGGAGTTCCACGAGCGGCTGGACCTGGCCTACGCGGCGAAGACCCTCGGCCAGCTGGACGAGCTGATGGCGGATCTGCCCGGGATCGACCTGTATGAGCTGCCCGAGGCCAAGCTGCGCCGCGGCCGGACCGGCCACGCGCCGCTCCCGTGGCAGCGCCCCGGGAAGTAGGCACTGGGGAGTAGGCTGCGGGGGATGGCGACAGGGAATTTTCCTGCCCCGCCTCTGGTTCGCAATGTCAGGCAGGGTCGCGTAGACTCTGCTGCGGTTCGTGAGTTGCCCTGTGCTGGCATTTGCCGGTTGCCTCACGGACGGAGCAGACCACGCATTCCTGGTTCGGCACAGTCCTGGGATGCACCACGAGACAAACGTAGACAACACCCGCCTGCACACCGTCACCGGTGGCGAGCGGGCCCGACAGTGAAGCGCGGAGGACATGCCCAAAAAGGACGGCGCCATCGAGATCGAGGGCAGGATCGTCGAGTCACTTCCCAATGCCTTCTTCCGGGTGGAGCTAGACAATGGGCACAAGGTCCTCGCCCACATCAGCGGGAAGATGCGGATGCACTACATCCGCATCCTGCCCGATGACCGGGTAGTCGTTGAGCTGAGCCCGTACGACCTGAGCCGTGGCCGGATTGTCTACCGGTACAAGTAACGGACTGACGCAGGACATTGACCCGTCCCAGCGCCGGAGGAGGCCACGATGAAGGTCAAGCCGAGTGTGAAGAAGATCTGCAGCAAGTGCCGGGTGATCAGGCGGCATGGCCGGGTCATGGTCATCTGCTCTGACCCGCGGCACAAGCAGCGCCAGGGCTGACGCCCGACCCACACGCACCGCAGCCCGCGTGCGGCACCAGCCGCGCGCGGGTTACCCCCGGTAGGAGGCCGGGGCCCGGCCCGGGCAGGGGCGGGGGAGCGGTTGCGCAGACCTCCTCGATGAAAAGGAGAACTGCCCGCCCATGGCACGCCTCGTTGGCGTCAACCTCCCCCGCGATAAGCGGCTGGAGGTCGCTCTCACCTACATCTACGGGATCGGGCGCACCCGTGCGCTCGAGACGCTGAGCGCTACCGGCGTCAGCGGCGACACCAGGGTCCACGAACTCGGAGAGGACGACCTGGTCCGTCTCCGTGACTGGATCGAAGCGACCTACCGGGTCGAAGGCGATCTGCGCCGTGAGGTGCAGGCGGACATCCGCCGGAAGATCGAGATCGGGTGCTACCAGGGCATTCGTCACCGCCGTGGGCTGCCGGTGCACGGCCAGCGCACCCAGACGAACGCCCGCACCCGCAAGGGCAGGAAGAAGACAGTGGCCGGCAAGAAGAAGGCCGGGAAGAAGTAGTCCGCGCCCGTTGCCACTGCTGGCCGGGCGCACCTGGCCCCCGCCACACTGCGGACCGACGACCTCACTGGATAGGAAGCACATGCCGCCAAAGAGCCGCACCGGCGCCAAGAAGGTGCGCCGCAAAGAACGGAAGAACGTCGCTCACGGGCACGCCCACATCAGGAGCACGTTCAACAACACCATCGTCTCGATCACCGATCCGGTGGGCAACGTCATTTCCTGGGCGTCGTCCGGCCAGGTCGGGTTCAAGGGATCCCGCAAGTCCACGCCGTTCGCCGCGCAGATGGCGGCGGAGGCCGCGGCGCGCCGTGCCATGGAGCACGGGATGCGCAAGGTCGACGTGTTCGTCAAGGGTCCTGGGTCCGGACGGGAGACCGCCATCCGGTCGCTGCAGGCGACCGGCCTGGAGGTCGGCTCGATCCAGGACGTCACCCCGGTTCCGCACAATGGCTGCCGCCCGCCGAAGCGGCGCCGGGTCTGAGGAGTAGCGCGAAGATGGCTCGATACACAGGCGCGGACTGCAAGCTCTGCCGCCGCGAGAAGATGAAGCTCTTCCTGAAGGGCGCCAAGTGCGATTCGCCGAAGTGCCCGATTGAGATCCGGCCCTACCCGCCGGGTGAGCACGGCCGGAACCGGCCCAAGGAGAGCGAGTACCTGCTCCAGATCCGGGAGAAGCAGAAGGCCCGCCGGGTCTACGGCATCCTCGAGCGGCAGTTCCACGGCTACTACGAGGAAGCCACCCGCAAGCGCGGCATGACCGGCGAGAACCTGCTCCAGATCCTGGAGAGCCGCCTGGACAACGTGGTCTACCGGGCCGGGTTCGCCAAGAGCCGGGACATGGCCCGCCAGCTGGTCCGGCACGGCCACTTCCTGGTCAACGGCAAGAAGGTGGACATCCCGTCCTACCGGGTGAGTGAGAACGACATCATCGAGGTCCGGCCAAGTCGCTGGAGATGACCCCGATGGTGGTGGCCCGCGCCGAGGCGGGCGAGCGGCCGCCGCCGGCCTGGATGGAGGTCATCCCGGACAAGATGCGGGTCCTCGTCCACGCCCTCCCGGCCCGGGCCCAGATCGACACCCAGGTCTAGGAGCAGCTCATCGTCGAGTACTACTCGAAGTAATAGCTGCGCCGGGCCGCCGCACACGTGGCGGCCCGGCGGCAGTCGATGGCCGGGCCGGTCAGCGGCCCGGGCTGTCAGCGAAGATCGCGGCGTCATATAGCGGGCGTCGCGGAAAGGGGTAGCAATGCTCATCGCCCAGCGTCCGACTCTGACCGAAGAGCAGGTCGACGACTTCCGGTCGCGGTTCGTCATCGAGCCGCTGGAGCCAGGGTTCGGCTACACGATCGGGAACTCGGTCCGGCGTACGTTGCTGTCCTCGATCCCCGGTGCCGCCGTCACCAGCATCCGGATCGAGGGCGTGCTGCACGAGTTCTCGACCGTCCCCGGGGTCAAGGAGGATGTCACCGACATCATCCTGAACCTCAAGGAGCTCGTGGTCTCCTCGGAGCAGGACGAGCCGGTGGTCATGTACCTGCGCAAGCAGGGTCCCGGTGAGGTCACCGCCGCCGACATCGCGCCGCCGGCCGGGGTCGAGGTGCACAACCCGGACCTGCACATCGCCACCCTGAACGGCAAGGGCAAGCTGGAGATGGAGCTGACGGTCGAGCGCGGCCGCGGCTACGTGTCCGCCGCGCAGAACAAGCAGCCCGGCCAGGAGATCGGCCGGATCCCGATCGACTCGATCTACTCGCCGGTGATGCGGGTCACCTACAAGGTCGAGGCCACCCGGGTGGAGCAGCGGACCGACTTCGACAAGCTCATCCTGGACGTGGAGACCAAGCCGTCGATGCGCCCGCGGGACGCGGTGGCCAGCGCCGGTAAGACCCTGGTCGAGCTGTTCGGCCTGGCCCGCGAGCTGAACGTCGAGGCGGAGGGCATCGACATCGGCCCGTCGCCGACGGACGCCGCGCTCGCCGCCGACCTGGCGCTGCCGATCGAGGAGCTGAACCTCACCGTCCGCTCCTACAACTGCCTCAAGCGCGAGGGCATCCACACCGTGGGTGAACTGGTCGCCCGCAGCGAGCAGGACCTGCTCGACATCCGCAACTTCGGCGCCAAGTCGATCGAGGAAGTCAAGCAGAAGCTGACCGACATGGGGCTCGCGCTCAAGGACTCCCCGCCCGGATTCGACCCGGGCAGCGCGGCCGACAGCTACGGCGCGGACGACGACGACAGCTACGTCGAGACCGAGCAGTACTGAACCGAGCAGTACTGACGGGGCCGGGCAGCCCGGTAGACGAACCAAGGAGAACGTTCCGATGCCCACGCCCACCAAGGGCCCGCGGCTGGGTGGCAGTTCGGCCCATCAGCGGCACATCCTGGCGAACCTGGCCACCGCCCTGTTCGAGCACGGCAAGATCACCACGACCGAGGCCAAGGCCCGCCGGCTCCGGCCGTTCGCCGAGCGGCTGATCACCTTCGCCAAGCGGGGTGACCTGCACGCCCGGCGCCAGGTGCTCACCGTGGTCACCGACAAGAGCGTGGTGCACACCCTGTTCACCGAGATCGGCCCGCAGTTCGCGGCCCGGGACGGCGGGTACACCCGGATCACCAAGATCGGGCCGCGCAAGGGCGACAACGCCCCGCTCGCGGTCATCGAGCTGGTCCCGGAGGAGGCCGAGGCCAAGCCGCGGCGCCGCCGCGCCCGGCGGTCGCCAGCCCGCCGCCCGCCCGGCCGCGGCCGCGGCCGCGGCGGAGGCGCGGCCGCGGCCGAGGACGGCCGAGGTGGCGGACGCGGCGGCCGTGGACGGCCACGGCGGCCGAGGACACCGACGCCGCCGAGGCCGAGGACGCCGGCGGCTGAGGACGAGGCCGACGCTGAGGCAGCCGACGAGGCTGACGGGGACGAGGCCGGCTGACGGCGAGGACGCGGACTGCCGCCGAGGACGCCGGCGAAGTAGCACGCGGCGAGCCGTGCGCCGTCGGCTGCCTGGGAGGCCTGCCGGGTCCGGATCGACCTCAGCTACGACGGCGGCGGGTTCTCCGGCTGGGCCCGCCAGCCGGGCCAGCGCACCGTCCAGCAGGTGCTGGAGGACGCGCTGGGCCGGGTGCTGCGGGCTGACCGCGCGCCGGTCCCGCTGACCGTGGCGGGCCGGACCGACGCCGGGGTGCATGCCCGCGGCCAGGTCGCCCACGCCGACGTGCCCGCGGCGCTTGGGCGGCGGCCGCGCCGGCCATGCTGCGCCGGCTGGCCGGGCTGCTGCCCCCCGATGTCCGGGTCCGCCGGATCGGGCCCGCCCCGGACGGGTTCGACGCCCGGTTCTCCGCGCTGAGCCGCCGGTACTCCTACCGGGTCTGCGACGACCCGGCCGGGCCGGACCCGCTGCGCCGGCACGACACCCTCTGGTACCGCCGCCCGCTCGACGATCGCCGCCATGAACGAGGCGGCCGGGCTGCTGCTCGGCGAGCACGACTTCGCCGCCTTCTGCCGCCGCCGCGAGGGCGCGAGCACGGTCCGCGAACTGCTGCCGCCTGCTGGGCCCGGCCCGGACCCGGGCGGAGCCCGGGTGGCCGAGGCCACCGTGGTCGCGGACGCGTTCTGCCACTCGATGGTCCGGGCGCTGGTGGGCGCGCTGCTCAAGGTGGGGGAGGGCGCCGGCCGCCGTCCTGGCCGGTCAGGTGCTCACCGCCCGGGTCCGTGACCCCGCCGTCCCCGTGGTCCCGCCGCACGGGCTCTGCCTGGAGGAGGTCGGTTACCCGCCGCCGGGCGAGCTGGCCGGGCGGGCCCTGGCCACCCGGCGGGTCCGGCCCGCGCCGGCCGAGCCCGCGTCTGGCTGGCAGCCCGCGCCCGGCTGAGCCCGCGCCGGCTGAGCGTGGCCCGGCTGAGCCGCGCCCGCTGAGCGTGCTTCCGGCTGAGCCTGCGCCTTAGGGGGTCTGCGGCTTGCCGAACACCATCCGGCTGGTCAGGCTGATGCCAGCGGTGCCGGCCACCAGCTGCCGGGAGAACGTGTCCAGCTCCGTCCGCCGGGCCGCGCTGCCCGGGGCCTTCAGGTTCGTGAACTCCGCCCAGGTCAGGATCAGGTAGTGGCCCTTGATCTGGGCCTCCTCCAGCCCGGTCCCCTTCATCAGGTTGCTTGGTCGGCCCGTGCGGGGCCGGGAGCTGCTTGATGAACGCGGTCGCCCCGGTCGCCTTCCCGGCCCGCTCCGCGGCGGTCACGTTGGCCAGGTTCAGCACCCCGATGGTGGCCATGATCTTCTGCCCGGCGGACAGGTAGCTGGCCCGCATGACCTGGGTGCAGCCGGCCTTGCGCAGCGCGGCCTGCAGCTTGTTCCCCAGCACCATGCCCGGGCAGTTGTGCCCGGCCCGCTGCACGGTCCGGCGACGGTACCGCTCGCGGTGTAACGGGCCGGGAACAGCTCGGTCAGCGAGAGGGCCTTCGGGTCGTCGGCCCGGGTGGTGATGTGCTTCCAGGGGCCCAGGGTGGGTGACGCGCTGCCGGACGCGGCCGCCGGCCCGCCCGTCGCCGCCGCGCGCGGCGCGGCGGGCCGGCCCTTGGCGAAGTGCAGGTAGGCCACGCTGATCAAGACGATGACGACCACCATCATGACCAGCGGCATGAGCCACATCCGGGCCCGGCTGGGCGGCTTGCGCGGCTTGCGGCCGCGGGCCGCCGACCGCGACCCCCGGGGTCCGGTCGCTCCGCTGTCCGGTCGCCGGCTTCCGGGAAGCCGGCTGGCGCCCTGCTCCTGCTGCCGGGCCGCCAGCCGTCCGCCCGGCCGGGCCGCGCGCAGCGACGGATCCGTCTGGCCCGGGTACCCGGTGCCGCCGGGATGTCCGGTGTTGCCTGGGTGCTCGGTGTTGCCCGGGAATTCGGTGTCGCCCGGGAATTCAGTGTCGCCGGGAAAATCAGTCCCCCCCGGAAAATCAGTCTCGCCGGGGTACCCGGTGCTGCCGGGATGCCCGTACCCCGCCCCGGTAGCCGGACGGGGCGGCGGTCCCGGCCGGGGCCCCGGGTCCCGGTGCCGCGAATCCCAGCACGGGCGATCCCGGTGCCGCGGATCCTAGCGCGGGCGATCCCAGCGCAGGCGATCCCAGCGCCCCCGATCCCCGCGCTCCGGGTCCCGCCGCTGCGGACTCTGGCGCGGCCGCGGGTCCATCGGCCGGCTCGAAGAATCCCTGGGCCCGGTCGGGGCGCTCTCGCCGGTCCCTGGGCGCCCGCTCTCGTCCGGCCCTGGACCCCGCGCGGCCGGGGTCCACTCGCCTGCCAGCTGGGCGTCGTCGAGGTCCGCTAGCTGGGCGTCGTCGAGCACCGCCCAGGTCTGGGTGGCCGTGGCGTCGGCTGACGGGTCGCTCACGGCCAGCAGCGGGTACTCGGGCTCGGATATCTCGAGGCCGGACCCCGCCGTCAGGCCGGGCCGCCCGGCCGCTCCCACCGCGCGGAGCGCGGGCGCGTTCCACGGCGAGAACTGCCCCGGCGGGTACACCGGATCGGGAGCTCCGGATGCGGGCGGGAAGCCCCGGACCGGACCGCGTCCGCCTGGCCCCGCGGTCCGGAACGCACCCGTGCTCCACTGTGACCCGCGGGACGATGGTCCGCCGCTGGCGGGGCTGTTCCCGGGCGGGCCCTGGACTTCGTGGCCGGGCCGCCGTTCCGGGCGCCGCCAGGCGTTCTCCCGTGAGGGAGGACCGCCGCTGGCCGGGGTCGCGGCCGTACGCGGGCCGCCGGCGCCCTGACCGGGGTCGCTGCCCGCCGCGGGTTCACGTCTCGCCGCCCCGGTCCCCGCCCGGACCCCGTCCCCGGGCTGCTTGGCGGGTAGTCCTTGCCGGGGCTGCTGGACTCGGCGCCGGGGCTGCTGTAACCCGGGCCCATGGTCCTATCCGGGTAGCCGTGGTTCTCCCCGGATAGGAGGAAGAGGAGGTGTCCGGGCGCCGGTGGCTGCCACTGGACCCGCCCGGGTAGCTGGTTTCCCCGCCGTACCCGGACCTGCCCCCATAGCCTGGCTCGGCCGGGCCGTCCCCGGACGCCCCGGCTGAGCCTGCGCCTGGTGCCCGGCGGCGGCCGGGGGTTTTCCCCGGCTCGTCCCCGTCCGGGCCCTGCCACCCTGGTGGGACCGCCTGTGGCGGAGACGACACCGGAGCGCGGCGTGTCCTGGCGTCCAGTCGGCTGTCCGGCGGGCCGCCGCCCTCGTCACCCGGGTAGCCCATGCCGGGAGCGTACCGTTCTACGGAGCAGCCCTCGGGCGGACCGGCAATTTGCCTGCTGGGCCAGGGCAGGCCAGCCGTCCCGGCCCGCCGGGCACATGGTTCGCTTTGACCGTTGGTGGCAACGGCCGGTATCCTTCTTGGACGTCCATGTGTGTTCGCATGCCTGCGGTGCCCGCTCAGCGAGGCTGGTTACGCGGTAGCGGGTGCGTCGGACCCCTCACCCGGGATAGCAGCTCAGCTTGTTGGCTTCCGGGCGCGGACCCAGATCAGGTACTACACACGAAGGCTTACGACTGTGCGCACATTTAGCCCCAAGGCCGGGGACATCCAGCGCCAGTGGCACGTCATCGACGCGTCCGATGTGGTCCTCGGCCGCCTGGCCAGCCACGCGGCGACCCTGCTGCGCGGCAAGCACAAGCCGATCTTCGCGCCGCACGTGGACACCGGTGACTTCGTCATCGTCGTCAACGCGGAGAAGGTCGCGCTCAGCGGCAACAAGCTGGAGCAGAAGCGCGCGTACCGGCACTCGGGGTACCCGGGCGGGCTGCGCTCGGTCGCCTACCGCGACCTGATGGACAAGCACCCCGAGCGGGTGCAGAAGGCCGTCCGGGCATGCTCCCGAAGAACTCCCTGGGCCGCAGATGCTGCGCAAGCTCAAGGTGTATGCGGGTCCTGACCACCCGCACCAGGCGCAGCAGCCGGCTCCTTTCGAGATCACGCAGGTCGCCCAGCAGGCCCGCCCCAGCGCGGGCAGCCGCTGACCGGCCGGCCCGCGACCCGGTACCGCCGCGGGCGCTGATCAGCCAATGAGCAGAACCGAGAGGAAGTACGAGGAACGAATCGTGGCCGAGTCCACTGACACCCAGGGCTCGCAGCGAGCGAAGCGGGAGACGCCGAAGACGCGGCGAGCACGTGTCGGAGTACTCCACGGAGACCGCCGCGGATGCCGGCGGCGGCCCGCCGGCCTCGCAAGCCGGTGGTGACCGGTAGCGCGCTGGGCACCGGACGCCGCAAGGAAGCGATCGCCCGGGTCCGTATCGTCCCCGGTACCGGGCAGTGGCGGATCAATGACCGGACGCTGGACGAGTACTTCCCGAACAAGGTGCACCAGCAGCTGATCAGCGAGCCGTTCGTGAACCTGGGCGCCGAGAACCAGTTCGACGTGGTCGCGCGGATCAGCGGCGGCGGCATCACCGGCCAGGCCGGCGCGCTGCGGCTGGGCATCGCCCGGGCGCTGATCCTGGTGGACGGAGAACCGGCCGAGCCTGAAGCGGGCCGGCTTCCTGACCAGTGACGCGCGGGTCAAGGAGCGCAAGAAGGCCGGCCTGAAGAAGGCCCGCAAGGCTCCTCAGTACTCCAAGCGTTAAGCCGTGACGGCGTCTACGGTGACCCCCGGGCACGTCTGTTTGGCCGCCTCGACGACGAGATGACCCGGGGGGTGTAGACATGGGCCGGCTGTTCGGCACCGACGGTGTTCGCGGAGTGGCCGGGCGAGGACCTGACCGGCGAGCTGGCCATGGACTGTGGCCGCGGGGCCGCTGTCCGTGCTGCCGACACCGGGGCCTTCGCCGCGGCGAGGCCGGCCGCCGCCCGCTGGCGGTGGTGGGCCGCGACCCCCGGGCCTCCGGCGAGTTCCTCGAGGCGGCGGTGGTGGCCGGGCTGGCCGGGTCGGGTGTGGACGTGCTGCGGCTCGGCGTCATCCCCACCCCCGCGGTTGCCTTCCTCACCGGCGATCTCGGCGCGGACCTGGGCGTGATGCTGTCCGCCAGCCACAACCCGGCCCCGGACAACGGGATCAAGCTCTTCGGGCGCGGCGGCTTCAAGCTGCCCGACACGGTCGAAGACGAGATCGAGGCCCACATCGGGATGCCTCCCCGGCGGCGCAGCGACCTGCCCGGGCGGCTTCGGCCGGGTCGACCGACGCCACCACCGAGCCCGAACGCTACCTGGACCACCTGCTGGCCTCCGTGGCCCGGCCCGCGGCCGCGGACGGCGCGGCGAGGCGGCCGCCAGCCCGCTGGCCGGGCTGACCGTCGTGGTGGACTGCGCGCACGGGGCCGCCGCGGCCTTCGCGCCGTCGCTGCTGCGGCGGGCCGGGGCCGAGGTCATCGCGATCGGCGCCGAGCCGGACGGGCACAACATCAACGCCGGCTGCGGCTCCACCCACCTGGAGACGCTGTCGGCCGAGGTGACCAAGCGAGGCGCGGACGCCGGCATCGCGCATGACGGCGACGCGGACCGCTGCCTGGCGGTCGGCGCGGACGGCGAGGTGATCGACGGGGACCAGATCCTCGCCGTGCTGGCCCTCGCCCTGGCCGGCCGGGCGAGCTGCCCGGCAACACCGTGGTCACCACGGTCATGTCCAACCTGGGCTTCCGCAACGCCATGCGGGACGCCGGGATCACCGTGGTCGAGACCGCGGTGGGCGACCGCTACGTGCTCGAGGCCATGCGGGAGGGCAAGTTCGGCCTGGGCGGCGAGCAGTCCGGGCACATCATCATGCTCGAACACGCCACCACCGGCGATGGCCTGCTGACCGCGCTCAGTTGCTGGCCACGGCCGCCCGCCAGGCCCTCCCGCTGGCCGACGTGGCCGCGGTGATGACCAGGTACCCGCAGGTGCTGATCAACGTCCCCGGAGTGGACAAGGCCCGGGTCAGCCGTCGCCGGAGCTGGCTCCGCGGTGGCCGCGGCCAAGGCGGAACTCGGCACGTCCGGCCGTGTGCTCGTCCGGCCCAGCGGCACCGAGCCCGCCGTCCGCGTCATGGTCGAAGCGTCGAGGCGGAGCAAGCCCAGCGCACCGCCGACCGCCTGGCCGCCGCCGTCCGCGCCGCCGGCTAACTCCCCCGTTACCTGTTCGGATTTTGGCCCAGATAAGGGCCAAAATCCGAACAGATCAGCGGCAGTTTCCGAGTTATCCACAGAACGGGATTCTGGGGGTGACACGGCGGGGGGGATTGGCCAGGTTGGTGGCATGACTCGGGCGATACCTGCTGAGGTCCGCGACCTGCTGGAGGTTCAGGCTGGGGTGCTGAGCCGGGCCCAGGCGCTGCGGGCCGGGATGACCGATAAGCAGATCAAGGCGGCCTGGAGAGCGGTCGCTGGCAGCGTCTGCACACCGGCGTGTACGCGGCGTTCAGCGGCGAGCCGGGCCGGGAGGCCAGGCTCTGGGCGGCCGTACTCCGGGCCGGGCCGAGGCCGTGCTCAGCCATCATCGGCTGCCGAGTTACACGGGCTGGTCGGCCACGCCTGCCCCGGCCGTCCACGTCATGGTCCCGGCCGGCGCCGGATCGGCCCATCTGGCCGGATCGTGCACTATTCGTCCCTCGTGACCAGGACGCGCCATCCCGGTCTGCTGCCGCCCAGGACCCGGGTCGAGGAGACCGTGCTCGACCTGGCCAGCCGGGCCGCCAGCCTGGATGAGGCGCTCGGCTGGGTGTTCCGGGCGTGCGGCAGCCGGGGCACCACCCCGGACCGGATCGCGGCGGCCATGGCCTTGCGGGCCCGGATGCGGTGGCGGACGGAGTTAGGGGCGGCGCTCGGCCTCGGCGCGCAGGGGGTGCACTCCCTGCTGGAGTTCCGCTACGTCAGCCGGGTGGAGCGGCCGCATGGGCTGCCCGCCGGACCCGGCAGTACCGCGTGACCCGGGCGGCCCAGCGGCAGTACCAGGACGTGACCTACCAGGCGTACGGCGTGGTGGTCGAGCTGGACGGCCGGGTCGCTCACCCGGTGGAGCTCCGCTGGCGCGACATCCGCCGGGACAACGGCAGCGCCGCCGCTGGCCAGGTCACGCTCAGGTACGGGTGGGCCGACGTGACCCAGCGGCCCTGCCGGGTAGCCGCCGAGGTGGGTGCCGTGCTGTCCGGGCGCGGCTGGGCCGGGCGGCTGCGCCGCTGCGGTCGCGCCTGCCGGTTCCCGGCCTGACGGCCCCGCGCTGCGACGGCACCCGGACCGTCGGCGCGAGGGCGCGGGGCGGGCGCGCGTGACAGGCTGGACGGGTGATCATGGGCATCGGGGTGGACATGGTGGACATCGCCCGCTTCGAGGCGGCGCTGCGGCGTACTCCGGCGCTGGCGGCCCGGCTGTTCGCTGAGAGCGAACGCGACGGGCGGCCCGAGTCCCTGGCGGCCAGCTTCGCGGCGAAGGAGGCGGTCGCCAAGGCGCTGGGTGGTCCGCCCGGGCTGAGCTGGACCGACGTCGAGGTGATCCGGGACGCCTCGGGCTGCCCCCGGCTCGAGATCCGGGGCACCGTCGCCGGCGCGGCGAGCCAGCGGGGGGTCCGCCGCTGGCATGTGTCGCTGAGTCATGATGCCGGGATGAGCATTGCGATGGTGGTGGCCGAAGGATGAGATACGCACACCAGGTACGCAAGGTCCGCGCCGCGGAGCAGGCCCTGATGGCGCAGGTGCCGCCGGGCGCGCTGATGCAGCGGGCCGCGGCCGGGCTGGCGTCGGTGAGCGCGGGCCTGGTCGGGAGGGTCACCGGCGCGAGGGTCGTGGTGCTCGCGGGCAGCGGGGACAACGGCGGCGACGCGCTCTACGCGGGGGCCCGGCTGGCGGGCCGGGGCGCCGCGGTGCTGGCGGTCACGGCGGCTCGCGGGTGCACGAGCAGGGCGCCGCGGCGTTGCGTGCCGCGGGTGGCCGGCTGGCCAGCCCGGACGACGACGCGGTCCCGGCGGCCATCGGCGCCGCCGACCTGATCCTGGACGGGCTGCTGGGCATCGGCGGCCACGGCGGGCTGCGCGAGCCGCAAGCCTCGCTGGCCGGGCTGGCCGCGCGCTCCCGGCCGTGGTGGTCGCGGTGGACCTGCCCAGCGGGGTGGATGCGGACACCGGCGTGGTCGAGGGAGCCGCGATCCAGGCCGGTGTGACCGTGACGTTCGGCACCCTGAAACCCGGCCTGCTGATCGACCCGGGCGCCGGGCATGCCGGGGTGGTCGAGCTGATCGATATCGGGCTTGGCCCGTACCTGGGTCCCCCGGACGCTCAGCGCGCTGCAGGCCGCGGACGTGGGGGCGCTGCTGCCCCAGCCGCGCGGGGACTCCGACAAGTACCGCCGGGGCGTGGCCGGGATCGTGGCCGGCAGCGAGCGGTTCACCGGTGCGGCCGCGCTGGCCGTGGGCGGGGCGATCCGCGGTGGCGCCGGGATGGTCCGTCTCGTGTCCGCGGCGCCGGCGGTGGCCGTGGTCCGGATGCTCTGGCCCGAGTCGGTGATCACCGTGACGGGTCAGGACATCCCGGCCGGTGAGGACGTGCACGCCGCCGGGCGGGTCCAGGCCTGGGTGGTGGGCCCGGGCATGGGCACCGACGACGAGGCCCGGGAACGGCTGGCCGCGGTGCTGGCCAGCGACGTGCCGGTGCTGGTGGATGCGGACGGGCTGACCCTGCTGGCCGCCGCACAAGGGCCTGCTCGACCGCGCCGCGCCGACGCTGCTCACCCCGCACGCCGGCGAGCTGGGGCGGCTGCTCGGCGCCGACCCGGCCGACGTGGAGAGCCACCGCCTGGAGCACGCCAGGAAGGCCGCAGCCAGCCTGGGGGCCACGGTCCTGCTCAAGGGATCGACCACGGTGATCGCCACCCCAGACGGGCGTTCAGCGGCCAGCCAGGCCGGGGCCACGGCGGACGAGACGGGCCAGGGCGAGGCGGCCGAGGGCGGGACCGGCCAGGGCGGGACGGGCCGGATGACCTGCCGCCGGTGCGGGTCAACCCCACCGGCACCTCATGGCTGGCCACCGCGGGCACCGGGGACGTGCTGTCCGGGCTGGCCGGCTCGCTGCTGGCCCAGGGCCTGGAGGTCGGCGAGGCCGCGGCGGCCGCCGCGTACCTGCACGGGCTCGCGGCCCGGCTGGCGGCGGCCGGGGCCGGGGCGCGCCCGGTGCCCGCCATGGAGCCGTCCGGCGGCGGGTGGGACTCGACCAACCCGGAAGACCCCCGGGCCGGGTACGCGGAGGCGCCGATCGGGGCGGCCGACGTGGTCGGTGCGCTGCCCGACGCGATCAGGTCGGTCCGCCGCCGGGCGCGCTAGGCACGCCCGACCGGCCGGCTGGCACGCCCGGCCGGCCGGGCAGGCTAGCCCGGCCGGCAGCCCAGGCCGCCGGGCGGCCGCGTGGCGGACCGGCCCAGCCCGCCGGGCTGGCAAACTGGGAGGCCATGGACGGTCACGCGGAAGCGCTCATCGATCTGGCCGCCATCGCCGGCAACGTCGGGGCGATGCGCGAGCACGTCGGCGGCACGCAGCTGATGGCGGTGGTCAAGGCCGACGGCTACGGGCACGGCATGATCCCCGCGGCGCACGCCGCGGTGGCCGGCGGCGCGCGAGTGGCTGGGCGTGGTGCACGAGCACGAGGCGCTGGCGCTGCGCCAGGCCGGGCTCACGCACCCGGGTGCTGTGCCTGCTCGGGGCGCCCGGCGCGGCGCACGAGGCCGCGATCCGCGACGACGTCGACCTGACCGTGGACGCGGTGCCGCTGCTGCACGAGATCGCGGCCGCGGCCGCCCGGGCCGGGCGCCCGGCCCGGGTGCACCTCAAGATCGACACCGGGATGGCCCGGGGCGGCGCCACCCCGGCCGACTGGCCCGCGCTGGTCGCCGCCGCCCGGTCCGCCGAGGCCGCCGGGAACATCACGATCGCGGGGATATGGTCCCATCTGGCCTGCGCGGACATGCCCGGGCATCCGTCCGTCGACGCCCAGCTGGCCCGGTTCACCGAGGCGGTCGCGCTGGCGGAGGCGGCCGGAGCCCGGCCCGAGGTGCGCCACCTGGCCAACACCGCGGCCGCCCTCGACTCTCCCGGGGACCTGGTTCGACCTGGTCCGGCCGGGCGGCGCGATCTACGGGCTGGCCACCCTGCCCGGCGGCGCGCCGGACTGGCTGCGCCCGGCCATGACGCGTGCGGACCCGGCTGATCCTGGTCAAGCGGGTCCCGGGCGGCACCCCGGTGTCCTACGGGCACCGCTACACCACCCGGGGCGAGAGCACCCTGGGGCTGATCCCGCTCGGCTACGCCGAGGGCATACCCCGGCAGGCCTCCGGCGTGGTCGAGGTGCTGGCCCGCGGGCAGCGGCTGGCGCATCGCCGGCACGGTCTGCATGGACCTGTCCGTGATCGACTTCGGGGCCGAGCCGGCCGAGACCGGCGACGAGGTGGTGCTGTTCGGCCCGGGGGACTCCGGTGAGCCCACGGCCCAGGAGTGGGCGGACGCCCTGGGCACGGTCTCCTACGAGGTCGTGACCAACTTTGCCGGCGGGGTACCCCGAACTTACCGTGGAGTAGCATACGAGGACAGTGAGTCTCCCTGGTGCGGGGCTGTCGGGCACGGTGACGGGGCCGCAAGCCTGACCTCGCGCCGCCGGCGGGTCGCCGGGCCAGGGCGCGCGGCAGGGAGGTGCGATGGCGACCTGGCGGCGGATCACCGGCGTGGCGGGGCTGGCGGCGGGAGCCGTGGCGGCGCGGGGCCGGCGCCGTCGTGGCGGCCGAGCGGATCGCGATCGGCCGGATCCAGGTGCTGCGCGCGACCGCGGCGCCGGAGACCTGGGCCAGCTGCGCGGGCGGCCGCTCACCGTGCTGGCCGACGACGGGGTCCCGCTGCACGTCGAGATCGACGAGCCGCCCGCGCCGGGGAGCAGGCCCGGCCGGGCGACGCCGCCGCCGCTCACCATCATCTTCTGCCACGGCTACACGCTGAACCAGGACTGCTGGCACTTCCAGCGGCCGCCCTGCGCCAGCACCGGCTGGTGTTCTGGGACCAGCGGGACCACGGCCGGTCCGGGCGGTCCGCGGCGGGCGCGGCCAGCATCGACCGGCTCGGCGCCGACCTGGACCTGGTCATCCAGGCGGTCGCCCCGGGCGACATGCCGGTGGTGCTGGTCGGTCACTCCATGGGCGGCATGACGATCATGGCGCTGGCCGGCCAGCACCCCGAGCTGTTCGGCACCAAGGTCACCGGGGTGGCGCTGATCTCCACCGCGGCCAGCGGCCTGTCCGCGGGCAGCCCGTGGATGCCCTGGCCGATCAGGCCGGTGCTCACCCGGGCGCTGCCGGTGGTGCTGCGCGGCGCCGCCACCGGCTACCGGGCCATGCTGGTGGAGCGCGGCCGCCGGGTGGCCGGTGACCTGTCGTTCCTCAGCACCCGGTTCATCGGCTTCGGTGATCCGCAGGTGCATCCCGGCGGTGGTGGACTTCCTGGAGCAGATGATCAGGTCCACCCCGATCGAGGTGGTCGCGGCGTTCGGCGAGGCCCTGTACGCCGTGGACATGCGCGACACCCTGGACGACCCTGGGCCGGGTGCCGGTGGTCATGCTGACCGGGGACAAGGACCGGCTGGTCTCGCCGTCCCTGGGCCTGGAACTGGCCGAGGCGATTCCCGGCGCCGAACTGGTCTGGGTACCCGGCGCCGGCCACGCCGTTATCCTGGAGGCTCCCGAGGTGGTCAACGAGGCGATCACCGGCCTGATCGCGAGGGTGGACGCGGGCGCGGCGGCGCGCGAACGCTCCGCGTGACGGCACCGGTGCCCGGGCGCGCCGCGCGAGCAGCGGAGCGCGCCGGGCCAGCCGATGGAGAAGGCAGGTGCTGCCGCGTGGGATCTGGCCGCGACTCGGCAGCGGGCTGGCTGACCCCATCCCGGTGGCCACCGGGGATGACATGCGGGCGCTGGGCCAGCGGATCGCCGCCCTGCTCCGGGCCGGTGACCTGGTCGTGCTCACCGGGCCGCTCGGGGCGGGCAAGACGACCCTGGTGCAGGGCATCGGCCAGGGGCTCGACGTCCGCGGCCCGGTGACCTCGCCGACGTTCGTCATCGCCCGGGTGCATCCGCCGCTGGGCGGCGGCCCGGGCCTGGTCCATGTGGACGCCTACCGGCTGGGCAGCGTCGCTGAAGTGGACGACCTGGACCTGGACGCGTCCCTGGAGGACTGCGTGACCGTGGTGGAGTGGGGCGAGGGCCTGGTCGAGGAGCTGGCGGCTGACCGCCTGGAGGTCACCATCGCGATGCCCCCGGCCGGCGAGGCCGGCGAGATGCGGTGGGTGACTCTGGCCGGTATCGGGGAGCGATGGGCATCCGTCGCGGATCCGCGCGTTGTGCCCTTCGGGTGACACGGAAGGCCATATAGTTTCCCACTGTCCCCGCATTGCTGATGTCAGCAGTTTCCTGCCACGGGCTGCCGTCCGGTAATGCGTCTCGCGCCGTTCTGCACGGTCTGATCCCTTTCCCGGAGGCGCGCCGTGGCTCAGCAGGGGCCCCGTAACCCCCGCTCTGGTCGGCTGTCCCCACGCGGCGACCGCCAGCGGGGTGATGACCGCTATCCGGACGACGACGAGGAGCTTCCGCCCTGGGCGGGGCTGGCCGTCGATCCACGCTGGGCGGAAGGCTCCGACCGCGGGAAGCGGCGCGCCACGGTGCCCCCGGACCCCGGGCGCGGCGGCCCGGCCGGGCGCGGCGCGGCCGCCGGGTACGGCGCGCCGGGCCGGCACAGCGCACCGGGCGGTTACGACGAGCCGCCCGGGTACGAAGCCGCCGGGCATCGACCAGCCGCCCGGCTACGACGAGACGGCGGGGTACCACGAGCCGCCCGCGCACGACGATGAGCCGGGAGTGGCCGTCGCGCCGCCGGCCCGCCCGCGGGGGCGGCAGGCGGCGGCCCGGGCCCGCCGGAACCGCCGCTCGGTGTACCTGTGGGGCGGCGTGCTCGGCGTGGCGGTGCTCATCGGTGCCGGGGTCTGGTTCCTGGTCAGCGGCGGCAGCACGCCGGCCAGCGCCCCGGACCCCCTGGTCACCACGTTCCAGGCGGGCGAGTTCAGGACCGTCCCCAACGCGTGCGGCGCGGTGACCGCCACCACGCTCGGCCAGTACCTGCCGGGGAAGCGGGTCGTCGCCTCGCCGGCCTCGCTGGACGGCGGCGAGGCCAGCCTGTGCAGCTGGACCCTGGACCACCCGCCGCTGTACCGGCTGCTGAACGTCCAGGTCCAGGCGTACACGCCGAACGGCCTGGCCAGCGGGGACGGCAGCGCCACGTTCGCGGCCATGGACGGGTACGCCTCCGCGCTGCAGCAGAAGACCAGCCCGCCCAAGGCCACGCACCTGCCGAAGGCCACGATCACCACGATCGCGGGGCTGGGCACCAAGGCGTTCTCCGCGCTGCAGGTCACCCACGGGGGCGGGATCAAGACCGACCTGATGACGGTCGTGGTCCGGGACCGCAACGTCGTGCTCACCGCGGTGCTGCAGGGCAACAGCGGCCGGGGCGGCTACGGGGCGGTCTCGCCGGATCAGCTCCGGGCCGGGGCCATCGCCGCGGCCCGCGACGTGCTCGCCCGGCTGAAGTGACCGCCGAAGTGACCCGCTCAAGTGACCCGCTGAAGTGATCCGGGTTGCGGCCCGGGTGCGGCCGTCCTGTCTCGTCTGCCTGGTCAACTAGGCTTGGCGCCCGTGCTACTGCTCGCGTTCGACACCGCGACGCCAGCTGTGACGGTAGCCCTGCATGACGGGACGCACGTGCTGGCCGAGACGACCACGGTCGACGCGCGCCGCCACGGTGAGCTGCTGGCGTCGTCCATCGACGCCGTGCTGACCGAGGCCGGCGCGGGCCGGCTGGACCTCACCGCCGTGGCCGCCGGGACCGGGCCCGGCCCGTACACCGGGCTGCGCGTGGGACTGGTCACCGCCCGGGTGCTCGGCAGCGCCCTGGGCGTCCCGGTGTACGGCGTGTGCACGCTCGACGTGATCGCCGCCGACGCGGCGGCGGCGGCCGGGGGCCGGGAGTTCATCGTGGCCACCGACGCCCGGCGGCGCGAGGTGTACTGGGCCCGCTACGACGCCGCGGGCAGCCGGCTGGACGGCCCGGCGGTCGGCATCCCGGCCGACGTGGCGGAACTGGCCGCCGCCAGCCAGGACAGCCAGACGCAGACAGCCAGGACACCCTGGACAGCCAGGCTCGCGGCAGCATCCTCGCCGCAGGCGCGGGCGCGCTGCTCTACCCCGGCGTCCTGGGCGAGCCCCTCGAGCCGTCCTACCCCGCTGCGGGCACCCTGGCCCGGCTCGCGGCGCAGCAGCTCGCCGCGGGCCGTCCCGGCACCGGCGCCGAGCCGATCTACCTGCGCCGGCCGGACGCCCGGGTGCCCGGGCCGCCGAAGCGGGTGACAGTGCCATGACGCGCCACCATGCGGCCCCCGGCCCCGCCGTCACACCAGGCACACCGGCCACGCCAGCCCCACCAGGCACACCGCCGGTCATCACGCTGCGCGCCATGACCCACGGCCACCTTCCCGCCGTGATCCGGCTGGAACACGACCTGTTCGGCGACGAGGCGTGGTCGGAGGCCATGCTGGCCTCCGAGCTGGACGGGGCGGCCAGCGGGCGGTACTACCTGGTCGCCGAGGACGGCGGTGAGCTGGTCGGGTACGCGGGGCTGCTGAGCCCGGGCGGCGGCCAGGCCGACGTGCTCACCATGGCCGTGGCCCAGCAACGATGGGGCCAGCGGATCGGGGCCCTGCTGCTGGACGCCCTGGTCGCCGAGGCCGCCCGGCGGGGCTGCACCGACGTCTTCCTCGAGGTCCGGGTGGACAACGACCGCGCCCAGCGGCTGTACCGCAGCCGGGGCTTCACCGAGATCGGCATCCGGCGCGGCTACTACCAGCCGTCCGGCACGGACGCCCTGGTGATGCAGCTCAGCCTGCCCCGCGCCCGCCGGTTCGGCTTCGCCAGCCCGAGACGCTCCGGCACCAAACACGGGGACCCGAAGTCGGCGGCAGGAGGCCCCCGGTGACCGCACCCCTCGCCCCCCTGGTCCTGGGCATCGAGACGTCCTGCGACGAGACCGGCGCCGGGCTGGTGCGCGGCCACGAGCTGCTCGCCGACTCGGTGGCCTCCAGCGTGGCCGAGCACGCGCGCTTCGGCGGCGTGGTGCCGGAGGTGGCCAGCCGCGCGCACCTGGAGGCCATGGTCCCCGCGGTGGACCGGGCGCTGGCCACGGCCGGGGTCACGCTGGCCGACGTGGACGCGATCGCGGTGACCGCGGGCCCGGGGCTGACCGGGGCGCTGCTGGTCGGCGTCTGCGCGGCCAAGGCGTACGCGCTGGCCCTGGGCAAGCCGCTGTACGCGGTGAACCATCTGGCCGCGCACATCGCCGTGGACCAGCTGGAGCACGGCGCGCTGCCCGAGCCGGCCATCGCGCTGCTGGTGTCCGGCGGGCACTCCTCGCTGCTGCTGGCCCGGGACATCGCCGGTGACGTGCAGCCGCTCGGCGCCACCATCGACGACGCCGCCGGAGAGGCCTACGACAAGGTGGCCCGGGTGCTGGGGCTGCCGTTCCCCGGCGGGCCGCCGATCGACAAGGAGGCCCGGGCCGGGGATCCGGCCGCGATCGCCTTCCCCCGGGCCAAGTACCGGGACCAGACCTTCGATTTCTCGTTCTCGGGGCTGAAGACCGCGGTGGCCCGCTGGGTGGAGGAGCGGCGCGCGGCCGGGGCCAGCGTCCCGGTGGCGGACGTCGCGGCTTCCTTCCAGGAGGCGGTGGCGGACGTGCTGACCCGCAAGGCGGTGCAGGCCTGCCGGGCCCAGGGGGTAGACCACCTGGTCATCGGCGGCGGGGTGGCGGCCAACTCCCGGCTGCGGGCCCTGGCCGCGGAGCGCTGCGAGGCGGCCGGGATCCGGCTCCGGGTGCCAAGGCCCGGCCTGTGCACCGACAACGGGGCCATGGTGGCGGCCCTCGGCGCGGAACTGGTGGCGCGGGACGCCAAGCCGTCACCGCTGGACGTCGGCGCCGATTCGGCGCTGCCCGTGACCAGCGTCCTGGTCTGACTGGCGGGCTGACCGGCCCAGGTGGCGCGCGGGAGGTTTGACGTCGCGGCGCGCCCGGACTACTGTTCGGGACTGGCACTCTCTAGGGTAGAGTGCTAATACGACGAGGCTGGTCTGGCACCCGCGACGACAGCTGGCCATGGTCGTTCCTCTCTAATAGTCGTTTCCCCATCCTTTTCGGAGGAGGAGGTCAGATCGTGGCGACCGCTACCAAGGTTGTTCTCAAGCCACTCGAAGACCGGATCGTGGTCCGCACTCTGGAGGCCGAGCAGACCACGGCATCCGGGCTCGTGATTCCGGACACCGCCAAGGAGAAGCCCCAGGAGGGCGAAGTCCTGGCGGTGGGCCCGGGCCGGTTCGATGACGCTGGCGCCAAGCGCGTCCCGATGGACGTCAAGGTCGGCGACGTGGTGCTGTACAGCAAGTACGGCGGCACCGAGGTGAAGTACCACGGCGAGGAGTACCTGGTGCTCTCCGCCCGTGACGTGCTCGCCATCATCGAGAAGTAGATCGAGCACGTAACCGGCGGCGGCACCGCGGGCCCGCAGCCCGCGGCCAGCGCCGTCTCGGACCACCGCCCCGGCGCTTCCCTGGCGTCCGGGGCGGTAGTCCGTAACACGAGTTCGTCACACCAGGTCCGCAAGACCGCAGGTCAGTTAAGACCAGAAGTCCGCAGGACTGAACCGGGCCCGCGGCCGGCTCGCCCGGCCGCCGGGCACGACCTATACACGGTAATTTGAGGTGCTCATGGCCAAGATGCTGGAGTTCGACGAGGAGGCACGGCGCGCGCTGGAGCGTGGCGTGAACCGCCTCGCCGACGCCGTCAAGGTGACGCTGGGTCCGAAGGGCCGCAACGTCGTGATCGACAAGAAGTGGGGCGCTCCGACCATCACCAACGACGGCGTGACCGTCGCGCGTGAGATCGACCTGGAGGACCCGTACGAGAACCTGGGTGCTCAGCTCGCCAAGGAAGTCGCCACCAAGACCAACGACGTGGCGGGCGACGGCACCACGACCGCGACCGTGCTGGCCCAGGCGATGGTCCGTGAGGGCCGCCGCTCGGTCACCGCGGGCGCGAACCCCATGTCCATGAAGAAGGGGATCGACGCGGCCGCCGCCGCCGTGTCCGACCTGCTGCTGGAGTCGGCCCGCGAGGTCGAGGAGCAGCAGGAGATCGCGAACGTGGCGACGGTCTCCGCGCAGGACTCCAAGATCGGCGAGCTGATCGCCGAGGCGTTCAGCAAGGTCGGCAAGGACGGTGTCATCACCGTCGAGGAATCGCCGACCATGGGCCTGGAGCTCGAGTTCACCGAGGGAATGCAGTTCGACAAGGGCTACATCTCCCCGTACTTCGTGACCGACCCGGAGCGGATGGAAGCCGTTACGGACGACGCCTACATCCTGCTCCACGCGGGCAAGATCTCGTCCATGGCGGATTTCCTGCCGCTGCTGGAAAAGGTCGCCCAGACCAAGAAGCCGTTCCTGGTTATTGCCGAGGACGTCGACGGCGAGGCCCTTTCCACGCTGGTCGTGAACAAGATCCGCGGCCTGCTCAACGTCGTGGCGATCAAGGCCCCCGGTTTCGGTGACCGCCGCAAGGCGATGCTGGCCGACATGGCCATCCTCACCGGCGGCGAGGTCGTCAGCGAGGAGGTCGGGCTCAAGCTCGAGAACATCGGGCTCGAGAGCCTCGGCCAGGCCCGCCGGGCCGTGGTGACCAAGGACACCACCACGATCGTGGATGGCCACGGGGACGCCGAGGCCATCAGCGACCGGGTCCGCCAGCTCCGGGCCGAGATCGAGTCGACCGACTCGGACTGGGACCGGGAGAAGCTGCAGGAGCGGGTGGCCAAGCTGTCCGGCGGGGTCGCCGTCCTCCGGGTCGGTGCCGCCACCGAGGTGGAGCTCAAGGAGAAGAAGCACCGCCTCGAGGACGCGATCTCGGCCACCCGGGCCGCGATCGAGGAAGGCATCGTCCCCGGCGGGGGCAGCGCCCTCGTGCACATCGCGGCCAAGCTGGGTGACCTCGGCAAGACCGGCGACGAGGCGACCGGGGTGGCGGTGGTGCGCAGCGCCCTCGTCGCGCCGGCCCGCTGGATCGCCGAGAACGCCGGCGCCGAGGGCATGGTCGTCGTGGCCAAGATCGCGGAGCTGAAGCACGGCCAGGGCTACAACGCGGCCACCGGCGAGTACGGTGACCTGCTGGGCCAGGGCGTGATCGACCCGGTCAAGGTGACCCGGTCCGCGGTGCTCAACGCCGCTTCCATCGCGGCCATGCTCCTGACCACCGAGGCACTGGTGGCGGACAGGCCGGAGGAAGAGGACGACGCCGCGGCCGCGGGTGGCCACGGTCACTCGCACGGTCACGCGCACTAAGACCCGAGAACCCAGGGTCCGCAACGAACACCCGCAGGCCCCCACCCCGGCTCCGGCCAGGGCGGGGGCCTGCGGCGTACTCCCCGCCGGGCGGCAGCCCGGGCTCCTGCGCCCGGCCGGCGACCCGCGCGCAGTAAGCCCATCCGCCCGGCCGCCGCCCGCCGCCCGCCGCCCCCTCTCTGTGGATAACCATCAGCAGTTGGGATCCGACCCCCCCTGGGGGGCCCAAATCGAACTCTTGATGGATGGGCGCCGCGAAAGCGACACTCTGATGAAAGTCAATTACACTGAGTAGTCAATTGATTACTGGTTGTAATTTCGTGTTCGGAACGTGGTCGCGTGGTACATCAATGTGACCTTTCTGTTGCCCACATTGATGAGGGCACCCGCGTTTTCCTGGGCATCATGCAGTCGTGAGCGAGGGATGCATCATCCGGGCCGTGGCTGACGGGCGGGGAGCTGTGCTCCCGACCGGCACCGCGGTGGCCGAGGGGGCGGGGGCCCGCGAGCACGCTACCCACGAGCACGCTACCCAGGAGCGCGCTTACGATCGCGGCGACGACCGTGGTGCCTACGAGCGCGGTGCCTACGAGCCGGACACCTACGACTACGGGGCACGCGGCGGGGGACGCTGGGCCGCCGACGAGCCGGGCGGCTTCGGGGAACTGGCCCACCTGGCGGTGCGGGGCCATCCGGGAGCGGTCGAGGCCCTGCTGGAGCGGATCCGCCCCATGGTGGTCCGCTACTGCCGGGCCCGGCTGGGCCGCGTCACCGGTCACTACTACGTGGCCGACGACGTCGCCCAGGAGGTCTGCCTGGCCGTGCTGGCCGCGCTGCCCCGGTACCGGGACATGGGCAGGCCGTTCGCATCCTTCGTGTTCGGTATCGCCTCGCACAAGGTGGCCGACGCGGTCCGCAACGCGTCCCGGCTCGCCGTGCCGTTCGAGGACCTGCCCGACGGGCCGGATGAGCGGCCCGGCCCGGAAGAGACCGTGGTGGCCTACATTGAGGCGGAACGCACCAGGGCGCTTCTCGCCCAGCTCCCTCTTCACCTACGTGAGCTGCTAATACTACGCGTGGTGACCGGTCTGTCGGCCGAGGAAACGGGTAACGTACTCGGTATGTCAGCAGGGGCGGTCAGGGTAGCCCAGCACCGGGCGCTGGCCCGGCTCCGGGCGCTTGCGGTCGAGGAGTCGATTGCGTGATCACGGGGCGCGGACCTGGAGCGCCCGGCGTGACACCCGGCCTGGAGTTCACGCGCAGGCGGGCGGCAGCGGGCGGTACCGGGGGCCAGGCCGTCGATCTCGGTGAGATCCGGCGGTCTGAGGAAGCTATCAACGTGCTGGCGGCGCGGGGCGCCGCCGGGGCGCAACTGGCGCACGACCCGGCGCTGGCCCTGCTCGGTGCGCTGGCCGCGGACGTGGACACGCCCAGCACGCGGCCGGAGCCCGGGGAGCCCGGCGTCGGGGTGCCCGGCGGCGGCGTGCATGACGGCGAGGCGCACGGCGGCGTGGCCGGCCCCGCGTGGCCCGGCCGGGCGGCCGCCCAGCGGGCCGCGGCCCGGCAGGCGCTGGCCGGCCCGCAGACCCGGGGCGCGGCGGCGTGGCTGCGGGCGGCGGTGCGCGGGCGGCGTGGTGGCCGGCCTGGCCAGCGTGACCAGCCTGATCGCCACGAGCATGCTGGCCCGGCTGGCCCGCGGCCCGGCGCGGGGCGGCCGCTGGGGACAGCGTCCCGCCCGGTCACGCCGCGTGCGCTGACCATCCTGGCGGCGGGACCCCTCTAGACTGGGTGCTGTCCCGCAGCCACCATCCGGAAGGTGTCATGAGCGACGTCGGCAAGTTCGCCCCTCCGGCCCTGACCTTCGACGACGTCCTGCTGCTGCCCGCGCACTCCGAGGTCATGCCCGGTGAGGCGGACACCACGGCCCGGCTCACCCGCCGGATCGCGCTGAACGTCCCGCTGGTCTCCTCGGCCATGGATACCGTGACCGAGGCCCGGATGGCCATCGCCATGGCGCGCATCGGCGGGGCCGGTGTGCTGCACCGGAACCTCTCCGTGGACGACCAGGCGCAGCAGGTGGACACGGTGAAGCGGTCCGAGGCTGGCATGATCACCAACCCGGTGACCTGCGGGCCGGACGCCACCGTGGCCGACGTCGATCAGCTGTGTGCCCGCTACCGCATCTCCGGTGTCCCGGTGACCAGCCCCGACGGGGTCCTGGTCGGCATCGTCACCAACCGGGACATCCGCTTCGTGACCGACCACAGCCGCCGGGTGGCGGACGTCATGACGACGACGCCGCTGGTCACCGCGCCGGTCGGGGTGTCCAGGGACGACGCCTTCGCGCTGCTGCGCCAGCACAAGGTGGAGAAGCTGCCGCTGATCGACGACGCGGGCCGGCTGCGCGGCCTGATCACGGTCAAGGACTTCACCAAGAGCGAGAAGTTCCCCGGCGCCACCAAGGACGCCGAGGGGCGGCTGGTGGTCGGCGCGGCCGTGGGGGTCGGCGAGGACAGCAAGGGACGGGCCCAGGCCCTGGTCGAGGCGGGGGCCGACTTCCTGGTCGTGGACACCGCGCACGGCCACTCCCAGGCCGTCCTGGACATGGTCAAGCAGGTGAAAGCCAACCTGCGGGTCGACGTGATCGGCGGGAACATCGCCACCCGGGCCGGGGCCCAGGCGCTGATCGACGCGGGCGTGGACGGGGTCAAGGTCGGCGTCGGGCCGGGGTCGATCTGCACCACCCGGGTCGTGGCCGGGGTCGGCGTGCCCCAGGTCACCGCGATCTACGAGGCGGCGCAGGCGACCCGGGCCGCCGGTGTGCCGCTGATCGGTGACGGCGGCCTGCAGCACTCCGGCGACATCGCCAAGGCCATCGCGGCCGGCGCGGACACCGTGATGCTGGGCAGCCTGCTGGCCGGGTGCGAGGAAGGGCCCGGCGAGATGGTGTTCATCCACGGCAAGCAGTACAAGCTGTACCGGGGCATGGGCTCGCTCGGCGCGATGCGCAACGCGGAGCGCGGCCGGTCCTACTCCAAGGACCGCTACTTCCAGGACGACGTGCTGCGCGAGGACAAGCTGGTCCCGGAGGGCATCGAGGGCCAGGTGCCCTACCGGGGACCGCTCGCCGCGGTGGCCAACCAGCTGGTCGGCGGCCTGCGGGCGGCCATGGGGTACTGCGGCGCCCGGACCGTGGCCGAGCTCCAGGAGGCCCGGTTCACCCAGATCACCGCGGCAGGCCTGGCGGAAAGCCACCCGCACGACATCGAGATGACCGCCGAGGCCCCCAACTACGCCCGGCGCGGGCGGGCCTGACCCGGTGACCCCGATCCAGGGTGGCACCGATCCGGCGGAACTGAGATAGGCGGAACTGGACCATGACCACCGTGGAGATCGGCCGGGGCAAGACCGGCCGCCGCGCCTACCCGCTCGATGAGATCGGCATCGTCCCCTCCCGGCGCACCCGGCACCCCGAGGAGGTCTCGGTCGCCTGGCAGATCGACGCTTACCGGTTCGAGATGCCGCTGGTGGCCTCGCCGATGGACAGCGTGGTGTCGCCGGCCTTCGCGGCCCAGCTCGGCGCGCTCGGCGGGCTGGCCGTGCTCGACCTGGAAGGCCTCTGGACCCGGTACCCGGACCCGGAGCCGATCCTGGCCGAGATCGCCGAGCTCGGCCAGGAGGACGCCACCCGGCGGCTGCAGCGAGCTCTACGCCGAGCCGATCAAGGAAGAGCTGATCGGCCAGCGGATCGAGGAGATCCGCTCGGCGGGGGTGACCACCGCGGCCCGGCTGTCGCCGCAGCGGACCGTGCGGTACTACAAGGCGGTCATCGACGCGGGCGTGGACATCTTCGTGATCCGCGGCACCACGGTGTCCGCCGAGCACGTGTCCGGGCAGGCGGAGCCGCTCAACCTGAAGCAGTTCATCTACGAGCTCGACGTGCCGGTGATCGTGGGCGGCTGCGCCACCTACACCGCCGCGCTGCACCTGATGCGCACCGGCGCGGCCGGCGTGCTGGTCGGCTTCGGCGGCGGGTCGGGGCACACCACGGCCGCGGTGCTGGGCGTGACCGTGCCGATGGCCACCGCGATCGCGGACGTGGCCGCCGCGCGCCGGGAGTACCTGGACGAATCCGGCGGCCGGTACGTGCACGTGATCGCCGACGGCGGGATGACCCGCAGCGGTGACATCGCCAAGGCGCTCGCCTGCGGCTCGGACGCCGTCATGGTCGGCTCGCCGTTCGCCCGGGCGGCCGAGGCCCCGGGCCGCGGCTACCACTGGGGGAGCGAGTCGCACCACCCTGACCTGCCCCGGGGCGCCCGGGTCGAAGTCGGCACGGTCGGCGGCCTGGAGCAGATCCTGCACGGCCCGTCCGACGTGCCGGATGGCTCGCTCAACCTCATCGGCGCCCTCCGCCGGACCATGGCCACCTCGGGGTACTCCGACCTGAAGGAGTTCCAGCGGGTCGAGGTGGCCGTGACCCCGAACGCGCTGCCGCGACGGTGACGATGGCGGAGGAGATGGCACGGCTGGACCCCGAGGGACGGGCCGCGGCGCTCGCCGCGCTCTGCGGGGACGAGCTGCAGGTCCTCGTCGTGGGCGGCGGCGTGGTCGGCGCCGGGCGTGGCCCTCGACGCGGTCACCCGCGGCCTGTCGGTCGGCCTGGTGGAGGCGCGTGATTTCGCCTCCGGCACCTCCTCGCGGTCCAGCAAGCTCATCCACGGCGGGCTGCGCTACCTGGAGCAACTGAACGTGAGCCTGGTCCGCGAGGCGCTGACCGAGCGCGGGCTGCTGCTCCAGCGGATCGCCCCGCACCTGGTCCGGCCGGTGCCGTTCCTGTTCCCGCTGACCCACCACGTGTGGGAGCGGGCGTACGTCGGGGCCGGGCTGAACGCCTACGACGCGCTCGGGTTCTCGCTCGGCCAGCCGCGCGGGCTGCCCGGGCACCGGCAGCTCACCAAGCGGGGCGCGCTGCGGCTCGCCCCGGCGCTGAAACGGTCCGGGCTGACCGGCGCCCTGCAGTACTGGGACGCCCAGGTGGACGACGCCCGTTTCGTGGTCGGCCTGATCCGCACGGCGGCCAGCTACGGGGCCCAGATCGCCTCCCGGACCCAGGTCACCGGGTTCCTCCGGGAGGGGGAGCGGGTCACCGGCGTCCGCGCGGTGGACCTGGAGACCGGCCGGCAGCTGGAGATCCGGGCCCAGCAGGTGGTCAACGCGACCGGGGTGTGGACCGACGACGTGCAGGCCATGGTGGGCGGCCGCGGGGTGATCAACATCCGCGCCTCCAAGGGCGTGCACCTGGTCGTGCCGCGGGACCGCATCCAGTCCCGCACCGGCATCATCATGCGCACCCCGACCAGCGTGCTGTTCATCATCCCGTGGGGCCGGCACTGGATCGTCGGCACCACGGACACCGAGTGGACCCTGGACAAGGCCCACCCGGCGGCCAGCCGCGCCGACATCGACTACATGCTGGCCCAGGTCAACCGGGTCCTCGCCGTCCCGCTGACCCGCGAGGACGTGGCCGGGGTCTACGCCGGGCTGCGGCCCCTGCTGGCCGGGGAGTCCGACTCCACGTCGCGGCTGTCCCGGGAGCACGTGGTCGCGCACCCGGTGCCCGGCCTGGTGATGATCGCGGGCGGCAAGTACACCACCTACCGGCTGATGGCCCGGGACGCGGTGGACGCGGTCGCGCACGGGCTCGACTGGCGGGTCCCGCCCTCCTGCACCGACGAGGTGCCGCTGGCCGGGGCGGACGGCTACCTGCCGCTGTGGAACGCGCGGCACCGGCTGGCCCGGTCCTCGGGGCTGCACGTGGCCCGGATCGAGCACCTGCTGGGCCGGTACGGGGCGCTGGCCACCGAGATCCTCGACATGATCGCGGCCGAGCCGGACCTGGGCCGGCCGCTCACCGGCGCCGAGGACTACCTGCGGGCCGAGGTGAGCTACGCCGCCTCGCATGAGGGGGCCCGGCATCTCGACGACGTGCTGGTCCGGCGGACGCACATCTCGATCGAGACCTGGGACCGCGGCCTGTCGGCCGCGGCGGAGACGGCCGAGCTGCTGGCCAAGCCGCTGCGCTGGGACGCCCGCCAGGTGGCTAACGAGATCAGCCACTACGAGGCGACGATCGAGGCCGAGCGGGCCTCCCAGGAAGAGTCCACCGACCAGGCCGCCGACGCGCTGCTGCTGGACGCCCCGGACATCGTCCCCGTCATCAGCTGAACTAGTCCGGGGGGACGACCCCCTGGACCCCCCGCTCGCCGCTGCGCGCCGAACACCGGCTCCGCGAGCACCCGCCTGCGGCGGGCCCCGCCTCGCCGGCGCAGCGCTGCAGGCTCCCACTAAACTCGCTACATGTCCTCCAGGCCACGCGCGTTTTCCGGCATCCAGCCGACCGCCGACTCCTTCCACCTCGGTAACTACCTCGGCGCGGTCCGCCAGTGGGTCGAGCTGCAGGAGACGCACGAGGCGTTCTACTGCGTGGTGGACCTGCACGCGATCACCGTGCCGCAGGACCCGGCCCAGCTGCGCCAGCGGACCAGGGTCGCGGCCGCGCAGCTGTTCGCGGCCGGGCTCGACCCGGACCGGGCCGTGGTGTTCGTGCAGAGCCACGTGCCGCAGCACACGGAGCTGGCCTGGGTGCTCGGCTGCATCACCGGGTTCGGCGAGCTCAGCCGGATGACCCAGTTCAAGGACAAGGCGGCCAAGGGCGGTGCCCAGCAGGCCAGCCTGGGCCTGTTCAGCTACCCCGCGCTGCAGGCCGCGGACATCCTGCTCTACCAGACCAGCGAGGTGCCGGTCGGTGAGGACCAGCGGCAGCACCTGGAGCTGAGCCGGGACCTCGCGGTGCGGTTCAACCACCGCTACGGGCCCACGTTCACGGTGCCCTCGGCGCTGATCGTGTCCGGCGTCGCGAAGATCACTGACTTGCAGGAGCCGACCGCGAAGATGAGCAAGTCGTCCTCGTCCGCGGCGGGCATCATCGACGTGCTCGACGAGCCCGGCGTGATCCGCAAGAAGATCGCCCGGGCTGTCACCGACCCGGGCAGCGAGGTCCGCGCGGACGAGCAGGACAAGCCCGGCGTCACCAACCTGCTGCGCATCTACTCCGCGCTGACCGGCGCGGACATCCCGGCGCTGGAGGCCCGGTACGCCGGCGCGGGCTACGGCACGTTCAAGAAGGACCTGGCCGAGGTGGTGGCCGGCGCGCTGGCCCCGATCCGGGAACGGACCGAGAAGCTGCTCGCCGACGAGAGCGAACTGGACCGGCTGCTGGCCCGCGGGGCCGAGCGGGCGCGCCCGGTCGCCCGGGAGACCATGGCCATGGTCATGGACCGGGTGGGCTTCCTCCGGCCGTCCGGCGCCTGAGCATCACCGCGGCCCCCGCGGGCGCCAGCGCGGCGAACAGGAGCGCGCCGATCCCGCCAGGACCGGGACGGCCGGGAAACCGCCCGGCTGGGCCAGGTGGGCCACCCGCTGGTCACCGGCCCGCTGATCGCCAGCGGCCCCGCTCTTGCCCCCGGCGTGGCGGCCCCTGGCTGGCCTGATCCGGGGCGGGTGGCCTGGCTCGCGGTCGCCGGGTGCGCGGCCGGGCTCGTGCCAGCCGGGCCCGCGGATCCGGCGGGCAGCGGCCGGGCCAGGGTGCCGACCGGGCTGACCTTCCCGTCCATGGCGAAGCCCCAGTTGAGCAGCTTGGCGGCGTAGGTCATCTCGGTGAGCGGGAGGCAGTGCATGAGGGTCACGATGAGCGTGTGGCCGCCGCGCCGGGCCCAGGCGATGAACGTGGTCTCGGACGCGGTGGTCCAGCCGATCTTGCCGCCGAGGTCGCCGCGGTAGGTGGTCAGCATCGTGTTCTGGTTGAACAACTCGATCGAGTGGCGGCGGTGCAACGGGAACATGGCGGCCCGGGTCGCCTCGATCCGCATGAACTCACGGCATGGTCAGCGCCTGCCGGGCGAACAGGGCCAGGTCGTAGGCGGAGGTGTGCTGGCCCTTGGCGTTCAGCCCGTTCGGCCGCACGGCCACGGTGTCGTCGGCCTGGAGCCGGTGCGCCTCGGCGTTCATCAGGGCCACGCCCTTGGCGTACGAGCCGGTGGCCTGGGCGAGGGCGATCGCGGCGTCGTTGGCGGAAATCAGCAGCAGGGCCTGGAACAGGTCGGACACCGGGTACGCGTGGCCCTTGACCAGGCCCACCTTGTTCGGGGTCACGGCCGCGGCCAGGGCCGAGGTGACCACGGTGGCGTCCGGCTTCAGCACCGGCATCAGCGCGTCCGCGGTGAGCACCTTCAGCGTGCTGGCCGGCAGGAAGTGCCCGTGCGGGTCCTTGGCCGCGAGCACCTGCCCGGTTCCCGCGTCCGCGATCACGTAGGCGGAGGCGCGGCACCGAGGGCAGCCGCCGGGCCCCGCGCGCCGGGTAGCGGACGAGGACGCCCCGGCCGCGCGAGCTCCGGTGCCGCCGACCACGGGGTGTCCTGCCCGGCACCGCGCGCCGGCGGCGCCGGCGCCGCGGCGCGCGGCGGGCCGGAGCGGGCGGCGGCCGGAGCCCGGCGGCGGCCAGCAGCGCCGGCGGCCGCGGCAGCCGCGGCGGGCGCGGCGCCGCCATCCGGCCGGAGCCGGCCAGCGCCGGCGGCCGGCCCCGACCTCCGTCTCTCTCTCACGCAGAGTAGTCAATCATGGTGGAATTCGTGTCTCTGCGTATGGGGTCCGGCTTGCCCCGGTCCTGCGCCCGATGTGGCGAAGCTCGCTTAGGTGTCTGGAGTACTGGCCATCTAACCTTGGCTCATGGGACGTGAGTCGGAGTCCGGGCTGCCCATCGAGCCCGTGTACGGCCCCGGTCAGCCAGCTGGCTTCGACCCGGCGGACAAGCTCGGGCCACCCGGGCAGTACCCGTTCACCCGCGGCGTGTACCCCACGATGTACACCACCCGGCCGTGGACGATGCGGCAGTACGCCGGGTTCGCCACCGCGGAGGATTCCAACCGGCGCTATCACGAGCTGATCGAGGCGGGGACCACCGGCCTGTCGGTCGCCTTCGACCTGCCCACCCAGATGGGGTACGACTCGGACGCCCCGCTGGCCCACGGCGAGGTCGGCAAGGTCGGCGTGGCCATCGACTCCGTCGAGGACATGCGGATCCTGCTGCGCGGGATCCCGCTGGGCGAGGTCTCCACCTCGATGACGATCAACGCCCCGGCGGCCCTGCTGCTCCTGCTGTACCAGCTGGTGGCCGAGGAACAGGGCGTGCCCGCGGCCGCGCTGACCGGGACGATCCAGAACGACATCCTCAAGGAGTACATCGCCCGGGGAACCTACATCTATCCCCGCGTCCCGTCGCTGCGCCTGGTCGCGGACACGTTCGCCTACTGCCGGGCGGAGATCCCGCGCTGGAACATGATCTCGATCTCCGGGTACCACATGGCGGAGGCCGGCGCCACGCCGGTGCAGGAGATCGCGTTCACGCTGGCGAACGCGAAGGAGTACGTGCGCGCCGCGGTCGCGCTCCGGCCTCGCGGTGGACGAGTTCGCGCCGCGCCTGTCGTTCTTCTTCGTGGCCCGCACCACGCTGCTGGAGGAGGTGGCCAAGTTCCGGGCCGCCCGGCGGCTGTGGGCGCGGATCATGCGCGAGGAGTTCGGGGCGAAGGACCCGCAAATCCCAGATGCTGCGGTTCCACACCCAGACGGCCGGGGTGCAGCTGACCGCGCAGCAGCCCGAGGTCAACCTGACCAGGGTCACCGTGCAGGCCATCGCCGCGCTGCTCGGCGGCACCCAGTCGCTGCACACGAACGCCTACGACGAGGCCATCGCGCTGCCCAGCCAGAAGGCCGCCCGGCTCGCGGTGCGCACCCAGCAGGTGCTGGCGAACGAGACCGACCTCACCGCGACCGTCGACCCGTTCGCCGGCTCCTACGCGATGGAATCGATGACCGACGACGTCGCGGACGCGGCGGACGAGCTGATGGCCCGGGTCGAGGACCTCGGCGGTGCGGTCGCGGCCATCGAGCAGGGCTTCCAGAAAGCCGAGATCGAGCGCTCGGCCTACCGGGTGACCCGGGAGATCGACTCCGGGGAGCGGGTGGTGGTCGGGGTGAACAAGTTCACCGCGCCCAGCGACGAGCCTACGTGCCGATGCGCGGCCGATCCCGCGCTCGAGGAGAAGCAGGCCGGCCGGCTGGCCGCGCTGCGCAGCGAGCGGGACGGTGACGAGTTCCGCCGCCGCCTCGACGACCTGAAGAAGGCCGCCACCGGCAGCCAGAACGTGCTCGTCCCGGTGCGCGAGGCGCTGCGGCACCGGGCCACCGTGGGCGAAGTGTGCGACGCGCTGCGCGAGGTCTGGGGCATCTACCGGCCGCCCGACCTCGGCTGACCGGGCCGGCGGGCCATGTCACGTCAGGGAACGCACGTCACTACGCGTCG